>CAWKNG010000004.1:0-238235 GCA_963851015.1 uncultured Actinomycetes bacterium
CAGCCGAGCGATCGTAGACGTCGGCGCCGGCGTCGACGCGCTCGCCGCGCGCCTGCTCGGGCGCGACGTAGTCGATCGTGCCGAGGAGAGCGCCCGTGCGGGTCGGGCCCGAGGGCTCTGCATCCGCCGCGAGAGCCCGAAGTCGGTCAGGTAGACGTGGTCGTGCCCGGCGACCGTCGCGAGCGTGATGTTCACCGGCTTCGTCGTCGCGGTGACGAGCCCGTTGGCGTGCGCGGCGTGAGCGCCGCCCCGCCCCGTCCCCGATCGCCGCCGCGCGGGCCGGGTCCGCCGGCCCTTGCTGGCGAGCAGGCTGCGCAGCTCCGTCCCGTCGACGTCGCGCGTGGCGATGTAGAGGATCCCGTCCGCCTCGCCGACCGCGTACACGGGGATGACGTTCGGATGCTCGATCTGCGCGGCGATGCTCGACTCAAGCATGAAGCGCGTCCGAAACGCGTCGTCGTCGGCCGCGTCGGGCGCGATGACCTTCGCGCCACGACCCGATCGGGCCGATTCTGACGCGCGCGGTAGACGACGCCCATCCCGCCACGCCCCGCGATCGCCTCGATCACGAACCCGTCGATCTCCGCCCCAGGCCGGAGAAGTCTGCCGCCGGGCGCCTCGCTCATTTCCGGAGCGTAGATGAGGTGCCCGTCGGTGTGGGCGCCCGCGGCCAAGGAGTGGGCGCCCCGGGCCGGCCCGGCTATCATCGCCGGCCTGCACGGAGCTTCGGCGTGCAGGCGCCAGGGCGCGTAGCTCAGTGGGAGAGCGCTCGCTTCACACGCGAGAGGTCGCAGGTTCGAAACCCGCCGCGCCCATGACGAAAACCCCTGCAAATGCAGGCCGCCTGCCGCCTGAATCGCTGGAGCTGCTCACCTGCCTGAGATTTCGGCCATCTCGATGGCCTTTACGCACACTTCTCGGCACCTCTGGGTCCCGTGTTTACGGGCCTGACGAACTGCGGACCTCTCGCGTATCGCGCGAGATCGCAGTTCGTTCGGCTTGGGGTCGCATCGGCCGCTCGAGCCGCCGTGCGACTCGGCCGACCATGTGGTTGAAAGAGTTGAACAAGTTGAAAGCCTCCCGTACGATGCCGGCATCATGCTGATCTTGAGTCCAGAAGAGCGCGCCCAGGCGTGGCGCGAGGCCGTCGTAGCCGAAGCGGACGACCGTGAGTACAAGCGGCACATGCTCGCGATGGCGGCATTTCAGATGATCGGCTCTGAGCTGAGCCTCTATAGCGACGACTACGCCAATGCGCTGAAGGACAGCTTCGATCTGCTCGAGCTCAGCGGACTCATCGGGCGCGACGAACTGCGCGAGGCCTTCGAAGAGGTCGACGAGCAGGCCGGAACGGCACGAGCGTTCGTCGCCGCGCTTGGCCGTCAGCTCCGCGAGACGGCGGCAATTCAGCGGCTTGACGACGACGTCCGCGACCGCGCGGCGCAGCTCGCCGAGCGCTGGCGGCAGACCGCGGCCGCAGACGTCACGGGCCGAGTCGAGGATGACGACGAGATCTACGTCACTGTCGCCGAGGTCGCCGCGGTCTACGACGTGACTCCACAGGCCGTCTACAAGTGGATCCATCGCGGTGTGCTCGACGCGCATACCCGTCCGGGCGGCTCCTACCAGGTTCCGATCGTGGCGTTGAAGTCCGACGAGCGCTTTGACGTCGGTCGGGCCCGCCGCTTGCAGCAGACGCTCGCGCGGCGCCATGAGGGCCAGGGCGCAATCTCAAGTGAGGAGATCGTCGACCAGGTCCGTGCGAGGAGGCGGGCATCGCGGTAGAGGTCGTGGCGTTTGACGCCACGGTCCTCTGTCAGGCCCTCCTCCACCCTCGCGGCCTCGCGTTCGAGCTCCTGCTGCGCGCCGCTCAGGGCTTCCCGTTCACTGGGTTCACGACCGAAGTGGTCGGTGTCGAGTTCTTGCGTAACGCCTACGAGGGCTTCGGCCCTGGCGACCGCTTTCGCACCTATGAGCACGAGGAGCTTGAGGAGTTCCTCGACACATTTGCGCCACTCTTCGACGTCGACAGGATCCATGACTCGCCGATTGGGCGCGCACTGACACCGAACCACGCGCTCCACGACCGGCCGCTGGGCGAGGTTCTCTACGAGCTCACCGGCAAGGAGAACGAGGAGCTGCTGGCCGACCTCGAGGCTCAACCTACTGTGACGCCGGGGTCCAGCGTCCAGCACTTCGACCCGTTCGACCTGCACCTCGCGCTCGTCGCCCTACGCGACGGCGCCGACGTTCTGTGCACGTCCAACACCACCGACTACTCCATGCCGAACATCGGACGCGTCCGGATCGCGACCCCGAGCGCACTCGCCGACGACTACGGGCTGGGTCGAGACTCGCCTCATCGATGACCGAGTTGACGCCGGTCTGCGATGGACAAGTCCGTGAACGTCCGTAAGGCTGCAGCCGGGTTCCCTCAGTCGAAGCGTAAGGACGTGTGGCGCGGAGTCGCTGCCGCGGGCGACGCGCTCTGCCAGCTTGCGCCCTCTCGATGAGGCGATCGCTTCAGCCGCGCCCTATCCCATAGTCGAGCTTCCCGCCTTCAGGCCGCTGCGCCGACCGGTCCTCTACCGCGCCGGAGATCGTCGCGCCACGAGCTCGCGACGCCCCGGGCATCAGACCGAGAGCCGGCGAGCTAGCCCGTCCGCTCTCGCGCGGGTGAGGCCACCGCGCGCAGGTCGGCAAGTAGCGCGTCGAGGATCTGCTCCTCAAGTTGGACCCAGCCTGCGGAGCGCACTGCCGCGCCCAAGGTGGGGTCGTCGGGCAACGGTCCGTCCCAGGGGAGCCCCTCGCCGGTCAGCGCATACGTGGCTGCGTCCATACGCCAGGGCTGGGCGTCGAAGCGCGTGGCCAGTAGCGCCAGGAAGCTCAGTCCGGCTGGATCGATGTCGCAGCGCGCGTGCAGCACGGCACCGCCCGCGGCCAGTGCTCTGAGCAGCGCTAGGCAGGCCGTCGATGGCTGACCCTCGGTGCAGACCAACGGCGGGCAGGATGGGCCGAGCTCGGTGGCTGCGGCGGCCACCACCTCCGGGTTCTCGCAGACGAACACCTCCGGGCCGGCTCTCAGGACGGCGGTGCCTTGCAGCTCGCGCAGGGTCACGCGGCGCGGCTGGCCGGCCTGAGCCGCTAGTCGTAGCGACCGCGCCAGGTAGCCGTCACCGGGGGGAGCCAGGCCGAGCACGAGGCAGTGGACGGACAGCTCGTCGCAGATCACGCCGTGGCCGGCCCACAGCGCGCGGCGGTTCGCGGCGCCGCGGGCGGGTACCAGGCCGGCCATCGCGGCCAGGGCCGAGCAGACCAGGGTGTCCAGCGGCCCACGGTCCAGAGCATGGGTGTCGCCGCCACAGGCGCGAGCAGCGAAGGCGGGCAGGCCGGCCGTCGGCTCACACGGCAGGTGTGCGAGCACGTCCAGAGCCCCGGTCAGCAGGCCGAAGGGGTCCTGCGGGCTCAACCGCTTGTGCAGGCCGCGGCGGCGGACGTGCTCCAGCCATGCGGCCAGCGGCGCGTGGCGCTCGATCGCGGGGTGCGCCACGGCCCGCTCCCAGGCGGCCGCGGTGCCCTCGCGGGTCGCCGCCCGTTCGGCGGGCAGGTCGCGCAGCGGCCCGCCGAGGGCCTCGAGCAGCTCCTGCAGGCACACCTCGTAACGCGAGGCGCGCAGCGCCTCGTCGAGGCGGCGCAGGTCGACGGTTAGCGGCCCAGTGGCGCGGAGCGTGCGACCCAGCAAACCGCTGATGGCGTCGAGCTCGGCGTCGGTCGGCGCCTTGAGTCGGACCCGAGCGTTGACCGAGCCCTCTTCCTCGACACGCCGGTGGGCCTGTGCCCACAGCCGGGCAAACCCGGGCTGGGCGGCGTAGGCGGCCAACTCCTCTGGCAGGCTCACGCGGCGGTTTCGTCGACGACCTCGACCATGTCGCTCCCGTTCCAGATGAAGTGCTGGGCGAAAACCCCCCACTCGGCGTTGTCGCGGTGCAGCTCGTAGAAGCCGACCGCGGGAACCTCCTGCACGCAGGGGTCCAAGTCGAACGAGGTGGCCACGAAGTCCAGCTCGAGGTCGACGAGCGCGCCGAGTACGTTGCGTCGAACGCCCTCGTCGATGCCGTCCATCGCCTCGTCGAGTGCTATGAGGCGCGGGGCCTGGGGGACGAGGTCGTACATGGCGGCAGCCGAGGCGAAGAGGGCCACGTTCATGAGCGTTGACTGCTCGCCGCCCGAGCCCTCGCCGTGCTTGCGTCCGGTGAGCCGTTCGACGCTGCCGTCCAGCTCGCGGACGTAGAGTTCGAAGGTGAACCACGTGCGGTAGTCGAGGGCCTGGGCGACGCTGCCGCGGCGCCGGTCGGCGTCGGTCTCGTCCTCGAGAGTCTCGGTGGCACGTTGCAGGCGCCGGACGATGAAGTCAAAGACCAGCTGACGGTCCTCCTCGGGGATCGCCATCACCGAGCGCTCCGACAGCAGCTTGACGGCGCGCACATCGTGGTCGCCGAGATCGGCGACCGTCCATTTGAGCTCGAGGGTCCGTCCGCCGCCAGTCGGGCACTTGCGCAGCGCCGCGTTGCGGCCGGCCAGGCTGCGGCGCACGGCACCGACGCGGCCGCGAAGGTGCTCGGCCAGTTCGCCGAGCACCGACTGGCCGAGCACCCGGTTGGTCTCCTCGCTCAGCAGCCGCGTGTGATGCACGAGTTCTTCGTCGACTTTGGTGATGAGGGTGCGCAGCGGCACGTCGGTGCCCCTCCAAGTGACCTCACAGACCATCAGCCCGAGGTGGTGGCGAATAGTGGCCTGCATGCCATGGCTCGCCAGCTCGCGTGCGAGCGTGTCGATACGAGTGCCAACCTCATTGGTCAGCTGCTCCAGCCGGCGATCGCTGACCTGGGTGCTGAAGCTATCGGGTAGGGCGCGGATGCGCTCCAAGGCGACGGTTAGCGTCCAGCCGCCAGCGCTGGCCTCATCGTCGATGAGCACCTGGTCGATGGGGGCAGCGGCGGTGAACAGCCGCAGTTGACCAAGAGCTCGAACGCCGTCGACGGCATCGCGGCGAGCCTGCCCGGCCGCGTCGCGGCTCGCGGACAGCGCGCCGGTTGCCTCGTCCAAGCGGGCGAAGGCCTCACGCGCCGCGCCGTGGCGGTCGCGGGCGGTCTTGGCTTCCCGGTCGAGCCGCTCGACCTCCCTGCGCTCCAGGCGGACCTGCTCGAGGACCTCGCTGCTCGAGCGGCCCAGGCGCATCTCGGCCGCCTGCAGCGCCCCCTGGACGTCGGCCAACGCGCGGGCACGGCCGACGCTGCGGTGCTCGGCGGCATGCAGGGTTGCGGCCTGGCCGGCATGCGCCCTACGCGCGGCCTGCAGCCCGCGGTCGCGCTCCTGGCTGCGGACCGTCTCGACGGCGTGCTTGTTCAGCAGGGCGCGGGCGGCCTCGATGTGGGCATCCAGAGCGCTGAGCGCGGCGGGCCGGCCGGGGATGCCATGGCGCTCTTCGTGCTCGGCAACCGCGCGCCGGGCGGCGGCGAGGGCCTGATCGGCGCGACGCTGTTCGCCACGGGCCTGGGCCAGCCGACGATCAGTGGCCTCAACCGCCTGCAGTGCCTTGGTGTGGGCGCGGTCGGCGGCCTGCACGCCGTCGGTGCCCGGCAGCGCGAGGCGCTCGTCCTCGGCGGCCTGGGCGCGGGCGGCAAGCACGTCGTCCTGGGCGGCCAAGTCGTCGAGTTGGCCGGCGATGGCGTCCCGCTCGACCTCGGCCTCGGCGATGCGACGTCGGCGGCGGGTCTGGCGCGCCTGGGCGCCGATGTACTCGGGCTCGGCCTTCGTGGCCCGGCCATGCAGGACGCCGGCCTGGAACCGGCCGAGGCCGACCGAGATCGTGCCTTCGAGGGCCACGCCGGACAGCAGGGTGCCCACGAGATCGTGGTCGACCGCGTCGGCGTGCGGGTCGGCGATAAGCAGGTCGGCCAGCGTCGGGCCGTCGGCGAGCACCCCGGCGACAAGGGCGGTGTCCTGGCGTGCGACGGTGCCGTCGGGGGCCACCCAGGCGTCAAGCAGCCCAGCCTCGGCGAGGGCTGCCTCCAGCGCGGCGCGGTCCTCGGAATTGACGTGCTCGGCGAAGTCCACCAGCCGCCATAGCGGCGCGCCGGGCCGGCCGGCGCGCTCGGCGCGGTCGGTCTGGCGCATCGGCGGCTCGTCCTGGCGGTGCTCGCGCAGCTGCGCGATCGTTTCCTCGAGCTCGGCGTGGCGCTCCCGCAGAACTCGCCGGCGCTCAGCTATGCCGGCACGGCTGGCGGTGACCTGCGCGACGGCTGCCCGCCACCAGCCGTCGACGCGATCCCGCTGACTCTCCGGGTCGTCGATCAGCACCTGCGCACCATCGGCGTCAGGAGTCAGGACGTCGAGGTCGGCAAGCCAGGCGGCGGTCTGGTCGCGCAGCAGCGACCGGGCGGCGGTCAGTGCCTGCTCGGCGGCCTCAGCGCCGGCCAAAGCATCGTCGTGTTCGGCGGCGGCGTCGGTCTCGGCGTCGGCGCGACGGCGCTGCTCGGCGTCGGCGTCGCGTTCGTCGCCCAGCAGGCGGCGCATCTGCTTGATGAGCGCCTCGCGTCCATCGAGCAGGCTGGCGACGAGGCTGACGTCGGCGGCGGGCACTGCGGCGTCGGTGCATGCGGCCTCCAGCTTGCCGGTCAGCAGCCTGAGGGCGGTGGTGACCTCGCCAACAGCGTCCTCGGCCTCCGCGACGGAGGCGGCGGCTTCCAGCGCCGCGGTCTGGGCCGTCTGGACCTCGTGCGATGCGGTCTCCACGTCAATCTGGGCCGCGTCGACGGCCTCGCCGAGCTCGACGATGCGGCTGGCGTCCTGGACCTCGGGAGAGGCGAGCAGCGCCTCTAGGCGACGCTGGACCCTACGGTGGATCAGCTCGGCATCGGTGACCTCCCACTCGGCCTCCTGGGCGGCAGACTGGGCCTCGTCGATGGCGGTTTCGTGGCGGCCGAGCGCGCCACTGGCGGTCTCGAATGCCTGCTCGGAGTGGCGAAGCGATCCGGCGCGGTGAGCGACGGCGGCGCAGGCGTAGCGGCGGTAGGCCTGCTCGTCGATGCTGTGCGCCAGGCCGCGGGCGGTCGTCAGCGCCGCCCGCTTGCGTCGCAGCTCCTCTAGGCCCTCGAGGCCGTCGCTGAGCTTGCGGACCTGTGCCTCGTCGATGCCCGGCAGGGTGCCGTTGAGCATCGCCGAGACGGTGTCCGCCTTGAGCTCCTTGGAGAGCTTCGGCTGGCGCAGCTGGCGAATGAGGCGCAGCATCTCCTCATATGTTTCGGCACTGTCGAAGCCCACGAGCCGTTCGCGCAGACAGGTCTTGTAAGCCGCCTGCTTGGAGAAGGTGTCGCCACCGGCAGCGATGCGGGCGATCGCGGTATCCAGGCCGACAGGGGTGACGCGCCCGGCGGCGTGCTCGCAGAGCATGAGGTTGATGCCGACACGCTGGTCGGTGACGAAGTAGCGGCGCTTGACCTCGCTGTCGGCGCGGTTGGCCTTCAGGCCGATGATGGCCGTCAGCCACTCGTTGCGGTCGGGATGCCAAAACTCAAGCCAGGCATAGCCGAAGCGCTGGTCGGACCGTGCGTCGGGGAACTTGTCGGTCGCGCCGATGAGGTTCCAGTGCATGTCACGCGCGTCTTTGGCGAACGGGTCGAGCTTGCGGGGGCTGATGTCGCCGTCGAGGACGAACGGGACGACGAGCTCGAGCACCTTGCTCTTGCCGGAGGTGTTGCGTCCGCGCAGAGCCAGGCGGCCCTCCTCAAAGCAGAAGATCTGGTCGGCGTACTGGTACAGACCGATGAGGCCGGCGCGGGTGGGACGGAAGCGGTCGGCGCGCACGGTCCTCAGAGCCCCAGGGCCATTTGCGGGCGGGCGACGGTGGCGCCGGCGTAACGGTGAGCGGCGGGCAGCACTAGCAGCCGGTCGCCGCCGTCCTCGATGAGGCCGAGGCTGGCCAGCAGGGATAGCGCCCGGCCAGTCTGCTCGGTGACGAAGCGGATGTCGTCGGGGTCCCACGCCTTCCAGAAGGCGTGGTGTTCGGCCATCAGGCCGGCGACGATCTCCAGGCAGTGCTGCCGCGTGGCCGGCAGCGCCTCGACCGGCAGCGACCGGCGCACGGCGCCGCCGTCTGTGGCCAGCGCCTCGCCGCACAGAGCGGCCAGCAGCAGCAGCGCTAGCTGCTTGGGGTGGCTGTCAGTGGGAAACGGCCGATCGGTCATGCTGCGGTCGGCGCTGATGAGCGCGGTGCCCTCCAGGCGGGTCTCGCGGTCCAATCCGGTGAGAGCGGTGGCGGCGCGTTCCCAGCTGGTGCGCCGTTCGCCCCACGCGGCGTCGGCGGCCGGGTCGATGTGGTGGCTGGTGAACGGGCCGTCCGGGCGATGGCGGTAGACGACCGGGTCTTCGACCAGACGGCGGCTGACCTCGTGGCGCAGGACGGCCAGCTGGCCGGACTGGGTCGGCGGGTAGGTAGCCGGTGCAACCACCCCGTCCAGGCCGGCAGCGGCTGCGGTCGTGGAGGGATCGGCCAGCAGCATCGCCAAGCGACCGCGGGCGATGTCGTAGAAGGCCTCCTCGCCGCCGCGGTCTGTGTGCAACCGGCCGGCCTGGCCGGCGCGGTGGACGAGCACCCCGAGGCCGCATAGCCACCCGACGGCGTCTGAGAGCGCGTCGCGGACCGTCGCGCGAGTCCAGTCGAGGTCGGGCAGGTCGAGTTCCCGCGCTTCGCGCTGAGCCTGTTCGGCCAAGTCGCCGAGCGGCAACTGGTCCGACGGGGTGGTCTCCAGCGCCGCGCAGACCAGGCAGATGACCTGAATGGTGGTGCGATCCAGGGCGGGGCGCTCGTCGATAGGGCGGCGCGCCTCGCTGGCCGACCGCGGCGCTCGCGGCACGTCGCGGGCGCGCGAAGCATCGAAGCGCTTGACGATGCGGGCGCACGACGAGTCGGGCAGGCGCAGCTCGTAGCCGAGCGTCTCCGCGAAGCTGCGCGCCAGCCATTCGCGGTGGCGACGGACAAGGACCATGGTGTCAGGGTCGTCGACGACGTGATGGTCGATGAGCGCGCGGGCAGCCTGCGAGCGCTCCTCCTCGTCGAGCTGATCGCGGACGCTCATCGGGCCACCTCAATGCGGTAGTCAGGGCAATCCAGCAGTCCGTGATCGGCCCGCACACGCGTCCGGACGCCATCGGCGGGCAGCACGAGGCGCAAGGTCATCTTGCCGTCCGGACTGGTGGCCTGCCGGGAGCCATCAGGCCGGCGCTCGGCGGCGAAAGCACGCGACACCCATGCCATGAGGTCGGCCAACTCGACGGGGTCGAGTTGATGCAGATCGCTCATCCGCAGGCTGCCTTGGGCGCCAGCAAGCGCCTCGCGCAGGCGGGCACGCAGCGCGCGCTGGCGCTCAGCCTCGGCGCGCTTGCGGGCCGCGAGGCCGCGGTTGACGGGGATGCTGGCCGGCCGTCCGGCGCCGGGGCGTCGGGTTCCCGGCTGGCGCATGTGGGCGGCCACCGTGACCGGGCCGGCGCCGGCCCACGACACGTTCTGCGGGCGGCCGAGGATCTCGTGATCACCGAAGAGCACTCCAAGGTGGCGGGCGGGGCGCATTCCGACCGCCTGGGCGAACGAGGCCCGCACGGCTCGGTCGTCGGGTTCCTGGCACAGGACAGCCAGGCGCTGCCAGGCGTGGGCGCGGTCGCGGCGATCATGGCCACGCTCGATCTTGCGTCGGGCGATGTCGATGAGGACCATGACGGCGTCAAGCACACGGTGCGTCAGCCGCCGCCACGGGGCGTCGCCGCCGTCGATAGCGCCGAACCACCCCTCGATCGCGTGCCAGCGGGCCAGCTCGTCGGCGACGGCCCGGTCGCGGATCTGCTGCTCAGTGATGCCCGCCATCGGCGCCGGCAGGGCGCGCGTGGCCACGATGCGCCGGGCCAGGCGCTCGGGGCCGTGCGCGGCGATGGCGCGCAGATGCCCGGCGATGGCTTCGTCGTAGCGGCGCAGATCCTGGTGAAAGCCCTGCAGGTAGCTGACGATGCCGTCGCGGGCGGCTTCGAAGTCCTCGATGCTGTGCGTGGAGGAGACCGTGAACTCGTTGAGCCTGCTCATGTACGACGTGGCGCCCTGGCGCAGGTCGGCGGTCGCCTGCGCGGCCAGGCGCAGGTCCTCGCCGACCTGCGCGTCGTCGGGCTCGTCGGTCTGCAGCTGTCCCGCGATGCGTCCGAGCGCGTCGCGTATGGCCAGCAGGCGGGTGGCGTCCAGCTCTCCGATCTCGTCGCGCAGACCGTTGTGGGCGATGAGGAACTGCTCGAAGAGCTCGGCCGCCGGCGTGATGTCGTAGACAGCGCTCTTGCGACGGAACTCTGGGGCGCTGTCGACGCCGCGCATGTCCTGATCGGGTCGCAATGCCCCATTTGCGGCCAGGGTGTTGAGCGAGGATTCAAGGCTGTCGATCGCGACCTCGTAGCCGAACTCGACCCGGAGGCGAGCCTGCACCTGCGCGGGGGTCAGCTGCAGGCCGATGTCGCGGGTCTTGTTGAGGTAGAAGACGCGCATGATCCGCCGGTGACGCTCGGCGCGTTCGCCGATGGCGTAGCTGACCATAGGCACCGGCGCCAGAGCGTCGATGCCGTGAGCGTCAGCCATATCGGCCCTATCGGCAGCGTCGGTTTCCCGCATGACGGCACGGTAACGATCGCGGCGGCGATAGACGACCAGCCCACACGTTGTCGCTGCCCCGCGACACCTCCTCCTACAGGAAGAGTGTCGACGAAAGCGAAGCGAACGCCGTCTCGCCGCTCACTCGTTCGGTAACGGTGCGACCGGACATCGTGCGCTTCAGCTGCTCGTTGGGCGCGGGGCGCGCTTGCAGGCGGGCTGTCAGCGCGTCGTACGCCTCGTCGGTGTAGACGATGAGCCGCTCGGGTGCGCTGCGTGAAGCGGCCGGGACGTAGAGACCGCCAAGCGATCCGCGACTGCCGCCGAAAGCTCGATGACCGCCACGATGACCTCCGACAACCCGGCGTCGGGCGGCAGCCTGGCCCCCGTCACCGGGGCGCGTGGTGACGATAGGCATCATGGTAAGCGTTCCCTCTCGAAACTCGCGCGCACCGACGCGGGCGCGCTCTGTTCCCGGTCAGGCGCTGTTGCCGTCATCGTCGCTTGCCGGGTTGCCGTTGAGCAGCTCGTCGAAGGCCTTGCCGTGCTGGCTTCGTTCGCGGGCGCGCAGCGACTCGGTGTAGATGCGCAGCGATGTCGATGGGTCGCTGTGGCCGCCCTGGTCGGCGACCCAGCGCGGTGGGGCGCCGCCCTCGTGCAGGAACGTGAAGTAGGTCTTGCGCAGGGCGTGTGCGCTCACGCCTTCGGGCAGCGCCGGCTGGCCGTTGTCGGCGAGCACCTTGTCGGTCTCGGCGACCAGCGCCTTGATGATGCTCGCGCCGGCGCTCGTGCGGTTGTAGGCGGTGCCGTTGGAGGTCGGCAGCAGCGGACCGGATGCGGGCCGGTCGCCGGTCAGCCGCAGGTAGCGCTTGAGGTCGGCGGCGGTGTCCGGGGTCAGCTGTACCGTCCGCTGGCCGGCCGGGGTCTTGGCGTGTCCGACGCGGATGGTCTTGGCGATCAGGTCGACGTCGTGGCGGCGTGACCGGCAGGCCTCGTCGATGCGCAGCCCGGCGGCGCACAGCACGCGCACCCAGACACGGAAGAACGGGACCGGCTCGGAGGCCTGCTCGTAGCGGCGGTAGCGGTAGTGCGCAGTCGAGCGCACGATCGACAGCCGCGCGGCGATCTGTGGAAACGACAGGCCCTGCGCGCGCAGGTCGGCAACCTCGAGCACCTTGTCAGTCAGGCCCGTCGCGCGCCGGTCCAGGCGGTCGGCGGCCTGCAGCATCGCGCGCACCTCGTGGGGCTGCAGCACCGGCCGGCGCGGACGATGGTGCCGTAGCCGGCGTACGCGGCGGGCGGGGTTGTCGCGCAGGTAGCCGCGCTCGACGGCGTCATCGAGTATTCGGCTGAGCAAGGCCAGGCACTTGTTGATCGACTCGTTGGACAGCGGTCGCAGCGGCATGTTGTGCGCGTCGCGCTCCACGACGCCCGCTTCGGCCAGCTCACTGATCCGGCGGCTCTCTTTCAGCGGCGCCGTCTTGATCGCGGTCACACGCGGGATGTCAAACGTCGACAGGCGATCCTCGCCCACCTGGGGGAGTAGGTGGCTCTCCAGGCGCCAGCGGATGTCCTTGATCGTGCTCGGGCGCCACTCGAGCATGCTGTCCTCAAGCCAGCTGGACGCGAACGCGCGAAACGTCGGGTCGCCGTCGTCGCCGGGCGGCGCCTCGGGGAGCGCCCAGGTGCCGGCGGCGACCTTCTTGATCTGCTCCTCCAGCTCGACCTGGGCGCGCGCCGCCGTCCAGCCGTCGCGATCGGTGCCCAGGCGTACGCGGTGGCGGCGACTGTCGACGGTGACGCGCAACCAGAAGGTGCGAAGGCCGTCCTTGCGCTTGACGATCTCAACGCTTCCGCGCGCCGGCCGGGGCATCGCGTCCCTCTCCTCGTAGGTCACGAGCGGTGCGCCGTGGGCGGTCGGCGAGCACCTGCTTGGCCGGCGGGTAGGCCAAGCGGCGGCCGTGCCGGGCGTCCGGCCTGACCGGTGTCATAGAGGCTGTGTCGTGCGGCCCCAGGACGCCTGCCGCCACGCCCTCGGGCGAGAAGCGCCATTCGTCGCTGCCGGGTAGCCGGAAGCCGCCCAGCCACAGCGCGTGGCGGCGTACCCAGTTGGGGTGGCGTCCGAGGACACGCGCGACGTCGGCGCTGCTCAGCAGGCCGATGTCGCCGCCCGCGGTGCGAGCGGCCGCGCACAGCAGCCCCATGAGCTGCTCGGGTGTGCCGGCGACCGCCATCGCCGTGCTGTCGGCGCCGGCGCTACGGCGACCCCCCATGGTGTCGAACGCCGGCCCTCGTGCCGCATCGCGGCCCTGCCCGCCCGACTGCACGCTTCCGCGACGGGCTCGCCGGGGTTTAGGCCATCCGATGGCCCAAACCCCGGTGCAGATCGTGCAGATACGTGCACGATCGTGCGGGGCCGCCCCGGCTATCCGGCGCTTTTTACCTGCAAATGGGCGCTTGTGTGGATGCGCTCGGAGCGCTTCACACGCGAGAGGTCGCAGGTTCGAAACCCGCCGCGCCCATTGATTGACTGACCGCATCGCTCGATCTGTTCATCCGGTTCGCCTCGGAGGTTCGGCTCGTGCCGTTTTCTCTCGCTCGACGTCAACCTCGAGGCTCTTCGGAAGCTCGCCGAGCGCGGACTGTCCAAGGGGACGTACTGACGCTTCTCCGAGCGGATCAGATCGTCTGGACGGCGAACCCGAACCCGCGTGGCGAGCAGAGTCGTTTCGTCATCGGCCCGACGCCGATGGCCGGGTGATCACGGTCGTCGTCGACCGCGACACGGACGACCACGATCGATCACGCACGACAACGCTGGCGACTCGGTATCCGCCGGCTCCGATGTGCACCGCACGCTGGCGCGTCAGGCGGCCGTCCGCAGCGCCAGCTGGTGCAGCAGGCTCTGCGCGACGACGTCGCCCTGGCCCCAGAAGGCATGCTGGGCGTCACGCCCGGCGATCCGGTAGGCGTGCTCGAGGTGCCACGCCATCGGGTCCCACGTGCCCGCCGCCCGGACCCACGCCTTGCCCTCGTGCGTGTAGAGCAGGAGGCGATTGTGCCCGCTGCCCATGAAGTGCCCCTCGTGCGTGGTCAGGTCGAAGCCGACGACCGGTTGCGCGCCTTGCGGCACCGCGCGTGGCTCGTCTTCGCCGAAACGGGCGAGGCCGTCCTCCAGCTTGGCGAACCATGCGGCGAGCGCGTCCGGATCGGCGGGCGTCACGAGCTGCGTGATCGTCACGTATCCGCGCGTGAAGATCGGCCGGCCCGCGGCGGTCCCGGCAGCGACCTCGATCTCGAAGGTCTGCCCGTCGAGGCCACCGGCACGCAGCGGCGTGAAGCGCCCGAGCTCGCTGGCGATGTCGGGCCATGTCTCCGGCGCGGTCAGCGCCTCGATCACGGCCTGCGCCGATGGCATCTCGACCGCGGGATAGGTATGCCAGACCTGCTCGTCGATCGGCGCGCTCTCCGGAGTGAGGGCCCCGAGGTTGGCCAGCGCCATCCGGCAGGCGGGGTCGTACGCGGCCCGCCCCGCGAGCGTCTCGAACGCGATGCCCCAGCCGCGCCGCGCGTCGTCGCCGTACGCCGCCGGGAACCAGTCGCCGAGCAGGAGCGCCCCACCGTCGAGCAGCTGGGCGCGACTGAGCGTGCCGCGCGCGGACTCCTCGATGCCGAAGCGCTCGTGTCCGAAGGCGCGGTGAAACGCACGCAGGTCGCTGAGGCGCAGGCGGCGATGAGCGGGCTTGCGATGCCAGTACGTCGTCAGCACACACGACGCGAGACGCAGGTCGTCGACCTCGCGGTCCTGCGGCGCCCGGCGGTAGTAGGCCGCGTTGAGGAAGTCGGTCACCCACACCGCGGCGTCGAGCGCGGCGATCGAGGACCCGGTCATGCCCATGAAGCGCAGGGGGGCGGCGGTGTGGCGGCGGGTCGCTGGCGAGATCACGGCGATGGGGGCTCCTCTGGAGCTCGGGGACACGCTCCACCCTGACCGCCGGCGAGCGCGGCGCCATCCGGGTGATCCCACCGCCGGGCTGCGGGTTTCCACGCGCATCCCGGTGCCGATCGGCGAGACTGGGAGGCACCGTGCCCCCCGCCGACGTCAGTGCTCAGGTCGACCGTCGATTGACGGAGCTCTACGAGCGCCACCGGTGCGCCGCGCCGACGACCGGCGCCAGGGTCTACGAGCCAGGCGTCGGCTACCGCCCGATCGGCGAGGCCGACGGCGTCCACGATGCGTTCGCGATCGCGTTGGCCGGCGTCGACGGCGCGCTGGCGAGCATCGGCGACGACCGCGAGCCGTTCGCCCTGCAGTCGGTGTCCAAGATCTTCGCCTACGGCCTTGCGCTCGAGGATCACGGGCGTGAGCGGGTGCTGGAGCGCGTCGGCGTCGAGCCCAGCGGCGACTCGTTCAACTCGATCGTCTTCGACGAGCGCCACAACCGCCCCTACAACCCGATGGTCAACGCCGGGGCGCTCGCCACGAGCGATCTCATACGCGGCCGCGATCTGGAGGAGAAGATCGCGCGCCTGCTCGGCAGCATGCGGGCGTACGCCGGCAACGATCGCATCGAGGTCGACGCTCGGACGCTCGCCCGCGAGCTGGGCAGTGCCGACCGCAATCGAGCGACGGCGTATCTCATGCGCGCCCGCGGCATGATCGCGAGCGACGTCGAGGAGACGCTGGAGCTGTATCTCAGCCAGTGCTCGGTCGCGGTCACCTGCCGCGACCTCGCCGTGATGGCGGCCACGCTGGCCAACGGCGGGGTGAACCCCGTGACCGGGCGTGTCTGCCTACCCCGCGACCGCGTGCGCGACGTGCTGAGCGTCATGTACACCTGCGGGATGTACGACTTCGCCGGCGAGTGGGCCTACGAGATCGGCGTGCCGGCCAAGAGCGGGGTCAGCGGCGCGATCCTGTGCGTGATCCCGGGCAAGCTCGGGCTCGCGGTCTTCTCGCCCGGCCTCGACGACTACGGCAACAGCATCCGCGGGATCGGCGTCTGCCAGGAGATCTCCGAGCGTCTCGGCCTGCACGTCTTCGCGACCGAGGACGAGGACGTCCTGCTGCGAACGCCGTCAGACCCTGACCCGACCGGCACGGACCAGATCCGAGCCTGAGTGCCGTCGGCGGACAACCCGTCCTCCGAGGCGCAGTTCACGACGCTGAGCGCTCGCGACGTTTTCCACACCGACGTGCTCGGAGGTGAGATCGTCCGCCTCGGCAGGCCGACGCACGTCGCCATGTCCAACGGCCGGAGGCAAGCGTCATGCTCGAAACCCCAAAGGACCGCGTGACGACCGGACGCCTGCTGTCGGTGAACGTCGGCGGCCCGCGCGAGCTCGAGTGGGAGGGCAAGACCGTGCGCACGGCGATCTGGAAGGAGCCGGTCGCCGGGCCGCGCATGGTGCGTCGCGACAACATCGACGGGGACGATCAGGCCGACCGCATCGCCCACGGCGGCGAGCATCGCGCCGTCTTCGTCTACCAGATCGATTCCTACCGCTACTGGGAGCGCGAGCTCGGTCGCGACGACTTCGTCTTCGGCCAGTTCGGCGAGAACCTGACGGTGGAAGGCCTCGCCGACGACGAGGTCTGCATCGGCGATCACTACCGCATCGGCGAAGCGCTGTTCGAGGTCACCCAGCCGCGGGTGACGTGCTATCGACTCGGCATCCGCATGAACCACCCGACCATGCCGTCGTTGGTGGTCGCCCACCATCGTCCCGGCTTCTACTTCCGCGTGCTCGAGGAGGGCCACGTGCAGACCGGCGACGCGATCGTCAAGGTCGCCGACGGGCCACAACGCCTGACCGTCGCGCAGATCGACGCGCTGCTGTATCTCCCCCACAAGTCACAGGTCCAGCTCGAACGCGCGCTGCGTGTGCCGGCACTCAGCGAGGGCTGGCATGCAAGCTTCCGTGACCTGCTCGCGAAGGCCGAGCGTGACGGCCCCCCGGCACCCGCGTGGCCCGGCTTTCGGCCACTGCGCGTCGCCGAGATCGACCGTGAGAGCGCGTCGATCACGTCGTTTCGCCTCGCGCCGGCCGCTGGGGGCTCGCTCACTCCGAGCGCGGCGGCCGGCCAGTACCTCACCGTGCGGGTGCGCCCGG
The DNA here is from genome assembly GCA_963851015.1 of uncultured Actinomycetes bacterium. GTDB lineage: Bacteria > Actinomycetota > Thermoleophilia > Solirubrobacterales > Solirubrobacteraceae > CADCVQ01. Next base: position 16,796 of record CAWKNG010000004.1, read on the forward strand.
ACGCCGACGCGCCGGCGCTGATCCGCAGCTACTCGCTGTCGGCTCCGCCCGACGCCCACGGGTACCGCATCAGCGTCAAGCGCGAGGGCGCGGCCAGCCGCTACCTGCACGAGCAGGTGATGGTCGGCGACCTGATCGACGCCGCCGCCCCTCGCGGCAGCTTCGTCCTGCGCGACGGGACCGGCCCCGTCGCGCTGATCAGCGCCGGCGTCGGCGCCACTCCCGTCCTCGCGATGCTCCACGCGTTGGCCGGCGAGCACAGCACGCGGCCGATCTGGTGGCTGCACGGGGCACGCAATCGCGACGAGCACGCCTTCGGCGCCGAAGTCGACGGCCTGCTTGCGGCACTCGAGGATGGGCACCGCCTCGTGGCCTACAGCGCGGCGGCCGCCGCGGACACGCCCGACGCTCGCCATGACGTCTCGGGCCGGCTGGACCTGACGGCGCTTGAACAGGCTGACGTCCCGAAGGACGCCGACTACTACGTCTGCGGACCTGATGGCTTCATGCGTGCCATGGGTGCCGCTCTGACCGCCCGCGGCGTCCAGCCCCACCGGATCGCCACCGAGGTCTTCGGCGCCGTCCCGAGCACCGGCTCCGGCATCGTCACGGCCGGCGACCGCGCGCCGCACGCCCCGGACGGCCCGACCGGCAGCGGCCCGACCGTCAGCTTCTCGCGCAGCAACCTCGTCGTGAGATGGGATGACCGGTACCCGAGCCTGCTCGACCTCGCCGAGGCCTGCGACGTCCCGATCGCGTTCGGCTGTCGCACCGGCGTCTGCCACAGCTGCGAGACCGGGGTCCTCGCAGGCGACGTCAGCTACCACCTCGAACCGCTCGAAGCACCCCCGGAGGGCAGGATCCTCGCCTGCTGCACGCGCCCCGACTCGGAGCTGACGCTCGACCTCTGAGGGGTGCGGACCTCAGCTACGCGCCGTTGCGGCGGGCGGGCTGCGAAGCCCGTGGCGTCATCGCACGGGTCGTCATCCGATCGCGGCGCCGAGGATGCCCAGCAGGCTGCCGCCCGCGAGCAGCGCGTCGAGCCCGCGCTTGCCGCCGCGGGCGATGCTGATGAGCGCGTCCAGCGGCAGCCCGTCGGCGGCGCCGCGGGCGAGGGCTGCCTGCGATTGCGTCAACGCGCCGGCCCGTCGCGCATCGGCGATGGCACGGCGCAGTCCGTCGCGCAGCGCCGCACCGAGCACGGTGTCGTCGATGTGGTGCTCGCGAAGGAACGCCACGCGCCGGTCGGTGCTGGCGAGGGCGAGGGTGAGCTCCTCGCGGGTGACGCGCAGATTGCAGGCGGCGCCGTCGAGCGCCGAGAGGCCGATCTGCTCCGCAACCTGGCTGAGTTCCTTGGTGGTGGGCCATGCTCTCGGTTGGCATGGATCGCGCGCCGACAGTGGCTTGTAGCTGCCGCCGCCGCGCGCGACATAGGTGCCGCAGAGCGCCGCGGCGAGCGCGATGGCCGCCAAGAGGCCGGCGGCACCCGCCGTGCCACGGGTCAGGACGATCGGGATGAGCGCGAGCAGGGCGAGCGCGGCCGCCACCAGGAACGACGTGCTGAACGCGTGCGTCGCGGCGCGGTGGACCTCGTCGGTGAGGTCGCGCTCCAAGAGCGCGTAGGCGCGCCGGTCCTCGGGTGCCGGCTGCTGGGAGGCGAACGCCGGGCCGAGGTCCGGCAGTCGGCCGCCGGACCGCTCGATGGTCGTTGCCACCGCGTCCGCGAGGTCGATCTTCAGCGCCGGCGAGATGCGGGCGTCGAGCAGCTTGGCGGTGCCCGCGCGCTCGGCGGACAGCTGCTCGTCCTGCAGGGCGGAGGCGAACACGGGCGTGAGCACGAGCAGGCCGACGACGACGCCCGCGTGGCGTGCGGTGATCGTCCAGGCGCCGCGTCGCGCGAGCTGGCCCGGGTCGACGTCCGCGCCGCCCGCCGCGGTCGCGCCGAGCGCGCGTCGCGTCAGCACCACGAGCGTCAGCCCGAGCCCGACGCCGATCAACACCTGCGGCGCCAGCGTCCAGCCGGCCTGCGCGCCGGGCAGCAGCCCGAGCGCCGCCAGCCCTCCGGCCAGCGCCACCGCGCCGGCGGCCGCGAGCCGCTGCTCGCCGGCGAATCTGCGGGCGAGCACCGCGGTCGCCAGCGCGGCCAATGGCATCACCGAGACGATCGCGGCCGCCCGCAGGGGCGAGTGGCGCAGTCCCTCCGTCAACAGGATCACGAGCAGGAAGAGGGCCGCCGTCAGGGCCGCCGAGACGAGTGCGAGCGCGACCGTCGGCGCCGCCGTGCCCGAGTCGCCGGGCGTCGGGCGCCCGAGCGAGGCCGCGCCCGGCACGACCGCGACGTCACGCGACAGCGGTCGCAGCACCGCGACGAGCGCGAGCGGCACCTGCGCCGCGAAGATCGCCTGCCAGGAGAACAGCTCCGTCAGCGCGCCGCCCAGCGCCGGCCCGATCGCGGCGCCCGCGATTCCCGCCGCCGCCCACACGCGCGAGCCTGCCGCCTGGCCGCGCTGGGCGACGAGCAGCTCGAGCGCGGCCGCGATGACCGCGGCGCCGCCCACCGCCTGCGCGCAGCGCGCGGCGACGAGCACGCCGAGGCTCGGTGCCAGCGCGCACGCGAGCGATGCCGCCGCGAAGGCGACGATCCCCAGCCGCCAGGCGGCGATCACGCTGGTGCGGCGAACGAGCGCCGCGGCCGGCAGCGCGACGATGGCGAGCACGAGGTTGAACGACGTCAGCACCCAGGCGACGTCGGTGACGTCGGCGCGAAACTCACGCAGGACGCCCGGCAGGCCGAGCGTCACGACCGACGAGTCGGCCAGGACGATCCCCACGGCCAGGGCGACCATCGCGGTTCGTAGACGGCCGTGCAGGTCGCGCGCGGGGCCTGGCGGTGACCCGCTCACGGCGGTGATCGTCGCAGACGCATACTGGGTGCCCTACCCGTCAGGCGGCGGTTGGGATCCGCACCCGGTCGGCGGTCAGCGGTCGCAGGCGCTTGCCCGGCCAGCCGCTGCGATAGCCGACGAGCGCGATGATCGCCGGAACGAGCACGGTGCGGACGATGAAGGCATCGATCAGCAGGCCCGCGGCCATGACGAACGCCAGCTCGCCGAACGCGGCGATCGGGACGAGCGCCATCGCCCCGAACGACAGCGCGAGCACGATGCCCGCGGCCGAGATCGCTCGCGCCGCGCCCGCGCCCGCGGCGATGATCGCCTCGTCCAGCGGACGGCGACGTGCCTCGTCCCAGACCCGGCCGACGAGGAAGATGTTGTAGTCCGATCCCAGCGCGACGAGCAGCACGCCGGCGGCGACGGGCACGTAGTACGTGATGTCGTCATGGCCGAGGATGCCGCGGAAGAACCCGACCGTGAGCCCGAGCGCGGCGAGCGGGCCGAGCGTCGCGGCGGCGACGAGGTACAGCGGCGCGACGAGCCCGCGCAGGAAGATCACGAGCACGAGCGCCACCGCGAGCAGGACCGCGGGAACGACGCGCAGCAGGTCCTTGGTGGTGCCGTCGATCGTCTCCTGGGAGAGCGCGGTGTCGCCGGCGAAGCTCGCCTGCGCGCGCGCAAGCCCGGCGCGCGCCAGCAGCCCGCCCACGGCGCGTTGCAGGCGCCGGATCCGTTCGACGGCACCGGCCCCGAGCGGATCGGCCTTCAGCACGATCACGTAGCGCGCCGCGTCCCCGGTGCGCGCAAGGACCGCCCCCAGCTTCAGGCGCGTGGGGTTCGATGCCGGGCCGACGACCTGAGCGACGCCGGGCTGCTGGGTGAGCAGGCCCTGCAGCCGCGCGAGGCTGGCCCGGCGTGACGTGATCCCTGGTGCCTCGACGACCAGGACCGTCGGCGACAGGATGCCGGGGACGAACCCGCGGCTGGCCGCGGTGTACGCGACCCGCGCGTTGCTGTCGGCCGGCAGCCCGCGGATCAAGGGGTTGCCGAGATGCAGCCAGCCCAGCCCGCAGCCCATCCCCGCCAGCACGATCAGGCACGCGGCGATCGTCCGGCGCGGTGCGCGAACCGCCGTCGTGACGACGCGATGCGCGATGCCGCGGCGCGCTCGAGCGCGCGTCGCGCGGTTGGCCGGGCTCGGGACGTGCGGCCAGAACAACGACCGGCCCAGCAGCGCGAGAGTCGCCGGGATGAACGTCATCGAGACCGCGAGGGCCACGAGGATCGCCATCGCCATCCCGGGCCCGAAGGCCCGCAGGAAGCCGAGGTTCGCGACGGCCAGCGCCGCACAGGCGGCCGCGACCGCCAGCCCGCAGGTCAGGATGATCGGCGTCAGCTCGGCCGTCGTGCGGCGCGCCGCCGCGACCGGCGTGTCGCCCGACTCCAACCGCCGGCGAAAGCGCGACAGGAAGAACAGCGAGTAGTCCGTGACGACGCCGAACAGCAGCGCGACGACGATCGGCTGTACCTCGCTGGGCACCGACACCCCGACGAGCTTGCCGAGGGTCGCGACGAGCCTGATCGCGATGAGATAGGACAGCGCGACCGTCGTCAGGTTGACCAGCGGAGCCAGCAGCGCACGGAAGTAGACGCCGACGGCGGCGAGGACGAGCAGCAACGTCGCGATCTCCACGAGCGGCAGGTGCGAGGCGATCACGTCCGCCTGCTGAGCGCGTGCCGCGATCGCCCCGGTGACGCCGACGAACGCATCCGGTGCGCCCGGCGCCACGTACGCCTCGGCCAGGTGCCGCGCCGCGCCGATCCGCCCGTTCTGGCCGATGCTCGTCGGAAACAGCAGCGGCAGCACCATCGTCGTCGAACGCTCGCGCACGAGCGGCGCGCCGCCGATCGCGTTGGAGACCACGTACCCGCGCGTCTCCTTCAGCCGGGGCAGCTTGCCCTGATCGAGCAACACCATGCTGCGCCCGACGAAGCCCTGCTGGACCGGCGTCAGGCCATCGGCGTCGCGGGCGACGACGACCGTCCGGCTCAGCAGCGGGAAGCTGAACAGCTGCGCCGAGCGCTCCTCGGTCGTGATCGCCTTGGCGCCCGCGGGCACGAGATCGCCGAGCGCCCCCACCTGCGCCTCGCGGATCGACGGCAGCCCGAGCGTGACCGCCACCGCGACCGCGATCCACCCGGCCACGACCACGAGCCGCCCCCGGATGACGACCGCGGCGAAGCGATCCGCCGGCCCGCGACCGGCACGGTTCGCGACCGCCGACCGCCGACCGTCGCCGCTCGTCGCGGGCGCGGGTGCCTCCCGCTCGATGAGCTCGCGCAGCGCGCTGACGACGTCGCGGCGCGCCGCGCGGCCGTCGGCGCCCACTTCGACGGCCAGCTTCGCGAGCAGCACCCGGCGACGACGACGCACGTGCCGGACCGCCATGCCCGCGGCCGACGCGATCTGCTCGTCGTCCAGGCCGTGACGAAGTGCGAGCTCGAGCAGCGCGCGATCGGCTGGCGTCAAGCGCTGGAACGCCGCTGCCAGCCCCTGGCCATCGATCACGCCGTGCACAGTACCCTGACGCCTTCGGTCCGGACAGACCGGACGGTATGGCGCCGGTTTCTACGCGATCAGCGCACCGAATGACTGTCAGACGGCGTTGACAGTGCTCCGATCGTTCCCAAATCGCGCGTCGGCCTCCGTATGGTCGCGCCATGAAACTCTCTACGCGCAGTTGCATCGCCGTGATCCTCGGAGCCGTCGCCGCAACGGCGGCGATCCTCGTGCCGAGCGGAAGCGCTCAGGCCCCCGGCACCACCACCCTCTCGTTCTACGAGCCCGACGCTCAGAGCACCTTCAAGATCGTCGACAACGCCCCCAAGTCGCCGCGCAACAACCCGCAGAACCCGAAGTTCCGCTTCTCCACCGGGGACGAGCTGACGATCCGAAGCCCGTTGTACGACAAGAAGGGCGGCACGCGTGTCGGCACGCTGTACGCCGAGAGCACGATCGTGCAGGGCACGACGTTCCGGACGGCCCGATTCGTCGCGAGTGGCACCTACGTCCTGAACGACGGCAGCCAGATCGCCGTGCACGGCCTGTTCTCCTTCGGAGACGACGCGCGCGTCTCGATCACCGGCGGCACCGGCACCTACGAGGGCGCACGGGGTCACCTGAGCAGCACGAGCACCGACGACGCCTCAACCGACACGCTGACGCTGCTTCCGTAGCCGAAGACCATGTGACGCGGCCGCGGCGATCGCTCAGTGGCCTGCCGCCCACAGGTGGTGGGTCACGTACGAGCGCCACGGGGCCCATGCGGGGCGCCCGCCCGCGAGATCGAGGCCCAGCGCGGCGGCCGACCTGCGGACACCGAGATCCGTCGCGAGCAGGACGTCCCGGTCGCCGAGCGCGCGCATCCGGATGTAGTCCGCCGTCCACGGCCCGACGCCGGGCAGCGCGAGCAGCGCCGCATGCTCGCGCGCCCGGTCGGCGTCCGGATCCAGCCGCAGGTCGCCCGACGCGCAGGCCTCGGCGATCGCAAGCACCGTCCTCGCCCGCGCACGCGGCATCGGCAGCGACGCCGGGTCGATGGCGGCGAGCCGCGCCGCATCGGGGAACAGCCGGCCGGCCGGTCCCTCGAACGCCCGCGAGCCATGCTCGGACGCGATCCGACCGAGGATGGTGCTCGCCCCCATCACCGAGATCTGCTGGCCGACGACCGCCCGGATCGCGAGCTCGAACCCGTCGACGGCGCCGGGCGCGCGCAGGCCCGGGCGCGCGGCGACCAGCCCTCCCAAGACGGGATCGCGGCCGAGAACGGCGTCGACCGCGCCCGGGTCTGCGTCGAGGTCGAGCAGCCGGCGCACCCGCGCGATCACCGCGCGCAGGTCGCGCTGGTCGGCGAGCCGCACCTCGCAGGCCACGCCGCCATCGGCGGCGGACAGGCCGACGCGCGCCGGGCCGCCGGGCGCGCGGACCGTGCGCGTGTAGCGGCCAGCCTCGAAGGACTCGACGCCCGAGATCGCCCGCCGGCCCAGGAACCCGAGCGTCGCCCCGACGTCCATCGGCGCCGCGAACGCCAGCAACAGCGCCTCCACGTCGCTCAGCCGAGCGCGCCGGCGTCGATCTGCACCGGATAGCCGGCGCGCAGGGCCGCGAGCGTCGACGGCGGGGTGAGCACAGGCGCCGTCCCCCGCCGCGGGCGCGCGCGGCGGGCGCCGTAGCCCGCGCGCGTCCATTCCACGAGCGCGTCGCCGGCGACGAGCAACGGCGTCCCGGCGCCGGACACCACGAAGGCGCCGTCGGGCAGCCCGGACCAGGCCAGCTCGTGCAGGCGTCGCCGGTGCGTGCCGCGCACGATCCGCTCGCCGTGCAGCCGGCGGTTGCACTCCTTCGCCGACGGCAGAGCAACGCCGAGGCCGTCGGCCCACGCCGCCCGGTAGGCCTCGTAGCTCGCGCGGCGGCACTCGGCACATGGACGATGGCCCGCGGCCAACGACACGGCCTCGTCGTGGAAGAACAGCCACGTGAAGCGGCCCGCCAGCCACTGCTCGCGCCGGCCCTCGCGGAAGCGCAGCGCGCACGTGATCCAGAGGTCGCCCGCGTGGAAGCGGACGATCTCGCGATCGCGATGCAGGATGCCGCGGTTGCCCGTCCAGGCGCCGCGCAGCGCGAACGCCTCGATGTCGCCCATCGGCGTGACGCGGTTGCGAGCCGGCGCCGGCGGTGAGCTCACGAAATCCGCATCCGAGTCGTTCTGCTCATGCGTGCCAAGAACCGGCCCTCCTGCGACGTCATGCGCTGCCAGCCGGGCTCAGCCCTGCTCGAGCAGCCGCTTGAGCCGCTTGAGGTTCTTGTCGTTGGCCCGTCGCAGCGCCTTGGCGATGACCGGCACCGAGAGTCGGCCGAAGCTCTCGGGGTGGCCGTAGTTGTGCAACGTCATCGTCGTCGCGCCGCCGGCGCTGTCGGCCCAGGTGTACGTCGCCCGCAGCGGGAACGGCCCGTCCTCGGTGCTCACGACGAGCCGCTCGCCGGGCACGAGCTCGAGCACCTCGTAGCCGTAGTCGACGCGGCGGCCGAGCACCTCCGCCACGTGGGTGAAGCGCGAGCGCTCCCCCAGCGGGCGCGCCGCGTCCCACTCGACGCTCCCGACGCTCTCGTTCCACGCGGGAGCATTGTCCTGGTCGCAGACGAAGGCGGCCACCTCGTCGCGCGGACGCCGGATCTCGATCTCGGACACGACGTCGACCGTCGGCGGGTCTCGGGGGGCGCGTTTGGACATCGGCATCGGCCGCTCGCATTGTGCACTGCGCGGCCTGGCGGCGATTCCGGCGCACTACCCCGCGATCGGGGTCGGGGACGGCATCGCCTCGCTCCACGCGAAACCAGGCACCGCCGGCGTGCAGGCTCAGTCGCGCGGCTTGTAGCGGTGGTGCAGCATCAGGTCGTTGCCGTCGGGGTCGGTGAAGAGCGCCATGTGGCAGACGCCGGTGTCGAACGTCGGCCCGGCGAACTGCACGCCCTTGCCCTCGAGCTCGGCGCGCGCGGCCTCGACGTCGTCGACGTGCAGCGCGATGTGACCGTTCTTCTGCGGGGCGAAGGTGAACCCCATCTTGGCCGGCTCCCAGATGCCGAAGCACGTGCCGCCGACCCAGAACTCGAACCGTGCTTGGTCGTCGGGCTTCAGGCCCAGCGTGTCGACGTAGAAGGCGCGTGCCACCTCGGGATCCTGCGACGGAACTGCGACGAAGTCGAGCTTGGTGATCATGCTCGGGACGCTACCCGACCGGCCACGTCACGACGCGTGCTTGCGCCGCCCGCGCGCGGGTACAAGCGCCCCGCATGAACACGCTCCCGCACGACCTGCGACGCGACCGCCACGTCGACCTCAGCACGCGCAGCGGCGAGCCGTGGGCGCGGCGCGCGCTCATCGCGCTGCTCGCCGCCGCGGTCATCGCGGCCCTGCTCGGCGCGGTCGGGCAGACACCCGAGACGCTCCACGCGCAGGCGCGCGCCGCGACGCTGACGGTGAAGGCCCCGACGCGCGTGCGCGGCGGGCTGTTCTTCCAGGGCCGCTTCGACATCGTCGCCCGCGAGCACGTCAGCCGGCCACGGCTCGTGCTCGGCAACGGCTGGGCGGAGGAGCTGCAGATCGACACGATCGAGCCCTCGCCGAAGTCCGAGACCTCCAGCAACGGCCGGCTCGACCTTGGGTTCGACCCGATGCGCAGCGGCGATCACCTCACGCTGTGGATGCAGTTCGAGGTCAACCCGACCGGCGCCGGCCGGCGTGACCGCAGCGTCGCGCTGCTCGACGGCGACCGCTTCATCACGCGCCTCCCCGGGACGCTCACGGTGCTGCCCTGATGGACATCGCCCTGCGTGCGATCGTCGTCTTCGGCCTGCTGCTGCTCGTGACGCGCGCGGTCGGGCGCCGCGAGCTGAGCTCGATGGAGCCGTTCGACCTGATCCTGCTCGTCGTCATGGGCGACCTCATCCAGCAGGGCGTGACGCAGAGCGACTACTCGCTGACCGGCACGCTGATCGTCATCTCGGTCATCGCCGTCCTGACCGTGCTGACGTCCTACGTGAGCTTCCGGATGCCGCGCGCACGCCGCGTGCTCGAGGGCGAGCCGATCGTGCTCGTCGAGCACGGCCGCGTCATCGAGCGCAACCTGCGTCGCGAGCGCATGACGCACGGCGAGCTCGCCGCCGAGGCGCGCCTGCAGCAGATCGCAGACCTCGACCGCGTGCGGCTCGCGGTGCTCGAGACGAGCGGCCGCGTGAGCTTCATCCTCGAGGACTGAGGCGAGCCCACGGGGGCGAACTCTCGGCGCCTGGGCCTATAGCGGGTATGACCCTCCGCTCGACGCGCCGCACCCCACACGATCGCGACCGGCTCGTCGCCGAGCAGCTCGAACTGCCGCTTGCAACCGACGACGGCGCACAGTCCGGGCTGGGCCATAGTGTTCGTTGCGATATGGACGCTGCCCCGATCGTGCCTCCGGTCGTCACGCGGCGCAAGGCGCTCGGCGCCTTCTACACGCCACGCCCGATGGCCGACAAGATGGTCGAATGGGCGATGCGATCGCCCACGGATCGAGCGCTCGACCCGAGCTTTGGTGGGCTCGTGTTTCTCGATGCTTCTCGCGCTCGACTCATCCGTCTCGGCGCCACGGCCAGCCAGGCGAGCCGCCAGCTCTTCGGTTGCGATGTCGACGCGGACGCGCATCTGTCGGCGGCTACCGCGAGCGGCGGGCTCGATCTGCCATCGCGAGCGTTGCTGCATCGAGACTTCTTCACTGCGGTCCCCGACGCCGACCTCCCACGGGTCGACGCGGTCGTCGGCAACCCCCCCTACATCCGGTACCAGATGCACAACGACAGCGACGCGAGCGCGCGGAGGGTCGCGACCGCCGCGGGCCTGCAACTGACGCGACTTGCGTCCTCTTGGGCGCCCTTCGTGCTACATGCGGCGGAGTTCGTCGTCCCGGGCGGCAGACTCGCGCTCGTCCTTCCGGCCGAGCTGATGCACGCCCAGTACGCCGACAACGTCTTGAGCTGGGTGCAACGACAGTTTGCGCGTGCCGCGCTGGTCGTCTTTGAGCGCCGGGTCTTTCCGGGAGCCATGGAGGAGGTCGTGCTGCTCTTTGCCGAGGGACGTGGACAGGGGGTCTGCGCTCACGTTGGGCTCGTCGAATGCGATTCCATGGCGGACTTCGACCTCGACGCCCTGGGTCGAAGCCTAGCCACGCCGCAACCAAGGGCCCGCGGACGCGGCAAGCTGCTGACGCAGTTGCTGCCGGCTCCAGTCCGCGAGCTCTACGATCGACTGTCCGACGACGACCGCGTGCGCACCCTCGGCTCGTGCGCTTCCGTCGACATCGGTGCGGTCACCGGCGCCAACGACTTCTTCCTCCTGCGCGCGAGCGATGAGCCGGCGATGTCAGCGGACCTCCTGCGCCCCGCGGTCAGCAAGGCCGCACACATCAGCGGAGCCCTGTTCTCACGGGCCGACTTCGAACATCTCAAGGCCGCCGACAAGCGATGCATGCTGTTCGTCGCCCCGCGGGAGACGCCCGACGACCTGCTGGCCACTGCGGCAAGCTATCTCGCGCGCGGGCTGTCGGCCAGCATCGACCAGCGCTACAAGTGTCGGGTTCGCACGCCGTGGCACGCGGTCCCAGTGCCGAAGCACGGCGTGCCAGACCTCTTTCTCACGTACTGCGCCTCCGAGCACCCACGAATGGTGATCAACGAGGCGGGCACCTTGCATACGAACACCGTGCACGGCGTGTCGCTCGCAGGCGACGTCAACGCCGGCGCCCTGGCCGTCGGGTTCTATAACTCGTTGACGCTGCTCTCAGCCGAGCTCGTCGGTCGTAGCTACGGCGGGGGGGTTCTCAAACTGGAGCCGACGGAGGCTGAAGCACTTCTGCTGCCCCCCATCGCCGCGTCTGCCGCCACGAACGTCGAGCAGGTCGACGAGCTATTGCGGGCTCGTCGGATCAATGATGTGCTCGATGTCGTCGACAAGCTGGTGCTCATCGACGGATTGGGACTCAGTGAGCATCAGGTCTCCCTCCTGAGGGCCGGGGCTGAGCGTCTGCGTGCGCGTCGCCGTGCTCGCACCAAGACGCCGAGCTAGTGCTCAGGGCAGATTGCGCAAAGCCGAGCAAACTTCGGCCAGCACACGGTCGAGCTCCAAGGTCACCGGCACAGGCTTGGCTTCATAGTGCGAGTGGGTGGCATCCCACCCGTAGCAATAGAGACCGCATCGATCGAACCAGACACCCGCCGTATGCCCGAAGTCGATCGTGCTCGCGAGGTCGGAGTCATCACGGACCCGCACGGCCATCAACATGTAACAGCGGGGCTTCGCGGAGCGCATCCACGAGCCGAGGTCCGAGGTGGGTCCACCACCTCGACCCGCGACGCGCGCGACCTCAGCCTTGATGTCGATGTTCTTGAGCGACGCTTCCTTGACGCGCTTCTCCAGGTCTGCGCTTCCGGCGCGCCCCTCCAGATGCCTCTGGCTCGTGCTGTTTCCGGGGTGAATCGGCACTCCCGCCGCCTTGGTCTCGAGAACGAGCTGAACCGGTTGCGGGGCGTCGGGGTACGCCATGTCGAGTTTGTGGCGGCGGAAGCTGAGCCCGGGCACATCCGGCCGGGCGTTGAGCATCTTCCCCGAGCAGTTCTGCAGCAGGGTGACGAGGAAGTCGTTGAACGCGTCGCCCTTCCCGTTGCGTAGGTCACCGCTCGTCACATTGCCGGCAGCGACCAGCCGGTCGAACTCCCACATCGCTTGCAGGTACACGGGTTCAAACGCCGTCCAAGTGCTCAGAGCGCTGAGCTGCGCGTGGGCAAGTGCCTGTGCCATCGCCGCCCGCGCAGCTGTGGTTGGATGCGTCTTGATCGCGCGCCTGGGCATGGTGCGAACCTAGCGGACGTCGCGAAGTCGCAAGCGATCGTCGCCCCTTGCGCCCGACCGAGTGGCCGGCGCGGGAGACGCCGCCCACGGCGCTACCTTCCGCTGACATGCAACGCGCGCTGCTCGTCCTCGCCACCGTCTTCGCCGATCCCGCCGCGCCGGGAGCCTCGGACGCGCTCGACGACCTGCGCGGGCGCTGGCCGGAGCTGTCGCCCGGCGAGCGCGCGGCGCTGACGCCGATCGCCAAGCTCGCGGCCGAGCGCGTGGCCGCCGCGCGGCCCGCGCCGTCGGCGTCCGGCGACCCCGACGAGGACGCCTACCTCGCCTACCTCGCCTCGATGGAGGCGACCGTCGACGCCGAGTCGCAGGACGGCGGGCCGCCCGCGGGGTTCGACGCGTCCGCGCGCGCGGCGCGCGAGCCCGCCCGGGATCGCGACTTCGAACCGCCCGGCAGCTTCGACCCGCCACCGCGCCGCGCCGCGAGCCGGGCCGGACCCGCCGCGCCGACGCTGTTCGAGGCCGCCGCACCGCCCGCGCGCCCCGTCGCGCCGCGCAAGCCCCTGACCGACGTCACCCCCGAAGCGCTGCTCGGGCTGCTGGGCCTGTCGACCTTCCGCCCCGGCCAGCGCGACGCCGTGCAGTCCGCCCTGGATGGCCGCGACTCGCTCGTCGTCATGCCGACGGGCGGCGGCAAGAGCCTCTGCTACCAGCTGCCGGCGCTCGCGGGCAGCGACCTGACGGTCGTCGTCTCGCCGCTGATCGCGCTCATGCGCGACCAGTGCGCGCGCCTGACGGACCTCGGCCACCCCGCGGTCATGCTCGCCTCCGGCGGCGACGGGGCGAGCAACCGCGAGGCCCTCGAGCAGATCCGCGACGGCCGTGCCGCGGTCGTCTTCGCGGCGCCCGAGCGCTTCGCCTCCTCCGCCTTCCGCGCCGCCCTGCAGCGCCGCGCGCTCGCGCTGTTCGTCGTCGACGAGGCGCACTGCGTCAGCGAGTGGGGGCACGACTTCCGGCCCGACTACCTGCGCCTCGTGTCGGTGATCTCCGAGCTCGGCCACCCGCCCGTCATGGCGTGCACCGCGACCGCGACGCCGAAGGTCGCCGAGGAGATCGTCGCTCGGCTCGGCCTGCGCGAGCCGGTGCGCGTGCGCAGCGGGTTCGACCGGCCGAACCTCTCCTTCGACGTGCTGGCGTTCGACGGCGAGGGCTCGGTGGCGCGCAAGCGCGCGACGCTGCTCGCCGGCGTCGCGATGACCGAGAACCGCCCCGCGGTCGTCTACTGCGGGACGCGCAAGAGCACCGAGGAGGTCGCAGACCTGCTCCAGGGCGAGGGCCTCGAGGTCGTGGCCTACCACGCCGGGATGAACGCGGACACGCGCTCGCGGCGCCAGGACGCGTTCATGACCGGCGCGGCCGACGTCGTCGTCGCGACGAACGCGTTCGGCATGGGCGTCGACAAGGCCGACGTGCGCTCGGTCTGGCACTGGGCGCTGCCGTCGAGCCTCGAGGCCTACTACCAGGAGGCCGGCCGCGCCGGCCGCGACGGCGAGCCCGCGCGCGCGGTGCTGCTGGCGTCGCGCTCGGACCTCGGCCGGCTCGTGCGCTTCATCCGCGAGGCGGAGGTCACCGTCGAGCAGGTCGGCGCGATCGTCGGCCGCCTGCGCGCGCGAGCAAGCGAGGGCGTGATCGAGCTCAGCCCCGAGGACGACCGCGATCGGATCGCCCTCGCGGTCGCCGAGCGGGCGGGCGCGCTGACGCTCGCGCCGGGCGCTGGCGGGCGCGTGCGCGTGCAGCTCAGCGCGCGCGATCTCGATCACGGCCGCGCACGCCAGCTCTGTCGCGAGGCGACCAACCGCCGCTGGGAGTCCTACCGCTCGATCGAGCGCTACGCGGCCGGCGACGAGACGCTGCCGCCGGCGCCAGCTGCTCGATCACTTCGGCGACGCCACGCCGGCCGCGCCGTCGGGGCGCTGCTGCGACGTCCACGATCCGCCCGACTGGCTGCCGCCGATCAGCGTGAAGGGCAGGCGCTCATCCGGCCAGGCGGCACTCGTCGAGGACGGGCCGGCCGTCTCGGACGACGAGCTCGCGCCGTTGAAGGCGTGGCGGCGCGACCGTGCGGACGGCAAGCCCGCCTACACGGTCGCGACCGACGCGACGCTGCGCGAGGTCGTGCGCCGCAAGCCCCAGACGGCCGACGAGCTGCTGGCGATCAAGGGGATCGGCCCCTCGTTCGTCACCAAGCACGCCGACTCGCTGCTGGAGCTGCTGCAGACCTCGTAAGCGCGCTGCCTGGCCGTCGCGCCGAGGCGGTTTCTCACTGGGTCGTGCAGTGGACTCGCCGCGGATGACGGCGAAGCACGCCATCTCCGAGTCCGGGCAAGGACGCCCGGACTCTCGTGATTCGTCATTCCGCCGTCTCGGCGCCATCAGGCTCGCGGTCAGTCCTTGCGCAGGAGATCCTTCGCCTTGTCGGCGACGCCGCCGACGGCGTCCTTGACCTTGCCCGAGGCGCGGTCGACCTTGCCCTCGTCCTTGAGCTCCTGGTCGCCCGTCAGATCCCCGAGCGCTTCCTTGGTGCGGCCCTTGGCCTCGTCGAGCGTTCCGTCTGACATGTCGTGACTCCTTGGCTGGTTGCGGAGGATGCGTTGAAAGCGGGCTACCCGGTCTATCGTTGGCCGACGCGGCCGCTGATGCGCCGAGCGACCAGGAGACCTCACCCATGAAGAAGAGCCAGCTCGTCCTCATCGCCGTCGCCGTCGCCGCCGTGGCGCTCATCGCGGTCTTCGCGGGCGGGAGCAAGGACGACTCGGGCTCCGCCGGGAGTGGCAGCGCGCCCGCGTCGGCGCCGCAGGGCGCGGCCGAGGTGACGTTCGCCTACTCGCCGGAGAAGGAGCAGCTGCTCAAGCCCCTCGTCGCCGACTTCAACGCGTCGAAGGTCAAGGCCAACGGCAGGCAGGTGTTCGTCACGGCCGAGAACGTCTCGTCGGGCGACGCCCAGGACAAGATCGCGCGCGGCACCTACAAGCCGGTCGCCTGGTCGCCGTCGAGCTCGATGTGGGGCCGGCTGCTGAACTTCGCCGCCGACCAGCCGTGGGTCGCCGACGACAACCCGTCGATCGTGCGCACCCCGCTCGTCATCGCGATGTGGGAGCCGATGGCGAAGGCGCTCGGCTACCCGCGCAAGAAGATCGGCTTCAAGGACATCCTCGCCCTGGCCCGCTCCGATCGGGGCTGGGCCGCCTACGGCCACCCGGAGTACGGCGCCTTCAAGCTCGTCCACACGAACCCGGACTTCTCGACGTCCGGGCTGTCGGCGGTCGTCGCCGAGTACTACTCGGCGACGGGCAAGAAGGAGGGCCTGCGGCTCGCCGACATCCCGAAGGCGCGCAAGCAGGTCTCAGACATCGAGCAGTCGATCGTCCACTACGGCGACACGACGCTGTTCATCGCCGACCAGATGCGAAAGAGCGGGCCGGGCTACGCGTCGGCGGTCGCGATGGAGGAGGCGACGCTCGTCGACTTCAACCAGCGTCGCAGCGGCCAGCCGAAGCTCGTCGCGATCTACCCGCGGGAGGGCACGTTCTTCTCCGACAACCCGTACATCACGCTCACGGCGCCGTGGGTGACCCCCGACCAGGCCGCGGGCTCGAAGCTGTTCGGCGACTACCTCGTGAAGCACATCAGCCCATCGACGGCCGCCCGCTACGGCTTCCGCCCGTCGGACCTGAAGGCCACGCCGCAGGCGCCGCTGACCGCCGCAAACGGCGTCGACCCGGCACAGCCCGAGCGCGTCCTCGGGCTGCCCGAGCCGCGCGTGCTGGATGCCCTGCGCAAGGCGTGGCGGCGCGATCGCAAGCCCGCCAACGTGCTGCTCGTCGTCGACACCTCCGGCTCGATGAGCCAGGAGGGCCGGCTGCGCAACGCCCAGCAGGGCCTGCTCACGTTCCTCAAGCAGGTGCAGCCGCAGGACAACATCGGGCTGACGATCTTCAACGATCGCATCTCGCCGCTCGTCGACATCGCCCCCGCGCGCGCGAACCGCGCCGAGCTGCGCACGCGGGTCTCGGGCCTCGTCGCCGACGGCGGCACCGCGATCTACGACGCGACCGCGGAAGGGGTCGGACAGGTCTCGAAGCTCGCCGACACGAGCCGCATCAACGCCGTCGTGCTGCTGACCGACGGCGAGGACACGGACTCGTCGAAGAGCGCCGACGAGGTCGTGCGCGAGCTCGACGCGCAGGGCGACTCGTCCAAGCGCATCCGCGTCTTCACGATCGCCTACTCGGCCGGGGCCGAGGGCGCCGCGCAGAACCTCCAGCGAATCGCGGACGCGTCCGGCGGCAAGGCCTACGTCGGCAAGACGTCGGACATCGAGTCGGTCTACCGGAGCATCAGCTCCTTCTTCTGAGCGCGCGTGGCCGGCAAGCCCTACTCGCGGCAGGAGTTCGCCGGCGCGCTCGTCGCGAACGCCGCCGCGAAGCCGTTCAACCTCGGGCTCGCGATCGCGACGATCGGCGCGGCGACGGCGATCAGCGCGAACTTCGCGCTCGCGCTCGTCGTCGGGCTCGTCATCTACCTCGTCGCCGCGACGCGGACGTTCTTCGACGACGACGAGGCGGACGCGGTGCTCGCTCGGGTCCGCGGTGAGCGACGCGCGGCGATCGAGAGTGGCCGCACGCGCCTGGACCCGGCGACGCTCGCCCCGGCCGTGCGCGAGCCGTTGCTCGCGGCACGGGCGACGGAGGGCCGCATCCGCGACGCGATCGAGCGCGCCGAGCTGCCCTACACCGAGGTCTCGGGCGAGGTCGACGCGCTCGTCTCGCTCATGGACCAGTCCGCCCAGCGCGCGCAGCTGCTCCACGAGGCGCTCGAGGAGAGCCCGCCGCAGCGCGTCGAGGCGCGCCTGCGGGAGTTGCACGGCTCGGGCAAGACCGAGCTCATCGATGCGCTGGAGCACCAGCTCACCGTGCTGCGCAAGATGGGCTCGCAGCTCGGGCGCTTCCACGACGAGATGGAGCGCATGGTCGTCGAGCTCGACACGATCCGCGGCAGCCTCGTCAGCGTGTCGGCATCGACCGACGCCGGCAACCAGCAGCGCATCGCCGGCGACGTGCGGTCGCTGCGCGACGAGCTCGGCGCGCTGGCGGCCGGCATGAGCGAGGCGTTCGAGGAGACCGAACCGGCCGCGCCGCCGGCATAACCGGTTACCTTCCGCGGCTGCATGTCCTCCCCAGCGAGAGGTTCTCGATGAAGCGCAAGCTCGCAGGTGCCGTCCTCACGATGCTCGTCGCCGCCCTCGCCGTGGGCTGCGGCTCCGACGGCGGCGGCTCCGCCAAGACGACCACGACCACCGGCCCGCCGCTCACGAAGGCCGCCTTCGTCGCCGCCGCCGACAAGATCTGCGCGCAGACGACGTCGAAGATCTCGGCCGCCGCCGTGAAGTTCCGCGCGGCGCTCGCCAAGAAGACCGGCACGATCGGCGTGCCCGACGTCGTGAGCTTCTACAAGCGCACGTCGCTGCCCGCCTACAACGAGATGCTCGACAAGCTGCGCGACCTCACGCCGCCGGAGGCCGACCAGAAGGCGATCGACGGCTTCGTCGCGGCCTTCGCCGGCGGGATCGACACCGTGAAGGCCGACCCGGCCAAGTTCTCGACGAAGAACAGCCCGGACGCGTTCGCCGATGCCAACGACCGTGCGAAGAAGTACGGCCTGAGCTGCACGTCGTAGGGGTCTCCTGGTCAAAGCTGGCGCCGGATCTCAGCGCGCTGCGCGCCTCGCGCGAGCTGCGGCTGCTCGTCCTGGGCAACTTCGTCTCGGGCCTCGGCACGCAGGCGGCGCTCGTCGCGCTGCCGTTTCAGATCTACACGCAGACGCGCTCCGCCCTGCTGACCGGCCTGCTCGGCGCGGCCGAGCTCGGCCCGCTGATCCTCATGGCGCTCCTCGGCGGGGCGCTCGCCGACCGCATGGACCGCCGCCGCCTGCTGCTGGTCGACCAGATCGCGCTCGTCGCGCTGTCGGCCGCGCTGTGCGCCGCCGCGCTGCTCGGCGAGCCGCACGTGCTCCTGCTGTACGTGCTCGGCGGCCTGCTCGCCGGCTTCGGCGCGCTGCAGAACGTCGCCCGAACCGCGATCGTGCCGAACCTCGTCTCGCGCGCGGACATGCCGGCGGCGCTCGCGATCAACTTCGGCCTCTTCCAGCTGACGATGGTCTTCGGGCCCGGCCTCGGCGGCCTGCTGATCGCGGCGTCCGGCGTCGAGGGCGCCTACGCGGTCGATGCCGTGAGCTGCTTCGCCATGGTCGCGGCGCTGCGCGGCCTCGGTCCGCAGCTGCCAGCCGGGCTCGGCGTGGGCGAGGCACGCGTGCGGATCCGGCGCTCGATCGCCGACGGCCTCGGGTTCGTACGCCGCAGCCCCGCGCTGCTCGGGTCGTTCGCGATCGACCTCTCGGCGATGACGTTCGGCATGCCGCGGGCGTTGTTCCCGGTGCTCGCCGTCAGCGTCTACGGGGCGGGCGCCGCCGGCACGGGGCTGCTGTTCGCGGCCGTGTCGGCGGGCGCCGCCGTCGCGGCGCTGACGACCGGCTGGCTGGGCCCGGCGCGCCGGCTCGGTCGCATCACGATCGCCTCCGTCTGCGTCTGGGGCCTCGCGATCGCGGGCGCCGGGCTCGCCGGCTCGCTGTGGCCCGCGGCCGCGCTGCTGGCGCTCGCCGGCGCCGCCGACAGCGTCAGCGCGGTCTGTCGCTCGGTCATCAACCAGACCGTGACGCCGGACGAGATGCGCGGGCGGATGTCGTCGGTGTTCTCGCTCGTCGTCACGAGCGGCCCGCGGCTCGGCGACGTCGAGGCCGGCGTCGTGGCGTCGTTGACGAGCGTGCGAACGTCGGTCGTATCGGGCGGCCTGGCATGCGTCGCCGGGGCCCTCGTCGTCACGGCCGCGTTCCCCGCGCTGGCGCACTACGACAAGCAGCGCGCGCTCGCCGAGGCGTGACTACTCGCGCTCGAGCGCGATCTGCGGGAGCCGCTTGTCGAGGCCGCTGGGCAGCCACCACGCCCAGCGGCCGGCGAGCTGCATGAGCGCCGGCACGAGCAGGACGCGGATGATGAACGCATCGAGCAGCACGGCCATCGCGAGCCCGAGCCCGAACTCCTTGATGACGCGGTCGTCGCCGAGCGCGAACGTCGCGAAGACGACGATCATGATCGCCGCCGCCGCCGTCACGACGCGCCCCGTCGTCGCCAGGCCGTTGCGCACCGCCTTCCCGGCGTCGTCGGTGTGCTGCCACTCCTCGTGCATGCGCGAGACGAGGAACACCTCGTAGTCCATGCTGAGGCCGAAGACGATCGCGAACATCATCACCGGCACGAACGACTCGATCGGCCCGACGCCCGTGTCGAGCACCCCCGACAAAAAGCCCTCCTGGAAGACGAGCGTCACGAAGCCGAGCGCGGCACCGATCGACAGCAGGTTCATGCACGCGGCCTTGATCGGGATGAAGATGCTGCGGAAGACCGCCATCAGCAGCAGCGCGCTGAGCAGCACCACCGTGCCGACGAACAGCGGCAGCTTGCCGGCGATGACGTCGGAGAAGTCCTCCTGCGACGCGGTCTGGCCGCCGACGTAGACCGACGTGCCGGTGTCGCGCTCGACCGGAGGCAGGATGTCCGCCCGCAGGCGCTTCAGCAGCGCGGTCGTCCTGACGTCCTGCGGGCCGGTCTTCGGGAACACGACGATCGTCGCGATCTGCCCGTCGGGCGACAGCTGCGGCGGCGCCACGAGCGTGACGTCCGCGTCGCGCGCGATCGCGGCCGCGACGGTCTTGGCGCCCGCCTCGTCGCCCGCCTTGGACAGCTGCGTCGCGAGCAGGAACGAGCCGTTGACGCCCGGGCCGAAACCCTCGGCGATGAGATCGTAGGCGTTGCGCGTCGTCGTGCCGGCCGGGTCGAGGCCGGCGTCCGCCGTGCCGAGGCGCATGCTGAGCGCGGGCGCGGCGAGCGCCAGCAGGACGAGCAGCGCGACGATGACCGACGGCCACGGGTTGCGCTGCACGAGCCCCGACCAGCGCGCCCACGACGCGCTCTCGCCCGCGGCGGCGTTCGCGGCGCGCTTCGAGCGGCCGGGCAGCGGCAGGCGCAGGCGGTCGATCCAGTCGCCCGACCGGCTCAGCAGCGCGGGCAGGACGGTCAGCGCGCCGAGCATCGTCAGCAGCACCGCGAGCGCCGAGGCGATCGCCGGGCCGTGCAGGAACGACAGCCCGAGCAGCAGCAGGCCGAGCAGCGCGATGACGACCGTGCAGGCCGCGAAGAAGACCGTCCGCCCGGCCGTGTCGAGGGCGCGCAGGATCGCCTCGGCGCGCAGCGCGTGGACGGCCGGCGAGGTGCCGCGGCGCCGGCCTCGCGTGCTCGACGCGGGCTGATCCTCGTCCTCCTGCTCGCGCGCGAGCGCCTGCTCCGGCGTCTCGTGCGCGTCCGCCTCGCGCTTCAAGCGGCCGTACTCGGCGCGGTAGCGCGTCACGACGATGAGCGCGTAGTCGATGCCGACGCCGAGGCCGATGAGCGCGGCGAGCTGCGACGCGAAGTCGGGCGTGTCGACGATCTGCGAGATGACCGGGACGAGGCCGAGCGTCGTGCCGAGGGCGAGCATCGCCGTCAGCAGTGGCACGCCGGCCGCGATGACCGAGCCGAACGTGATCAGCAGGATCAGCGTTGCCGCGAGCAGGCTGATGCCCTCGGTGCCGCCGCCCTGCTCGGCGAAGCGCGCGCTCTCGGCGCCGAAGCCGCCGTGCTCGATCTGCAGCTCGGGCCCGCGCTCGGCGAAGACCGCCTTCTGGATGCGCGTGAACTCCTTGGGCTTGTAGGCCTGGAAGTCCTTCCTGTACGTGATCGTCGCGACGCCGATGCGCCCGTCCTTGGTGACCTGACCGCCGGGCGCCAGCGGATCGGAGACGTCGGCGACGATCTTCTCGGCGGCGACCCTCGTGCGCGAGGCCTCCATGCGCTGCTTCGCGGCGCCGTCGCGCAACGTCCCCGCCCGCGCGACGTAGACGATCTGGTCGGTGCCGCCGTTGGCCTTCGGAGCGTGCGCGGCCAGCAGGTCGTACGCGCGCTGGGACTCCGTGCCGGGGAGGCGGAAGTTCGAGGTGTCCTTCGTCCCGACGGCCCCGCCGATCGTGAACGCGGCGACGACGGCGACGACCCACACGAGGAACGTCTGCCAGCGGTGCGTCATGCACCAGCGCGCGACGCGCACGAAGACGGACGGCTTGTTGGACGAGTTGGTGGACATGCGCTCGGGGGGCGCGACTGGCACACTTGGGGCATGTGCCAGGTGGGGTCCGCAGATCATGGCAAATCGCGCCCCGCGACCGTGAAGCGCGCGTGATGGCCACGCCCGGGATCGAGATCGAGCGCAAGTTCCTGCTGGACTCGCTGCCGCCGGCCCTCGCGTTCGCGCGCCGCACGGCCATGCTCCAGGGCTACCTCGCGCTCGACGGCGACACCGAGGTGCGGGTGCGCCGCACGGCTGCCGGGGCAAAGCTGACGATCAAGCACGGCGGCGGCGAGGTCCGTGTCGAGGAGGAGCTCGTGGTCGATTCGCGCCAGGCCGACGCGCTGTGGGAGCTGACGATCGGCCGTCGGCTGCAGAAGTCCCGACGCGAGATGCGCGTCGACGGCGTCGCCGTCAGCGTGGACGAGTACGCGGGCGCGCTCGACGGACTGATCGTCGCCGAGGTCGAGTTCGACGACGAGCAGGCATCGGCCGCGTTCACCCCGCCGGCGTGGTTCGGGCGCGAGGTCACGGACGACGCGGGCTACAAGAACCGCAGCCTCAGCGTGCACGGCCTGCCCGCCGACGCGGCCGTCTGAGCCCCGCCGCGGCGCGCTCGCGCGCCGCCTCGCGCGACCTCGCGCCGCTTCGCGTCACCGTGATCCGCGGGCCCGGCGCGCTCACCGCCGGCGGGGCCGTGACCGGTCGTCGCCGCCTGGGCGCGCGCCCGCTCAGGTTGTGATGTGCGACACGATCCATCCGGGTACCCTCAACACTGGCGATGGTCGAGGTTCACTCAACCGGCGCGCTCGATGCCGCGCGCTGTACTGCGGCCGCGGTCCCTCAGGGGACCGTGCTCGATCGCCGCACCCTGAACCGCGCGCTGCTGGAGCGCCAGCTCCTGCTGCGCCGCCAGCCGCTCCGCGTCGCCGACGCGCTCGATCATCTCGTGGGCCAGCAGGCGCAGAACCCGAACGGCCCGTACTACGGCCTGTGGTCGCGGCTGGCGGACTTCCATCCCGACGATCTCGCAAGCCTCGTCGACCGCCGCCTCGTCGTGCGCATCGCGCTCATGCGCTGGACGTTGCACGTCGTGACGGCGCACGACTGCCTGTCCCTGCGACCGCTCGTGCAGCCGGTCATGGAGCAGCGCATGCGGGCGCAGCACGGCCGCCATCTCGGCGGCGTCGACCTCGACGAGCTCGTCGTGCGCGGGCGCGCGTACGTCGAGCAGGAGCCGCGCTCGCTCGGCGACGTCGGCCGCCTGCTCGCCGAGCGCTGGCCCGACCGGGAGCCGAGCACGCTCGGCAACGCGCTCGCCGCGCTGGCGCCGCTCGTGCAGGTGCCGCCGCGCGGCCTGTGGGGCCGCAACGGGCGCGCCGTCATGACGACGTCCGAGCGCTGGCTCGGCCGGGCGCTCGGGCCCGGCGGCCCGCCCGACGAGCTGCTCGTGCGCTACCTGGGTGCCTTCGGGCCGGCGAGCGTCGACGACATGCGCACGTGGTCGGGCCTGCGCGGCATCGGCTGCGCGATCGAGCGCCTGCGTCCCCGGCTGCGCAGCTTCCGCGACGAGCAGGGACGCGAGCTGCTCGACGTTGCGCATGGCCCGCTGCCTCATCGCGACACCCCGGCCCCGCCGCGCTTCCTGCCCGGCGGCGACAACGCCGTGTTGTCGCACGCCGACCGCTCCCGGATCGTGTGCGACGCGCACCGCCGCTGCGTGACGGCGAACCAGACCTTCCTCGTCGACGGCTACGTCCGCGGCACGTGGAAGGTCATGAGCGGGCGGAAGGTCACGACGCTCGTGATCTCGCCGCTGGCGCCGATCGACCGCGACGACCGGCTCGCGCTGGCCGAGGAGGGCGCCGCGCTCCTGGCGTTCGCCCTCGGTGAGGACTCCGACAGGCGCGTCAGCGTGCGCTTCGTCGAGTCGTAGTCGCTAGCGCGTCCCACCGTCATCATTGGCGCGATGCGCCGCGTGAACCTCAGCCAGCCGTCGTTTGCGCTCGACGACGACGATCCCCCCGGCTTCCGCGCCGGCATGTTCCGCTTCGGCGCCGAGCTCGGTGCCGAGCAGACCGGCGCGTCGCTGTACGAGCTGCCGCCGGGCGAGGCGCTGTGCCCCTATCACTACGAGTGCGGCGAGGAGGAGTGGCTGCTCGTCGTGTCCGGTAGGCCGTCGGTGCGCCACCCGGAGGGCATCGACGAGCTCGAGCCGTGGGACATGCTGTGCTTCCCGCGCGGCCCCGGGGGCGCCCACCAGGTGCGCAACGACTCCGGCGAGACCGCGCGCGTGCTGATGTGGTCGACGGTCGTCGTGCCGACGGCGACGGTCTACCCCGACAGCGACAAGATCGGGGTCTGGACGGGCCGCAGGGAGGACGACGTCATGGTGCGGCGCGCAAGCCGCGTCGAGTACTACGACGGCGAGACCCCGTCGCGGTGATCGCCGGACGGCTACGTCCGTTCGGGACGACGATCTTCACCGAGATGTCCGCGCTGGCGGCGCGCACCGGCGCGCTGAACCTCGGGCAGGGCTTCCCCGACACGGACGGACCGGCCGAGATCATGGACGCCGTGACCGCGGCGATGGCGTCCGGTCGGGCGAACCAGTACGCGCCGCTGGGCGGGGTACCCGAGCTGCGTGCCGCGATCGCCGCGCACCAGGCGCCGCCGCTACGGGCTCGACGTCGATCCCGGCGACGGCGTGCAGGTGACGTTCGGCGCGACCGAGGCGATCGCCGCGACGATGCTCGGCCTGCTGGAGCCAGGAGACGAGGTCGTCGTGCTCGAGCCGTTCTATGACTCCTACGCGGCCACGATCGCGATGGCCGGAGCGCGGCGGCGGCTCGTGACGATGCGCCCGCCCGCGTTCGAGCTCGACGTGGAGGCCCTCCGCGTCGCGGCGCGCGGCGCGCGGATGCTGCTGGCGAACTCGCCGCACAACCCGACCGGGCGCGTCCTGACCCGCGCCGAGCTCGAGGCGATCGCCGCCGTCTGCATCGAGCACGACCTCGTCGCCGTCACCGACGAGGTCTACGAGCACCTCGCGTTCGACGGCGAGCACATCCCGCTGGCGACGCTGCCGGGGATGGCCGAGCGCACCCTGACGATCTCGAGCGCCGGCAAGTCGTTCTCGCTCACGGGCTGGAAGGTCGGCTGGTGCAGCGGCCCGGCGCGGCTCGTCGCGGGCGTGCGGGCCGCGAAGCAGTTTCTGACGTTCGCCGGCGCCACGCCGTTTCAGGTCGCGCTGGCGGCCGCGCTCGACGACGCCGAGCGCCACACGGCGCCCCTGCGCGCGTCGCTGCGGGCCGGCCGCGACACGCTCTGCGCGGGGCTGCTCGACGCCGGCTTCGCGGTCACGGTCCCGCAGGGCGGCTACTTCGTGCAGGCCGACGTCGCGGCGCTCGGGGTCCCCGACGCCGCGGCCTGGTGTCGCGAGCTGCCCGCGCGTGCCGGCGTCGTCGCGATCCCGACGAGCGCCTTCTACGACGACCGCGACGTGGGCCGCACGCTCGTGCGCTTCGCGTTCTGCAAGCGCGCCGCGGTCATCGAGGAGGCGGTCGCTCGGCTGTCGGCCTTGCGCGGCTGAGATAGTCCGCCGCCATGGGAGCGATGAGCGGCACCGCGAGCACCGAGATCGACGCCCCGATCGACGCCGTCTGGGCGATCGTCGCCGACGTCGAGGGCGCGGCCGGCTGGCAGCGCGGCCTCGACAGCATGGTCGCGCTCGAGCGCGACGGCGACGATCGCGCGACGAGCTGCGACAGCGTCACCGACATGAAGGTCAAGGTGTTCAACGCCCGCCTGCGCTTCGCCTACGATCCGCCGCAGCGGCTGAGCTGGGTGCAGGAGCGCGGCGACCTCAAGTCGCTGACCGGCTCGTGGCGCCTCGAGGACCTCGGTGGCGGGCGCACCCGCGCCGAGTACGCGCTCGAAGCCGACCCCGGCGTGCTGCTGTCGCGCTTCATCAAGGGCGCGCTGGAGGAGAAGCTGCGCGGGCTGCTCATCGAAGGCCGCCCCGCCGAGCTCAAGGCGCGCGCCGAGCGCGCCGCCGCCCAGTAGGCGTTCGCGCGTCCAGGCGGTCCGGTTGCGCGCGAGCAACCTCACCGCGCCGAGCGCGCGTCCTAGACCCTTCGGTTGCGGGCGAGCGCCTCGGCGGTTCGCGCGACGAGCGCGTGCGACTCGCGGGTGAGCTCGGTCCACGTCGCACGCAGCACGACGTAGTCCCCGCGCGTCAACGCTGCCGTCCTGCGGCGGTCGCGCTCGAACGCCGCCCGCGTCGCATGGAACTCGTAGGAGTCGAACTCCAGCACGACCCGCTCGCGCCGCCACAGGACGTCGACCTCGAAGCCCTCGGCCATCGCGTTGAACGCGGGCTCGGGCAGCCGTGCCGCGCGCACGAGCGCGACGACCAGCCGCTCGGCCTTCGAGCGCGTGAACGGCTCACCGACCAGCGCGCCCAACGGCCGCACGCCCGGATGGACCCCGGCACGCGAGATGACCGCCTCGAGCCCGCGCCGCGTGACGAGCCGCATGACCTGCGCCCGCTCGACGGCCTCCGCAAGCTGCTCCGAAGAGAGCTCGGCTGCGACCTCGAGCAGCGCCCGGGCCGGCGTGCTGACGAGCAACCCGCGCAGACGGTCGCGATCGGCCACGTGAAACTCGGCGAACGCATGCGCGCGGATGCCGTCACGGCGCACCCGCCGCCCGACGAGCGTGATGTCGATCGGCCCTCCGGGCAGGGATCGGACGCCGCGCAGGGCGAGGGCCGCGTGATGCGTCACCATCGCCCCCTCGCCACATGCCAGGGCGGCGGCACGGGCTCGCGTCCAGGGACCCTGGCCCGGGACCCCCCATGTGTAGACCCCCGGGTGACGTGCTCGGAGCAAGCCACGCCTCACACGGCTCTGGATCGCGCCCCGACCGAGCCCGAGCGCCCGCAGCTGCGCCGTGGTGATGAGCGAGTCCTGCTTCGCCGCGATCGCAGCGATCCGCCGATCGACATGCACGATTGCCATAGCGACGCCCGCCCTACCGGGCTGTGCCAATCTGAGCGCGACATAGGTGCGAGATCGCCATCGGGCGCCCGAGGCGCCGAGGCGATGGCAATGTCGCATGCGGAAGGGGCACGGCGTCGAGGATCGCCCCGTGGGCGCTCATCTGAGACCTAAGTGCGTGTTTCGTTGCTGTATCTGCGCGATCGCTGCGCAAACCAGGCGGCGCAAGCGTGAGCTCGGTGAGACAACCGTGCACGCAGGGCTTCCAGCCGATGACCAACGTCCAGCTCACCGGCCCATAGCGACCCGCGGTGAACGGTTGGTCGGCGCGAAGCGCTACGCGCCGATCAGCGGACGGTCGCCGTCGCGCGCCCAGCCGGCACGCACGTCGTCGAAGTCCGACCAGTCGAGCTGTGGCCCGCTCGACGGCTCGGGCGGCGCGGGCGGGATCGGCCGGCGCGGCCGGCCGCCACCACCGTCGGAGCCGTCCTCGTTGTCGTCCTGCCCTGACGCGGAGTGCGACAGCGCGACCCACAGGCAGACGCAGACGACGATCAGCGCGCCGAGGCCGACGATCGCCGACTCGACCCACAGGCCGACGAACGTCAGGGTGATCGCGGCGGTGATCGCGCTGCCGCCACCGAGCGCCAGCGCCATCCGCGCGACGCGCACCTTGCGGGTCGCTCCGGCGGGGACCGGGGTCACGACGCACAGCGACAACGTGAGGGCGACGAGGTACAGCGCAGCGTTCAGCACGAGCAGCATCCCGGACATTGTCGTGCCCAGGAGGCTCGCGATCAAACCCGAAGGACGGACGTTGGGCACGACGGCGATCGTTGGGTGGACGCAAGGCCGCCGCGTCCACCCGCACGCGCGGGCGTCGCCGGCACGGTTATGGTCACGACATGGGGTCTTCAGGTGAGGACCGCGGCGGAGCGTCCATCGAGCATGCGGCGAGCTCGGAGGCGTGGCTGCGGCACACGCTCGAGGAGATCCTGTCGCAGATCCGCGTCCTGCTCGACATCGACGGCTGCGCGTTTCAGACCGTCGATCACGAGCACCGGCACATCAGGCTCTCCGCCTCGTGGTTCGAGCGGCGGGAGCTGCGCACGCTCATGCAGCCGATCCTCGAGCGTACGTATGACCCGGAGCGCGGCGGCGTCACCGAGGCCGCGGTCGAGCGCGGCGAGCCGATCCTCATCGAGGACATGGAGTCCTGGAAGGGCGCCGGGGCGCTTCGTGCGAGGCTGGCGCTGACGCTCGACGCCGTGCAGGCGGACGCCGCCTGGGCGTGGTACCGGACGTCGTCGTTCATCTCGTGCCCGGTGTGCACGGCGGGCGGGCGCACGCTCGGCGTGCTCGCCCTGTCGTCGAGCCCGCCGCGCCCGGCGTTGAACACGGAGCACCTGCGCGTGACGGAGGTCTTCGCGGGCCTCGCCGCGCTTGCGCTCGAGCGCTCGGAGCTGCTCGAGCGCGAGGCGCGCCGCTCGCGCGCCGAGCAGCTGCTGCACGGCGCTGCGCAGCGGATGACCGCGTCGCTGGACCTCGACGCCGTCTACACGCTGATCGTCGAGCAGGCGGCGCTCGTCGCCGGCGCGCCGACGGCGATGCTGACGCGCCTCGACGATGTCACGCAGACGCTGCGCTCCGTCGCCGCCGTCGGCGCGACGGAGCGCATCTCGCGAACCCACTACGCGCTCGGCGACGGGATGCTCGGCCTCGTCGCGCAGACCGGCGAGGCCTATGTCAGCCGGGCCGAGGACCGCGGCCGCTTCCTGCCATGGGTCGCCGAAGAGGGCGTCGGATCGTTCGTCCACGTCCCGATCGACCTCGGCCCGCGGCGCTTCGGCGTCCTGACCGTCAGCTCTCCCGAGCAGGACGCGCTCGGCGAGCCCGCGCTCGAGCTGCTGCGGTCGCTGAGCCGGCCGGCGGCCGCCGCGATCGCCAACGCGCTCGAGTTCCAGCACGAGCGGCGCATCGCGGGCGCCCTGACGCGCGGCTTCATCCCCGATGCGCCGTCGGAGCTGCACGACTTCGAGCTCGGCGTCGTCTACGAGCCGGTCGGCCACGAGGTCTCCGGCGGGGACATCTTCGGCGTCTGGCGGCTGCGCGGCGGCGCGCTCGCGGTGCTCGTCGGGGACGTCTGCGGCAAGGGCCTCGAGGTCGCGGCGGTCAGCGCGATGGTGCGCTTCTTCGTCGAGGCGCGCGCGTGGGACTCCGACTGCCCGGCGGCGGTCCTGCAGCAGACCAACGAGATCCTGTGCGAGCGCCTGCCGGGACCCGTCGCGCTCGTGACCGCCTTTCTCGCGGTCGTCGACGGCGGCCGCCTGCGCTACGCCAACGCCGGGCATGTGCCGCCGCTCGTCGTCGGCGCCGATGGCGCGCCGCGCGAGCTGCTGACGACCGGGCTGCCGCTCGGCGTCGAGGGCGACACCTGCTTCGAGCAGCGCGAGCTCGCCTTCGGCCCGGACGAGCTGCTGTTCGCGAGCACGGACGGCCTGACCGAGGCGCGGCGCGGCGGCGAACAGCTCGGCCAGGCGCGCGTCAGCGCCCTCGTCGCCGAGCACGGCGCCGTCCTGAGCCCACAGGCGCTCGTCGAGCTCGCCTACGCGCGCGCCCTGCGGTGGGCCCCGCAGCTCGACGACGACGTCGCCCTGATCGCGCTGCGTCCGCGCCCGCGATGAGCGCGATCGAGCTGCGTGACGAGGCGGTCGACGGCGCGCCGTCGCGGGTGTTGTTCGCGGAGTACATGGCGCTCGTGCGCGAGCGCGTCGAGGACTTCGACCCGACCGAGCGGGTGTTCGGCTCGGACGACGTCTTCGCCTCCGAGGGCGGCGCGTGGCTCGTCGTGTACGAGCACGACCGGCCCGTGGCCTGCGGCGGCCTGCGCACGCTCGCGCCCGGCGTCGGCGAGATCAAGCGGATGTTCGTGACGGCGAACGCGCGCGGACGCGGTCACGCGCGGCGGCTGCTGCGCGAGCTCGAGCGCCGCGCCGCCGCGCACGGCCACCGCAGCGTGCGGCTGCTGACGACGGAGGTGCTGCGCGAGGCGATGGCGCTGTACGGGGACGAGGGCTACCGGCTCGTCGGTCGCGTCGAGCACGCGCGCGGGCCGGTCGAGATCTGGCTCGAGAAGCCGCTA
The DNA here is from genome assembly GCA_963851015.1 of uncultured Actinomycetes bacterium. Taxonomy (GTDB): domain Bacteria; phylum Actinomycetota; class Thermoleophilia; order Solirubrobacterales; family Solirubrobacteraceae; genus CADCVQ01. The sequence continues at coordinate 46,541 of CAWKNG010000004.1, forward strand.
CTCGTACACGACGAGGTCCGGCGGCGGGCGCGAGGCCGAGCACGGCGCCGGGTGACATGAGGCCCGTGTCCTCCTCGTAGAAGAGCTTGAAGCCGTCGTTGAAGCGGGGCTGGTCGGCGACGAAGTCGCGGTACTTGGAGATCTTCGCCGCGGCCGTGCCGAAGCCGTCGATGTTCATCGTCAGCGCGAGGCCGGGCCGGCTGCGCACGCGCTCGCGGCCGTCGATCATCGAATGCGTGAACTGGTGGATGACGAACAGCTTCTCGGGCAGGTCGTGCTCGGCGACGAGGCCCGAGACGTACTCCGCGACGAGGTCGATCTCGCTCGCGGTCACCGAGCCGATCGTCTTGCCCGGGACCTCGTCGGGGCCGACGTGCCACTCGGGATCCAGCGCGATGCCGACGTCGGGCTCGACGAGCCAGCGCTCGAGGCGCTCGGCCTCGCTGAGGAAGTCGCCGCGGCCGGGCTGGATGTCGAGCACGAGCAGCGCCTTCGCGCGGTGCGCGGCGAGCAGGTAGCGCTCGATCGTGGCGTCCGTCTGATGGGAGCGGTGCAGGCCGTCGTCGCCGGGCGCGGCGGTCGCGATCGTCGCGATGAGCTCGAACGCCGGCAGGACGGGGCGCGTGCGGCGCTCGTAGGCACGGGCGACGCGGCGCAGCTTGGCGGCCGCGGTCGCCGGCGTACCGATCCCGAGCACGCCGAGGCGGTCGCTCTGCGGCGCGCCGTAGAACGCGACGACGCGGTGGTCCGGGAAGATCCGCCGGCCGCCGCCCGGCAGCTGCGGGCGCAGCGGCGCCGGCCGGGGAGGGATCGTCACGGCCTCCTCGCCGCTGCCGCCGCCGCAGGATCGCAGCGCGATCAGCGCCGTCGCGAGCACGAGCACGAGCACCGCGAGGGCGGCCGCACGGCGGCGCCGGTAGATGATCGGCCGCTCGGTCACGCGAGCCCAGTCTGAAGCAATCGCTCATGTCCGATGCCCCGTGTGCCGATGACGGTCGCGTGCAGCACCGCTACGAGCGCATCTCCATCGACACGGCGCGCCATCGCATCGTCGGCGTCGCGACGATGCCCAGCGACGGCTACCGCAGCCGCCTGTCGGACCTGCTGAACGCACCGGAGCGCGAGTTCATCTCGCTCACCGACGCGACCGTGCAGTTGCTCGACGCCAACGCGGACGTGACGCAGCACGAGTTCATCGCCGTCCACCGCCAGCACGTCGTGTTCGCGGTCTCGCTGGGCGAGGTCGAGCAGCCCGCCTCGCCGAGCGCCCTGCTCGCCTGAGCCGCACGCGGACCCGCCCGCGGCGCTCAGCGCACCGCGATCTCGCCGCTGAGCGCGAACGGCTCGACGAGCCCCAGGTGATCGCCGCTCCAGAAGCGGCCCGGGTCATACCAGCTCGCCGGTCGCTCGCCGGGCAGCAGGCCCATGTGCTGGTAGGTCGTCGCGACGAGCTCGGCGCAGTAGACCGTCTCCAGCGAGGTGCTGCGCCGGAAGCGCCCGGTGAGCCAGCCGCGCGCCAGACCGAGGGTCGTCGGGAACGCCCGCCCGTCGTAGCGCGAGATGACCTCCATGAGGCGATCCTCGTGGCGGCGCTCGATCGTGCCCTGCAGCTGGCGGACCCAGGCGCGCTGGCCATAGCGCTCCTCCCACTGGCGGACGGCCTTGTCGAGTGGGTGCAACTGGACGCCGCGCTGGCGCTCGCCCGTCCAGACGTCGGGCAGCGAGCGACCCAGCTCGGCGTGCCACAGCAGCGGCGCGAGGTCGTCGAGCGCGACGACCATGCCGACGTGGTTGACGGGGCTGTTCGTCAGCGTCTGGATCGCGCGGTCGGCGATCGAGCGGCCGCGGAACAGCCAGATGTCGCCGGTCGACGCCGTCGCGACCGCCTCGTCGAGCGTGAGCGCGGTGGCGTCCATCGCCGTAACCTACGCGTGTGTCCGTGATGACGGCCTCCAAGCGGCGCAAGCGCAAGCGCGGCCGTTGCGTGCTCGCGCAGCTCAAGCTGCCGGGCCCGACCGCCAAGCGCCGTCGCAGCGCCGTGCTGGGAGCCGTCAAGCGACCGTCGTGGAAGGTCATCGGCCTGGCCGGCGTCGCGGGCGTCGCGGCGACGGGCGTCGTCGTCGCGCGCAATCGTCGCGCCCAGGCGCCGCTCGAGCCCGACGAGCTGCGCGAGCGGCTGCGCCGCCGGCTCGCGGAGGTCGACGGCGGCTCGCCGAGCGCTTCGCCGGGGGCGGGCGGCGCGGCGCCGGGCGGGGGCGAGCCGCCGGTCGGCCACACCCCGGCGTAGGGCGACCCGGCCGGCGCCGCGCGCGGCGGGCGCCGCCGGCGCGCGTCCAGATCGTTCTGGACGCGACGTTTCAAGTTGTCCGGGACTCGGCCGATCACCTTGATCGTGCTGACCGTCTCCGGCTCCCGCCCCTCGCAGCAGGATCGCTCGCTGGCGCCCGCTGCGGGTGTCACGGCGCCGCCCACCGGGCCGTCGCCTCACCGCTTCCTGTCGGACCTCATCATCGAGCGCCGGCTCGTCGAGCCGAGCGTCATGCGGGCCGCGCTGCAGGCCTCGCTCGCGGGCCGCAGCCTGACCGAGATCCTCCTCGCCAAGGGCGCGCTGAGCGAGCACGACCTCGCCCACACCCTCGCCGAGCACCACGGCCTGGACCACATCGACCTCGACGCCTTCGAGATCGACGAGTGCGCGACGGCGCTGATCGAACCGCATGTGGCGCGCCGCCTCGGGGCGGTCCCGATCGCCTTCCTGGCCGACGACACGGTCGTCCTCGTGCTCCACGAGCCCAACGGCTCGACCGCGGCCGTCGAGCTCGCGCACCTGACCGGCCGCACGATCCAGCCCGCGGTCGCGTCGCGGTCGCAGATCGAAGCCGTGATCGCCGGCCTGCTGGCGCAGCGCCGCCCGCGGATCGCCTCGGGGCCCGCACCGGCCGAGCCGCCGGCACGGGTCGCAAAGGATCGCCGGCCACCACTCCCGAAACCCGTCGCCGCGCTCGCGCCGGCCGCGACGACGTCCGAGGCGGCCGCGCCCGCCGTGGACGCCCCCGCGGCGATCGGCGCCGCGTCACTCGGCGGTCGCCTCTCGATGCACTTCGACGGGGAGCTCCAGACGCTCGTCCAACGCGCGGAGCTCGCCGAGCGCCGGCGCCGCGACGCGGAGGAGCGCGCCGCCGAGGTGCAGGAGCTCGCGCGCGTCGAGGCCGCGCGCGCCGACGCCGCGGAGCAGCGTGCCGCGGCGGCCGAGGCGCTGGTCGACGCGGCCGAGGCCCGGTCGCAGGAGATGGCCGGCTCGGTCGCAGCGGCCAACGACGCTCTCGCACGCCTGCTGCGGGCGTGCGAGACCGTCGAGCGCGAGGCGCAGTCGCATGGCCGGAAGGTCGCGGCGCTGCAAGCCGCGCATGAGGAGGCGAGCGCCGAGCAGGCCCGCCGCGAGGAAGCGCTGCGCGCCGAGCTCGAGACCGAGCGCGACGAGATCGCACGACTCGAGGTGCGACTGCTCGGCGAGCTCGAGACCGAGCGCGGCGATCGGGCGCGCCTGGAGGTCGCGCTGCGCCAGGCGCGGGCGCCCGACGACCCCGTCTCGCCGCCGCGATCGGAGCGCAAGCTGCGACGGGGGAAGGATCCGCGCAGGCGAGGCGGGTGACCGGCGCGGGCGGCGGCCGAGGGGTGGAGTCCGTCGGCCGCAACAGCGACCGGTCGGCGCGAGAGCGCCGACCGGTGGGCGCCGCGATCGCGGGAGGCGCGGCGTTCTAGGCTGTGTCGCATGTGCCGAAACATCCGACCGCTGTACAACTTCGAGCCGCCCGCCACCGCCGACGAGGTGCACGGAGCGGCCGTCCAGTTCGTCCGCAAGATCAGCGGCTTCACGAAGCCGTCGGCGGCCAACGCCGAGGCGTTCGAGCGCGCGGTCGCCGTCATCGAGGCGGCGTCCGCCGAGCTGCTGGAGAGCCTCGTCACGAACGCCGCGCCGAAGGACCGCGAGGCCGAGGCCGCGAAGGCGCGGGCGAAGCGGGCCCAGCGCGACGCGGCCCAGCTCGAGGCGCTGCGCCGCGAGGTCAGCGCGGCGTAGGCCGGGCGGCCCGGCAGGAGTTGGCCCGCACGTACACGGCGTTTTGGACACAGGGCCGTTGACTCCCGCGGATAGGGTGCGATCGTCCGCGAGATGAGCTCTCCACCCGCCACAGAGGACGCGCTCGCGCTGACGGTCGGGTGCACGTTCGAGCTCGAGGCCGCGTTCCCGATCGCCGCGATCATGCAGGTCGCGCCCGGGCCGAGCCCCGGCGTCCGGATGCGCAGCGAGGTCTGGGACACCACGTATGACCATCACAGCTACGTCGACCTCTACGGCAACCGCTGCGAGCGCCTGGAGATCGCGGCCGGCAGCAGCCGCATCACCTACGAGGCGCAGCTGCTGCTCGCGAACCCCGCGGACGTCGCCGACCTCGACGCCCGCGAGACCCCGGTCGCCGAACTGCCCGACGAGACGATCGCGTTCGTCATGCCGAGCCGCTTCTGCCTGCCCGACGAGCTCGGGAACGAGGCGTGGCAGCGCTTCGGGCACCTCGACCCCGGCTGGTCGCGCGTGCAGGCGATCTGCGACTTCGTCCACAACCACCTCGAGTGGGAGGCGACCGCATCCAACCCGTGGACGACGGCCGCCGACGTGTACCGCTCCGGCCAGGGCGTGTGCCGCGACTTCGCCCATCTCGCGATCACGTTCTGCCGCGCGCTGAACATCCCGGCGCGCTACGTCTTCGGCTACATCCCGCTGATCGACTGCCCGCCGTTTCAGGAGCCGATGGACTTCGCCGCCTGGTTCGAGGCCTACATCGGCGGGCGCTGGCACACGTTCGACGCCCGCAACAACATCCCGCGCACGGGCCGCGTCGTCGTCGGGCGCGGCCGCGACGCCGTCGACGTCGCGCTCATCACGTCGTTCGGGCCGCTGACGCTCAAGGGCTTCGAGGTCCGCGCGGAGGAGCCGGCCGCCGACAGCGCCGCCTGAGCGACGCGCCGGCGCCCGGCGGCGCTCAGCCCGCCAGCGTCGCCAGGCGATCGTGGATGAGCTGACCCTGGCCGGGCAGCGGCGTGCCGTCCATGCTGCTGAGCAGGCTCGGCTGCTGGCAGGACCCGGGGTTGTTCCACGACCAGATCGTCCAGCTCATGGACTTCGCCTGGAAGTAGTCAAGCAGCGGGCTCGTGACGTTCGTGGAGCAGTCGATCGAGCCGAACTCGGTCGACGTCACGGGCTTGGTCGCCGCCAGGAAGCCGAAGTGGGCGTCCCAGTCGGCGGTGGTCGAGTGAAACTGCGTGTAGACGTGCGTGTCGTAGGCGACGTTCGCGCCGCTGAGCGCGTAGCCGCTGCCGATGCCGCTGAGGTCGTACGCCCAGTCCAGGCCGGCGGCGAGCACGAGGTTGTTCGCGCCCTGGCCGCGGATCGTGTCGAGCAGCTGCTGCATGCCGGCCACGGTGTAGGAGACCCGCGTGCCGCCGTTGGACGTGGCGGCGGACTGCACCGAGCAGCCGCCGTTTCGCCAGCACGACCATGAGACCCCGTAGGGCTCGTTGTAGAGGTTGAAGACCACGCCCGGGCGGTTGGCGTAGCGCGCCGCGACCTGGCGCCAGAAGACGATGCTGTCGGCGTCCGGCATCGGCTGCTGACCGGTCACGCAGTTGCCGTCACAGGGCGCGCGGCCCGAGACGTCGGACCAGTGCAGGTCGACGATCGCGTACATGCCGCGGGCGTTGGCCTTCGCGACGGCGGCGTCGACGGAGCGCATGTACGTCGCGGCGTCGCAGCGGCGACCGAGCCAGTCGGCCTGCGACAGCGGGATCCGCACCGCAGTGACCTTCCACGCCTTGATGCGGTCGTAGTCGGCGTCGGCGAAGTGGCCGTCGCCGGCGCAGCCCATCCAGTTGTTGGCGCCCCACTCCAGCGAGTCGCGGTTGACGCCGTGGAAGCGAAACGACTTCCCTGCGGCCATGATCTTGTTCGTGCTGACGGTCAGCGCGGGCAACGCCGGGCCGAGGATCTGAAACGAGATGTCCTGCCAGCGGCTGTAGGCGCCGCCCGACTTCGTGTAGATGCGGGCGTACAGCGTCCCGGTCGGCAGCGCCAGCGGGCTCGTGTAGGAGGTCTGCGAGGACGGCAGCTCACCGGACGCCAGCACGTCGTTGGCGCCGGCCGAGCGGCCGATCGTCAGGTAGTAGTTCTGCGCCGCCGTCGCGGTGCTCCACGTGAACGCCGCGGTCATGTCCGCGGGCTGGCCCTCGGCTGGGCTCGTGAACAGCGCGCGCCCGCCGACGACGGCGGTGAAGGAGATGTCGTGGTAGCGGCTGTAGGCGCCGTTGACCTTCGTGTACAGCCGCGCGTACAGCGTCTTGGCGGTCGGCAGCGCCGTCCAGGGGGTGAACGACGACGCCGTCGCGGGCAGCTCGCCGGAGCCCATGACGTCGTAGCCGCCGACCGTCGTGCCGATCATCACGACGTAGCCCTGGGCCTCCGCGACCTTGCTCCACTTCAGCGGCTCGGTGGCCTCGACGCCGGTCGAGCCGTCGGTCGGGGCGGTGAAGAGCGCCCTGGCGCCCGCCGCGGCGGTGAACGTGATGTCCTGGTAGTTCGCGTACGCGCCGTTGAGCTTGGTGTAGATGCGCGCCGACAGCGTCTGACCGGTGGGCAGCGTGAGCGGGCTCGTGTAGGAGGACTGCGACGCCGGCAGCTCACCCGAGGCAAGCAGATCGTAGGCACCCGTGGACGTGCCGACCGTCAGGTAGTAGCCCTGCGCGGCGGTGGCGGTGCTCCAGGTGAACGTCGGCGTCGCGTCGACGCCGGTCTGCCCGTCGAGCGGGCTCGTGAACGCGGCCTGGGTGGCGGCCGAGGCCGGCGCGGCGGCGAGCGCGAGGGCGCAGAGGATTGCCGGGAGGGCGCGCAGTGCGCATCGCCCCAGCCTCGATGGTTGGGCGTTGGAAGGCGTGCTCACTGTGGTGCTCCCCTGTCGTTCGGATCTTGACTCGAACCCCTCCCGCATGGGACCCATCGGCATCCGGAGGCCCTGACGTTAGCCCCACGCGGCGTGCGGACGACCACGTTTCGTCGTCATCTCTCGCGCCTCGCCGGGGCGTCGCGTTGCAAGGGACCGTCAGGTGCGCCGCGATCCGCGGGTTCCGCGAGCTCGCGACGGCTGCCGCTCAGCGCGAGAGGTAGGACTTGAGGCTGCCCACCGCGCGGTTGCGCAGCCCCGCCGGCAGGCTGATCCGGCGCGAGGCGCGCGGCGCGAGCTCGAGCAGGCCGGTCAGCCTCGTGACGCGGATCGCCTGCTGCGGCTGGCCCGGCGGCGGGTCGTCGTACTCGAGCAGCACGACGCGCGCGGCGACGGCGCCCGCGCTGTCGTTGCTGACCCGGAAGGACGCGAACGGCTTGTCCGTCCCCACCGGATCGCCGTCGCGATCGAGTCGCTGGACGCTGGGCGCATCCGCCACGGCGACACCGGGCACCGGGATCGTGCGTGTGAGCGTGACGTCGACCTCCCTGACACGGTGCGCGGCGGGGCCGCGGAACGTCAGGACGTCGTTGACGAGCGCCCCTGCCGGCACGACGACGAGCCCGCTATCGCTACCGAAGGCCGTGTGAACCGCGACGCCGGTGAGCCGCTTCCCGGCGGCGTCCAACGGCGTGATCGCGAGCACGCCGGCGAGCGCCGCGTCCTCGCGATTGCGAATGGTCAGCGTCTGGTCGATAGAGCCGGTCGGCCCCTCGGACACGAACGTGAACGCGAGCGGGGGGTTGACGTCCTGGCCGCAGGCGGCGATCGTCAGCGCGGCGAGCACGGCAACCGCGGCCGTGACCAGCGAGGGGGCGGGCTTGGCCACGCGGCAACGGTAGCGGCTGCGGGCCGCGCCGCCCTGCGCGACCGCTGCGGACGGAGAGAGAGGGATTCGAACCCTCGGTGGACCGTAAAGCCCACACACGATTTCCAGTCGTGCCCGTTCAGCCGCTCCGGCACCTCTCCAGGACGGCCCAGAGTACCGGGGGCGGGCCGGACGGTCCCGGGCGGGCGGTCCGGGCGGGGGCCGGGATCGCTCGTCCGCTCAGATCTGCCAGGCGCCGGCGCGCAGCACGGGCACGCGCCCGCCATCCGCCGTCAGGCCGGTGACGTCGACCTCGGGCGAGCCGATCATGAAGTCGATGTGGATCTGCGAGCGGTTCAGGCGCGGATGGTCCTGCTCGCCGGCGGTGAACTCGTACGCCGAGCCGAGCGCGATGTGCGACGCGGCGTTCTCGTCGATCAGCGTGTCGTAGAAGACCGTGTCGAGCGGGCCGATGCGACCGTCGCCGTCCACCAGGGCGACCTCGCCCAGGCGCCCGGCACCCTCGTCGCGCGCGGCGTACTGCGCGAGCAGCTCGCCGCCCTCGTCGGAGTCGAACGACAGCGCCCGGCCGCCCTCGAAACGGACCCGCAGCCCGCGCACGATCGTGCCGCCGACGACCAGCGGCTTCGTCGAGCGAACCGTCCCGTCGACGCGCGCCGGGTCGGGCGCCGTGAAGACCTCCTCGGACGGCAGGTTCGGCATGTGCACGATCCCGTCGATCGTCTCGAAGCGCGCCGACAGCCAGCGCGACGTCGGCAGCAGGCCCACCCGCAGGTCCGTCCCCGGCCCCTCGAAGTGCAGCGCATCGAACGCCAGCGACGTCAGCCGCTCGCTGACGCCGACGAGCACGTCCTGGCGTGCCTTCCACGCCGCCACGGGATCGGCCTCGTCGAGGCGGCACATGTGCAGGACCTGCTCCCACAGCTTCTCGAGCGCCGCGTCGGCGTCCAGCGCGGGATAGACGATCGCCGCCCAAGGCCGCGTCGGGCACGGCACGGCCGTCCAGTTCGTCGTGCGCGCGTTGACGACCTCGGCGGACTCGCGCAGGAACGGCAGCTGGTCGCGGCCCGCCCGCGCCGGATCGAGGTCGCTCAGCAGGCCCGGCGCCGACGGTCCCGTCAATCCGATCCGCGCCGCCCGGTGCTCACCCAGCGCCAGGATCCGCTCGCCGAGCCACGGCGGCACGTAGTCGAGCGTGTCCTCGTCGGCATGCAGCAGCCGCGCGCGCTTGACGTGCAGGTCGAACTGCGTCACGTCGACGTACTTCGCGCCCGCGCGGTAGGCGGCCGCCGCGACGGCGCGCGTCATCTCCAGCTTGCCGGGCTCGGTGCCGATCGCGACGATCTGGCCGGGCTGGACGTTGGCCGCGAAGCGCACGACGAGATCCGCGAAGCGCTCGAGCGTCGGGCCATCGACGGCGGCGACGCCCGCGATGCCGTCATCGAGCGGTGTGTCCGGCTCGATCGAGGACGGCTCGCTCTCCATCGAACGGCAGGGTACACGTGACCGGCGCTCGCCAGTGGGCCTCTCGCAAACGAGAGACCCACTAGATTCATGGGTCGATGGCCGTGCATGCGCCAAGCCGCCCGCTGACCGAGTGCTCGGGCCTCGATCTCGCGCGGGCGATCCGCGAGGGCGAGACGACCTCCCGCGAGGTCGTCGAGGCCCACATCGACCTGCTCCAGCGCACCCACACGCGCATCAACGCCGTCGTCGTCGATCGCTACGACGCCGCGCGCGAGGACGCCGACGCCGCCGACGCGCTCGTCGCCGCCACGACCGACGTCGACACGCTGCCGCCCTTCCACGGCGTCCCCTGCACGATCAAGGAAGCGATCGCGATGAAGGGGATGCCGAACTGCGCCGGCCTCGTCTCGCGCAACCAGTACCGCTCGCCGAAGAACGCGCCGACCGTCCAGCGCATGATCGACGCCGGCGCGATCCCGCTCGGCGTCACGAACACACCCGAGCTGTGCCTGTGGATCGAGACCGAGAACCGCCAGTACGGCCGCACGCACAACGCCTACGACATGCGCCGCACGGCCGGCGGCTCGTCCGGCGGCGAGGGCGCGGTCGTCGGCTCCGGCGGCTCGCCGCTCGGCCTCGGCGCCGACATCGGCGGCTCGATCCGCCTGCCCGCGTTCTTCAACGGCGTGTTCGGCCTGAAGCCCTCGCCCGGCCTCGTCCCGAGCACCGGCCAGTTCCCGGTCACCGAGACCGAGACGGCCGCGATGATGCTGACGATCGGGCCGATCACGCGCCGCGCCGAGGACCTCATGCCGATGCTGAAGGTCATCGCCGGCCCCGACGGCATCGATCCCTACGTGCGCGACATGCCGATCGGCGACCCCGCCGACGTCGCGCTCGCCGACACGAGGATCCTGCTCAGCGAGGACACCTCCTACATCGAGGTCAGCCGCGAGCTGCGGGCCGCGCGGCTGCGCGCCGCCGAGGCGCTCGAGGCCGCGGGCGCGACGCTCGAGGTCGTGAAGCTCAAGTCGATGAAGCGCGCGCTCGAGCTCTACCTCGCCGTGCTGAAGATCGAGGCCGGCGTCAGCGTGAAGGACCTCATCGTCGCGGAGGGTTCGTCGCACGTGAGCCTGCGCGCCGGGCTGCGGCGCAAGGGTCCGCACACGCGGGCGCTGCGTCTGCTGCTGATGAGCGAATGGCTGACCGGCAAGATGCCGCAGGGCCGGCTGACGAAGTCCGCCGCCGCGCGCGAGGCGTTCGCCCGCGAGGTCGTCGACACGATCGGCGACGGCGTGCTGCTGCACCCGACCCACCCGCGCGTGGCCCCGAAGCACGGCCAGACGATCGGCAAGCCGTGGCTGCTGACGACGACCGCGGTCTTCAACCTCGCCGGCGTGCCGGTCGCGCAGATCCCGCTCGGGCTCAACGGCCGCGGGCTGCCGCTCGGCGTGCAGGCCGCCGCCGGCCCCGGCCGCGATCACGTCGCGGTCGCCGTCGCGCTCGAGCTCGAGCGCGCGCTCGGCGGCTGGGTGCCCCCGCCGGCCGCCCCAGCGCTGCTGTCGGCATGACCCTGCGCCACCTCCTCCTCTACGACTACGTCGCCGATGTCATGGAGCGTCGCGGCCCGTTTCGCGACGCGCACCTCGCCCATGCGCGGGCATGGAAGGACGAGGGCAAGCTCGTCTCCGGCGGGGCGACCGGTGTCCCGCCGAGCGGCGCGCTGTTCGTCTTCGGGGTCGACGACCCGGCGGAGATCGACGCGTTCGTCGCGGACGATCCGTACGTGCAGAACGGCATCGTCACGGCCCACCGCGTGGTGCCGTGGACCGTCGTCGTCTGAGCTGAACCGACCTGCGGCCTACAGGCCGGCCGGGAAGGCGTAGCTCGCCGGGACCGGCTTGGGCATCTGCGCGGCGGTGCCGTAGGCGAGCACGATCTCCTGCTTCTCGGCGAGCACGATCCGCGTCGGATCGGCATCGACCGGCTCGCCGTTGACCCACGCCCGCAGCTGCTTGCCGGAGCCGGCGCAGTCGCCGCCGATGCAGGACCCGCTGAGGCGGACGCCCCACACGGCGAAGAACTGGCCGAGGCTGAACGTGCTCGCCGTCGGCGACTCGACGTGCATGATGCCGGTCGCATCGTGGGTGTGCAGCGCGCTGATGAACGCGCCCTGGGCGTCGATGCCGAGGTTCGCCGGGACCTCCACCGGGTCGCCGTCGACGAAGACGTCGAGGTGCTGGTGGATGTGGACGACCTGACCCTCGGCGGTGAGCGGATCGAGACCGATCGCGCGCAGGCGCAGCTGCAGCCGGGACTGGTTCGCCGACCACGGCGGGGACGTCTTGAGGATCCCCGGCAGCTTGTCCATCGAGGGGAAGGCCGGGCCGAGCTCGGCGCTCGCCGCGGCGGTCGTCGTCGTCGCGGTCGCGGCCGGGGTCGTGGTCGGCGTCGTGGACGCGGTCGAGTCCTTCGAGCCGCCGCAGCCCGCGAGCACCGCAGGCACGGCGATCGCGAGCAGCACGGCGCACATGCGCGGAAGGCGGGTCATCGGGGGATCACATCACACGCGGCGCCCGGCACGCCCCGGCGCATCGGCCGGGGGGCGATCGCCGGGGGCGGCCCGGACGGCTACTGTGGCGCAATGGCCGACTCCCTCGACGCCCTCTCGTCCGCCGACCTGCACGACCTCGCGGTGAAGTACGCGCTGCGCCACGTCGACATCGGGTTCTTCATCCGGTTGCTCAAGACGCTGCCTGTCGCCGAGGCGGCCGCCGGCCAGGTCGACGAGGCCGAGGCCGACGTCATGACGCTGCGCGCGCACCTCGACGACGTCACGGACGCCGGCACCGGCGAGGTCGCGGAGCTGCTGCGCCCGTTCTACCTCGAGTACCTGCGCTCGCACGGCGTCGCGGCGCCCTGACGTTCCGGCCACGCGCCCCGCGCGGCAAGTCGTACATCCGTCCGTTGTGGTTCAAGGGCCGGGCCGTTCGGTCGAGAGGGATCCAGACCGTCCCTCGCCGAAAGGTCCCGCCCGTCATGCACTCGCTGTCTCGCCGCCGCAGCATCGCGCTCATCGCGGCCGCCGCCACGCTCGGAGCCGGCTCGCTGACGACCGCCGCGCAGGCGTCCGCGGCGGTGTCCCCCGCTCCCACCGGCTCCCAGACCGCGACGACGCGCAGCGGGATCCTCGACCCGGTCCTCGCGCTCGTCCTGAGCCTGCTTCCCGTCAACGCGACGCTGGCGCAGGTGCAGGCAGCGGTCACCGGCCTCACGCCGAGCCAGATCGCCAGCCTGCTCGGCGCGGCCCCCGGCGCCGGTAAGTTCGATGCTCTGCTGGGCGGACTGACCACCGGCCAGCTCACGGGCGCCGTGGACAGCCTGTTCGCGACCGCCGACCTCGACGCGCTGCTCGACACGCTCACGGCCGGCCAGACCGGCGACCTGCTCGCGCCGCTGACCGGCGCCACGCTCAGCGGCGCGCTCGGCCTGCTGAGCACGTCGCAGCTCACCTCAGCGCTCGCGACGCTGAACCCCGGCGAGCTGTCCTCCGTCGTCGACGGGCTGACGTCCGGCCAGACGGCCTCCATCCTGTCCGCGCTCGCCAACCCGAGCGCGCTGCTCAGCGCGCTGCCCGTTGCGCTGACACCGGGCCAGCTCGGCAACGCGCTCGCACTGCTCGACGTCGCGCACCTGACCTCGATCCTCCCCGGTCTGTCGCTGTCGCAGCTCACGGATGCGCTCGCCCCGCTGAACGCCTCCCAGCTGACCGCGATCGTCGGCGTGCTGAACCCGGGCCAGGTCACCCAGCTGCTGAGCTCCCCCGGGGCCGCGACGAGCATCGTCACGGGCCTCGCCGGCAAGGCGACGAGCCTGGCCGGCGGCGCCCCGAGCGCGGCGTCGGTCGACGGCTTGCTCTCGCAGGTCCAGGCGCTGCTCGGCGGCGGGCTGCCCAACGTGGCCGGCACGACCGGGCTGCTGAACACGGTCGGCGCGCTTACGGGCGTCGCCGGCCTGGACTCGACGGTCCTCAGCGGCCTGCTCGGCGCGGCCCAGAGCGCGCGCGGCACCGCCGCTCCCGGGACCGACACGACGGCGCTGCAGAACCTGATCGGGACGATCGGCGCCCTGCTCGGCGCCGGCGGCCCGAACCCCGGTGGCGGCGCGACCCCGGGCGGGGGTACGACCCCGCCCGCCGGCACCGTGCGCCCCGCCACCATCGTCAAGACGACGCCGGGATCCGCGACCGGCGCGACCACCGCCGCCTTCACGAGGTACCGCGCGAGGATCACCTCGCTCAAGGTCGCCTCCAACCGCCGCAGCGCGAAGGTCACGCTGTCCTGCCCGGCCACCGCGCCGAAGCGCTGCGTCGTGAAGCTCAAGGGCGCGATCTCCGGCCGAAGGGCGTTCGCCTCCAAGCAGATCGTGATGCTGCGCAACACGCGCAAGACGCTCACGATGAAGCTCACGAGCGCGTCGTCGAAGCGTCTCACCAAGAAGGGCGGCTCGCTGAAGGCCTCGGCCGCCACCTCGTACTCATCCCTTGCCGCAGCAAGCAAGACGGTCAAGGTCACGCGCAAGCGCTGACGACCACAACCTGGGTCGGCCGCGGTGCGGCGGTCGACACGGAGCAGGATCCCTCCACGACCGATGGGCGGGGCCCGGGCGAGCCGCACGCGGCTCGCCCGGTTCCGCCCGGTCATGGATCGCCGCTGAACTACTACGTCCCCGGAGTGTGTGTCACCGGGGTTTGCGTGACACTCCCGACCACCGGGACTGGCTGCGAACACGAGGCCCGCACGTGGCCCGGCTGAGCGCAAGCGCTCCGGCCGAGTAGGCGATCCGCCGGACGCAGCAGGGTAGTGCAAGCGCCCGAGCGGGCTACGCGGCCGGCTGCTCGGCGACCGCGGCCGCAACCGGCGAAGCCGTCGCCCCGCGCAGGCCCGAGCGCGCCAGCAGCGGCCCCGCGACGACCGTCGTCACGAGCCCGACGAGCGTCAGCAGCGCGTGCGTGCGCGTCGTGACGATCCCCGCCTGCAGGACGTCGAGCGAGATCGCGATCGTCATGACGCCGCCGCATTGCAGCAGCGCCCCCATGGCACGCGCCTCACCGCGATCGAAGCCGGCGGCACGCGCGCTCGCGTAGCCGGTGGCGAGCTTGACGAGGACGACCGCCGCGATGATCGCGATGACCGCCGGCAGGGCGTCGAGGTGCAGCTCGCGCAGGTTCGTGTGCAGCGCCGCGACGCCGAGGAAGACCGGCAGCAGGCCGCCGCGTACGACGCGGCCGAGGCGGGCCTCGAGCCACAGCGCCGAGAAGCCGTCGCCCCGCACGGCGACCCCGACGACCAGCGGGCCGATGAGGACCGTGCCGATCAGCGCCTTGCCGCCGAAGCCCGCCGCCAGCGCGATGACGACGAGCACCGCGAGCGCGACGTGCGCGGACAGCCGCACCCGCGGCGAGCACGCGATCGCAACGACCGCCGCGCCGAGCACGGCGGCGCCGGCGAGCACGAGCGCGAGCTCACCCAGCGCTTCGCCGTCGCCGCCCTGGATCGCGACACCCGACGCGACGAGCGCCAGGGTCGTGACGACGCCTCCGGTCGCGATGACGATCCGTCCGATCTCGCTGCGCAGCAGCCCGCGCTCCTCGAGGATGCGCGCGGCGATCGGCACGCCCTGCGCGGCGAGCCCGGCGCCGAGCGCGAGCAGGAACGCGAGGCTCGTCGCGTCCGGCCCCTTCCAGCCGCCACCGTCCTCGAGCACCGGCGCGGCGATCACCGCGAGCAGCGCCATCGACGCGACCATCGACACGACGAGCGCCGTCACCGTCCCGAGCCGGCGGCGCATCGGCCGCGGGTCGATGGTCAGCCCGACGAGCAGCATGTAGAGGATCATCCCGAGCGCCCCGAGCCACGTCAGGACGTCGACCGCGCCCGGCGGAAACAGCGCTCCCGCGATGCCCGCCGCCGGTGCGCCGTCGACGACGCCCTCGATCTGGCCGCCGAGCAGCGTCGGGCCGACGAGGATCGCGCCGGCCATCTCGCCCGCGATCCGCGGCTCGCCGAAACGCACGGCGAGCGCGCCGACGCAGCGCGCGACGACCACGACGAGCACGAGGTCTACGACGGCGAGCGGCAGGTCGGCGAGCACCGTCAGTCCTCACCGAGCGGGCGCTGAAGGTGCGCGATCAGCTGCGCAGCGGGCGGGTTGCGAGGGCCTGGGCCAACGCGCGCGCGTCGCCCGCGAGCAGCGCCGCGCGCTGCGAGCGCTCGTCGTCCTCGGAGTCGATGTCGATGCGCACGAGGTCGGCGGCGGCGATCACGCCGGCGCAGGCCACGTGCGCCGCGGCGCGGACCTCACCCTGGAGGCTGAGCGGCACGACGTCGAGGATGGACTTGGCGATCCGCGCGAGCTTCAGGCCTATCTCGGCCATGGCGAGCGGCGGCTCGGCGGCCTGACGCAGCGCGCTGCGCATGCGCTCGTCGCCGCTGCCCTGCCCGTGCCCTGCGAGCCCCTGGGCGAGCGGGTGCGAGCCTCCGGGCGAGCCGGTATCGCGCGCCGACTTCGCGGCGACGACGCGCCGGTAGGCCACCGCGTCCTCTTCCGCGAGCCGCAGCGCGTCACGGCGCAGGCGCCCGGCGCGCGCCTCCGCGGCGGCGTCGACCGGCACGCCCTTGCGCGGGGCCGAGGCCGCCTTCTCCAGCAGCGCGGCCGACATCGCCATGCTGATCGCCAGCGCCGTGCCGGCCGCCGGCAGCGGCGCGCGGCTCGCCATCGCGTCGACGATCGCACCGAGCCGTTCGTGGGCCAGCGTGTCGAGCGAGGATCCGGCGTCGGCGAACATCGTTGCGAAGCCTCCTAGAAGAGCCCGACGATCGTGCCGTCGGGAAGCAGGTCGATCTTGTGCGCCGCGGGCGACCTGCCAAGCCCGGGCATCTGCATGATGTCGCCGCACAGCGGGACGAGCCAGCCCGCCCCCGTGTAGGCGCGGATGTCGCGGATCTCGAGCGTGAAGCCCGTCGGCGCGCCGAGCAGCGTCGGATCGGCTGACAGCGACAGCGGCGTCTTGGCCATGCAGACCGGCAGCCCGTCGAGCCCGTCAGCGGTGAACTGCTCGATCTTGCGCTCCGTCGTAGCGGCGTACGTCACACCGCTCGCGCCGTAGACGCGCTTGGCGACGGCCTCGATCTTGTCCTTGATCGGGATGTCGAGCGGATAGAGCTGATCGAACGTGTTGGGCTGCTCGCAGGCCGTCACGACCGCGTGCGCGAGATCGGCCGCGCCCGCGCCGCCGTGCGCGAAGCCGTCGTTGACCTCAGCCGCCGCGGCGCCGTGCTCGAGCGCGAGGCGACGCACGAGCTGCACCTCCGCGTCCGAGTCCTCCGGGCGGCGGTTGACCGCGACGACGCACGGCAGCCCGTACTCGCCGACGATCGCGAGGTGGCGCGCGAGGTTGGCGATGCCGGCCTCGATCGCGGCGAGCCTGCCGTCCTCGCCGGCACCGTCCGCCATGAGGCCGTGGTGCTGCAGCGCGCGCACCGTCGCGACGAGCACGACGCAGTCGGGCTCGAGGCCGCCGCCACGGCAGACGATGTCGAAGAACTTCTCCATTCCCATGTCCGAGCCGAAGCCGGACTCGGTCAGGAAGTAGTCGCCGAGCTTGCGTCCGATCAGCGTCGAGATCAGCGAGCTGTTGCCGTGGGCGATGTTCGCGAACGGGCCGGCGTGGATGAGGCACGGCTGGCCCTCGAGCGTCTGCACGAGGTTCGGCTTGATCGCGTCGCGCAGCAGCACGGCCATCGCGCCCGCGGCCTGCAGGTCGTCGGCCGTGACCGGCTTGCCGGCGTGGTCGTAGCCGACCGTGATGGCGGCGAGCCGCGCGCGAAGGTCGGCGAGGTCACGCGCCATCGCGAGGATCGCCATGACCTCCGATGCCGCCGTGATGTCGAAGCCGCCCTCGCGCGGGTAGCCGTTGACGCGCCCGCCGAGGCCGATCGCTATCTGGCGCAGCGCGCGGTCGTTGACGTCCAGCGCGCGCCTCCACGTCACGCCGACCGAATCGAGGTTGCACGGGTTGCCGTGCAGGATCGACGCGTCGAGCATCGCGGCGAGCAGGTTGTTGGCGGCGCCGATCGCGTGGAAGTCGCCCGTGAAGTGCAGGTTGAGGTCCTCCATCGGGACGACCTGCGTGTAGCCGCCGCCCGCGGCGCCGCCCTTGATCCCGAACACCGGGCCCAGCGAGGCCTCGCGCAGCCCGAGCACCGGGCGCTTGCCGATGTGGCCGAGGCCCTGCGTCAGCGACACCGCGGTCGTCGTCTTGCCCTCACCGGCCTTCGTCGGCGTGATCCCGGCGACGCAGATGAGCTTCGCGTCGGGGGTGTCCGCGCGCGCGCCGAGCGCCGACAGCTTGATCTTCGCCTTGGCGTCGCCGTAGAACTCGATCTCGTCCGGTGCGAGGCCCGCCACCGCGGCGATCTCCGCGATCGGCCGAAGCTCGTGCTCCTGTGCGATCTCGAGGCTGCTCTTCATCGCGCTGCTACCCCCGGTTGCTCGGCGGCGAGCGTACCGGGTGCGATCCTGCGCCGATCGCATCCTCGCCGCACGACCCATCTCGAATCGACGCGATCTGGCGGCGTGAGCTGGCCGCGTCGCCGGCGGCCTCCTGGCAGGTGCGCCTCGGCGACGAGCTGCTGACCGAGCGCGAGCCGCGTCGGTTGTTCTCGGGCGCAAGCCTGATCAAGACGCCGATCGCCGCGCTCGTCGCCGAGGACGTCGCCGCGGGCCGGCGAGGCTGGGGCGACCCCGTCACCGTCGGGCAACGGATGCGAGCGCCGGGCGACGGCCTCCTGCGCAGCCTCGAACTGCCGCGCACGATCGCGCTCGACGAGGCGCTCGTGCTGATGGTCGCCGTCTCGGACAACAGCGCGACGAACGCGCTCGTGGCGCTGCTCGGCGGGCTGCAAGTCGTCAACGAGCGCCTGCGCGACGCGGGCTGGTCGTCGCGCATGCGCCGCTGGATCGGCGGCCGCGACGCCGTCGCCACGGACCTGCCGGCCGACTCCGGGCTGGCATCGGCGGCCGGCACGAGCCGGGTCTGCATCGTCGACCACCAGGCCGCGCTGGCGCGGATCCTGGCGCTCGACACGCGTGCCGCCCGCGCGTTCGAGGCCCAGCAGGATCGCCGCGCGCTCGCACGCGAGCTGTCGAGCGACGCGCGCTTCGCCCACAAGACGGCGACCGTCGACCGCGTGCGCCACGACGCCGGCGTGCTGCTCGGCGAGCACGGGCGGCTGTGGGTGGCGTGCCTGACCGACGGCGGCCCGCCGGAGGAGCACGTCGATCATCCGGCGTGTGTCGCGATGGGCGCGGCGATGGCCGGCACGCTGCGCGCGCTCGGCCTCGATCGGCTGCTCGCGACGCGCGCTCGCTCCTCGTAGACATCCGCGCAGCACGAGCCGGCGCCGGCGCGGGCACGACGCCGGACGCCGGCCGCGAGGCGCCCTCGAATCTTCGGCCACCCGCGTCCGCGACCGTGCCCGCGGACGTAGCATCGACGGATGCCCACTGCGAGCACCGATGCAGAACCCGACAATGTCGCCGACCCGATCCTCGGTGTCATGGCGCGCATGGACACGATCGCCGCGCCGCTGGATCCCGACGACGGCGTCGCGCGCTTCAACGAGCTGTACCTCGCCGTCACGCACGCGGTCTTCGAGGAGACCCGCCACGCGCACTACGACGATCCCGAGTTCATCTCGCGCCTCGACATCGTCTTCGCCGACCTGTACTTCGCCGCCGTCGACAGCGCCGCGGGCGGTACGACGATCCCGAAGGCATGGGCGCCGCTGTTCGAGAAGCGCCACACGAAGGGCATCGCGCCGATCCAGTTCGCGATCGCCGGCATGAACGCCCACATCAACCACGACCTCGCGGTCGCGCTCGTGCAGGTCTGCGCCGAGCGCGAGGTCGGCATCGACGACGGCTCGCCGATGCATCGCGACTACCTCGTCGTGAACGCGACGCTCGAGCGCGTCGAGGGCGAGATCAAGACGCGCTTCGCGACGGGCATCCTCGCCGAGATCGACAAGGTCGCGGGGCCGCTGGACGACGTGATCGCCAACTGGAGCGTCGCGCGCGCCCGCGACAACGCGTGGCTGACCGCGCGGACGATCCGCGCCCTGAAGGACAAGCCGTTTCTCCACGACCAGTACATGCTCGGGCTGGGGCGCAACGTCGGCTTCGCGGGCCGCGCGCTGCTCGTTCGCACCGAGATGTGACGGGCCGGCACGTTCGACCTCGCGTCGAACCGCCGTCACCGATTCTCAGCCACCGGTCCATGGTGACAAGGGCCCTATGGCCGGACGAGATCCGTCGAACCTGTGATCGACGCTACACAACCGCGTCCGTCAGGCCGATATATCTGGTAGAGCGGCCACAGGAGCAGCGACATGAAGCCAACAGTCATCGACTTTCGCACCGGCAGGCTGACGATCGAGCAGTACCTCGGTCTCTGCGACGGCATGAGCCTCAAGGTCGCGGGGCGCATGCTGACGCTCGCCGGCGACTACACGAACGACATCATCTCGCTGCACGACGACGCGCTCGACCCGCGCCTCGACGGCATGGCGCTGACGACCCTGGCACGTGCCGCGACGCGCGCGGAGACGCGCCTGGCGCGGCTGCTCGTGCTGGCGGCCGAGCACTGCCTCGAGGGTGAGCTCGCCGACGTTCCGCACACCATCCGGTCGGCGATGAAGACCGCCAGCCGCTGTCGCAGCGCCATCTGCCAGATGGCGCTGACGGCGCATCGGCCGGGCGTACGACGAGCAGATCGCCGCGTAGCACCGGGCTTTCCGATACGCAGTTGCATGGGCGCGGTCAGCGCGCGCACCGACGCGCTCGCCTGCCGTGCGTCAAGTGCCTATAGTCGGGTCCGCTGCATCACGCGACAGACCGACCTCCCTAGGCCACGTGACCACTCACTCGCGCCAGACCCTCGTATCGCCGATTCCGGCGAGCTGCCTCGCGGCCGGCGCGATGCTCGGCGAGCGCGACGGGCACATCGTCGCGGCGAGCTACGGCTCGGTCCCCGGCGAGATCGCGGTCTGCATGAAGAGCGTCGGCCTCGCCGACCGCTCGGATCTCGGCGTGCTCGAGCTCAAGGCGGAGCGCTCGCTGCTCGATCGCGCGCTGATCGCGCGGCTCGGCGACCCGGCCGTGGCGCCCGGTGCCGCCCGCCGGCTGCGCCAGGTCTGGTACCTGCGCCTCGATGCGCGGCGCACGCTGCTGGTCGGTACGCACCACGCGCTGGCGTCGGGACCGCCGATCGGCAAGGGTCATGACCGCACCCAGCTCGCGTGCAAGGACGTGCACACGACGATCGCGATCGTCAGCGTCATCGGCCCCCGCGCGGGGCGCTTGATGGCCGCGGCGCAGCTGCCCGACGACCTGGCGATCGGGTCCGTCGGGCGCGATCCGCGCGACCCGTCGGTGATCGGGATCCTGCGCGAGAGCCAGCGCCGGCTGCTCGTGCTCGTGCGCGCCGACGCGGTCGACGCGATGTGGTCGCGGCTGCTCGCGGCCGGCGAGCCGCTGGGCGCGGCGTTCGTCGGATGCGACGCATTGACGCTGCTCGGTGCGGCGCCGCTCGCATCCGATTCATAGCCATTGATCTGAGCCACCACTTGCTACCGTGCGCCGTGTGACCGAACTGGCGCCGGACTACTTCACCAAGCCCGTTTCCGAGGTCGATCCGGAGGTTGCGGACGTCCTCGTCGCGGAGGCCCGTCGTCAGGAGACGACGCTCGAGATGATCGCCTCCGAGAACTTCGTCCCGCAGGCGGTCATGGACTGCCAGGGCTCGACGCTCACGAACAAGTACGCGGAGGGCCTGCCGGGCAAGCGCTACTACGGCGGCTGCGAGCACGTCGACGTCGTCGAGACGCTGGCGATCGAGCGCGCGAAGGCGCTGTTCGGCGCGGATGCCGCCAACGTGCAGCCCAACAGCGGCGCGACCGCGAACGCGGCGGCGATGATGGCGATGATCAAGCCCGGCGACAAGATCCTGGGGATGCGCCTGGACCACGGCGGCCACCTGACGCACGGGATGCGGCTGAACTTCTCCGGCAAGCTCTACGAGGTCGTCGCGTACGGGGTCTCCGACGAGGACGACCGCGTCGACATGGACGAGCTGGCGAGGATCGCCGAGCAGGAGCGCCCGCAGCTCATCATCGGCGGCTGGTCGGCGTACCCCCGGCAGCTCGACTGGGCGCGCTTTCGCGAGATCGCCGACTCGGTCGGCGCGCTGCTGATGGTCGACATGGCGCACTTCGCCGGCCTGGTCGCGGCCGGAGAGCACCCGAGCCCGGTCCCGCACGCGCACGTCGTCACGACGACGATCCACAAGACGCTCGGCGGCGCGCGCGGCGGCATGATCCTGTCGACCGAGGAGTGGGCGAAGAAGATCAACACCGCCGTCTTCCCGGGCCAGCAGGGCGGGCCGCTCATGCACGTCATCGCCGGCAAGGCCGTGTCGCTGAAGGTGGCAGGCAGCGAGGTGTTCCGCGATCGCCAGAAGCGCACGCGCGCGGGTGCCGCGGCGATCGCCGAGGAGCTGCTGGAGGTGGGAGTCAACGTCCTGACGGGCGGCACCGACGTGCATCTCGTGCTCGCCGACCTGCGCGAATCCGAGCTGTCGGGCCAGGACGCGGAGGATCGCCTGCACGACATCGGCATCACCGTCAACCGCAACGCGGTGCCCAACGACCCACGGCCCGCGATGGTCACGTCCGGCCTGCGCATCGGCACGTCGGCCCTGGCGACCCGCGGATTGGGCGTCGAGGACTTCCGCGAGATCGGTCAGGTCATCGGCTCGGCGCTGACGGGCGGCTTCGGCGAGGCCGAGAAGGCCGAGCTCTCGGAGCGCACGAAGGCGATCGCCGAGGCCCATCCGCTGTACCCGCACCTGACGCCGGCGGCGGTCTAGCCGCCCGGCGCCGGCCACCGTCTACGGCCGCGTCAGCTCCAGGCGTCGGCCCCCGGCGAACGCGCGCGTCGGACAGCCTCGCCCGGCGGGCCGCCGTCGCGCGGACGCACCGGCTCGTTCGCTCGCCCGCCGCGCGAGCGAGCGGCACGAGGTGGGCAGCTCGATCGAAGCGCGCAGCGCCGTCAGCACCATCTGCTCGGGACCCTTCCCGGCGCCGCCCGTGCACGCATACGACCCTCGGCGCGAGGCGTACATCTCGGCGAGACAGCGGCCGAACGCCATCTGCCCGTAGGCGTTGGGGTGAAAGAGCTCCTGGATCTCGCCGACGGCGATCGTGGTCGCGCTGACGGCACGACCCCACTCCGCGACGGCCGCCGGCGGGCGCCCGAGCACGGACGCCGCGCCCGCCGTCCTCGCGCAGACCTCGTGGCCGGCGAACGCGCGCAGCAGCTCGAGCACCTCGGCGCCGCGCGCCGCGGCCGCCGCCTTGACCGCGCGCCCGATCCGTGGCGCCGCGACGTCGTTGGCCCAGTCCATGTCGGCGTCGTAGAACGGGCAGCCGCCGACCGTGCGCTGCGGATCGGGCTGCGGGTAGCGCGCCTGCGCGGCGCGGGGGATCACGACGGGGTAGGTCTGCAGCACGAGCCGGTAGCCGCCGTCGGTGTAGCCGGCCTCGCGCATGACGGCCCGGATCTCGTCGATCGCGTGCTCGATCCTGGTCGTCGCCTGCCGCAGCTTGGCGTCGGACAGCGCGGCGGCCTGGGTGCGGCTGCACGCGGGCGCGAGCGTGATGTACGCCGTGAAGCAGGCCGTGACGATCGGGGCGAACTTCAGGTCGTTGCCGCCGATCGAGACGACGATCATGCGCACGCGCGTCGCGCGCGCGACGGAGAGCAGCCGATCGGCCTGGGGCGCCTCGCCATGGGGGCGGGTGCCACCGCTGGACGCGCGCAGCAGGTCGCTCGTGACCGCCCCCGAGCACGCGAGGTTGACGGGCTCGTCGACGGGCAGCCTTGCCGACAGGATCTCGGCGACGTCCGAGCGATGGCATTTGTCGGCTGCCGTGCCGTCCACGTAGACGCGCGCCTCGTCGTAGGACGTGCACAGCCCGAGCGTGAACACGCACGCGCGGTCGGTGCCGTCGCGGTCGGCCGCGACGTTCGCGCTGTTGCCCAGCCAGCGGCCCGCCTCGCCGGAGATGTAGCTGTCGCCCATCGCGACGACCGACGTCGGCCGTTGCGCCGCGTGCGCGGCGGGCGCCGTCAGGACGAGCCCGGCCGCGAGGACGAAGGACCACCGAAGGCACAGCTGGCGAACGCGGTCCGACACGCCGCCAACTGTACGTCGCTCAGCGGTAGCCGGTCGCGTCCGGCGGCAGGCCGGGGTCCTGGACCTCGACCATGTAGCGCCAGCAGTCTGGTCGGGAGCCGTCGAGGTCCGTGAATCCGTACTCCTGCGCCAGCGCGCCGGCCGAGAACGAGCCGCCGTTGCGCTGGTGGAGGTCCGGGTCGGCGGCGAGAGCGGCGACGGCGCGACCGACGAAGCGCGGCGTCTCGGAGATGACGTTGAAGTGCGGGCTGCCGGTCGTCGCCTCGCGCCAGTCGTCCTCCGTGACGCCGTAGATCTCGAGCATCAGCTCCGTGCGCATCCAGCCCGGGCTCAGCGCGACCGCCGTGCAGCCGTGCGGGGCGAGCTCGTGGCCCTGCGTGAACGCGAGCCGCACGACCGACGTCTTGGCGAGGTCGTAGAACGTCGACAGGCGGTAGTTCGTCTCGTTGTACTCGCGCGTGCCGTCGGTCATCTCGACGACGAGCCCGCCGGGGCGACGGATGAGCAGCGGCAGGGCGAAGTGGCTCGTGATGAGATGCGTCTCGATCGCCAGGCGCAGCATCCTCAAGCCGCCCGCGAGGTCGTGCTCCCAGATCGGCGTGTTCCACTCGAGCAGGTTCTCCGCGCCCCAGATGTCGTTGACGAGGACGTCGAGCGCGCCCTGCTCGTCGTCGATCCGCTTGACGAGCGCCTCGACGTCGTCCGCCTCCAGGTGGTCGACGGCGACGGCGATCCCGTTGCCGCCGGCGGCGTCCACGAGCTCCGCCGTCTCCTCGATCGTCTCGGGCCGGTCGTACTCCGAGCGCCGCCGGCGCGTGCTGCGCCCGCTGCAGTAGACCGTCGCGCCGGCCTCCCCGAGCGCGACCGCGATCCCGCGCCCGGCGCCGCGGGTCGCGCCTGCGACCAGCGCCACCTTCCCTGTCAGCGGACCCGACATCCCCGGCCCCTGTCAGCTCGCGGCGGCGAGCGTCTGCAGCTTCAGGTTGTCGAAGACCGCCGCGACGGAGTGCGCGCGGTTCAGCGTGTAGAAGTGAAACCCGGGGACGCCGAACTCGAGCAGGCGCCGGCACTGGTCGGACGTGTACTCGATGCCGAGCTGCACCGCGGCGTCGGCATCGCCCTCGACCCTCTCGAGCATCGCCTCGAGCCGCGCCGGGATCTTCGACTGGCACATCGCCGACATCCGCCGGCACTGGGCCGGTGACTGGATCGGCATCATGCCCGGCACGATCGGCACCTCGACGCCGATCGCGCGCAGGTCCTCCACGTAGCGCTCGTAGTCGTCGTTCTCGAAGAACATCTGCGTGACGATGGCGTCGGCACCGGCGTCGACCTTCGCCTTGCAGTAGCGCAGGTCGGACTCACGGTCGACGGCGCGCGGGTGGACCTCCGGGAAGCCCGCCACCGCGACCGAGAACCAGCCCTCCTCGAACGCGAGCGCGTGTTCGACGAGCTCACGCGAGTGGTGGTAGCCCTCGGGGTGTGGCGCCCAGTCGCCCTCGGCCGTGCCGGCCGGCGGGTCGCCCGCCAGGGCGATGAGGTTCTCGATCTCGTTCGCGCGCAGGTACTCGAGCACGCCGTGGACGTTGGACTTCGGCTGGTTGACGACCGTCAGGTGGCACATGACCTCGAGGTCGGACTCGCCGTGGATGCGCTGGACGATGTCGAGCGTCGTGCCCTGCGTCGAGCCGCCGGCGCCGTACGTCACCGAGCAGAACGCGGGATCGAGCTTCTTGAACTCCGGCATCTCCGCGAACAGACGCTCGACGCCGGCCTCGTCCTTCGGCGGGTAGAACTCGACCGAGAAGGTCTTGCCCGGGCGGGCATAGATGTCGCGAAGTTTCATGGGCCTATTCTGCCCGACGGCGCTTGGGAGTTCTCGCCGCGACACCCCCCGGCCCGGACGCGCGCATGGCCCGAACGCGCGGGCGGGCGCCGGTAGGGTCCCTCGGATGCTCGACAGGGTCGCCTCGGGGCTGCGCCGCTACGGGCCGGCGGGGCTCGCGGGCGCCGCGCGGCTGCGCGTGCGAATGCTTGCCGAGCGCCGCGCCCTTGCGTGGCAGGAGCGTCGCTTCGACGCCCGCCGCGGCGTGCGCACCGCAGGCACGCTGAGCCTCGCTCACGGTGACACGACGACGAGCTACCAGGCCGTCCACCCGCGCGCGATGCGCACGTTCCTCGAACACCTGCCGCGCGGGCGCGAGCGCGAGGCGATCGCGTTCGTCGACTACGGCAGCGGGCGCGGGCGCGCGCTCTTCCTGGCGATCGAGAACGGCTTCGGCGCCGCCATCGGCGTCGAGCTGGAGCAGGGCCATCATGAGATCGCGTTCGACAACGTGCGCTCCTACCGCGGCGACGGCGAGCGCATCACGCTCGTCTGCGGCGACGCGCGCGACTTCGAGCTGCCGAGCGACCCGGTCGTGCTGTTCTTCTACAACCCGTTCGGGCGCGAGGTCATCGGGTCCGTGCTGGAGCACGCGCTCGAGCAGCTGCGTGCGCGCCCGCGGCCGGCGTGGGTCGTCTACGAGACCCCAGAGCACCGCGAGCTGCTCGACGAGGAGCCCGCGTTCCGGCTCATCGCCGAGCGCGACGCGCGGCGCGGCGCGACGCCACGGACGCCGCGCTACGCGGTCTGGCGCGTCGAGATCGACAATGAGCCGGATTCCGGCGCATGCCCCCGTGGGTAGGGGCGCTCGCGTGAGATAGATACGACAATCGTCTATCAATTCAAGTCTCTGCTTTATACGCCGATACCTGGGGTAGCGGATCGGGCCTCCTTGATGGCCTCACCGCGAACCACCCCTCAGGGGACACAGCGTGGAGGGGTGGCTCGTGCCATCTATCTCCCCAGGAGGCCCCATGTCTCGCATCCACAACAAGAAGGCGGCCGCGATCGTCGGCGTCCTGTTCCTCATCGTCGCCGGCGGAGCGTACGCGTACTTCACGCAGTCCGGTACCGGCGGCGGCACCGCGTCGACCGGCTCCGGCACGGCGATCACCGTCACGCAGACAGCGTCGATCAGCGGCCTGACCCCCGGCTCCACCCCGCAGGGCCTCAGCGGCAAGTTCAACAACCCGAACCCGGGCACCGTCCACGTCGCGACGGTCATCGCGACCCTCGACTCGATCAGCGGCGGCTCCGGCGGTTCGCCCGCCTGCACCATCGCCGACTACCAGATCGACAACCCGACGGCCACCGTGAACGCCGAGATCGCGGCCGGAAACGCCGTCGGCAGCTGGAGCGGACCGACGATCAAGATGCTCGACTCGGCCACGAACCAGGACGCCTGCAAGGGCGCCACCGTGAACATCACGTACGCGAGCAACTAGCCGTCCTGAGCATGCGGCAGTCGGGTTCTGGGGGACGGGTCCGCTCGTCCCCCAGCGCGTTCCGGCCGGCCTCGTCCGATGCGCCGCCTCGTCGCCACCACGCTCGCAGCGCTCGCCGCGCTCGGCGGCGTCGCCTGGGCGACCAGCGTGATCCGGGGCACTCGGCAGGCGCCGTTTCGCCTGTCGGTGGCCCCGGGCCATCAAAGCGCCGTCCGCGGCGGTACGGCGCGCTTCAGCGTCACGGTGACGCGGTCGCGTGACTTCAAGCGCGCGATCACGCTGAACGCCTCGGACCTGCCGCGTGGCGTCAGCGCGAGGTGGCAGCTCGCGAACGGGAGGCGCAGCGGCGTCGTCCCACGGTCGCAGACCGGTGCCGTGCTGATCCTGCGCACCTCGAACCGGACGCCGTACGGAACTCGGCGAGTGCGGATCCTCGCCACCGCCGGTGGCCTCACGCGGACCGTCGGGCTCGCGCTCACCGCGACGCGCAACAGCGTGCGCCGCTTCTCGCTGAGGGTCACGCCCTCGCGCCAGGTCGTGGCGCAGCGAGAGACCGCGACGTACCGGGTTCGCGTCGACCGCGCGACGCGGTTCCATCGTCCGGTGGTGCGGCGGATGTCGGGCCTGCCGCGCGGGGCGCGAGCGAGCTGGAAGCGCGCGTCCGTGACCGTCACGACGACGGCCAACCAGCAGCCCGGCTCGTACCGTCTGGTCCTCGAGGGCTCGAGCCGGGTCGGCGGGCGCATCGTCCGCCGCAACGCCGTCGTGGTCCTGTCGGTCGTGCGCGCGAGCGGGTTCCGGATCAGGGGCGAGCTGTCGACGCGCTTGTACCCGGGCGTCGGGGCGCCGCTGGATCTCGTCCTGACGAACCCCAACAGCTTCGCTCTGCGCGTGGTCGCGCTGAGCGTGCGCGTCGGCGCGAACACGTCGCGGACGTGGTGCGGCGGTGACGAGAACTACGCGGTCTCCCAGTACCGCGGCACGTTCCCGCTGCTCCTGCGCCCCGGCAGCACGCGGCTCAGCTCGCTCGCTGCCGGCTCCGCGACCTGGCCGCGGATCTCGATGCTCGACCTGCCGACCAACCAGGACGCGTGCAAGGGCGCCGTCGTGGCGCTGACCTACCGCGGGACGGCGACGCGGTGAGGCGCTGGACGCGGATCCTGTCGCTCGCGATCGTGCTCGCCACGCCGGGAGCGGCGGCGTGGGCCTACTGGAGTCAGTCCGGCTCGGGCAGCGCGTCGGCGACGACGGCATCGCTCGACGCGGCCTCGATCTCCGTGCCCGGGTCCGCCATCAACTCCGTCACGGTCACATGGACCGCGCAGGGCTCGCTGAACCCGTCGTCGGCCGCCAACAGCGCGATCACGTACACGGTCGAGCGCAGGCTCGGGGCCGGGACGTGGGCGGCGATCGCGAGCGGCGGCTGCTCGGGCTCCAAGCCCCGCGGCACGACGAGCTGCGTCGACGCGCCCGCCGTCGCCGGCAGCTACAGCTACCGCGCCGTCGCGGCGTACCACTCGTGGACGGCGACCTCCACGACCGCGGGACCGGTGACGTTCACGATCGACGTGACGCCCCCCGCTGTCAGCTCGATCGTCCGCGCCGATGCCAACCCGACCAACGCGGCCACGGTGCGCTGGACCGTGACGTTCAGCGAGTCGGTGACCGGCGTCGACACCGCCGACTTCGCGCTCGCGACAACCGGCAGCGTCAGCGGCGCGACGATCACCTCGGTCACCGGCAGCGGCACGACCTACACCATCACCGTCGCGTCTGGCACCGGTGACGGCACGCTCGGCCTCAACGTCGTCGACGACGACACGATCATCGACGCCCTGGCGAACAAGCTCGGCGGTACGGGAGCCGCCAACGGCAACTTCACGGGCCAGACGTACACGATCGACAAGACGCCGCTGGCCGCACCTGCGTCGGCGTCCGTCACCAGTGCCATCCCCCCGACCAGCTTCATCTGCTCGATCGCGTCGACCACCCGCTTCATCAACAATGCGGGCAAGGCCGCCGTCAACGTCAACGCGGTGTTCCCCGGAGCCTCCGTGGCAGGGGACGCGATGGTCTTCTCGATCACAACGCCCGGATCGACTCCGATCACCGCGACCGTCCCCGCCACTCCTCCATCGACGTCGGTCCCGGCGACGCTCGACCTCACCACCCTCTTGGACGGCGCGATCACGATGACGGTGCGAACGAGAGACCTCGCCGGCAATTTGTCGATCCTGTCCGCTGGCCCGTCGAACCTCATCACGAAGGACACCGCGGGTCCCCTCACGGCCGTCTATGACCCGGGATTCCTCGGCTTGAATCCGACGATCACCGGCGACGCCGAGTGCGGCGCCACCGTCAGCGCCCAGAAGACGACGGGCGGAAGTCCCGTCACGAAACAGATCACGTCGGGAATCGGCTACTCACTCGACGCCGGGCTGCTGGCGATCCTCGGACCCGGCTCGTTCGATGTCACGTCGATCGACCTCGTCGGCAACACGCATGGCGCCATCAGGGTGCCCTGAGCCTCGCGCGGCGGCCGCTCGACGACCGGTAGGACCGTGAGCGGAGGCGGCGGATCCAGGGCCGTCGCACCGAGGTGCAACCCGGTGTTACACCGACGCCGGTGCCGACGCGACATCCCCGCAAGATGATCACGATCAACCCGCTGCGCGCGTCACTGCTCGATGAGCTGGCCGCGATCGAGGGCGAGCGTCCCGACCTCGGGGGGCTGATCGAGGAGGGCGCCCGCACCCGTCTCGAACGGCTGAGGCACGATGCGCCGTCGACGCACGCCGCCCGGAGGCGTATCGCGGATCTCGTACGGGCAAGGGCCGTAGGGCAGGACCCCGATGGCGCCGACCGGGTGAAGCGGCTCGGTCTCGGGGGATAGCCCTGCTCCTGATCGACAACTCGGCGTGGGCACGGCTGGCGTCGGAGTCCCTCGACGAGGACCGTCGTACGGAGATCGCGAGCATGATCGAACGAGGTGAGATCGCGGTCTGCGTCCCATTCCTGCTCGAGGCGGGCTGGTCGGCACGCAATGCCGACGATCACCGCCTGTTGCTCGCGGACCTCCTCCAGCTTCCGTACCTCGCCATCGATGGCGATATCGAGGCAGCAGCCCTCGCCGCGCAGAGCGAGCTCGCCGCTCGCGGACACCATCGCAGCGCCTCCCCCTCGGATCTCCTGATCGCCGCGTGTGCGCACGCCAACCGCGCAGGGGTGCTGCACTACGACCGCGACTACGACCACCTCGTCGACCTCACGAGCCTGCGCTTCGAATCGCGATGGCTCGCCCCCCCGGGATCGATCCAGCAAGCGCACCCGGCAGCGGTTGTCAGTGCGGGGCGACGATCCGGCAGCCGCAGCGCGGCAATCTGACGATGCGTCGCCGGATCGACGGCTCCCCACCGAATCACAGCCCGCGAGCGGTCGAGCGCGCGCACCTGATCGACGAGCGCGAAGCTCGTCGCGTGGACGCGCCGTCCGGCGGGGTCGATCCTGGCATGCCGTCGCGACGCCCGATCCCGAGTCGAGAGCGCCACGCACAGGCAGAGCCCCTACCCGGCGTCGTTGCACGCGTCGCGCCAGATCACGACGACCGGCCCGGCCGTGGCCCAGCGCCTGGCCACCGCGTTCGCGGCGCGGACTCGTTCCGACGGTCCGCTCCGTTGCCCTTGCCGAGCCACGGCGCGGAGACGACAACGATGCGCGCGTCGCAGGGCTGCTCGAGGTGTCCACCGTCGAGCCCCTGGCAGGGATGCGCGCCGTGAACCGTCGGTGATCACGCCGGATCGAAGGCGGCCGCAGGCCGCCAGGCGTCGTCCGGCGGTCCGTCGCGTGACGGCCTGACAGCGGAGGGGGTGGGATTCGAACCCACGGTACGGGGGTTGCCCGCACAACGGTTTTCGAGACCGCCCGATTCAGCCACTCTCGCACCCCTCCGAGGCACGTTTGGCGCAGCTGCCGAGGATAGGAGATCGACGTTCACGACGGCCCGCCGGTGACGTGCGAGGATCGTCATCCACCCGAGAATCGGAGGAGCAGCATGTCCGAGCGCACGAGCTATCGCAACGGCGTCCCGCTGTGGGTCGATGTCGCGACCCCCGACATCGACGCGTCGGCAGCCTTCTACTGCGGCCTCTTCGGCTGGGAGTTCGGCGGCGCCCATCCGAAGATCCCGTACGGGATGTTCCTGCTCGACGGCAAGCTCGTGGCCGGGGTCGGGGCGCTGCAGAACCCCAACCAGCCGCCCGCGTGGGCCACGTACATCGCCGCCGACGACGCCGACGCGACGGTCGCCGTCGCCGTCGCGGCCGGCGCGCAGGTCGCGGTGCCGGCGATGGACATCCTCGACTCTGGCCGCATGGCCGTGCTCATCGACCCCGTCGGCGCGTTCGTCGGCCTGTGGCAGTCGGGCGAGCACAAGGGCGCGCAGCTCGTCAACGAGCCGGGCACGTTCGGCTGGAACGAGCTGACGTGCCGTGACCCCGCGACCGCGATCGCGTTCTACACGAGCGTCTTCGGCTGGGACCCGCAGGCGATGGACATGGGCGGCGCCGAGTACACGATCTTCAACCTCGGCGACGGCAGGGTCGCCGGGCTCATGCCGATGGACGACAACTGGCCCGCGGGGGTCCCCTCGCACTGGATGGTCTACTTCGCGGTCACGGACACCGACGCGACCGCGGCGCTCGCCGCGGAGCTCGGCGGCAGCGTATCGGTGCCCGCGTGCGACACCGGCGTCGGTCGCATCGCGGTCCTCAACGACCCGCACGGGGCGGCGTTCTCCGTCCTCACCCTCGCGGGGCCGGGCGACTGAACCTCAGCGGCGCGAGCCGAAGAAGTCCGTCAGCAGCAGCGCGCACTCGGCCGCCAGCAGCCCGCCCGCGACGATCGGGCGGTGGTTGAGGCGCGGCTCGGCGAGGATGTCGAGCACCGACCCGGCGGCGCCCGCCTTCGGGTCGGTCGTCCCGTAGACGACGCGCGGGACGCGCGCGAGCACGATCGCGCCCGCACACATCGCGCACGGCTCGAGCGTCACGTACAGGACGGAGTCCAGCACGCGCCACGACCCGAGGGCGCGGCTGGCCTCGCGCAGCGCGAGGACCTCCGCGTGGGCGGTCGGGTCCTGGCGCAGCTCACGCTCGTTGTGTCCCGCGCCGATGATCTCGCCGTCGTGCACGACGACCGCGCCGATCGGGACGTCGCCGTGGTCGCGCGCCGCCTCGGCCTCGCGGATCGCGAGTCGCATGAAGTACTCGTCGCGGGGAAAGAAGGTCGTCGTCATGGCGGGAGCCCCGCCACTATCGCAAGGGGCGGTGGCGGGCGCGGCGATGCAACCGGACCGGATCGAACTCACCACCCGTATCGTGTGTGAGAAGTTCCGAAGAATTAGCGCCCGCCGGTATCGCTTGGCGGGCAGGCAGTACACAATCCCTCCCCTGTTGCATTCCCTCCCCCGCCTGCCGCACTCGAGCCCCGCGCTGCTGACCGCGTGCGTCGTCGTCGCCGCCGTCGCCGGTTCGACTCCCGCGCAGGCCGCCTCCGCGCGACCCGATGGCTCGCGGCTCGTCGTGCGCTTCAAGCACGACGTGCCGGCCGCCTTGCGCACGGCGACGCTGCGCGCGGCGGGCGTCGCCCGCGTCGCGCGGCGCGTCGGCGGCGCGGACGTCGTCGCCGCCCGGGCGGGCCGCTCGCCCGCAGCCGCCCTGCGCGACCTCGTGCGCCGCCACACGGTTGCGTGGGCGGAGCGCTCGCTCGTCGCCGGCGCGGCCTACGTCCCGAACGACTCCGGGGTCGCGAGCGCGGTCGGGCCAGCCGGTGGCTGGGCGACGGTCCAGTGGGAGCTCAACGGCCCGTTCGGCATCAACGCCCCGGCCGCCTGGTCGCAGGCATCCAAGCTCGGCGGCAGCGGCGGCAAGGGCGTCACGATCGCGATCCTCGACAGCGGCGTCGCATACAGCAAGCGCGGGGCGTTCACCCGCTCGCCCGACCTCTCGATGTCGCGCTTCACGCGTGGCTATGACTTCATCGGCCACGACTCCTACCCCAACGACGAGTTCGGCCACGGGACGCTCGTCGCGAGCATCGTCGGCGCGACGGCGAACAACTCCTACGGCACCGTCGGCGTCGCCTACCGCGCGACGATCATGCCCGTGCGCGTGCTCGACTTCGAGGGCAAGAGCGACGCCGCGACGATCGCGCGGGGCCTGCGCTGGGCGGTCGATCACGGCGCCGACGTCGTGAACCTGTCGCTCGAGCTGTTCGACGCGCCGCCGCTGCCGCCGACGCCGCGCAGCGTCATGACCTCCAGGACGGTGCGCTCGGCATTGGCCGCGGCGCGCTCGGCGGGCGTCGTCGTCGTGTCGGCGGCCGGCAACAGCTTCGACCTGCGCGTGCCCGGCAGGACGAACGACACGCTCGCGATCAACGTCGGCGGCACGACCGAGCACGGCTGCCTCGGCAACTACTCCAACCACGGTCCCGGGATGGACCTCGTCGCCCCGGGCGGCGGCGAGGACGCGCCGCTCGTCGGCGATCCGAACTGCCACCCTGGGCTGGCGCCCGGCCGCGACATCTCGGGCGTGAGCTTCGAGGCACGCGCACCGAAGCGCTTCGAGATCCTGCCGAGCTTTCGCGGCACGTCGGCGGCCGCGCCACATGTGACCGGGGTCGTCGCGCTCGTGCTCGCGTCGGGCGTGCTCGGCGCGCATCCGACGCCGGGCGAGGTCGAGCATCACCTGGAACGGACGGCGCGCGACCTCGGCGCGCCCGGCACCGACCGCTACTACGGCCACGGCCTGCTCGACGCCACGGCCGCAACCGCGAGGCCCGCGACCGTGGTCGTCAATCCGTCCGGATGATGAGCACCGAGCAGGGGGCGTGGTGGGAGATCTTGTTCGGCACCGAGCCGAGCAGGAAGCGCTTGGCGCCGGTCATGCCCTTGTTGCCGATGACGATGAGGTCCGAGCCGCGCTCCTCGGCGACGTCGAGGATCGCGTCCGCCGGATCGCCCTGACGGGCGAAGACCTCGACGGCGACGCCGGCCGCGCGGATCCCCGCGGCCGCGACCTCGAGCAGCGCCTCGACGTCGTCGCGCGGGTTGATGATCCAGTGCAGGTCGCGCGGCACGGCGACCGCTTCGCGCAGCCGCGCGTCGGACACCGGCTCGTAGGCGCTCACGAGCTCGATCCGGGCGCCGACCGATCCCGCCAGCGCCGTCGCCTGGCGCAGCGCCTCGGCGGCGGTGTCGGAGCCATCGATCCCCACGACGATGGAGCTGAACATCTGGCGACTCAAGCTACACGAGCTTGACGATCGCGATCACGCACCCGGCGAGCACGAAGAAGACGATCGCGGCCTGCGTCCAGATCCAGAAGGGCTGCACGGCTACGAGCCCAGCTTCCTGTCGATCTCCACGGCCGCCGCGTGCGAGCGTTCGTTGAACGTCGCCGTCGCCCCGTCGATCCGGCGGCGGGCACGCTCGAAGCCGCCGGGCGTCGGGTTGCGCACGGCCCTGAGGAAGCGTGCGACGTCGTCGTGGAGCGTCACGAACACCCCGATGAAGCGGCGATGCTCGGGAACGATCCTGGCCGGCGCGTCGATCTTGCGCAGCGACGTGATCGTGTCGGAGATCGCACCGGCGAAGCGGTCGAGCGCGCGCCGGTTCTGAACGGGCGTCTTGCTTCGGCGGGCATCGGACTCGAGGCGCTCCTGCTTCGTCTGAAAGCGAGTCTGGGCTGCGGTGAGCTCACGGATATAGCGATTCTCCTCGGTGTTGTCGCCGCCGCCGCATGCCGCGAACGCCCCGGCGGCGACGAGCAGCGCGGCAAGCATCGCGACCCGCGCGAGCCAGCCCATGGGTCTGAGCCTATCGTTCGCCGCGCGCCCTCAGGCACGCGCCGGTGCCACCAGCGAGTGCGCGTCGGGCGGCGCGCCGGAGCCCCCCGGCCCTTCCCCCGGCCCGCCGGCGACGACCTTGCGCTTGCGCTCGAGGAACGGCCGCTCGACGTAGCGGTAGGACAGCGCGGCGATCGCCGTCGTGACGGGCAGGCCGACCGCCGTCATGATCACGACGCGCGTCGCGATGCTGTCGCCCGTGCCGAGCGCGTGGTCGAGCTCGAGCAGCACCCAGATGTGGGCGAGGTAGAACGAGTACGAGCGCTCGCCCATCCACAGCATGAGGCGGTTGCCGAACAGGCTCGGGGCCCTGCCGGTGCCGAGCTGCAGCACGAGCAGGCCGAGGATCAGCGCGCCGGTGCAGAGCGCGGCAAGCAGCGCGCGCTGGCCGAGCGCGTGGTGGATCGGCGTCTGGCGCACGTCGTAGTCGCTGACCGCGTAGGTCACCGCCAGCAGCGCCGAGCAGGCGAACGCGCCCCAGGCGATCGTCCGCGCCGGCCGCGCGCGGTCGCGAAGCCGGGCGGTGAGCCACGGCTCGGCGAGTGCGATCGCCACGCCCGGCATGAAGACGTACATGATCGCGGGCGGGCTCGTGAGCCACGCGAACAGGTACTGGTCGTGCGCGCGTGAGGCGATGCTGAGCACCATCACCGCGGCGACGGCGGCGATGGCGAACGCGGCCCGCTTCTCGGGGCTCGGCAGCCGCGGCGCGAAGCGCATCGCCACCCAGTACGCGATCGGGATCAGGACATAGAAGCCGACCTCGGCGCCGATCGACCAGGCGGGGCCGATCGGGACCGACGCCGGACCGCCCGTCTGACCCTGGACGAAGAGGAACTGGCCGACCACCTGCGCGGCGCTGCTCGTGTGCTCCGCGCCCGCCTCCAGCGTGCCGTCGAAACCGAAGCGCAGCAGCACGAGGACGGTGAAGAGGTAGAACGCCGGCACGACGCGCAGCACGCGATTGCGCACGTACGAGCGCAGCCGCGGCGTGCGCGTGCCGAGCACGTAGGCGCGCGTGAACGGGCGCGCGATGAGGTAGCCCGAGAGGGCGAAGAACGCCGCCAGGCCGAGGTCGATGTGGCCGAGCAGGCCCGCGGCCCAGCCGTAGGAGCGCATGTTGTTGTCCGGCTGCGGGTCGGCGAGCAGGAACAGGTGCGTGAAGAAGACCAGCAGCATGCCGACGCCGCGCACGCCGTTTCCGGCGAGCAGCGTGCCGATGCCCACGTCCTTGGGCGGTGCTTTCGCCTCCTCAGCCATGCTGCGGGCGACGGTACCGAGATGACGCGCGACCGGGGCCGCGCGTCAGCTTCCCGTAAGCAACCGGCGCTACCGTGCACGGCAACCACGAGACCCTGCGAGGCGCCCGATGCTGAACTTCCTCTCCAAGCACAAGACCGCGATGGTCGATCCCGAGAACGCGCTCCCCGGACGCGACCGGCCGATGCCCGTTCCGGACAAGCACTTCGTCCTCGACACGCCGCTGCGCGGCCCGTTCCCGGAGACCACCGAGACCGCGATCTTCGGCGCCGGCTGCTTCTGGGGCGTCGAGAAGAACTTCTGGAAGACGCAGCCCGGCGTCTACACGACGGCGGTCGGCTACGCGGGCGGGATGACGCCGAACCCGACCTACGAGGAGGTCTGCAGCGCGCGGACCGGCCACAACGAGGTCGTGCTCGTCGTCTTCGAGCCAGACACGCTCTCCTACGAGGACCTGCTCAAGACCTTCTGGGAGGGCCACGACCCGACCCAGGGCATGCGCCAGGGCGGCGACGTCGGCACGCAGTACCGCTCGGGGATCTACGCGACCTCCGACGCGCAGAAGGCCACCGCCGAGACGTCGCGCGACCGCTACCAGGAGGCCCTGACGGCGGCCGGCCGGGGCGAGATCACGACCGAGATCGTGGCCGCGCCCGAGTTCTACTACGCCGAGGACTACCACCAGCAGTACCTCGCGAAGAACCCGCGCGGCTACTGCGGGGCGGGTGGCACGGGCGTGAGCTGCCCGATCGGCACGAGCACGCCCGCGCCGTCCGCCGGCTGACCAGGTCTCGGCGACCGCAAGCTCCGGGACTCCACCTGTCGGGCCCCGACTCAGCGGCCCGACGGTGCGCCCGAGGTGCGGCGGACGTCGGCGCGGAACAGCACGTACTGCTGGCCGCCGGCGTCGCGGTGCATCGCGACGGTGCCCTCGACCGGCACGAGCAGGCCGCGCTTGTGCATGTAGATCGTCTCGATGTTCGCGCTCCGCAGCTCGCCGGAGCGCAGCCTGCGAGCGATGTCCTCGTGGGCCTTGAAGTTGTCGCGGTCGATGACCGAGGGCCAGCGCGCGTGGCGTAGCTCGTCCTCGCGGCTGCCCAGCAGCGAGCAGAACGCGTCGTCGAGGCGCTTGAAGGTCCCATCGGCGCCGATCAGCGCGGTGGCGATGCCGGGCTGGGACGGTGGCAGCTCGGGTCCGTGAGCGACCGAGGCCGGGGCCGGCGGCGACGGCGAGGCGGCCGCGGCGACGGGCGCGGGAGGCGCCGGCGCCGCGAACGCAAGCGGCGCGGGCGGCGCGAAGGTCGAGCCCGGCGCCGGCGTGGACGGGAGGTCGAAGGCGAACTCCGCGCGGATCGCCTCGAGCGCGGCGTGACTGCGCTGCGCGTCGACGCGCAGCTCCTCGGCGCGGCGGTGCTCGGCGTCGCGCTCGGCACGGGCCGCGTCGATGTCGGCGCGCAGCGCGTCGAGCTCGCCGCGCACCTGGGTGAGCTCGTGCGTGCGTGCCTCGAGCTGCGCACGGACGGCGTCGAGCTCGGCGGTCGCGATCGTCGCGACGGCGCGGGCGTCCTCGAGCTCGCGGCGCGTCGCATCGTGCGCCGCGCGCGTGTTGTCGAGCTCGCCGCGCACGGCGGCCAGCTCACCGCGCGTGAGGGCATGCTCGCCGCGCGCGGACTGCGCCTCGTCGCGGGCGCCGTGCAGCTCGGCGCGCGCGCCATCGGCATCGACCTGGGCGGCCTCGAGATCGCTGCGCAGCGCCGCCATCTCCGCGTCCGCCGTGACGCTCGACGCGTGCTCGGCGTGCATCGACTCGCGGACGGCGTGCAGCTCGGCGCGTGCGCGCTCGCCGTCGGCCCGGGCGGCGTCGGTGTCGGCCTGCGCGCGATCGGCGGCCGCGCCCGCGGCCTGCGCCTCGACGTGCGCGGCGTGGGCCTCCGCATGAGCGGCCTCGACCTCCGCGCGGGCCGCCTGCGCGTCGGCGCGGGCGCGCTCGGCCGCGGCCTCCAACGCCTGTGCCTGGTCACGCGCCGAGACCGCGGCGGTATGGGCGGCCACGATCTCGGCCGCGGCGGCCGCCTCGGTGGCCTTCGCATGCTCGCGCGCGGCCTCGACGTCGGCGCGCGCCGACTCGCGCGCGGCCTCGACGTCGGCGCGCGCCGACGCGAGCGCGGCCTCGACGTCGGCGCGCGCCGACGCGAGCTCGGCCTCGGCCGCGTGCGCCCGCTCCTGAGCGACGACGGCCTCGGCCTGCGCCTCGGCCACGCCGGCCCGCGCCAGCTCCTGCGCGTCCGCGGCCTGCGCCTCCGCGGCCGCAGCCGCGGCGCACGCCAGCTCGCGCTCGGCTGAGAGCTGCTCGACCCGGCCGTCGCCCACCTCGCGCGCGCTCGCCGCGAGCGCCTCGGCGGCCTCGCGGCGCCGGGACTCGGCGGCGCGCTCGGCCTCGACCTCGGCGAGCCGCACGGCGACCTCGTCCAGCTTGGCCTGCTCGGAATGCAGGTGCGCGAGCATCCGCTCGCGCTCCTCGTGCTCGGCCTGCGCCGCGGCCTGCGCATGCTCTCGCTCGGCCTCGACGGCCGCGACCCGCGCGGCGGCCTGCTGGAGCTCGCTCTGGGCGGCGGCCAGCTCCTTGAGGGCGTGCCGGCGCTCGGCGTCGCGATCGCCGGCCTGGGCCGCCTGCGCGGCCGCGCGCTCGAGCTCGGCCCGGGCGGCCCGCAGCTCCGCGATCGCCTGCTCGCGCTCCTGCTGCGCCGTCGCGAGCTGCGCTCGGACGTCGTCGAGACCGCTGCCGCGGTCGGCTTCGATGATGGCCAGCCGGGTCAGTGCGCGCTCGCGCTCGGCGTGGGCGTCGGCCGCCTCCTGCTCGGCCTCCTCCAGGCGCCGGCGCAGCATGTGCGCGCGGCCGACGATGTCGTCGACGTCGGCTCCATCGGGGACGAGCTGCTCGGGATCCAGGCCGAGCGAGGCGCGGCGCGCGGCCTCCTTGGCCTCGCGCGCGACGATGCGCTGCTGTTCCATGCGCCGCCCGACGTCCTCGCGCGTGAGCGGCGGCGCGTCGGCGTCGCGGACGACGACGAGGATGCCCGCCAGGCGGGCCCCGGGCTCCGGTTGCGCGCCGGTGACGCAGACCTGCTCGACGGCGTCGAGCGCGCGTTCGTGGCGCAGGCGCAGTTCCTCGGGCTGCCACGAGTCGGCGTCGCGCGAACCGAGCTCGCTCAGCAGCGAGGTGAACTCCCAGCCGAGCGCGAGCGGGACGGACACGACGACGAAGCGCAGCGCGCGCGGCTGCCCGGCGGCGGCGGTCGTGCGGAAGACCTGATCGCTCGCGTCGCGTTCGCCGCGCATGGCGCGCGCGAACAGCGACGGATCGGCAGCGGACGCGAGCACCTCTGCGGCGGGGCGGCCGGCGAGCTGCTCGGCGGTCGCTCCGAGCAGCGCGGCGACCGCGACGCCGCACTCCGCGACGGCGCCGTCGGGGGTGCTGAGGACGTAGCTGCCGTCGGCCAGCCCGAGCAGCACCTGTTCGACATCGTGGTTGGTGGATACGGGCGCGGTCAACCACTCGCCCTCGAAGGTCATGCCTCCCCTATCGGCCGAAGGCCGGTGCGAGGTTGAGCGCAACCCCATGCCAGCGGCGGAAATGTCCATTCGTCGGCTCCGAGCCGGATACGCTGCGAGCTGTGTCGAGCAAGCTGCACGCACCGCGATCGAGCCGGCCCGTGCCCTGCGTCGGCATGGCGGTCGCGATCATCCACCTCGGCGTGCGGACGCCCGCCGTCGTCGAGGAGGTGCGCGACCACGGTCGCACGATCGTCGCCGGCGGCGAGACGTTCGAGCTGTCGCAGCTGACGGCGCATTTCGTGCGCGCGGGCGACCCCTACTACGGCGTGCGGCTCGCGCTGTCGCCGACCGGCTGATCGCAGCGAGGCGCGCGACCATCGGCCGACAGCTGCTCATCCGCTGGGTCTCGAACGTCGTGGCGCTGTTCGTCGCCGCGTGGCTGCTGAGCGGTGTCGGCTACGGCGACGACGGCTGGACGCTGATCCTCGCCGGGGCGGTCTTCACGCTCGTCAACACCTGGATCAAGCCGGTGATCACGATCCTGTCGATCCCGTTCATCGTCGTGACGCTGGGGATCTTCCTGTTCGTCATCAACATCGTGATGCTGTACGTCACGGACTGGCTCGTCACGGGGTTCGAGATCAGCGGCTTCTGGTGGGGCGCGGCCGCGGCGCTGATCGTGAGCTTCGTCAACGCGGCCCTGAACCCGCTGCTGCCGGACCCCGCACCGCGTCGCTGAGCCGGGAGGCCGTGGTCAGGCGTCGCCGGTGACGCGCGCGGCCAGCACGATGTAGCGCACGCCGCGGCGCTCGAGCCGGACCGCGTTGCTCGTGTTGCCCTCGACCGTCGCCAGGCTCCCGCCGCTCGGTCGCCCGCGTGCGATGGCGAGGTGCGAGGCGCGCACGCCCTCGCGGAGCTTGTAGAAGACGACGTCGCCGCGCTCGATCTTCGAGATCGCGATCGCCTTCAGGCCGCGCCGGCCCGCGAGCGCGTCGGCGTAGGAGCGGTCAGGGTCGATCAGGCGCTCGGACAACTGCACGCCCGCGCGCCGGAAGGCCTGGTGTACGAACGCGCCGCACCACACGCGACACGGCGGCAGCCGCAAGCCCATCTGGCGCTCCCAGCGGTCGATGACCGGCGAGCAGTTGGTCGTGCCGATCTCGCGCGTGCCGACCTGCTTGACCGCCCAGCTCACGGCGCGCTCGCGCACGACCGCGCTGCCGGCGGCGCCTACCGCCGTCGAGCTCGCGGTGGCGCATGAAGCGGCGGCGAGCACGAGCAGCGCGACGGCGAGTCGTCGGAGCATCGGATCATGATGACTCGGCGGCGACCGCCTTGCGCAGGGAGGCGTCGAACCCGATCGGGTGGATGTCGAACAGCGCCGCGCCGCTCGCGTCGGTGACGACGGTCTCGGTCGACAGGCCCTCGATGAGCGGCCGCGCGACCTGCACGTCGACGGGCGTGACGAGCCCGATCCACAGCGACGACAGCCACGGTGTGATGAACGGCACCGGAACCTTCGGTCGCGGGCGCTTGCCGAGCGCGATCGCCATGCGGTCGAGCATCTTCGCGTATGGCAGCACGTCGGGGCTACCGATCTGAATCTCGCGGCCGGCGGACGCCTCGACGCCCGGCGCTGCGGCGAGGTACGCGACGACGTCGTCGATGTCGATCGGCTGGGTCGGCGTCGACAGCCAGCGCGGCGTGATCATGAAGGGCAGCCGCGCCACGAGGTGGTGCAGCGTGCGGTAGGACTCGCTGCCCGGCCCGACGACCATCCCGGCGCGGAAGTACGTCAGCGGCGGGCCGTGCTCGCGCAGCGCGACGGCGGTCGCGCCGCGGCTGCGCAGGTGCTTGGAGCCGGGCACGTCGCCCAGGCCGCCGAGATACACGACGCGTGGCACGCCCTCGCGCGCGCACATCCGCGCGAACGCCTCGGCCGCCCGCAGCTCGCGCTGCTCGAAATCGCCCTCGCCGCCACCGCGTCCCATCGAGTGCACGAGGTAGTAGGCGATGTCGACGTCCGCGCCCGCGCCCGTGAGCGTGGCCGCGTCGAGGACGTCGCCCTCGTGCAACTCGAGCTCGTCGACCGGCAGGCCGCGCGTGCGCCGCGCGCTGCGGACGAGCGCGCGCACCTGCACGCCGTCGCGCAGCAGACGCTCGCACAGAACCTGCCCGATGAAGCCGGTCGCTCCCGCGACGAGTGCACGCATAGCTTCAGGTATAGCGCTCCGGCATCATTCGCCGCACGCCATGACCACGCCACGCGACAGCGACACGCCGAGCGCACACGGCGATGTGCTGACCGCGATCTCCGAGGGGATGGTCGCGCTGCTGAAGGAGTTCTACGGCCGCGGACCGACGCGCGCGAAATCCTATTATCAGGACGATCTGGTGGTCTGCCTATTACGGGGAGGATTCTCTCGCGTCGAGCAGACGCTGCTGGACGGTGGGCGCGGCGACGCCGTGATACACCAGCGAATGGAGTTTCAGGAACTCATGCGTGTCCGCTTCGAGGAGGTCGTCGAGCGCGCGACGGGCCGCAAGGTCATCGGCTTCATGAGCGGCAACCAGCAGGGACCGGACATCATGTGTGAGGTCTTCGTCCTCGCCCCGACCGATCCGCTGGGCGCCGACGCCCTGCTGGGAGAACCGCCCACCGCCTGCGGCTGAATCGACGATCCCGCACGATCGGGGTGTATCATCAACCCGCAGAGGGCAAAGTCGTGAGGTCGGCGCCTCCCCATGCGGACGGGGCGCGGGCAACATGGCATGTGACTTCCGAGGTCTCACTGTTGAACTGACCCGGGAGCGCGCATGTCCGACAGGCAGGCTCACCCTCAGCAGAACACCGCTCGCCCGACCGCGTCTTCGCCACTCGCGATCGCCGCGTCGCCTGTCCGGAGAATCCTCGACGAGGGCGACGACGGGCTTGCGGAGCGCACCCGTGCGACGCGATCGCTGGAGGCAGGCCGCGTGAGGATCGGCTCCGATCGCCAGGGGACGTCGCACCTCATCACGGTCTCCGGCGAGCTCGATCTCGCGACCTCCGGCCTCCTGGCGGACGAGCTCGATGCCGTCCTGTCGACCGACGCGCAACTGGTCGACGTCGATCTCTCGGGCCTCACCTTCCTCGCCCTCAGCGGCCTGCGCGTCGTCGCGGCGGGTCGGACCCGCGCCTTGGCGCAGGGCGCCCGGTTCGAGGTCCGGTGCCTCGCTCCGCACATTCAGCGCGCCGTCGAAGTGACCGCATCGCTGAACGACGGGCCCTCGGCTGCGTGATCGGCGGCGGGCCCGATGAACGTCCCGGTGCCGGACGGCGGCCTCGCCATCGCTGACGACGACGCGGTGATGGACCACATGCGCGACGGCTCGACCGTCGCGCTCGCCGTGCTGTACGACCGTTACAACGTCCGCGCCTACCGCGTCGCCCGCTCGGTCTGTCGCGATCACGGGCGCGCCGAGGACGCCGTGCAGGAGACGTTCGTCGCGATCTGGAGGTCGCGCGAGACCTACGACCCGCGCGGCAAGGTCGCACCATGGGTGCTGGCGATCGCCCGGTACCGGGCGACCGACATCGCACGCCACGAGGGGTGGCGTGCCGCGCATCTCACCGATGAGGGCGCGCTGCCGATCCTCGACCCGCGCTCCGACGTCGCCGGGCAGGTCCTCGAGCGAGCGCGTGCCGCCGATCTGCGCGGCCTGATCGCCAACCTCCCGCGCGCCCAGCGCGAGGTGCTCACGCTCGGGTTCTACGGCCAGATGAGCCACGAGGAGATCGCGGCCCATCTCTATCTTCCGCTCGGCACCGTCAAGGGCCGCATGCGCCTCGCCCTGAGGCGACTACGAGGCGACATCGAACACATCGCCTCGTAGCGCCGGCGAACCTAGGAGATCGCGACCGTGTTCACGCCCGGATCGAACGGCGTCCGCGCGGCCACCTCGGCGTACTCGTACTTCGTGCCCGGCTTGGAACCCGGCTTGCCGAATCCGAACCCGGCGGACTCGAGCACGGCGACGGCGTCGAGGATCTTGAAGAAGCCGCCGGCACCGGTCGTCGGGAGCCCCTTCACCTGCTCGCGCTGCGTGAACCTCGCGTACACGCGATCGTTGCCCAGCATGCCGAGCGACTGCAACGCCAGCGCGCGGTGGACCGCCTCGGTCGCCATGATCTCGGCGGCGTAGCGGGCGAACTTCGAGCCCGACAGCGTGCCCTGACGCGCGAACACCGTGGTCGCGAGCAGGTAGGCGTTGATGAACACCTGGTCGCCGACGACAAGCGTCGTGAGCAGGTTCTCCTTCGACGCGAAGACCTCGTCGGGCACGTAGATCGTCGTCGTCGCGGGCTTGCCGCCGACGCCGCTCGATGTCAGCAGCTCGTAGTGGTTCTTCTCCTGCTGGGCGGCGGCGCGGATGTTGCGCGCCGTCACCGCGTCGAGCTTGCTGCCGAGCTTCTCGGGTCCGACGGTGTTGACGATCGTCGCGAGCACCTCGGCGGTCGCGGCGACGGTCGTGATGTTCTCGACCGAGTTCGCGCTGTCGGTCTTGACGGCGGCGAACGCATCGGTGGAGGCGAGGCCGAGCAGCCCCATCGACCCCAGCGCCGCCGCCGTCGTCTTGACGAGCGTGCGGCGCGTGCTGGCCGACTCGTGGGCGTGCTGACGATCGATCGTGTCGAACAGGTGGTTCGTGACTTCAGACATGTAGCTCCGTTCTGGGCCCACGCCGGGCGGCGAGGAAGTGGACTGCAGCGAACTCGAT
This sequence comes from uncultured Actinomycetes bacterium, assembly GCA_963851015.1. GTDB lineage: Bacteria > Actinomycetota > Thermoleophilia > Solirubrobacterales > Solirubrobacteraceae > CADCVQ01. The sequence goes on from CAWKNG010000004.1 coordinate 91,014, forward strand.
CAAGTCGCTCTCAGTGACATCGAACGAAGTGGGGCCACGGATCAGCGCCTGGCGCGTGGCCGCGCCACGATGCACGAACGGCGCCGGCACGCGCCCGGCTCGTCCCCCGCGGCCACGGCTCAGCCAGGGACGGGCATCGCCGCCGCGTCATGGTCTGCCTCGCCGTGCCGGTGCTCGGCGTCGGCTGCCGACGGAACGATCAGCACCGCCCGGGCGGAGCGCTGCACGACCGCATGCGACACGCTGCCCAGCAGCCATGCCTTCACGCTGCCGCGGCCGCGGGTGCCCAGGACGATGACGTCGGCGTCGATCTCAGCCGCCACCGCGAGGATCGTGCCCGCCACGTCGGTGCCGCGGCTCTCGACGCGCGCACCGGCGCCAAGCCCCGCCGCGGTGGCACGCTCGGCGCCCTCCACCGCCGTCTCACGCGCCGCGTCGCGCGTGGTCGCGTCGATGCCCGCGGAGTCCGCGAGCCCGTAGCCGCTCGTCATGCCGAAGCCCATGCCCATGGCGCCGTTGCGCGCCATCGAGTCGATGAACGTCTCCCAGACCGTCAGGACCGTGGTCTCGGCGCCCGGCATGAGCTGCGCGGCGCGCTCGATCGCGGCCTGCGCGTCGGTGGAGCCGTCGTAGGAGATGAGGATCATCGTGCGCCTCCGACGAGCTGGCGGTTGGCCGCGGGCGGCAGGTTGTCGGCGGTCTTCGTCTCGCGGGCGAGGAATGTGTGTGGCTGTCGCATGCCCTCGATGATGCGCCACCGTCGGCGCGCCGCCATCGGCTGATCAGCGCAGACCGGGCCGGGAAAGTACGGAGCGCTCAGGGGGCCGGTCGGCAGGCGCTGCGTCGGCGGCGACGAGTTGCTCTGCGCGATGTCCCACCATGGCCCTGCCCGATGCCCGCCCGCGCTTCGGTCAGGTCGCGGCGGCGCTCGCCGCGGGAGGCTCGCTTCGGCGAGATCGGCGCAGCCAGGCGCGGCGCAGCTCGTCGCTTCCCCAGACGACGAGGGGAGACGGCGCGAGCAGCGCGAGCTCCGGGAGCCCGAGACCCACGGTGTGGAAGATGCCCTGCAGCGGCTCGACGTAGATGACCGCCGCGGCGAAGGCGAGCTCGAACGCGATGCCCCACAGCAGCAGCGGGTTGGAGAGGACGCCGATCTCGCGCAGCGACGTGCGGGTCGTGCGCGCTGCGAACGCCGTGCCGACCTGGCATGCGGTGATGTACCCGCGAAGGACATCGTCGTCGCCATCAGGTAGGCGTGGTGCAGCGGCGTGCCGGGACCCGTCGGGTCGCCCGGCGACCAGCCCGCGCGCAGCGGCACGAACAGGAAGCCGCCGGTCACGAGCGCGGCCTCGAGCATGCCCAACCACAGCCACGCCCGGATCAGCATGGCCCGCGTGAGGATGCCCGTCGTGCGCGAGCGCGGGGGCTGGTCCATGACACCCGGCTCGGCCGGCTCGCGCCCCAGCGCCAGCGCCGGCAGCGTCTCGGTGCCGAGGTCGATCGCGAGGATCTGCAGCGCGGTCAGCGGCAGCGGGATGTTGCCGCCCGACAGCGCGTAGAGCAGGAACGGCACCATCTCCGGCGTCGCATGGGCGAAGATGTAGGTGACGAACTTGCGGATGTTGTCGTAGACCGTGCGGCCTCCTTGACCGCCGCCACGATCGAGGCGAAGTCATCGTCGGTCAGCACCATCGCGGCGGCCTCGCGCGCCACGTCGGTGCCCGACGCTCCCATCGCGATGCCGATGTCCGCCCGGCGCAGCGCCGGCGCGTCGTTGACGCCGTCGCCGGTCATCGCGACCGTGTGGCCCTCGGCGCACAGCGCGTCGACGATCCGCAGCTTCGCCTCCGGCGAGCTTCGCGCGACGATGAGCTGCGGCGAGCTGCGCAGGACCTCGTCGAGCTCGGCGTCGCTCATCGCATCCAGCCGCGGACCCGTCACGACCTGCGGCTCCTCGCCGGTGATGCCTGCCTCCCGCGCGACCGCGGCGGCCGTGAGCCCGTCGTCGCCGGTGATGACGATGATCCGGATGCCCGCGCGGTGGCAGTCGGCGACCGCGGCCGGCACCTGCGCGCGCAGCGGGTCACGCATCGCGATCAGCCCGAGGAAGCACAGGCCCGACTCGGCGGCATCGCGGTCGTCGGCGCGCTGCCGGGAGATGTCCGGTGCGAGCCGCGACGCGAAGCCGAGCACGCGCAGGCCGTCCGCGGCGTAGCGCTCGAACGCGTCGCGCACCGCCGCCCGCTCGGGGACGTCGAGATCGCGCTCGCCGCCGTCGGACGAGCGCATCGTCGTGCAGCGCGCGAGCAGCTCGAGCGGCGCGCCCTTGGCGTTGATCCGCGGCTGCTCGCCCGCCTCGGCGTCGAGCGTCGACATCCGCTTCAGGCGCGCATTGAAGGCGAACAGCCGCCGCCGGCGGGCGTCGCGGCCGGCCTGGATCGCGGGCACGTCGAGGCCGAGCTGCGCGGCGCCGAGCAGCAGGGCGCTCTCGCTCGGGTCACCGCTGCGCGTCCAACCCTCGCCCTGGCCGGCGGCGCGGGTCAGCGTCGCGTTGTTGCAGAGCACCGCCGTCCGCAGGAGCTCGGCGACCGCTCCGGCCCCCGGGGGCGCGCTCGCCGCGATCGCGAACGTGTTCTCGCCCTGCCACGGGGATACGGCCGTCATCCGCCCCTCGGTCAGCGTGCCGGTCTTGTCCGTGCAGATGACGTCCGTCGAGCCGAGCGTCTCGACCGCGGTGAGCTTCTTCACGAGCGCGCGGCGCTTGGCCATGCGACGCACGCCGACCGCGAGCGCGAGCGTGATCGTCGGCAGCAGCCCCTCGGGCACGTTCGCCACGGCGATCGCCCTCGGCGAGCAGCAGCAGGTCGCCGGGCACGAGCCCAGTCGCGTCGATCTCGACGAGCGCGCCGCCGCGCCGCACGCGGGCACGCGTCGGCAGCAGGTCGCGCAGCGCCTCGGTGGCGTGCTCGGCCTGGCGCTCCTGGACGAACGCGAACGCGGCGTTCAGCCCGATGACGACGACGATCGCGATCGACAGCGCCACCACGCCCGTGGCGAGCGACAGCCCGGCGGCGACCCACAGCAGCAGCGCCAGCGGGTGCGTGAACTGCTCGAGCAGGCCCGCCACCAGTGCCGGCCGGCCTCGCGGCGGATCTCGTTGGGCCCGACCTGCGCCAGCCGCCTCGCGACCTCGCGGCCCTCGAGCCCGTCGACCCGCGTGCGCAGGTCGGCGAGCAGACGTGGCACGTCCTCCTCGGGATCGACGACGGGAGCGAGGACCATGGCCGCGACGCTACGAGACGCCGCGCGCGGCGCCATCGGCAGTTCACCGCCGCCCTCGTCGGACAACTACCCGACGTCGTCCGGGCGCCGGCCGACTTGCGGGCTCCTACGGATGAAGCGGGAGGGCAGCGGGGCTACGGTCGGGTGCAGGAGACTTTCCAAGGAACAGGAGACCCGCATGTCGACCATCGAAGTCGCACCCACCGAGGCCGTCGAGCCTGCCGTCGCGTCCTACCGCGCCGCCGTCGTGCACGAGTTCGGTAGCCCGCTGACGATCGACACCGTGCCAGCGGTCACCCTCGACAGCGGCCAGATCCGCGTGAAGATCGAGGCCACCGGCCTCTGCCACACCGACATCCATGCTGCGCACGGCGACTGGCCGGTCAAGCCGTCGCCGCCGTTCGTCCCCGGCCACGAGGGCGTCGGCGTCGTCGTCGAGCTCGGCCCCGGCGTGACCGAGGTCGCGCTCGGCGATCGCGTCGCGATGCCGTGGCTCGGCTACGCGTGCGGGACCTGCGATCACTGCGTGAGCGGCTGGGAGACGCTGTGCCTGGAGCAGAAGAACATGGGCTACTCGTTCGACGGGACGTTCGGCGAGTACGCCGTCGCCTATGGTCGCTACGTCGTCAAGGTGCCGGCCGGCGTCGATCCCTTCGACGCCGCCCCGCTGACCTGCGCGGGCGTCACGACGTACAAGGCCGTCAAGGTCGCGGGCACGCGCTCGTCGGATCTCGTCGCGGTCTTCGGCGTCGGTGGCCTCGGGCATCTCGCGATCCAGTACGCGTCGATCGCGGGCGGCCGGGTCATCGCCGTCGACATCCACGACGAGAAGCTCGAGCTCGCGCGTGAGCTCGGCGCGGAGTTCACGATCAACGCGCTGAAGGAGGATCCGATCGCGGCGATCCAGGCCCTCGGCGGCGCCGATCAGGCGATCGCGCTCGCGGTCGCTCCGAAGGCGTTCGAGCAGGCCTACGGCTCGCTGCGCCGCGGCGGCACGCTCGTCTTCGTCGCGCTGCCGGCGGACAACGAGGTCAAGCTGCCGATCTTCGAGACCGTGCTGAACGGGATCACGATCGTCGGCTCGATCGTCGGCACCCGGGCTGAGCTGCGCGAGGTCTTCGAGCTGCACGCGGCAGGCAAGACACACGTCATTCGCGAGACGCGCTCGCTCGAGGACGTCAACACGGCGATCGCCGACGTCGAGGCGGGAACCGTCGCGGCGCGGATCGTCCTCCAGCCGTAGGGGGTTCTCGCACAGGTCCGGATCGGGGAACCCGGTCGGCACGCAGGACAACGGCTCCGACGCCTGAGATGGCGTCGGGGCCGGTGCTGCTGGTCATGGTCCTCAGCGTCGTCGCGGGCGGTGCCTCATCGGGCCTTGCGGGCCGTCGCGATGAACGCGTCGATGGCGGCCGCGTACTGGGCGCGCCCGCGCGCGGAGATCGTGCCGTGCACGAAGCGCTGCGATGCGTTGCCGGCGTCGAGCTCGACGACCTTCGTCCCCGGGCTCACCGCCCGAAAGCGCTGCGCGTAGGCAGGCGAGACGATCGGGTCGTCGCCCTCGCGCATGAGCAGGACGTCGGCGCGAACCGAGGAGGCGAGCCCGACGGGGTTCCAAGGAGCAAGCTCGGCGCTCGTCGTCCCGAAGAACTTCTTGATCTGGGCGGCCACCTGTCGCACGCGAGGCTCGGAGCTCGTCGCGCCCTCGGCCTCGTACAGCGGCAGGTCGGTGGGCGTGCCGAGGCCGATGACGCAGTCGATCGTGCCCCGGCGAGCCGCGGCGACGAGCGCGAGGTGCGCTCCCGAGGACTCGCCGTACAGGCAGATCGGGCCGTTGCTCGTCTTGCGGGCGACCTCGCCGTCGACCGCGTCGAGGACGTTCTGCAACCCGCCCTCGCCCTGCTTGGTGTCGACCGAGACGACGCGCCATCCGCGATCGAGCAGGCCCCGCCCCGGGATCGCCATGAGCACCTGCTGGGCGTGGACGTCGTGGCCGGCCCAGCCTCCTCCGTGCACCATGACCATCGTCCCGCGCACGCGGCCGCCCGAGGGATCGGCGGTGATCGGCTCCGCCACCGGCGCCACCGCGGCCTGCGAGCCCTTGCCCGCGTCGTTGCCGCAGCCGGCCACCATGAGGATCGCCGCCAGCAGGGCCACGGCTGGGAGCGGTGAGCGGTGCATGCCACCGGCGACGTTACGAGATCGCCGGTCATCCACGCGAATGTCGTGCCGCGCGGGGACCCCGCTCAGCCATGCGTGAGCGCTTGCAGGACATCGACGTGGCTGGCTCGCCGCGCCGGAGCGATGGCGGCGAGGGTGCCGGCGAGGGCGCCCAGGACGAGCAGGATCAGGAGCGTTGTGTACGGGACCGCGAGCACGAAGCCCTGGCTTCCGAGCGGTCTCGAGACGAGCACGCCGAACAGGACTCCGACGGCGACGCCGAGGACCGCGCCCATGACGGCGGTGATGATCGCCTCGCCCCGCACGATCTGGCGGATCTGGCGTCGCGACGCGCCGACGGCCCGCAGCAGCCCGAGCTCCCGCGTCCGCTCGTAGACCGACAGCGCGAGCGTGTTGACGATGCCGAACAGCGCGATGATCACCGACAGCCCGAGCAGCGCGTAGAAGACGTAGAGGATCTGGCTCACCTGGCCGACCTGCGCGGTGATGAACTCCTCGCGGGTCTGCGGTTCCAGCGTCGGGAAGTCGCGATCGAGCAGCCCCTTCAGCTGCGCGCGAAGCTCCTGCTCCGAGACCCCCGGCGCGGACGCGATGAACGCGGCGAGCACCGTCCGCGCGCCGAACCGCTCGCGCAGGGTCGCATCCTGCACGACCACGTCGCGGAAGATCTGGCCGCGGTTCTCGTAGGTGCCGCGCACGGTCAGGCGTACGGGCTCGCGCTCGGTGTTGCGCAGCTCGAACGACGAGCCGACGTGCAGCGAGTGCTCCTTCGCCCAATCGACCTCCAGCAGCGCGTCCTCGGGGCCGAGCGCGCGCAGCGTGTCGTCGGAGCCCGAGACCCAGTCGAGCTTCAGCACCTTCGGCGCGCGCGTCGGGTCGAGGCCGTCGAGGCCGACGTCGGCGCCCGACGGCAGCTTGCCCTGTCCGACGCGGATGTTGGCGGCGGCGGCGACGCCGGGGAGCTTCGCGGCGGCGGGCGCGACCGCTTCGGGTGTGAGCCCCGATGCGTCGAAGACCACGAACTGCGCGGTCACGGCCTCCTCGAAGGCGCCCGAGAACGACGCCTTGAATCCGTTGACGAAGATCGCCACGAACGCGACGAGCGCGACGCCGACCATGAGCGCCGCGGCCGTGCCGGCCGTGCGGCCGGGCGAGCGCACCGCGTTGCCGCGCGCGATCCGGGCGGCCACCCCGCCGGTTGCCGCCAGCGGGCGCCCGATCAGCGCCGCCAGCGGCCCGACGAGCAGCCCGAGCGTGAGGTAGCTGAGGATCTGCGACAGGTCTTGGGACTGCCGGCGAGAGTCCTCCGCGCCGGTCCGTACGAGAACGGCGCTGCCGAGCTGCGCCTTGATCCGTGTCTTGAGCTGGATCTGCGTGACGCCCGGCTGCGCCTGCACGTCGAGGTCGGTGATCTTGCCCGGCTCGCCTGCGAGCGCCTGGACCTCCGCCAGGGTCAGCACCGTGAACGCGGCGCCGCCCGTGGACCCCGCCCCTCCGAACGTCGTGGTGCCGACCATCCTGTAGGAGCGGATCCGCTGGGTCCCCTGGACGCGGATGCGGTCTCCGATCTCGAGGCCGGCATCCTTCGCCGCCGTCGCGGAGAGCGCGATCTCGCGGTCGGTCCGGGGCGGTCGGCCCTCGTACTCGAAGGGGTCGAAGCGCGGCTGGACGGCGGAGTAGGCGAGCGTCGGCGCGCCGCTGATCGGCCCGACGCGGTCCCCGCGCGCGTTCGCGACGGTCACCGACAGCCGGCGAAACGAGCCGTCGGCGGCGGCGACACCGTCGACCGCGAGCACCCGCGCCTCGACGGAGGCCGGAAACGGCGCCGGCGCGGCACCGAAGCCGTCACCGATGTTGCGCGACAGGATCTTCACGTCGACGTTCTCGCCCGCGGTGGCGACGAGCCTGTCGAACGACTTCGAGATCGTGTCGGTCAGGACGAACGTGCCGGCGATCAGGGCGACCCCGAGGACGACCGCGACGAGCGTGAAGAGCGTCCGCGCCTTGCGCTCGCGCAGGCCCCGGAACGCGAGCCGGTTCACGCGGCCGTCTTCATGAGCTCGAGCACCGAATCGGTGTCGCCGGCATCCTGGTCGCGCACGATCCGCCCGTCGGCCAGCAGGACCAGCCGGTCGGCGTAGGAGGCGGCGCTCGCGTCATGCGTGACCATCACGATCGTCTGGCCGAACTCGTCCGCGGCCCGGCGCAGCAGGCCGAGGACCTCGGCGGAGGCGTTGGAGTTCAGCGTCGACTTGCCGGAGCCCGAGGGCCCCATGATCGCGGTGAAGCCGCCCGCCGGGAACCCGACGGACACGTGCACGAGGGCGTCGACGGCGCCATCGCCGTGACCGAACGTGCGGGAGAGATCGACGGCGCGGACAATCGGTGGGGAAGTGGGCACCTCGTCCACCGTGAAGCACGACCCGCCGCCGCGAAACGGCGAACTCCCTCAACCTCCACCGTAGTTCGCCGTATTCCGGGGGTCGTGCCCCGACGGTCGGCGCGCTCACGAGCCCGCCGACGCCGCGCTGCGGCGACATGCGAGCTTGTCGAGCTCCACGACCGTCAGGTAGGCGCGGGCGATCGCGCAGATGACCACCCAGTGCACCGCCGAGAGCTGGTGCAGGCCGAGCAGCTGACGGGCGAACGGAAGGCCGACCAGCCCGACCTGGAGGGCGACGGTCCGCGCCACCGCGGCGACGAGCGCGCGGTTGCCGCGGGCGCCGGGCGCCGCAGCGACACCCGCTCCGAGCGCAGGTTCATCCGCAACATCCTCAGCGGCAACGTCGCCGAGGTCAGCGTGATGGTCCTCGCGCCACTGCTGGGCATGCCGATGTCGGCCCGTTTGAGCGCCGACGCGTCGTCGACTCCGTCGCCGGTCATCGCGACGACCTGCCCCTGGCGCTGGAGCGCGTGCACGATGCGGCCGTGCTCGCGGCCGATCGCGGCGGCCGTCAGCCCGCGCTCGGGGTCGCTGCCCATCCCCCGGGCGACCTCGGCCGCCGCGAGGCTGTGCGGCGAGGCCGGCGTCGTCAGAGCACGACGCCCGCGAGCGCCGCCCGCGGGCCTTCGTCATGCTCGCTGACGGCGTGACGCGGCGGCACGAGCACCGGGCACGTCGCGTGGCGGATGACCCACTCCGACGTGCTGCCGAGCGCCAGCCGCCGCACGGGGCCCCAGCGGCGCGAGCCGAGGACGAGCAGATCGCAGCTCTCGCCGAGCGCGGTCAGCGCGGTGACGGGATCGCCGACGACCACATCGCCGCTCGCCGTCACGTCGTCGCAGCGCCCGAGCGCCTCGTCGATCACCGTGCGCGCCTTGTCGAGGTGCGACGCGACGGCCGGGGAGTGCAGCTCGGCGCAGTGCGCCGCGGGGACGATGCCGGCGGGCGTCGCGTAGGCGTCCCCGACGACGGCGAGCAGCTTCAGGCGAGCGCCGGTGGGTCGCGCGAGCTCGAGCGCCAAGCGGAGCGCGACGCCGGACTCGGGGCTGTCGTCGATCCCGACGCCGATCTGGCGCAGCTCGCGGCATGCCGGCAGCTCGTCCGGCGCGACGACGACGGCGCAGGGCGCGCCGTGCAGCACCTGCATCGCGTCATCGCCTCGGGCCACCTCCGCGTGCCTGCCGTGCCGATGGGAGCCGACGACGACGAGGTCGGCGTCCTCGTCGGCGGCGATCCGTCGCAGCGCGTGTGACGGGGAGACGTCGACCGCGACACGCACGGTCGCGCCCGGCGCCAGCTCGTCGCGCACGGCGTGCAGCTCGAGCTTGAAGGCCTCGGGATCATGCGCGAAGGTGTCCAGCAGCGGCAGCGGCAGCTCGCACTCGACGCCGACGAGCACGAGGCGCGCTCCGGTGGCGGTGGCGAGCACCTGGGCGAGCGAAGCGGCCGAGCGGCCACGGCTGCCATCGGTTCCGGCGACGATTGTCTTGTACATGCCACCGACGGTAGGCGAGGCGACCGGCCCGTCCATCCGTAGGAGCCCGCACCGCGGACCCGTGACTTCCCGCCGCCCTCCCGCAGCATGTCGTGATGCGTAGAAGTCCGTGCCTGCGATCCGTGGCTCGTCCCGATGGCGGAGCGCCGCCCGCCCCATAGCGTCGGTCGCATGCCCGGCCGCGCTCTCGCTCGACGTTGCGCGTACCCGGCTCAGACCCCGTGCACGTGCTGATCGCGGGCGGCTTTGCCGTCCTGGAGACGACGGCGCGCACGGTCATCGATTCGATCCAAGGAGGCGCACCATGAAGGCTCTCGTCTACCACGGCCCCGGCCAGCGCGGCTGGGACACGGTCAAGGACCCCGAGATCATCGACGAGACCGACATCGTCGTGCGGATCGACAGCTCGACGATCTGCGGATCGGACCTGCACATCCTCAAGGGCGACGTGCCCGAGACGACCCCGGGCACCGTGCTCGGGCACGAGGCGGTCGGCACGGTGATGGAGATCGGGCGCAGCGTCGCCACGGTCGCGGTCGGCGACCGCGTGCTGATGTCGTGCATCAGCTCGTGCGGGCGCTGTCGCTTCTGCAGGGAGGGCCGCTACGGCCAGTGCCTGGGCGGCGGCGGGTGGATCTTCGGCCACCTGATCGACGGCCTGCAGGCCGAGTACGCGCGCGTGCCGTTCGCCGACAACTCCGTCTACAAGATCCCGGATGGGCTCGGCGACGAGCAGGTGCTGTTCCTCGCCGACATCCTGCCGACCGCCTACGAGGTCGGCGTGCTCAACGGCATGGTCACGCCGGGCGACGTCGTCGCGATCGTCGGCGCCGGGCCGATCGGGCTCGCGGCGATGCTGACCGCATCGCTCTACACGCCCGGCCACATCGTGGCGATCGACCTCGACGACGGCCGGCTGGAGAGCGCGGAGCGCTTCGGCGCCGACACGACGATCAACAACGGCCGCGAGGACGCGCTCGAGCAGATCATGGAGCTCACCGACGGCCTCGGCGCGGACGTCGCCTTCGAGGCGGTCGGCATCCCGCAGACCTTCGAGCTCGCCACCGAGCTCGTTCGCCCATGCGGCCACATCGCCAACGTCGGGGTGCACGGCGCGCCCGCCACGCTGCACCTCGAGAAGCTGTGGATCCGCGACGTGACGATCACGACCGGGCTCGTCGACACGATCACGATCCCGCGGCTCATGAAGCTCGTCGCCAGCGGACGCCTGGACCCGACGATCTTCGCGACCCATCGCTTCGCGCTCGGCGACACCATGGACGCCTACGACACGTTCGCCGACGCGGCGAGGACGAAGGCGCTGAAGGTCGTGCTCGAGGGCAGCGGACGCGACGCGCGGATCAACGGGCGCGCCGCCGACGCGATCGCGGTGCCCGCGTAGGCCGAAGGAGCGGAGGCCCGGGCGGCCGCCCGGGCCTCCGAAGGACGGCTCGAGGCCGACGACGACCGGCGGCGACGGGCGGCCAGGACCGCCCACGCCGCCGGTCGAGCGACCCGTCAGAACAGACCCATCGGCGCCGTGTCGTAGCTGACGAGCAGGCACTTCGTCTGCGTGTAGTGGTCGAGCATCATGCGGTGGTTCTCGCGCCCGACGCCGGAGGCCTTGTAGCCCCCGAACGCGGCGCCCGCCGGGTACAGGTGGTAGCAGTTCGTCCACACCCGCCCGGCCTTGATCGCGCGGCCGACGCGGAAGGCGCGGTTGCCGTCACGCGTCCAGACGCCGGCGCCGAGGCCGTACATCGTGTCGTTGGCGATCCGCAGGGCCTCGGCCTCGTCGGAGAACGTCGTGACCGCCAGCACGGGTCCGAAGATCTCCTCCTGGAAGACGCGCATCGAGTTGTCGCCGCGCAGGACGGTCGGCTCGTAGTAGCAGCCGTCGTCGAGCGCGTCGCCGAGCCGCGGACGGGCGCCGCCGATCAGGACCTCGGCCCCCTCGTCGCGGCCGATCTGCACGTAGCGCTCGATCGTCTCGCGCTGGCTCTGGGAGACCTGCGGGCCGACCTGCGTCGCGGGATCGAGCGGGTGGCCCTGCACGATCGCGGCGATCCGCTCGAGGCAACGCGCCATGAACGGCTCGTAGATCGACTCGTGGATCAGCGCCCGCGACGGGCAGGTGCAGACCTCGCCCTTGTTGAACGCGTAGAGCACGAGGCCCTCGACGGCCTTGTCGAGGAACGCGTCGTCGGCGTCCATGACGTCCTCGAAGAAGATGTTCGGCGACTTGCCGCCGAGCTCCGTCGTCGACGGGATCAGGCTGTCGGCGGCGTAGCGCATGATCTCCCGGCCGACCTCGGTCGAGCCGGTGAACGAGACCTTGTCGATGCGCGGGTTCGTGGCGAGCGCCTTGCCGATCTCGCCGCCCGGCCCGGTCACGACGTTGATGACGCCGGCAGGCACGACGTCGGCGATGACCTCGCAGAACTTCAGGATCGACCACGGCGTCGGGCTCGCGGGCTTGAGGACCGTGCAGTTGCCGGCGGCGAGGGCCGGGGCGATCTTCCACGCCGCCATCAGCAGCGGGAAGTTGAACGGGATGATCTGCGCGACGACCCCGAGCGGCTCGGAGAAGTGGTAGGCGTAGGTCTGGTCGTCGATCTCCGTGATGCGGCCCTCCTCGGCGCGGGCCGCGGCGGCGAAGTAGCGGAAGTGGTCGATCGCCAGCGGCAGGTCGGCGCCGAGCGTCTCTCGCACGGGCTTGCCGTTGTCCCAGCTGTCGGCTACGGCGAGCATCTCGAGGTTCGCCTGCATCGCGTCGGCGATCGCGTTCAACACGGCGGCGCGCTCCGTCGGCGAGCGCTTCGCCCAGCCGTCCTTCGCGGCATGTGCGGCGTCGAGGGCGAGCTCGACATCGGCGGGCGTCGAGTCGGCGACCTCGCAGATCACCGCGCCCGTGACCGGCGTGAGGTTCTCGCGGTAGCGACCCTCGACGGGCTCGACGAACACGCCGCCGATGAAGTTGCCGTAGCGCTCGGCGACGATGACCGGGCTGTCCGGATCGCCCGGCGCGGGAAGGGTGTTGCTGCGCTGCATGGTTGTGGCCATGGGGTCAACCTCCTGGGTAGACCACCAGACGATCACCATCGCGATCCCGGCACATCCGCAGTCCGCGGCCGGCGTGCGCGGAGAACTACGCACACGCCTCCAACCTGCCGCCGCGCGACCGCAGGGCGCTGCGCGCAGCGCGACGGCGCCGCCGAATGTGAAGATGACGTGCGAGGAGGCTGGGCGCGCTACGCTCGGTGCGTCAACTGGATGGGCGCGGAGATCGCCTGAGATTCGTGTTCAGCCGCTGGGAGGCCCACCGTGGCCGGCCAACCGTCAAGCGATCGCTCCACGAATGGCGTGATCGAGGGAACGCAGGGACGCCGCGTCCCGACGGCGCTCGCGCCGACCGCGGTGGCACGGCCGGAGGACGCCGAGCCACACCCACCCCCAGGTACGCCGCCGCCCCGCGACGACGTCTGCGAGTTGCGGTGCGCCGGCGTGCACCCCGTGCACTGCGACATGCGTCTGCGCGCATCCACGGCGGAACGCGTCGTGCTCCTGGCATGCGAGCACGGCGCTGACGCGCATGGCTTCACGCCACGCTGGTACACGCCGCAACGAGTCCTCTGGATGACCGACCGCGTCAGGTACCGCGGACCGCGGCTGGGCTGAGGGGCCCCACGGTCAACCCGGGCGGCCCGGGGGAGGCCGATCCGGGTCGACCCGTGCTGGCGGCGATCGATCCGATCGACTGACCGCTGCGAACCTGCCAGTTAGGGCGCGAGGCCGCGCGGCCACGAGGGCCCCCTGACGCGGCTGAGCGACGAGTCTCGGAGATCCCCGCGCCCATCCAAATGGATGCCGTCAGGCTAGCGCGCTGGAGGGTCGGACCTGTGAGGTCTGGCGACCGGCAGCGCGATCGTGAGCGTGAGGACCGTCCCGTGGCGCGTCTCGGCGTGGGGGCCGTGCTCGCGCAGCACGGCCAGCATGTCGGCGTTCTCGGCGAGCACCTCCGCGTAGACCTCGCGCAGTCCGCGGCTCACCGCAGCGTCGACGAGCCTCGCGAGCAGCGCGCTCGCGATGCCGTGGTGGCGCCAGGGTGCCGCGACCTCGAAGGCCACCTCGCCCCGCCCGTCCGGGGCACAGACCAGCACGCCATGCCCGACCGGCTCGCTCCCGGCGAGGGCCAGAAGGCCCACCGCCGAGCAGCGATCCGGATGCGCCGCCCAGTCGGCGGCCCGCTGGATGTCGGTCGCCGCCGTGAACCAGCGCCGCCGCCGCGACTCCGGGTCCAGACCGACGAGAAGCTGCCCGATCGCGTCCTCGTCGCCGGCGCGCAGCTCGCGAATCTCGACGCCCGCCCCCGGCCGGAGCATCAGGCCCGCACTGCCGTGGGGTGTCGCGAGCTCATCCGGTCATCGCAGTCTGGCACGCGAGTCCTGACGCGCCGGCAGCGCGCGCTTGGACTCCCGACGCCGCGCCGCGCCCACCCATCCCAACCCCGGCCCCGCGTCCTACCGTAGGATCGCGCCGTGGTCCGCGGTCAGCATTCGGGTCACGATCAGTGGCGTGACGAGCCCTCAGGCTCGGTCGCCGGAATGCCGATGAGGGTCGGGATGGCGCACGCCCCACATCGGACCCCCGCCACGGCCGGTAGGCGACACCGGGCACGGGTCGTCGCGCTGCTCGCGCTCCTGGCCGGTCTCGCCGCGACGGTGCTCGTCTCCCTCGCGCCGCCGACGCTCGCGGCGGGCGCCAACCCGTGCCTGGCGCCGCACGTCACGAACTTCCTCGGCGCCGACGCGACGCACGCCGGCGTCATCGACCTCTACTTCTTTCACGGCGGTCCCGGGCGCGTCACCTACTACGAGTGCGTCGGGCAGCGTGCCCAGCGCCTCGGCACGGCCGCGAGCGCGGCGCCGCCGACGATCCTGCGCGACGCGACGACCTGGTCCTGCGTCCGGCTGCGGCGTCAGTTCGTCGCCGTGACGACCGCCGCCGACGGCTCGACGGAGACGGGCTCCTTCGGCGTGCGGACCGGATCCTGCGCGCGCCGCTTCGAGCTGCGCGCCCCCCGCCGCATCGCGCCCGGATCCAAGCTCGCCGTCCGCGTCGTCGACCGCTGGGCGATCGGCGGCGTCCGGCCCGAGCTGTGCTTCACGCCGCCGCACGACGGACGCAGCTGCAAGCGGCTCGCGTTCGCGAGCGCCGTCGCCAGCGCCCGGCGCAGCGTGCGCGCGCGCGCCCGCGGCGATTGGCTCGTCGAGCTGCGCCTCCGCGGCCACACCGTGCGCACGACGGTCGCCGTCGGCGGTCAGCGCGCCAAGCGGGCCGCCGCGCTCCCGGTCGTGCTCGCGACCGGCGACTCGATGATGCAGGGCATCGACAGCTTCCTCGGCGACGATCTCGGCGAGCGCTTCTCCGTGCGCAGCGACGTGCGGCCCGGAACCGGCATCAGCAAGGGCCTGCCGTGGCTGGCCTGGGCCACGAAGCAGGCCAAGGACCTGCGCCCGACCGTCACGGTCATCGCGATCGGTGCGAACGACGGCCTGCCGATGCCGGCGGCGGGCGCCTGCTGCGGCCCGGCCTGGATCGCCGAGTACAGGCGCCGGGCGCGCGTGATGATGCGCAGCTACCGCCGCCACGGCCGCGGCCGGGTCATCTGGCTGACGCTGCCGGCCCCGCGCCCGGGCAACCACGACCTGCCCTTCGCGGCGGTCAACCGCGCGATCCTCGGTGCCGCCGCCGGGATGTCCGGCGTGACCGTGCTGCGGCTCGATCGGCTCCTCACGCCGAGCGGCTATCGCGACGTCATCCGCTACCGCGGCCGCGACGTGCGCGTGCGCGAGCCCGACGGCATCCACCTGAACATCTCCGGCACGGCGATCGTCGCGACGGCGATCGCCAGGCTCATCGACGGGCCCGCGCGCTGAGGTGGCGCCGCGTCGTCCATCCGTCCGCGCCCGCGACGCGATCCCCGCCGCAGGCTCGGACGCGCTACAACGTGTGCAGCGATGCGCCTTGAGCTCGGCAGCCCGGCAGCGTGCACCGACGGTGCCTTCGGTGAGCTCGTCCACGTCGTCATCGACCCGCAGACGCGCACGGTCACGCACGTCGTCGTGGAGCCCCACCACCAGCACTGGATGGCGCGCCTCGTCCCGATCGCGCTCGTCGCGGTCGACCCGGCGACGCAGGGGCTGACGCTCGGCTGCAGCACCGCCGAGGCGCGACGGCTCGAGCATGTCCGGCAATCGGCCTTCGTCGCGCTCGGTGAGGAGCTCGAGGTCGACGACCCCGACTGGGACATCGGCGTCGAGGGCGTGCTCGTCCAGCCCTACTACGGCTCCGACGCGCCGCCGCCCAGCCACGACGCGGTGGCGACCGCGACGTACGACCGCATCCCCAAGGGCGAGGTCGAGCTGCGGCGCGCGAGCACGGTGACGTCGGCCGACGAGCACCGCCTCGGCCACGTCGACGGCTTCCTCGTCGACGACGACGAGCACATCACGCACGTGCTGCTGGAGCAGGGGCACCTGTGGGGGCGGCGCGAGGTGACGATCCCGATCGGCGACGTCGCGAGCGTGCGGCCCGACGCGATCACGCTGAGCCTGACGAGGGACGAGGTCGGGACGCTCGAGCCGGTCGCGGTGCGCCGCTGGCACTGACCCGAGGCGGGCGGGCGGCGGCGGCGAGGCGCTACAGCTGCGCCGGCGCCTCGATGCCCAGCAGCTCGAGCCCCGTGCGCAGCACGTCGGCGGTCTGCCGCGTGAGCGCAAGCCGCGAGTCGCGGACGACGGCGTCCTCGGACTTGAGGATCGGGCAGTGCTCGTAGAACAGCGAGAAGCTCGTCGCGACGTCGTAGAGGTACGTGCAGAGGCGGTGGGGCTGCAGCGACGCGGCGACGTGGTCGATCGTCGGGCCGAACCGCAGCAGCGCGAGCGCGAGCGCCCGCTCCTGTGGCTCGCGCGCGGCGACCTCGGCGCCCGCGCCGACCTCGCCGCCGGCGCCCGCGAGGCGCAGGACCCGCGCGGCACGGGCATGCGCGTACTGCAGGTAGACGCTCGTGTTGCCCTCGAACGCGAGCATCCGGTCGAAGCTGAACAGGTAGTCGCTGACGCGATCGCCCGACAGGTCGGCGTACTTGACCGCGCCGATCCCGACCTGGCGGGCGAGCTGATCGTCCGCCGCCTCGGCCCGCTCGGCGATGACCTCGCCCGCCCGGGTCACCGCCTCGTCGAGCAGCTCGACGAGCTTGACCGTCTCGCCCGCGCGCGTGCGCAACGGCTTGCCGTCCTCGCCGAGCACCGATCCGAACGCGACGTGCTCGACGGCGACGTCACCGCCCAGCCAGCCCGCGGCGCGCGCGGTCGCGAAGACCATCTGCAGGTGCTGGCTCTGCGGCGCGCCGACGACGTACAGGACGCGCTCGGCGCCGAGCGTGCGCACGCGGTGCACGATCGCGGCGAGGTCGGTCGTCGCGTAGCCGTAGCCGCCGTCGGACTTGCGCACGATGAGCGCCATGCGATCGCCGTCGCGGTTGAGGAAGCCGTCGGGGAACGCGCACAGCGCGCCGTCGTCGAGCTCCAGCAGCCCGCTGGCCTCGAGCTCGGCGACGGTGCCCGGCAGCAGGTCGTTGTAGATCGACTCGCCGGCCATGTCGTCCGCGGTCAGCGCGACGCCGAGCAGCCCGTACACGCCTTCGAAGTAGCGCTGGGACTCGTCCACGAGCTGGCGCCACGCGGCGACGCTCGCCGGGTCGCCGGCCTGCAGCGCGACGACGCGCCGGCGCGAGCGATCGGCGAACTCGGGGTCGGCGTCGAAGTGCGCCCGCGCCTGGCGGTAGAGGGCCACGAGGTCGGCGAGCGAGCCGGCGTCGGCGCCCGCGCTCCAGCCGGCGTCGTCGAGCTCCTCGATGAGCATCCCGAACTGCGTGCCCCAGTCGCCGACGTGGTTCTGCGCGACGACGTCGTCGCCGACGAAGCGCAGGATGCGGGCCAGCGCGTCGCCGATGACCGTCGAGCGCAGGTGCCCGACGTGCATCTCCTTGGCGATGTTCGGCGCGCTGTAGTCGAGGACGACGCGTTGCGGCTCGCGGCCCGCACCGGCCCCGAGCTGCGCGTCGGCGGCCGTCGCCCGCAGCGCCGCGCCGATCCACGCCTCGTCGAGGCGGAAGTTGATGAAGCCGGGGCCGGCCACCTCGGGCGGGTCGGCGACCCCGGCGACGTCGAGCTGCTCGACGATCGCCGCCGCCAGCTCGCGTGGCGCGCGACCCACGCGCTTGCCGAGCGACATCGCGAGGTTGGCCTGGAAGTCCGCTCCGTGGCGAGCGTTGCCGGGTCGCAGCAGCGCTTCGTCGGGCGTGAGGGTCAGGCCCGTGACGACGCTCGCCGCGTCGACCACGCGCAACGCGAGCTCCGCCGCGGGGTCGTCTGCGCGTGAGAGGGCGAAGGACATCTGCCCCCAAGTCTCGCAGCCGGGCTCCCGCCGGCGATCGCCTGCACGACCGATGAGCGTTCGCGCCAGCGCCGGTCCAACTGCCAGATCCACGAACGAGCGCACGTTGCGTGACGCAGACGGCGTAACCGGCCCCGACGGCGTCAGCCGCGCAGCGCCGCGTCGAGGTCCTCCCACAGGTCGCCCGCATCCTCGCAGCCGACGCTCATGCGGATGAGGCCCGGCGGGATGTGCTCCTGACCGGGGTGGGCGGCGCGGCGCTCGATCGTCGTCTCGACCCCGCCCAGGCTCGTCGCGTGGCGGATGACCCGGACCGCGGCACACGCGCGGTCCGCCGCCTGCGCGTCTTCGAGCTCGAAGCTCACGATCGCGCCGAAGCCGGGGTAGCGCACGCGACCGACCCTCGGGTGGTCCGCGAGGCGCCTCGCGAGCTCGGCGGCGCCGGCCGAGGCGTGGCGCAGGCGCAGCGCGAGCGTGCGGGCGCCGCGCAGCGCGAGGAAGCACTCGAGCGTGCCGGGCGTCGCCCCGTTCAGCCCGCGCGCGGCGCGCAGTCGTGACGCATGCCCGGGGTCGGCGGCGACGGCGACCCCGAGCAGGAGGTCGGAGTGGCCGCCGATGAACTTCGTCGCCGAGTGCACGACGATGTCGGCGCCGAGGCGCAGCGGCTGCTGGCCAAGCGGCGTCGCGAACGTGTTGTCGACGACGACGAGGGCGCCCTCGCGCCGCGGCGCGCCGCAGATCCCGGCCACGTCAGCGATGTCGAGCAGCGGGTTGGACGGCGACTCCACCCACAACAGGTCGGCCTCCCGCGCTCTCGCCACCCAGCGGTCGTCCGCGACGGGCAGCCGCTCGACGTTCCAGCCGCGCTCGCGCGCGCCGGCCTCGGCCAGCCCGGCGACGCCCTGGTAGCAGTCGTCGCCGAGCACGAGGTGCGCGCCGCTTGCGAGCTGGCCCAGGACCGCGGCGCAGGCCGCCATGCCCGACGAGAACGCCACCGCCTCGCCGCCCTCCAGCCCGCCGATCAGCGCCTCGAACGCCTCCCACCCCGCGGTGGCCTCGTTGCGCGCGTAGATCCGCTCGCCGCCGAGCACGAAGTTCGACGCGGGCACGGGCGGCTGGTTCAGCGGCGCGCCGGGCACGTCCTCCGGGCGGCCGCCGACGATCAACCAGGTCTCGGGCTTGACGTCCTCGCTGGCGGCCACCGACCGAGCCTAGCCGCCCCCGCCTGCGATGCCGCAGCGCCGCGGCGAGGTCGCTCAGCACCGAGGCGGCCGCTCGCGCCGCCGACCCGGGGCTGCTCGTGCGGTGGCGCGGGCGGTCGCGCCGCGCGCTGACCCCGGCAAGTGGGCCGGCGGCGACAGCCCCGGGACGGCGTTCGCCTACCGTTGACGACATGCGCCTCTACCACTCACCCGGATCCCGCTCGACGCGCGTCGTCTGGGCGCTCGAGGAGATCGGCACGCCCTACGACGTGACGATCGTCACCCGCGAGGACCGCAGGACGGACGCCCACCTCGCGCGCCACCCGCTGCGCCGCGTGCCGGTGCTCGAGCTCGACGACGGGCAGCTCGTCTTCGAATCGGCCGCCGTCTGCCTGCAACTCGCCGACCTGTACCCGGACGCGGGCCTGCTCGGCCCGCTCGGCTCGAACGCGCGCGCGCTGGCCTACCAGTGGACGCTGTTCGCGATGACCGAGATGGAGAACCGGGTCTTCGAGTGGCTCTTCGCCAAGCGCCGCGGCGAGGAGCTCGGCGAGCACGAGGCCGGGTTCGCGCCGATCGCAGACGCCCTGCGCGACGCGGTCGGCCGCGGTCCCTGGCTCGCGGGCGACGCCTTCACCGTCGCCGACATCTTCTGCGCCACGATGCTCGCCAACGCGTTCCACAACGCGTTGCTGACCGAGGACGGCCCGCTGCGCGACTACGTCGAACGCGCACGCCAGCGTCCGGCGTACCAGCGCACCGAGGCGCGGGACGGGTAGCTCCCCGAGCAATGCGACGCCCTTGCCGACACGCAGTCGGGACGCATACGGCCGAGCCAACCACAGCCCAGAAACGCGAAAACCCCGCACATGCGGATCCCCGTGTCTCACCGGGGGCCGCGATGGCGAACCCTAAACCTGCTCGCCCGTTTAGAGGTTGAACCTACCCGCCGGATCTGAGGGCACTGTTCGACGCGATCCGCTTCTGCAACGAGCGTGAGCAGCGTGAGGGCCGCGGCCGGCGGGTTGAGCACGTCCTGTTCGACCCAGAGCGCATCCAGCCGGCGAATCTCCGTCGCCACCTTCGGCATGTCGATAGTCACGATCTGCGCGGCCTCGTCGAGCAAGCGGCGCGTGTGGTCATCGGCTCTGCCCCTGACCACAAGCGCCGATCCCTGGGACATATTCGGGACATACTCGCCGAACACTCCGGGCCAAGAAACGAAAAAACCCCGCAAATGCGGGGCTTTCGTAGCGCGCCCGAGAGGATTCGAACCTCTGACCTTCGGTTCCGTAGACCGACGCTCTATCCAGCTGAGCTACGGGCGCATTGGGTCGTGCAGTGTAGAGCGGAGAGGGCGGGATTCGAACCCGCGATGGGGGTTGAGCCCCATACTCGCTTAGCAGGCGAGTGCCTTCAGCCACTCGGCCACCTCTCCTTGAGGCTCTGTAGCAGTGTAGACGCGACGTCCCGCTCGTGCGGTCGCGCGGGATCGAGGCGGTACCTTCCCATGCTCCGGAGGGGTGGCAGAGCGGACGAATGCACCGGTCTTGAAAACCGGAGTCCGGTTACCCGGACCGCGGGTTCGAATCCCGCCCCCTCCGCTGGAGCGTGACGTGCGAACCGCGGCGGCGCGCCTTGGCTCAGGTCGCGTCCGGATCGGCGAGCCACCAGGCCGTGACGCCGAGAAACGCGCTCCGGCGATCGAGATGGTGGTCGCGGTGAAGGACGTCGAGTCCGGCGGTCTGCGCGGCGACGACGACGCTGGGGTCGGCCAGCGGGAGTCCGTGCGCGCCGTGGGAGCCGGACTCGGCGAGGACGCGCATAGCCGCTACCAGCGTGGCGTCGGCTTCTCGCGAGCCGGTAGCTGCGCCACGCGCAACAGAGCGCTCGAGAGCTCGCCGGCAGCGGTCACGGCGATCCTCGGGAGCTTGCTCGCCGTTGAAGTCAGCGTAGCTCCGTGGAGTCACCCATGCGACGGGGCGGCCGCGCACGACTCGCGGACCCCGGCTTCGGCATCCGTGCCGATCCGGGTTGAAGGCCCACCGCAGGCCGTTCACTGCATCGGGCCCGACCTTGGACGAGATGGTCGAGACTCCCGACACCTGCGTCAGCACGTCCCCTGCGAAAGCCGTCGCCACGATCGCTCGCTCGCGACAGATCCCGCACTCACTGCGCGTGTGGACCGCTCCGTACCGCCAACAGGATCCTCGGCCGGCGCCCGCCTGGACAGGGGGGAAATCCCTCAACCACGACTCCGGGTCTTCGTATGGCCGCCCGGACCGCGGGGTCGCCCGGCTACCGGACCCGGAAGCGCACGAGGTTGTGCGCCGCCTGCGAGAACACCGTGGTCGTGTTGCCGAGCCGGTCCGTCGCCCGGACGCGCGCGAAGTACGTCCCGCGCGGCAGCTTCGCGCCGCGCGTGAGGTGAACGCTCCAGCGCGTTCCGCTGCGGCGCGCGCGGAAGAACAGCGGCTTCGCGCACGAGCGCTTGACAAGGCCACGCCTGCCGTCGAAGAACGCACAGCGCCCCGCCGGGCCTCGCGCCCGCGCCGGCAGGTAGCGCAGCGCGAGCTCGACGCTGCGCACCCCGGACGGGTCGGAAGCCTTGCCCCGCAGCCGCGAGTGCCGGCCGCCGGGGCGCAGGGTCGCGTCGCGCCGGGGCGTCGTGACCACGACCGCCGGCGGCTCGCTGTCCCCGGATCCGGCGGAGGACTCGTGCGCGCGCGGCCCGCCGAGGTCGTCGAGCAGGTTGCGCGTGAACTGCTGCAGGCGCGCGTCGACGCGGTGCTCGGCCGCTCCGTAGCCGTCGAGGCCCCACGTGTACTGCATCGACCCGGCCGCGAAGACGCGCGCGCCCGACGGCGCCGTGTACACCGTCGCGTTCGCGTCGTTGGCGTGTCCGTCGGTCTCGTAGCCGAAGAACACGGTCTGCCCCGGCTGCGCACAGCCGCGATCCAGGCCGTCCCACTCGTAGCCGACGAGCCCGGTCAGCTTGTCGCCGGCCGCGAAGCCCGTGCCGCGGTACCAGGGGTGGCTCAGCGAAGGCGCCAGGACGGTGTAGTCGATGAGCTGCCCGCGCGTCAGCCCGCCGTGCGACTGCACGCCGAGCAGGCCGCACTCGGGCCGCGGCGCATCGAGCTTGCGGAACTGCACCGTCGTGCGGGTGCGATCGGCGAACGGATCGGGCGCGGAGTCCTTGTAGCCGACGATCGTGCGGTAGTCATCCTCGTAGCGGACCTGCCAGAAGCTCGTGTTCGCGCCCATGAACGCCAGGTCGACGCCGGCCGCGCGCGCGGCCTCGTACCCGTCGCGCTGCTCGCGCGACCAGTACTCGTCGTGGCCGGCCGTGATGTCCAGCTCGTGGCCGAGCAGCTGTGACGGGTCGCGAGCGACGTCGACATCCGTCGTGTACGTCACGTCGTAGCCCTCGCGCTCGAGGAAGCGCGCGAGCTGGATCTCCCAGTCGAAGTACGACTGCCCCCCGACGCCGACGTTCCAGTAGGGCCGGTCGAACGACACGCGGTTGGCCGGCACCGTATCCGTGCTGCCGTTCGGATACAGGCTCTTGCCGCCCCAGTTGTTGTACGCCTGCCACGTGCTGACCGACGACTGCACGAGGATCGCCGAGCGCCGGCCCGCCGGGGCGCGCACGACGAACGGCACGAGGTTGCCCTTGCCGGCGCTCGGCCCGGACGTCAGCACGAGCTTCGCCACGTAGTAGCCGCTCGACCAGCCCGCCGGGACGACGAACGTGTCGGTCACCGGCCAGCCGGCGTCGAGCCTGCCCGTCGACGCGGCCGGAGCGGGCACGGGCCGCGCGACCCCGGGACTCGAGCCGGCGCACGACGGCACGCACGCGAGCGCGTCCGGCGCCGCGCCGGGATACCAGCCGACGCGGTAGAACACCACGCGGTAGGTCTGCGCGGGGCTCGTGCTGACATGCAGGTGCAGCGTCTCGCCGGGCAGCGCGCTGACCTCCGACGCGTAGCCCTCGATGGCGAGCTCCGGGGCGCGGTCGACGGTGTCGAAGTCCGCCGCTGCCGGAGACGGCGCGACCAGCGCCACGAGGACCGCGGCGAGCGGGCCGAGCCGCCTGCCGTTCACGGCGCCGCCCCCTCGGCCACGACGCTGCCGTTGAAGGCGGGCGCCGCGAGGCGGCGGCGCAACGACACCGTGCTGCCGCCGTCGCCGGGCTGCACGTCGACCGCATCCATGAGCTCGCGCATGAGGTCCATCCCGCGACCGCGGTCCGGGCTCTTCGTCGTCTTCCAGCCGCCCCGGTCGCGCACGGTGATCTGGACCGCGCCCTCGGAGCGTTCGAGCAGGACGTCGAAGGTCTCGGCGCCCAGGTCGTAGGCGTGCTCGATCGCGTTCTGGCAGGCCTCGTTGCAGGCCATCGTGATGTCGTGCGTCTCGACCGCGTCGGCCCCGGACTCGACGAGCCAGCGGCGCACGGTCTCGCGCGTCGACGTCAGCGCGCCCGGATCGCCCGCCGACTGCACCACGACGCGATCCTCCAGGCGCGTCAGCGCGTGCATCGCGATCATCGTCACGTCGTCGTCCTGCGCGATGTCGGCCCCGAGCGCGCCCAGCACGCGGTCGCACAGCAGGGAGGCGTCGTCGCCGGCATCCGCGCCGAGCACCGCGTCGCGCAGCAGCGTCAGCCCCGCGTCGAGCGACTGGCTGGACTTCTCGATCAGGCCGTCCGTGTACAGCAGCAGCGTCGAGCCCGGCTCGAGCACGATCTGGCGTTGCACGTAGCGCGGCGTCTCGACGACGCCCATCGGCGGCGAGGGCACGTCCTCGAGATAGCGTGCGGCGCCGTCGGAGCCGACGACGAGCGGTGGCGGGTGCCCGGCGTTCGTGTAGCGCAGGCGCCCGGTCGCGGGCTCGAAGATCGCCAGCACGACCGTCGTCAGGACGCAGTCGCCGAGCCCGAGCGCGAAGCGGTTCAGGCGCTCGGCCATCGCGCCGCTGTCGTCGGCCTGCATGACGATCGCCCGTAGCGCGCTGCGCATCTGGCCCATCGTCGCCGCCGCCTCGATGCCGCGCCCCACGACGTCGCCGATCACGACGGCGACCCGTCCGCCCGCGAGGGCGATCGCGTCGTACCAGTCGCCGCCGACCGTCGCGCCGTCGTCGCCCGGCAGGTAGCGCGCCGACAGCGCGGCGCCCGGTACGTCCGGCAGCCCGCTCGGCAGCAGCGAGCGCTGTAGCTCGCGCGCGATCCGGCGCTGGCCCTCGTACAGGCGCGTCCGCGCGATCGCGAGGCTCGCGCGGTCGGCGGCCAGCCGCAGCAGGTCTGCGGTCTCGTCGTCGAACTCGCGCCGCGTCAGCGTGCCGACGAGGACGCTGCCGATGACCTGGCGCTCGGCCACGAGCGGCACCGCCAGCAGGGACGTGATCGCCGGCCCGAGCGAGCTCGCGTCGACGCCCGAGCCGGGGACGTCGAGGATCGCGACCGGTCCGCGCTCGCGGGCCACGCGGGCGACGACGTCGTCGCCGGCGAAGCGGCTGCTCTGCACGACGGTGGCGACGCCGTCGGCCGCCCGCGCGACGACGCCGTGCTCCTCGTCGGTCAGCACGACCGTCGCGCGGTCGACGTCGAGCGCCTCGAGCAGGCGCTCGAGCACCTCGCGCAGCAGCTCCTCGAGATCCTCCGCGCCGAGCGCCGCGACCGCGATCGACTGCATGAGCCGCAGCCGCTCCGAGGCCGCCTCGGCCTGCGCACGGGCGGACTGCGCGCGGATGAGCTGCTCGCGATCACGCTCCGCCCGGTGGCGCTCGCGCAGGTCCTGGACGTGCAGGATGAGGTCGGCGGGCGCGCCACCGCCGCCCGGCGGGCCGCCGGGCGAGCGGGCACGCGAGCCGCCGGGCGAGCGCGTATCGCTCGAGCCCGTCAGCGAGACGGACACGAGAACCGGGATCGACGTCCCGCCCGGCCCCGACAGCCGCCGCTCGACCTCGTAGCGCGGAATCTTCCCGGCGGCCAGGAGCGCGCGCTGGTCGGCGTCGATCCCGATGTCCTCGCGCGGCCCGAGCTCGTCGAGCGTGTTGCCGACGAGCTGCTCGACGCCGCGCCCGACCGTCTCGCAGAGCGCGCGATTGACGCGCATCAGCCGGCCCGCGGCATCGGCGCGCGCGATGCCGATCGGCGCGTCCTCGAAGGTCGCGCGCAGCAGCTCCTCGCGCTCGGCGAGCGCGCGCCCGCGCTCGTAGCTCTCGACGAAGACCTCGACCTTGGAACGCAGGACGACGGCGTCGAGCGGCTTGAAGAGGTAGTCGACCGCACCGGTCTCGTAGCCGCGGAAGACGTGGTGGGGCTCCTTGCTGATCGCGGTCACGAAGATGATCGGCACGCTGCGCGAGCGCTCGCGCGCGCGGATCAGCTCGGCCGTCTCGAAGCCGTCCAGGCCCGGCATCTGGACGTCGAGCAGGATCACCGCGAAGTCGTCGCGCAGCAGCGCGCGCAGCGCCTCGTCGCCCGAGCGCGCCTTGACGAGCCGGCAGCCGCTCGGCTCGAGCACGGCCTCCAGGGCGAGCAGGTTCTCGTCGCGGTCGTCGACGAGCAGGACGGCGGCGTCTCTCACGACAACCGTGCCTCCGTGTCGCCGGCGACGAGCGACTCGAGCAGCGGCCCGACCTCCTCCAGTGACACGACCCGCGCGTCCGGCGTCGCCGTCAGTGCCGCGTCGGGCATCTCGCGCCGCTCGGCCGTCTCGGGGTCCTGGACGATCGCGGTGCCGCCGCGCAGCGCGATCCGCGCCAGGCCCTCGGCGCCGTCGGCGTTGGCGCCCGTCAGCACGACGCCCGCGACGCGCCCGCCGTAGGCGTCGGCGGCCGAGCCGAACAGCACGTCGATCGAGGGCCGGCTGTGGTGCAGCGGCGGATCGACCGACAGCGCGACCGAGCCGCCCTCGACGAGCAGGTGGTAGTCGGCCGGGGCGACGAGCACCACGCCGGCGGCGAGCGCCTGCTTGTCCTCGGCCTCGGCGACCGGCAGCGCGCAGCGCGCGGCGAGCAGGCGCTCGAGCCGCCCGTGGTCGTGGTCGGCGCGCCGGTGCTGGGCGACGACGACGGCGGCGCCGAAGTCCGCGGGCAGGGACCCGAGCACGCGCTCGACGGCATGCAGCCCGCCCCACGAGGCGCCGATCGCGACGAGCTCGACCGCCATCACGACCGCCGCCGGAAGATCTTCTCGGCCTCGTCCAGCGGCTCGTACTCCGCCGCGTGACGCGAGCGGCGAATCGACTCCTTCCGCCCGAGGGCGAGAATCCCGAAGCGCGTCATGCTGTCGCCGAACAGCTGCAGAACCTCCTCTTGGAGCTCGGAGCCGAAGTAGATCATGACGTTGCGGCACACGATGAGGTGAAACTCGTTGAACGAGCCGTCCGTGACGAGATTGTGCTGCGCGACGACGATCCCCGCGCCGAGCGCCGGGTCGAAGCGAGCGCCGTCGCCGTCGGCGACGTAGTAGGAGGAGAACGCCTCGCTGCCGCCCGCGCGCAGGTAGTTCTCGGTGTAGCGCTGCATCCGCTCGAGCGGGAACACGCCGGAGCGCGCGCGCTTGAGCGCGGCGTCGTTGATGTCCGTCGCGTAGATCCGCGTGCGCTCGAGCAGGCCCTCCTCGTGCAGCGCGATCGCCATCGACCAGCTCTCCTCGCCGGTCGAGCAGCCGGCGTTCCAGACGCGGATGAAGGGGTGCGTGCGCAGAAGCGGAATGACGCGCTCGCGCAGCGAGCGGTAGAAGCTCGGGTCGCGGAACATCTCCGTGACGTTGATCGACAGGTCGAGCAGCAGGCGATCCATGCACGCGGGGTCGTGCAGGATCCGCTCCTGCAGCCCGGACAGCGTCCGTAGGTTCTCAGCATAGGCGCGGTGCCACAGCCGCCGCCGCAGCGACGCGATCGCGTAGCCGCGGAAGTCGTAGCCGTAGCGGCGCTGGATCGCCTCGAGCAGGAGGTCGATCTCCAGGCGCTCGCGAGCGTCGTCGTGGTCGGCGTCGGTCACGCGGACAGCCATACCCGCATCATCGGCGCCGGCGTACCGTCGGGCGATGCGCATGCTGGTGCTCGTCGACGAGGTCCTGATCGTCGATCCTCAAGCCCGTACGGTCCATCGGCTCGCGCGCAACGACGGCGAGTACGTGCCGATCGATCGCAGCGGCCTCATCGATGTCGGAACCACGGATCTCACCGCGCAGATCGACTGGCCGCCGACCTCCTAGCCCCGCGCCACGCCGGCTCACGCGTACAGCCAGACCCGCATGAGCGAGATGAGCTGTTCGATGTCGACCGGCTTGGTGATGTAGTCCGACGCGCCGGCCGCGATCGACTTCTCGCGGTCGCCCTTCATCGCCTTCGCCGTCAGCGCGATGACCGGCAGGTCGGCGAAGCGCTCGTCGGCGCGCAGCGCGCGCGTCGTCTCGTGACCGTCCATCTCGGGCATCATCACGTCCATCAGGACGAGGTCGACGCCCGCGTCGGCGTCGAGCGACTCGATCGCCTCGCGCCCGTTCTCGGCGAAGCGCACCACCATGCCGCGCGCCTCGAGCGCGCTCGTCAGCGCGAACACGTTGCGCACGTCGTCGTCGACGATCAGCACCCGCTTTGCCTGCAGGACCGCGTCGGTCGTGTGCAGCTGCTCGAGCATCCGCCGGCTCGCGGCGGGCAGCGAGCTCGGCTCGCGGTGCAGGAACAGCGCCGTCTCGGACAGCAGGCGCTCGGGCGAGCCCGCGTCCTTGAGGATGATCGAGTCCGCGTAGCGGCGCAGCTTCGTCTCGTCGCGGCGGGTGAGCTCCTTGCCGGTGTGGATGATCACCGGAACGTCACGGTGGCGCTCGTCCTCCTTGAGCTGGTCGAGGAACGCGAAGCCCGTCATCTTCGGCAGCTTGAGGTCGAGCACGATGCAGTCGAAGCCGCGCTCGGCGATCGCCGCCAGTGCCTCCTCGCTCGAGCCGACCGCCGTCACCTCGACGTCGTCGCCGGCGCCGACGAGCTCGGTGATGCTCATCCGCTCGGCCTCGTCGTCGTCGACGACGAGCAGCTGGCGCACGCCGCGGTCGAGGAACGCGGCGGCCGCCGCGAACGTGGCGGCGAGCTCCTCGGCATAGGCGGGGCGCGCGAGGAAGCCTGCCGCGCCGGCGCGCAGGGCGGGCTGGCGCTCGCCGGCCTCGGCGACGACGTAGACCGGCACGTGGCGCGTGCGCGGGTGGTGCTTGAGCTGGTCGAGCACGCCGGCGCCGCCGCGGATCGGGATGGCGAGCACGATGACGTCGGGGATCAACTCGTGCGCGAGCGAGAGGCCGATGTTGCCGCGCGGCGCGAGGATCGCGCGGAAGCCGTGCTCGCGGGCCTGGACGAGCGAACGCTTCGCGGCATCGGTGTCGTCGTCGATGACGAGCGCGACACGATCGCCGTCCATGACGCGGGCGCGATCGTCGAGCGCGACGAGCTCCTCGGCGTCGCCCGTCTCGCCGGCCGCCAGCTCGAGCATCGCCGCCGGCGCGGCCCGCGTCACGTCGACGATCGGCGCCGCTGGCACCGCGGCCTGCGGCTCGGGCCCGGCCTCGGGCGCCTCGGGGCGCTCGGCGTACGTCGGCAGCAGCAGCTCGAACGCGCTGCCCTCGCCGGGCACCGACCGCACGCGAATCTCGCCGCCGAGCGCGCGCATGAACTCGCGGCTGATCGACAGCCCGAGGCCGGTGCCGCCGTAGCGCCGGCTCGTCGTGCCGTCGGCCTGCTGGAAGGCCTCGAAGATGAGCCGCAGCTTGTCCTCGGCGATGCCGATGCCCGTGTCGCGCACGACGATCGACAGCACGTACGGCGTGCCATCCTCGGCCTGCTCACCGGTGCCCGCCATCTCGAGCGAGACCTTGCCGGCCTCGGTGAACTTGAACGCGTTGGAGAGCAGGTTGCGCAGGACCTGCTGCAGGCGCTGCTCGTCGCTGAAGAGCGTCTGCGGCGTGCTCGGCGCCGACGTGATCTCGAGCGCGAGCCCGCGCTGCTCGGCGACCGTGCCGAACGCCCGCTCGACGTAGGCGCTGATCGAGCCGACGTCGATCTGCCCCGGGGTGATCTCCATCTTGCCCGCCTCGACCTTCGACAGGTCGAGGATGTCGGAGATCAGCGCCAGCAGGTCGGCGCCGGCTGTGTGGATCGTCGAGGCGAACTCGATCTGCTTGTCGGTGAGGTTCGCGTCGGGGTTCTCGGCCAGCAGCTTGGAGAGGATCAGCAGGCTGTTGAGCGGCGTGCGCAGCTCGTGGCTCATGTTCGCGAGGAACTCCGACTTGTACTTCGAGCTGACCGCGAGCTGCGCGGCCTTCTCCTCGAGGTCCAGCCGCGCGCGCTCGATCTCGACGTTCTGCACCTCGATGTCGCGGTTCTGCCGGCTGAGCAGCTCGGCCTTCTCCTGTAGCTCCTCGTTGGTCTGCTGGAGCTCCTCCTGCTGGGTCTGCAGCAGCTCCTCGGACGCGCGCAGCGACGACGTCTGCTGTTCGAGCTCCGAGTTGGAGTGCCGGAGCTCGTCCTGCTGCGATTGCAGCTCCTCGGACTGGGATTGCAGCTCCTCGGCGAGCGACTGGGACTGCTCGAGCAGCTCCTCCGTGCGGCGGTTGGCCATGATCGCGTTCAGCACGACGCCGAGCGTCTCGGCGAGCTGCTCGAGGAACGCCTTGTTGACGTCGGAGAACGCGCGCAGCGAGGCGAGCTCGACGACCGCCAGCACCTGCTCCTCGAACAGGATCGGCATGACGATGAGGTTCACCGGCAGCGCCTCGCCGAGGCCCGAGGAGATCTTCACGTAGTCCGCGGGCGCCTCCGTGACGAGGATGCTCGTGCCCTCGAGCGCGGCCTGGCCGACGAGCGCCTCGCCGAACCGGTAGCGGTTGGAGACGCACTTGCGCTGCTGGTAGGCGTAGCTCGCGATGAGCCGCAGCTCGGGCTCGTCGCCCTCGGCGCGCTCGGTGAGAAAGAACGCGCCGTGCTGGGCGGAGACGAGCGGCGAGATCTCGGACATGATCAGCCGCGTCACGGTCTTGAGGTCGCGCTGGCCCTGCATCAGGCCCGAGATCCGCGCGAGGTTCGTGTTCAGCCAGTCCTGCTCGGCGTTCTTGCGCGTCGTCTCGCGCAGGTTGGCGATCATCTGGTTGATCGTGCCCGACAGCTCCGCGACCTCGCCGCGGGCCTCGACGGCGATCTGGCGCGTGAGGTCGCCCTGCGTCACGGCCGTCGAGACGTCGGCGATCGCGCGCACCTGCGTGGTGAGGTTCCCGGCGAGCTGGTTGACGTTCTCGGTCAGGTCGCGCCACGTCCCCGACACGCCCTGCACCTCCGCCTGGCCGCCGAGCTGACCCTCGGTGCCGACCTCGCGCGCGACCCGCGTCACCTCGGCGGCGAACGACGACAGCTGATCGACCATCGTGTTCAGCGTCTTCTTGAGCTCGAAGATCTCGCCGCGCGCGTCGACCGTGATCTTCTGCGACAGGTCGCCGTTGGCGACGGCGGTCGCGACCTGGGCGATGTTGCGCACCTGGTCGGTGAGGTTGTCCGCCATCGAGTTGACGTTCTCGGTCAGGTCGCGCCACGTCCCCGACACGCCCTGCACCTCCGCCTGGCCGCCGAGCTTGCCCTCGGTGCCGACCTCGCGCGCGACCCGCGTCACCTCGGCCGCGAACGACGACAGCTGATCGACCATCGTGTTGATCGTCTCGGTCAGCTCGAAGATCTCGCCCTGCGCCTCGATGTCGATCTTCTTGCTGAGATCGCCGTTGGCCACGGCGGTCGTGACGCGCGCGATCGCCCGCACCTGGCTCGTCAGGTTGCCGGCCATGAGGTTGACGTTGTCGGTCAGCCCGCGCCACGTGCCCGACACGCCCTCGACCGTCGCCTGACCGCCGAGCTTGCCCTCCGTGCCGACCTCGCGCGCGACCCGCGTGACCTCGGCCGCGAACGCGTTGAGCTGGTCGACCATCGTGTTGATCGTGTCCTTGAGCTCGGCGATCTCGCCCTGCGCGTCGACGGTGATCTTCTTGCTCAGGTCACCGGTCGCGACCGCCGTCGTGACCTGCGCGATGTTGCGCACCTGGTCGGTGAGGTTGTCGGCGAGCTGGTTGACGGACTCCGTCAGGTCGCGCCAGGTGCCGCTCACGCCCGCGACCTCGGCCTGGCCGCCGAGCTGGCCCTCGGTGCCGACCTCCCGCGCGACGCGCGTGACCTCCGCGGCGAACGACGACAGCTGATCGACCATCGTGTTGATCGTGTCCTTGAGCTCGGCGATCTCGCCCTGCGCCTCGACGTCGATCTTCTGCGTCAGGTCGCCGGTCGCGACCGCGGTCGTGACCTGCGCGATGTTGCGCACCTGATCGGTGAGGTTCGACGCGAGGAAGTTCACGCTCTCCGTCAGATCGCGCCACGTCCCCGACACGCCCTTGACCTCGGCCTGGCCGCCGAGGCGCCCTTCGGTGCCGACCTCGCGGGCGACCCTTGTGACCTCGTCGGCGAACGACGACAGCTGGTCGACCATCGTGTTGATCGTCTGCTTGAGCGCGAAGATCTCGCCGCGCGCGTCGACGGTGATCGACTGGCTCAGGTCGCCGTTGGCCACCGCGGTCGTGACCTGCGCGATGTTGCGCACCTGGCCCGTGAGGTTGTTGGCCATCTCGTTGACGGAGTCCGTCAGGTCGCGCCACGTGCCCGACACGCCCTCGACCTCGGCCTGGCCGCCGAGCACGCCCTCCGTGCCGACCTCGCGCGCGACCCCGGTGACCTGCTCGGCGAAGACGCGCAGCCGGTCGGTCATCGAGTTGATCGTCTCGGCGAGCGTCGCGACCTCGCCCTTCGCCTCGACCGTCACCTTCTGCGACAGGTCGCCGTTGGCGACGGCGGTCGTCACGAGCGCGATCTGGCGCACCTGATCGGTGAGGTTCGACGCCATCGTGTTGACGGAGTCGGTCAGGTCCTTCCACGTGCCGGCGACGCCGGAGACCTCGGCCTGGCCGCCGAGCATGCCCTCGGTGCCGACCTCGCGTGCGACGCCCGTGACCTGCTCGGCGAAGACGCGCAGCGTCTCGGTCATGGAGTTGATCGTCTCGGCGAGCGTCGCGACCTCGCCCTTGGCCTCGACGGTGACCTTCTGCGTCAGGTCGCCCTGCGCGACGGCGGTCGTGACGGTCGCGATCTGGCGCACCTGGTCGGTCAGGTTCGTCGCCATGAAGTTCACGTTCTCGGTCAGGTCACGCCACGTGCCGCTGACGCCCATGACCTCGGCCTGGCCGCCCAGCTGCCCCTCCGTGCCGACCTCACGCGCGACGCGAGTGACCTCGGCCGCGAACGACGACAGCTGATCGACCATCGTGTTGATCGTGTCCTTGAGCTCGGCGATCTCGCCCTGCGCGTCGACCGTGATCTTCTGGCTGAGGTCGCCGTTGGCGACAGCGGTCGTGACGGTCGCGATCTGGCGCACCTGATCGGTCAGGTTCGTCGCCATCGAGTTGACGTTCTCGGTCAGGTCGCGCCAGGTGCCGCTGACGCCCTTGACCTGTGCCTGGCCACCGAGCTTGCCGTCGGTGCCGACCTCGCGAGCGACCCTCGAGACTTCGTCGGCGAACGACCCGAGCTGGTCGACCATCTCGTTGACGGTCGTCCCGATCGCCGAGAACTCGCCCTTGACCGGCTGGCCCTCGATCGTCAGCGCCATCTTCTGGCTGAGGTCGCCACGCGCGACGGACTGGATGACGCGCGAGATCTCGGTCGTCGGGCGGACGAGGTCGTCGATCATCCCGTTGACCGACTCGACCGTGTCGTTCCAGGAGCCGTCGACGGTGCCGAGCGAGACGCGCTCGGTCATGCGGCCCTCGCGCCCGATGACGCGGCTGACACGGGCGAGCTCCTTCGCCTGGCGCGCGTTCAGCGCCAGCAGCTCGTTGACGCGCTGCTCGACGTCGCCGATGACGTCGCGCCGGCGCGCACGCAGGCGCACGGAGAAGTCGCCGTCGCGGGCGGCCGTCAGGACGCGCAGGATCTCCTCGAGCGCGAGATCGTCGCGCGAGGGTGACGCCTGGACATCCGATGGCGCCTTCGCGGCGCCGGACGCGCGCCTGCGTCCCGTCGTGCCCTCAGTCGCCATTCGTCCCTCCGATCGCCGTCGCCCAGAAGCCCCCGGGCAGGCTATACCCGGCTGGACGACCCGACGCTCGCTGCAGCCGGTCGCCCAGCTCGCCGCTGCGTCTACGCGGGCGCGCGCCGAGCGACGCCGCTCACGACCGGCACGGCGAGCGGCCCGCGGCCCATCGCGAAGCGATCGCAGCGCTCGACGACGAGCCCGCTGCCCGCGATCGCCGCCACCGTGTCGCGCGCGAGATGACAGCCCCCGGCTACCAGAGGCCAGACGCCGGAGCGGTCCAGGCCGCGCTGCGCCCGCGCTGCCGAGCGCCCGTGGGCGACGACGTGCTCGTAGAAGCGCAGCTCGCCGCCGGGGCGCAGGACGCGGCTGATCTCGGCGAGCGCGGTCGCCTGGTCCTCGACGGAGCACAGCACGAGCGAGCAGACCACGACGTCACAGCCGCCGTCCTGTACCGGCAGCCGCTCGGCGGTGCCCGGGTGCACGCGCACCGCGACCGGTGCGGTGCTCGCCGCGCGCTCCGCGAGCCGCCGCAGGTACGGCTCGGGCTCGATCGCGATGACCTCGCGTACGTCCGGCGGGTAGTGGCGGAAGTTGCGTCCCTCCCCGCAGCCCACCTCGACGACGCGGCCGGCGGTTCCCGCGAGCAGCTCCGCGCGCCGCCAGTCGGGCGCGACGGCCCCGGCGACGAGCGACCAGACGCGCGCGAACAGCGGATGGGCGGCGCCGGCGCAGCAGTCGCCCGTCGGCGTCGCGTGGAGGCGCGAGGGCATCCGACGACAGTACGCGAGGGCAGCGGGACTCGACCCGCAGCGTGATCCGCGAACGGCGTCCACTACGTTACGGGGAGTGGGTCGCGCGCCACGTCGGTGCGTCGGTGGTCCAACCAGGAGGACGTCGATGGCGGAAGTTGAGGTCTGGGAGGAGGCGTTCGCGGAGGCGGCGAGGAAGGACGGCATCGAGCTCGAGCCGCAGACCTTCACGTGGGCGTCCGAGCCGGGGCACCTCGCGGTGTCCTACCTCGCCAACGAGTCGGACGACCCCGGGGTCATGCAGCGCGCCGAGGTCGGCGCACCCGCGCTCAACGAGATGTTCAGGCGCATGAAGGGCCTCGACCCGGTGCTCCAGTCCTGCCGCCTGACGAAGCCCTATCCCGCGGTTCTCGTGCACATGGAGACGGCGACGCTCGTCGAGCTCGACAACATGCTGCATTTCTCGTCGCCGCGGCTGCTGACGCTCGAGCTGTACCCGGGCGAGGTCAAGATCGGTTTCGACATCAAGGAGTACAAGGAGCTGTGCCGCGAGTACGCGCCGAAGACCGACCGCTGGCGCTACGGCCTGGCGTCGAAGTGCTTCGGCTTCCACGGCATGCAGAACGAGCGCGCCTACTACGACGCCGTGCGCGACATCGCGTCCTGGGTCATGGGCTTCCCGCCGCTGTTCCGCGTCCCGGCGATCGACGAGGACGGTGCCGCGACGTACGAGCGCTCCAAGGACAAGCTCGCAAAGCGGCTCGGCCGCTGAGAGCGTTCGGGCGCGTGGCGAGGGCGGTAGCGAACCCGGCATCGTCCGATCGCTGCCCGCGCTGCGCCGGATCGGTCGGCTGCGCGATCGCGACCGGCGCGTGCTGGTGCGCGGAGGTGACGCTGTCGCCCGAGCGCCAGCGCGAGCTGGCAGCGCAGTACGACGGCTGCCTGTGCCCCGCCTGCCTGCGCGAGCTCGAGCGCCCTCCGTCCTGACGGGTCAACGAGCGCCGGCGCCCTACATCTCCCGTGACGACGCCGCACCACGCCACGCCTGGACGACCTCGCTCGGCAGGTCGTTCGTGCTCCGCTCGAGCCTGCGTAGTGGGTCCGATCCACCGTCGGCGTCGGCGTCGGCGTCCAAGATCACTTGAAGGCGAGCAGCGAGACGGTCCCCCCGGCGTTGGCGTCCCACAGGTCGGCGTCGCTCGTGGCGGTGGCGCACATGCCGAACTCATACGTGCCGGCCGGAAGGCCGCTGAACACGTATGTGATCGAAGCCAGCTGGCTCCCCGCCTGCTCTTGCGACACCGAGTGCTCGCCCTCGTTCACCGACGTCAGGGTGCTTGCTCTGCGGTAGCACGGAGACAGCGAGAGTCGGGGATGCGTGCCGGGAGGCACGGTGTTGGCTCCGAGCGTCTGGTTGGCGGTCATGTGAACTTTCGTGCCAGCGGAGATGTCGATGGCGGCAGTCGCGCCGATGAAACCGGGCGTGCTCGAGACCTGCCCCGGAAGGGAGCTCGAGCCTTGGGCCCAGCCGACGACACCGGATGGACCGGTGGGACCCGCGTCCCCCTTGGGGCCTGGCGCACCATCGGTGCCCCGATCACCTTTGTCTCCCTTGGCGCCCGGAGCGCCGTCGGTGCCGTTGGTGCCCGCATCGCCCTTGTCTCCCTTGGGGCCTGTCGGACCGCGCTGGCTCCATGTGAGCGCGGCTTCGTTGCTCTTGCACGACTCTGCTGCGGCGACCACCCGCAGGCCGCCGTTGGTGGTGTTGTAGCAACCGTGGATCGCGCCGTCGGCATCGACGATGCCCGTGACCGCGAAGGCCACGCCGCCCGACACGGCGAGGAACAGCGCGAGCGTGGCTATGACGTTCGCGTAGCTGAGACGGCGGCGAAGATCGGACATCAGGTCCTTCCTTGAAGTTTGAAAGATGGCGATCGCGGACGACCGTCGATCACAGCGTCCGGCAGGGCGATACCCGGCGATCCTGCGCGAGCCCAGGAGCGCGCACCATGGGGCTGGCACGAGTGCTGTGGTTCGGTTTGCCCTACCGCGCAACGGCTTCTCGCGCCACAGTGCCTCGGACCAGCCAAAGCCCGTCGCATTCGGCGGTCGACGGCCCGTGCCTCACCACGCGCACATCGAGCGGGCCCTGCGGCGGCGTGGCGGACAACGAGCGGAGCGGAGGCACCTCGCCCACTCGGCAGCGAAGGCCGCGGACGCCTCCTCTAGCCTGAACGCCATGTCCACGACCGACACCGAGCAGCAGACCGCGTTCTCGCTCGAGCTCTCCGAAGACCAGCGCGACGTCCGCGAATGGGTGCACGGCTTCGCCGCCGGCGTCGTGCGGCCCGCGGGCGCCGAATGGGACGAGCGCGAGGAGACTCCGTGGCCGATCCTTCAGGAGGCCGCGAAGATCGGCCTCTACGGCTTCGAGGGCTACACCCAGTTCTGGGCCGACCCGAGCGGCCTGACGATGCCGATCGTCAACGAGGAGCTCTTCTGGGGCGACGCGGGCATCGGCATCTCGATCATGGGGACGGGCCTTGCGGTCGCGGGACTCGTCGGCTCCGGCACGCCCGAGCAGTTCGCCGAGTGGGCGCCGCAGTGCTTCGGTACCCCCGACGACGTCAAGGTCGGGGCGTTCTGCGTCTCAGAGCCCGACGCCGGCTCGGACGTCTCCTCGCTACGCACGACCGCGCGTTACGACGCGGCCAAGGACGAGTGGGTGCTCAACGGCCAGAAGGCGTGGGTCACCAACGGCGGGATCGCGAACGTCCACGTCGTCGTGGCGAGCGTCGATCGCGAGCTCGGCTCGCGCGGGCACGCGGCGTTCGTCATCGGCCCGAACACGCCCGGATTCACGCAGGGCACGAAGGTGAAGAAGCACGGCCTGCGCGCGTCGCACACCGCCGACGTCTTCCTCGACGACTGCCGCCTGCCGGGCTCGCAGCTGCTCGGCGGCAAGGAGAAGCTCGACGCCAAGCTCGCCCGCGCCCGCGAGGGCACGCGCTCGAAGTCGCAGGCCGCGATGGCGACGTTCGAGGCGACGCGCCCGATCGTCGGCTCGCAGGCGCTCGGCATCGCGCGCGCGGCCTTCGAGTACGCGCTCGACTACGCCAAGCAGCGCAAGCAGTTCGGCCGCGCGATCATCGACAACCAGTCGATCGCGTTCACGCTCGCGGACATGAAGCTCGAGATCGACGCCGCGCGGCTGCTCGTCTGGCGGGCGTCGTGGATGGCGCGCAACGGCCACAGGTTCACGAACGCCGAGGGCTCGATGAGCAAGCTCAAGGCCGGCGAGGTCGCGGTCTGGGCGACCGAGCGCGCGATGCAGATCCTCGGCGGCAACGGCTATACCCGCGAGTACCCGGTCGAGCGCTGGCACCGCGACGCGAAGATCTACACGATCTTCGAGGGTACGTCGGAGATCCAGCGGCTCGTCATCGCCCGCGCGATCTCGGGGATGCAGATCCGGTGACGCACGTCGCCGAGATCAGCCTGCACGGACACCGGATGACGTACCGCACCGGTGGCAGCGGCCCGCTGCTCGTGCTGATCCACGGCATCACGAACTCGTCGGCGAGCTGGGACCCGGTCCTGCCCCTGCTCGAGCGCCACTACACGGTGCTCGCCCCCGACCTGCTCGGCCACGGCGACTCCGCCAAGCCGCGCGGCGACTACTCGCTCGGCGCCTACGCCTCCCTGACGCGCGACCTCATGCTCGCGCTCGGCCACGATCGCGGGACGTTCGTCGGGCACTCCCTCGGCGGCGGCATCGCGATGCAGATGGGCTACCAGTTCCCCGAGCGCATCGAGCGCCTCGTGCTCGTGTCGACCGGCGGGCTCGGCCGGCAGGTGAGCCCGTTCCTGCGCGCCGTCGCGCTGCCGGGCGCCGAGCTGACGCTGCCGATCGTCGGCTCCAAGGCGCTCGTCAACGCGAGCGCGAAGGTCGGCGGCTGGCTCGGGAAGCTGGGGCTCGGCATCGGCGCCGACCTCACGGCCTACGCCCAGGGCATGGCGACGCTGGCCGACATCGAGGCGCGCAGCGCGTTCGTCCACACCGCGCGCGGCCTGATCGACCTCGGCGGTCAGCGCATCGACGCGCGCGACAAGCTCTACCTCAGCGCCGGCGTCCCGACGCTGATCGTGTGGGGCGACCACGATCCCGTCATCCCCGCCCGCCACGGGATCCGCGCGCACGAGGCGATGCCCGGCAGCCGGCTGGAGATCGTCGCGGGCGCCGGCCACTTCCCCCACCACCACGATCCCGAGTGGTTCGCCACGTCCGTCAAGCGCTTCGTCGACACGACGGAGCCCGCGAAGGCGGACATCGAGCCGTTGCGGCGGTTGCTCGTCGAGAACGCCGTGCAATAGCGCCCGGCAGGTGGCGACGCCCTGCGCGGGGTGATAGGCAGCCGTCATGCCCACCACCGTCGAGATGCCCGACTACGAGGTCCACAAGCGCATCGCGCTCGATCCGGCGCGCACGGCGCTCGTGATCATCGACATGCAGAACGACTTCGTCCGCGACGAGGGAACCCTGCAGGTCGCATCCGCGCCGGCCACCGTGCCCGCGATCGCGCGCATGCTCGAGCTCGCCCGCGACAGCGGGATGCGCGTCGTCTTCAGCCAGGACACGCACGATCCGGGCGACCCCGAGTTCGAGATCTGGCCCGCCCACGCCCTGCGCGGCTCGTGGGGCTGGGAGATGATCGAGGAGCTCGCGCCGCACGAGGGCGAGCTCGTCGTGCGGAAGGTCCGCTACGACGCCTTCTACGGCACCGAGCTCGATCACATGCTGCGCCTGTGGAAGGTCGACACGATCCTGCTGTGCGGGACCGTCGCGAACATCTGCGTGCACTACACGGCCGCGAGCGCCGCCCTGCGCTGGTACGACGTCGTCATCGCCAAGGACGCCGTGTCAGCCGTCGAGCCGTGCGATCTCGAGTTCTCGCTGCGCCAGACGTCGTGGCTGTTTCAGGGGAGGATCACGACGAGCAAGGGCGTCAGCGTGCGCAAGCGCCGCGCGACGTGACCGCCGTCTCGTACGCCTTCGCGTCCGGCTCGACGAAGCGCAGCAGCGCGTCGCCCTCCGCCTCGAGCTCCCTCAGCGCCTGCTTGGTCAGCTTCCCGAACGGCTCCAGGCGCAGCGTCGCGACCTTGCGCTTCACCTCGCTCGTCCAGATCCCCGCCACGACCCCGTCGACGAGGAACGTCGCCTTCACGCGCAGGTTCTTCGTCGTGACGAGCGGGCGGTGCTCGTCGGCGATGACGCGGCTGCGATCGTCGTGGGCGAGGACGAGGTTGTCGAACTCCGGCAGGTAGCGCACGGGCGCGGCGACGTCACCGTCGGGCCGTGGGGCGTCGGGCAGGTCGAAGAGCTCGCGGCCGCGCTCGTCGGAGAACACCGACAGCTCCTCTCGCATGCTCTCGAACACCTTCTTCATCGCGCCGACTCCCGACCAGCGCTCGGCGTCCTTCGCGCTCGCGGGGCCGAACGCGCCGAGGTAGCTGCGCACGAGCGCCTGCTTGGCGCCTTCGTCCTGCGGCGCGAGCGGCTCGTCGAGCCACGCCTCGGCGAGCGTGAAGCTCGCCACGCGCGGATAGCCCCAGCGATCGGCGTCGCCGGGCACCATGACGAGTGCCAGCAGCGTGCGCACCGCGTAGCCGAGCGCGCGGTCGTTGACGTCGGGGAAGCGCTCCTGCAACGCGCCGCGGATCTCGTCGAACGTCAGCGCACCGGCGCTCGACAGCAGCTCGCGCGCCGCCGGCAGCACCGCGTCGAGGTCGAGGCCGTCCGAGCGCGCGCCGAGCACCCGCAGCGCCACCGACCGGCTCGGCTGCAGCACCATCCGCAGCGCCGCGTAGTCGGCGGCGCTCATGACATGCAGCGTCGAGCGCATGAGCGTCGCGCGCACGACCTCGCGCGCGCGCAGCGCCGCGAGGAGCGCGGCGGGCTCGAAGCCGGCGACGCGCGTCCACAGCCCGACGAACGGGTGCTTGGGCTCCTGCGCCTGCATCCCGGCCAGGCGCCGCACGGCCTCGACCGGGCTGACCGCGGACCGCTCGAGCAGCAGCT
The DNA here is from genome assembly GCA_963851015.1 of uncultured Actinomycetes bacterium. Lineage (GTDB taxonomy): Bacteria > Actinomycetota > Thermoleophilia > Solirubrobacterales > Solirubrobacteraceae > CADCVQ01. The sequence goes on from CAWKNG010000004.1 coordinate 131,029, forward strand.
GGCGCGCGAGCGTGGCGCGACCCAGCTCCCGCGGCGTCAGCGTGGCTCCTCCTGCTCCTTCGCCAGGCGTTCGATCTGGCGCCCGAACTCGCGCTCGACGGCCTCGTTCATCGCCAGCCCGAAGATCGCCACGGTCGACTCCGCCGCCAGCGGGTGCATGCGCTCGATCGCCTCCTGGACGTCGCGCCAGCGATCCGGCGGCTGACCCGCCTCCTCGAACGGCGCCCACACGGCCTGCAGGAACAGCTCGACGTACGTCTGCGCGATCTTGTCCGCCTGCTCGCGCACCTTCCCGATGACGTCGAGCTGGCGCTCGAGGCCGATGCCCAGCCGCGCGAGCTCGCGGCCGTGGCTGACGAGGCGCGGGCTCGCGATCTCGAAGCTGCCGTCGTCGCGCTGGCGCACGAGCCCGACCGCGAGCGCCTTCTGAAACAGCGACAGGTCGGTCGTGCCCCACTCCTCGGCGAGCTCGAGCAGGTTCACGGTGCGCGGCTGCTCGTCGGGAACGTACGGACGCCCGAGCGTGTGCTTGAAGCGCAGCACGTCCTTGCTGGAGCCACCGGAGCCGTCGAGCAGGCGCTTGATGAGGTCGAGGTTGAAGCCGTCGGCCTGCAGCTCCTGGATCAGCTCCAGGCGCGCGACGTGGTCGGGGCCGTAGTAGCCGGTGCGACCGCGGACCTCGGGCGCGGGCAGCAGGCCGCGCGACTGGTGCGCGCGGATGTTGCGCACCGTCATCCCGATCCGGCGCGCGAGCTCGTCGATCGTGAGCTGCTCGTCTTCCTCTGCGGCCACGGGCAGATCGTAGACCCGCGCCCGGCTCCTCACCGACTGACGCATTGACACGGCGATCCGGGCAGAGTCTGATTGTTCCGTGTCCCCCGTCGTCCCCCGATTCGAGCTCAGCGAGGAGCGTGCCGCCGGCGGCGCGCACATCCTCAGCGTCCGCGGCGAGATCCACATGACGACGGCGCCGGACCTGTCCAAGCGCCTGACGGACACGATCGACGCCGGCAACACCCGCATCGTGCTCGACCTCACCGGCGTCGAGTTCATCGACTCGACCGGGCTCAGCGTGCTGCTGTCCGGCCTGCGCCACGTGACGCAGGCCCACGGCGCGATGGCGCTCGTCTGCGCGAACCCGACCGTCCTACGCCTGTTTCAGATCACGAGCCTCGACAAGACCTTCGTGATCTTCGCCGGCCGCGAGGCGGCCTGCGCGCACGTCGTTCACAGCACCGACGGCGCCCCGTAGGGCCCCAGAACCTCCGGTAGCGCGACGGAGCCGTCCTCGCGCTGGCCGTTCTCCAGCAGCGCGATGATCGTGCGGCCGACCGCGACGGCCGTCCCGTTGAGCGTGTGCAGCGTCTCCGGCTTCGCGCGCTCGCCCGGCGGGCGCACGCGGATCTCCAGCCGCCGCGCCTGGAAGTCCGTCGTGTTCGACGTCGACGTCAGCTCGCGGTAGCGCTGCTGGCCGGGCAGCCAGGCCTCGATGTCGTACTTCTTCGCCGCGCTCGCGCCGAGGTCGTCGACGGCGATGTTCACGACGCGGTAGGGGATCTCGAGCTCGCTCATGATCTCCTCCTCGATCGACAGCAGCCGGTCGTGCTCCTCGACGCTGCGATCGGGCTCGACGAACGCGAACATCTCGACCTTGTCGAACTGGTGAACGCGGAAGATCCCGCGCGTGTCCTTGCCCGCCGCGCCGGCCTCGCGCCGGAAGCACGACGAGAAGCCCGCGTAGCGCAGCGGCAGGTCCGCGGCGTCGAGGATCTCGCCCGCGTGCAGCGACGCGATCGCGACCTCGCTCGTGCCGACGAGGTAGAGATCGTCGGCCGGCAGGTGGTAGATCTGCTGCTCGGTGTCGGGGAAGTAGCCCGTGCCGTAGAGCGCCTGCTCGCGCACGAGGACCGGCGGGATGACGGGCTCGAAGCCGTGCCCGCGCAGCTTGTGCATGGCCCACTGCACGAGCGCGAGCTCGAGCATGACGAGGTCGCCGCGCAGGTAGGCGAAGCGCGCGCCGGACAGGTTGGCGCCGCGCTCCATGTCGATCCGCTCGCCGGCGAGCTCGAGGTGGTCGCGACCTGACTTGGATGCGTCGCCGACGACCCGCAGCACCTCGTCCTCGGGCTCGGCGGCCGTCGGATCGGGGATGTTCGGCAGCGTGACGAGCAGCTCCTGGAGCTCGTCCTGCGTCGCGCGCGCCTGCTCGCCGAGCCGCTTGACCTCGCCCGACAGCGACTTCAGCCGCTCGAGCTGCGCCGACACGTCGCGCTGCTCACGCTTGCCGAGGGCGACCTCGTCGGATGCGGCCTTCTGCGCGGCGCGCAGTCGCTCGGCGGCCTGCGTCGCCTCGCGCCACACGCCATCCAGCGCGACGACGCGATCGACGACGGCCGTCAGCGCCGGGTCCTTGCGCGCGAGCGCGGCCCGCACCGTGTCGGGCTCCTTGCGGATCAGCCTCAGGTCAAGCACAGCGCCACCGCGCCGCCGGCACTACTTGGACGGGGTCCCGCCCGCGCCGACCGGCTTGACACCCTTGGCGGCGGGCGCCCTCGCGACCTTGGTGCCGGCGTACTTGGAAAGGAACTGCGCGATCGCGACCTTCTCGGGCCCGGTGGCGATGTTCTCGGGCATGATCGCCCCGGAGAAGCCGCCGTTCTCGATCGCGTAGATGACGTCGTCGACCTTCTCGACGCGGGTGTCGAAGTTCGGTCCGTCGACGTTCTCGCGGTCGCCGACGTTCGTGGCGGAGCCCTGCGTGCCGGCCGGCGTCAGCGTGTGGCAGGCACCGCAGCGCTCGGCGAACAGGACGGCTCCCTTACGCTCGGGGGAGCTCTTGGAGACGTCCACACCTTCCGACCCGCAGCCCGTCCAGACGAGCGCCGCGACGAACAGGCTGGCGGCGATCAGAAGTCGGCGGGCCATGGGCGGCGCAGATGATACGGAACAATCCCCGAAACGATGTCCCGCTCACTCCCCACCGCGACATGCCTGGCCGCCGCGGTGCTCGTCCTCGGCGGCTGCGGTGAGGGCAAGGTCTTCCGCACCGACCGCCCGATCCTGCGGATCACCGTCGACGAGTACCGGATCGTCCCTCAGAACATCGAGGCCCGGCCGCCGGACGGCCGGATCAAGATCGTCGTCCACAACTCCGGCAAGCTGACGCACAACCTCGTCATCCAGATCCCGCCCAAGGAGGTCGGCGACAAGCCGACCCCGATCGAGGGTGCCCGCGTCACGAGCATGCAGCCCGGCGAGTCGGCGGCGCCCATCAAGGTCACGCTGGCGCCCGGGACGTATCGCCTCGTGTGCACGATCGCCAACCACGACGATCTCGGCCAGTACGGCAAGCTCGTCGTGAAGGCGCCATGACGGTGGGCACCGCGAGCGAGCTGCAGCGCGCCTACCGCGACACGATCGGGCAGTTCGCGACGGGCGTGACGATCGTCACGACGACGGGCCCGCACGGCCCGGCGGGCATGACGACGAACGCCATCACGTCGCTGTCGCTCGACCCGCTGCTGCTGATCGTCTGCTTCAACCGCGGCTCGCGCACGCTCGATGTCGTGCGCGAGTCCGGGCGCTTCGCGGTCAACATCCTCGGTGCCGAGGACGCCCCGCTGGCGGCGGTCTTCGCCTCCAAGCGCGTCGGGCGCGAGAAGTTCGAGAGCGTCACCCACACCGAGGCCCACGGCGTGCCCGTGCTCGACACCGCCCTGACCTGGATCGCCTGCGAGCTGCGCGAGCTGCTGCCCGGCGGCGATCACGAGATCGGCATCGGCGAGGTCATCGGACTGGGGCCCTTGCGAGACGCCGATCCACTCGTCTACGTTCGTGGTCGGTATACGACGACCGGTTCGTGAACCGGCCCTCCGGCCACGTTCCGTCGCAGCGCCCATCGCCGCCCACGACCGCAGGGAGAGCCTCATGCCTCGAGCTCGTCGCATCCTCACAACCGCGGTGGCGGCGGCGGCCGTCCTCGCGGGCGCCGCGCCGGCGTACGCCGCAACGGTCGCGACGCTGCCCTGCGTCGTCAGCGTCAACACGGCCAGCCTCAAGAACCTGCCCGTCACCGGCACCGGCTTCACCCCCGGCGCCCTGGTCACGGTGCGCTACCTCAGCACGCAGAACCCCACCCCGACCTACCTGACGTCGGCCACGGCGGACGTCGCCGGCAACATCGCGGTCGCGACGTACCCGGCGATGTTCAACAAGTTCGACACCCAGCGCCAGAGCTTCACGATCGTCGCGACCGACGGCGTGAACCCGGCGATCACCGCGACGACGCCGTTCCAGCAGGTGCGCCTCGGCTACCTCACGAACCCCTCGACCGGCAAGCCGACCGGCAGTGCCGTCCACACCGTGCGCGGCTTCCCGCCCGGAAGGAAGACCTACCTGCACTTCCGCTTCAACGGCCAGACGAAGCGCAACGTGCTGCTCGGCGTGACGTCGAGCCCATGCGGCATCGTCGCCAAGCGCATGCGCCTGCTGCCGACGAAGTCGCACGCCGGGACGTGGACCGTCTACGTGGACCAGGCGAAGGCGTACCACAAGGGCACGACGCAGCAGCTCAAGTACAAGTTCGTCATCTCGCGCACGTTCGGCTGAACGTCTCGCGGCGCTGATCAGGCGATCAGCGCCGCGCGCAGCGCGAGGAACGCGACGACCAGCGCGGCGAGCGCCATGATCCCGATCTCGCGGCGCACGACGGCGAGCACGATCGACTTCTGCTCGGACTCCGGCAGCGCACCCACCGCCTGGGCGTCGGGCAGGTCACGGTTCTCGAGCACCTGCTCCGCCGACGCGACCCGTAGCTGCTCGGCGACGAACCCGATCGCGACCGGCAGCAGCGCGTAGAGCCAGAAGAGGCCGTCGCCGGGCTTGAAGCCCGCTACGAACAGGCCGCCCGCGAGCAGCGCCTGCGCCCCGGCGACGACCTGCCCGGCCCGCAGGAGCGGCCACACGGCCGCGGTCGGCTGCACCTGCCACCAGCGCCAGCCGGCGAACGCCGCCGCCACGCCGTTGACCGCGAGCACGGCGAGCGCACCGATCGCCGCGATCGTGGCGCTAGACACGAGCTATCGGGGCGTTGGTCATCGGTGATAGAAAGAGACGGTGCTGAACAGCTACCTGCCGGCGCTGGTGTTCGTGGGCCTTGGGGCCCTTGTCGGCGTGGCCTTCGGCGTCCTGAACTTCGCGTTCGGGCCCAAGCGCGACGTCCCGCACAAGCAGGACCCCTACGAGTGCGGCCTGCCGTCGGAGGTCCAGCACGGATTCCGCTTCGGCATCAGCTTCTACCTCATCGCGATGTTGTTCATTCTGTTCGATATCGAGGTCATCTTCCTGTACCCGGTTGCCATCCAGCTGAAGTCCTTCGGGATGTTCGCCCTGATCGAGATCATCGTCTTCATCGCGCTGCTGATGGCCGCCTTCGTCTACGTCTGGCGCAGAGGAGCCTTGGAATGGAGATAAGCCGGCAGAAGCTGCCCGCACTGGGTACCGATCTCGCGGATCTGTCGGGCGAGGACTTCCGCATCCGCCAGCTGCGCGCCCGCGACATGCTGCGCGGCGACCTCGAGGGGCGCGAGCTCGATCAGTACATGGAGGAGCGCGTTCTCACGACGACGATGGACAAGGCCGTCGCCTGGGCGCGCTCGAACGCCCTCTTCCCGGCGACCTTCGGCCTCGCCTGCTGCGCGATCGAGATGATGTCGATCGTCGCCGCGCGCGTCGACGTCGCCCGCTTCGGCTTCGAGGCCTTCCGCGCCTCGCCGCGCCAGGCCGACCTGCTGATCCTCTCGGGCCGCGTCAGCATCAAGATGGCGCCGGTCGTGCGCCGCATCTACGACCAGATGCTCGAGCCGAAGTGGGCGATCGCGATGGGCGCCTGTTCCTCCTCGATGGGCGTCTTCAACAACTACGCGATCGTGCCGGCCGACAAGTTCATGCCCGTCGACGTCCACGTGCCCGGCTGCCCGCCGCGCCCCGAGGCGCTCATGCACGGGATCCTCAAGCTGCGCAAGATGATCCAGGACGACCCCGACATGGGCTGGCGCGAGGGCTACGGCGCGCGCGGCACCGAGGAGGTTGCGCCGGATTGGGAGTCGCGCCCCGCGATCGAGGTCATCCGCCCCGGATCGGATCCCAGCCACCCACCCCCCGCCGCCGGTGCCTGACGCCACGGGCCTCGAGCTGCTGGCCCAGGAGCTCGTCGAGGACGATTCGGGCTCGGTCCTGGACACGCTCTTCTTCCGCGGCAAGGGCACGCTGCTCGTCAACCCGCGCTCGATCCGCGCGACGCTCGAGTTCCTGCGCGCGAAGGGCTTCTCGTCGCTGATGAGCGTCCACGGCGTCGACTACTACCCGCAGGAGCCGCGCCTCGGCGTCCACTACGAGCTGCTCGACATGGACGCGCTCGACCGCCTGACGGTCAAGCTGCGCGTCCCCCTCGACGCGCCCCACGTGCCCTCGGTGACACCCGCCTGGCCGACGGCCAACCACCAGGAGCGCGAGGTCTACGACATGTTCGGCGTGATCTTCGAGGGTCACCCCGACCTGCGCCGGATCCTCATGCCCGAGGACTACGAGGGCTTCCCGCAGCGCCGCGACTTCCCGATCGGCGGCGAGCCCGTGCAGTTCACGATCGACGAGGCCGAGGGGAGGGCGTACACGAAATGAGCACCACTCCGGCGACGACGGCGACAGGCGCCAGTGACTACCGCAAGCTCGAGGAGTCGATCACGATGGCGCCCGTCGAGCGCCTCGCCTCGGAGGATCCGTCGACCGAGCTGCTGACGCTGAACATGGGCCCGCACCACCCGGCCACGCACGGGGTGCTGCGCCTGCTCGTCACGCTCGACGGCGAGGTCGTGCGCGACCTCAAGCCGATCATCGGCTACGTCCACACCGGCATCGAGAAGACCGCCGAGGACAAGTCCTACTGGAAGGCGATCCCGGTCGTCGAGCGGATGGACTACCTCGCGTACTACTTCAACGCGATGGCGTTCATCGGCGCGACCGAGACGCTGCTCGAGGTCGAGGTCCCGCCGCGCGCGCAGTACCTGCGCGTCATCCACATGGAGCTCAACCGGATCATGAGCCACCTCGTGTGGCTCGGGACGAGCGCCCTGGACCTCGGCGCGATGTCGATGTTCTGGTACTGCTTCCGCGATCGCGAGCTGATCCTCGACCTCTTCGAGCAGTCCAGCGGCCAGCGCATGCACACGCGCTACTTCCAGGTCGGCGGCGTCATCGAGGACGTGCCGCGCGGCTGGGCCGAGAAGGTGCGCGAGTTCACCAAGCAGATGCCCGGACGCGCCGACCAGTACAACGACCTGCTCGCGAACAACGAGATCGTCCTGCAGCGCCTGCGCGGCGTCTGCCCGCTCGGCGAGCCCGAGCTGCGCGCGCTCGGCGTCACGGGCCCGCTTTTGCGCGCCGCGGGCAACCCGTGGGACCTGCGCAAGGCGATGCCCTACAGCTCCTACGAGGACTTCGACTTCAAGATCCCGGTCGGCGTCGACGGCGACAACTGGGATCGCTTCGCGGTCCGCGTGGCCGAGATCTACGAGTCGGTGAAGATCATCGACCAGGCGCTCGACGGCCTGCCCGAGGGTCGCTGGATCACCGACGACCGCAAGATCGCGCTGCCGCCGCGCCACGAGCTCGCGACGTCGATGGAGGCGCTCATCCATCACTTCAAGCTCGTCACCGAGGGCTTCCGCGTGCCGCCGGGCGAGGCGTACTTCCCGATCGAGTCGCCGCGCGGCGAGCTCGGCTGCTTCGTGCGCTCCGACGGATCGTCCAAGCCCGCGCGCGTGCACATGCGCGACCCCTCGTTCGTCAACCTCCAGGCGACCGCGCCGATGACCGAGGGCTCGTACATCGCCGACCTGATCGCGACGCTCGCCATGCTCGACCCGGTGCTGGGGGGGATCGACCGGTGATCGGCCGCAAGAGGAAGGCTTCGCCGGAGGAGGCCAAGGCCACGATGGCCGCCGCGGTCGCCGAGCGCGAGCTGCGCGGCGGCCCGGGCCCGGCCCAGCGCACGGTCACCCGCTTCGAGCACGGCTCGCGCGTGCCCGGCTGGGACGACGCCGTCGATCTCACGAAGGACCCCGCGGTCGTGCCCGACCCGGCCACGACGCCCGTCCCGCAGACGCTGCGCGACGAGATCGAGTCGCACATGGCGAAGTACCCGGACTTCCGCAGCGCCGCGATCCCCGCGCTCGCCGCCGCGCAGCGCCATCACGGCTGGTGCTCGCCGGAGGCCGTCGAGCAGGCGGCCTGCGTGATGCGCCTGACGCCCGGCTACCTGATCTCCGTCGCGACGTTCTACGACATGCTCGAGACGCAGCCCGTCGGCCATCACCGCGTCTACGTCTGCACGAACATCTCCTGCTCGCTGTGCGGCGCCGACGAGCTGCTGGCGCGTATCCGGGAGGAGACGGCCGGCGACCCCGAGTTCAACGTGCGCGGCTTCGAGTGCCTCGGCGCCTGCGACATCGCGCCGATGGCCTCCGTCGACGACGTCTACGTCGGCCCGATCGCCCTCGACGACGTGCCGACGCTGATCGAGCAGATCCGCAACGGCACGCCGCCGCTGCCGGGCAAGCAACTGCATCTGCGTAAGTCCACCGATCCCGGAGCCGCAGCATGAGCCAGACAGGCGCAGCATGAGCGAGACCATCCTCTTCAGGAACATCGACGAGCCCGGCCTCAACAGGATCGACGTCTACCGCCGCCGCGGCGGCTACGAGGCGTTGAAGCAGGTGCTGACGCAGATGTCGCCCGAGGACGTCACCAACGAGCTCATGGCCTCCGGCCTGCGCGGGCGCGGCGGCGCCGGCTTCCCGAGCGGCAAGAAGATCTCGTTCATCCCGAAGATCGACGTGCAGAAGTACCTCGTCTGCAACGCCGACGAGTCCGAGCCCGGCACGTTCAAGGACCGCGAGCTCATGCAGAAGAGCCCGCACATGCTCATCGAGGGCATGGTCATCGCGGCCTTCGCCGCGGGCGCGACGAAGTCGTTCATCTACATCCGCGGCGAGTACGTCGAGCAGGCCGACATCATCGACGCGGCGATCCTCGAGGCGGCCGCGGCCGGCTTCATCGGCGAGAACATCCTCGGCTCGGGCTTCGACCTGTCGCTCGTGCTGCACCGCGGCGCCGGCGCGTACATCTGCGGCGAGGAGACCGGCCTGCTCGACTCGCTCGAGGGCAAGCGCGGCAACCCGCGCCTGAAGCCGCCGTTCCCCGCCAACCAGGGCCTCTACCAGGGGCCGACGGTCATCAACAACGTCGAGACGCTCGCGACGATGCCGCACATCATCACGATGGGCGGCGCCGAGTACGCGAAGATCGGCACCGAGACCTCGACCGGCACGAAGCTCGTGTCCGTCAGCGGCAACGTCCGCAGGCCCGGCAACTACGAGATCGAGCTCGGGATCCCGTCGCGGGAGATCATCTACGACCTCGCGGGCGGCCCGCCCGAGGGTCGCGAGGTGAAGCTCTGGTTCCCCGGCGGCTCGTCCTCGCCGGTGCTCGAGCCGAAGGACCTCGACCTCCCGTATGACTTCGGCACGCTGCAGAAGGCCGGCTCGATGCTCGGCTCCGGCGCGATCATCGTCGTCGACGACTCGGTCCCGGTTGTGTCGGTCGCGCTCAAGCTCGCGAAGTTCTACCGGCACGAGTCGTGCGGCAAGTGCACGCCGTGTCGCGAGGGCACGCGCTGGACGGTGTCGATGCTCGAGCGCGTCGACAACGGCCTCGCGACGCCGATGGACCTCGACATCATGGCGTCCGTCCAGGAGCAGATCATCGGCAACTGCCTGTGCGTACTCGGCGACGCGATGGCGATGCCGATCGGCTCGATGGTGAAGAAGTTCCGCGCCGAGTTCGAGTCGCACATCGAGGAGGCGCGGCTGCGCAACCCGTACGGCGGCGATGTGGCGCCGGATCCCGAACCCGTCCTCATCCAGGGAGCTGCCGGTGCCTAGGCCCGTCAAGGAGACGATCGCCTTCTCGCTGGACGGGCGCGAGGTCAACGCCCCCGCCGGCCTGATGCTCGCCGACGCGGCGAAGCTCGGCGACGTCGAGATCCCCGTCTTCTGTTACGAGCCCAAGCTCGGCCAGCCCGTCGGCGCGTGCCGCATGTGCCTCGTCGAGATCGAGGGCATCCCCAAGCTGCAGACCGCGTGCTCGACCCCGGTGCGCGACGGGATGGTCGTCTTCACGCAGACCGATCGCGTCAAGGAGGCCCAGCAGGCCGTCGTCGAGTTCCTGCTCATCAACCATCCGCTCGACTGCCCCGTCTGCGACAAGGGCGGCGAATGCCCGCTGCAGGACATCACGATGGGCTGGGGCGCCGGGAGGTCGCGCTTCATCGAGCCCAAGCGCCACTTCGTCAAGCCGCTCGCGCTGTCGCCGCTGATCGCGATCGACCGCGAGCGCTGCATCCTCTGCTACCGCTGCGTGCGCTTCAGCCAGGAGATCTCCGAGGACTACCAGCTCGTCCTGCAGGAGCGCGGCGCGCACTCGTTCGTCTCGACGTTCGACGGCCACCCGTACGTCGCGCCGTTCAGCGGCAACATCATCGAGCTGTGCCCGGTCGGCGCGCTGACGTCGCAGCCCTACCGCTTCCGCGCCCGGCCGTGGGACATCGAGGGCTCCGGCTCGGTCTGCATGGGCTGCCCGTCGCAGTGCAACGTCGAGTACACGGTGCGCGACGAGCGCGTCCTGCGCGTCCTGTCGCGCGACCATCAGGGCGTCGACGACGGCTGGCTGTGCGATCGCGGGCGCTTCGGCTACCAGTCCTTCCACGTCGACGATCGCGTCACGCATCCGCTCATGCGCGTCGACGGCGAGCTCGTCCCGGTCACCTGGGAGCGCGCGCTCGACGAGGCGGCGGCCGCGCTGCGCGCGGCCGGCTCGGACACCGGCGCGATCGCCGGCGGCGAGACGACCAACGAGGAGGGCTTCCTGCTCGCCCACCTCATGCGCGGCGCGCTCGGCTCCAACCACATCGACTCGCGAACGGGCGGCTCGCTGTCGCGCGAGCTGCACGCCGCGCTGCACGCGCCCGCGCTGCAGGCGTCGATCCCCGATCTCGAGTTCGCGCACGCCGTGCTCGTGCTCGAGTGCGAGCCGGTCGACGACGCGCCGGTGCTCGATCTGCGCATCCGCAAGGGCGTGCGCCGCAACGGCGTCCAGCTCGCGATCGCCTCGAGCCGTCCGTCCTCGCTGGATCCCAACGCGAAGGTCGTCGTGCGCTTCGCGCCGGGCTCGGGCGAGGCGTTCTGCGCCGCGCTGAACGCCGCGCTCGGCGGCAGCGGCTTCGTCGACGAGCTCGCCGCCGCGGCCGGCGCGGACCCCGCGGAGATCGGCGCGCTCGCCGCGCTGCTGTCGGAAGCGGGAGAGGACGTCGTCATCGTCTACGGCGAGCGCCTGACGCACGGCGCCCGCGGCGAGCACGCGGCGCGCGCCCTGCTGAACGTCGCCGGCCGCGCGCTGACGGCCGGCCACGACGGCTGCGGGCTGCTCGAGCTCAGCGGCGGCACAAACGGCCGCGGCCTGCGCGAGGTCGGCGTGCTGCCGAACGCCGGCCCGGGCCTGACGCCGGTCTCCTCGTCGGGCCACGACGCCGCCGCCATCGCCGCCGCCGCCGCGACGAACCAGACCGAGGCGCTCTACCTGCTGCACGTCGACCCGCTGCGCGACATGCCCAACCGCCGCCTGTGGAAGAAGGCCCTGACGCGCGCGAAGTGCGTCATCGCGCACGCCGACTTCCTGACCGACGGGCTGTGGGAGCACGCGACCATCGTCTTCCCGGCCGAGTCGCACGCCGAGAAGGAGGGCACGATGACGAACGTCGACGGACGCGTGCAGCGCCTGCGCCCGGCGATCGCGCGTCCCGACGCCGTGCGCGGCGAGTGGCAGGTGCTGGCGGACCTCTGCAAGCGCCTGGATCACGACACCGGCCTGCTCACCGGTCCGATGACCTCCGCCGCCATGTTCGCCGCCATCGGATTCCTCGAGGGCCTGACGCTCGACGAGATCGGCGGGCGTGGCGTGCGCTGGCCCGCACGACCGCAGGCCGCCGCGTGGCCGGAGGCCGACAGCGGCCCGTTCGGCCTCGAGGCCCCGCCGTACGCGCCGACGCCCAACGGCGACCTGCGCCTCGGCACGTTCCGCTCGATCTGGGCGGCGCCGCAGGTCGAGCGCTCGCCGGCGCTGAAGTTCCTGCGCGCCCAGCAGCGCGCGGAGCTGTCGCCCGCCGACGCGGCGCGCCTGGGCGTGCGACACGGCGACCGCGTCACGGTCGCGTCCGACGGCGCCCAGGTCAACGCGATCGCCTCGCTGCGGGCGGCCGTTCCCGAGGGCTCGGTGTTCCTCGAGTCGGGGATCGTCGACGACTCGGCAAGCGAGCTCGACAGCGGCCTGGTAGAGATCGCGCCCGCATGACGCTTCCGATCGCCGACGTCGCCTACGCCGAGGTGTGGTGGGTGCAGCTCATCAAGTCCGTGATCCTGTTCCTGATCGCGGTCCAGATCGTGCCGATCGTGCTGCTTGCCGAGCGCAAGCTGCTCGGGCGCTTCCAGCACCGCTACGGGCCCAACCGGGTCGGTCCGATGGGCGCCGCGCAGCCGCTGGCGGACATCATCAAGCTGGCGACGAAGGAGGACTTCCGGCCGAGCACGAGCATCGGCTTCCTCTACGCGCTGGCGCCGATCATCTCGCTGCTGACGGCGTTCGCGGCGTTCGCGATCCTGCCCTTCGGCGACGTCGCGAACATCTTCGGCCAGGACGTCGGGCTGTACGGCATCGACGTCGGGATCGGCGTCCTGTACGTCTTCGCGTTCGGCGCGATCGCGTTCTACGGGCTCATGCTCGGCGGTTGGGCGAGCGGCTCGAAGTACTCGTTCCTCGGCGCGATGCGCGCGGCCGCGCAGCTGATCTCCTACGAGGTCGCGATGGGCCTGTCGCTCGTCGGCGTGCTGATGATGGCCGGGACGCTGTCGCTGCCGGCGATCGTCGAGGCGCAGTCGAACGTCTGGTACATCGTGCCCCAGTTCGTCGGCTTTCTGATCTTCCTCGTGTCCGCGTTCGCGGAGACCAACCGCGCGCCGTTCGACCTCCCCGAGGCCGATGCCGAGCTCGTCGCGGGCTACAACACGGAGTACGGCGGCGCGAAGTTCGCGTCCTACTTCTTCGCCGAGTACGTGAACATCCTCGTCGTCTCGGGGATCGCCGTGACGATGTTCCTCGGCGGCTGGCAGCTGCCGTTCGTCGACCCGCCCGGCTGGGTCGACCCGTTCGTCGTGTTCGGCAAGATCTTCCTGTTCGTGTTCCTCTTCGTCTGGATCCGCGCGACGCTGCCGCGTCTGCGCTACGACCAGCTCATGAGCTTCGGCTGGAAGGTCATGCTGCCGCTCGCGACCCTGAATGCCCTCGTAACCGCAATCATCGTGGTGGCCGTCACATGACCTGGAACCCCGGCGACGACATGCTCGTCGTGCAGCGCGCCCCGCAGCCCGGCATGGCGGGCGGCACGTACCGTGCGTTCGGCGAGACGCTGCGCGGCCTCAAGACGACGATGGCGCGCCTGTTCGAGGGCCCGAAGACGATCTCCTACCCCGAGGAGAAGGTGCCGGTCTACCCGCGCTTCCGCGGCCGCCACAAGCTGCACCGCTTCGAGGACACGGGCCTGGAGAAGTGCGTCGGCTGCTCGCTGTGCGCCGCGGCCTGCCCGTCGGACTGCATCCGCGTCGTCGCGGCCGAGAACACCCCCGAGAACCGCGTGTCCGCCGGCGAGCGCTACGCGGCGGTCTACGAGATCAACCTCGCGCGCTGCATCTTCTGCGGCTACTGCGAGGTCGCCTGCCCGTTCGACGCGATCACGATGGGCCAGGACTACGAGATGTCCGACTACAACCGCTCGGACCTCATCTTCACGAAGGAGATGCTGCTCGACGAGCCGCTCGAGCGCACGCCGCTGCGCAAGGAGGGCGAGTAGCGCTCACGCGGCCGGCGTGACGTCCGTCTGGGTGAAGTCGTCGCCCTTGAAGAGGAGCGTCCGGCCCATCGACTGGGCCAGCGCGTAGGAGAAGCAGTCGCCGAAGTTGAGGCCGGCCGGCGCCTGCCCCTTGCCGGATCGGACGAAGGCGTCGCGCGCGAGGTACGCCTGGGCGACACCGACCGCGACCGGTCGCACCGCCGCCGCGGCGAGCAGGTCACATTTCTTCCTTGCGGACCGGTTACCCCGCCTGGTGGTGCACTCCAGTGCAAGTGTTACACTGCTTCCCGTGCCGACGTCCCGCCCGCGACACACGATCACCGAGAGCGACGAGATCGCCCGCGCTCTGCGCGACGCGGCGCGACGCTGGCCGGCGGACAGCGGCTCGCCCCGGGTGCTGCTCGAACGGCTCGTCGCCGAGGGACACGGGGTGCTGACGCGCGACCAGGACGCCGAGGTCCAAGCCCGCCGCGACGCGATCCTGCGCACCAGCGGCTCGCTCACGGGCACGTATCCCTCCGACTACCTCGAGCGCCTGCGCGACGACTGGCCCGACTGATGATCGTCGACGCGAGCGTGCTCGTCGCACATCTGGATGAGCGCGACGCTCATAACGACGCGGCCACGCGGTTGTTGCTCGACGGGGCCGGCGACGAGCTCGCGGCCAGCCCGATCACGCTGGCCGAGGTGCTCGTGGGACCTGCCCGGGCCGAGCGCCTCGTCGAGGCGCAGACGATCCTCGACGCGCTCTCGGTGCGCGAGATCGCGCTCGGCGCCGACGCCGCCCCGCGGCTCGCGCGGTTGCGTGCCCAGACCGGCCTCAAGCTTCCCGACTGCTGCGTCCTGCTCGCCGCCGGCGATGCGCAGGAGCGGGTCGTGGCGACGTTCGACGAGCGCCTCGCCGCGGCGGCGCGCCGGATCGGGCTGGTCGTGCGGCCGACCTGATCAGTCGTCGGGATCCTCGCCCTCGCCGCCCTCCCACATCTCCTGCATCTTCGCCATCTCGCGCTCGCGATGCCACGCGAGCTCCTCGTCGTTGTCGATGTTCCAGCGCGTCTGGTGGACGTACATGTAGACGTGGTCGGCGGAGATCGGGGCGGTGAAGTCTCCGATGCGCCTGACGAACCCCGCGCGCCGGCGCTCGTAGTCGACCTCGAGCGCGAGCGACCAGCCGTCGGCGCACGCGATCGCGACCTCGTCGCCGTCGTCGTCGCGCAACGGCTTGCCGGCGAGCTCGGGCGCGAGCGGCGTCAGCACCGCCTCGAGCGGCGCCCGGATCGACCACACGTCGTTCGTCAGGGCGATGCGGATCTCCAGCCGGCGCTCGGCGGCGGCGTGGTGCAGGCGCAGGTCGATCCAGTAGCGGTTCGGATCGCGCACGACGAAGTCGATCCGCTCGGCGTCGGCGCCGAGCTGCTCGACTCCGGCGGCGTCGAGGGCGTGCATCACCGCTGCGGCATCGCCCGCCGACAGCGCGATCTCGTACGTCGCGGCCTCGCGTCCCATCGTCGGTCAGGTACCCCGCATGGACCGCGGCCGAATCGAGCCGGCCGCGGTCCCGGGAACGCCTACTCCTCGTCGTCGACCGGGGGCGAGTTCAGCACGGCCCACGTCGCCGGGCCGACGATGCCGTCGGCCGCAAGGTCGTACTGCTGCTGGAACTTCTTGACGGCCGCCTCGGTCTTGTCGCCGAAGTCGCCGTCGATGTCGCCGGGATCGAAGCCGAGCTGGATCAGGCGCCGCTGGACGCCGCGCACGGCGACCTCCCTGGAGCCCTTCTTGACGGTCGGGTCGTCCTTGTTGGCGTTGTCGAGCTTCTCCCAGGTGGCCTCGCCGACGATGCCGTCGACCATGACGCTCGCCCACCCCTGGAAGGCCTTCAACGCGCTCTCGGTGTAGACCCCGAAGACGCCGTCGACCGCGCCGGGCTTGAAGTCGAGCTCGATCAAGGCCTCCTGCAGATCCTTGACAGCCTGGCCTTTGGATCCTCGCTCCAGCGTCGGCTCTGCCATCGGTGTGTCCTCCTGGGGATCGGCGTGAATTGAGAACGGTCTCGGCTGCTGGTGCGCAGCCGGCCGCGTTGTGGATGCATGCCCGCTTCCACATCCGAGCATACGCGCGGCCCCGGGCACCGCCTCCAGCCCGACAAATGTCGTGCTCACGACTCACGAGACAGAGGTCACAACCCGCGCGACGATAGATTGCGGCCTTCATGGCGGAGGTGCTGTTCTTCCTGGCCGGAATCGGGGCGATTGCTGGGGCGATTGGGGTCGTCGCGGTCCGCAACCCGTTCTACTCCGTGCTCGCCCTCGTGTGCCACCTGTTGTCGCTCGCGGCGCTGTTCCTGCTGCTGCGCGCGGAGTTCGTCGCGGCCGCCCAGGTCGTCGTCTACGCGGGCGCCGTGATGGTGCTCTACGTCTTCGTCGTCGCCTACGTCGGCGGCCAGGACGAGCCGCTCGGCGCACGCCCCGGCCGCGGCCTGCGCGTCGTCGCCGCGGTCTTCGGCGCGACGCTGTTCGTCGAGCTGTGCGTGGCGACGCTCGGCTCCGGCCTGAAGGCGATCGACACCGACGGCGCGCCGCTCGCGCCCGGCTTCGGCTCGCCCCAGCAGATCGGCGAGCTGCTGCTGACGCGCTTCCTGCTGCCGTTCGAGATCGCGTCCTTCCTGCTGCTCATCGCGGCCGTCGGGGCCGTCGTCCTGGCGCGCCGCCGCGGCGGCATCACCGCCGCGGAGGACCAGGCGCGCTACAGCGCGATGGACGTCCTGCGCCCCGCCAACACCGGCACGATGGCCGAGGCCGTCGGCGGGCGCAGCGGGGCCGCGCGCCAGCCCGCCCTGCCGGTGAGCGTCCCGCCGGGCGACGCCAAGGACGACGCCTGATGGCCATCGGCTGGTATCTGGCCGTCAGCGCGCTGATCTTCACGATCGGCGCGGCCGGCGTGCTGACGCGCCGCAGCCCGCTCGTCATCCTGCTGTGCCTCGAGCTCATGCTGAACGCCGCGAACCTCGCGCTGATCGCCTTCTCGCGCATGCACGGCAACGCCGACGGCCAGATCTTCGCGATCATCGTCATGGTCGTCGCGGCGTGCGAGGTCACCGTCGGGCTCGGCCTGATCGTCGCGATGCACCGCCGGCGGCTGCCGATCGACGTCGACGAGATGCGGGAGCTTCAGGGCTGATGGGCTCCGTGAAGCTCTTCGCGTGGGCCACGCTGCTGTTCCCGCTCGCGGGCACGATCGTCATCGCGCTCGTCGGGCGACGGCTGGCCGGCCGGGGATCGGGCTACGTCGCGACCGGGGCGATGACGCTGTCGTTCGCGTCCGCCGTCGCCACGCTGGTCTCGCTGCAGGGCCTCGGCGAGGAGCACCGCCAGGTCCGCGCGGTCGCCTGGAACTACGCGACGACGGTCGGCGTCGACGCCCAGTTGTCGCTGCTGGTCGACCCGCTGTCGGTCTTCATGATCCTCGTCGTCGCCGGCGTCTCGACGCTGATCCACCTGTACTCGGTCGCCTACCTGGACTCCGACCGCGGCTATGTGCGCTTCTTCGCGTACCTGAACTTCTTCGTCTTCTCGATGTTGCTGCTCGTCCTGGCCGGCAACTTCCTGCTGCTGATCGTCGGCTGGGCCTTCGTCGGCGCGGCCTCGTACATGCTGATCAGCTTCTGGTATCGCCGCACGACCGCGACGAACGCGGGCATCAAGGCGTTCGTCATCAACGTCCTCGGCGACGTCGGGCTCGTGCTCGGGACGTACTTCATCTTCAAGCACACGGGCACGCTGGACTTCCTGAAGACGTTCGAGGGCGCGAAGGAGTCCTTCGACCCCGGCAACGCCGACCTCACGGCCGGCTGCATCCTGCTGCTCGTCGGCGCGTTCGCGAAGTCCGCCCAGGTGCCGCTGCACACATGGCTGCCGGACGCGATGGAGGGCCCGACGCCCGTCAGCGCCCTGATCCACGCCGCGACGATGGTGACGGCCGGCGTGTACCTCATCGCGCGCATGCACCCGCTGTTCGAGCTCGCCCCGACCGCCGCCGACGTCGGCGCGGTCATCGGCTGCCTGACGCTGCTGATCGCCGGGACGATCGCGCTCACGGTCACCGACCTCAAGCGCGTCATCGCCTACTCGACGATGTCGCAGATCGGCTACATGATCATGGCCGTCAGCGCCGGGGCCTACGCGGCGGGCCTCTTCCACCTCATGACGCACGCCTTCTTCAAGGCGCTGCTCTTCATGGCCGCCGGCTCGGTGATCGCCGCCATGGCCGGCAACCAGAACCTCGACAAGATGGGCGGCTTCCGCAAGTCGATGCCGTTCACGTACGGCTGCATGGTCATCGGCGGCCTCGCGCTCGCCGGCATCCCGCCGTTCTCGGGCTTCTTCTCCAAGGACGAGATCCTGCTCATCATCGGCGACCGCGGCGGCTGGTACTGGATCCTCTACGCGGGCGGGTACGTCGGTGCCTTCCTGACCGGCATCTACACGTTCCGGATGATCTTCCGGGCGTTCTGGGGCGACCCGGTGCCGGAGGCCGTCGAGCTCGAGGAGGGCCATCTGCACCACGCCGCGGTCCACACGAACCCGGCCAACGGCGAGGTCGAGGACACCGACGTCGGCTTCCCGGGCCCCGACCACCACATCGCCGAGCGCGAGAAGCCGATGAAGCTCGCGATGGGGACGCTCGCGTTGCTGGCGATCGTCGGCGGCTTCCTGCAGATCCCGCAGGTCACGCACGTCGTCGACCACTTCCTCGAGCCGACGTTCCACGACTCGGCCCTGTTCGAGCGTGAGCCCAGCGGCGGGTTGATCGCGTTCGGCCTCGTGCTCGGCACGCTCGTCGGGCTCGCGGGGATCGCCATCGCGTACGTCGTGTGGGTCAAGAACCCCGGGATGTCCGCACGCGTGCTCGCGCGCCTGCGGCCGCTGCACACCTTCCTCGTGAACAAGTGGTACTTCGACGAGCTCATCGGCGTGCTCGTCGTCCGCCCGTCGCAGTGGTTCGGGTCCTTCGCCCAGCAGACGTTCGAACGGGTCTTCGTCAACGGCCTGCTCGTCGGCGGAGCGACCGGGATCGTGCGCGTCGGATCGAGCGCGGTGCGCGCCGCCCAGACGGGCTTCCTGCGTTACTACGCCGCCGTGCTCGTCGTCGGCATGGTCGCGCTGACCTTCTACTTCCTCCTGCAGGCATGACGCTGCATCTGTCGATCGCGCTGTGGCTGCCGCTGGCGTTCGGCGTCCTCGGCCTGTTCGCCCCGCCGCGGATGGCCGGCAAGATCGCGGTGGCGGGCACCCTGCTCGTGCTCGGCTACGCGGTCGTCTACATCGTCGACTTCAAGAGCGGCTCGGGCACGCTGCAGTACGTCACCGACGAGATGTGGATCTCCGAGCTCGGGATCCACTACAAGCTCGGCCTCGACGGGCTGAACCTGTTCCTCGTCGCGCTGACGGGGATCCTGTGGTTCGCCTGCACGCTGTGGGCGTCGTTCTCGGAGTGGCAGAAGCCGCGGCTGTTCTACTTCCACATGGCGCTCGCCGAGACCTCGGTGCTGGGCGCCCTGATGGCCCAGGATCTCGCGCTGTTCGTCGTCTTCTTCGACCTCATGCTCGTCCCGTTCTTCTTCCTCACCGGCATCTGGGGTGGCGTCCGGCGCGTGCAGGCGACGACGAAGCTCGTCATCTACACGCTCGTCGGCTCGCTGCTGATGCTGACCGCGGCCGTGGCGACGGGCGTGCTGGCGGCCGGCGACGGCCAGTCGGTCTCCTTCGCCTTCTCCGATCTCGCGCAGCGCACGCTCGGCTCGTCGACGCAGAACTGGCTGTTCCTCGCGTTCGCGGCCGCGTTCCTCGTGAAGATGCCGGCGTTCCCGTTCCACGGCTGGATGCCCGACGGCTACAAGGCGATGCCGCTGCCGGTGCTCGCGGTCTTCTCCGGCGTCCTGAGCAAGGTCGCCGCATACGGGTTCCTGCGCATCTGCCTGCCGTTCTTCCCCGACGCGAGCGCGCACTTCCAGACGCTGATGCTGCTGGTCGCGCTGTTCTCGATCCTCTACGGCTCGGCGATGGCCTTCACGACGACGCATGCCCGGCTCGTGCTCGGGTACTCGTCGGTCGCACAGCTCGGCTTCATCGTGCTCGGGATCTTCGCCCTGAACTCCCAGGGCGCCCAGGGCGCGATCCTGCAGGCCTTCAACCACGGTCTCGTGGTCGCGCCGGCGTTCTTCGTCGTCGCGCTGCTGGCCGCGCGATCGGACGGCTCCGAGGACATCCGCGACATGGGCGGCATCGCGACGCGCGCGCCCGTCCTGGCGACGTTCTTCCTCATCATCACGTTCGCGACGCTCGCGATGCCGGGCTCGTCGAACTTCGTCGGCGAGTTCATGATCCTGCTCGGCGTCTTCCAGACGAAGGTCGCGATCGCGATCATCGCCTCGAGCGGCGTCGTCATGGCCGCGGTGTACGCGCTGCGCCTCTACATCCGCACGGTTCACAACCGCACCGGCCCGCGCGTCGAGCCGGCCGAGATGACGATGCGCGACGGCCTCGTGCTCGTGCCGCTCGTGCTCGCGATCCTCGCGATCGCGCTGTATCCCCAGTTCGCACTCGATCGCAGCGAGCCCACCGTGTCGAGCATCGCGCCGAGCGCGCTCAGCGTCGGTGACGCGGCCGCCACGCTTCCGGAGGCCTCGCCATGATCGCCGCAGCCGCCAAGATCGTCGGGCCGCACATCGACTGGGCCGGCCTGTCGCCGCTCATCGCGGTCCTCGTCGGCGCCCTGCTGACGCTCATGCTGGGCCTGCTGCGCTCGCGCGCGGTGCGCGAGACGCTCGTGCCGGCGTTGTCGATCGGCAGCCTCGCGACCGCGATCGGCGTCAGCATCTGGCAGTGGGGCGAGCGCACCGACCTCGTGGCCGGCGCGCTGCGCCTCGACGAGCTGACGCTCGCGCTGACGATGCTGTTCTGCGTCGCCGGCATCGCGGCGGTCATCCTGTCCTGGCGCCACGTGGCCCCGCGCGAGGCGGCGCACGGCGAGTACCACGCGCTGCTGCTGACCTCGATCGCGGGCATGATCGTGCTCGTCGCGGCGCAGAACCTCGTGTCGGTGTTCCTCGGACTCGAGCTGCTCTCGATCCCGCTGTACGTGCTGTGCGCGACCGAGATGCGGCGCGCTTCGTCGTTGGAGTCCGGCCTGAAGTACCTCGTCGTGGGCTCGGTCGGATCGGCGACGCTGCTGTATGGACTGGCGTTCATCTACGGCGCCACCGGCGCGACGGACTTCGGCGCGATCGCCGCCGCGCTGAACGGCGAGGTCGCCACCGATCCGCTGCTGCTGGCCGGCGTCGCGCTGACGATCGTCGGCCTCGGCTTCAAGGCGTCGGTGGCACCGTTTCACCAGTGGACGCCCGACGTCTACGAGGGCGCTCCGACCCCGATCACCGCCTTCATGGCCGTTGCCACGAAGGCCGCGGCGTTCGGCGTCATCCTGCGCCTGTTCGACGTCGCGCTCATCGGCGCTTCGCTCGACTGGGGTCCCCTGCTCGCGTTCCTGGCGGCGTTCACGATCGTCGTCGGCAACGTCGGAGCGCTCGGGCAGTCTTCGCTCAAGCGCCTGCTGGCCTACTCCTCCGTCGCGCAGGCCGGCTACATGCTCGCCGGCGTGGTCGTCGCCTCGCGGCTCGGGCTGCAGGCGACCGTCTTCTACCTCGTCACCTACCTCGTCATGAACCTGGCGGCGTTCGCGGTGATCGTCGCGCGCGAGCGCGAGACACCGCTCGGCGACGAGATCGCGTCGCTGCATGGGCTCGGCGCCTCGCGACCCGCGCTCGCGTGGCCGATGACGATCGCGATGCTGGCGCTCGCCGGCTTCCCGGCGACGGCGGGCTTCTTCGGGAAGTTCTACCTCATCAAGGCGGCCGTCACGGGGGACTACGCCTGGCTCGGCGTCTTCATCGTCGTCGGCTCGATGATCTCGCTCGCCTACTACCTCAAGGTCGTCGCTGCGATCTGGATGGTCCCCGCGGCCCAGAGCTCAGAGCTGGCCGCCGCGCCCCGGCCCGGAGCCGCTGCTCGCCGGCGGCTCGGACGAGGCGACCGGACTGCGGGCAAACGGCGAGGTCGTCGCCGTCGGCATCGTCTTCGCCGCGCTCACCGTCGTGCTGGGCATCGTGCCCCAGCCGCTGTTCAACGCGGTGCGCGACGCGGGCGCCGCGCTCGGGCTGTTCTAGAGGGCCATACCGAGCGACGACGCGGCCAGGCGGGGATCGGCGACCGGGATCCCCGCGTGCGAGGACTTGCTGAGGGACCACCAGCCGGCAGGGCTGCGAGCCCCGCGCGCCACACGCTCCCGCCCGCGCGCCGCCACACCCCCCCGCCCGTGCGCAGCCGCGCGGGCCGGGCCGGGCCGGGCCCCGCGCGGGCCGGGCCGCGCGGTGCTCGCTGGGGACGGCTAGGACTTCTTCTTGGACGTCGGGGTGACGTACTTGAGGCGCAGCGAGATCGGAGCCCGTGCCCGCCGCACCGCGCCCGCGGGCGAGGACTGCGTCGAGACCTTCAGGATCCGCCGCCGTCCGCCGCGCTTGATCGGCCGGGCCTTCTTCTTGTCGGGCTTGGCGACCTTCCCGACGATGCAGCCGGCACGGTGCAGGAGCTTGCGCGCTCCCTCGTAGGTGTGGTTCTTGAGCTTCGGGACGATGCAGTGCTTCGTCTGCGCCACCGTGTCGCCCGCATCGCTCGTCTCGGCGGCGGGGGCGGGCGCCGGTGCCGGCGCCGCGGCCACGGCGAAGCCCTGCGAGACCTGGCTGGACACGTTGGACGTCTCCGAGGACCGGAACAGGTAGGCGCAAAGGGCGTAGCTGCCGGGCGCGGGAGGCGTGTACGAGGTCACGTACGAGAACGCGCCCGACGGGTCCTGTGACAGGACCTCGACGGATCCGCTGCGCTGGCTCTGGGCCACCGCGCTCGTCGACGCGCCACCCGCGTTCGCGCAGTTGCCCCCCTGCGCGACGAAGACCCGCAGCTTGCTCGGCTCGCTCGTCGAGCCGCGGGCGCCGATCGTCATGGGAACGGTCGCCTGGGCGCCCGGGGAGGCCGAGACGGAGAGGCTGTCGACGGCGAGCGCGTCACCCGCGCCGAGCAGCAGTGTCCCCACGCCGAGCGCGGTCGCGAGAGCGATCGTCCCGCCGCGACGCTTGCATCCAGGCTGATCAGTAGCTCGAGCCACGTGCACACACTTTCAGTCCGTAGCTCTGACCCAGCGTGTGCTCCACCTGACGCCAGCTCACGAGCTTGTTGGCAAGGTTGTGGGCCGGCTTGTCGTGCTTGGCCTCGATCGAGTCGCTCAGCGCCTTCGAGTAGACGCCGATCTTGCGCACGCTGTCGATGAACGCCGCCACGCTGGTGGTGTCGCCCGCCGGGGGCGTGATCGTTCCGAGGTCGTCAGCGAGGTCCACCGCGAGCTTGGCCTGCTTGCGCAGCGTGGGGACGAGCTCGGACGTCTGCTTGCCGACCGCCTCACGACGCAGCTCGTTCTGCTTCTTCTGCGTCTTGCGGCAGGCGTTGTCGGCCTGGGCGATGAACTCGGCCTTGGTGAGCACCGGCTTGGCCGGCGTGCTCGTCGTTCCGACCGTGGTCGATGCGGTGGGCTCGTCGCCCTTGGACGAGCTCGAGCTTCCGCAGCCGGCGGTCAGGAGGGCGGCTGCGGCTGAGGCGCAGAACGCGAGCCTGAGGCCTCTCTTCGAGAGTGAACGGTGTGTCATAAAGGGGTGAGGTGACGCCCAACGTCGAACTGGGCCCGGCGATGACGCCGGGCCCAGCGAGACGACGAGGTTCGTCAGCCTGTGAAGCCCCGCTTGCGACGCGGCTTACGGGCCTTCTTCTTCTTCTTCTTCTTCTTCTTGACGACCTTCTTCTTCGGCTTCTTCTTCACGACCGGCTTGGCGGCCGGCGGCGGAGGAGCGACGACCGGCGGCGGCACGACTGCCGGCGGCGGCACGACCGTCGGCGGCGGCGGCGGCACGACCCGCACGCAGCGGCTCGGCACGATCGCGGCGGACCGGACCTGCTCGTTGTTCTTGTCCGTGGTGCCGTTGTTGGCACCGTTCTGCGTCCCACCGACAACCGTCAGCGTGCCGGCGTCGGCGCCCTGATCGATCTGCTGGTCGGTGCAGTCGGCCTGCGAGCTGTCCTGGGCCGTATCACCGAGGATGAGCGCGCTGACGATGGCCTGCGAGCTGTTGTCGGTCGTCGCCGAGTTGTTCTCG
This sequence comes from uncultured Actinomycetes bacterium, assembly GCA_963851015.1. GTDB lineage: Bacteria > Actinomycetota > Thermoleophilia > Solirubrobacterales > Solirubrobacteraceae > CADCVQ01. The sequence goes on from CAWKNG010000004.1 coordinate 155,301, forward strand.
GCGTTCTGGTCGCCACCGCCGAGGATGATCCCCGCTCCGGCGGCCTGACCGATCATCTGGCTCGTGACGACGCCCTGCTTGTTGGACTGGCCCGTGTCGCCGAGGACGATGAGCCCGCCTGCCAGCTGAGCGTTGTTGACGGTGCCGGTCGAGTTGTTGGCCGCGTTCTGATCGCCACCGGCGAGCGTCAGCGTTCCACCGCCGGCGTTCTGGGTGACGGCCTGGCCCGTCTCGACGGACTGCTCGTTGGACTGCCCGGTGTCGCCGACGATGAGCCCGCCGCCCGACACCTGGTTGTTGTTGGCCTCGGACGTCGAGTTGTTGGCGGCGTTCTGATCGCCACCCCCAAGGATGATCCCCCCTCCGGAGGTCTGCGAGCCGCTCTGGTGGCTCGAGATGCCTTGATCGCTCGACTGGTTGCTGTCACCGATGCCGATGATTTGCGCCTGCGCGCCGGTCGCAGCGACCAGTGCCACAAGGACGCTGAGCGGCACCGCGGTGTATTTACGGTTCAAGGCCGTTCCTTTCGATCTTGGTTCGCGTCCGGCATTCCATGCTGGCACGTTGACGTTTTAGCGCACATCGCGGTCATCCATGCTCCTGCTCGTTGGTCTGGATGGTGCTGGCGTTCTGATCTGCCGTCTGATCGAGGGTGCCGAACACGATGTACGTGCCATGCAATGACTGGTCGATCTTCTGATTCGTGACGGCTTGCTGGTCGTTGTTGAGCTCGGTGTCGCCCAGGATGATGCTGCCGGTCATGTCCTGGTGGTTGTTCTCGACCGTGGAGGAGTTCTGCGAAGCGGCCTGCGTGAAGTCGCCGAACACGATGTACGTGCCCTCCTCCGAGTCGCTCGACGCCCGGTAGTCGCCGCCTGCGAGGACCGGGCCGCCGCGCATCTCTCGGCGCAGACGGCGCAGCCGTTGAGGCTGTTGACGCCGCTCGTGATGCGCGAATCGACGGCGAACGCGTCGCCGAAGACGATGAAGGTGCCGTCCATGACCTGGTTGATGTCCTGGTTCGTCGTGGCGTGCTGCTTGTTGTTCAGCGAGGTGTTGCCGACGATGAGCCCGCCGCTGAGTCGGTGAGCTGCGAGTTGTCCTGCACCGTGCTCGCGTTCTGGCTCGCGTTCTGGTGCAAGCGCACCGTCGAAGACGATGAACGTGCCCGACTGCTCCTGGTTGATGTGCTGGTTCGTCACGGCCTGCTGATCGTTCGCCGCGGCCGTGTCGCCCAGCGTGATCGAGCCGGTACCGCGTCCTGATCGCTGTTGGACGGCCCGTGGACTGGTCTGCTGTGCGGACTGGCCCGGGTCGCCGATGATGATCGAGCCCGAGTCGCCGCTCGGGCGAACGCGGCGCCCGCAGGCGCCATCAGACCGAGCGAGGCGACGACCGCGACGGACCACAGGTGCGACGCTCTGCGTGCGGGAAGCCGACGCCGTGCTTCGAGCACGCCGCGGCCCGCCTGGAGCCTCGCGGCTCCCCCTCGGTGCTGCTGGGTCTCATCCTGCCTCCGTTAGGTGTCGATCCGTGCATCTCACGGACACGATGTCCCCGTCGCTCCCCTGCCCTCTGACAGCCAACCGTGACGGTGGCCTGCCTCACCACCGTCGCGCCACTTCAAGCGCAGCGCACATCGATCGCTCGTCGCCCCCGGGTTTATATCCCCTTGAGGCGGCGCACGCAACCACGTGCGGGATGGGCCCATCATTGCTGGGCTCCGGTGATCCCGTTGGACGCGGGCGCGTGCCCGCGCGCGCCGCGCCCGCCCTCGCGCGCGGGAATGCGTCCTCGCTCGCCGCGCCGATCGAGCACGCCGGAGCGGCGCCGGGGCGCAGCCGGCCAGCGATCGAGGGGAGAATTCGGGCCCTGGGGTTGACACGCGGAGGGGCGGCCGTTAGAAACGAACAGCAGATGCTCTGCCCAGCCGGTCGAGGAAGCGGGGCGAGGGACACGCAACGCAACATTTCTGCTGCTTTGGTTTGACATGAGGGGTACCGAGCGTTAGAACGTGGACCGCGGCATTCGTGTCGGCTGGCTACACTGCTGCCAGAGGGGGAGTCGAAGCAACCAAACGGAGAACGAGTACGTCGGGCATCCGCGATAGGCTGCCGACGGCTTGGGACCGTAGATCGTCTTTGCTGTACGCGTAGGGCAGGGCGGGCCAAGACGGCTCGTACCGTTTTGCAAATCGGTTTGAAGGAGTCACATGACCCGCAAGTTTCTTATCGTCCCGCTCGCGCTTGGCGCGGTCGCCATGGGCGCGGCAGGTGCGCAGGCGCAGATCGTCGGCCTCGGTAACAGCAGCCAGTCCAACAACCAGAGCTCCGAGACCAACCAGGCGATCACCCAGAGCGCCGGCGGCGGCATCGTGCTCGGCGGCGGCGACCAGAACGCGGCGAACAACTCCGACACGACGCTGAACAACTCGCAGACGGCGGGCGGCGGCCTCATCGTCGGCGACACGTCGCAGAAGAGCACGCAGGCCGCGAAGACGAACCAGTCCATCGGCCAGGGCGCCGACGGCGGCACGCTGACGCTGCATCGGCGGCGACCAGAACGCCACCAACGGCTCGTCGCACGACGCTGAACAGCTTCCAGGGCGGCGGCGGACTCATCGTCCTCGGCGACATCGATCAGTCGAACGCTCAGTCGGCAGCAACGACGCAGGGCATCGGTCAGGCGTCCGGCGGCGGCATCGTCCTCTTCGGCGGCGACCAGAACGCCACGAACGGCTCGGCGACGTCGCTCAACAACGCGCAGCTCGCCTTCGGCCTGCTGATCCTCGGTGACAACACCCAGGGCAACTCGCAGGACGCGACGACCGGCCAGGATCTCGATCAGAACGCCAACGGCGGCACCCTGACCGTGGTCGGCGGCGATCAGAACGGCACCAACGGCCAGACGAGCACCGGCAACAACTGCCAGGAGATCGGCCTCGGCATCTTCTGCATCTAGTCAGCTCCTGACGCAAGTCACCTCGACGGGCCGCCTTCGGGCGGCCCGTCGTCGTTAAGCGTCGGGCGGCCCGGTGTCGTTGAGCGACGCGCCGTGCAGCGCCGGCGCAGCAACGCGCGACAGCCCGCGGCGTCGTCGTAGAGAGCCTGGCGGCTCAGCAGCGCACGACCGCGTCGTGCGCGTGCCCCGCGAAGTCCAGCGTGACGGCGGTCCTGCCGTTGACGCTCGAGGAGCGCGTGGCTACGGGACCGGGACCGCGCCGCGTGCGCACCGTCCCGTTGCAGGTCACGCGCACCGTGCACGTGCCGTTGACGCAGTCGGACGCCGTCGACGTCGCCGCGCCCTGTGAGGAGCCCGACGGCGGCGCAGCTGCCGTGGTGCCGGTGCGGGCGGGTGCGCTCGAGCCAGGAGCCGTCGACGTGGCGGCCGGGTCGGGAGCGCTTGCCGGACCGCCGGCGCCGCAGCCGATCATCACCGCCGCGGCCAAGACGCCGAGGGCGCCCGCGGGCAGCCGCATCGCGACGCGCGACGCGCCAGCGCGGGGTCTTGACCGCCGGGCGGTCGCAGCGCGCCGCTCAGCGGCGCCGGGGAACGCGAGACGCGCAACGGCTCCGCACGCGATGATGGGGCGGGCGAGGGTGGCGCGGCCGGCGAGCGACGGCGCTCACTCGGAGATCGTGACCGGCGTGCCGGCGTCGATGCGCTCGCCGAGCCAGTTGATCGCCGAGTTCGCGAAGCGCACGCAGCCGTGCGAGGAGGCGCTGCCGAGCGCGCCGGGCAGGATGCCGGTGCCGTGCAGGGCGATCTGGCCAGGCCCGCCGTCGAACTCCTTGTAGACACCCGAGCGCGCGCTCAGCGCGATCGCGTACGGACCGATGCCGTGCGACTTCGGCTCGCGGACGTTCTCCTCGACGAAGAAGCTACCGGTCGGCGTCTGCGTCCTGCGCTTGCCGATGACGACCCGGTAGGAGGCTCGCTCGACGCCGAGGTAGTAGATCCGCGCGCGGCGGTCGGAGCGGTCGACGTAGATCCGCCAACCGACCTCGTCCTCCTCCTGCGCGGAGGCGAGGATCCAGCCGGTCCGCTTCGTGCCGCGTCCGGGCGTGCGCACGCGCAGCCACTCGACGCCATCGCCGTCCTCGTGCTCGTCGAGCACGGGCAGCGTCGTCACCTGCTGCGTGATCGGGCGCCGCCTCGCCACGTAGCCGCGGCTGGTGGCGCCCACCCGCGGCTGCGCGCGGACGAGGACGGCGGTCTTGAGGACCGCGACCTGCTGCGGCGCTCGCGGCACCTTCGCCGCCTGTCCGGCGGTAGGCGCGGCAAGGCCGGCCGTCGCGGCGGCCAGCGTCACGATGCCCAAGCGGGCAGGACGTCCGTGGGGCATCGTGCGATCGTGGCCGCCGCGCACGAGGCTAGTCCCTGACCTGCCAGCTGATGGTGCCGCTGTCGCAGGTGTCGACCTGCTGGTTGGTCTCGTCACGAATCGAGACAGACACCTTGAACGTGCCCTTCGCGGTGGTCTTCTTGGTGAACTTGCCCTTGAGCACGACCGTGAACAGGCCCTTCTGCCCGTTGCCGAAGTCGCGCGTGAAGGATGCGTTGTCGCCGAAGGAGCCGGCCTTGCTGATGGCCTTCTTCAGCGTCACCGAAAGTCCGCCGAGCGCGAGGCGACCGGTCGGCGATGCGCACTTGGAGGTCCACTGGATGTCAAACCTCGTCACGCTCTTGCCATCCTTCGCGACACGCAGGTCGACCGGAAGGGTCAGGGTGCCGGACTTCTGCGAGCTGGCGCCCTGGTAACCGGCATCCTTGCGGGGCGTCGCCGCGAACGCGTTCAGCGGTACCAGCGCGACGAGCAACGCGACCGCGCCAAGGGCGACGGTGGCGCGAACGGAAGGCGAACGATGCATGTGGTGTGACCTCACTTTTGAGAGAACGGACATGTGCTCAAACCTATGCGATCAGGGGGGTCGTGCTCACTTCGCACACACCGCCCACGCCTTGACGACGACCAGCTTGTCGGCGTCGGTGTTCGGCGCCGCCTTGACGCCACCGGCGCCGTCGCTGACGAACTTGACCTCCGACGGGATCCGGACGGCCTGGACGTACCAGCCGCTGGTCCCGGCGGCGGCGTTGGCGACGACCGGCTTGCTGTTCTTGATCTCGACGGCACCGGCACGATCCGTGGCGACGGCGCGCGTCGGGTACACGATCTCGTGGCCGCCGCCGACGACCTTCTCGCCCGGATCGCAGTCGGCCTCGGCGGACGCGAGCCCGTCGATGCCCGCGGCACCCTGGACGAACACGATTCGGACCTGGCCGAAGCCGCTGCCCTTCGGACCCTGCGGCCCGGGCGCTCCGGCGGGACCCTGCGGACCGACCTGCGTCCCGGCGGGGATGATCGCGGCGGGGAGCTTGCCCCGCCCGTCGGTCAGGACGACCCGGTTCGGCAGCGCGGCGAAGCCGACGCTGTAGCCGCGGATCTTGCCCGCGCTGTCGGCGAACTTCGCATGGTTGACGACACTGCTCTTCTTCTTCTTCTTCTTGGTCGCCGCGGATTGGGCCCTGGGACTACTGACCGCCTTCTGAGCCGCGTCGGCGAGCGGTGCCGCCACGATCACGAGCACGAGCAGCGCGATGATCGTTGCTGGCGATGGACGTCGAACGACGCTCCTCAGCATGAACTCCTCCTAAGACATCTTGGGACGCGCGCACGGTATCAGCCATCCCTCCCCCGAACGCCGGCTTCGGGGACCTACAACCCGAGCAACGCCCGAGGGTTTCGGCGGGCGGGCGATCGATTGCGCGACCGCGCGCGTACCACCCGCGCACCACGGGTATGGCGCGAGAAACATGACCACCAAAGAATGTGACATGAGTTGGCGACATCGTGCTAGGTTCCCGGCATGAGCTCCCTCCACGCGGGTCTGTCGATCCTCTCCGCCGCAACGCCACCGGCGTCGCCACCCGCTGGTGGCGCCGCGCAGAAGGACATCGAGACGATGTCGGTCGTCGTCGCCGTCTACACGACGGTGTTGCTGCTCGGCGGGCTCGGCCACCGCGCCGGGCTGATCGGGGTCATCGGCTGGTTCGACCGCTTCGCGCTGCGCGTCTCGGGTCAACCGGGCTGGGCGTCGTTCCCATGCGGCCTGGCGATCGTCTCGCTCATCACGGCGCTCTTCGGCCTGTACTGGGACGTCTCGCTGCACGTCGACGTCGGGCGCGACCAGGGCGCGTTCGGGACGCCCGCGCACTACTTCATCCTCGCCGGACTGTTCGGCATCGTCATGGCCGGCTTCTTCGCGATCTGCCTGCCGACGAAGAAGGAAGGACCGACGTTCGTGAAGATCACGCGCACGTGGTACGCCCCGCTCGGCGGGATCCTGATGTTCGCCTCCGGCAGCTTCTCGCTGCTCGGATTCCCGCTCGACGACGGCTGGCACCGGCTGTTCGGCCAGGACGTCACGCTGTGGGGGCCGACGCACCTCATGCTCATCGGCGGCGCGTGCATGACGCTCGTCGGGATCGCCGTGATCCAGGTCGAGGCCGTGCGCGCGATGAAGCGCGACGGCCAGCTCGAGACCGAGCGCTGGTGGGTCAAGCACCTGCGCCAGGTCTGGCTGCCCGGCGGCCTGCTCATCGCCCTGTCGACGTTCCAGCTCGAGTTCGACCTCGGCATCCCGCAGTTCCAGCTCGTCTTCCAGCCGCTGCTGATCATGCTCGCGGCCGGCGTCGTGCTCGTCGCCGCGCGCGTCTGGCTCGGCCCGGGCAAGGCGTTCGCCGCCGTCCTCTTCTTCATCATCATGCGAGGCGGGCTGTCGCTGCTCGTCGGCGACCTCGGCCAGAGCGCTGCGCACTTCCCGCTGTACCTCGTCGAGGTGGCGATCGTCGAGGGCCTGGCGCTCGTCGTGTCACCGCGCAAGCCGATCGTCTTCGGCGCGTGGTGCGGCCTGGCGCTCGGCACGATCGGCCTGGCCGCCGAGTGGGGCTGGTCGCACGTCTGGATGCCACTGCCGTGGCCGACGGAGATCCTGCCGGAGGTCGCCGCGATCGGGCTCACGACGGCGCTCGCCGCCAGCCTGATCGGCGCCTGGATGGGCGCGCGACTCGCATCCGACGACGTCCCCAACGCGCGCGGCCTGCGCGAGCTCGGGCTCGGTGGCGCCGTCGTGGTCGCCGGCCTCGTCGCGTTTCTCCTCTACACGCCGTCGAGCACGACCGCGACGGCGGCGGTCACGCTGCGCGACGTCAACAGCGGGCCGGCGCGCACGGTGATCGTGACGGCCAAGATGAACCCGGTCAGCGCCGCCGACGGGGCGACCACCCTGACGACGACGGCCTGGCAGGGCGGCGGCCTCGTCGTCAGCCACATGAAGGAGATCCGCCGCGGCGTCTACCAGACGACCGAGCCGATCCCGGTGTGGGGCGACTACAAGTCGCTGATCCGACTGCAGACCGGCAACTCGCTGCTCGGCCTGCCGATCTACGCGCCCGCCGACGCCGCGATCCCGGCACCGCTCGTGCCCGCGCCGCAGTCCTTCGTGCGCTCGTTCCAATCCGACCACAAGCTCCTGCAGCGCGAGGCGAAGACGAAGGACCCGCTCGTGACGTACGGCGCCTACGGCGTCATCGGGTTCTTCACGCTCGTGCTGCTCGTGATGCTGTCCTGGGGGCTGCACCGGGTCCGCCTGACCGCCTCGGCCACCCGTGGCGCCGCCTCCGAGTCCCGGCGCAAGTCATCGGTGCTCGCCACCCCCCCGACCGTCTGAGAGGAACGCGACCATGGCTGTCAATACCCTCGCCCCCATGAAGCGCAAGCCCGTACCGTCAGCCGACGACGACGACGGCGGTGGCGCGCCGCCGGCAAGCGTTCGCATCGCGATCGTCGGCAGCGGCTTCGCCGGCCTCGGCATGGCGATCCGCCTGAAGCAGGCCGGGATCGAGGACTTCGTCGTCCTCGACCGCGCCGACGACGTCGGCGGTACGTGGCAGGCCAACACGTACCCCGGCTGCCAATGCGACATCCCGTCGCACCTGTACTCGTTCTCGTTCGCCCCCAACCCGTCGTGGTCGCGGACGTACTCGCGCCAGCCCGAGATCTGGGCGTACCTGCGCCGCACGGCCGAGCGCCACGGCCTCGGCGAGCACCTGCGCCTCGGCCACGAGCTGACGGGCGCGGCGTGGAACGAGGAGCTGCGCCGCTGGCACGTGCAGACGTCGCGGGGGGCATTCGACGCGTCCCTGCTCATCGACGCGACGGGGCCGCTGAGCCAGCCGTCGGTGCCGTCGATCCCGGGACTGGACAGCTTCGAGGGGACGTTGTTCCACTCGGCGCAGTGGGACCACGACCATGTGCTCGACGGCGAGCGCGTCGCGGTCATCGGCACCGGCGCGTCGGCGATCCAGTTCGTGCCGAAGATCCAGCCGAAGGTCGGCAGGATGCACGTCTTCCAGCGCACCCCGCCGTGGATCATGCCCCACACCGACCGTCCGACCTCGCGCGTCGAGCGCGGGCTGTATCGCGCCCTGCCGCTCGCGCAGCGCGCCGTTCGCACGGCGATCTACTGGAGCCGCGAGTCGCTCGCGCTCGGCTTCACGAAGGACCCCCGGCTCGCGCAGCCGGCCGAGCTCGGCGCGAAGCTCCACCTGCGCCGCCAGGTCCGCGACCGTGAGCTGCGACGCAAGCTGACGCCCGACTACCGCCTCGGCTGCAAGCGCATCCTGCTCTCCAACTCCTGGTATCCCGCGCTGTGCAAGCCGAACGTCGAGCTCGTCACGGACGCGATCGAGCGGATCGAGGGGCGCGAGATCGTGCTCGCCGACGGCAGCCGCCGCGAGGTCGACACGATCATCCTCGGCACCGGCTTCCACGTGACCGACCCGCCGACCGCGTGGCTCGTGCGCGGCCGCGACGGCAAGACGCTCGCCGAGTCCGCCGGGCGCACCCCCAGGGCCTACCTCGGGACCGCGATGGCCGGGTTCCCGAACATGTTCAAGATCATCGGCCCGAACACCGGGTTGGGCCACAACTCGATGGTCTTCATGATCGAGTCGCAGCTGAACTACCTCATCGACGCGATCGCGCTCATGGACGAACGCGACATCTCGAGCGTCGAGGTCAAGCCGGCGGCCGTCTCGGCGTTCAACCGGGAGCTGCGCGCGCTCATGCCCCGCACGGTCTGGGCGACGGGATGCGCGAGCTGGTACCTCGATGCCAACGGCAACAACCCGACGCTGTGGCCGGACTTCACGTTCCGCTTCCGCCGGCGCACGCGGCGCTTCGACGCCGACAACTACGAGCTGCGGGTCGGCGTCGCCGAGCCCGCGAGGGTGTAGCGCATGCGACTTCCCTTCCTCTCCTCGCCGGACTACGACGTCGCCGGGCGGACGGTCTTCATCACGGGCGCGGCGCGCGGGATCGGCGCGGCCAGCGCGCGGCGGCTGCACGCCGCCGGAGCGAACGTCGCACTCGTCGGCCTGGAGCCCGAGCTGCTCGAGCAGCTCGCGGCCGAGCTGGGCGACCGCACCGTCGCGTTGGAGGCCGACGTCACCGACTACGAAGCGCTGCAGCGCGCGGTCCGCGAGACGGTGTCGCGCTTCGGCGGCATCGACGTGGCGATCGCGAACGCCGGCATCAGCTACATCGGCCGTCTCGCGACGGCGCCGATCGAGCAGGTCGAGCGCACGCTCGAGGTCAACCTCATGGGCGTCTGGCGCACCGACCGTGCGGTGATCGAGCAGATCACCGCCCGCAAGGGCTACCTGCTGAACATCGCCTCGCTCGCCGCCGCCAGCCACGCGCCGCTGATGGGGCCGTACTCGGCGTCCAAGGCGGGCGTCGAGGCGCTGACCAACACGCTGCGCGCGGAGACCCTGCCCTCGGGAGCGCGGGTCGGCTGCGCGTACTTCGGCTTCATCGACACGGACCTCGTGCGGGCGAGCTTCGCGCACCCGTCGTCGCAGATCATGACGAGCTCGCTGCCGAAGTTCGTCTCGACGCCGGCGCCGCTGTCGGACGCGATCGATGCGATCGAGCACGCCATCAGGCGGCGCTCGTCACGCGTGTGGGCGCCGCGCTACGTCGGCGGGGCGCTCGCGCTGCGCGGCGTGCTGCAGCCGCTGACCGAGCTGCAGTCGCGCTTCAACCGCCTGCTCCCCAACGCGCTGTCGCTGGCCGATCCCGCGCAGGGCGGGCTGTCCGATCAGCACGCGAAGCTTGGCGTCGCCGTCGATGCCGAGCAGCGGCCCCAGGTGCCGGTCTCCTAGCGGCGCGCGCCCTCGCGCGGAGCGGGGTGCGCGCTTCGTCGCGCGAAGCGGGGTGCGCGCTTCGCCGGCGAGGCTACGCGGTGCGGTGACGAAGCCAGACGGCTTCGGCGAGCTTCTTGTCTTCTGGCGTCACGACCGGGGCGTGACCGTTGAGCGGCCCGCGTGCCACGATCGGATGCGGCCGGCTCTCGGCGGACTTGATGACGTACGCGCCGTTTCCTCGTATCCAGTTGGAGGCTTTGTGCATCATTCGCCCTTCGGCAGATGTGTCGCGAAGCTCAAGCGACGCCCATTCTACCTGGCCGCCCGGATCGCGGACCACGCGAGGCGCAGCGCTGCATAGGAGCAGACGATGGCCGCCGCCAGCCAGACGCCGAGCGGGTGGGCGCTGGGCAGCTCCATCGCAAGGCTGGCGGATGCGGCGAGCGCGCAGACGACGACCACGACGAGCGAACGCCGACGGTTTCGCAGCAGCCTGTCGACGATGATGTGGTGGCCGGCCGCGGCGGCGAATCCGGAGACGACGGCGCCGCCGGCCAGGAGCAGTGAGACGGCGGCCGCCGGTGTGGGGGCATCGAGGCCCGACAGCCGGCCGGCCCACAGAAGCGCCGCGACCGCGAGCGCGGTCAGCGCCGCTCGCGTCGCCCCGCCGTCGCGCTCGGCGACGATCTCGACCCTCACGCGGACGTCGTCGTGGGGCGCGACCTCGCGGGCGGCGTAGAGCGCGGCGCGGTTGACCCGATCGTCGGCCCGCCCGAGCGGCTCGACGCCGTCGCCTTCCGGCAGGACGCGGACGAGCTCCGCGTGGGCGATCCGCAACTCCTCGGGGATCGCGATCTCCATGTGGAAGCTGCGCGAGCGCCAGGCGCCCTGGCAGTCGATGACGAACCACGCCCGGTCGGGATGGCGCACGCGCCACCAGATCTCGCCGAGGGCGTAGCGGTCGCGGCGGTGCTCCCACGGCGGCTCCAGCGGGAAGTCCTCGCCATAGCTGTACTTGAGCACCCGCCGCGGTGGGCCGCCGGGCGCCAGCGCCGCGAACAGGACGTAGTCGGAGGCGAGCGTGCGCAGCAGGCTCCAGCAGCGCTCGTCGCCGATCAATGCCGCCGGTATCGCGTCCCCCGCGCGTGCGGCGCCGACGAGCACGCCGAGCCCCTCGCGGGCGGGCGCCGCGTCGTCGAAGACGATCTGGCGCAGCGCGGCCGTCAGCGCCTCGACATCGTCGGGCGTCGCGTCGTCGCCGATCGCGTCGCGCGCCGCGCTGAGCAGCGCGATGAGTGCGAGCTCGCCGTTGTCGGCGCGGTTGAGCAGCGGCATCGTGGCCGGCTGCTCGTCGATGAGGTCGAAGTTGCGCAGTGGCTGCTTGCTGAGCACGGAGATCGGCACGACCACGCCGTGGCGCGTCTGGAGCGCGCGTTGCTGCGCAGGGGTGAGCGTGAAGTCGACCGACACGCGCCGGCGGGTCTCCTCCTGGGAGAGCATCTCGACCGTCTCGACGCGGCGGTTGATCCAGCGCTTGGGGTACGCGACGAGGTCCGCGCACGCAGAACCGGCCTCGAGGAAGTCTTCGTCGGATCCGGCCACGCGCGCAAGTCTGCGTCGCGGGGCGGACGAAGCGCCGCCGCCGAGCCACGCGTTAGCCTCTCCGACCCCGTGGAGTACCCCGTCGAGACCTTCAGCGCCGCCGAGCGCGCCCGCCTCGAGCCGCACGTCACGAACTGCGACGGCCCGGTGTTCGCGCTCGTCAACCTGCCGGAGACGGTCAAGGGGGCGCTGTTCGCGCGCTACTCGCGCTATCCGGGCACGCTGCGCCGCCTGTACCTCGACGAGTTCGCGGAGTCGCTCGGCGACGGCGCGGCGGTCGCGAGCTACGACAACGCCGAGGGCGCTCGCGCGGCGGACTTCTACGAGCGCATCTTCGTCGGCTACGGCGACGACTCGATCGCCCAGCTCGGCGGCGCCCACATCGCGTGTGAATGGGTGTCCAACGTCCTGACGAAGGTGCTCCAGCGCCCGCGCCTCGGCGCCTACCTCGAGCAGTCGACGCGCTACATCGCCTACGACCGCCCGATCGAGGGCACGGCGCGCTACCGCTACTACCGCGACGACGCGCTCGGGCCCGAGTACGAGGCCGCGATGGACGAGATCTTCGGGATCTACTCGGCGGCGATCCCGCGCGTGGTGGGGTGGGCCTCGGCTCGCTATCCGGCCGCCGCGGGCGAGTCCGTCAAGGCGCACGAGCGCGCGATCAGGGCCAAGGCGTTCGACCTCCTGCGCGGCCTGCTGCCGGCCGCCTCGCTGTCGCACATGGGGATCTTCGCGACGGGCCAGACGTACGAGCAGCTCATCCTGCACCTGCTCGCGCACCCGCTGCCGGAGGCGCGGCACTACGGCTCCATGATCCTCGACGCCGTCCAGGGCGTCATGCCGAGCTTCGTGTCGCGGGTCGAGCGTCCGGACCGCGGGGGCGAGTGGGTCGCCTACCTGCGCCGCCGCGAGCAGGCCGGCGAGCGCTGGGCCGCGCGCCTGGGCCTCGACCGTCGGGCCGGCGACGACGGCGCGGGCGGCCCCTCGGTACGCCTCACCCACCACGACGGCGACGAGGAGCTCATGCTCGCGGCGCTGCTGTTCGAGGCCACCGGCGTCGACGAGCGCACGACGCGCGCGGCGCTGGCGGGGCTCGGCGCCGCCGACCGCGGCGAGCTCGTCGCCGACCTCATGGGCGAGCGTGCCAACCGCCGCCACCGGCCCGGCCGCGGCCTCGAGTCGCTGCGCTACCGCTTCGAGATCGTCTCCGACTACGGCGCCTTCCGCGACCTGCAGCGCCACCGCATGCTGACCTGCCAGTGGCAGACGCTGACGCCCGACCTCGGGGCCGGCGTGCCCGAGGAGGTCGACGAGGCGGGCGTGGGTGACGACTTCCGCCGCGCGCTGCACGTCTCGCAGCGCGCCTACGAGCGCCTGCTGGACGGCGGACACGATCGCCGCGCGGCGATGTACGCCCTGTGCCTGGGCTACCGCCTGCGCTACGTGCTGGACCTCAATGCGCGCGAGGCGATGCAGCTCATCGAGCTGCGCTCCGGGCGCGAGGGCCACCCCGCGTACCGGGCGATCGCGCACGCGATGCACGAGCGCATCGCGGCCGTGCACCCGACCGTGGCGGCGGCGATGACGCACGTCGACCGCGACACCGAGCCGCGCCTGGAGCGGATCGTCTCGGAACTGCGCACGCAGGCCAAGCTGGACGCGCACGCGCCCTCGAGCGCGTAGAACAGGGGCGTCGGCGGCGCTGCTAGGGTCGCGCGTTATGTCGACCGACCACAACGCCGGGCACAGCATCGGAACGCTGGGCCTGCGCAGCTCGCGCGTGGGCGAAACCCACGTCGTCGAGCTGCTCGGGGAGCTCGACATCGCCGGCGCCTCGGCGCTCGAGGCGGAGTTGCTGGCCGTCGAGGCAACCGACGCGGAGGCGATCGTCGTCGACCTCAGCGGCCTGGAGTTCATCGACTCGACCGGCATCCGGATGCTGCTGATGGCGTCCGAGCGCTGCAGCGCGCAGCGCCGCCTGACGATCCTGCGCGGTCCCAAGCAGGTCCACCGGGTCTTCGAGATCACCGATCTCGTGAACCGGCTGCCGTTCGCCGACGAGTAGCGCGGCCGTCGGCGTCAGGCGTCCGCCTCGTCGCGGCGCTCGGCGATCCGGCCCTCGAGCTGGGCCATGACGCCGGGGTCGCGCAGCGTCGTGACGTCGCCGAGCGCACGGCCCTCGGCGATGTCGCGCAGCAGCCGGCGCATGATCTTGCCCGAGCGGGTCTTCGGAAGGTCGTCGGCCCAGACGATCCGCTTCGGGCGCGCGAGCTTGCCGATCTTCTTGGCGACGTGCTCTCGGATCTCGGCGACGAGCTCATCCGTGCCGTCGAGGTCGCCCTCCAGCGTCACGAAGCAGACGACCGACTGGCCGGTGTCCTCGTCCGCGGCGCCGATCGTCGCGCACTCCGCGACCTTCGGGTGCGAGACCACGGCGCTCTCGATCTCCGCCGTCGACATGCGATGGCCGGACACGTTCAGCACGTCGTCGACGCGGCCGATCACCCAGAAGTAGTCATCTGAGTCCTCACGAGACGCGTCGCCCACGAAGTACGTCTCGGGGCCGAACTTCTCGAAGTACGTCGACACGTAGCGGTCGTCGTCGCCGTACAGCGTGCGCAGCATCGACGGCCACGGCTCCCGCAGCGTCAGCAGACCCTGCGTCTCGCGCGCCACCTCGTCGCCGGCGTCGTCGACGACCGCCGCCACGACGCCGGGCAACGGCCGCGTCGCCGAGCCGGGCTTGCAGTGCGTGATCCCCGGCAGCGGCGCGATCATGATCGAGCCGGTCTCGGTCTGCCACCACGTGTCGACGACCGGGCAGCGCTCGCCGCCGATGACGTGGTAGTACCAGACCCAGGCCTTCGGGTTGATCGGCTCGCCGACGCTGCCGAGCAGGCGCAGCTTCGACAGGTCGTGGCGGCCGGGGTACTGCTCGCCCCACTTCATGCACGCGCGGATCGCCGTCGGCGCGGTGTAGAAGATCGTCACGCCGTAGCGCTCGCAGAGATCCCACCAGACGTCCTTGTCGGGGTAGTCCGGCGCGCCCTCGTACATCACGGACGTCGCCGCGTTCATGAGCGGCCCGTAGACGATGTACGTGTGGCCGGTGATCCAGCCGACGTCGGCCGAGCAGAAGTAGACGTCGGTCTCGGGCTTGAGGTCGAAGACGACCTTGTGCGTGAAGGCCGCGCCCGTCAGGTAGCCGCCGGTCGAGTGCAGGATCCCCTTCGGCTTCGCGGTCGAGCCGCTCGAGTACAGGATGAACAGCGGGTGCTCGGCGTCGAGCGCGGCCGCCTCGCACTCGGGCGCCGCCGCCTCCATGATCTCGTCGTAGAAGACGTCGCCGTCACCCATCGGGCAGTCGATCTGAGTGTTGCGCACGACGATCGTCGTCGCCACCGGTATGCCGACCTCGTCGACGGACGCCTTCACCGCGGCGACCTTGCCCTTGCGGCGCGCACCGTCGGCGGTGACGAGCGCCTTGGCCTCGGAGACCTCCATGCGCTCCTTGACCGACTCCGGCGAGAAGCCGCCGAAGACGACGTTGTGCGGCGCGCCGATGCGTGAGCAGGCGAGCATCGCGACCACGACCTCGGGGATCATCGGGAGGTAGATCCCGACCACGTCCCCGGCCACGATCCCAAGATCGGTCAGCGCGTTGGCGAAGCGCATGACGTCGGCGTGCAGTTGCGCGTACGTGACGTCGCGCTCCTCGCCCTCCTCCCCACGCCAGTGCAGCGCGACCCGATCGCCGAGGCCCGCCTCGACGTGGCGGTCGAGGCAGTTGTAGGAGGCGTTGATCGTCCCGCCGGCAAACCACTTGTAGAACGGCGGGTCGGAGTCGTCGAGCGTCGTGTCCCACTCGCTGAACCAGTGCAGCTCGCGTGCCTGGCGCTCCCACCACGCCAGCGGGTCGGCGGCGGCGCGCTCGTAGACCTCGGGGTCGTTGAGCAGCGCGTCGCGGGCGAAGTCCTCCGGCGGCGGGAACGACTCGACCTGCAGGAGCTCCTCGAGCCGCTCGGCGAGCTTGTCGTGGGACGACGTCTGGTCGGTGCTCGCCATGGTCAGGCCTCCTCTTTGCTGCGTTCGCGCAGCTCGATGCGGCGGATCTTGCCGGTCAGGGTCTTGGGCAGGTCGTCGACGAACTCGACGATGCGGGGGTACGCGTAGGCGGAGAGGTGCTCGCGCACGAACAGGGAGATCTCCTTGCCGAGCTCGTCCGAGCCCTCGTACCCCGCGGCGAGCACGACGAATGCCTTGACGACGTTGCCGCGGCGCTCGTCGGGCCAGGCGACGGCCGCGGCCTCTGCGACCGCGGGATGCTCGAGGCACGTCGACTCGACCTCGAACGGGCCGATGCGGAAGCCGGCCGAGATGATGACGTCGTCGGCGCGGCCCTCGTACCAGAAGTAGCCGTCCTCGTCGGTGGAAGCGGCATCCTTCGTGTGAAACCACTCGCCGCCGAACGTCTCCTCCGCGGCCGCGTCGTTGTTCCAGTAGCCGAGCGGATAGTGCGGGTTCGAGCGCGCGCGCAGGCAGATCTCCCCGCGCACGCCGGCGCCGACCGGACGCTCGTCCTCGTCGAGGATCTGCACGTCCCAGCCCGGCATCGGCTTGCCCATCGAGCCCTCGCGGACCTCCATGAAGGGGAAGTTCCCGCACAGCGGATAGGACTCGCTCAACCCGTAGTAGTCGAGCACCGTGACGCCGTACTGCTCGCGAAACCAGCGGATCGCCTCGGGATTCAGCGGCTCGCCCGCCGAGCAGACGATGCGGAAGTCCTGCGGGTAGCGCGTGCCGGCGTCGCCGATGCCCATCATCGAGCGGATCGCCGTCGGCGTGCCGAAGACGTTCGTCGGACGGTGCCGGGAGAGGAACGCGAGCTGCTGGTGCGGGTCGAAGCCGCCCTTGCGTTGCAGCACGACCTGCACGGCGCCGTAGCGCCACGGCCCGATCAGCGGGGAGATGCCGGCCGCCCAGGCCCACTCGCCCATGCCGTGGAAGCGCTCGCCGTCCTGGACGTCGTGGCAGTACTCGAACTCGTTGTGGCCGAGGATGTAGCGATGGGCGTGCAGGATGCCCTTGGCGAGGCCGGTCGTGCCGGACGTGTAGTAGAGCTGCGCGGGGTCGTCGGCCGCGGTGTCGACCGGCTCGTACTCCGTCGAGCCCTCGTCGAGGTCGCCGACCTCGAGCTCGAGGACCTTCGCCAGCCCCTCGACGCGGTCGCGGTTGGCCGCGTTGGTCACGACGAGCGCGGCCTGCGAGTCCTTGAGGCGGTGGCTGATCCCCTCGTCGCCGTAGAGGATCGACATCGACAGCAGGATCGCGCCGGCCTTCCAGGTGCCGAGGAACGCGGCGGCGGTCTCGGGCGTCGGCGGCAGCAGCATCGCGACCCGATCGCCGCGCTGGACGCCCTGCTCGCCGAGCATCCGGGCGAAGCGGTTGGACATGTCCTGCAGCTCACCCCAGTGCAGCTCGCGCACGTCGCCGTCGGGGTCCTCGTGGATCATCGCGAGCTTGTCGCGGGGGTGCTTGTCGCACACGTCGGCAGCGATGTTGTAGCGCTCAGGGACCCGCCACGAGTGCTGAGCACACGCCTCCTCGTAGGTCATGGGTGCACCGTACCCGCCCGCGCCCGACTCGGTCACCGTAGTAGCCCGCGCCTCGCGGCCGCGCGGGCTGCGCCTAGCGGCGCTTGCGCTTCTTCTTCTTCGACGACGGGTGCGGTCGGCGCTCGGGCATCTCCGGGGCGGGCGTCTCGGGCGGCTCGGGGCGGGCGCGGCGCGGACCGAAGCGCGGCCGCTGCGCCTGACCCTCCTTGCGCTCGGCCTGCGCCTCGAGGCGCGCCTCGCGCAGCTCCTGCTGGGATGGCCATGGCTGCGCCTCGCCGGTCACCCACGCGGGCGGCATCCCGGACGGCCAGCGCCCGAGGAACAGCGCGCCGAGCGCCACGAGCCAGAAGGCCTGCACGATCGGCAGCGGCGAGCCGATCGGGACGATGAAGAGGACGCCGACGATGATCCCGAGCACGCCCATGAAGCGCGTCAGCAGACCGACGCGCATGCCGTTGAGCGCGAGCAGGACGAACGCCAGGCCGAGCGCGAAGACCCCGACGAGCTGCATCAGCCCCGCGGCGAGGATCGTCGGCGAGGGCAGCGCTTCCTGCGCGACGGCGGAGGACTGGTCCGCGGCGTCCTTGAACGACGAGGCCTGCACGGTCAGGCCGATCGACTGGACCATCCCGGCGACGGCGACGAGCACGGCGCCGGCGATCGCGGCCACCACGATGCCGCGCGGCAGCTCGGCACGGCGAGCCTTGACGAAGCGGTAGAAGTTCGCGAGGGCGAAGCCGATCGCGGCGCCGGCCAGCGCCAGCACGAGCGCCGCGAGGATGACCTTGACGCCGTTGTCGGCGTACCAGATGACCTGCCGGGCCTTGAGCCCGACCTTCGGCGGGTCGGTCGCGAAGTGCTCGCGCAGGGCGCCCAGGACCGGCACGGCCGGCCTGTCGCTGGTGACGAGGGCGTTCGCGACACCGCCGCCGATCGTCAGCAACCCGGCGGCGACCGCGGCGGCGCCGGCCCGTGTACGCACGCGCTGCTCGTCGGCAAGCGTCTCGTCCGCGGTGGTCGCCACGGCGCAAGTGTATGTTGCGGCTGTGGAGATCAGAGACGTGATGACAGAGAGCGTCGTCACCGCCCCGCCGGCGGCTTCCGTTCGCCAGGTCGCGGAGCTCATGCGCGAGCGCAACGTCGGTTCGGTCGTGCTGCTGGACGGCGACGCGACGATCGCCGGCTTCGTCACCGACCGCGATCTCGCGCTCGGCGCGCTGACCGACGGACGCGACGCGAGCGATCCCGTCTCGGCGCACAGCTCGTCGCCGGTCGTCACCGCCGCGCCGGGCATGGATGTCGAGGAGGCGGCCGAGCTCATGGTCCGCCACGGCATTCGCCGCCTGCCGGTCGTCGACGACGGGCGCCTGACCGGGATCATCACGCTCGACGACATCGCGGTGCGCACGGGCGACCTCGAGCTCGCGCACCACATGACCGCCCAGATCACGCGGGCCGCACTGCCCGGCTTCTACTTCCACGACCGCGGCGGGTGAGCCGCCAGCGGGGCGCGAGGTCGCGCGCCGCCGGCGCACGAGGCTCGTGAGCGCGGCGGAGTCGACGACGCGGGCCTGCCCCGCCTGCGGCGGCCGGCTCGCCGCCTGGATCACCGTGCCCGGGTCGGACCCCGCGCTGCCGGGCGACTACGAGCTGCTGCGTTGCGCTTCGTGCGGGACCGCGGTCACGGTCGCGCCGGCGCCCGTCGAGGCGCATGAGTCGGGCGCGTACGGCGGCGGGGCGCCGCGCGGCGCGCGGCTCGTGGCGCCGCTGCTGCGCGCGTTCGACCGCACGCGTCTGACGGACCTGGAGCGTGCGGGCGCCGTGCCGCCCGGGCGCCTGCTGGACATCGGCGCCGGGCGCGGGCGCTTCGTCGCGCAGGCCCGTGCGGCGGGTTGGTACGCGCACGGCATCGAGCCGTCGCGCCGCGGGATCGAGGCCGCGAAGGCGCTCGGCATCGAGCTCGTCGCCGGCGGCATCGACGACGCCGCCGTCCCCTCCGGGTCACTCGACGCGGCGACGCTGTGGCACGTGCTCGAGCACGTCGAGGACCCGGGCGCGGCGCTCGAGCGGATCGCCGGCTGGCTGCGACCCGGCGGGATGCTCGTCGTCGCCGTGCCGAACCTCGCCAGCGTGCAGGCGCGCCTCGGCGGGGCGCGCTGGTATCACCTCGACGTTCCGCGCCACCGCACGCACTTCACGGCTCGCGGCCTGCGCACGCTGCTGCGCGCGCATGGGCTGGAGCCGGTGTCGACGCGCCACGTGCTCGCCGAGCACAACCCGTTCGGGCTGTGGGTGTCGGTCGTCAGCCGCGCGACGCGCGTGCCGTCATGGCTCTACCACGCGCTGAAGCACAACGCGCCGCTGCGCAGCCGCGACGCGCTCGTCACGCTGCTGGCGCTGCCGCTCGTGCCGGTCGCCGTCGCGCTGGAGGCGGCGTTCGGGCTCGCGCGCCGCGGCGGGACGATCTCGGTCGTCGCGCGACGGGTCTGACGCCGCTGCTCAGGCGACCTCCGCGTCGACCCACGCATCGAGCCGAGCCCAGCAGTCGAAGAGCCACGCGATCTGCTCGTCGCGATCGGACGGGATCTCCTCGGCTGCGACGTGCCACATGCGCAGGCGCACCGTGCGTGGCGCCAGCAGCTGGCGCCAGAGGTTCGCGAATCCCACCGGGATGCCGACATGGCCGACGAACACCGCGTCGGCGTCCGGCGCGGCCTCGAGTGCGGTCAGCGCGCCGCCTGGTCGCGGCGCGGCGACGTGCTCCATGTCGCGCGCCTGCGCGGCCTCCTCGTGATGGCCGCGGCGTTCCAGGCGCTTGATGGCGCGCCGGCGCCGCTCGGGCGAGAAGTTGCCGCCCTCGGGGAAGATCAGCGCCGCCCCGTCACCGTCCAGCGTGCTGGCCATCGCAGCGAGCTCGTCCTCGATGTCGCCGCCGCGCGGGTCGATGAAGCGGTAGCCCAGACGATCGCCGAGGACGTCGAGCAGCGGGTCCAGGCGCAGCGCCTCGTGCAGGACGACGCGCGGCCGGCGCCCGTAGCGGCACAGCAGCGCGTGCAGGATCAGCAGGGAGTCGCCCTCGCCGGCGTGGCGGCCGAGCACCACGACGGGGCGCTCGCGGCGCGCCAGCGCGTCCTCGGCCGCGTTCGAGTCGCAGACGCGCACCTCGATGCGCGCCGCGCGCATCGTCGCGCGGTTGATGGTGGCGACGTAGCGACGCAGGATCGCGTCGTGCGCGTGCGACGGCGCGGCCCCCGGGCGCAGGCCGCCCCAGACCCACCGGCCGAGGCACGAGAGCATGCCCTGCAGATGCCGCGCCGCCCAGCTGACGAGGATCGCCACGATGCGCAGCGGCCGCCACGCGCCGCCGGTCAGCGGCGAGGCGAGCGCGCCGATCAGGGCCAGCAGGGGTGAGAGGAGCAGGATCGCAAGGTCGATGAGCGCGACGAGCGGCGCCAGCAGCAGGCGTCGCACGAGCTTCGGCGGCACACCGATCGCGGTCACACGCCGAGGCCGTGCTCGTCGAGGTAGCGCGCCGTCGCCTCGCGCGCCTGCGCGATGCGCCCGCGCGCGTCGGACAGGTCGCGGTAGCGCAGCTGCGACAGGTCGCTGAAGCGCGGCGGATCCTGCTGGCCGGTCGGCAGGACATGCAGCTCGATGTCGGGCGGCAGCGCCGCGAGATCGCCGATGAAGCGATGGCGTCGGGCGATCTCGAACGCCACGAGCCCGACCTCCCACGGCCAGCGCGGCGCTTCGAGCGGGCGATCCAGCCGGCCGACGTGCAGCACGAACACCCGCTGCGCGCCGAGCGCGACCGCGCGGCTGACGGGGATGCTGTTGACGATCCCGCCGTCGATGAAGTGCTCGTCGCCGATCAGCACGGGCGGCAGCAGCCCCGGCACGGCGGTCGAGGCGAGGACCGCGTCGACGAGCGGCCCGTCCGCGAACCAGTGCTCGCAGGCGCGCTCGATGCTCGCGGCGACGCACTGAAACGGCACCGCGAGCTCCTCGATGCGGTTCGGCAGCGCGGCGGCGAGCCGCGCGCGCAGCGGGGCGTTGGAGTGCAGGTGGGTGCGCGTGCGCGCCAGCGTCGTCATCCGACGCAGCAGCGAGCCACCGAACACGGCGCTGCGGTCGAGCTGCGCCCACAGCTCGGTCAGGGCGCGCACGCCGGCGGCGGTCGGATCGGCGCACACCGCCGCGCCGTTGATCGCCCCCACCGACGTCCCGAGCACGAGGTCCGGGACGATCCCGCGCTCCAGCAGCGCGGCGAGCATGCCGACCTCGTGCGCGCCGAGCGGGCCGCCACCGCCACCGAGCACGAACACGACGCCGCCGGAGCGCGTCATGGGTGCAGCAGGGCGCGGGCGGCCGCGACGACGTCGCCGTCGCCGCTGCGACGTACGCCGGGCACGAGCCGCGCCGCGGCGTCCGCTGCCTCGACGACGTGCGTCTCGGCGTCCGGGCGGGTGACGATCGCGACCGGCGCGCCGATCGCGCGCAGCTCGCGGCGCGCCGGCGACCAGCTCGCCTGGCCGGCGTAGTCGGCGAAGAAGCCCAGCCGCGCGGCACGGGCGCGCGCGACGCGATCGGCGTCGACCGCCTCGCCGAGCCACGCCGCGATGGCGTGGCCGGGCCCGCCCTCGCGCAGTGCCGCCTCGAGCAGCGAGCGCTCGGCCGCGAGCGGCTTCGCCGCGCCGGGCACGAAGGCCAACAGCGGCGGATCGGACAGCACCGCGGCGCTCGCGAGCTCGGGCCGGCGAACGAGGAGCTCGAGCGCGACGAGCGCGCCGAAGCCGTCGCCGACGAGCAGCGCGGGCGCGGCGTCGAGCGCCGTGAGCAGCGCGGCGGCGTCCTCGGACTGCTCCTGCACCGTCGTCGCGGCGTACGGCTCGGGTGCCCCGCTCGATCCGTAGCCGCGGCGGTCGTAGGCGATCGCGCGCGCGCCCGCGGCGGCGAGCTCGTCGCGCGCCGGCGCCCAGGCGGCGGCGTCGGACCCCATCCCATGCACGATCAGCAGCGGCGGTCCCGAGCCGCGCTCGTCGTAGTGCAGCGCGACGCCCGCGCCCTCGATCTCCGGCATGGCAGCGAGGCTACGGCACGTGACACGCGCTGCGCGCCCGCGGCCGGCGGGCACGCGCGGCCGTCTCGCTACGATGGGCAGACGATGGAAGGCTTCGGAGGACTGTTCGGTGACCCGGACGAGCTACAGCGCCGGATGGCGGAGTTCGCCGAGTCGATGCAGGCCCAGCAGGGTCTGGTGTGGGCCGACAACGCCATCAAGCTCGCGGTCGAGATGACCGTCGCGGCGATCCACCGCGTGAACATCCAGGGCACGCCCGAGCAGCAGGCCGAGCAGATCCGCGCGGTCATGGCGACGGTCTTCCCCGACGCCGTCGCGCTCGTGCGCGAAGCGCGCTCCGGCCTGCAGTAGCACCTACTCCGCGCGGGCGATCCCAGCCGCGCGCTCGGCCGCCTTCTCGTTCTCGCGCTCCGCCTTGCCGAGGCGGATCGCCTCCTTGAAGGAGCGGATCCGGAAGATCGTCACGAGCGCGACGAAGCCGACGAGCAGCGTCGTCGCCGCGATCACGATCTGCTGGCCGACCGAGTAGGCGGCGACGGTCGCGCCCGTCGCCGCGCCGGCGAAGACCTTGACGAGCAGCGCCTGCTGCACGCCGGCGCCGCCCGGCGTGAACGGCACGACGGCCGCGACCGCGTTGACGCCGAGCACGAGCAGCACGTTGCGGACCGACCCGCCGACGTTGAACGCGTCGAGCAGAAACCAGAACGCGGTGAAGCGAAACAGCCAGCCGCCGAACTGCCAGGCGAAGACCTCGCGCAGGTAGCGCGGGCGGTCGAAGAGGATCGTCAGCCCCTGGCGCACGCGCGCCCAGAACGCCTTGACGCGCTGTGACAGGACGGCGAAGCCGACGAGCACGAGCACCGCGAGCGCCGTCATCGCGAACAGCGTGAAGCGCGGGTGCGAGGCGAAGAACGACAGGTCGAACGCGCCGAGGTCCGCGAACTCCGGCGGCTTCGGGAAGACGCCCTGGCTGAACGCGAACGCGAGGATGAAGACGGCCATCACGGCGTCGAAGACCGCCTCCACGCAGATCGCGGCACCGACCGCGGGATACGTGGCGTTCGGGATCGATCCGCGCACGAGGAACAGCTTGATGATGTCGCCGCCGCGCGCGGGGATGACGTTGTTGAAGCCGTAGGAGGCGATGTAGGCGCCCCATACGCGCCGGAACGGAACGGTCTCCGCCGGGTAGGCGGCGCGCAGTGCGTTGAAGAACGCCCGCGAGCGCAGCGTCAGGTAGATGACGAACGCGATCGCGCCGAGCGCGAGCGAACCGAAGCCGACGCGCGAGAGGCTGTCGAAGAACGACCCGATCGCATCGAAGAACGAGCCGATGCTCGCGGTGATCGCAACGCCCCAGGTCACCCGGCGAAGAGTACGAGGGCCGAATCCCTTCGTTGTACCTCAAACATTCGTCTGTCTTTGCCGATAGGTGCCACACGATGACCGCGACAGCGACACTCCCCGCCCGTCCAAGCCGCGTCGTCGCCTGGTCGCGACTGGGAGACGATCTGCTCGCCGGTCGGGCCGCCGGCGGCAACAGCGCCGCCTTCACCGCCCTCTACGAGCGCTACTACGGCCCGCTGCTGGGCTACACCCGCTCGATCCTGCTCGACGCCGAGGACGCTCGCGACGCCACGCAGAACGCGCTCGAGAGCGCCCTGCGCGCGCTGCCCGGCCGCGACACGGACCGTCCGCTGCGCCCCTGGCTCTACAAGATCGCCCACAACGAGGCGATCGACATCATGCGCCGCCGCAAGCCGCAGACCGAGCTGACGACGGCGCACGAGCCGCTCGTGGACGGTCCCGAGGTCGACGCCGAGCAGCGCGGACGCCTCGCCGAGCTCGTCGACGACCTGCGCACCCTGCCCGAGCGCCAGCGCGGTGCGCTCGTCATGCGCGAGCTCAACGGCCTCAGCTACGACGAGATCGGCCAGGCCCTCGGACTCTCCAACGAGGCCGCCCGGCGCGCCGTGTTCGACGCCCGCAACGCGCTGCACGACGCCGTCGACGGCCGCGCCACAGCGTGCACGAGCGTGCGCCACTGCATCTCCGACGGCGATCGCCGCAGCCTGCGTGCCCGCGGCATCCGCGCGCACCTGCGTTCGTGCGGCGACTGCGCGAGCTTCCAGCGCTCGATCGGCACGCGCCGCGCCGACCTTCATCTGCTCGCGCCGTGGCTCTCGGGCGCCGCCGTCATGGGCGCGCTCGGCCTCGGCGCCGGTGGCGCCGGTGGCGGCGCGCTGCTCGCCGGCGGTGGCGGCGGCGCCACGGCGGCGACCGGCGCCATCAGCTGGACCGGCCTGCCGCTCGCGGTCAAGGGCCTCGCGGTCGCGGCCGCCGTCGCGACGACCGGCACGGCGGCCGTCGAGATCAAGCACGTCGCCCAGCCGAGCCGCCCGGCGACCGCGTCGCGGACCGTGGAGCCGCGCTCCGCGCACGCCGACGCGCTGGCGATGCGCGCGGCGATCCTGGCCCAGCGGTCGGCGACGCGCGCCCGGACCCCGGTCACCGCGCGCGCGCACCGCGTCCGCGTCACGAGCGGAACGTCGAGCTCGAGCACGAGCACGGGCCGCTCGACGAGCGCCGTCGCGCGTCGCAACACGCCCGCGCTCGCGCCCGTCACCGCGCCCGCGCCCGTCGCCGCGCCGGCACCCGCGCCCGCGCCGTCCAAGCCGTCCACAGCTTCGGACACGACGTCCGGCACGACGACGCCCGCCGTCGTCAAGACCGCGGAGCAGAAGGCGATCGACAAGCTCGCCCCGCTGCGCGACGCCGTGCAGAAGGCGTTCGCGGACGCGCAGGCGCTCGCCGCGAGCGGTACACAAGGTGCGCTGGCGATGGCGACCGGGCTGCTGGATCGCACGCTGGGCCCGCTCACGACGTCGATCAACCGCATCCTCTCGCCGTTCGGCATGAAGCTGCCGGCGTGGAGCGCGACGTCACCGGCAAGCACGCCGACGTCGACGACGAACGTCCTCGCCCCGGTGCAGCAGGTGCTCGGCGGCGTGCAGAACCTGCTCCAGAAGCTGCTCGGCCGGCGCTGAGGACGAGCGTCAATGCGCCAGCTTCAGAGATTGTTCGCATAGCGCATCACAACCATCGCGTTATCGCGTGGTAGGGGTCAGACATACGAAAAGGCAAACCCGTCGCGAGACGGGGGCGCAAAACCAGGGGCCTCTCCGAGGCCGCCCAGTTGCCGAAGGGGGCACAACCCACATGTCGCAAGTCCGTCGTTCCATCGCCGTCATGGCGACCCTCGCAGCCGTCGCAGCCGTTCCGGCGTCGGCGTCCGCAAAGGCGCCGGTGTCCAAGAACTCCGTCGCCACCGTCAAGGCCAACGTCGCTGACGCGCAGACCGCCGTCAAGCGGCTCAAGCGCGCCGTCCGCCTCGGTCAGAGCACCGTCGCCAAGCGTCAGCTCAAGATCGCCCGCTCCGAC
Source organism: uncultured Actinomycetes bacterium (assembly GCA_963851015.1). Lineage (GTDB taxonomy): Bacteria > Actinomycetota > Thermoleophilia > Solirubrobacterales > Solirubrobacteraceae > CADCVQ01. The sequence continues at coordinate 181,251 of CAWKNG010000004.1, forward strand.
TCGCAGAAGGCGTCGAAGATCGCCCGCCGGCTCGCCAACCACGCGAAGACCGGTGCCGCGGCCTCATCCGCCGCGCAGGCCCTGACGATCGCCGGTACGCAGTACGACTCGCTGCTGGAGACGCTGACCGCGCTCGTCGACGACGGCCCGGCCCAGGGTCTCATCGCGAACGCCATCCAGCCGACGATCGCCGGCAAGCAGCAGGTCATCACGCAGCTCACCGCCCTGCTCGACAAGGTCCCCGCGAGCGTCCAGCCGATGCTGGCCTCCATCATCACCGCGCTCGGCGCCGGTGACGCGACCGAGGTCACGAACCTGGCCGGTGCCATCGACGTCGGCAACCTGCCGGCGACGATCATGGGGATCGTCCAGTCGTGCCTCGACATGGCGACGCAGGCGATCACGAGCGCGCTCGACATCGTCAAGTCGATCCTCCCGATGCTGCCTGAGGCGGCTCAGGGCCCGATCAACGCGATCGTCACCCCGGTCCTCAACCAGATCTCCTCGATCGTGTCGACGCTCGTCCCGAGCATCCTCAGCACGGTCACCGGCCTGATCGACACGGTCCTCGGATCGCTGCCCGTCATCGGCGGCGGCTCGGGCGCCGGCGCGGCGTCAGGCGCGGGCGGCCTCTTCGGCGGCCTGCTCGGCGGCCTGGTCGGTGGCGCCACCGGCAACGTCGGCGGCATCGGCAACATGATCAGCAACCTGCTGGGCGGCCTCGGCGGCGCCGGCGGCACCGGCACGAACCCGGTCAGCGGCGTCATCGGGACCGTCACGGGCCTGATCAGCAACCTGCTCGGCGGCATCCTCGGCGGCGGCGGCCTGTTCGGCGGCGCGCACGCCTGATCAACACACGATGTGCTGACGACCCCCTCCTCGGAGGGGGTCGCGCCACATGAACCACAGCGGCGGGCCATCGGGCAGCTCCACACGGTCGGTCACGGCGAACCCGTGACGCTCGTAGAAGCGCACGTTGGCCTCCTTGGAGCACTCGAGGTAGGCGGCGATCCCGTCGCAGTCGCATCGCGCGAGCACCGGAGCCAGCAGGGCGGAGCCAATGCCTCCGCCCTGCTGTCTTGGTTCTGTGCCCAGCACCGACAGGTAGAAGTGCGGGACGACCGGATGGCGTCGCTCGATCTCGCGCACCGCGCGCGTCGAGCGCACGATCCGCGGCAGCAGGACCGGCAGCATCGGCAGCAGCATGAGCGACTGCGCGAAGTCCTCGCGCCAGCGGCCCGGCAGCGTCCACAGCGCGGCGCCCGCGTGATCGGGCGTCGTGAAGACGAGCTGCTGATCGGCGAGCTGGCGCAGCCGGATGCCGAAGAAGCGCCGGGCGTGCACGAGCCGGCGGCGCTCGTTCGGATAGAACCAGGCCGTGACCGGATCGTCGTGGAAGGACCGGGCGAGCATCGCCGCCAGGGGCCGGAAGTCCTCGCGACTCGCGGGCCGCACGGTGAGCGGCGGGCTCGGCGGGCTCAGCACCATCGTCTCGTGAGTCTAGGCCCGAGCGACGTGCCGCGGGCGCGGTCTACTGCAGCGGGATGAGCTCGCCGGCCTCCTCGGCGGGGCGCGGACCGAAGATCCGGCGCTCGTCCTCGCCGATCGCGACGTCGTTGATGCTCGCCTCGCGGCGGGCCATGTAGCCGTCGGCGTCGAACTCCCAGTTCTCGTTGCCGTAGCTGCGCCACCACTGCCCGTCGGCGTCGTGCCACTCGTACTGGAAGCGCACGGCGATGTGGTCGTCTGTGAACGCCCACAGGCTCTTGCGCAGGGCGTAGTCGAGCTCGCGCTCCCACTTGCGCGTCAGGAACGCGACGACCTCCTCGCGGCCGTGGACGAACTCCGAGCGGTTGCGCCAGACCGTGTCGGGCGTGTAGGCGGCGGCGACGCGCTCGGGCTCGCGGGTGTTCCAGGCGTCCTCGGCGGCCTGCACCTTCCTGGCTGCCGTCGCCGCGTCGAACGGGGGGAGGGGTGGTCTCGTCATGGGCGCGACGATAGCAGTCGGCTAACGGCTGTCAACGACCTCTACCATTAGAGGTGTGGACTACAACGGACCGCTGCGCGACGAGCCGGTCGCGATCGAGCTGCACAACACGATCTACGCGACGAGCGCGGGGGTCGTCGACGCGCTTGCCGACGGCGAGACCACGTGTGCATGGCTCGAGGCGATCGCGCCGCGGCTCGCGCTCGACGGCGCGCCCGAGGGCGCGTGGCCGCAGGTCGCCGAGCTGCGCGCGCTGCGCGGTGCCGTGCGGGCGGCGCTGCGGGCGGCGGTCCCGGTCGCGCACGCCGCGACGGCGGAGGATCGCGCGGCGGCCAGCACCGGCGCGGCGGGACGCGCGGCGGCCGGTGCGGGCGACGCCCACGACCGCGCCGCCATCGACGCGATCAACGCGGCGAGCGGGCGGGCGCCGCGCTCGCCGACCGCCGACTGGCGCGCCGAGGCGCCCCCGGCGCGCGGGACGGACTTCCACGGCGCGACGCGCGCCGACATCGTGCTCGCGGCACTCGCCGCCGACGCGATCGAGCTGCTCACGTCGCCGCATCGCGGGCAGCTGCGCACGTGCGGGGCGCCCGGCTGCGTCCTGATGTTCCTCAGGGAGCACCCGCGCCGCGAATGGTGCTCGGACGGCTGCGGCAACCGCGCCCGGCAGGCCCGCCACTACGAGCGCACCCGCCGCGCCGGCCCGCGCTGAGGAAGGAAGAGCCCGCTTCCGCGGGCTGTGTGGTGACTTGTGGCCGGTATCCGGTCACAACTCACCACACGTCGCCGGGGAGGCGATCAGTCGAGCAGCTCGAGCACACGCTCGACCGGCCGTGCGAGCACCGCGCGGTCGCCGCGCACGACGATCGGACGCTGCAGCAGCTGCGGGTGCTCGGCCATCAGGGCGAAGAGCTCGTCGTCGCCGACGCCGTCGCCGTCGAGCAGGCCGAGCTCGGCGACGAGCGGCTCGCGCAGGCGCAGGGCCTCGCGCGGCCCGATCCCGGCCTTGCCCAGCAGGGAGCGGATCGTCGCCTCGTCGATGCCCTCGACGTGGTAGTCGATGCGCTCGAACGCCGCGCCGCGCTCGGTCAGAAGCTCGGTCACCTTGCGACACGTCGAGCACGTGCGCTTCTCGTAGATCGTGAGGTCGCTCATAACGGAGGGGAGCCTATGCGCCGGACGCGGACGCCGGCGGCGGCGAACGCGTCGCCGTCGAGCACGCCGCGCCCGTCGACGACGACCTTCGCGCCGCCGATCGCGGACGGCGACAGCGTGCGGTACTCGGCGTGGTCGGTCTGCACGATCGCGCCGTCCACCCGCCCGCCGGACGTCCACGGCGCGTAGCCGGCCGCCGCGAGCTCGGCGTCGGAGTACATCGGGTCGCTCGCGACGGCGTACGCGCCGCGGTCGCGCAGCTCGTCGCGCAGGGCCGCCGCGCCGGAGAACGCCGTCTCCTTGACGCCGCCGCGGTACGCGACGCCGAGGATCAGGATCGTGCGGCCCTCGAGCGGGCCGAGCTCCTGCTCGAGCAGGTCGAGCGCGTAGCCCGGCATCGCGCTGTTGACCGCGCGGCCGGCGCGCGCGAGCGTCGCGTCCGGGTCGCCGCTGAGCAGGAAGTGCGGGTAGACCGGGATGCAGTGCCCGCCGACGGCGACCCCCGGACGGTGGACGTGGCTGTAGGGCTGGCTGTTGGCGGCGTCGATGACGCGCTGCACGTCGAGCCCGAGCCGGTCGGCGTAGCGAGCGAGCTCGTTGGCGTAGGCGATGTTGAGGTCGCGGTAGGTCGTCTCGGCGAGCTTCGTCAGCTCCGCCGCCTCGGCCGAGCCCATCGCCCGCACCTCGGCCGCGATGAACTCCTCATACAGCTCGACGCCCCGCGCCTCGCCCGCCGCGTCGAGGCCGCCGACGAGCTTGGGGTACGTGTCGAGGTCGCGGAAGACGACGCCCGACGAGACGCGCTCGGGGCTGAAGACGACGTCGAAGTCCTCGCCCGCGACGAGGCCGCTCGCGCGCTCGAGCGCGGGCGTCACGCGGTCGCGCGTCGTGCCGACCGGGACCGTCGTCTCGAGGCTGACCGTCGCGCCCGGGCACAGCCCCGCGCCGATCGCCTCGCAGACGGCGTCGACGATGCGCCAGTCGGGCCGCGCGCGCGGGTCGACGTACAGCGGCGCCACGGCGATGATGAGGTCGGGACCGTCGTCGACGGCGGCGGTCGTGTCGGTCGTCGCGCGCAGGCGCCCGTCTCCCACGACCTCCGCGAGCGCCTCGTCGAGCCCCGCCTCGCCCGGAAACGGCGACCGCCCCTCGTTGATCGTGGTGACGGTCCGAGCGTCGACGTCGCAGCCGACGACCTCGTGGCCGGCGCGCGCGATGTACGTCGCCAGCGGCAGGCCCATCTTGCCGAGCGCGACGACGACCGCCTTCACAGGCGCACCGTCTGCGAGCTGCGCGCGCTCTCGAGCACCTTCTCCGCCGAGCGCACCGCCTGCAGTCCCTCCTCGAGCGAGACGGCGCCCGACGTGTCGTCGCCGCGCACGAAGTCGCAGAACGCCTCGAGCTCGGCGAGCAGCGGCTCGCGGCGGCGCAGCGCGTAGCGCGTCGAGTTGCCCTCCGCCACACCGCGCAGCGCCTGCGAGCTGTCCCACTCGGAGGTCACGCTGCCGTTCTCGTGGAACGTCAGGTCGGACGTCAGCGTGTCGGCGACGAGCATCCCGCGGTCGCCGAGCACCCGCATCCGGCGGGTCTTCGTCGGCGTCAGCCAGTCGACGGTGATGCTGAACGCCGGGCCGCTGCGCAGGCGGCCCGTGACGAGCACGAGGTCCTCGTGCTCGCGGCCGGTCTTGTGCATCGTCTGCGCGGCGAGGACGTCGATCGCGGCGTTGCCGAGCCAGCCGACGAGGTCGAGGTCGTGGGTCGCGAGGTCCTTGACGACGCCGACGTCCCTGACGCGGTCGGGGAACGGACCGCAGCGCTCGGTCGCGATCAGGAACACCTCCCCCACCTGGCCGCCTTCGGTGCGGCGGCGCAGCTCGATCAGCGCGGGGTTGAAGCGCTCGACATGCCCGACCGCCGCGCGGATCCCCGCGGCGCGGCAGATCTCGATGATCGCCTCGCCCTCCCGCACGCTGCCGGCGAGCGGCTTCTCGACGAGCACGTGCACGCCCGCGTCCGCGAGCGCGCGCACGGTCGCGAGGTGCTCGTCCGTCGGGACGGCGACGACCGCGAAGTCCGGACGCCCGTGGTCGACGAGCTGCTCGATCGTCGCGTGGACGCGGCCTGCGTCGCGCACGGCGCCGTGGCGGTCGCCGAGCGGGTCGACGGCGCCGGCGAAGGCGATCCGCGGCGTCGCCTGCAACAGCCGCGCATGATGGCGGCCCATCATGCCGAGGCCGATGATGGCGCCGCGCAGGACCTCGGCTGGCTCGACGCTCGTCATGCGGGCAACACTAGATGGCCGATCGCCCTACAGGTACGGTGGCACGACCGTGACCGATCTCGGATCGATCCATGTCCTGGACGTCGTCGTCGGCCTCGCGTTCCTGTACTTCACGCTGAGCATCGTCTGCTCGTCGGTCTCGGAGATCATCGCCTCGATCTTCAAGCTGCGCGCGAAGAACCTCGAGACCGGCGTGCGGGCGATGCTCGGCAGCAAGGCGGCGGCCGACAGGTTCTTCGAGGACTGGCGGATCGCGTCGCTCGGCACGCCGAAGCGCACGGACGTCGACAAGGTCGAGAACGCGCGCACGGCGTCCTACCTCCCGCCGCCGACCGTCGCGCTCGTGATCCTCGACACGTTCGCTCCGGGCCTCGCGCAGGAGGGTTCCGGGCCTGCGTCCAAGGACGCGCGCGGGCAGCTCGCGGACAAGGTCCAGCACCTCGGCAACGACCGCGCGCGGGCCTGGCTCGCGAACATCCTCGCCGACGCCGAGGGTGACGTCGACAAGGCGCGCGCCCAGCTCGAGAGGAGCTTCGACGACGTCATGGATCGTGCGGGCGGCTGGTACAAGCGCAAGGTCCAGCTCATCCTCGCCGTCGTCGCGATCGCGGTCGCGGGCGGGCTGAACGCCGACACGCTGAACGTCGCCGACCGCCTCTCGCGCGACGACGCGGTCCGCGCCGCCGTCGTCGCGCGGTCCCAGGAGGCCGCGAAGGGCGCGACGGTCGGCACGGCGACGCCCGAGCAGGTCCGCCAGCAGATCGACGCGGCGCGCGCGACCGCGCTGCCACTGGGCTGGCGGCCGGAGAACCGCTCCGACGCGAGCCTGCTCGGGGTGCTCGAGAAGATCGCCGGCATCCTCCTGACGGCCGCCGCGCTCATGCTCGGCGCGCCGTTCTGGTTCGACGTGCTCGGCAAGGTCGCGCGCCTGCGATCGAGCGGCAGGCGCGCCGATCCGGCGGACCCCGCCGCGCCGCCGCCGGCGGCGCCCTCGCCCGCCTGAGCACTCGGCGCGTCGCCGTCCGTCCGATCAGCCGGGTCGCCGCCCGCCGCGGGTCGAGCAACACGATCTACTACACTGGGACGCAGATTTCTTAGTACGTATCCCGGAAGGAGCCTCACCCCACATGGGCAAGACCATCGGCATCGACCTCGGTACCACCAACTCCTGCATGGCTGTGCTGGAAGGTGGCGAGCCCACGGTCATCGAGAACTCGGAGGGCGGTCGCACGACTCCCTCCGTCGTGGCCTTCGCACAGTCCGGCGAGCGTCTCGTCGGCACGGTAGCCAAGCGCCAGTCCGTCACGAACCCGCAGAACACGATCTCCTCGATCAAGCGCTTCATGGGCCGCAAGGAGGCCGAGGTGCGCGAGGAGGAGTCGATCGTCCCGTACAAGGTCGTCGCCGGCCCGCAGGGCGACGCGCGCGTCGACGCGGGCGGCAAGCAGCACTCGCCGCCGGAGATCAGCGCGATGATCCTGCAGAAGCTCAAGGCCGACGCGGAGGCGTACCTCGGCGAGACCGTCGACGGCGCCGTCATCACGGTGCCGGCGTACTTCAACGACGACCAGCGCCAGGCGACCAAGGACGCCGGCAAGGTCGCCGGCCTCGACGTCAAGCGCATCATCAACGAGCCGACCGCCGCCTCGCTGGCGTACGGCCTCGACAAGGAGACCGATCAGACGATCCTCGTCTTCGACCTCGGCGGCGGCACGTTCGACGTGTCCGTGCTGGAGATCGGCGACGGCGTCTTCGAGGTCAAGTCGACCGCGGGTGACAACCACCTCGGCGGCGACAACTTCGACAAGTCGATCGTCGACTACCTGGCGACGGAGTTCAAGAAGGACCAGGGCATCGACCTCAAGAACGACCCGATGGCCCTGCAGCGCCTCTACGAGGCCGCCGAGAAGGCGAAGATCGAGCTGTCGACGGCGCAGGAGTCGCAGATCAACCTGCCGTTCATCACCGCCGACGCCGGCGGCCCGAAGCACCTCGACGTGCGCCTGACGCGCGCCAAGCTCAACGAGCTGACCGCCGATCTGCTCAACAAGATCGTGGCCCCGGTGCGCCAGGCGCTCGACGACGCCAAGGACAAGGGCGCGTCGAAGATCGACCACGTCGTCCTCGTCGGCGGCATGACGCGCATGCCCGCCGTCCAGGAGAAGGTCAAGGAGCTCACGGGTCAGGAGCCGCACCGCGGCGTCAACCCGGACGAGGTCGTCGCGATCGGCGCGGCCATCCAGGCCGGCGTGCTCGCCGGCGACGTCAAGGACGTGCTGCTGCTCGACGTGACCCCGCTGACGCTGGGCATCGAGACCAAGGGCGGCGTCATGACGAAGCTCATCGAGCGCAACACGACGATCCCGACCCACAAGAGCGAGGTCTTCTCGACCGCCGAGGACAACCAGCCCTCGGTCGAGATCCACGTCCTGCAGGGCGAGCGCGAGATGGCGCAGTACAACAAGTCGCTCGGCAAGTTCCAGCTGACCGGCATCCCACCGGCGCCGCGCGGCATCCCGCAGGTCGAGGTCGGCTTCGACATCGACGCCAACGGCATCGTCAACGTGACGGCGAAGGATCTCGGCACCGGCAAGGAGCAGAAGATCGAGATCAAGTCGGGCGCCGGCCTGTCGGACGAGGAGATCAAGCGGATGGTGTCCGACGCCGAGGCGCATGCCGACGACGACAAGCGCCTGCGGGAGCTCGCCGAGGCACGCAACAACGCCGAGAACGCCGCCTACAAGGCCGAGCGCGATCTCAAGGACCTCGCCGAGAACATCGACGAGTCCCAGAAGACCGAGATCGAGGGCCTCATCAAGGACGTCCGCGACGCGCTGACGTCCGAGGACCCGGCCGAGCTGAACGCCAAGACGGAGACGCTCCAGTCGGCCTTCCACAAGGTGTCCGAGGCGATGTACGAGAAGGCCTCGGCGGCGCAGCAGGCGTCGACCAACGGCGACAGCCCGGCCGACGCGGAGGCATCCTCCGACGAGGAGGTCGTCGACGCCGAGGTCGTGGACGAGGGGCGCTAGTCCGTGTCCGGCCACGACCGAACGGACTCGGAGCGCGAAGCCGTGGCGCCCGCGAAGGCCGCACCGCAGCCGCCTGCCTACGACGACGACGGCGACGCCGCGGTGGATGCCGCGGCGGCGTCCGCGGCGGCGTCCGAGGTGCTGGACGCCGAGGGCGAGCCGGTCGAGCTCGGGATCGAGATCGAGGCCGACCCCGCGGCCGAGGCGCAGGCGCTGGCCGACCGCTACCTCGACCTCGCGCAGCGCACGCAGGCGGACTTCGACAACTACCGCAAGCGCATGACGCGCGAGGTCCGCGCGGCCGAGGCCCGCGGCATCGGCCGGCTCGCGCGCGAGCTGCTGCCCGCGCTCGACAACCTCGAGCGCGCGGTCGCGGCGGCGGACACGAGCGACCCCGCCCACGATCTGTCACAGGGCATCCGCCTCGTCACGGCGGAGCTGTCGTCCGCCCTCGGGCGGACCGGCATCAAGGGCTACGACCCGACCGGTGAGGCCTTCGACCCCGTCCAGCACGAGGCCGTCGCGCAGCAGCCGATCGAGGGCACCGAGCCCGGCACGATCGTGCAGGTCCTGCAGTCCGGCTACCGCCTCAACGAGGCGATCCTGCGGCCGGCGCGCGTCATCGTGGCGAGCTAGGAGGGTCAGGCGATGGCGGCACAGGATCACTACAAGGTGCTCGGCGTCGAACGCAAGGCCACGCCCGACGAGATCAAGAAGGCGTACCGCAAGCTCGCGCGCCAGTACCACCCCGACAAGAACCCCGGCGACAAGAAGTCCGAGGAGCGCTTCAAGCAGATCTCCCAGGCGCACGACGTCCTCGGCGACGCCGAGAAGCGCAAGGAGTACGACCGCGCGCTGTCCAACCCGTTCTCGAGCGCCGGGCGCGGCGGCTCCGGCCAGCCCGGCTTCGACGCCAGCGGCTTCGGCGACATCATCTCCGACCTCTTCGGCCAGGCCCGCGGGCGCACGCCGGGGGCGCCGCCGCGCCCGCGCCAGGAGCGCGGCCGCGACCTCGAGTCGGAGATCTCGATCGCCTTCGAGCAGGCCATCAAGGGCGCCGAGGTCCCGATCACCGTCCCGACCTACGAGCGCTGCGGCACCTGCGGCGGCACCGGCGCCAAGCCCGGCACGCAGCCGATCGTCTGCCCGCGCTGCCAGGGCCGCGGGATCGAGTCCGAGGGCCAGGGCCTGTTCTCGATCTCCCAGCCGTGCTCGCGCTGCGGCGGGGCGGGGACCGTCATCGAGGACGTCTGCCCGACCTGCCAGGGCGAGGGGCGCAAGCGGACCGTCAAGCGCTACCGCGTCAACGTGCCCGCGGGCGCGAAGGAGGGCAGCCGCATCCGCCTCGCCGGCAAGGGCGAGCCCGGGCGCAACGGCGGGCCGGCGGGAGATCTCTTCGTCGTCACGCACGTGTCGCCGTCGGCCGTCTTCACGCGCAAGGGCGACAACGTCGAGGTCGAGGTCCCGCTGTCGATCCCCGAGGCGCTGCGCGGCGGCAACATCGAGGTGCCCACGCTGGACGGCCGCAAGACGCTGCGCGTGCCGCCGGGCACGCGGCCGGGCACGGTCCAGCGCCTGCGCGGCGAGGGCCCCAAGCGCTTCGGCAAGGCCGGTCGCGGCGACATCCACTATCGCTTCGTGCTCGACCTGCCGGCGAGCCTGACGGCCGAGCAGGAGGCGGCCGTCGACGACCTCGCGAAGGTCCTCAACGGCGATCCGCGGGCGAAGCTGTTCGCCGCGTCCCCAGCGTCGGCCTCGGCACCATGACCGGCCCGCGGCGCCGTACGACCACGACGCGCATCGAGGTCTCCTCGGACCGCGGCGTGTTCATGATCTCGGTCGCCGCGGAGCTCGCCGAGATGCACCCCCAGACGCTGAGGATGTACGAGCAGCGCGGCCTCATCGAGCCCAAGCGCTCGCCGAAGGGCACGCGCCTGTACTCGCACGAGGACGTCGAGCGGCTGCGCCGCATCCAGCAGATGACGGCCGAGCTCGGCCTCAACCTCGCGGGCGTCGAGAAGGTCCTCGAGCTCGAGGAGCAGCTCGAGCGCACGCGCCGCCGCGTCCTGGCGCTCGAGCGCCGGCGCGCGGAGCTCGAGGCCGAGATCGCCGCGCTGGAGGGCCGCCGCGAGCAGGTCAAGGCGGAGATCGTCCGCTACGAGGCGGCGAAGGGATCGGCGGTCGTGCGCGCGAGCGACATCCGCCCGTTCACGATCCCGATCCAGCGGGTCGACTACCCCTCCTGACCTTCGATCTCATCTCGTCGGTCACCGGCCAGCGCCACGAATGGGTAATGCCGGCGGGCTCCGCCGTCTGACGATTGACATGCATCACCGATGGTTTCATCATCTGACGATGGGACTGATTCAGATCAGGGATGTGCCCGAGGACGTGCACCGCACGCTGAAGATGCGCGCCGCCGCCGAGGGGACATCGCTCAGCGCCTACATCCTGCGCGAGGTCACGCGAGTCGCGCGGACGCCGACCGCTCACGAACTCGATGCGCGCATCAGCGCGCGTCCCCGGACCGGGGTCAGCACGGAGGACATCCTCGATGCCCGCGACAGCGGCCGGCGGCGGTGACCTGGGTCGTCGACGCATCGGTCGCGGTCGCATATCTCCTGGGTGAGGCGACTGCCGCGGAGCGCGGCGCAATGCTCGAGGAGGCCCATGCACCGGCGCTCGTCGACGTCGAGGTGACCCAGACGCTGCGGGGCCTGCGGCGCGGCTCGAAGATCGATCAAGACGCCGCCGACGTCGCGCGGGCCGAGCTTGCGCTCCTGTCCCTGCATCGCTATCCCGACGCCCCGTTGCTGACGCGCTGCTGGGAGCTACGCGATGTCTGCACCGTCTATGACGGCCTCTACGTCGCGCTCGCGGAGGCGCTCGATGCGACGCTGATCACGCGCGACGCCCGCCTGGCTCGCGGGCTGCGGGGCGTGGTCGACATCGTCGTCGCAGGCTGAGCGAACGGCACGCCCGGAACGCTTGCGGCAAGAAATCTGAGTGAGCTACACTCAGATCCATGAACGCCGACCGCTTCACCATCAAGACCCAGGAGGCCCTGAAGGCAGCCCTCGCCCTCGCTCCGAGCCGGCGCCATGCTCAGGTCACTCCCGAACACCTGCTGGCCGTCCTGCTCGAGGAGCAGGAGGGTCTCGTCGTGCCCGTGCTGCGCAAGCTCGGCGCCGCGCCCGACGCGCTGCGCGCCGACGTCAACAGCGCGCTGGCCGCACTGCCGACGTTGAGCAACGAGGCCGAGCCGACGACGTCGGCCGAGCTCATGTCGGTGCTGCGCGCCGCCGAGCGCGAGATGCGCGACCTGAAGGACGAGTACGTCTCGACCGAGCACGTCCTGCTCGCGATCGCCAAGGACAAGGGACCCGCAGGCGATGCCCTGCGCGCCGTCGGCGCCACGCACGAGCGACTGCTGCAGGCGATCGCCGAGGTCCGCCCCCAGCCGGTCACCGACCAGTCGCCCGAGGACAAGACCCGCGCGCTCGAGAAGTACGGCCGCGACCTCACGGCCGCGGCCGACGACGGCAAGCTCGACCCGGTCATCGGCCGCGACGACGAGATCCGCCGCGTCATCCAGGTCCTCAGCCGCCGCACGAAGAACAACCCCGTCCTGATCGGCGAGCCGGGCGTCGGCAAGACCGCGATCGTCGAGGGCCTCGCCCAGCGCATCGTCGCGGGCGACATCCCCGAGTCGCTGCGCGACCGGCGCGTCATCGCGCTCGACATCGGCGCGCTGCTCGCCGGCTCGAAGTACCGCGGCGAGTTCGAGGAGCGCCTGAAGGCGGTCCTCAAGGAGGTCCAGGATGCGGGCGGGCAGGTCGTGCTGTTCCTCGACGAGCTGCACACGATCGTCGGCGCGGGCGCCGCCGAGGGCGCGGTCGACGCCGCCAACCTGCTGAAGCCGATGCTCGCCCGCGGCGAGCTGCGCGCCGTCGGCGCGACGACGCTCGACGAGTACCGCAAGCACATCGAGAAGGACGCCGCGCTCGAGCGCCGCTTCCAGCCGGTCCTCGTCGACGAGCCGTCCGTCGAGGACACGATCGCGATCCTGCGCGGGCTCAAGGAGCGCTACGAGGTCCACCACAAGGTCCGCATCCAGGACTCCGCGACGATCGCCGCCGCGGAGCTCAGCCACCGCTACATCGCCGACCGCTTCCTGCCCGACAAGGCGATCGACCTCATCGACGAGGCCGCGTCGCGGCTGCGGATCGAGATCGACTCGATGCCCGAGGAGATCGACGAGCTCAAGCGCCGCGCGATGCAGCTCGAGATCGAGCTCACCTCCCTGCGCAAGGAGAAGGACGACGCGTCCAAGAGCCGCCGCAAGACGATCGAGCGCGAGCTCGCCGACGTGCAGGAGCACAGCGCCGGCCTGATCGCGCAGTGGCAGGCCGAGAAGGCGAAGATCACCGCGGTCTCGGACCTCAAGGAGCGCCTCGATGGCGCCAAGCACGACATCGAGCGCGCCGAGCGCGAGGCCGACCTCGAGCGCGCCGCCAAGCTGCGCTACGGCACGATCCCCGATCTCGAGCGCGAGCTCGCCGCCGCCGAGGCCGCGTCCGACGGCAACGCCGGCTTCCTCAAGGAGGAGGTCACGGAGGCGGACGTCGCAGAGATCGTCGCGCGCTGGACGGGCATCCCGGTCAGCCGCATGCTCGAGGGCGAGGTCGAGAAGCTGCTGCAGATGGAGGACCGCCTGCACCGGCGCGTCATCGGCCAGGACGACGCCGTCGAGGCCGTCGCGAACGCGCTGCGCCGCTCCCGCGCGGGGCTGCAGGACCCCGATCGCCCGATCGGCTCGTTCCTGTTCCTCGGCCCGACCGGCGTCGGCAAGACCGAGCTCGCGCGCGCGCTGGCGGAGTTCATGTTCGACACGCAGGAGGCGATCGTCCGGATCGACATGTCGGAGTACATGGAGAAGCACTCCGTGTCGCGCCTGGTCGGCGCGCCCCCCGGCTACGTCGGCTACGAGGAGGGCGGCCAGCTCACCGAGGCCGTCCGTCGCCGGCCGTACTCCGTCGTCCTGCTCGACGAGATCGAGAAGGCACACCCCGACGTCTTCAACACGCTGCTGCAGGTCATGGACGACGGTCGCCTGACCGACGGCCATGGCCGCACGGTGAGCTTCAAGAACGTCGTCGTGATCATGACCTCGAACATTCCCGGCGGGATCGCGGGCGCGGAGCTGACGTTCCGTCCCGAGTTCATCAACCGCCTCGACGACATCGTCGAGTTCTCGGTCCTCGACCGCTCGCAGATCGGCGAGATCGTCGCGCTGCAGGCGCGGCGCGTCATCGAGCGCCTGGCGGAGCGCGGCATCGCGCTCGAGCTGACGCCCGAGGCGCGGACGCTGCTCGGCGACCTCGGCTACGACCCGGTGTACGGCGCGCGGCCGCTCAAGCGCGTCATCCAGAAGCGGCTCGTCGACCGGCTCGCGCTGTCGATGCTGCGGGGCGAGTTCGGCGACGGCGACACGGTCCGCGTGACCGTCGCCGACGGCGAGCTCGTGCTCGTCAAGGCCATGGCCTCGGCGGAGCTCACGACGTAGGCGGCTGCGCTGCGCCGTGCCCGGGCGCGGTCGCCCGGGCACGGCCTGCGGCACGGCTAGTGCATCTGGACGTTCCCGCCGTCGATCGTGCGCCCGTAGCCGTAGCGGTAGCCCGTGTCGAGCAGCAGCTCGAAGCGGTCGTCACGGCCGGGCTCGCCGTTGTCGACGAGGTGCAGCGAGAACCGGTGCACGGCACCGCCGACGTCGACGAGCCCGCCGATCCAGGCCTCGTTGTCGCGGACGAGGATCTGCTCGATCGCCTGCGTGTGGAGGTTCAGGCCGGCGGCACGGTCCTGGAACTCGAGCGAGCCCTCGGCCACGCCCTTGCGGGTCATGAACACGAAGCCGGCGTTGGCCGACCCGCCCGGGGCCTGCATGTTCATGCCCCCAGTCACCTTGCCGGTGCTGACGGAGAACAGCTTGACCGCGACCGCCGTCGCGGCGCACTCCGCCACCGTGATCTGCTTGACGACGGCGAGCCGGCCCTCGACCACGGTGAGATCCGGATCGCTCGTGTAGCTGCGGTCGGGCAGGAACACGACGACGCGGTACGTGCCGGGCAGCAGATCCGCAAACGTCGGCGTCCCGCTCGTGCTGCGCGGCAGTGGCGGCTCGTTGGCGAGCACCCCGGTCACCGTGGTCTGCTCGAGGCGGACCTCGACGCCGGTCAGGATCGCGCCCGTGCCCTCCTCGGCGATCGACACGGCGGTCGACCCCAGGCAGACGTTGCCGAAGTCGGCCGTCTTCGTGTCGCCGCTGCGCACGGTGACGGTGTGCGTGCCGCTGGCCGGCGCGCTCTGGCGCCAGTGCGGCTTCTGCGTCTCGCTGACGACGTAGGTGCCGGGAATCAGCCCGCCGAAGTCGTAGCGCCCGGCGCCGTCGGTGACGTCGCCGGCGTCGGCCGAGCGGCCACCGCTCATCGCGATCGTCCAGCCGGGCAGACCCCCGTCGCCGCTGTCCTGAACGCGGTTGACGTCGTGGTCGTCGAACTTCACGCCCGTGATCGTCGCCGGGCGGTAGTTGCCGAAGTCGGCCGTCGCCGTGTCACCGCTGCGCACGGTGATCGTGTGACTGCCGTCGGCCGGTGCGCTGAAGCGCCAGCCGGCCTTGAGCTGCTCGGCGACCGTATAGGTGCCCGGCTGCAGGCCGGCGATCGTGTACGAACCGCCCGCGGCCGTCTGGACCGAGCGCGGAGCCGACGGACCGGCGCCGAGGCTGATCGTCCAGTCGGGCAGGCCCGGGTCGTCGGCGTCGCGGTCGCCGTCGGCCTCCATGTCCTCGTACTTCGCGCCGGTGATCGTGGCCGGCCGGTAGTTGCCGAAGTCCTGCCCGCCGATGACCGCGTCGTGCGAGCCGAACGGCACGTGCACGACGGCCGGCGTGCGACTGGCCACCCAGCCCGGCTTTTGGACCTCACGCAGCTCGAAGTCCTCGCCCGTGATCGGGTACGCCTGCGCGTCGAGGACGAGGCGGTAGTTGCCGTTGGCGTCCGTCGTCGTCGACGTCAGCTCCACGCCGTCCTGGTAGACGCCGATCGTCCAGTTCGCCAGCCCCGGCTCGCCCCCGTCGCGGACACCGTCGCCGTCCATGTCCTCGAACTTCGTGCCGGTGATGACCGGCGGCGTGAGGTTCGACGGCAACACCTCGGAGAAGTTGCCGCAAGCGAGCGCGATGAACGCATGGCCAGAGACGAGCGCCGTGATCACCTGACTACCGGTGAACGCGTCCGTGACCTCGTTGTAGTGCAAGCTGCCGTCCGGGCACGGCGGAATCCCGCTCGCCCGGTCATTGCACCCAGACCATCTCTCCGTCTGTCCAGGGTCGTAGGGCCTCGCGTCAGGCGCCCACGCGAGGAGGTTGCCGAACCCGTGAGCGCGGTAGTAGTCGCCGTGTTGGCTGATGAGGTCGCGCCGGTCCCAGTAGCCCGCGCCGGGATCGAGGACGAAGGTGCCGCGCCCCGTGCCGCTGGACACCATCTCGGCCTCATTCGTCCACCCGACGGCGTCTGCCGCCGCGGTGGGCACGAGTGCGAACGTCATCGCCAGCACGACGCACGACAAGGCGCGCGCCGCACGGCGCGGGATCGGACTGAGCAGCATGTGTCCCCCTTGGTTGAACCAGCCGCCCAGTAGCACTGCGGCGCGGGTGTCAGGCTTTCAGGTGTCGCCGTTCAGATCAAGGGTGAACATGAGCATGCGGCACATGTATTTCTGTCAAATTCAGGTGCGATGAGCCGCGCCCGGCAGAGCCGGCCCTCATCGATGGCGCTTGACTTCGCCGCTGCCGTGAGACAGTTCGCACGAACGTCGCGCTCGACACCTGCTGAGACGGCGGCGCCTGCCGCGCGGCCGTCAGGCGCGGGCGACGATTCGCCGCCCCGGCCGCGGCGAGACCGCGCCCGGCGTCAGCTCGGTCCGTCGAAGTCCCACTCGGGCTCGTCGCCGGCCGGCGGCTCGTAGACGCAGAAGACGCCGGTCTTGATCGCCGCGCCGAGGCTGCCCCCGAGCGCGGGGGCGTGCTCGGCGATCCGCTTCAGCGCCGTGCGTATGGCGCGGGTCGCGTTCACGCGCGCGCGCTCGGCGTCCGAGCCGGTCTTGCGATCGCGCCCGCCGAGGCCGACCGCGCCGGCGAGCTCGCGCGCGAGGAAGGCGAGCTCCTCCCGCGCGTTCGCCAGGCGCTCGGGGTCGTTGAACGAGGCCGCCTCGTCGATCTCCGCCTGCAGCTCGTCGATGCGCGCGCGGTAGGCCGCCTTCGCCTGACTGTCGAGCGCGGGGCCGGTGTCGCCGCTGCCGCGACCGCGGACCTCCATCCCCGACACCAACGCGACGGCGGCGCTCGTGCCGCGATCGGGCGCGGCGACGAGATCGAGCGCGTGGAACTCGACGCGCGGCGCGGCGAGCAGCCGCCTGATGTGTGTGAGGCCCTTGGCGTGACGCAACTGGACGGCGCTGCCGGGCGCACCGATCGTCCAGACGTCGCCCCGGCGGTAGAACGCGAGCGCATCGGCCGGCGGCGTGGCCGCGGCGATCGTCGCGGCCCGCTCGTTCGTGCGCGCGGCCGTCGCCGCCCGGTCGTTCGGGTACGCGCCCGTCGCGGCCCCGTCGACCTCCGGCGGGGCGGCGCCCGCCGCCACGTCGGCGACCGCCTGCCAGCGCGCGACGAGCCCCACGAGGCCCAGCCGGCGCGAGATCTCGATGCACTCGCGACGCAGCGCGACGATCCGCGCGCGGGTGATCGTCGCGGCCGCCGCACCGGCCGCCGCGGCCTCGGAGGTCGCGGCCGCCTTCTCCAGCACGTCCGCGAGCTCCAGCCCGATGACCGCCACGAACGGCGCGGTCCCCCAGCGCCGGCCGGTCTCGAGCGCCGACTCGTAGTGGCCGATCGCCGCGTCGAAGTGGCCCGCCGCCGCCGCGGCCATGCCGGCGTAGCGCGAGACCGGGCCGAAGCACGTCGCGCCGCGCCCCGCGATGACCGCGAGGTGCAGGTATGGGTCGATGAGCGCCCCGAGCTGCTCGCAGCGCTGCTTGTCGCCGAGGCGCGCGGCCGTCGAGATGAGCAGCGCGACGGTCGACATCCACTCGCCGTCGCGCGGGACCTCGACGAGGCCGTCGGCCGTCAGCGCCTCGAGCGTGCGGCGGGCGCCGTCGCGGCGCCCGAGCAGCGCCATCGTGTACGCGGTCGCGGCACGCCACACGGGCGCCGCCGGGTAGCGGCGCGCGAACTCCTCGACGCTCTGCTGGACCTCGACGAGCCGGCCCTGCACGGCGCGCAGCGAGAACAGCTGGACGGCGTAGAGCTGGGCGGCGTTCTGGGGCTGCGCGACGCGGCCGATGGCGAACGCCTCGGCCGAGGCGCGCTCGGCGTCGTGCAGGCGCCCGTCCATCATCGCGCGGTTGGCCTCGTACAACGGCACCTGCCACATGTGCAACGGGTCGCGCAGGTCGTCGGCGAGCCGCGCGTGGATCGCCAGCTCGATATCGGCGCCGACCCAGTCGCCGAGCTCCATCAGACTCACGATCCGCCAGAAGTGGCCGCGCAGGACGAGCTCGCGATCGCGCGCGTCCTCACCGAGCGCGACGATGTCGGTCGCGATCCGCAGCCGCTCGACCGAGTTCTCGGGCCCCCACAACGTGAGGAAGCGCGCGCTCAGCGTCGCGGCGACCGTGCCGCGATCGCCGAGCCGGCGCGCCATCGCGACCGCCGCCTCGCTGAGCTGCGCGCGCTCCAGTGTGCGGTCGGAGTAGTACAGCTCGGTCGCCATCCGCCCGAGCACCCGCGCCTGCAGCGGGCCGTCCCGTGGGCCGAGCGCCTCGCGCGCCTCCTGCAGCAGGTCGATCAGCGTGTCGTCGACGAGGCCGAACTCGAAGCCGCCCATGCCCGCGCCGTAGCCGAGCGCCGCCCGCGCGAGCTGCTCGGGCGACTCCAGCCGGCGCGCCAGGAACGCGGCGCGCAGGAACGTCTCGCGCGCGCTGCGCGTGTTGCCGGCCCGGCTCTGCGCGGTAGCGAGCGCGAGCAGCAGGTCGCAGCGGCGCGGCACGTCGGCCTGGTCCTGCAGCCCGAACGCCTGCAGCGCGCGCTCGAAGTGCTCCGACGCCTCCTCGTAGGCGACGAGCTCCATCGCGCGCTCGCCGGCGCGCACGGCGTAGTCGATGGCCTTCGTCAGCTCGCCGGCCGTCGCGGCGACGAAGAAGTGATGCGCGAGCTCGGAGACGTGCGGATCGGGGTCGGCGGCGTAGAGGTCCTCGAGCGTGAGGCCGACGTCGCGGTGCAGGCGACCCCGGCGCTGCGGGCCGATGTCGTCGTAGAGCGTCTCGCGGATGAGGCCGTGGGAGAACGCGTACGCGCCGATCGCCGCCGGGCGCTCGATGACGACGCCGAGCTCGACGGCCTCGCCGAGCGCGGTGTCGAGGTCCGCGGGCTCGAGCTCGCTGACGCGCTGCAGCGTGTCGAGCCGGAACTCGCGGCCGATGACCGCGGCGGTGCGCAGCAGCTCGCGCGCGCGCTCGGGCAGCGGCGCCAGACGGTGGCGGATCGTCTCGCGCACGCCATCGGGGATCCGCAGCGCGGCGACCTGCTCCTCGCTGTCCAGGCGCCCCTCCGCGCTCAGCAGCCGCACGACCTCGTCGACGAAGAACGGGTTGCCCTCGGTCGCAGCGTGGATCGCGCGCACGACGCGGTCCGACGGGCGCCGGCCGGCGACGCGCTCGACGACCTCGGCCACGTCGCGCTCGCGCAGGCCGCGCAACGGCAGCCGCTGGCCGTGGCGCAGGATCTCGCCGAGCGTCGCGGCGAGCTGCGCGTCCAGCCGCGCCTCGGCCTCGCGGTACGTGCCGACGACGAGGATCGGCGAGTCGCGCAGGTGCACGGCGAGGAACGCGAGCAGCCGCAGCGACGGCTGGTCGGCGCCGTGCAGGTCATCGAGGATCAGCACGAGCGCGCCGTCCTGGGCGGCCGCGCGCAGCAGCGACGTGACGGCGTCGAAGACCTGGAAGCGCCCCGTGTCGGACTCGCTCGGATCGGGCGACGCGGCCCCCGGCGGCGCGGCGTCGGGGGACGGCACGAGGTCGGGGACGAGGTTCGCCAGGCGGGCTCGTGCCTCGGGCCCGAGCGCCTGGATCGCCGGGCCGACGTCGCGCTCGGCGGCGAGCCGGCGGATGATCCGCACCCACGGCCAGTAGGCGGGCGCGCCGCCGCCCTCCCACGCGCGGCCCCACAGCACGAGCGCACCGGCCGCGACCGCCTCGGCGCCGATCTCGTCGGCGAGCGCGGTCTTGCCGACGCCGGGATCGCCCGCGACCATGAACAGGCCGCCGCGCCCGGTCAGCGCACCCTGCAACCCGTGGCGCAGCTCGGCGAGCTCGCGCTCACGACCGACGAGGTTGCCGCTGGAATGAGCCACGCGCCGAGTGTACGTCCGCATGTGCACTGCCGAACCTGCCTGCGGGCGGCGTTACCTCTCGTAGATCTGGACGGGCTTGCGTACCCAGATGTACGGCGACTTCGTGGTCGCCCGCGTGTACTTCCTGTTCGTGTCGAACTGCAGGATCCAACGGCCGCGCTCGGCCTCGAATGGAAACAGGTGACGCAGCTTGGACCTGCTGATCTTCCCGCACGTCCCGCGCGCCGTCCCGAGGCGCACGTCGCGGCGCGATCTGCCGTTGGGCGCCACGTAGTGCAGGTACACGGAGGCCTGCTGTCGCACGAGGCCGAAGCCCTGGATCGCGAAGCGCACCATGAGCCTCTGCGGATCGCCGGAATGTGGCGAGAAGTCAGCGAACACTTTTGAGGTGCGATAGCGCGTGGCGGCGGTGTTGACGGCCGCGTCGGTCGCCGTCAGCGTGAACACCTTCTCGAGATCCTTGCGACCGAGCTCGTCCGCCGGGAACTTCACCGCAAAGGCGCCGCCGGCATCGGCCGTCGCGGTGCCGAAGGCCTCGCCGTCGCGCGAGATCGAGACCGGCTTCAGCGGCGTGTAGCCCGTCCCGCTGACGACCACGTCCTGCGTCTGCGACGCCTGGTAGCAGCGCGTGTCGGTCTTCAGCGTGGCGGCGACGGCGGACGGCACCGCGGCGAGCGCGGCCGCCAGTGCGAGGACCAGGACCACAGCGCGGCGCATTGCTGACGACCGTACCGGATCGCGCGCTCGCCGGATGCAGCTCAGATGGGATACAACGGTCGCACCGCTCGCCCGCGATCGACCCGAAGGAGCCGCCATGCCGACGTATCTCATGCTCGCGACGCTGACCTCCGACGGAGTGCAGACCGTCAAGAACAATCCCCAGCGCATCAAGGAGGTCAACCGCGAGGTCGAGCAGCTCGGTGCGACCGTCAAGGCGCAGTGGGCGACGCTCGGGCGCTTCGACTTCGTGAGCTTCGTCGACGCGCCCGACGACATGACGATGGCGCGCGTGTCGATGGAGCTCAGCTCGCGCGGCACCGCGCTGTACGAGACCCTGCCGGCGTTCGCCATCGACGAGTTCATCTCATCGCTCTAGTGGCCGCTCCGCTGGAGGACCGCGCGTGAGAGTCCTCGTCGTTGGCGCCGGCGGGCGCGAGCACGCGCTCGTCCGCGCGTTGCAGCGCTCGTCCGGGGAGCACGAGGTCCTGTGCGCGCCCGGCAATCCGGGGATCGGCGCCCACGCGCAGCTCGTCGACGTCGCGGTCGACGACATCGCCGGCCTCGTCGCGGCGGCCGACGGCTGCGACCTCGTCGTCGTCGGCCCGGAGGCGCCGCTCGTCGCGGGGCTCGTCGACGAGCTCGCCGCGCGCGGGATCGCGGCGTTCGGCCCGAGTGCCGCGGCAGCGCGCCTCGAGGGCTCGAAGACGTTCGCCAAGGAGGTCATGGCCGCGGCCGGCGTGCCGACGGCGTCGTGGGCGGCGGTCGGCGACGTCGAGGCGGGCATGGCGGCGATCGAGCGCTACCCGGTCGTGCTGAAGTTCGACGGGCTCGCGGCCGGCAAGGGCGTCGTGATCGCGGCCGACGCGGCCGAGGCGCGCGCGACGCTGACCGACTTCCTCGTCGCGCGGCGCTTCGGGGCGGGACGGGTCGTGGTCGAGGAGTGCCTCGTCGGCGAGGAGCTGTCGCTGCTGGCGCTGTGCGACGGCGAGCGCGCGGTCGCGATGGCGCCGGCGCAGGACTACAAGCGGATCTTCGACGGCGACCTCGGCCCGAACACCGGCGGCATGGGGTCCTACTCGCCGGTCCCGGGGGTCTCGCCGGAGCGCGCGGAAGAGCTCTGCGCGCTCGTGCACCAGCCCGTCGTCGACCTGCTGCGCGAGCGCGGGACGCCCTTTCACGGCGTCCTCTACGCCGGCATCATGTTGACCGAGGACGGGCCGAAGGTGCTCGAGTACAACGTCCGCTTCGGCGACCCGGAGACGCAGGCGGTGCTGCCGCGGCTGACCTCGGACCTGCTCGACGTGCTGCGCGCGGCCGCGAACCCGGGTGGCCTCGACGGCGTCGCGCTGACGTTCAGCGACGACTGGGCCGTGACCGTCGTGCTCGCGAGCGCGGGCTACCCGGCGTCCGCGTCCAGCGGCGACGTCATCTCCGGCCTCGACGTGGTGCCCGCGAGCGTCGAGGTGACCCATGCCGGCACCGCGCGGCGCGAGGACGGCGCGATCGTCACCGCGGGCGGCCGCGTGCTGAGCGTCACGGCGCTCGGTGCGACGGCGGCCGCGGCGCGCGCCGACGCGTACTCCGCGGCGCGGGCGATCGAGTTCGACGGCCGCCAGCTCCGCGAGGACATCGCGCTGCGGGCCGTGCAGCGGACATAGCCCGGCCTTCGCTCAGGCCGGCAGGACCGTGAGGCCCAGCATCCGCGCCGCACGGGCCTGTCGGACGTCGAACGTGACGAACGGAACGGCCGCCCCGCCAAGGCGTTGCGCGGCCGCCAGATGCAGCGCGTCGAGCGTCCGGGCACCGGTGAGCTCGGCGACGTCCGCCGCCACGGCGCACGTGACCTCGTCGAGCTCGACGATCCCGAAGGCTGCGAGGTCATCCATGAAGGCGGCCTTCGCCGCGGTGGCATCGCGTTCGTCGAGCAGGCGGGCGAGATTGCGACGGATCTCGACGAGCGTGTGGCGCGCGGTCAGGAGTGAGGGGTCGCTCGCAAGCAGCGCATTGGCGACGTCCGAGTCGGGTTCGTCGACGTAGCGCTTGAGCAGGGCGCTCGAATCCACATACAGACTCATTCGCCGCGATCCTCCGACAGGACGTCGAGCACGCGCCTGCGAGCGCTCCAGCGCCGGAGCGCGGGGAGCTCGTCACCGGTGCCGGGCGTGATCCAGCCCTCGGCCACGCCCTCACCGACCCTCGCGCGTCCTGGCAACGGGCCGAGCAAGGCCTTGGGCCGGCCCCTGTCGGTGACCCGGAACGTCTCGCCGCGTGCCGCGAGCTCGAGGTACTCCGACAGCCGCTGCTTGAGTTCGCGAACGCCGACGTCGGCCATGTGGACACTCTAACACCGGGTGTGTCCACAAGCCGGGTCGCCCGACGTTGGCGTCGGACGCGCGCTCCCGCTCGTCCGGAGTGGACCTCGCGACGCAGATGCCTGACCGGGGCGCGATTCCCGGGGAGGCGACTTCGACATATGCTCCCCACATGGCCGACGGCGAAGACGAGCTGGGGATCGGGACGGCGGAGATCGTGGCGACGGAGCCGGTGACGTCGGCGCGCACCGCGGTCGAGATGGAGTCGATCGAGGTCGACGGGCCGATCGTCGGGATCATCATGGGCTCCAAGAGCGACATGGACGTCATGGACGGCGCGGCGAAGGTCCTGCGCGAGGCCGACGTCACGCACGAGGTGCGCGTCATGTCGGCGCACCGCGAGCCGGAGCTCGTCGCCGAGTACTGCCGCAGCGCGCGGATGCGCGGCCTGCGGATCATCATCGCCGGCGCCGGCCTGTCGGCCGCGCTGCCGGGCGTCGCGGCCGCCCACACCGATCTGCCGGTTATCGGGGTGCCGTTGTCCAGCCGCCTGTCCGCGATGGGCGGCATGGACTCGATCCTGTCCGTGCTGCAGATGCCGCCCGGCGTGCCGGTCGCGGCCGTCGGCCTGGACAACGCGAAGAACGCCGGAGCGCTCGCGCTGCGCATCCTGCGCGCCTGAGTTTCGGGCGAGCGGGCATACTGGCCGCGTGAGGCGGGACCCCAAGAGCATGTTCCGCGGCGTCGGCAAGTTCGTCGCCGTCGCCGTCATCGCGGCGATCGTGGGAGCCGGGATCGGTGTCGCGCTGGCCGCGCTGACCGACAGCGGTGACGCGCCGACCGCGAGCGCACCGACGACCGCGCCGGCCCCCGCGACGCAGACGCAGGCCACGACGCCCCCCGCCGCGCCACCGCCGCCGCCCGCCCGGACACAGCCACAGACCCAGACCCAGACGACCGCCGCCCCGACGCGCTTCGTCGGCCCGGTGCCGAAGGTCCGGTTCGCGTCGGCCACGATCAGCACGCCGGACGCCGACGGCCGCGCCGTCGTGACGGCGAAGGTGACCGTCACCAACCGCTACTCCAAGGCGTTGGCGCTCAAGACCCCCACGCTGATCTCCGGCAGCGACAAGGTCCCGCTGGACTCGCGAGCGCGGACGGCCGCGGCCCCCTTGCTCGGCACGCTGGACCCCGGCGCGAGCGCGACGGGTGAGCTGCGCTTCACGTTGCCCGCGGCCATCACCCGGCGCCTGAGCGCCGCACCCAGCGCCAAGCTGCGCATCGCCGGACGCACGGTCGCGCTCGAGCTCACGCCGACCGGCTGACACTCACCGTCGTCGACTTCCGGAGAATGACATAACCCGAAATATCGGGTAACGGCCGGTACTTGCCGCGGTTGTTGTTCATACTTCACCGCCGTGCCGCTGCGCCCACAGCTCCTGCTCCGAGGTCTTGTCAAGCTCGTCGCCGTCGTCGCGGCGGCGAGCCTCGCGGGGATCGCCCTCGGCGCGGGGCTCGCGAAGCTGAGCAACGACGAGCCGTCCGATCGTCCGCTCGCGCAGACGTCGGCCCCCACGCGCACGAGCGCGCGCCCGGTCGCGGCGACCGCGCCGGCGACCACGACTGGCGCCGCGCTGCCCAGCACGACCGCTCCCGCGACCGCCACGACGCCGACTTCGACCCCGGTGGGCACCGCCGACCCCGACGTCTCGGTCGAGGTGCTCGACGCCCAACTCGGCACGCCGTCCCCCACGACCGGCCACGCCCGCGTCAGCACCGAGATCCGCGTCACGAACCGCGCCACGACGCCGGTGCAGATCACGACCGCGGTACTCATCACCGGTGACTTCAACGTGCCGCTGGACTCCGGCGGGCGCGACGCGGCGGCTGCCCTGCTGACGCCGATCGCGGCGGGCGCGAAGGCGACCGGGCGGCTGCGTTTCACCACGGACACCGCCGTCACGCAGCGGCTGCTCGCGAAACCGACGGCGCACCTGCGCATCGCCGACCTGACGATCGAGCTGCCGCTCAAGTCCACGCAGGGGACGACCACCACCGGCTGACGCCTGCGCACCCCCGCCTTCCCAAGAGGTCGTCGCGGGCGCCGTGTCCGATACTTAGGCGGTGATCGACCGATACACGCGCCCGGAGATCGGCGCCCTGTGGACCGACGAAGCGCGGATGGAGGCCTGGCGCCGCGTCGAGGTCGCCGCCTGCGAGGCGATGGACGGCCCGACCGAGGACGAGCTCGGGCGGATCCGCGCCGCCACGTTCACGGTGCGGGCCGTGCAGGAGCGCGAGGCGGTCACCGACCACGACGTCGCGGCGTTCGTCGACGTCCTCAGCGCGTCGGCGGGTGACGCCGGGCGCTGGATCCACTTCGGGCTGACGTCCAGCGACGTGCTCGACACGGCGCTCGCCCTGCAGTTGCAGTCGGCGGGCGAGATCGTCGTCAGCGGGGCGCGCGCGTTCGCCGGCGGCGCTCGCCGAGCGCGCGCGCGAGCACGTCGACACGGTCTGCGTCGGGCGCACCCACGGCGTCCACGCCGAGCCGACGACGCTCGGCATCAAGCTCGCGGGCTTCGCGATGGAGGCGACGCGCAACGTGCGGCGCCTGCAGCGGGCGTTCGCGCAGGCGTCCGTCGGTGCGATCTCCGGTGCCGTCGGGACGTACGCGGTGACGTCGCCGGGGTTCGAGGAACGGGTCCTGCGGGGACTGGGGCTCGACCGCGAGCCCGTCTCGACGCAGGTCGTCGCGCGCGACCGCCACGCCGAGCTGTTGCAGGCGATCGCCCTCGCCGGCGCCGGCCTCGAGCGCTTCGCGACGGAGATCCGCCACCTCCAGCGCACCGAGGTGCGCGAGATCGAGGAGCCGTTTCGCACGGGCCAGAAGGGCTCGAGCGCGATGCCGCACAAGCGCAACCCGATCACGACCGAGCGCATCACGGGCCTCGCGCGGATCCTGCGCGGCAACGCGAGCGCGGCCGTCGAGAACGTCGCGCTGTGGCACGAGCGCGACATCTCGCACTCCGGCGCCGAGCGGGTGATCCTGCCCGACTCGACGATCCTGCTCGACTACATGCAGCACCTCGCGACGCGGGTCACGCGCGGGATGGTCGTGCACCCCGAGCGCATGCTCGAGAACCTCGACCTGACGTACGGCGCGCTGTTCTCCCAGCGCGTCCTGCTCGCGCTCGTCAGCGCGGGCCGCAGCCGTGACGAGTCCTACCGGATCGTGCAGGAGCTGGCCCAGCGCGCATGGCACGACCGCATCGCGCTGCGGGAGTTGCTGGAGGCAAGGCCGGAGCTCGGGCTGGACCTCGACGCGATCTTCGACCTCGCCGACGTGACGCGCTACGCGAGCGAGATCGTCGGCCGGCTGGACGCGCTCACCGTCACGTAGCGAGGCGTTAGCCTTCACCAGCATGGTTCCGCCGACCGTTCCTGCGCATCGACTCAGGAAGATCCTCGTTTCACTGGCCGTCGTGGCCGCCGCCGTGGCCATCCACGCGCCCGCGCAGGCGCAGACGCAGCAGTGCCCTCCAGGCCAGTCGGGCAACGTCCCGTACTGCCAGACGATCCCGGCCGCGTGCGCCAAGCTGACCTCGAAGCTGTCGCTCGCGCGCACGAAGTTCAACCGCAACCTGCGCATGCTCGCCATCCGCGCGCTGATCACGAAGCGGGCGTCGGGAAGGGTCGCGCTGACGCTGCGCGGCGCGGGCCAGACCGTGAACTTCACCGCCCCGATCGACAGCGCGCGGGGACGGATCAACGTCAACAAGTCGATCTCGGGGGCCCAGTCGGCCCTCAGCACCGGCATCCTCACGATCAGCTACCCCGGCGACGCCGACACGCGCCCACAGGAGGTCCGCCTGCGGGCCGCCAACCACCCCGCGAAGCTCAAGCTCAGCCGGCCGACGATCACGCCCGCCGGCGTACTGCAGGCCGCGGGCAGCGTCGTGAGGACGGCTCGCGGCGTCGTGCGCGTTCAGCTGCAGTTCGTCAACAGCGTCAGCGGCCAGACGATCCTGATCGAGCGGACGGCCAGGATCTCAAACGGCCGCTGGAGCCTCGCCTACCAGCTACCGGCGAGCATCCAGGCCCTGATCGCAAGCCGCTGCGGGACGGTCCATTCCTACACGCTGTTCACCGGCTATCAGCGGCGTCGGATCCGCGGCGAGATGAAGTCCTACCAGGTGCTGCCGGCGCGCTGAGAGATCCCGGTCGCCGCTCCCGTGCATCGTCTGTCGGTCGACGATGTCTATCGCATGGTCGAAGCAGGGGTGCTCGACGAGGATGACCGCCTCGAACTCGTGGAGGGGGTGTGGTTGAGAGGAGGTCGCGACCTTCGTCGACGCCGCCGAGATCATGCCGCTGCTCACCGAAGCGCCTACCGTCGAGGTGACCGCGCCGCTCGGCTGAGCTCCGCGCGACCTGCCGCGGGCGGCGCGCAGCTTCCGCCAGCTCAGGCGCCCGCGGCGATCACCGCGACGTCGTAGTCGACGATGCGGGCGTCGGCGGTGAGCAGCGTCAGGCCCTCGGCCCGCGCCTGCGCGATCAGCAGTCGGTCGAAGGGGTCGCGATGGTGGAGCGGAAGATCAGCGACGGCGAGCCCGTGGTCTGCGTCCAGACCGAGGATCCGCACGCCGCTTCGCACGACGTGCTCGTGAAGATCGGCGGGGATCACGAGCTTGCCGATCGCGGCCTTGACGCCGATCTCCGCAAACGACACGA
The DNA here is from genome assembly GCA_963851015.1 of uncultured Actinomycetes bacterium. GTDB lineage: Bacteria > Actinomycetota > Thermoleophilia > Solirubrobacterales > Solirubrobacteraceae > CADCVQ01. The sequence goes on from CAWKNG010000004.1 coordinate 208,937, forward strand.
CGCTGAAGAGCAACTCGCTCGCACGCTCGATCGCCTCCCGGGCCCGCGGTCCGACGGTTCGCGTGCCCCCCAGCTCCCAGAGAACGACGTGCGTATCGAGCAACAGCCTCACACGGATTCCTCGAGCAGCTCATCGATCTCGTCATCGGTGAACTCGAAGTCCTCCCCGATCGAGATCTGCCCGGCCAGCGATCCTCGGGCGGCGAGGAACCGCGCCCCCGGTCCCGGCACCGGATCGATCCGTACCAGGCGCGCGACGGCGACGCCATCGCGCGCGATCTCGACGTCCTCACCGGCCTCGACGCGCGCGAGCAGCTTCGAGAGGTTCGTCTTCGCCTGCCCCACGTTCACGCGCATGAGGGAGAATCATATCGAGCTTGGCCAAGCATGACCAATGCTCGACGGCCCTGCCTCGGCACGGGCTCCGTCGATCACGCAGCGTGGACGCCATCGTGCGGCGGCCGTCCTCACAGATCCGGGAAGAGGATCTCCATGCCCTGCGCGGCCCGCTTCCACTGCGACGGGCGCGTCAGGCCGGCGAAGCGCTTGGCGGCGTCGATCGTCATCGGCTCGCGCGGGTTCAGGCGCAGCGCCTCGCGGGCGGCGGCGCGCGGGTCGCGACCGGTGAGCGCCTGCGTCCGAGCGAGGCCGTAGTACAGCGCCCAGTTACGAGGGTCGCGCCGCACGGCGCTTGACATGTCCGCGACGGCGGCCCGCTGGTCGCCCGCCGCGAGCGCGCAGTAGGCGAGGATCTCGTAGGGCTGCGGGCGGCCGCCGACGGCGCGCAGCGAGTCCTGCGCCGCGGCGGTCGCGTCGTCGCAGCGGCCCGTGATGAACGCGTCGAGCGCGGCGGACACGCGATCCTGGGAGACCGCCACGCGGACCGGGATCGCGAGCGCGAGCACGCAGCAGGCGCCGGCCATCGCGATCCGGGTCGGCAGGCGAGGGGCGGGCCGCGGCGCCGTCGCCCGGGCGTCGCGGTCGGTGCGCGCGAGCGCCGCGCCGCCGAGCGCGAAGAACCACAGCGTCACGACCGGCATCTCCCAGTGCCAGTCGATGCCGGCCGCGCCCGCCCACGTCAGCGACGCCGCGAACAGCGTCGCGTAGAGGATGCGGTCGGCCCCGCCGCCGCGCACGCGCCGCGCGATCCCGGCGAGGATCGCGAGGACCGCCGTCACGACGAGCAGGAGGCCGACGAGGCCGAGCTCGCCTAGGACCTCGAGGTACAGCGAGTGGCCGTCGTGCACGACGCCGGCGTCGGGTCGCTCGCGCGCCCACGAGAGCTCGAACGTCCCCGCGCCGCTGCCGTACAGCGGCGAGTGCTGGAACTCGTCGAGCGACACGCGGTAGTGGTGCAGGCGCCCGTCGTTGCTGGGATCGCTGAGGCGGTCGCGGGCATCGGAGGGCAGCGGCGACACGGCCGCCGACCCGCGGTCCAGGAAGCGGTCGTACTGGCGCGGCAGGTCGACCGCGACCGCGCCCGCCACGAGCGACGCGACGAGCACGGCGGCGCCCGCGGCGAGCATCAGGCGCCGGGCCCGCGGGGACGCGGGCGTCTGCAGGAAGCGGTCGTCGATGCGCAGCAGCAGCGCGCGGATGAGCGCCGCGCCGGCGACGCACAGCGCGACGACGATCGCGACGTTTCGCCCCTGGTCGCGGGCGGCATGCGTGAGCGGGTCGTCGGAGACGAGCAGGTCGGCGCTGTACGTGCTGACCAGCGCGATCGCCGTCGCCGGGACGGTCGCCAGCAGGGCGCACGCCATCGAGCGCGGGTGTCCGATGACGACGAAGACCACGAGCCCGAGGACCGCGGCGAGGATCGCGCCGCGCGACAGCGTCAGCAGCAGCGTGCTCGCGAGCGCGGGGATGACGGCGGCACCGAGCACGCGCGCCGCGCGCGACTCGCGCACGTCGGATGCGATCCCGAAGCACAGGATGATGCCGAGCGCGGCGAGCAGCCCGAGGCCGTTCCAGTACGTGACGGGGTAGCTCAGGCGCGTCGTGATCGAGCCGTAGTCCAGCGGCCACACGGCCGGCAGCAGGCGGGTGACGAGGCTCGCGACGCAGACGACGGCGGCGGCCAGCGCGACCCCGCGCAGCATCCAGCGCAGCGTGCGCGGCCCGCCCCCGAGCGAGCCGAAGAGCAGGAGCGCGAGCAGGTACAGCAGCGCGCGGTCGGCTTCGGAGAGCGCGCGGTAGGAGGCGTGCGACCAGCCGCCGGAGAGCAGCGTCCAGAGCGCGAACAGTCCGAGCGCCACGGCCGCGACGGTCAGGCCGCGGCCGAACGCGGCACCGGGGTGCCTGGCGGTCATGACGCGCGCCGCGAGCGCGATCAGCAGGACGATCGCGCCGGCCGCAGGCTCGCCGGCGAAGTAGCCGCCGGCGTGGAAGGCGTAGTAGACGGTCAGCGCGCCGGGGACGAGCGCGGCGAGGATCCACGGCGCGTTCGCGCGCGCCCCGGCCGCCCGCGCCGCGGCGGCGGTCGGCTCGGCCCCGCTATCGGTCATGGCTGCTGCGGGCGGGTGGGCTCGCGCGCGCGGGCGGCGACGGTGGCGAGGTCGGCGGGTCCTCGAGCTGGTCGCGCAGATCGCGCAGGGCGCGCTGCAGGCGCTCGTGGACGGTGCTGAGCGGCGTCTGCGTGAGCGTCGCGATGTCCTTGAGGCGCAGGTCCGAGCCGTAGCGCAGCGCCAGCACCTCGCGCTCCTCGGGCTTGAGCGTGTCGAGGGCGCGGTAGAGGCGGTCGCGATCGGCGATCGCGACGAGCGGATCCTCTGCGGCGGAGATGGAGGAGTCGTGCTTGACGGCGTCCAGCGCGCGGCGTTCGCTGCCCGCCCGGCGCTGCTGGTCGCGCAGGAGGTTCATCGCGATGGTGTAGATCCAGTTGCGCTCGCCGCCCTTGCGCGGATCGAAGCGCCGGCGGGTCGCGACGAGGCGCTCGAAGGTGTCAGCGACGACGTCCTCGGCTAGTGACGCGTCACCGGTGCGATAGACGACAAACGCGTACAGCGCCTGCGCGTGCTCGGTGAACAGCCGCTCGATGTCCTGATGGCGCACGTCGGCTCATCGTCCCCGATCGGGCCGCGCGCTGCACGTCGCATGTGTCCAAAAAGAAATGTCGCGATTGGCCGGAAAAGCACGCCGCCCGCCCGTAGTAGGGGCATGACCAGATTCGATCGCGACGATCTTCCCCCCGAGCTCTCACACGTCGAGCGGATGCTGCGCGGCGCGCGTCCCGTTGCGGACGACGACGCGATGGCCCGCATGCGCCCGGACGGGCGGCCCACTCGACCGGCCCCGGCGCGCGCCCCGCGGCGCACGCTCGCCATCTCGCTGGCGACGGTCGTCTCGATGGTCGCCCTCACCGGCGGCGCCGCCGCCGCGATGTTCGGCAGCGTGCCCCTGCTGCACAAGTCCTCGAAGTCCGCGCCGGCCGCGATGTCGGCCAAGAAGCTCACCTCGGTGTCGTCCGCCTCGAAGGCGGCGGCGCTGGCGCCCCTACTCGGCAAGCTGCCCGGCGGTGCCGGGGCCAAGCCGTCGACCACGGGCGTCAAGAAGACCCTCGGCGGGACGCAGGGCGCGCTCGCCCTCCAGTCACCCGGAGGTGCGCTGACAGCGCTGATCCCGAACGCCGGCAACTTCCAGTACCTGCTCAAGCGGCTCGTGTGCCGGATCCTGCGCCGGCTCGGGCTCAACGGGTTCGCGAACCTGATCGGCTGCCCGCCGTAGCCATGCCGCCGTTCAGCGGACGGACCCGCTGACCGTCGTCGCGAGCGCCCCGATCACCGTCGGGGCGCTCGTCGTTTCAGGCGCCACGATCGCTCGCCGCGGCTTCGGATTCGCGCGCTCGGTGAACATCGCGTTTCGTGCGTCAGCACGCGCTGTCACCATGCGTATCGTCGGTAATGAGAGCTGCACGACCTCGTCGACCGATCGGCCGGTTCAAGATGGGCTTGATCCGTCCCGTGCTGCGCTACTCATACAGCAGAGAGGCCTACATCCTGCGACTCGTCGGACGACATGTCGGGCCCGTCTTCGTCCCCGCGGAAACGCTTGACGATCGGCCGCCCGTGCGCAGACCGCGCGCCCACCAGACGCCGCCGCGGCCGTAGGCCGCGGTGCCGATGCCTGCGCTGGTCCACGACTACCTGCTGGTCATGCGCGGGGCGGAGCGGACGTTCGCCGCGATGGCGTCGTGCTGGCCCGGCGCCCCGTTGTTCACGCTCCTGTGCGATCACGATCAGATCGACGGGGAGTTCGCGGGGCACGAGGTCACCACGTCCTACCTGCAGCGCCTGCGGCCGGGCCAGCCGGGCTTCCGGCGACTGTTGCCGTTCTTCCCGCGTGCCGTCGAGTCCTTGCCGGTGCGCGACTTCGAGCTCGTCGTCTCGAGCACCAGCGCGTTCGCCCATGGCGTTCGGACGGGGCCCGGCGCGGTCCATATCGCGTACTGCCATAGCCCGTTTCGCTACGCGTGGCACGAGCGCGACGCGACCCTGAGGCGGACGTCACCGTTGTTGCGGCCGCTCGCCGGCGAGCTGCTGCGCGGCGTGCGCCGTTGGGACGTGGGCGCTTCGACGCGCGTCACGCACTACATCGCGAACTCCAGCCTCACCCAGCGGCGCATCCACGAGTACTACGGTCGCGAGGCCGAGATCATCCATCCGCCGGTCGACGTCGCACGCTTTCACTCGGCGCCGCCCGAGGACTTCTTCCTCGTCGTCTCGGAGGTGCTGTGGCACAAGCGCCTCGAGATCGCGCTCGAGGCCGCGCGGCGCGCGGACAAGCCGATCGTCGTGGTGGGCGGCGGGCCCGATCTCAAGCACCTGGTCGCGCGCTACGCGGGACCGACCGTGACGTTCACGGGCAGGATCAGCGACGCCGCACTCGACGACCTCTATGCGCGGGCGCGGGCGCTCGTCGTTCCCAACGTGGAGGAGTTCGGCATCGCGGCCGTCGAAGCACAGGCATCGGGGCGCCCGGTCGTGGCGGCCGACGGCGGCGGGGTGCGCGAGACGACGATCCCGGGCACGACCAGCGTCCTCGTGCCCGTCGGCGACGTCGATGCGCTGGCCGAGGCGATGCGGCACGTCGATTTCGACGCGTTCTCGCCCGCGCTCATCCGCGAGCACGCCGCGGACTTCTCGGTCGACGCGTTCAAGGCGCGGTTCACGGCCGAGATCGCCCGCCTGACTCAGCCGATCGCCGCTCTGTAGCCGTCCATCAGCGCACCCGCGAAGCGCGCGCGGTCGAAGCGCGTCACCGCCTGCGGCGCCGCATCACGGATCGCCTGCATGGCCTCGGGCGCGGCGATCGCCGCATCGAGGGCCCGGGCCCAGCGCAGCGGGTCGCGCGGCGCGAGCAGCAACCCGTCGATGCCGTCCGCGATGACCTCCGCCGGGCCGCCGACGGCCGTCGCCGCGACGAGGCATCCCATCGCCATCGCCTCGACGACGACGCGCCCGAACGGCTCGGCCCACGACGGGACCAGCAGGATGTCCACGGCGGCGAGCACGTCGGCGACGTCCTCGCGCTCGCCGAGCCAGCGCACGTGCTCCTCGAGCCCACGGTCGCCAACGAACCGGCGCAGCTGTTCGACGTACGCCCGGTTGTCGTAGCGCGTCGCGCTCGCGACGAACTTCGCCTCACCGACGAGCAGGAGCCGGGCGCGCGGGTGGTCCGAGCGCAGGGCGTCGAGCGTCTGCAGCGCCTCGAGCTGACCCTTCCACGGCGTGATCTGCGCAACGACGGCAAGGACGATGTCCTGCGGCTCGAGGCCGAGGCTCGCTCGCGAGGCTCCCCGGTCGTGACGAGCGCGATCGAAGCTCGCGAGGTCGATCGGGTTGAAGACGACGCGCAGCCGCGGGTCGTCGCCGGCGAGCCCGAAGCGCGCGGCGCTGAACGCCGAGTTCGCGAACACGCCCGATGCGCGCGCGCGAATCGCCCGGCTCGTCAGGCGCGCCGCCGCGCCGTCGTCGAGCGCGTCATGGACGAAGGCCACGAACGGCGGTCCTCCCGCCAGGCGCGCGCCTGCCGCGACGAGGCACGAGCGCAGCGTGTTCGCGTGGATCAGATCGATGCGGTGCGCGGCCGCGAGGCGTCGCACACGCACGGACGACGCGGCCAGCCCGGCCAGGGCGCGCGGCGTGTGCAGCGGGTGCAGGCGCAGGCTGCCGGTCATCGGCGCCGTGGGCAGCACGGTCACCCCGAGCTTCGCGACCGCGTCGGCCAGCGGGCCTCGCGGGCATGCGACGAACGGCTCGATCTCGTCGTCGAGCTCGGCGAGCAGGTCGAGCAGGCAGCGCTCGGCGCCGCTGACGAGGCTCGTGTCGTTGAGGAAGAGGATCCTCACCGTGCGATCGCCTCGAGCAGCACGTCCTCGACCCGCGCGACCATCCGCGGCCACGAGAGCTGCGCCGCGCGCCGGGCGCCCGCCTCGCCGAGACGACGCGCGCGATCACGGTCGAGCAGCAGGTCGGCGATCGCCCCCGCGACCGCCGCCGGGTCGTTCGGAGCGACGAGCAGGCCGGTCTCCCCGTCGAGCACCGCATCGACCGCCCCCGCCGCGGCACCCGCCACGACGGGCAGCCCGTGCGCCCCCGCCTCGAGGTACACGATCCCGAAGCCCTCCCCGCCCGCCCCTCCGGGCGGCAGCCGGCTGGGCATCGCGAAGACGTGCGCGCGATCCAGCCAGGCGTCGCGCTCCGCGTCGCTGACGGCGCCGGCGAACGTCACGATGTCGCGGATCCCCAGTCGCGCGGCGCGGGCCTCGAGCTCCGCCCGCAGCGGACCGTCGCCCACCACCACCCAGCGGACACCGGGGACGCGGGCGCGGATCGCCGGCAGCGCCTCGAGCATGACGTCGTGGCCCTTGTAGCGGTCGGTCAGGCGCGCGACCGTGACGATGAGCGGTTCGGCCGATCGCGCGGTGCGTGGCAGGGCGGGCGGGTCGACGCCGGGCTCGATGACCGACGACGCGGCTCGGCCGGGGCCCCGAGCGCAACGGCGAGATCGCGGCCGTAGCCGACCGAGCGACGATCGTGGCGTGTGCCGATGCGAACGCCAGGCGCGCGAGCCGCGGCTGCGCCGGCCCCTCGTCCGCGTAGAGGTATGAGACGACCGGCGTGCGCGTCAGGCGAGCCGGCGAGCATCGCCGCGGGAGCGACGACGATGTGCCCGCAGAGAATCGCGTCGGGGCGAAACGCGGCGCGCCTGAGCGAGCGCGAGCGCGTTGAGCGACCGCCAGTCCCGCGCGACGGCTCGCCCGGTACGTCTGGCGACCGGCGCACGTCGAGCCCACTGGCGGCATCCCAGTCGCCCGCCTGCGGATGGGTGCGCGTGACGACGCGTACCGCCGACCCGCGACGCGAGCGACGCGAAGCGATGCAGGAGCACCTGGATGCCTCCGGCGGCCGGCGGGAAGTCCGGCGTCAGCAGCAGGACGCGCGGGCGCCCGCTCATTCGGGCCGCGTCGCCCAGCCCGCGAGGAACCAGAACAGCGGCGCGATCGCGTACAGGCCGCCGTTCAGCCACTGGCCGAGCATCACGACGAGCAGGCCCGCGACGGCGAGCGAGAGGACGTCTCGGCGCCGGACGTAGCGCGCGAACACCGCTCGGAACAGCAGCACGATGATCGCGAGGTAGAGCAGCCCGCCGGCGAGCCCGAGGTTGATGAACGCGTTCGAGATGTCGATCTCGCTGTCGCGGCTCCCGCTGTCGTTGACCGTCGTGGCGATGTTCGCCGACCCGGTGCCGTGGCCGGCCGGATTCCGGATGCCGTCGCTGAACCCGCGCAGGACGGCGTCCCAGTGCCCGATCACGGTCGACTTGCTGGGGTCCAGCGGCTTGAGGATCCCGGAGACGTTGCGCTCGACGACCGCGTCGCCGCCCAGGCCGGCCGCGCGGTCGATCCGCGGGCCGAACGTCGCCGCCGCGCGCGTAGGCGCCCATGACGCCGACGGCGACGACGAGAAAGCCGGCGAGCCAGTTGCGCGTCAGCAGCGCCGCCATGACGACGACCGCGAGCGCGCACGTCACGAGCGAGCTGCGCCCGCCCGCGAGGAACAGCGCCAGACCGAGCAACGGGAGCGCCACCACCACGCTGAAGCGGCGCTTCATCAGGAACGCGGCCGCGAGCATCACGCCGATCGCCATGAACGCCGCGTACTCCTGGTTGCTCGAGAACGTGCTGAACGGGCGGATCACGTTGCCCGTACCGCTGTGGCGCGACGTTGCAGCGCGCTGTAGCCGTTGACGTCCAGCCACGCCTGGTCCCACGACGCGATCGTCCCGTACTGCGTCTGCAACAGGCCGTAGATGCCGACCAGCACCGCGACGACGATCGTCCCGTACAGCAGCACGGTGACGCTGCGCCGGTCGCCGAGCTGGCGGCCGGCGAAGAACCACAACAGCGGCACGCCGACGAACAGCAGACCCACCGCCGCCGCCACCAGGCCCCCCGTCGCGAACGGGTTGAAGACCTCGACGACCGTCAGCACGAGCAGCGCGACCACGAACTTGAAGAGCCGATCGTGGCCGCGGCACCCCTCGACGACGTAGAGGCGGTAGAGCAGGAACAGCACGACCACGGGCCCGACGAGCAGCAGCGGGTCGTTGGACTCAAAGCCCGCATCGGCGATCAGCAGCCGGCGGACGAGGGCGAGGAACGGCAGGAATGCGAGGGTCGCGAGCGCCGCGGCCCGCGGCCACTTCATCGCGACGACGATGCAGGTTCGTGGCGATCCCGATCGCCAGCGCGCCGCGGTACAGCTCCGGCTGGCTGACGGCGATCAGTCCCGCGGCCGCGGCGCTCGCCACGAGCAGCGGGATCGCGAGCGCGGTGGACAGCGCACGCATCGGCGGGCCGAACGGCGGTCGTGCGATGCGCAGCTGGTTCATCGTCGTGCCGGGGAGGTGGTGTCGAGCGCGGCCGGGGCGAGCGCCGCGTAGAGCTTCACATAGGCGTCGACGACGCGGCCCCAGGTGTAGCGAGCGCTGCGCGTCGCGCGAGGCCTGCCCCATCCGCTTGCGCAGCTGCGGATCCGCGCCGAGGGTCCGCAGGCGCTCGGCGATCGACGCGCCGTCGCGCTGCACGAACCAGCCGTTGCGTCCCTCGTCGAGCAGCTCGTCGACGCCGTTGACGCGGCTCATCAGCAGCGGGAGCCCGGCCGCCGCGGCCTCGAGCCCGACGAGCGCAAACGCCTCGTACGCGCTCGGCAGGACGAAGACGTCCGCGGCGGCGTAGTAGCGGGCGGGTTGCGTCGTGGCGCCGACCCAATGCACGCGATCGCCGGCGCCGCAGCGCAGCGCGAGCTCACGGTGGCGCGCCACGTCGCCCTGGCCGACGACGAGCAGGTGCCAGCCCTCGGCGCGCGCGACGCCCTCGATCGCGTAGCGCAGGCCCTTGCGATCCCAGTCACCCCCGACGAACAGCGCGACGAGGTCGTCGCCCGACAGATCCAGCGCGGCGCGGACCTCCGCACGCGCCGGCGGGTCGGGGGCGAACGCGGCGCGGTCGACGCCGTTGGGGATCACGATCGCCGCATCGCCGCGCCGCGCGAAGAAGCGCCCGAGCTCGCCCGCGACGCCGTCCGACACCGCCACGAGCCGCCGCGTGCGTCGCGCCGCGAAGCAGCATCGTTCGGCGAGGCGGCTCATCCACGCGCACAGCCCGGCGTTGACGCGGTAGGGCAGGGCACGGCGCGACGTCTGCGGCGTCCCGCAGGCCGCGCGGAAGCCGTGGTGGCAGAAGTGCACGGTCGAGACGTCGGCGCGGTTGCAGACCACGGCGCCGGTCGTGTGCAGCAGGCCCTCGCGATGGCGGCGGACCGCCAACGACCCCGCGATGAAGAAGGCCGGGTATGCGAGCGAGAACGGCCGCCGGGGAACGCGAACCCGGGTCCAGCGCAGCCCGGGATGCGCCGGCAACCCGCAGCTGCGGGCGATGACGACGACGCGGTGGCCGCGCGCGAGGAGGCCGCCGCACAGCTCGCCGAGCTGGCGCTCCATGCCGCCGGGCGTCGCGACGTCGTGTGCCACGATCGTGACCGTCGGGAGTCGATCGGGCTCGCGCGTCGTCAGCCGACCGGACTCAGTAGTAGCCGTATGACTTGTCCTTGGCTCCGGCGAAGTTCGCCACGAGCCCGAATGCCGGTGCGTCGATGCGCTCGAGCTGGTCGCGCAGCGCGTTCGCCTCGACGCTCGTGATCCGCCCGACACGGCTGACGACGATGACCGCGCTCGCCTCGCTCATGAGCGGGATCGCGTCGGCGACGATGCCGACCGGCGACGTGTCGATGACGACGAGGTCGTACGTGCGCTCGGTCTCGCCGATCAGCCTGAGCATGCGCTCGGAGTTGATCAGCTCGCTCGGGTTGGCGGGGATCGCGCCCGAGACGACGACGTCCATCGCGAGGGCGCTGCTGCCGTTGACACCGCTCGTGACCGGTACGCGGTGGATGACGTCGGAGAGCGGCGTGCCCGGCTGCGCCAGGTAGGTCGCGAGGCCGCCCGCACCCTGCAGCCCGAGCACGGCGGCGATCGACGGCCGGCGCATGTCCGCCTCGATCAGCAGCACCTTGCGGCCGACCGAGGCGTCCGCCATCGCGAGGTTCAGCGCGACCGTCGTCTTGCCGTCGCCCGAGGCCGCGGACGTGACCACGACCGAATGCAGCTCGCGCTCGGTGTTGAGGAAGCGCAGGTTCGCGCGCAGCATCTGGAACGCCTCGCGCTCGGCGGGCGGCAGCGACTCGACGCCCTCTCCACGCTTGTTGGCGAGCGCCCGGCTCGTGGGCACGTTGGCGAGGATCGGAAGGTCGAACGTGTCCCCGAGGTCCTTCGCGCCGCGCAGGCGGCGGTCGAGCTGCTCGCGGACGAGCGCGAGCGCGAAGCCGAGCAGCAGACCGGCGAAGCCGCCGATGACCGCCGAGCGCTTGGGCTTGGGCGAGGCCGGGCGAGACGGGACCGATCGCCCGCTGAGAGGATGTCGGCGTCGCCGTCCTGCACGCCCGCGGCCTGGTTGAGCGCCTGCAGCGTCGCGCGGGTCTGGTTGATCGCGTTGAGCTGCTGAGGATTCGTGCCGGCCGGACCGAGTCGGCGAAGCGCCCGCTGGGCGACCTGCCTGCGCTCGATCGATCTTCGCGAGGCTGCGCGCCTTGCGGTAGGCGATGTTCTGCTCGGCGATCGTGTTCGCGACGAGCGCCGCCGTGGTGGCCGACGACGCGGTGCCGGTGATCTTGACGGCGTCCGATTCGGCAGCCGACAACGCCGTCGCCGCCGCGACGGCCGTTGCCGCCGGCGCGGCAGCCGCCGAGCTTCGGACGCGAGCGCCTTCTCGCGCGCGCCTTGATCGTCTCCGACAGCACGAGCGCCTCGCGATCGGGCGCGGTGTTCGGCGTGACGATGCCGAAGACGCCGATGGTCGGGCTGCGCGGCGGATCGCGCAGCAGGAGATTCGCGGATCGCCTCGTACGTCGCGTCCTGCTGCTTGGCGTAGACGTACGCCGCAGCGGCGGCGACCACGACGCACACGACGACGATCCAGCCGCGACGTCGCAGCACGCCGAACAGCGCAGAGATATCCCTGCTTCTCCGCGGGTCGGTCGCTGCGTCCGTCACCGAGCCATCCTAGATCGGGAGCGGCCGCGGCGTTGGCAGGCCTTTCGGTACCGGCATCTTGAGTGGCTGTATGAGGGTTCTCTTGGTCGGCATGGGGGCCGCGGCGGCCTCGGTCCTGCGGCAGTTGCTACAAGCGGCACTCAGCGAGCTCACTCCCCGGGGAGTCGAGTCGGCAAGGTGGTGGCGAGATGCGCCCGGCCTCTCGGCCCTAGCCAGGCATCGCGTTCCGCAGGCGGGGCGTCCGCAACGGCATTCGTACGGGCTGTGGCGCGAAGCGCTCGCGATAGCGCCGGACATAGTCTGCTTCACCCACGTTAACGTTCCCGCCTCGGACCATGCTGCCACTACTTGGATCACTGCACCCTATATTGTTGGCGCGCTCGGTGTCGAAGTGTGGACCCGTCTGCATTGGAGCAAGCGGTTGCCCCTGTTGCGGGCGGTCAAAGTCTTTTCCATCAGTAACTCCACGCGGGATCGGGTGCTCGCACAGCAGGGCGTTCTCCCGGCACGCACCACCACGCTGCACCTTGCCCTAGAGGACCACTGGCACGCAAAGGCGGTCACTTACTGACGCACTTGACGGCTGATCCCCAAGCGGCCGCGCATGCTCCCTCCTAAGCGTGTGCAGGCTCGAGCAGAAGCGCGCGACAAGGGGATTAACTGGGTACTGAGAGCGATGGCGAGGCTTCTCCCCACTATCCCGGAGCTTCGGTACACGGTGGTCGGCGACGGGGACGATCTCGACCTACCTTCCAGAAGGTTGCTCTTCAGCTCAACATACGAGACCACGTCATCTTCCGGGCGCACTCGACCACGACGCCTTCTGACTGCATATCTCCATTCCGATGTCTTCGTTCTGCCGACGCGCCGTGAAGGTTTTGGATTGGTGTTCTTGGAAGCCATGGCATTTCGAACCGATCGTCGCCATGGCGTCCGCCGGCACCCTTGACGTCGTCGGCCCCAACCGCGAGGGAATTTCATCGACGGTGAGGGCAACTGGCGATGCGATCGCAATGGTGATCGGCGACCGCGCCCTCGCTATGCGATTGGGTGACGCCGGATATCGCACGATCGTAGGTCACTTCTCCTCGAAGCCTTTGTCGCGCGATTCGAGGCGCTACTCGTGGATGCGGCGCGAACCGCGTCAATCCCTTTTCAGCCCTACAGTTGCCGGTCATCGTCGGTCGCTACCGCGTGCATCGGTCTGTTCGGCCCCACGAACCACGCGTGCGATATCCGACTGCTCCTGCCAGTCTCTGCGGCGGCTTGATGTCGCCCCCGGAGCGATAGCGCCAACCCTCGACCCCTGGTACCGCGTCGGCCGCTCCCGACTCCACGATCAGCGGTTAGCATGGCAACGAAATCGACCCTGTACCTTCGCTGAAACCTTCGTGCGGCACAACTATCCGTCTTGTACCTCGGCGACGACGCCGATGGCCCGACCTCCTTGCATCGCGCGCAGGAAGCGTTCGGTCGCATCGGTCATCGCGTCGACATCGTCAATCCTCGGAATCTTCTTAGGCAAGGCCCGCTCTCCACACCAGCTGACTATGCACCGGGTATGCCTTCTCAAGGGGTGTGGTGGGACGAACGGATGTCCGCTGCTCTTCACGACCGCACCTACGATCTCGCATGGGTAGGAGGAGGCCGTCAGGTTCGTGCGGCTTTGGTCCGCCAGCTCAACGGCGATGCGGCGTTGTGGTGGACTTCTCGATGATGATCATTCCCTACACGGGCACGTAGCGGCCGGTTGTGGAAGCATTCCTTGCTGCATTGCCTGAATACGATCTAGTGGTCGTCCTCCGTGATGGGAATGTTAGCGGAGGCTGAGGCCACCCGAGACCGCCGTGTCCCACCGAGCCTGGATTGTCGTACGACCCTGTGGCGCACCGACCACTTGAACCCGCATTCCCGACACCGTCGACGTTGGGGCAGTGATGTTCTCTTCGTGGGAACGGTGGATGCCGGAGCACGCTGACCCGTTTGCATCGCTTTCACTCATTGCAAATAGTATACCTGTCACGCTATACGGTGATCGGTGGCACGGGGAGCCACGAGTGGCGGCGGTTCCGGGCACATTGGCGGGCTCCTTTCGATCCGAGGCGAGGAGCTGGCTCTCACAATCAGGTGCTCTGGGGACTGCTTGGGATTACTTTCAAAAGGTAACCGGGACCTTGCACACGGCAACGATCTTTAGAGATACCGGCGTTGGGTAGCTACTTTGTGCGGAGCAGACTAGCGAGCATCAGGCCCTTTACCGGGACCGTTCGAATATAGATGCGGTCTTCTGGAGCACAGTCGCCGAGTCATCGAAAGATGCGGATGGCTACTCGAGGATCACGCGGCACGAACGGATCGCTCAATCGGGAAGGCAGCGCGTCGCTGCCGCAGCGCTCACCAACGACGATGTGGTCCAACAGATCGTGGATCTGGCGGTGTCGTCGTGACCGTCCGAGCGGAGCGTCTACGCAGGATCGTGCGCTCCGTCCTGCCTTGCCTCACAGCAGGCGACTGTCGACGCGTCCACCAATTCGGCTCCGTATACTTGGGGGGTATTAGGTGCGGCCACCTGTCGACCGGCCGCGCCGATGCGCGCACGTGCATCCGGGTCGCGGACGAAGCAGAAGTCGATCCGCGAGCGCGCCCGCGTCGCATGCCGGCACGATAAATCCGCTTTCGCCGTCCTTGATTAGCGCGGGGCCGGCCTGATCGGAAACGACTACCGGGAGACCCGCCAGCATCGCCTCGATGGTCACGAGCACTCAGCCGTCCTCGACGGATGGGAGCACGAAAATGTCGGCGTTCCGGCTCGTCCCGAAGACCCTGACCAGTTTTCGTACCCACTGCGGTGACATCCCGCGCAGCCCCCCCAATCAGTGCGAACAAGCTGGGATTGGGTGTACCAACCAGCCGCACCTCCGCCACTGGACCGAGAGCCTTGGCAGCATCGAGCAGATACGGCAGGCCCTTGCGCAGAGTGCAACCCCCAACGAACAGAATGGTCACTGGCCGAGACTCGTCCGGGGGCCAGCGTCACCGAGCCATGCACCGGAAGCGCACACCGGGTCCGACGACCAGCTTTTCCGGAGCGATGCCCTGATCGACGAATGTGCGGTGGACAAACGGCGACGGGACAACGATCGTGTCGGCTTCTTGATACCCGGAGACGTGGGCGATGACACCCGGATGGGTCTCGGCCCGTGCGCACCGTACTTCACGGCTTCCTCCTGCAGCAGGTCGTGCTGCGTGACGGTGTGTCCGGAACCGGTCTGCAGAACCGACGGTACATCGCGACAGCGTGCCCGACGAATGCTGGCCAGAGACGATCGCGTCCACCCGTTGAAGACGCTCGCATGTACCCAGCAACCTCGCGACCGCGTTGTCAAAACTCACGGCAGTAGACGCGTTTGTCTCTAGGAGGCGCCGTGGCGCGCGTGTACCGTAGCGCCTGACCGCATAGCTCCAGGCAGCGAAGGGCGCGAGCGAGTAGGTCCGGCGCTTGGGCGCGCCAAAACCGGAGACCTTGCGATACGGCAGCGGCGTAATCGATCTCTCGAGCTGGGTCCGTACCGTCCAGAACGCCGCCCAGACGTACGCCGGTTGGAAGCGCCCCGCTGTTGAGATCGTAACCCTCATCGTGCGCTCTCCGTCCGGCAAACTGCGGACGGGGCAACGGGCTGTCGCCGCGGGCGCGGACTTCGTGGCGCCGGCCGGAGGTCGGCGTTGACACGCGGACCGGCAGCCACGGCATGTGAGCTACGGCCCTCATGCCGACACTGTAGATGAGGCGCGGTTCTCGGGCAGCCGGGGCGCTACCGCGCCGTGCATAGCGGTCAACACGTGGTGTTTGGAAGCGGTCGCCCGTGTCATCCACCGCTGGCCGCGCCTCAGGATTGGTCGCTGCAAGCCCGGCGGCATTGCCATGCGTCGGCACGCCTTGACGTCGGCGTCCCGTTCCGCGTCACGCTCAGCTGCGTGCCCAGCCTCACCCCGGCCGTCACCCGGCTATGCGAGCGATAGACTATCGCCATCGCGCCCCACAAAGACATCCGCGTCCTCCGCGTCATCGGGGTTCTGGAACCCGAATACGGCGGTCCTTCTGAATCGTCGGTGAGCGCGTGTATTGCGTCGCAGCGTGCCGGAGTTCGCAACACGCTCGTTTTTCCTGTCGCGTACAGCAAGAGGTCATCAATAGTGCCGGCGTGCAACCGGTTGGCGGAAACGGGAGTTAGGGTATGCGTGTTCCCTGTCATACCGTACGGCTCACACTACGGCACCCGATCGGGCATCAGTCCTGCGCTTGCGGTTTGGATTGCCCGACACTCCTCCGCATTCGATATCGTGCACATTCATCAGACCTGGGGGATGGCGCAGGTTGTCGCCCTATTCGCGGCTACGCGCGCGGGGCGCGCGACCGTTGTCACCCCTCATGAATCCCTTACCAACTACGATGTTGGTCACACTCGGCCAGCGGCAAAACGGATTCTGCGGGACCCTTCTAGACGTACCTCCCTACTTGTTCTCTCCTCTCAGCGAAGGCCGACGATAACCTGCCGTCCGAGTACGGGAAGCGCGGTGCGGTCACCCATCATCCCCTCGCCGAATCGTTCCCTGTGCCTCGACGGCGGTTGCGCACGACCAGCCACTCACTGTCGGGTTCTCGGCCGCCTGCATGAAAGAAAAACGTGGATCTGCTCATCCGTGCCGTGGCCCGCGCTTCAACTGACGCACTACTTCGCATCGCCGGTGACGGGCCGGCCGAGCAGAGGTCGCAGTTGGCGAAGATCGCGGCAGACTTTGGAATCGGTGATCGCATCGAGTGGCTGGGTTTCGTGCCGCGTGGTTCGTCGTACCTTCTTCGACTCCATCGATCTCCTCGCCATGCCCTCGCGCTACGAGTGCTTCGGCATGGCTGCTGCGGAAGCATGGCTCGCGGAGTGCCGACGGTCGTTTCGTCCACGACCGGCGTCGCCCACTGGTGGCGCGATACCGGTGCGTACTCGCCACGGATCCGTCGCGTCGAGGCCGTCTCGGGCGCCCTCCGGCGACTCAACGAGACCGCGGGCTCCTCGTCTCGCTGGCGCGCGCCGGGGCACGCGGCCGTGCTCGCCAGTTGTCGATGGAGAGCTACGGTGGTCGGATCCTCCGGGATTTCGGCTATTGCTAGATTCAGGAGTGGCTCCGTTGCGTCATCCGCGCCACCTATGGCCGGCTCGGCGGCTGTGAGGCCACCTGGTAGACCCGGTGGTGCAACGGGCGGACTCCCACTGTAGCTTTCGCGACGGCTCTACTCGCGATACGTAACTCAGCACCAGGGGTGTCTCTGGATGCCGTACGCCGCTCTCCGACACTGACGAGAGATGTTCTAGCGCGGCTACCCGCACGCAAGTCGGTCCGGATCCTAGATGCCGGCTGTGGCCAAGGCGATCTCATCGCGCTGATCCGTGATCAGGGGTGGACCAACGTCAGCGGCTTCGATATCAGTGAGGAGCAGGTGGCCACCGCCTCACGCCTCGGAGTGGATGGAGTCACTCACGACGATCTGTACGCCTTTTCCGCGGCGCACCCCGCTGCGTACGACGTGGTGCTGGCGATTGACCTCGTTGAGCATTTCGATCGAGCGGATGTCCTGCCCCTGTTTGCGGCGCTTCGAAGCCTGTTGGCGCCTGGAGGGCGATTGATCATGCAGACGCCAAACGGCGCTAGTCCGTTTTCGGGCCGGATCTATTGGTCCGACATTACACACGGTATGCAATATACGGGGCGCAGTCTGTCGCAGGTCTGTGCAGCAGTGGGCTTCGCCAGCGTCGACACCTTCTCCCAGCGGCCCGCATGTCATGGCATCATCAGCGGCCTGCGCGCGGTGACGTGGCGGTTCGTTGAGGCGTATCTCTGGGTCGGGACAGTTGCGGTGAGTGGCAGCCTCAGCGGTCACGTTCTGACGCCGAACCTTGTGGCCATCGCCATCAACGACGCTGAACTGTGAACGCGGCACCGTGGAAACTGCCCCCGAACAGGAGGGGTGCAGAGTTGCAGCGTCGACCCGACCCCTACCGCTTGCGAGCCCCGCGAGGTTAGATCCTGGATCAGCGACCGCACTGCCCCGCCTCGCACCATTTGAGCGAGGACCAGAGCCGGCCGGCCAGCCAGCGCCTCAGCTAGGCACGACAAGCCATCAGCGCACGGCGTCGGCGCTCGGGCCTATGGCGTGACCACGGGTGAGCGTGACCACGGGTGAGGGCTAGGGCCACCAGCTATCGACTACGAAACCGGATCGCCGTCGTACTTTCCGAGGAATGGCTGCCACTGACTGCCGTGCCTGGGCGCGACGAGCTCTTCGAGCGGAGCCTCGCGACGTTCGAGCACCGTCATGTACGGATAGAACGACACAGCTCGAACCGACCTCTGCAACTCGTTCGGCGCGCTATAGCGGACAGCGTTAAGATTCCGTGCCAGGGCCGATACATAATGATGGAACGCGTTGTCCACACCCTGCAGATCCTCGCACAGATATACGCCGCCGGGCCGCAGATGTCCGAGCAGCGCCTCAAGTGTGGCGATCTGCTGATGCGACCGATGACCGCCATCATCGATCACGATGTCAACCGACGGTACTTCCTTGCGAAAGCGTGCCCAGAACTCCGGGTCAGCCTGGTCGCCGATGAAGATACGCACCCCATCCGTCTCATACACGCTGCACTCCTCTTCAATGTCCACGCCGACGATGCGTGCTTTATCGCCAAAGTAGTGACGCCACATGCCAAGGCTTCCACCGCTGTAGATGCCGATCTCGACAATATTTACTTCCCGTCCGGCAAACTTCGCAAAGTGTCGATCGTAGATCTCGAAGTAGTGGCGGAACTTCCAGATGCCTGGGCCTTCGACGTTCCCGTCAAAATACGCCTCAAGGGGATTCGCTTCGGTTGGGCCCCACGGCGTCGGGTCGTCCCTCACGGCAAGGCGGTCCGCAAAGCGCGAGCCCTGCAGTGCCCGGAATGGAATTACTGTCGCTCTTTTAACTAAGCGCGTCACGCCAGCGAGCTGCGTACGCTCGAGCCCACGGATCCTGCGCGCGACCTGTCGACGAGCCTCGGGCGAGATTTTCATTTGACGATCCAAGCTATCACACGTTTGGCTCCCCGCGACGCCTTCAAAGCCATCGTCGCATGCCGGACAAGATTCATCGTCCGGGCCGGGTCGGCACCCGAGATAGGGCATCGACAACCACGCCGGTCCAAGGGGTCCGAACGTATTCGCGGCGAATCGACCGCGAATACCGTCGGCCCCAATGTTGCGTCGCTCGGACGGCAGCTCAAGGCGTACCCCGGTGCTTCGCTAACAAGCCATGGCGTGGGGCGGCCCGATGCCTTGGGCTCGGTGGGATGGCCGCCGCCCGCAGTTTCGCTCCGAGCCCCGACCGCGCTCAGGAGGACCGACCACAGGAGTTGGCGTGCGCAGAACGCTGGCGATCCTCGACGGGATCTGGCACGGGAAGTCCGGAGCCCGACCCTCGGCGGAGACCACACGCGACCGCTCTCCACTCGGACGCGTGGGTTCAGGATGCGCGTACTGCGCAGAGCAGGATGTGCGACGACGACAGGAGCGGGTGAGCCATGCGAGCAGGCCTATTCTGAGGGCCGGTGGATATGAGCTGAATATTGTCGGCCCAGCCGTCGAACGCCGGCAAGCTGTCATAAACGCTATAACTGTAGAACAGCCCGTCACCTTCGGAGATGTAATATCCCTTGCCCCTCGATCGTACCCAAGTTAGCGGGCGCCATAACCGAGTCTTGCAGAGCGCAAGTTTGAGGATGCCGGCCGCAGATGAGCCTTGGCCGTATCGGTTCCCGTCCGAGATGAAGACCGCACGCTTGGCCACGCGTTTCATTTCGTCAACCACTCGGGCGGGATTTGCGGCATGGTGCATCACCCCAAACGCCGCGACGGCGTCAAAACTATCGTCGGCAAATGGAAGCTCCTCGCCATCACCGTGGCTTAGCAGCCCCTGGTCGACTGCAGCGATTGCCAGCAGTTCAGGCACAGGGTCAATGCCATGAAGCCGGACTCCGGGATTGTGGGTCTGCAGATACGCAATAGCCCGTCCAGTTCCTGTTCCGACGTCCAGCAAACTCGCTAGATCCAAGCTGTTGAGAGAGGCGCTGACTATCGCGAGCGCTCGATCGTGCGCATGGTCCTCGGACACGTGCACTGTGTCATAGTTGGTAGCCGTCCTAGCGTAATAGGCAGCCTGGATCTCCTGAGGGCTCCTCACTTCTGCACGCTCCCTCTTCGTGGATACCTGAGGCCTAGTAGTCCTGTACCCCACCGACGCGCGCTCACCTCAGACATCGGTACGCCTCCGCAACTAGTCCGCACCCCCGCCGTACTGCGATGACGTTCTCCCCCGGCGACCGTGCAGTCGACAACGCCAGGGAATACTTGAAGTAGGCGCTGGAGCCCGCCCGGGTTCTCGCCGTCGGAGACTTCCAGAATGACGACGTCCACTTTTTCTCCATCCATTCAGTGTTTCCCGCCTTGAATAGCTCAGCCTCCGCCCCCTCGATGTCCAGCTTGACAATATCGAGCCGTTCGAAGCCGTACCGCTCTCGGAGTTGCTCAAGACTGAGCGGTTTCCATCGTGCCACGCTGCCCAGGTCGAGCGCTGGACGTCTCGGCTGTCGCGCCTGGCACTACCTCAAGCATCGCGCCATCGGTAGACCACAGCGCCTTATGTTCGATATGGACCCCGAGGATCAGCATCGAAATTGCGTCGCAACACTGCAGCGTTGGCATCATCAATCTCAATGGCGATGATCGTTGCGGCAGGATGGAAATGCTTAACTTGACGGTCTCATCACCTATATTCGCTCCTGCATCCACAATGCACCGCACATTGTGGTCTGGATCCACAATCCGGTAACTAGTCCGGTAAAAGTGCCCCATCACTCCATAGTCGATTTTGCCGCGGAACCACAGGTCAGCATGTAAGCCACGCAGGTGAACCCGATGAACCTTCGTGGAGAAGCGGCCGCGGACAAGGATCGTATACGCGGCCCGTGGCCCGCAGTTGCGCGCCGCAACGGCGAAGTTGCTGATCCAGTCGGCGGTGCGCACCGCGATATTGGGCCGGAGCATGAGTTCAGTCTACGGCGCCGAACCCTCCGAGGGACATGCCTGACGAATGATCGCCGTTCCTTGGGGCATCCGCCCCGCCCCAAGTGCGTCCTCATCGCAGGGGGTGTCGGCGTCATAGTCGGGGTCCTTTCGCACAGTGGGGTTAACCTCGCACGTGGAAGTGTTAGCCCGCGCCCACCATTTTCGGCCGAAGGCCGGCACCGACGGTCAGCCTACCCCGACGTCTCGGGGTTCGATCGAGCGGCATGCCCCTCCCGCGGCGACCTATAATGGCGACCCTATGGGCCGCCTCGCGCTCGCGCGGTGTGACGCAGAGACCTCGGGCCGGGCTCTCGCCTGGAAGGTTCTTCGTCACGCCAGTCGCCTCGACGATGACCGATACCTGCGTCGCATCGCGCCTCGTAGTAGCTCGTCCACGCCGGCGGAGGCGCTGATCCAGGAGTTGCGCCACGCCCCCGAACTCGTCGCAGCCGTCACGAGTTCCGATGCGGAGTGCTGGAGGGCACGGACGGACCTCATGCCTGCGGACATGAGCGCCGGGGAGATCATTGCGGATCTTTACCTGCGTGGACCCGCGCGGACTCAAGCCCTCTTGCTCTATGCCGGCGTCCGACTCCGTCGGCCCGGGTTGGTCATCGAGACGGGCTGCTTCACCGGATCCGATTCGCTTCTCATCTTGCTTGCGCTGGCGCACAACAATTCCGGACGGCTGTATACGCTCGACCTGCCGGGCTACAGTGACGCGAAGCCGTCAGACGCCGGCTTCCAAGCATCGCTCCCCCAAGGAGGGCTGCCGCGGAGCCTACGGCCAGGGTTCCTCGTTCCTCAGGTGTTGCGGGATCGCTGGACACTTCGGCTGGGCGACGCTCAAGTCCTACTCCCCGAGTTGCTTCTCAGCTTGATGCCCCCATCGATTTGTTTTTTCACGATTCCGAGCACTCATATATGCACATGATGTGGGAGTTTACGACCGTTGCCCCCTATCTCGCCCAAGGCTCGCTCCTCGCCAGCGACGATCTCGCATTCAATACAGCCTTCTGGGACTTTTGCGCGGGTCACGCCCTGCCGCGGCTGCTGCATCGTGGCAATGCAAACATCGGCGCCACGGTCTGGCCAGGTTAGGAGCAAGTGGGGCTCGTCGCAGCCGCTGCCTTCCGCCGCTCAGGCTCCGCCGACTTGCGCCTCGTGCGGCACAACGTCGTCGGAGACCCGCAGGCGCCCACCGCGAGACGCTCGGAGCCTGTGTGCACCCGCATGAGTCTGGGCCGCCTGTTGGACGTGTACGGCCTTGGTGGCGGCGCTCCGCCGCTGGGGGTCTGACGTCCCCGTTGGGACCTCGGGCCACCGCTTGTTGAGTTCAGACTTGTCCAGCTCGGACAACCTCATAAAGGCCTGATGGGTCTCGGGCGGTCGGCAGCGCGCGGAATGCTGCTAGCCAGCGGCGCCAACTTTTCTACGTACGCGCTCTCGTTCGGCGCGTCCGTCCTGCTTGCTCATCTGCTCAGCCCCACAAACTTCGGGGAGGCCGCGCTCGCGATTGCGATCGCCGACCTCCTGTTCTTGGTAGGTGGGTTTAGTCTTCCTATCGCTTTGCTACGTGAGCCCGAGGCTTCCGTCGGTACTGCGCTCCGCACAAGCATGACGATGACGGCTGCGGCTACGGTGGGCTTGCTCGCCATCGGCAGCGTCATAGCGCTAGCTCTCTCGTCATGGGTAGCCGGACCCGTGGGGCTCATCTTTGCTGTCATTCTCGCCTCCCGCATCCCACCCTTGTTTGGGACGTGTCTGACATCGGAACTCCAGCGCCGGAACGCCTACGGGCTCTACTCGGCGGTCGTGTACGGCAGTCAGGCATTCTCCGTCTTGGTCGCGGTCGGTCTTGGGCTTGCTGGCGCGGGTGTGTGGGCATTAGCGGGGCGTGAACTGGCCGCTGGCTCCTGTCTCTTCCTCCTTGCTATGACGCTGTCACGTTGGCGGATACAGTTTGGCTTCGACTCAGCCCAGTGTCGCGCCCTGATCAGGTTCGGAGTGCTCATGCTGGGTTCCCGGATTGGCGACGTGCTCTTTCACCGGTATGACAACCTCATGGTTGGTCTGCTGGCTGGCACCCGGCAACTCGGTCTCTACGACCAAGCCTACGTCGTCGCCGAGCTGGGCAATAAGGTGTACGCCCCAGTGATCTATCAGGTTCCCATGAGTGTCTACTCGCAACTGCAGGCGGACCCCGCTCGCACCGGCCTCATGTATCAGCTCATGATGTTTGCCATCGTCCGATCGGTCCTGCCGCTGGCGTTGATCATGCTCGTGTTCCCTACAGAGCTTCTTCAAGTGATGTTCGGGAACGCTTGGACACCCGGCGCGGAGATGCTCCGCGCACTCAGCGCATACGCGATGCTGCTACCTATTTTCGAGCACGCCCGAGTACTCCTCGTCGCAAACGGGGATGTACGTGCGACACTGCAAGCTCGGCTCGTTCAACTGGCGGTCTTTGTACCCCTGACCCCAGTGTTGACGTTGGCGCTCGGTGGCCAGGGTGCCGGTATCTCGGTGGCGGTTGCGATGGTGTTTGGGACCGTGTGGATCGTTCGGTCCGCGCAACCACTCGCGCGGTTCCACGGTCGCGACGGTCTCGCCCCTCTGATGGCAGGTGTCCTCGCGGCAATCGGTGGCCGCATCGCTGCCAACGAGTTGCCGCCCAACGTTCTCGCTCTTTTCGGCGGAACGACCGCGATGCTTGCGATCTATCTGGTCGCTCTCGTCGCCATCGAACGAACCGTCCTTGTTGGCAATACAATGCTTCTGCTCTCGTACCTCCGAGAGCGAGCAGTAGATGACGAGTGACAGGGTGCCGGGCTCTTACGACTTCACGACGATGGTCGCGCTCAGCACACGCGCGTTGGTCACCGGCGTAGATGTATCCGCGGTAGTCTTCGTAGCCGCGTGGCCGCTAGCGGCCGCAGCCACTGCTACGAGGAGCGTCCCAGTCTTCAACATCCCCGTGAACTGTTGCGCGAGGATCGTGTCGTGACTCTCAATGACCTGCACGGCGAGGACCGCATAGATCGCGGCAACTGTG
Source organism: uncultured Actinomycetes bacterium (assembly GCA_963851015.1). Lineage (GTDB taxonomy): Bacteria > Actinomycetota > Thermoleophilia > Solirubrobacterales > Solirubrobacteraceae > CADCVQ01. The sequence continues at coordinate 232,761 of CAWKNG010000004.1, forward strand.
GGGGCGCTCCGTCCCACGAGCACGCTATTGAACGCGCCGAACAACAAGCCCACCACGACCATGGCGGCGAGGCCACCTATAAAGCCAAAGTTCAGATACCCCTCAATACCTAGTGGGAGGACGACGCCCGTGCCCGTGTTGCGCTCCGCGATCAGACCATAGGTGCGGGCGATGTCTCCCCCGAAATGCCCGGTGGACGCCTTCTCGGGCGCAATCCCCCTCGGAACGAGATTCGTGACAGACCATTTGTATGTCTCGCCAGGCGCGAACGGATAGATTGCCCGTCCGTCTGTAAATACGGCTGCACTAGTGGTGCTGTCTGAGAATCGGCCCGCGGTCGCAGCGATCCCAGTCTTTACAAATCCGGTCTGACTCGGCGGATCGATCGCCGTTCGGATTACGTTGGTGACCCCCGCGTCGGTCTTGGTGGTGGAGGAGCGGTAGTTGTATAGCGTCGGAAACACGACGAACACTCCGATCAAAGCTCCAGCGACGACAGCGCGTACGGGTACCTTGCCGCTCCGGTAGTAGAGCACCACAATCACCGCGACGCCCTGCATAACCAAGTCGGCTCGGCTCCCGCGCGGGAGGGCGTAGACGGCCTCTGACGCCATTCCGAGCCAGAACAGTTTGGACCTCAAGGTAAGTCCCAGATATGCGATGGCGACCAGACTGAGGCTACTCGCGCTGAGGATCAGAAAGCTCGCGTTGCTCTGGGTGGCGACGCCCTCGGCCGAGGCGTCGGCAAGCTTCGCAAAGTAGCTCCCGTTAGCTAGCTGCGCCAATTTTGCGGCCCAGCCGACGGCAAACATAATCGCAAGCGCCGCGTCCGACAGGTCGCGGATACGCAGCCCGCCGCGAAACGCCTGTCTCGGCCACGTGTAATACCCGGCGATTAAGGCTAACCAGCCCGCGGTGCCGTAGGCCACCCCGAGCGCCAAGCCGTGCTGCGACCAAGGGTGCCGTTGCAACGCGAACGTTCCCCAGTCGGGGGAGTACCAGTAGTAGACTGCGCCGATCGCGAACGACATGAAGGCGGCGATCGCGGACAGTGCTATCGGCGACAGTTTGTCCGTCTCATACAGCAGCACACCGATTACGGAGACCGTCAGGACTACGACGCTTGCCGCCAGCAGCCAGCCGTCGCCTGGAGCACTCGGGACCGCAAGGCCAACCGCTAGAGCTAGAACTCCGAAGAGCAACCATTGGGCAGGCTCTCCGAGCCGGACAGCCTTGAACGCACGCTCCATCGTTGGCTAGCCTACCGAAGGCATATCGACGTCATCGTTGACGCTCGTGGCGCTGACATAGGCCGTTCCGCTGGGGACTGGCGCTACGCCATTGGCCATTACCCCGACCGGCTTGTGCCGCAACTCTCGCCGGCAAGGGCTGGCCCGAGGCTCGCCGAAGAGCGCGGGCCAACAGGCCGGTCCGTCCAGAAGGTGCCCCCTACGCTCTTGCCAGGATATTCCCGGCAGCCGGCATGTGCGCCGGGTCCAGCGGCGCAGGAGAGCGACGACGCTCCAGTTTCGGCGTGAAAGCCCGGCGTTGATTGATCATGTGGAAGCGCCGATAGCCGCAGCGCTCCAAGAGTTCCAAGACAGTGCCCAGATCGCCTCCCGCATTCGACCAGCATTGCGCGGAATACTCAAACACGAGTACCGGGCGGTATGTCGACAAAGTGCGTTCCGCGCCCGCCAGCACCGAGGACTCCCAACCCTCGACATCTACCTTCATAAAGTCCACCCGATCGAGGCCCTCGACTCGCACTTGCTCGTCGAGCGTAACGGCCCGCACACTGGTGCTTCCTTCGGGATTTACAGCTCCCGTCGCCTGATTTGATGCGTCAGCAGCCGGGAAGGAGAACGTAAGCTGCCCTGGCACATCAGAAACTGCCAGCTGACGGGCTCTCACGTTCTTGAGGCCGTTCAGCTCCAGGTTCGCCATAAGCCTCGGAAAGACGAGCGGGTTAGGCTCAAACGACAAAACGGTTCCGAACGTTGCTCGCGAAGCCATCTGTAAGGAGTGAACACCAATATTCGCCCCGATGTCGACCGCAACCGAGCGCTCGGTGACACAGTCGCGAACGATGCGCTCAAGCTGCGGCTCGTAACCGCCATAGAAGAAAACGGTCCACTCAATGAAGCGAGCCGTATCGACATGGAGCAGCGCGCCTCCCGGTAACCGCCCGCAGCATCTTACGCTCCAATCTCCGCGGTGATGCGGGGGGTGTAGCAGTCGTAGCGCGCGATCTATGCCGCGGGGGTGCACCCGCCGGGTGATGTGTGCAGCGGCGTGGACAAGCCATTCGGCGTTCATTCCCTCCAACGTTACCGTCTCGGAGCTCGAATCGAGCCAAGACGGCTCAGTCCGTGGCGAGGTCGATGGAACGCTGCAGCTCCACGTCTCGCACCCACTGCGCTCGGCACTCGCCCGCCAGCACACCGGCGAGACGCTCCCCGCCGCGACGGTCGCCGTCACATGGGGATCGGTCCGCGCCATAGGATGCGTGGGCGAGCGCCCTTGGGGTGGCCCGGCGCCGTGGCGGTCGATAGCGTCCGCTGCAACGACGACGTCTGCGTACACCAGCCGCCTACAACAGACGGCAACGCCGAAACCTGCCGTTCCACGTCGAAGCCACTAAGTACCGCAAACAGCGCTGGACCTACATGGTCTGCGGCCGGCTGGCACGCCGCTCCTCTTTAGGCTCGTCGAGGAGTGGATCGATCACACGGTTCGTAGCCTCGTACCCGTACCCGTACCCGTACCCGTACCCGTACTGCTGGCGCGCGGTCACACCCGTAACGACACAGCCCAAGACACGCACCGGACAGCCGTCGAGAACGCGACGAGCATGCTTGATCATGGGGCGGCGCACAATGCCCATTCGTGCGACTAGCACCAGCGAGCTCGTGATACGAGTGATAGCCAACGCATCGCTGACGCTCAGCAACGGCGGGGCGTCTACGAGAATGACATCTGAGTCGATCTTGAGGCTCGCCAGGATGCTCTTCACCCGCTCGCTAGCCACAAACTCGCCGGTGTCGGGGGGCATCGGCCCGCTGGTTAGAACGCGAAGCGAACCGCGACGGCGCTGATCATCTGCAGTGATGCTTGCGACCGATGAGGCGGGAACGTCGTGACGGCGTCCGTTGGCCGCGGCCCCACTCGCCTTACGGGTCGAGAGATCAATTTCGGTTAGGGCCTCCCGAAGTGGCAGCCTCCCACGAGCTACATCGGTGAGGCCAGGCTTCCCTTGTAGGTCGAAGAACTTCGCCACGTAGGGGCGGCGCAAATCGAGATCGACGAGCACAACCCGGCGGCCAGCGCGAGCGAAGGCGAGGGCGAGATTCGCGAGAGTCGTCGACTTGCCTTCGGTCTGCACGGCGCTCGAGACCATGATCGTGTCCGAATCGCCGTCGATGGTGGCGAACTCGATGTTCATCCTGAGAATGCGAAACGTTTCCGCGCTCGCGCCTCCGGGCTCCGTCAGCATCACGAGGTCGTGCGAGTCCCGAAGTTTCTCGGGAGTTCGGGGATCGTCGCGAGCAACGGCACGCCGAGGTGCTCGGCAACGTCAGCCGGATCATGCAAGCGTGTGTCCAAGCGGTGCCGTGCCAATGCGAACCCGACTCCGAGCAGCAGCCCAAAGACCAGTCCAAGCACTGCGGAACGGAAAGGGCGGGGAGCGACCTTGGCTGCGTTCCGCGGCGATCGAATCACGAAGGCGTTGGATGCCTGGAATGCGCCTAGCGTGCTTAGCCGGTCCTCGTTTTGGCTTAGGCTGGTGATCAGGCCTTTGTTTTCGGATGATTTCGACCGTAGATCCTCGAGGCGCTTTCTGACGCGTGCCAGTGCGCGCTCGATTCCCGAACTGTCGAGCGTCCGACGGTAATCGGTGTAGCTGCGAGCGTACGCATCGGAGAGTCGCACGGCCTTGTTCGCCTGTCCATCCTCTACGCGAAACGTGAGAATGTCCGCGTTTGGCTTGGCAGTGACTGTTGAGTGCGTCTGGAGCTCATCAATGCCAGAAACCGGGAGCCCGGCACGCTGTAGCGTGAGACGAAGCACCGTCGGAGCAGTCGCCAGATTCGCCTGGGTCTGTGCAACGCGGTTGAGGTCGCCGGTGATTTCCCCCGGGTCTGACACGTTGTTCAGGCTCGCGGCGAGGTTCTGGCGCGAGAGGAGCACGTCCGCCGACGCGGCGTACACGGGATCTTGTGAGTTCGAGTATGCGTACGCCGTGCTGGCGACGACGACGACTACCGTGAGGACGATGAGCCAGCGTGCCTTCAGGACGTGCAGTAGCTCATCGGTCCTGCTCGCCGCCGGAGCGCGCTCAGGGGGAGCTGGTGCGTCGGGGGCGGACAGGATGGTCGTCAAGACGATCGGGTTCCATTCGTTCGTTGCGTGATATCGCCAGCGCTTCCCCAATAGCCCGCAGGCCGTGGCCAGCACGATGACACGGTAGCCGACGACGGTCTTCTAGGTGCTATCCGCAGCCTTGCCAACCGCGTGCACGCCGTCGCTGAAACGCTTCGCAGTTCTCCAGATCGGCTTCTCGGAGTCTGACGCACCTCGGTAGCGAGAGTCACGCCGCTCCATTGTTGGCGTCGTTGCGCACGGCCCGGACCGAGAGCTTGTTGCCCACCGAGCCGAGGATGTCGTTGAAGCCCGCGATCGTGCCCCGAGCTCGGGGAAAGCTGCGCCGGCGCGAGAAGAACCGCATCGCCCATCCGGGCTCGTGCTGGTAGTACATCGCGTAGCGATCCACGCCGACGACATCGAGTCCGTGGTCCCGGAGGCACGCGGTGATCTGCTCCGCAGTGACGCGCTCGACGCGGTTGCCGGCCTCCTCCTCCTTGAGAGCGATGCCCAACCGCACGGCGATCGTCGTGGCCGCAGCCTGTGAGGGCTCGGTGAGGAGCACGCAATGGCGGGCGACGCGGCACATCTCCCGCAGGCCGACCATCGGATCGCTGAGGTGATGCAGACCGTCATGCACATAGACGATGTCGACCGAACGGTCGGCGAACGGCAGGTGCTCCGCGTCGGCGACGATCGCCTCAATCGGCAGTCCGGCACGCCGGCCGCGTTCCACCGCTCGCTGGGCTGCGCCCAGCGATAGGTCGATGCGATGACCGAAGCCCCTTGCCGTGCAAGGAACTCCGCGTCCATCCCCGAGCCTCCGCACACGGTCAGCAGGGTTGCCCCCGGCAGCCGGGACTCGACGCCTCGCACGCTGCGACGGAACTTCTCGGTCATGAGCCAGCCGTACAGCCGCGGCTGGCCGTGCGGGCGGGAGATCTCGAACTCGGCGGACTCGCCGTCGAAGAACTCCATCTGACGGAGCTTGTACTCGGTCCCGGGGTCCTCGTCGGCGAGGGCGGACATGACCGGGACGCCGTCGACGACCGTGTACCGCGTACCGCATGTGGAGCAGACGAGTTCGCTCTTCGATGTGGTCAACGCGCC
>CAWKNG010000005.1:0-587342 GCA_963851015.1 uncultured Actinomycetes bacterium
GCGCAAGCGCGCGAGCGAGGCCGGCGCCCGCGGCGCGACGATGCCGGGCGTCGACGCCGATCTGCTCGCACGGCTCATGAGCGCCGACTTCGACGCGATGAGCACGCGCTGCCACGCCGTCGCACAGCTGCTGACCGACGCCGACGACGCCCACATGACCTGCGCCCGCGGCACCGACATGCGCTTCGACCTCAGCGGTCGCGCGGCGATCCCGGACGCCGGCGATCTCACCGCCCCCGGGGCCTTCGGCAACCTGCCGTGCGGCGAGGGCTTCGCGTCCCCGGTGGGCGGCGAGGGCACGATCGCGGCGATGTCCCTGCACCAGCACCTCGTCGACGAGCCGGTCCTGCTGACCGTTCGCGACGGCCGCCTGGAGAGCGCGACCGGCGCGAGCGGCTCAGCGTTCCTCGCCCACCTCGACGTGCACGGCCCGCTCGGGCGCAACCTCGCCGAGCTCGGCATCGGCACGAACGACCGCGCGACGCTGACCGGCAACACGCTCGAGGACGAGAAGATCCTCGGCACGGCACATATCGCGTTCGGCGCCAGCGCGGGAATCGGCGGCACCGTCACGGTCCCCGTGCACGAGGACGTCGTCGTGCTCGAGCCGAGCCTCTGGATCGGCGCGACGCAGGTGCTCGACGCCGGGCGCTACCTGCTGGGCTGACCCACGCTCCTCACGGTCCCCAACGTCTCGGAGGGACGCGACGCCGCGATCATCGCGGCGATCGGCACGGCGTTCACGTCGACGGGGGCGCGGCTGCTCGACGTGCACTCCGACCCCGACCACCACCGCACCGTCTACACGCTCGCGGGCGGGGTCGGCGAGATCGTGCCGGCCCTCGTCGCGGGCGCGCGGGCGTGCCGGGAGCTCGTCGACCTGCGCTCCGAGCGCGGCAGCCACCCGCACGCGGGGGCCCTCGACGTCGCCCCCGTCGTGCACCTCGACGCCGCCCGGCGCGGGGCCGCCTGCGCCGAGGCGCTCGTCGCGAGTGAGGAGCTCGGCCGCGAGGGTCTGCCGGTGTTCCTCTACGGCGCGCTCGCCGGCGACCGCACGCGCGCCGAGATCCGCCGTGGTGGGATCCTGGCGCTGATCGAGCGCGTCGCGGCGGGGGAGCTGACCCCCGACTTCGGGCCGCGCACGATCGATCCGCGCAGCGGCGCCGTGCTCGTCGCCGCGCGGGCGCCGCTGATCGCGTTCAACGTCGAGCTCGCCGCGCCCGCGACGATCGAGGACGCCCGCGCGGTCGCCCGCGCGATCCGCGAGGGCGGCTCGAACGGCCTGCCCGGCGTCCGCGCGCTCGGCCTGGCGCTGCCCGCCCGCAACGGCGTCGCCCAGGTCAGCACGAACGTCGAGGACCATCTCGCGGTGCCCCTCGCACGGCTCGTCGCGGCCGTCGCGGAGCACGCACGTGTCGCGGGCTGCGAGCTCGTCGGGCTCGCCCCGCGGGCCGCCTTCGACGGCTTCCCGGGCGATGTCGCGGTCCGCAACCGCCGCACCGTCGAGGACGCGCTCGCATCCTGACGACGGGCCCGCGGGGGTCGAGACACGCGAAGCCCTAATCTGCAAACCACCATGGCGCAGACGAAGAAGAAGCGGCGTAGCAAGCATCGGGGCAACGCGGCCGGCGCGATCGAGGCGCGCGGCCGGACGGGGCGAAAGCCGACGGCCGCGGAGGTCAAGGCCACCGAGAAGGAGCTCGCGGCGCAGGAGCGCCGCGAGCGGCTCATGCGGCCGCCGACCTGGCGCTCGGCGTCCACGCGCGCCGCGATGGCTGCCGTCGTGTTCGGCCTGCTGCTGGTCCTGCTGTTCAAGACCGATCCGGTGAAGGCGATCCCGCTGACGCTCTTCGTCTTCGTGTTCTACGTCCCGCTCGGCTACTACACCGATCACTTCGTCTACCGCCGCCGGGTGAAGATGGAGGACAAGAAGAAGCACGACAAGGACAAGCCCGAGCCGCGCAAGAAGGCCGCGTAGACGCGATGGACGTGCAGATGTTCACCGTCGGCCCGGTGCAGGAGAACTGCTTCTTGATCCGGCTCGACGGCGCCGACCACGCCGTCATCGTCGACCCCGGCGAGGAGGCCCCGCGCCTGCTCGAGGCGATCGAGTCCCGGGGCCTGACGCTCGACGCGATCCTGCTGACGCACACGCACTTCGATCACGTCGGCGCGGTCGCCCCGATCGCGCGCAAGACGGGCGCGCCCGTCTACTGCCCGCAGCTCGAGGTGCCGGTGCTGCAGGACGTCATGGCGTACGTCCCCTGGCCGGGCTTCGGGCCGTTCGAGTCGTGGGATCCCGAGCACACGGTCGCCGGCGGCGAGACGCTCGAGCTCGCCGGCATGACGATCGACGTCGTCTTCACGCCCGGCCACAGCCCCGGCCACGTCACGTACGCCATCCAGACCCCGGGCGCTCGCACGGAGCTGTTCTCCGGCGACGTCCTCTTCCAGGGCTCGGTCGGCCGCGTCGACCTGCCCGGCGGCGACTGGCCGACGCTCGCGCGCTCGATCGCCACGCTGCTCGAGCGCTACGACGACGACGCGGCCGTCCACCCCGGCCACATGGGCATCACCACGCTCGGCGCGGAGCGCGCGTCCAACCCGTTCCTCGCCGAGCTGTCGCCTCAGTGAGCCAGCGCATCCAGGCGCCGCGCGGCACGTCGGACGTGCTGCCGGAGGCCGCGGACGCGCGCGCGTCGATCGAGGCCACCGCGCGCCGCGTGCTCGAGGGCTCGGGCTACCGCCGCATCGAGACGCCGGTCTTCGAGCACACCGAGCTGTTCTCGCGCGGGGTCGGCGCGTCGACGGACATCGTCCAGAAGGAGATGTACACGTTCGACGACGGCGGCGATCGCTCCGTCACGCTGCGCCCGGAGGGCACGGCGCCGATCTGCCGCGCGTACTTCGAGCACGGCATGCACAAGCTGCCCCAGCCGGTGAAGCTCTGGTACCTGTCGAGCTTCTTTCGCAAGGAGAAGCCGCAGGCCGGCCGCTATCGCCAGTTCTGGCAGGTCGGCGCGGAGGCGCTGGGCTCCGATGATCCCGCCGTCGACGCCGAGACGATCCTGCTGCTGGACACCCTGCTGAAGGAGCTCGAGGTCGGCGGGGTGCGGCTGCGCCTCGGCAGCCTCGGCACCCTGGAGGCCCGCAACGCCTATCGCGAGCGACTCCAGGACTACCTGCGCGCGCACGAGGACGAGCTCTCCGGCGAGGTTCGCGCGCGGATCGAGCTGAACCCGCTGCGCGCCTTCGACTCCGACCACCCCGGGACCCAGGCGGTCATGAAGGGCGCGCCGCTGCTGCTGGACCAGCTCGACCCCGACGACTGCGCGCACTTCGCCGCCGTGCGCGAGCTGCTGGACCGCGCCGAGGTCGCCTACGACGTCGATCCGACGCTCGTGCGCGGCATGGACTACTACACGCGGACCGTCTTCGAGTTCACCTCCGACAAGCTCGGCGCGCAGAGCGGCGTCGCCGGTGGCGGGCGCTACGACGGGCTCGTGCAGCAGCTCGGCGGGCCGGACACGCCCGGCTGCGGCTGGGCCGCCGGGATCGAGCGGATCATGCTCGCCGGGCCGCAGCCTGCGGTCGCGGCGCCGCCCGTCGACCTGTACGTCGCGTACGACTCGCCGGCGCAGCGCGCGGACGCCTTCGCGGTCGCCGCCGAGGCCCGCGACGCGCGCATGAACGCCCAGCTCGAGCTGGCCGGACGGTCGCGCAAGGGCCAGCTCAAGCAGGCCGATCGGCTCGGCGCCCGATACGTTGCGATCGTCAGCGAAACGGGAGCGGTGCTGAAAGACATGCAGGCCGGAGAGCAGAAGGACGTGCAGACGGGCGAGATCGTCACGCGGATCCTGCGCGAGCGGGGCATGCGATGAAGGTCGTCCCGCGCGCCAACGCCTACCGCGACGCGTGGTGCGGCGACCTCACGGCGGCCCGCGCAGACGAGCCCGTCCGCGTCGCCGGCTGGGTGCACCGCCGCCGCGACCACGGCGGCCTCATCTTCATCGACCTGCGCGACCGCTCGGGGCTGCTGCAGCTCGTCTTCCACCCGGAGTACGGCGCCGACATGTTCGCCGCGGCCGAGCGGCTGCGCGGCGAGCACGTCATCAGCGTCGCCGGCACCGTCATCCTGCGCGAGCCGCGCAACGTCAACCCCGACCTGCCGACCGGCGCGATCGAGCTGCAGTGCAGCGAGATGCAGCTGCTGGCCGAGTCGCTGACGCCGCCGTTCCCGCTCGACGAGGACCTCGAGCTCGACGAGACGCTGCGACTGCGCCACCGCGCGCTGGACCTGCGCCGCCGGCCGATGGTCGAGGCGCTCGTCCTGCGCCACGACGTCATCCACGCGATGCGCACGGCGCTGCATGCCGAGGACTTCCTCGAGATCGAGACGCCGATCCTGACCCGCTCGACGCCCGAGGGCGCGCGCGACTTCCTCGTCCCGGCGCGCAACAACCCCGGCAACTTCTACGCGCTGCCGCAGTCGCCGCAGCTGTTCAAGCAGCTGCTGATGATCGGCGGCTACGAGCGCTACTTCCAGATCGCGCGCTGCTTCCGCGACGAGGACCTGCGCGCCGACCGCCAGCCCGAGTTCACGCAGCTCGACCTCGAGATGTCGTTCGTCGCCGAGGACGACGTCATCGACGTCAACGAGCGCATGATGGCGAAGGTCTTCGCGGTCGGCGGTCTCGACGTCCCGCCGCCGCCGTACCGCCGGATGGACTACGACGAGGCGCTGCTGCGCTATGGCTCGGACCGTCCGGACACGCGCTTCGGGCTCGAGATCACGGACGTCTCGGACACGCTGCGCGCCTCGGAGTTCAAGGTCTTCGCCTCCGTGCTGGGCTCCGGCGGGGTCGTGCGCGCGATCAACGCCGGCCGCCGCGAGGTCCCGCGCTCGGAGCTCGACGCGCTGACCGAGGTCGCCAAGCGCTACGGCGCGGGAGGTCTCGTATGGGCGTTCGTGCAGGATGACGGCACGTGGCGCTCGCCGATCGCGAAGTTCCTCTCGGCCGAGGAGATCGCGGCGGTCACGGCGGCGCTCGACGCCCGGCCCGGCGACCTGCTGCTGGCGGTCGCCGACAAGGCCGCCACGGCCGCGGCGGCGCTGGGCGCGCTGCGCCTGGAGCTCGCCGATCGCTGGGACCTCGTCGCGGACGGCCGCCACGACGTGCTGTGGGTCGTCGACTTCCCGATGTTCGAGGACGACGGCGCCGGCAACTGGACGGCGCTGCACCATCCGTTCACCGCGCCGACCGGCGACCTGTCCGATCCGGGATCCCTGCGCTCGCGCGCCTACGACCTCGTCGTCGACGGCTGGGAGCTCGGCGGCGGCTCGATCCGCATCCACGACCCGGCGGTGCAGAGCCGGGTCTTCGAGATCATCGGCATGGACGAGGAGGAGGCGCAGGGCCGCTTCGGCTTCCTGCTCGAGGCGCTGCGCTACGGCGCGCCGCCGCACGGTGGCATCGCCTTCGGCATCGACCGCGTGGTCGCGCTGCTGGCCGGCCGCGACTCGATCCGCGACGTCATCGCGTTTCCGAAGACGGCCAGCGGCTCCGACCCGCTGACCGGCGCGCCGGCCGGCGTCGACGCCGCGCAACTGCGCGAGCTCGGCCTGCGCCCGCTCGCCGTGCCCGCGAAGACCGCGTAGCGCCGCGCACCGTCCCGCCTTCGCGTGCCGGGACGACCACGGGCCGGACGGCTCGGCGGACATCCGTACGAGCGGCGGTGCCCTGCGCTGCGCGGCTGCGGCCGCGGGGCCGAGAACAGCGTCATGCAAGAGTTCAAGCGTCCGCTGCTGATCGTCGCCGCGGCGACCCTGATCCTGATCGCGCTGCTCGTCGCGATGCCGCGACCGCATCCGGTCGCCGTGAAGAACACGCCGCTGGCGCCGGTGTCGCAGATCGACAAGGCCAATCAGGCGCTGTCGCAGTCCGACGCGGCCAACGCGCAGTTGCAGGCCGCGGCGCAGGCGGCGGGCCAGGGCGCCACGCCGTAGCCCCGGCGCGGCCCCGATCCACGCCGTAGGCCTCAGCCCGACGCGCTCCGCGGCGCCGGCTGGTGGCGCGGCGGCGGGTCGTCGCGCAGCAGCTCGGGCACGCTGACCAGGCGGTAGCCGCGCTTGCGCAGCGCGGGCACGATCGTGCGCAACGCCGCGAGGGTGTACGGGCGTGGCCCGGGGCCGTCGTGCAGCAGCATGATCCGGCCCGCGCTCGCGCCGTCCAGCACGGCCGCGACGATCGAGCGCGCGCTCGTCGCCTCGTAGTCCTTGGTGTCGACGCTCCACAGCACCATGAGCATCCGCTCGGCACGCAGGACGCGCAGCGTGTCGGCGTCGAACGAGCCGTACGGCGGTCGCATGAGGCGCACCGCGTGCCGGCTGACGCGGGTGATGCGGTCGGCCGCGGTGAGGATCTCGCGCGATTGCGCGGCCTCGGTGAGGGAGCCGAGCGCGGCGTGGCTCTCGGTGTGCGTCCCGAGTGAGAACCCTGCCTCGACCTCAGCGCGCACGACGTCGGTGTGCGCGGCGACCGCGCGGCCGACGAGGAAGAACGTCGCGGGCACGCGCTCGGTGACGAGGTAGCGCAGCAGGGCGGGTGTCGTCGGTCCCGGCCCGTCGTCGAACGTCAGTGCGATCTCCTTGCTCCTCGCACTGCCCTGGGTGACGTACGGGGCGTACGCGCGGACGCCGTCGATCGCCGTGTCGTCGGCCGCGAGCGCAGCCCGCAGGCCGCTCAGAGGCTGGCCCGTGACCAGTCGCCTCGGAGCATCGCTCGCCGGCGGCGTTGCGGCGGGACCGGAGCGATCGGAGCCCAGCGCGACGACGGCCGCGATGAGCGCCAGGAGACCCAGCGCCCACAAGCCGCGACCGGGGCGCAGCAGCCTCGAGCTGTGTACGTCCATGTCGTCAGCTCCTGTCATCGGCGTCCTGCCTTGGGGTCGTCCTGCGACCCAAAGCCAGGACGGGGTCGCGACCCACGATAGGCGTCGCCCCGGCGGCGCCGCAACGCCTGCACCGGACCGTGCGCAAGACCGCGCCTAGACTCGTTGGCGAGATGCCCGACGAGCGCTTCGAGGACCACCTGCGCCACCCGCGAGGCCGCGGCCGTGAGCTCGAGCACGCCTACGACGGCGCCGCCGGCGGGGCCGCCTGCGGCGATCTCGTGCGGGTCTCCGTCGTCGTCGAGGGCGCGCATGTGCGCGCGGCGAGCTTCGAGGCGTCGGGCTGCGGCGCGACGATCGCCGCCGCGAGCGCCGCCGTCGAGCTCGCGGAGGGCGCGGGCCTGCTCGAGGCCGCCCGCATCGGCTCGCCGGCCATCGCCGCCGAGCTCGGGGGCCTGAGCCCAGGCAAGCTGCACGCGGCCGACCTCGCCTCCGATGCGCTGCACCGCGCGCTGGGCGCGGCGGTGCGCGCGGACGGCGCGCTCGTGCAGCACGACGGGCGCACCCTCGTCGCGATGTCCGGCGGCGTCGACAGCGCCGTCGCCGCCGTGCTTGCGGCGCGCGAGCTCGGCGCCGACGTCGTCGCCGTCACGCTCGAGCTGTGGGCCGACCCCGAGAACGACGGCGAGCGCTCGTGCTGCTCGGCGGCCGCGGTGCGCGGCGCGCGCCGCGTCGCGCACGGCCTCGGCCTCGCGCACTTCACGCTCGACCTGCGCGACGAGTTCCGCGCGGGCGTCGTCGAGCCGTGGCTCATGGAGCACGCGGACGGGCTGACGCCGAACCCCTGCGTGCGCTGCAACGGCCACGTGCGCCTCGACGCGATGCTCGCGTTCGCCGACCGCCTGGGTGCGGCCACGCTGACGACCGGTCACTACGCGCGCCGCACGGACGACGGCCTGCTGCGCCTCGCGGCCGACCCGGCGAAGGACCAGACCTACATGCTCGCCGCGCTGTCGCGGCCGGCGCTGACGCGGCTGCGGTTTCCCCTCGGCGAGCACCACAAGCCCGCGGTCCGCGCGCTCGCCGAGGAGGCGGGCCTCGACGTCGCCCGCAAGCCGGACTCGCAGGACCTGTGCTTCCTCGCCGGCACGGGACGCGCCAACTTCCTCGCCCGCCACGGTGGCATGCGTTCGCGGCCGGGCGACATCCTCGACCGCGCGGGCGCCGTCGTCGGCCGCCACGACGGGCACCACGGCTTCACGGTCGGGCAGCGACGCGGCCTGCCCGGCGGCGCGCGCCAGCCGCTCTATGTGCTCGCGACCGATGCCCGCGCGAACACCGTGACCGTCGGCCCGCGCGACGAGCTTGCGACGCGCACGGTCCGCGTGCGGGGCCTGCGGATGCACGGCGAGCAGCCCGACGCCGTGCGGCTTCGCTACCGCTCCCCGGCACTGCGCTGTCGCCTCGAAGGGGACGCGATCCACCTCGACGAGCCCTTCGACGGCGCCGCGCCCGGGCAGACCGCGGTCTTCCTGGCGGGGGACGCGATCGTCGGATGCGCCACAATCGCGCGGTGAAGTCCACCGACGAGATCCGCGAGACGTTCCTCCAGTACTTCGAGGGCCACGACCACAAGCGACTGCCCTCGGCGTCGCTCGTGCCGTCCGCCTACGATCCGTCGGTGCTGCTGACGACGGCCGGGATGCACCCGCTCGTGCCGTTCTTCCGCGGCGAGGAGAAGCCGCCGCACCCACGCCTGACGACGGTCCAGAAGTGCTTTCGCACGACGGACATCGACAACGTCGGCAACACCGCGCGCCACCTGACGTTCTTCGAGATGCTCGGCAACTTCTCGATCGGCGACTACTTCAAGCAGCGGGCCGTCGAGATGGCGTGGGAGCTGTCGCTCGACGGCTTCGGCTTCAAGCCCGACGACATCTGGATCACGGTCTTCGAGGGCGACGAGGAGCTCGGCCTCGGCCCCGACGAGGAGGCGATCGAGGCGTGGGTGTCGGTCGGCGTGCCGCGCGAGCGGATCGTGCAGTGCCCGCGCTCGGAGAACTTCTGGCAGGGCGGCCCGACCGGTCCGTGCGGTCCGTGCAGCGAGCTGTACCTCGATCGTGGCCTGGAGTGGGGCAAGGCCGACGACCTGCCGGGCGGCGAGAACGAGCGCTTCCTGGAGTACTGGAACCTCGTCTTCACGCAGTACGACATGGGCACGGACGCCGACGGCAAGACGACGCTGGCGCCGCTGCCGGCGAACAACATCGACACGGGCCTCGGCCTGGAGCGTATGGCCGTCATCCAGCAGGGCGTGCAGACGGTCTTCGAGACCGACACGTTTGCGCCGCTGATGGCGCTCGGGCGTGAGCTCGCGTCCTGCGAGCCCGACGAGCGCGCCCTGCGGATCCTGTCGGACCACTCGCGCGCGATGACGTTCCTGATCGCCGACGGCGTCGTGCCCTCCAACGAGGGCCGCGGCTACATCCTGCGGCGGATCATGCGACGGGCGATCCTGCAGGGCAACCGCAGCGCCATGACGCCCGGCTTCATGGCGACCTTCGCCGAGCAGGTCATCGAGATCATGGGCGCCGCCTACCCGGAGCTTGGCCGCGAGCGCGACGGCATCCTGCTGTGGGCACGCGCGGAGGAGGAGGGCTTCGGGCGCACGCTCGAGCAGGGCACGAAGCTGCTCGACGAGGTCATCGCGCGTTCGGAGGGAACGATCTTCGGCGAGGACGCCTTCCGCCTGCACGACACGTTCGGCTTCCCGATCGACCTCACCCGCGAGCTCGCGGAGGAGCAGGGCCTGGAGGTCGACACGGCCGCGTTCGCGGTGCTCATGGACGCCCAGCGCGCCCGGGGACGCGCCGCCAGCCAGCACGGCGAGGTCGAACGCGAGGAGGCGTCGTTCACCGACGCGCGGACCGAGTTCACCGGCTACGAGACGCTCGAGCAGCACACGACGGTCGGCCCTTCGGTGACCGCCGTGGGTGACGGCAGCCATGTCGTGCTGAGCCTCGCGGAGTCGCCGTTCTACGCGACCGGCGGCGGTCAGGTCGCCGACGGCGGCGTCCTGGAATCGGAGGCCGGCGATCACCGCGGCCGGGTCGTCGGCGTCAAGCGAGCGGGCGACGGGCAGGCGATCGACGTCCAGATGGACGCGGGTGCCTTCGAGCCCGGCGAGCGCGTCGTCGCGCGCGTCGACCGCGCGGCGCGCAACGCGACGCAGGCCAACCACACCGCCACGCATCTCCTGCACGCCGCGCTGCGCGAGACGCTCGGTACGCACGTGCGCCAGGCGGGCTCCTACGTCGGCCCCGACAAGCTGCGCTTCGACTTCAGCCACGGCGAGCGGATCTCGCCCGAGGACCTGGCGACGATCGAGGACCGCGTCAACGCGTGGATCGTCCGCAACGACGCCGTCCGCCCGATCACGACCACGCTCGACGAGGCGCGCGCGCTCGGCGCGATGGCGCTGTTCGGCGAGAAGTACGGCGACGTCGTACGGATGGTGCAGATCGGCGACGGCGACTACTCGCGCGAGCTGTGCGGCGGGACGCACGTGCGCAGCACTGCGGAGATCGGCGTCTTCAAGCTCGTCAACGAGAGCTCGAGCGCGGCCAACGTCCGCCGCATCGAGGCGATCACCGGGCCCGTCGCGATCGCCGAGCTGCGCGGCTCCGACGCGAAGGCGCACGCGGCGGCGGACCTGCTCAAGACCGGCGTCGACCAGCTGCCCGAGGCCGTGACGGCGCTGCGCGACAGCGTCCGGAAGGCCGCGAAGGCGGCGTCGTCCAACGGCGCGGGAGCCGTCGACGTCGACGCGCTCGCCGCCGCCGCGACGCAGATCGAGGGCGCCGACGTCGTCGCACGCGTCGTCGAGGGCGTCGCGAGCGCGAAGGACCTGCCGGATCTCGCCGATCGTGTCAAGGGCAAGCTCTCCGAGCAGTCGGCGACGGTGCTCGGCACCGTCGTCGACGGCCGCGTGCACCTCGTCGCGAGCGTCACGCCGGCGCTCGTCGCCCGCGGCGTCAGGGCGGGCGCGATCGTGAAGGCCGCCGCCCAGGTCGCCGGCGGCGGGGGCGGGGGGCGCGACACCATGGCGCAGGCCGGCGGCAAGGACCCGGCGGCGCTTCCGGACGCGATCGCCGCCGCGCGCGCGGTGATCGAGACCGCGCTGGCGGGATAGCCCGGCAGCTCGTGAGGGTCCTCGCGCTGGACTACGGAAGCGCGCGCTGCGGCTGCGCGCTCAGCGACCCCACGGGAACGCTCGCGACGCCGATCGACCCGGTGCTGCGACCGGCGACGCGCAAGGGCTTCGCGCGCGTCTGCGACCTCGTGCGCGAGCGCGAGGCCGCGCTCGTCGTCGTCGGGCTGCCGCTCTCGCTGTCGGGCTCGGACTCCGCGCAGACGGCGGAGACGCGTGCCTTCGCGCAGCGCCTCGCCGAGCGCGTGACGGTCCCCGTCGAGCTCTACGACGAGCGCTTCACGACGCTCATGGCAAGCCGCGATCCGGGCGCCCCGACGGCGTCGGAGGACTCGCGGGCCGCGGCGCACCTGCTCGAGGAATGGCTGGCGGTGCACGCACCAGGGGAGGCCGGGTAGCGTTCATGGCGAATCGCATGGATGCATGAGCCGCAACAGAGACGACACCGCAGGCAGCCGCGAGCGCACCGCTGAGCAGCGCGAGCGCGACCGTCTCGAACGCGAGGCGCGGCGCGCGGGCGGCGAGCCGGCACGCGGTCCGGCGACTCCACGACCCCCTGAGCAGCCCCCGACACAGGACTTCGATGACCGACGACCACCGACGGACCCCGATCCTCGCGCCGGCCGGCGCGGCGACCGCCCCGCGGCGGGGGACCCACGCGCCCCGCGCTCCGATCGTCCGGCCGCCGGCGACCCGCGCGCCGGCCGTGGCGGTGGCCGGGGCCTGGGCCGCGGCGCCGCGGGTCAGCCCCCGGGCGGGCCGCCGCCCGAGCCGCGGGGCCGCGCCCGGGCGGAGGAGCGCCGCGCCGCCTCGCGGCGCCTCGCGCTGCCCGGCGCCGCGCGTGCCGATCGGCCGCCGTTGCGCATCCAGCCCGATCCCCCGGCGCCTCCCGCCGCGGCCGCCGGTGAGCTCGGCGACGAGCACGAGCGGCCGATCGGGATCCGCCGCGTGCGGCGGGTCGTCACGCAGCACAGCCCGCTCACGCCGCGCAGCCCGCGGACGATCGTGACGCCGCCCGGCGACGTGCCCGCGGGCCCCGCTCGGGCACGCCGGTCGGCGGGTTCGAGGGTGGCCGCGATCATCGTGCTGGCGGTCCTCGCCGCGCTCATCATCGCCCTCGTCCTGCTCTTCCAGCCGTTCGGCAGCGCGCAGGGCAAGACCGTGCGGGTGACGATCCCGCAGGGCGCCGGCGCGCGCGAGATCGGCGACCAGCTCGCGGTGAAGGGCGTGATCGCCTCGGGGACGCTGTTCAGCGTTCGCGCGGCGCTCGCCGGCAAGCGCAGCGACCTGCGCTCGGGCACGGTCACCCTGCACAAGAGCATGACCTACGGAGACGCGATCGACGCGCTCTCGAAGAAGACCGTCGTCGCCCCCGGCGCGCAGGTCAAGGTCACGATCCCGGAGGGTCGCTCGCGCCAGGAGACCGCCGCTCGGATCGGCAACGCCGGCCTGAAGGGCGACTACCTGACCGCGTCCAAGCGCTTCCGCGGACGCCTGAACCCATACCGCTACGGCGCGCCGAAGGGGACGCGGACGACCGAGGGCTTCCTCTTCCCGGCGACCTACGAGCTCAGGCCGGGCGCGCCCGTCGACGATCTCGTCGACAAGCAGTTCGCGGCCTTCGAGGACAACTTCGCAAGCGTCGACCTCAAGCGTGCCAAGCGCAAGAACCTGACGGCCTACGACATCCTCATCATCGGCTCGATGGTCGAGCGCGAGGCGCAGCTGCCCAGCGAGCGCGCCAAGATCGCGGCGGTCATCTACAACCGCCTCAAGGCCGGCATGGCGCTCGGCATCGACGCGACGATCCGCTACTCGCTGAACAACTGGACGCAGCCGCTCAAGGCATCTGAGCTGAACGCCGACGGGCCGTACAACACGCGCAAGCGCAAGGGCCTTCCGCCGACGCCGATCGGCAACCCCGGCTTGGCGTCGATCCGCGCCGCGGCGGCGCCGGCGAACGTCGACTACCTCTACTACGTCGTCAAGCCCGGGGCGTGCGGGGAGCACGCGTTCTCGTCGACGAACGCGCAGTTCCAGAGCGACAGCAACCGCTACAACCAGGCCCGCAACGCGGCCGGCGGCAAGTCGCCGACGACGTGCTGAAGGCCGCCGCGCAGGCCGCGCGGTACGGGGTGCTCGGCTGGCCGGTCGGCCACAGCCGCTCGCCGGCGATGATGCGGGCCGCGGGCCTGACGCGCTACCAGCGCCTGCCCGTCGCTCCGCCGGTCTTCGACGACACCGTGCGCGCGCTCGGCGCCGCCGGCTTTCGCGGCGCGAACGTCACGATCCCGCACAAGCAGGCCGCGCTCGCGCTCGCGACCAGCGCCTCGGATGCCGCCCGCGAGATCGGCGCGGCGAACACGCTGAGCTTCGGCGAGGACGGCTCGATCGCCGCCGAGAACACCGACGCGCCCGGGCTCATGGCGGCGCTCGGCTGCACGCCCGCGTCCGCGCTCGTGCTCGGCGCCGGTGGCAGCGCGCGCGCGGTCGTCTGGGCGCTGTCGCGGGCGGGCGCGGACGTGTCGATCTGGAACCGCACCGCCGAGCGCGCGCGGGGGCTGGGCGCGCGCGTCGTGCAGCGGCCGATCGCCGCCGAGGTGCTCGTGAACTGCACGAGCGTCGGGCTCGACCATACGTCCACGTTCTTCAAGGACATACCGCTGGACGCCGATGCGCTCAGCGACTACGCAACCGTGGTGGACCTGGTCTACAGAGCAGGCGGTACAGCGCTCGTTTCAGAGGCACAGCGGCGAGGTGTGACCGTCGTCGATGGGCTGGAGATCCTGGTTCGCCAGGGGGCGCTGAGCTTCTCCCTCTGGACCGGGCTGCCCGCCCCGCTCGACACGATGCGCGCGGCAGTGCGCACCCAGCAACCAGAGGCCGATGTTGCCCGAAGCGATTCCCCTTAACGCCGTCTACCAGCCCAACCCCAGCGGCATCACGAAGCCGCGGCGGGCGGGCGGGCCGGCGCGCTTCATGACGGACGTCATCGTCGATCTCGGGCTCGTCGACCGCGACCAGGTCAACGCCGCGATCGACGAGGCGCGGCGCACCGGCACGACGCCGGAGAACGTGCTGCTGGAGAACGGCGCGCTGACGCACGACGGCCACTCGCGCGCCGTCGCCGAGCGTCACGGCCTCGAGCATCTCGACCTGTCGCTGTTCCAGCCGGACATGCAGGCCGCCAACCTGATCTCGATCCCGGCCGCCAAGCGCTACGAGGCGGTCCCGGTCTCCTTCATCGACGATCGCACGCTGCTCGTCGCCATGGCCGATCCGGCGAACGTCCTGGCGGTCGACGACATGGCGCTGCTGACGGGCAAGGAGATCCGTCAGGCGGTCACGAGCCGCGAGGACATCGCGGGGCTCATCTCGCGCCTCACGCGCCTGGACGACGTCGTCACGAGCGATCACTTCGACGAGGAGGACGACGCGCCGGCGGAGATCGTCGATCTGCGCGAGTCCGCCGACGACGCGCCGGTCATCCGGCTCGTCAACCAGATCATCGCCCAGGCCGTCGAGCAGGGCGCGTCGGACATCCACCTCGAGCCCAACGGCTCAGAGCTGCGCGTGCGCTTCCGCATCGACGGCGTGCTGACGGAGAGCGCCGTCGTGCAACGGCGGATGGTCCTCGGCGTCATCAGCCGCGTGAAGATCATGAGCGACCTCGACATCTCCGAGCGGCGCGTGCCGCAGGACGGTCGCGTCGGCCTGACGATCGACGGACATCACATCGACCTGCGCGTCGTGTCGCTGCCGAGCGTGCACGGGGAGTCGGTCGTCATCCGGATCCTCGACAAGAGCTCGGTCGTCATGTCGCTGGAGAAGCTCGGCATGGCCCCGGCGGAGAAGGACCGCTTCGAGCGCGCCTTCCACCAGGCCTACGGGGCCGTGCTCGTGACCGGGCCTACCGGGTCGGGCAAGTCGACGACGCTGTACGCCGCGCTGACCGAGCTCAACACGGTCGAGAAGAACATCATCACGATCGAGGATCCCGTCGAGTACCAGCTCGACGGCATCACCCAGGTGCAGGTCAACACGAAGGCCGGCCTGCAGTTCGCGACCGGGCTGCGCTCGATGATGCGGGCCGACCCCGACATCCTCATGGTCGGCGAGATCCGCGACCGCGAGACCGCGCAGATCGCGATCGAGTCCGCGCTGACCGGCCACCTCGTCCTCTCGACGCTGCACACCAACGACGCGGCGAGCGCGATCACGCGCCTCGTCGAGATGGGCATCGAGCCGTTCCTCGTCGCGTCGGCGATCGACTGCATCGTCGCCCAGCGCCTCGCGCGCAAGCTGTGTCAGTACTGCAAGGAGCGCCAGATCATCAGCTCCGACGTGCTGCGCGCGAACGGCATCCGCAGCCAGTTCGACATGGAGGCCTACAACGCCCAGGGCTGCCCGCGCTGCAACTACTCCGGCTACAAGGGCCGGATCGGGCTCTACGAGGTGCTGATCGTCTCCGAGGAGATCCGCAAGCTCGCGCTCGCCCGCGCCCCCGCGCCGGAGATCGCCGAGATCGCGGTCCGCCAGGGCATGCGCCTGCTCCGCGACGACGGCCTCGAGAAGGTCCGTCTCGGCATGACCTCGATCGCCGAGGTCACGCGCGTGACCGGTACCGGCGCCGCCGTCGTGGACTGACGGCGGAGCGCTACGCCGCGACGGCGTTCGCCTCGAGCCAGTCCTTGGCGGCGGCGGCAAGCTCGTCGCTCGGCGCGTCGCCGGCGCTCAGCGCCGGCAGGTGGCGCAGGATCATCGCGCCGCTCGTCGCGAGCGTACGGGCACGCTGTACGTCGGGACCGCCGCCCATCGCCGCACCGGCGCGCTCGGCGACCTGCCACCAGTCGTCGGCGAGGTCGTACACGGTGCGCAGCTCGAGATCCGACAGCGCGATCGCGAGCTCGGCGTAGACGGCGCGCAGATCGATCGCGGCCTTCGTCGCGGCCTCGTCGATCGCGGCGGCGAGGTTCTCGCCGAGGGCGGCGGCGGCCGCCGCGACCTCGTCCGAGCCGTCGGCGAGCGCCGAGACCAGCACCTCGAACAGGCCCGCGAAGTCGGCGTTGGCGTTCTCGCCGGGGAGCGAGCCGAAGACCTGCGTGAAGATCGCGGCACGGCGCTTGGCGGGCATCCGCTTGTAGCCCGCGTCCCAGAAGTGGTGCAGGAGGTTGGAGGCCTCGCCGGCACCGATGTTCAGCATCTTGTCCTGGTTGAGCTCGTTCAGGCGCTCGGTCAGCTCGATGAGCGCGAGCTGCTCGAGGGTCGCCGCCGCGTACAACGCGCTTGCGGCCCGCACGTTGTCCTGTGCGATCTCGTCGTCGGTCCAGCCGCTGATCGCCGTCAGCTCGTCATCCCTGGTGGTCATCACAAGCATCCTATGCGCGCGCCTGCGACGGTCGGATGCGACGAACGTGCCAACGTGGCGGGTTGCCGCTCGCGACCCATCACGCCGCGGCCGTCACGCTGCGGCGTGCCAGCCCACCGCGGGCACGCCGCGCAGGCGTTCGTCAGGCGGGCGGATCGCCCGCGGCACCGGGCTCGACGGGCGCGGGACCCTCGGCCAGCGCGGGCACGATCGCGGCGATGTCGATGGGATCGCGCTCGAAGCCGGCGGCGCGGTAGGCGTCGTCCTCGTCGAGCGTCTCGTGCTCGAGCAGCTCCTTCGTCAGCGACTCGAGCTTGTCGCGGTTGGCGGCCAGCGCGTGCTGGGCGCGCACGTAGCAGGCCTCGATGATGCGCCGGACCTCGCGGTCCACGAGCTGACGGGTGTCGTCGGAGACGATGCCGCTGGCCCCCTGATACTGCTCCTCGCCGGGTGGCGGCAGGATCGAGACGAGCCCGATGACGTCGGACATGCCCCAGCGCCCGACCATCTGGCGCGCGATGCTCGTCACCTGCTCGAGGTCGGACTCGGCGCCCGTCGTGACGTTGCCGTAGATGAGCTCCTCGGCGGCGCGCCCGCCGAGCGCGCCGACGATGCGGCCCTCGAGGTAGCGCGCGTCGTAGCCGTAGCGGTCGGCCGACGGCGACTGGAACGTCACGCCGAGCGCGCGCCCGCGCGGGACGATCGAGATCTTGCGCACCGGGTCCGCGCCCGGCTCGAGCATGCCGAGCACGGCGTGTCCGGCCTCGTGGTAGGCGGTGCGCTCGCGCTCCTCCATCGACAGCGTGATGCGCCGCTCCGCGCCCAGGATGATGCGCTCGAGCGCGTCGGCGAGATCGGCGGTCTTGACCTTCGTGTGGTCGCGGCGGGCGGCGAGCAGCGCGGCCTCGTTGACGAGGTTGCGCAGGTCGGCGCCGACCATGCCGGGCGTCGAGGAGGCGATCCGCCCGAGGTCGACGTCGTCGTCGAGCGGCACCGAGCGGGTGTGGATCTCGAGGATCGCGCGGCGCCCGTCCTTGTCGGGCGGGTTGACGGTCATCCGGCGGTCGAAGCGCCCGGGCCGCAGCAGCGCCTGGTCGAGGATCTCCGGGCGGTTGGTCGCCGCCAGCACGATGACGCCCTCCGAGCCGGTGAAGCCGTCCATCTCCGTGAGGATCTGGTTCAGCGTCTGCTCGCGCTCGTCGTGGCCGCCGAAGCCGCCGCCACCGCCGCGCGCGCGGCCGATCGCGTCGAGCTCGTCGATGAAGATGATCGCGGGCGCTTCCTTCTTGGCCTGCTCGAAGAGATCGCGCACGCGCGACGCGCCGACGCCGACGACCATCTCCACGAACTCCGACGCGCTCAGCGAGAAGAACGGCACGTCCGCCTCGCCGGCGACGGCGCGCGCGAGCAGCGTCTTGCCGGTGCCGGGCGGGCCCGACAGCAGGACGCCCTTCGGGATCGCGGCGCCGAGCCTTCGGTAGCGGTCGGGGTTCTTCAGGAAGTCGACGATCTCGACGAGCTCCTCCTCGACCTCGTCGATGCCGGCGACGTCCTCGAAGCTCACGCGCGTCGCGGACGCGTCATAGCGCTTGGCCTTCGAGCGCCCGAGCCCGGACATGCCGCCGCTGGCCATGCTCTGGCTGCGGCGCACGAAATAGATCAGCAGGCCGACGATGAGCAGCGTCGGCCCGAAGGAGATCAGCAGCGTCGCGATGAACGAACGCCCCTCGTCGATCGAGGACGCGTTCACCTCGACCTTGTTCTTCAGCAGCAGCGCGAGCAGCTCGTCGTCCTGCGCGAACGTCGGCCGGACGGTCTCGAAGTTCTTCTCGGCCTTCTTCTTGAACTTCGTCTTGACCTTGAACGCGCCCTGGATGACATCGTTGCGCGCGTTGACCTGTTTGACGTTGCCCGCGGCGACCTGATCGCGGAAGAACGTGTACGGCACGTCGATGCGCTTGTCCTCGCTGGACGGGATCAGCTGCCCGAGGACGATGTTGAGGACCAGCAGGGCGAGCAGGAACGACCAGAAGCGGCGGCTTCCGGGCATTCGCGGCATGCGCGCGCGCTCGGGCTCCTTGGGCTTGTCGGCCTCGCGGCCGCCCTCGACGCGCCACGGGTGGCTGGCCTTGTCGTCGCGTCGTGTGCGCAGGTTCGAGTCGGCCACCGGTCTCATGGATCATACGGTCGTCCACTTCGGGGCCGTTCAGGGTCCCGGCGCGGGGCGCTGCGTCGATAGCCGGAGCAATGAACCTTGACTTCGCAGATCTGCTCCTCGAGGTCATCGAGCGCAACGCGTCAGACCTGCACCTCACGGCGGGAGCTCACCCGACCGTTCGTGTTCGTGGCCGCCTGACCCCGCTCGAGGACTACCCGGTCATGACGACCGAGATGACACGGGAGATCGTCTACTCGATCCTCTCGAACGATCAGCGCCAGCGGTTGGAGACCGATTGGCAGATCGACTTCGCCTACGCGATCCCGGGGCGGGCGCGCTTTCGCGTCAACGCCTACTACCAGCGCGCGGCGATCGGGGCGGCGTTCCGCCTGATCCCGTTCTCGATCAAGTCGCTCGACGAGCTCGGGATGCCGAGCGCGCTGCACGAGATGGCGAAGAAGCCACGCGGCTTCGTCCTCGTCACGGGCCCGACCGGCTCGGGCAAGTCGACGACGCTGGCGGCGGTGGTCGATCAGATCAACGCGACGCGCGAAGAGCACATCATGACCATCGAGGACCCGATCGAGTTCCTCCACGGCCACAAGAAGTGCATCGTCAACCAGCGCGAGATCGGCTCGGACGCGATCAGCTTCGCGCACGGCCTGAAGGCCGCACTGCGCCAGGATCCGGACGTCATCCTCGTCGGCGAGATGCGCGACCTGGAGACGATCCACACCGCGCTGACCGCGGCGGAGACGGGGCACCTCGTGTTCGCGACCCTGCACACGCAGGACACCCCGCAGACGATCGACCGCATCATCGACGTCTTCCCGGCCTCCCAGCAGCAGCAGGTCCGCGTGCAGCTGTCGGTCGCGCTGCAGGGCATCGTCACGCAGCAGCTGCTGCCGACCGCCGACGGCGCGGGCCGCGTCGCGGCCTGCGAGGTGCTGCTCGCGACGCCCGCGATCCGAAACCTCATCCGCGAGGGCAAGACGCACCAGATCTACTCGTCGCTTCAGACCGGAGGCAACCTCGGGATGCAGACCATGGACGCCGCGCTCGCGACGCTCGTGCGCTCGGGCAAGATCACGCAGCAGCTCGCGGAGGCCCGTTCCTCGACCCCGGAGGAGCTCCGCCGCCTGCTCGGCGCCGACTCCTTCGCCGTCTGATGAGCACCTTCGCGTTCCGCGCGATCGATCCTCTCGGCCAGCAGGCCAAGGGCGAGGTCGACGCGGAGTCCAAGCAGTCGGTCGCCGATCAGCTCAAGGCCAAGGGCCTGATCGTCCTCGACATCGTCGAGCAGGGCCGCGCATCGCAGCCGCTGGAGATCCCGTACTTCAACCGCATCAAGCTCGGCGATCTGGCGATCATGACCCGCCAGCTGTCGACGATGGTGTCCAGCGGCATGACGATCCTGCGCGCGCTGTACGTGCTCGAGGCGCAGACGGAGAACAAGAAGCTCGCGGCGGAGCTGGTCGAGGTCCGCAAGGACGTCGAGGCCGGGCTGCCGCTGTCGGATTCCTTCGAGCGCCACCCGAAGACGTTCAACCCGCTGTTCGTCGCGATGACGCGCGCGGGGGAGACGGGCGGCGTGCTCGAGGAGTCCCTGCTGCGCATCGCCGACCAGCTCGAGAAGGAGGAGTCGCTGCGCCGTCAGGTGAAGTCGGCGATGGCCTACCCGATCGTGATCTTCACCTTCGCGCTGTCGGTCATGCTCGCGATGGTCGCGTTCATCGTGCCGGTCTTCGCTGGTGTCTTCAAGGACCTCGGCGGCGCCTCGCTGCCCGTCATGACGCAGTTCACGATGGGCATCTCCAACGTCGTGACCGGCTACTGGTACCTGCTGCTGTTCGGCACCCTCGGGCTCACCGTCGCCTTCATCAAGTGGAAGAAGACGCCCCGTGGGCGCAGCGTGTGGCAGCGCTTCCTGCTGCGCATCCCGTTCAAGATCGGCGACATCTTCCAGAAGGTCGCCCTGGCCCGCTGGTCGCGCACGTTCGGCGCGCTGATGGGCGCCGGCGTCCCGCTGCTGCAGGCGATCGAGATCACCAAGCAGACGGCCGGCAACGTCGTCGTCGAGGAGGCGATGGACGGCGTCACGACGAGCGTCAAGGCCGGCGGCACGATCGCCCAGCCGCTGATGGACTCGCCCGTCTTCCCGTCGATGGTCGGTCACATGGTCAAGGTCGGCGAGGAGACCGGCGCCCTGACGACGATGCTGTCGAAGATCGGCGACTTCTACGAGGACCAGGTCGCGGCGGCCGTCAAGGCCCTGACCTCGATCCTGGAGCCGGTGATGATCGTCTTCGTCGGTGGCGTCGTCGGCTTCATCGTCATCTCGATGTACCTGCCGCTGTTCAGCATCTACGACCAGATCAAGTAGCGCACGCTCCCGCAGGGAGGCCGTCGGTTCAGCGCACGGACTGAGCCGACGGGGGCCCGCGAGTTCGCGGGCGCATGCAACATCGTCGAGCCCGCGTCGACGCGGGAGGCGAATCGATGGCCTACCGTGCGCCGGGTGCGGATCGCGACGTGGAACGTCAACTCGGCCAAGCAGCGCATGCCGAGGTTGCTGGCGTGGCTCGACGAGCGCCGGCCGGACGTCGCGTGCCTGCAGGAGACCAAGCTCGCCGACGAGGCCTTCGCCGCGCTGCTCGGCGAGCAGATCGCCGATCGTGGCTACGCCGTGGCGGCGCACGGCGAGACGCAGTGGAACGGCGTGGCGATCCTCTCGCGCGCCGGGCTCGACGACGTCGTCGCCGGCATTCCCGGCGGGCCGGGGTTCCCGCATCAGGAGGCGCGCGCGGTGTCGGCCACCTGCGGCGGGATCCGCGTGACGTCGGTCTACGTGCCCAACGGCCGCACCCCCGACTCCGAGCACTACCACTACAAGCTCGCCTGGCTCGCCGCGCTGCGCGAGATGGTCGCCGCCGACCCGGAGGGCTGCGTCGTCTGCGGCGACGTGAACATCGCGCCGACCGACGACGACGTCTTCGATCCCGACGCGTACGTCGGCCAGACCCACGTGACGGCGCCCGAGCGCGCCGCCCTCGCCGAGCTGCAGGCGCTCGGCCTGCGCGACGTCGTGCGCGACCGCTGGCCGGATCACAAGCGGCTGTTCACCTACTGGGACTATCGCGCCGGCATGTTCCACCAGGACCTCGGGATGCGGATCGACCTGATCCTGGCCGGCGAGCCGATCGCGGATCGCGTGCGGGCCGCTTGGGTCGACCGGCACGCTCGCAAGGGCACCGGGCCGAGCGATCACGCGCCCGTGATCGTCGACCTCGACGAGGCGCCCGACGGGGACATCGGGCCGGTCGTGCCGCCGCCCTCCGCTCCGCGCGCCAGGCGGAGCGGGAAGCGGCTGCCGCAGGCGCCCTGAGGCGCCCTGACGCCTTCAGGCGCCGGGACCGCGGGCGGTCGCGGCCCGACTGCGGCGTGGCGGCGGCACGACCGCGGCGCGATCCCCCGCCGCCCGCCACCGCGCGGCGCGGCCGGCAGCTACTGCTCGCGATCGCGATCGCGATCGCGCGAGGGCTGCACGCGCTTGGGCTCGCCCGGCATCTTCGGATAGTCGGGTGGGTAGGGCATGTCGCCCCGGCCCTCCGCATCGTCGCGCTCGTAGAGCTCCAGCAGCGGCTGCAGGGAGTGCGCGACGTCGTCGATCGCGGCGTGGCGATCGCCGACGTCGGCGAAGCGCGCGGGCATCGTCGCGACCGTGAAGTCCTCGGGGACGACGTCCGCGAGCTCGTCCCAGGTCACCGGCGCCGAGACGGGCGCGCCGGGCCTGGGCCGGATGCTGTAGGCGGAGGCGATCGTGCGATCGCGGGCGTTCTGGTTGTAGTCGACGAAGATCCGCTCGCCGCGCTGCTCCTTCCACCAGTTCGTCGTCACCTGGCCGGGCATGCGCCGCTCGAGCTCGCGGCCGAAGGCGATCGCGGCGTGGCGGACGTCGGTGAACGACCAGCGCGGCTCGATGCGGACATAGATGTGGATCCCGCGGCCGCCGGAGGTCTTGGGGAAGGCGACGTACCCCAGGTCGCGCAGCAGCACGCGCGCCTCGGCGGCCACGCGCTGGGCGTCGGCGAAGTCCGTGCCCGGCTGCGGATCGAGGTCGAGTCGCAGCTCGTCGGGATGGTCGACGTCCTCGCGGCGCACCGGCCACGGGTGAAACGTGATCGTGCCCATCTGCGCGGCCCAGGCGACGACGGCGAGCTCGGTGGGGCAGACCTCGTCCGCGTGGCGCCCCGACGGGAACTCGATCCGCGCGGTCTGGACGTACTCCGGCGCTCCGCGCGGGATCCGCTTCTGAAAGAAGGCGTCGCCACCGCCCTTCTCGCGCGTCGACAGGACGGTCTCCGGGTGCACGCCCTTCGGCCAGCGCTCGAGCGTCGTCGGCCGACCTGCGAGCGCGCGCATGATGCCTGTGTCGAGCGAGACGTAGTACCTGACGACATCGAGCTTCGTGACCGCGGGCGTGCGGTCCGTGCTCGGGAAGATCACGCGGTCGGGGCTCGACACCCGCACCTCGCGGTCACCGGCCTGCACCACGGTCGCGTCGGACGCAGCCATGCCTGGAGTTCTACCGGTCGTCGACCCGCCGGGCAGCAGGCGTGGCGATCGCTCGTGCGGGGTCGGGGTCGTCGCCGCGATCGCGCCGCCGGCGACGGTGCAGGTGGCTGACGCCGAAGGTGGCCAGCACGCCCGCGGCCACGAGCGCGATCGTGCGCTCGGCACCGTGAAACGCCGACTCGTCGGTGAGCATGTAGACGACCGTGACGGCCGCGAGCACGAGCGCCACGGCGCCGAGAGCGATCTCCGCCGCGCCGTCGAGCGCGAGCTTGCGGCGCACCACGCGCACGCTCTTGCCGAGCTTGGCGAGCTTGATGACCTTGGCCAGCTTGAAGGCCTTGAACGCCTTCGCGACCACGAGCAGCCGCAGCGCGGGCGCGGCGGCGAGCGCGAGCGGGACGATCGGCGAGGACACGGCGACGACGAGCAGCTCGAAGCGGTGCCCGGCGATCCACGCCCCGCGGTCGCGCACGATGCTCAGCATGACCGCGACCTCGACCGCGAACGTCAGCCACACGACCCAGTGACCGGCGAGCTCGAGCGTGTGCCAGTGGCCGTGCGGCTTGGCCAGCGTCAGCGCCAGCAGCGGCAGCACGGCGAACGCGGCGACGAGCACCGGCATGCGGAAGCGGGCCTCCCAGGCGGCGGCACGAGGATCCGCTGTGGCGAGGTCGGCGATGTCCCAACGCTATGGCGTGGGCCTGCGCGATGGCCCGAGGGTCGCGGTCGCTACGGTTGCGGGAGATGGCAGACCGCCTCGGACCCGATCGCAAGAACGCGCTCCTGCTCGTCGTCGGCATGATCGCGCTGATGTGGGCGCTCGAGATCGTCGATGTCGCGGCCGATCACCGCCTCGACCAGTACGGGATCCACCCGCGCGACGTTGACGGGCTGCCGGAGATCGTCTCGGCGCCGTTCCTGCACGTCGGCTTCGAGCACCTCATCTCGAACACGATCCCGTTCGCGATCATGGGCGTCGCGATCGCGCTCGGCGGCCTCGCGCGCGTCGCGATCGTGACCGCCGTCGTCGGGCTCGTCAGCGGGCTCGGAACGTGGCTGATCGCGCCCGCGAACTCGATCCACCTCGGCGCCAGCGGCCTGGTCTTCGGCTACGCCTCGTACCTCATCGCGCGCGGCATCTACAGCCGCCGCATCGCGGAGATCGCCGTCGGCGTCATCGTCGTCGGCATCTGGGGGCTGGCGCTGCTGGAGAGCATGCTGCCGCAGGACGGGATCTCCTGGCAGGCGCACCTCTTCGGCGCGGTCGGCGGCGTCATCGCCGCCTCGCTGATCGCCAAGCGCCGCGAGCCCGAGGGTCCGACACCCTTCTCGCAGCCCGCGGTCTGAAACCCGCGGGCCGGCGCTGCCGAGCGCCGCAGGCGGGCGGCGGACGACTACGCGGCGCGCGCGCCGGCGACGCCGCGCGGCACGGCGACCCCGCCGCCACGCCGCGACGGGCGCTTCTCGCACAGCGGGCCGCTGTCGGGTGCCCGCTCGACGACGCCGGGCAGGCGCGCGAGCGCGAAGCCGCCGAGCAGCGCGGGCAGGCCGAGCTGGAAGGCGCGGTACGCGAGCACCGCGGCGGCCGCGCTGGACAGCGGCGTGCCGTAGAGGACGAGCGCGGCGATCAGGCCGCCGTCGGCGCCGCCGACGCCGCCGGGCAGCGGGATCAGGCCGCCGAGCTGGCCGACGACGTAGGCGAGCAGCAGCGCTCCGACGGGCGGCAGCGAGCCGATCGCCGCGAAGGCGGCACCGAGCGCGGCGACGTCGAGCAGCATGAAGCCGATCGCGCCGCCGATGACCTGCGGGTCGTGAGCGCGCACGAGCCGGCCGGCGTCGCGGATCCCGCCGTCCAGCGCGCCGCGCATCGAGGCCAGGACGCGACCGGCGCGCCCGCTGCGGGACTTGGAGCCCGCCCGCGAGGCGAGCAGCCGCGGTAGCGCGACGACGGTGGCGATCGCGACCAGCGCGGCCAGTGCCGGGCCGGCGCTCAGCGCGAGCGAGCCGCCGCCGGCGAGGACGCCGAGCGCCAGCAGACCGCCCGCGAGCACCGCCGTGGCGAAGTTGACGCCGCTCGTCAGGACGTAGAAGGCGACGGTACGGCGCCCGATGCGGTCGGCCGACATGCCCGTCCGCCGCAAGGCCCACGCGGCGACCGCCAGGCCACCCGCGCCGCCGGACGGCAGCAGCACGTTCGTGCCCTGCGCTGCGATCGCGATCTCATAGCTCAGGCGCCACGGCATGCGCCGGCAGAAGACGCCGCGGAATGCGACGACACACGCCAGGCACGAGCCGGCCTCGAGCGCGAGCGCCAGGGCGAGCCAACCGGGGGAGGCTCCCGCCAGGCGGTCGCGGACGTCGCCCAGGCCGGGCAGCGACGCGACCGCGAACGTGATCGCGCCGAGCACGGCGACGATGAGCGCGAGGCGAAGCGTGAGCCGGCGGCGGTCGGGGAGAAGAGCGACCGCCGCCGGCTGGGGTGCGAGGGAGGGAGTCACCGGGGTGGGGGAGTCCCGGTGAACCACCCTCAGGTCACGCAGAGCCGGCGGCACGGTGTGGGAGTCCGCCGCCGACATGCGTGAAACCCTGTCAGCGACGAGAGGTTGCGTCGATGCGGGCAGCCGGTGTATGGGGGTACGGGTAGCCACACCCCTGAGACGCCGCACGGCGCCGGAACTCATCGGGCGGCGTCGCGCAAGCCCCGGCCGGGGCGTCGTCGTGGTGCCCGACCCCCGGGCGTCCGCGTGGAGGCGATTCAGCTGCCGTCGAGGTAGCGCAGGACGGCGAGCACGCGGCGGTGGCCGTCCTCCATCGACGACAGGCCGAGCTTCGAGAAGATGCTCGTGACGTGCTTCTCGATCGCGCGCTCGGTGACGACGAGCTCGCGGGCGACGGCGGCGTTGGAGCGCCCCTGGGCCATCTGCCCGAGCACCTCGCGCTCGCGCGGGGTCAGGCGGTCGAGCGGATCGTCCGCGCGGCGGCGCCCGAGCAGCTGCGAGACGACCTCCGGATCGAGCACCGAGCCGCCCTCGCCGACGCGGCGCAGCGCGTCGGTGAACGCGTCGATGTCGGCGACGCGGTCCTTGAGCAGGTAGCCGACGCCCTCGGCCGAGCCCTGCAGCAGCTCGACGGCGTAGCCCTCGTCGATGTACTGCGACAGCACCATGACGCCGACGCCGGGCATCTCGCGGCGGATCTGCTGGGCGGCGCGCAGCCCCTCGTCGGTCTGCGTCGGCGGCATGCGGATGTCGGTCACGGCGACCGCGGGCTTGTGCGCGCGCACCTTGCGCAGCAGGTCCTCGGCGTCGGCGGCCTGCGCGCAGACCTCGAAGCCGGCGTCCTCGAGCAGGCGGGCGAGCCCCGCCCTCAGCAGGACCGAATCGTCGGCGAGCACGACACGCATGCCCGTAAGACTCTCACCTGGCCCGGTCACGCGAGGATGCGGTCCAGCGAGGCGCCGCAGACGTCGTGCTTGGCGACGAAGCCGCGCGCCCCGCTGCGCGCCGCGCGGGCCGGGTAGAGGGGGTCGTCGGAGCTCGACGTGACGATCACGGCGGGCCCGCCGCCGTTCTCGGCGAGCGACAGCGCGACCGCGAAGCCGTCCATGTCGGGCAGCCGCACGTCGAGCAGCACGACGTCGGGCTTCAGGGTGAGCGCCGCGCTCAGCCCCGCACGCCCGTCGGGCGCCTCGCCGACGACGTCGTAGCCATCGGCCTCGAGCACCGCGCGCACGCAGGTGCGAAAGACCGTGTGGTCGTCGACGATGAGAATGGTGCGGCCCATAGTGTGATTGTCGGCACACCACGGCGCCCTCGCAATAGGGCAGGCCGTACCCCCGCGGCGGACAACCGAACCCGCAGTACAGTTGTTCGGGCCCTCGGAGGGGAGTATTTCCGGACATGCTGCGGCGCAGCCTCAGGACACGGATCACGACGCGCGTGCTGACGCTCAGCGCCGCCGGCGCGGTGCTGCTCGGCGCCACGCTCGTGCTGCTGATCATCGCCGTCACCGGCCAGCGCGACGCCGCCCGCACGGCCTTCCGCTCGCAGACGGCGCTGACGCTGACGAGCCGCCTGGAGACGACGCTGCTGGCGATCGAGAACAACCTGCGCGACTACGTCGTGAACTACCCGAAGCGCCCGATCCGGACGGTGACGAGCCAGTTCGCCGCCTACCCGGCGCAGCAGCGCGCCGTCGCCGCGGCGGTCTCCGACGATCCCGGTCAGCGCGAGCGCGTCCGCGTGATCGGCACGAAGATCGACAACTACGTCGACCTCGGCGCGCGTCCGCTGCTCGACCTCGCCGCGAGCAACCCCAAGGCGGCCCGCAACCAGCTCTTCTACACGGCCAACCGCGAGCGCGTCGCGGCGGTCGGGGCCGACCTGCGCGCGCTCGCCAACCGCGAGCGGGCCCTCGTGAGCGAGCGCGAGAGCGCCGCCGAGGGGCAGTCGTCCCTGGCGATCGGCGTCGGGATCGGCGGCCTCGGCCTCGTCATCGCCGTGGCGTTCGGGCTGGCGCTGTACCTGCGACGGGCGGTCGTGCGGCCGGTCGTGAGCGTCGCGCGCGCGACCGGTCAGCTCGCCGCCGGGGACCTGGCGACCCGTGTTCCCGCAAGCCGGGAGGACGAGATCGGCGACCTCGCGCGCGGATTCAACTCGATGGCCGACTCGCTCGAGCGCGGCCAGGCCGAGCTCGAGCTCTCCAACGCCGAGCTCACGCGCTCCAACGCCGAGCTCGAGCAGTTCGCCTCGGTCACCTCGCACGACCTGCAGGCGCCGCTGACGACGATCTCGATGTACGCCGAGCTGCTCCGGCGCCGCCAGGCGGCGGGCGCGGACGGCTCGGATCTCATCGACGGGATCCGCGGGGCGACGCAGCAGGCGCGCACGCTGATCCGCGACCTACTCGAGTACTCGCGCGCCGGCCGCGGTGACCTGCACGCCGAACCGCTGCGGTGCGAGCACGTCGTCGACCAGGCGCTCGAGGCGCTGGCCGGCGCGATCGAGGCCACGGGTGCGCGCGTGCGAGTAGGCTCGCTGCCCGTCGTGCTAGCCGACCGCTCGAACCTGTGCCGGGTGTTCACGAACCTCGTCGGCAACGCCGTCAAGTTCACGCGCGGCGACGAGCCCGAGGTCAGCATCGACGCCCGGCCCGACGGCGCGATGTGGCGCTTCGACATCCGTGACAACGGCATCGGGATGGACCCGGTCAACGCGCGCCGTATCTTCGAGCCCTTCCGCCGGCTGCACGGCGAGGACGACTACGAGGGAACGGGCATCGGCCTCGCCGTGTGCGAGCGGATCGTCGCGCAGCACGGCGGGCGCATCTGGGTCACGAGCGTGCCCGGCGAGGGCAGCGTGTTCTCGTTCACGTTGCCCGGCGCGCAGCTGCCCGACGACACGCCGGACCTCGCCCAGCCACCGGTCGTGGCGGAGGCGTAGGTGGCCGTCCGCCGCCTGAGCGCCGGCGGCCTGGCGCTCTTCGTGGTGCTCGCGCTCGCCGCGTGCGGTGCGGGCGACAAGCCGGCGAAGACCGTCGCGCAGGCCGCCCCGCTGCGCATCGGGACGAAGAACTTCACCGAGTCGGACATCGTCGGCCAGCTCTACAAGCAGGCGCTCGACGCCAAGGGCGTGCCCGCCGAGCTGCAGTCGATGGTCGGAACGACCGAGGTCATCAACCTCGCGCTGCGCGACGGCTCGCTGGACATGTACCCCGAGTACGTCGGCGTGCTGCTGTCGGAGGTCGACAAGATCGAGCGGCGACCGGCGACCGCCGCGGCCGCCTACCGGCTGGCGAAGCGGACCGAGGAGCGCCGCCGCTTCACCCTGCTCGAGCAGACCCCCTTCAGCGATGAGAACGCGCTCGCCGTCACGCGCGCGTTCGCGCGTCGCGAGGGCGTGCGCAGCATCAGCGACCTCGCGCGCCTCGGATCCAGGGCGACGCTCGGCGCGCCGCCGGAGTTCGACAACCGCTTCGAGGGGATGATCGGCCTGCGCGCGCGCTACGGGCTGCGCAAGCTCGAGATGAAGCCGTTCGACATCGGGCTGCAGTACGCGCCCCTGAACAGCGGCAGGATCGAGGTCGCGCGGGTGTCCACGACCGACAGCCAGCTCGCCAGCGGGCGCTACACGCTGCTGGCCGACCCGAAGGGCATCTTCGCCAAGCAGCACGTCGCGCCGCTCATCAGCCTCAAGGCCCTCGCCGAGCACGGCCCGCTGGTCGCGCAGACGCTGAACGCCGTCAGCGCGCTGCTGACGACGCCGGTCATGCGCGACCTCAACGCGAAGGCCGTCGAGGGCACGGCGGCCGCCGTCGCCGACGCGTTCCTGCGCGCACACGGCATGAAGCCCGCGCCGTGAGCGCCCCGATCCGGATCGCGGTCTGTGATGACGCTCGCGCCGTGAAGTTCTTCCTGCGCGCGGTGCTCGAGGAGGAGGGCGACATGGAGGTCGTCTCGACGACGAGCACGGGCGCCGAGGCGCTCGCGGCGGTCGGCGAGACCCAGCCGGACATCCTGCTGCTCGACCTCGTGCTGCCCGACGTCCCGGAGCCCGCCGATCTCGTACGCGACCTGCGCAGGCGCTCGCCCGGCACGGCGATCCTGCTGATGTCGAACATGCCGGCGACCCGCCTGGAGGCCGAGGCCGTGCGGATCGGTGTGGAGGGCTGGATGGCGAAGGCGCACAAGGCCGAGCTGCTGCGCGACAACGTGCGCGCGATCGCCGCCGGGAGCGCGTAGCCGCCGCACTGTGACGTAATGCACAGTTCCGCGGCACCGAATTGCACATTGCGGCGCGCTCCGCGCTGGTAGGTTCCAAGCTTGGCGGGTTGGCGGTCTTCAATCGGGGGTATCGCGGTGCGTTTGGGCTCTGGGACGTTGAGGGGTGTCGTCGCCGCCGTGGTGCTGTGTGGCGCGTTCCTGGCGTCCACGGAGGGCGCGGCCGCGGCGACCTACTCGTCGGTCGTCCTCGCCGACGGGCCCGTCGGCTACTGGCGTTTCGGCGGCCCGGCCGGGAGCACGGCGATGACGGATTCCTCGCCGAGCAACAACACCGGCACGCTGCTCAACGGCGTCGCGCTCGGGCAGGCCGGCGCGCTGTCCAACGACCCCGACACCGCGGCCTCGTTCGACGGCGTCAACGACAGCGGCAGGGTCCCGGACGCCAACTCGCTCGATGTCGGCAGCGTGTTCAGCGTCGAAGGCTGGATCAGGCGCTCGACGACGACGAAGAGCTACGAGCTCATGAACAAGGGCGGCAACGGCATCCAGCTCGTGGTCATGAGTGCGGGCAACGGCAACGAGGTGTGGATCCGCAAGGCGAACGTCTCGACGATCGCGCGCTCGAGCGCCCCGATCCCGGCCGACGGCAAGTACCACCACGTCGTCGCGACGATGAACGGGCTCGGCCCGGCCACGATCTACGTCGATGGCCAGCCCGGCACGATCACCGTCACCCCCAACCAGGCGATCCAGAACACGACCTTCCCGCTCACGGTCGGCGGCGCCGGCACCGCGCAGGCGTACTACGACGAGTTCGCGATCTATCCGCGCCCGCTCGCCGCGGCCGAGGTGCTCGAGCACTTCCAGACAGGGACCGATATCCCGCCGACGGCGGTCGCCGACACCGCGACGGTGGTCGAGGACTCCGGTGCGAGCGCGATCGACGTGCTCGCGAACGACACCGATCCCGACGGCGGTCCGAAGTCGATCGCCTCGGTGACGCAGCCCGCGAACGGCACGGTCGTCATCACCGGCGGCGGGACGGGCCTGACGTACGCGCCGAACGCGAACTACTGCAACGCGCCCCCGGGCACGACGCCGGACACGTTCACGTACACGCTGACCCCGGGCGGCTCGACGGCGACCGTCTCCGTGACGGTCACGTGCGTCGACGACCCGCCGGTCGCGGTCAACGACAGCGCCACGGTCAGCGAGGACGCCGGGGCGAGCGCGGTCGCCGTGCTCGCCAACGACACCGACGTCGACGGCGGCCCGAAGTCGATCGCCTCGGTGACGCAGCCCGCGAACGGCACCGTCGTGATCACCGGCGGCGGGACGGGACTGAGCTACCAGCCGAATGCGCAGTACTGCAACTCGGGCGGACCCCCCGCGCCGGACACGTTCACCTACACCCTCACGCCGGGCGGCTCGACCGCCACCGTCTCCATGACCGTGACCTGCGTGCCCGACGCGCCGTTCGTCGACACGACGGCCGGCGCGCTCGCCTACACGGAGAACGATCCCGCGACGCCCGTCGATCCGGGCGTCATCGTCACCGACGCGGACGTCGGCGGGCTGATCGCCTCGGCGACGGTTCAGATCACGGGCAACTACGCGGGCGCGCAGGATGTCCTCGCCCTGTCGAACCCAGTGACGCATCCGCTCATCACGGCGATGTTCGTCGGCGACACGCTGACGCTGACGGGCAGCGCGTCGCCTGCGGCGTACCAGTCGGCGCTGCGTGACGTGACGTACGTCAACACCTCCGAGGCCCCGTCGCCGCTGACGCGGACCGTGACGTTCACCGCCACCGACACGACCGCGCTGAGCGGATCGGACACGCGCGCGATCGTCGTGACGGCCGTCGACGACAACCCCAGCGCGGTCGACGACAGCGCGACGGTCGCGGAGGACTCGGGCCCGAGCGCGGTCAACGTGCGCGCGAACGACACCGATCCGGACGGCGGCCCGAAGTCGATCGCCTCGGTGACGCAGCCCGCCAACGGGACGGTCGTCATCGTCGGCGGCGGCACGGTCCTGACCTACGCGCCGAACGCCAACTACTGCAACGCCCCCCCGGGCACGACGCCCGACACGTTCACCTACACGCTGTCGCCGGGCGGCTCGTCGGCGACGGTCTCGATGACGGTGACGTGCGTCGACGACCCGCCGGTGGCCGTCGACGACGTGAAGACCGTGGCCCAGGACAGCGGCGTGAACGCCGTCGACGTGCTCGCCAACGACACCGACGTCGACGGTGGTCCGAAGTCCGTGACCTCCGTGACGCAGCCGGCGAACGGTTCGGTCGTCATCACCGGCGGCGGCACCGGCGTCAGCTATGCGCCGAACGCCGGCTACTGCAACTCGGGCGGGCCCCCCGCGCCGGACACGTTCACGTACACGCTGACGCCGGGCGGCTCGAGCGCGACGGTGTCGGTGACCGTGACGTGCCTGGACATCCCGCCGGTCGCGGTCGACGACGACTTCGTCGTCGTCGAGGACTCCGGCGCGACCGCCATCGACGTGCTCGCCAACGACTCGAACCCCGACGGCGGCCCGATGTCGATCGCCTCCGTGACGCAGCCCACCAACGGGACGGTCGTCATCACCGGCGGCGGCACGGGTCTGACGTACGCGCCCAACGCGAACTACTGCAACTCAGGCCCCCCGCCGCCGGACACGTTCACGTACACGTTGACGCCGGCCGGCCCGACGCCGACGGCGACCGTGTCGATGGGCGTGACGTGCGTCGACGACCCGCCCGTCGCGGTCGACGACGCAAAGACGGTTCTGGAGGACTCCGGGGCGACCGCGGTCCCGGTGCTCGCGAACGACACGGACTTCGACGGCGGCCCGAAATCGATCGCCTCGGTGACGCAGCCGACGAACGGTGCGGTCGTCATCACCGGCGGCGGCACGGGCCTGACCTACCAGCCCGCCCCGAACTACTGCAACGACCCGCCGGGCACGACGCCGGACACGTTCACGTACACGCTGACGCCGGGCGGCTCGTCGGCAACGGTGTCGATGACGGTGACGTGCG
The DNA here is from genome assembly GCA_963851015.1 of uncultured Actinomycetes bacterium. Lineage (GTDB taxonomy): Bacteria > Actinomycetota > Thermoleophilia > Solirubrobacterales > Solirubrobacteraceae > CADCVQ01. The sequence goes on from CAWKNG010000005.1 coordinate 32,967, forward strand.
TCGACGACGCGCCGACCGCGGTCGCCGACTCGTTCGACGTGATCGGCAACACCGGCCTGTTCGTCGGGACGACGCGGCCCGCCAACCAAGCCGGCAAGGAGATCGCCGGGTCGCTGCTCGACAACGACACCGATCCCGACACGCCTCACGCGAACCTCGTGGCCGAGCCGGTGACGAACGCGCCGACGACGCAGGGCGGCACGATCACGATCGAGTCCGACGGCAACTTCACGTACAACCCCGACGATGTCGACACCGGCATCACCGACACGTTCACCTACCGTGTCTGCGACGCGTCGCCGTGCAACAGTGGGACGGTCGCGAACTCCACGGGTACGCTCAGCCTGCCGATCGCCGGTCAGGTCTGGTACGTGCGCAACAACGAGCCCGCAGGCGGCGATGGCACGTCCGACACGCCGTTCGACACGCTCGCCGAGGCCGAGGCGGCGAGCGGCACCGGTGACACGACGTACGTCTTCGACGGCAATAACACGACGACGAACCTCGATACGGGCTACGCGATGAACTCGGGCGAGCGGCTGATCGGCGAGAGCCGGCCGCTCTCCCTCGATCCCGACGGCGGCGGCCCGCTGCCGACCGCGAGCCTGTTCCCGGGCACGAGCGGCGCGCAGCCGACGCTCACCGCAAGCAACGAGGACGTCATCGTCCTCGCGAGCGACGTGCTCGTCGACGGCGTCGACGTCGACCCGTCAGGCAGCGGCGGCGGCATCAGCGGCGGCGCCGGAACGAGCGACGTCACCGTGCAGAACGTCAACGTCACCGACACGGGCACGGCCGGCACGCAGCCCGGCATCGAGATGGACGGCACGACAGGCGTCAACCGCTTCACGGGCGTGACGGTCACGAACGGCGGCAGCGCGACCGCGATCGGCGTGAGGATCAACAACGCCGACCGCGTGCTGTTCTCGAACACGGCCACGAACACGATCGCGACCGCCGGGGCGAAAGCGCTCGATGTGGCGAGCACGAGCCTGCTGACCAGCCGCTGGAACGACATCACCGTGACCGGCTCCGGCACCGGCGCGATCCGGCTCAACAGCACGAGCGGCCAGCCGGACCTCGGCGACGGCGCCGGCACCGACCTGTCGCTGCAGACGACGTCGGGCTCCACGGCGGCCCTGGACATCGCAAGCTCCAACACGGTCACGGTCGACTCCTCCGGCACCGACACGATCTCCGCTACCGGCGGGCCCGCGATGGACATCCGCAACTCCAACGGCTCGTCGTTCACGTTCGACTCGGTGAGCTCGACGAACAGCGCCGGCGACGGCATCAACCTCGACACGAACCTCACATCGCCGGTCGTGATCAACGCGGGCGCGATCTCCGGCGCTGCCGGAATCGCGCTCGACGTCAACGGCGGCGGGGTCGGCGGCGGGGGCGTGGTCTACGCCGGCGCGATCAACGACGGGTCCGGCCAGTCGGTCGAGGTGACCGGCCGCGATGGTGGCGGGGTCACCGTGTCGGGCAACATCGCCGACGGCGCCGACGCCGGCGGCGGCATCGTCGTGAGCGGCAACTCCGCGGGCACGACGACGTTCTCCGGCGCCTCGAAGGTCCTCAACACCGGTGCGGGCAACGCCGTCGCGCTCAGCGCGAACGGCAATCCGGCGAACGGGCATCTCGTCTCCTTCACGAACGGCGGCTTGGATATCGATACGACGAGCGGCGCGGGGCTGACTGCGGGCAACGGCACGCTGACGGTCGGCGGCACCGGCAACTCGATCAAGACGGGCACCGGCACCGGCCTCAGCGTCGTTTCGGCGGGGATCACCGCCGGCGGCCTCACGTTCGACTCGATCTCGTCCAACGGGGCCGTCAACGGCATCCGGCTCAGCTCGACCGGCACCGCCGGCGGCCTGAGCGTGACCGGCACCGGGACCCCGGCCTCCGGCGGGACGATCCAGAGCTCGACGGGCGCGGGCGTCGAGCTGACGAGCGCGACCGGCGTCAGCCTCGCCCGGATGGCGATCTCGAACGGCGGCGACGACGGCATCCGCGCGACGACGGTCAACGATGTCGACCTGACCGACAGCGTCGTGACGAACAACGGCAACAGCCATGCCGGTGGTGCGGAGGAGCGCGGCCTGGACTACCTCAACGTGACGGGTACACCGGAGATCCTGCGCACGACGGTGTCGGGCTCGGATGACTCCAACGCGAACATCCGCAACACGGTGGCGGGCGCGACCGCGCTCTCCGTCGACCAGTCGACGTTCTCGGATTCGAAGTTCAATGCCGGACTGCGGCTGCGCGGCGAGGGCGCGTCGACCGTGACCGCGAACGTCACCGGCAGCGTGTTCTCGCGAACGCCGACCCCGGCTTCTCGATGCAGACGGACTCGTCGAACACGGCGCAGCAGACGCTCCTGTTCGACAACAACGACGTGTCGGGCGGCAGCTCGAACGCGGTCTCCGGTCGGCCGCAGGTGTCGATCAACGCGGACGGCGCATCGATCGTCAAGGCGACGGTCACCAACAACGACATCAAGAGCGCGGCGGGCTCGGAGGTCATCCTCAACACGCTCGCCAACCACACGGGCACGTTCGACGCGAAGGTCGACGGCAACGACATCAACGACGCGCAGCCGGGTACGCTGGATGCGCTGGCGGATGGTGGGTCGTCGATCTGGGGTTGGGCGCACGGCGACGGCGTGACGCGGATGGAGATCCGCGACAACAACGTCGCCAACTGGGGTGGGCGGGGCATGGAGCTGACGCACAACGACGGCACCGGCACCGCCGACTACACGGTCACCGGGAACGTGCTGAGCACGCCGGACGTGTCGCCGAACACCTTCGAGGGCATCTACATCGCCGCGGGCGGGGCTGCGGGCGACACGAGCAACGAGTGCGTCGACCTGGAGAACAACGACATCGACGGGATCGGGCGCCAGGGCGTCTCCGACATCGCGCTGGATCGCTTCACGGGCAGCCAGTTGCGCTTCGCCGACTACAACGCGACGACGGTTCCGGGTCTGCAGACCAACCTCCGAGGCAAGAACCCGCTGAGTCCCGCGCTGACGGTCGAGACGTTCAGCAACGACCCGACCGCGACCGCGGCGACGGCGTGCAGCCTGCCGGTCGGGACGCCCTGATGTACGACGAGTGGACAGGAGATCGCCTTGGCTGAGCCCTTCCTTGCCGAGATCCGGATCATGAGCTTCGGCTTCGCGCCCAAGGGCTGGGCGTTCTGCGACGGGCAGCTGCTGCCGATCAACCAGAACCAGGCCCTGTTCTCGCTGCTCGGCACGACGTACGGCGGCGACGGTCGCGTGAACTTCGCGCTGCCGGATCTGCGGGCGCGGGTGCCGATCCACGTCGGCTCGTCGCACACGCTCGGCGAGCGCGCCGGCGAGCAGGCGCACACCCTCTCCGTCGCCGAGCTGCCCTCGCACACGCATCAGACGTTCGGCTCCTCCTCGAACGCGGACGTCGTCTCGCTCACCGACAACGTCGTCGCCCAGTCAAGCCAGCTGTACGGACCGCCCGCGCAGCTGACCGGCCTCGATCCGTCGACGAACGGAGCCCGGGGCGGATCGCAGGCGCATCAGAACATGCAGCCGTTCCTCACGCTGTCGTTCTGCATCGCGCTCGAGGGCATCTTCCCGTCAAGGAACTAGAGGCGATTTCCCATGGCACAGCCATACGTCGGCGAGATTCGGATCTTCGCGGGGAACTTCGCCCCCGCGGGGTGGATGTTCTGTGCGGGGCAGCTGCTGCCGATCTCCGAGAACGAGACGCTCTTCCAGCTCGTCGGGACGACGTACGGCGGTGACGGGCAGAGCACGTTCGCCCTGCCCGACCTGCGCGGCCGCGTGCCGGTCCACCAGGGCAACGGCTTCATCCTCGCCGAGACGGGCGGAGCGGAGGACGTCACGCTCACCGTCGCGCAGATGCCGGCTCACACGCACCCGCTGCGTGCCACGACGGCGGCGGGCACCGCCGCGAGCCCGCTGGGCAGCGTGCTCGCCGCGAGCGGCTCGTCGAACGTCTACCGGGCCGGGCCGGGCGCGGTGGCGCTCTCCGATCAAGCCGTCGGACAGATCGGCGGCTCGCAACCGCACACGAACGTCCAGCCGTACCTGTGTGTCGACTTCATCATCTCGCTGTTCGGGATCTTCCCGTCCCCGTCCTAGGAGGCGCTCATGGCCGATCCTTTCGTCGCAGAGATCCGGATCTTCCCGTTCAACTTCGCGCCCCGGGGCTGGGCGTTCTGCGATGGGCAGCTGCTGCCCATCTCGCAGAACACGGCGCTCTTCTCGTTGCTGGGAACCACCTATGGCGGCGACGGCAAGTCGAGCTTCGCGCTGCCGGACCTGCAGGGCAGGGCGCCGATGCACCCGGGCCAGGGGCCGGGTCTGTCGGAGCGCTTCCTCGGCGAGACCGGCGGGACCGACACCGTGAGCGTGCTGCAGAGCGAGATCCCCTCCCACAACCACGCCGTCAACGGCAGCAACGGACCCGCGAACCTGCAGGCGCCGGCCGCCGACCGCGTGCTCGGGCGGGCCAACGTCAACGTGTACCTCGACACCCCGGGCAACCTCGTCGCGCTGGCCCCCGAGGCACTCGCGCCGGCAGGCGGCGATCAGCCGCACAACAACCTCCAGCCGTACCTCACGCTGAGCTTCAACATCGCCCTGCAGGGCGTCTTCCCGCCGCGCCCGTAACTCGCGCCATGGGCGTCGGCGCCGAGGTCGCGCTGCGGCCGCTGACGGAGGCCGACGAGCCGTTTGCGCTGTCGGTGTACGCGTCGACGCGTGAGGAGGAGCTCGCGCCGGTGCCGTGGAGCCCCGAGCAGAAGGACGCGTTCGTGGAGATGCAGTTCGCCGCGCAGTCCGCACACTACGCGCAGCACTACACGGGGATGACGTCCGACGTCGTGCTGATCGGCGGAGAGCCTGCCGGCCGCCTGCTGGTGGCGCGCTGGCGCGACGAGATCCGCATCGTCGACATCTCGCTGCTGGCGCGGTTTCGCGGGCGAGGGGCCGGGAGCGAGCTGCTGGCCGAGCTCATCGACGAGGCGACGGAGATGGGCAAGCGGCTCAGCATCCACGTGGAGCGCGACAACCGCGCGCGCGGGCTCTACGCGCGGCTCGGCTTCATGCCGGCCGGCGAGACCGGCATCCATGTGCGCATGCAATGGGATCCGGCCCGCCCCGCCGTCAGGTGAAGATGGCCTCGTAGCTCGTGCTCTCGGAGTCCCGGCCCAGCGGCACGACGAAGATCTCCAAGGCGCCGAGCGTCGCGTGATCGAAGCGGCGGATGCCCTGGGCGAGCAGCGGCTCGCGCGGCCCGCGGAAGGCCAGGCTGAACGGCTGCCGGCCGCCCGGCCACTCCCCGACGGCAGTCGCCGACTCCAGCACGAGCTCGATCGGCGCGGGCGTGGCAGCGATCGTGAAGGCGTCGCCGACGTGCGGCTCGAAGGTCGCCAGCGTGAGCATCGCGAGGTCCATGCGCGCCGAGTCTAAGAGCCCTCGGTGCGGTCGGGTCGGCCTCGCGCGCGGCCGAAGCGGCGAGACCGCCCAAAGAGGCTCGCAGCACGCCGGTCAAGCGACTACCATCTTTCCGGGGCGTCGCCGTCCAACTTCGTCCACTTCGTTCATCCGATCCGAAGCGAGCGATCACGTGATCCAGTTCGAACTCGACGGCGACCCGCGAGTGACCCGTCGGCGCCTCGTCCAGGCCGGAGCAGTCGCGGCAGCGGGCCTCATGCTCGGCGCGGTACCCGCGCGCGGTGCTGCCATCGCTGCGCCCGGCACGACCCCCGCGTACCTGCGCCGCTCGTCCTACGCGAGGCTCAAGGGCGCGGCGCTCACGACCACGGGTGTGGGCGGCGCGAAGGTGCAGCTGCGGATCGGCGAGACCGCCGACCTCGCCCGCGCCCGCGGCGACAGATCGCTCAGCGGCCGCGACGACGCGTTCGCCCTCACGCTGACCGGCCCGCGCGGCGCACCGCTGTCGGGCTCGGTGCATGAGCTGCGTCATACCACGCTCGGGACGTTCTCCCTGTTCCTCGCCCCCGTCGGCCGGCCGACCAGGACCGAGCAGAGCTATGAGGTCGTCGTCGACCGCTCGATGGCGATCGCGAGCGCGAGGGCCGTCGCGCCACGCTGACGGCCGCGCTCCCGTGCATTCGTGCACGCGAGGCTATGAATCGGGGCGGACGCCAAGTAGCGTCCGCAGCGTGGACGCGAGCAGTGGCTTGTCGACGCACGACCATGCCGGAGCATTTCGAGCGGCGGCCCGGTCGCGCTCCGGCATCGCGCTGCGACCGGTGGACCCGGAGACGGACACCGAACTGCTCGTCGCCGTCTACACGAGCACCCGCGCCGCGGAGTTCGCGGCGATGCCGTGGAGCGGGGAGCGCCGCGACGAGTTCATCCGCACCCAGTACGGCGCGGAGGACCGCTACTGGCGCGAGCAGCGGCCGATGGCGCGCTTCGATCTCATCCTGATCGACGACGAGCCGGCCGGCCGCATCTACGTCGATCGCCGGGAGAGCGAGATCCGGATCATCGACATCGCGCTGCTGCCCGCCTTCCGCGGCCGGGGCGTGGGAACCGCGCTCGTGCTCGATCTCCTCCAGGAGGCAAGCGCCGGCGCCCTTGCCGTCACGATTCACGTCGCGCAGGGAAACGGCGCGCGCACGCTGTATGACCGCCTCGGCTTCGCGCAGATCGGCACGGCCGGCGTCTACGACCTGCTCGAGTGGCGCCCGCCCGCACTGTCCGCGGGCGGCATGCTGTAGCGCCGGGCTCCTAGGAGCGCTCGGTGACCGCGACGTGGCGGTCGGGGCCGACGGTCAGCGAGCGCCGGCCCTCGAGCAGCTCCAGCAGCTCGTCGCCGACGACCTCACGCCGCCAGCCCTGCAGCGTGCGCACGTCGGGCACCGGCCGTCCGTCGCGTGCGGCGAGCACGATCGCCTGCAGATCCGCGCGCGCGGCGATGAGCTCGTAGGCCAGCTCGCACTCCAGCGCGCGCGTGCGCACGAGCGCCTCGGCGAGCGCGATGACCGGCGCGTCGAGCGCGCTCGGCTGCGACGGGCGCTCACCCTCGACGGCGATCGGCGGCCGGTCGCGGCCGCGTGCGACGGCCTCGAGGATGGCGCGCCCGCGGCGGCGCAGCGTCGGCTCGTTGATGCCGCGGATCTGCTCGAGCTGCCCGATCGCGCTCGGTCGGCGCTTGGCGACCTCGACCAGCGCGGCGTCGCTGAGCACGGTGGGGATCGGCCGGTCCTGCGTGCGCGCGGCCTCCTCGCGCCACACGACGAGCTCGCGCGCGATCGCGCGCAGCTTCGGATCGAGGGAGTTCACGCGCGGCAGCCGGGCGAAGATGACGTCGGGGTCGCGCTCGTCGGTCGCCAGCGCGAGCACGCGGCACTCCTCGCGTGCCCACTCCAGGCGCCCGAGCTGCTCGAGGCGCTCCTGCAGCACCGTCGTCGCCTGAAGCAGGTGACGGACGTCGTCGCGGGCGTAGTCGACCTGCTCGGCGCTCAGCGGCCGCGCGTCCCAGCGCGTGAAGCTGGCGCTCTTCGCGAGCCGCACCCCCAGCAGCTCGTGCAGCAGCGCCTCGTAGCCGAGCTGCGCGCGCAGGCCCGCGAAGCCCGCCGCGAGCTGGGTGTCGAAGAGGTTCGTGATGTCCGTCGACCACACGCGCCGCAGCAGCGCGACATCTTGACGACCGGCGTGCATGACGATCTCGATCTCCGGATCGGCGAGCGCGTCGGCGAGCGGTCCGGGGTCCAGCGTGTCGTCGAGCGGGTCGAGCACCTCGATCCGCACGTCGCCCGCAACTTCGACCGCGACCTGCACGAGGCACAGGAGGGTGCGATAGCGCCCCTCGCCCATGAACTCCGTGTCGATGCACAGCCGACCCGTGCCACGAGCGAGCTCGGCCAGCTCGAGGACGTCGTTGCTGCTGGCAAGGTCGCTCATGCTGGGCGCCGACACTACCGGCCGTGCCGATCCCGACGCCGGCACGGCGGGACTACTCCTGGTCCTTGTGCTCGCGCTCGACCTCGGCGTAGTTGACACGCAGGAGCCAGACGGAGGCGCCGCCGGCGAGCACGACGATCGCGAACAGCGCGCCGTAGATCGTGGGGCTGATCAGGAGCGTGACCACGACGGCTACCACGACGATCGCCAGGCACACGAGGCCGGCGATCATGTGGTCAGCACGCTCGACTCGGTGGGGATCGCGCGGGGATCGAAGCGCTCCAGCAGGTCTGCGAGCGCCGGCTGCTCGCCCGCGCCGGCCAGCCCCACGCTCGCCGCGAGGCGAGAGCGGACGGCGATCGGCGTCTCGCCCGCGGCGGCGCGATCGGCCAGCGTGACGGCGCCATGGCGCTTGGCCAGGCGCTTGCCGTCGTGGCCGAGCACGAGCGGAACATGGGCGTGTGTGGGGGCGGGCAGATCGAGCATCCGTGCGAGATGGAGCTGGCGAGCGGTGGTGTCGAGGAGATCCGCGCCGCGGACGATCTCGCCCACGCCTTGATCTGCGTCATCGACGACCACGGCCAGATTGTATGCCGGGGCGCGATCGTTGCGACGCACGACGAGATCGTCGACGGTGTCGCGGCGCTCGCCGAGCACGCGGTCGGCAAACGACACGACGGCGCCGCCGGCGCGCAGGCGCAGGGCCGGCGGGCGTCCGGCGCGCTCGCGCTCGGCACGCTGCGCGCCGGACAGGTCGCGGCACGTCCCGGGGTAGGCGCCGTCCGCCGGCGGACCGTGCGGCGCGGACGCGGCCTCGCGGATCTCCGCCCGGGTGCAGTAGCAGGGGTACAGCAGGCCGCGGGCGTCGAGCGCTTCGATCGCGGCCTCGTACAGCGCGCCGCGTGCGGACTGGCGCACGACCGCGCCGTCCCAGTCGAGACCCAGCGCGGCGAGGTCGGCGAGCTGCTCCTCGGCCACGCCGGGGCGCACGCGGCCGCTGTCGAGATCGTCGATGCGCACGAGGAACGACGCCCCCTGCGAGCGCGCGAACAGCCACGCCAGCAGCGCCGTGCGCAGGTTGCCGAGGTGCAACGAGCCCGTCGGCGAGGGCGCGTATCGACCGGTCGCGGACATCGGCGCACGGTAGCGCGGGCCCCGCTGACGCCGGGACAGCGCCGCGCCGCTGCTACCGTGGCCCGCCCCGTGACCGCCGCAGCCGACAGCGAGCCAGCCGCAGCCGACGCCTCCCGCGCGGCGTGCAGCCCGTGCCGCGGCACCGGCATCGTCGTGTCGAACCTCGGCGGTGAGGTTTCGACCGAGCCGTGCCCGTGGTGTGAGGGCGGCGGGACGTTCCTCGCCGAGCACGACGCGCAGGCCGCGCGCCGCGCCGTCGCCGCCTCCGCGTAGCGACACCCGGCCGCGCCCGCGCCGGCGCCCGTCCATTCGTCCGGGCCGCTCAAGAATCCTTCGCGCCCGTTCGCTTGACTCCGATGAGCGCGGTATGCGACGCCTTCGCGACGAGTCGGGCTTCACGCTCGTCGAGCTGCTGACCGTGATGGTGATCGTCGCGCTGCTGGCCGCGATCGCGCTGCCGACGTTGCTCGGCCAGCGCGACAAGGCACGCGACGCCCTCGCCAAATCCGACGTGCGCAACGCGGTCACGCAGCTCGAGGCATGCCTCGTCAACGACCCGTGGGCGATCTGCTCCGCGGCGCCCGCGGTGGCGCAGGGCGGCGTCGTGGTGTCCGGCAGCGCGGCGACCGACTACCGCCTGACGAGATGGTCGGACTCGCAGGCGGAGACCGACTTCAGCATCCAGAAGGCGAGCTCGCCGTTCGCGTATGCGCGTCGCTGCGGCGTGCTCGTCGCGGCCGGCCGGGGCGTCGGCGGCTGTCCGGCCACGGGCAGCTGGTAGCCCCGGGCCGACGATGTCGCCGCACCCGCCGGGCGGGCCGCAGGGGCGCCCCCAGCGGCGCTGAGCGAGCCAACGGACATCCGTCCAGGGATGGCGGATTTGGGGTCGTGCCCCGTCGGCGGGCCGCCGATGAGCGTGGTGTGCAGTAGCCGGAGTTGAGGTGAGAAGGGCAAACCACTCGTGAGGGTGGGGCGCAAAGTCACGGGTCTCGTCGCTGCAGACGAGGCAGCCGGACTGCCACCAAGGCACGGATCTCCGAGACGAGGGCGCGTTGCACGCATCAGCAAAACCCAGAATCCAGGAGGGATTCACATGCTGCAGAACCTGCGCTCTCGCGCCCAGGACGAGTCCGGCTTCACGCTCATCGAGCTGCTCGTCGTCATCCTGATCATCGGCATCCTCGCCGCGATCGCCCTGCCGACGTTCCTCGGCCAGCGCGACAAGGCGTCCGATGCCTCGGCGAAGTCCGACGCCCGCAACGCCATCTCGCAGATGGAGTCGTGCACGTCGGACGCGACCGGCAGCCAGGCCGCCGCGGTCCTCGCCTGCTCGACGAACGCCTCGGTGCTCGGCAGCGGCGACTCGGCCGTCACCGTGACCGGCGTGAGCGGCTCGGGCTACACGATCAACGCGACGTCCGAGGGGACCTCGAACGTCTTCAGCATCACGAAGACCACGACGGCGCCGGGCCAGTTCACCCGCGCCTGCACCGTCGCCGGCACGGGTGGCTGCCGCGCAGACGCCAGCTGGTAGTCCCCGCACAGCACGCGCAGTCTGTCCAGGGGCGGGCCTTCGGCCCGCCCCTCGGCGTTCGCGCCCGCCGGCGCCGGGACGCCGATCAACCTCGCTCGGCCGCTGCCGATACATGAGCGAGACCACCCGATCGCCCACTGACGAGACCGAGGAACCGAGTCCATGCCCGTCGCCATCCTGCCCGCCACGCTGTTCGGCCTGCTGATCGGGTCGTTCCTCAACGTCGTCTCCTACCGGCTTCCGCGCGGCGAGTCGCTGTCGGTGCCGGGCTCGCACTGCCCGTCGTGCGATGCGGCGGTCAAGCCCTGGGACAACATCCCCGTCCTGTCGTGGCTGGCGCTGCGCGGACGCTGTCGTAGCTGCAAGGCGCAGATCGGCGCGCGCTATCCGATCGTCGAGGCGGTCACGGCCGCGCTCTTCGCCGCCGTCGCCGCCGTGCACCTGCACAACACCGCGATGCTCGTCATGGGCCTCGTGCTCGTCGCCTTCCTCGTCCCGATCGCGGCGATCGACCTCGACACGAAGAAGATCCCCAACAAGCTGACGCTGCCGGCCGCCGTGCTCGCGGTCGTGCTCGGCACCGTGCTCGATCCTGGCGGCGAGGTCGAACGCCTGATCGCCGGCGCCGCCGCGGGCGGCGCGCTCATGCTGCCGTCGCTGCTGCATCCCAGCGGCATGGGCCTCGGCGACGCGAAGCTGATGGGAGTGCTCGGCCTGTTCCTCGGGGTCTGGGTCCTGCCCGCGTTCTTCGTCGCGTTCGCGGCCGGAACGCTCGTCGGGATCGGGATGATCGCCCGCAGGGGACTGGCGACGAGCCGCAAGACGCCGATCCCGTTCGGGCCGTTCCTCGCGCTCGGCGGCGTCGTCGGCTTGCTGGCCGGCAACGAGATCGTCAACGCGTACCTCGGCACCTTCTGAGTCGCGGCCGCGGCCGGGGGCGGCACGGCACGGCATGGCGTGGGCGCGTTAGCCTCCGCGCCCCGTGTTCCTCGGCATCCTCGCCGCCGCGCTCGGCGGACTGCTCGTCGGCTCGCTGCTGAACGTCCTCGCCATCCGGCTGGCGGCCGGTGAGTCCCTGCGCCGGCCGCGCGTGCGCTGTCCGCACTGCAAGCGCGCGCCGCGCCTGCGCCAGAGCATCCCCGTCGTCACCTGGCTGCGCGAGCACGGCGGCTGTCCGAACTGCGGCGAGCCGATCGCGCGCCGCTACGTCGTCGTCGAGGCGCTCACCGGCGTGCTCTTCGCGGCGGTCGTGATCGCGCGCCGCGGCGATGGCGCCGACGTCGCGCTCGGGCTCGCGCTCGTGACGTTCCTGATCCCGCTCGCGCTCGTCGACCTCGACACGCGCGAGCTGCCCAACCGGCTCACGCTGCCCGCCGCGATCGTGGCGATCGTGCTCGGGACGCTGCTCGACGCCGGCGGCGAGCCCGAGCGGCTGCTCGCGGGCGTGCTGGCCGGCGGCTTCTTCCTCGTCGTCGCGCTCGCCTACCCCCACGGCATGGGGATGGGCGACGTCAAGCTCGCTGCCGTGCTCGGCCTGTTCCTCGGGCGCGAGGTCGCGGCGGCGCTGCTGGTCGCCCTCGTCGCCGGCGTCGTCGTCGGCGTCGTGATCATGCGCCGCAAGGGCGTGGCGGAGGGGCGCGGGACGGCCGTCGCGTTCGGCCCGTTCCTGGCCCTCGGCGGCGTCGCGGCGCTGCTGTTCGGCGAGGCGATGGTCGACGCGTACCTCGGCTCCTTCTGACGCGAGCGCGGCCGCGGCGACCATGCGAAGGTGGGAGCCGGCCCGCGCTCCATAGACTGCGCGCCGTCATGGCGCTACGTCTCATCACCGCCGGCGAGTCGCACGGTCCCGGCCTGACCTGCATCGTCGAGGGCCTGCCCGCGGGCCTGGAGCTCGACGCGGACACGCTGAACCGCGACATGGCGCGCCGTCAGCTCGGCCACGGCCGCGGCGGGCGCATGAAGATCGAGCGCGACCGCGCGGAGGTCACCGCGGGCGTGCGGCACGGGTCCACGCTCGGCGGGCCGATCGCGCTGCAGATCCAGAACCGCGACTACGCCAACTGGGAGGAGCGGATGAACCCGTGGCCGGTCGAGGCGGACATCCCCGAGGTCCACCTCCCGCGTCCCGGTCACGCCGACCTCGTCGGCACGCAGAAGTACAAGTTCTCCGACGTGCGCAACGTGCTCGAGCGCGCCAGCGCCCGCGAGACGGCGGCGCGCGTCGCCGGCGGCGCGCTCGCGCGGACGTTCCTGTCGGCGCTCGGGGTCGAGGTCCGCTCGCACGTCGTGCAGATCGGCAGCGTCCACGCGCCGGAGCGCTCCGAGCCGCTGGCCGTCGCCGACTTCGAGGGCGTCGACGACGACCCGGTGCGCTGCCTCGACAAGGCCTCCAGCCGCGAGATGGTCGGCCACATCAACGTCCAGCGCAAGGCCAACGAGTCGCTCGGCGGCGTCTTCGAGGTCATCGCGTTCGGGCTCGTGCCGGGTCTCGGCTCGCACGTCTCCTGGGAGGAGCGCCTCGACGGCAGGCTCGCCGGCGCGCTGTGCTCGATCCAGGCGATCAAGGGCGTCGGCCTGGGGGAGGGCTTCGGCCTCGCGGGCACGCCCGGCTCGGCCGCCCACGACGAGCTCTTCTACGACGACGCGCGCGGCTACTACCGCGAGACCAACCATGCGGGCGGTTTGGAAGGCGGCATGACGAACGGCGAGCCGCTCGTCGCGCGCGCGGCGATGAAGCCGCTGCCGACGCTGACGAAGCCGCTGCGCTCGGTCGACATCGACACGAAGCTGCCCGCCCAGGCGCTGCGCGAGCGCACGGACTCCTGCACGGTCCCGGCGGCCGGCGTCGTCGGCGAGGCGATGGTCGCGTTCGTGCTCGCCGAGGCCTACCGCGCGAAGTTCGGCGGCGATCACATCGACGACGTGCGCGCCGCCGTCGGCGCCTACCGCGAGCGGATCGGGTGGCCGGTCCGGCCGTGAGCTGAGATGTCCCTGGTCCTCGTCGGGTTCATGGGGGCGGGGAAGTCGACCGCCCTGCCCGACGTGCTCGACACCGATCTCCTGCTCGAGGCGCAGCTCGAGACGAGCATCGCCTCGTTCTTCGCCGCCTTCGGCGAGGCGAAGTTCCGCCGCCGCGAGGAGTCGGTCGTGCTGCGCGCGCTGCGCTCCGGGGCGCCGGCCGTCGCGCTCGGCGGCGGCAGCCTCGGCTCGCAGGCGGTGCGCGAGGCGCTGCGCGAGCACACGGTCGTCTGGCTGGGGGTCTCGGCCGAGACCGCCTGGGAGCGCGCGGCCGGCGACGATCGCCCGCTGGCCGCCGACCGCGACGCGTTCGCCGCGCTGCACGCCGAGCGCCAGCCCGTCTACGCGGCGGCCGCCGACGCGTTCCTGCCCGAGGGCGACCGTGAGCTCGTCACCCGCGCGCTACCGGCGCTGCGGGCGCTGGGTGCCGCACCGCCCGGGACGAAGCTCGTCTGGGCGCGCACGGCCGGCGGCGAGTACCCCGTCTACGTCGGGCGCGGGATCGCCGGCAGCATCCTGCCCGGGACCGGCGGCGGACGGGCGTTCGTCGTGACGGACTCCAACGTCGGGCCGCGCTACGGCGACCGCGTCCGCGGGGCGCACCACACGATCACGATCCCGGCCGGCGAGGAGCACAAGACGCTGGCCGTGGCGGAGGGCGTCTGGCGCGAGCTCGCGCGCGAGGGGATGGGGCACGGCGATCACGTCGTCGCGCTCGGCGGCGGCGTCGTCGGCGATCTCGCGGGCTTCTGCGCGGCGACCTACCAGCGCGGTGTCGGGGTCGTGCAGATCCCGACGACCGTCGTCGCGCAGGTCGACTCCGCCTACGGCGGCAAGACCGGCGTCGACCTGCCCGAGGCCAAGAACTACGTCGGCGCCTACCACCAGCCGTCGGCGGTCGTCACCGACGTCGACACGCTCGCGACGCTGGCGCCGGAGGAGCACGCGGCCGGCTACGCCGAGGTGCTCAAGACCGCGCTCATCGCGGGCGGCTCGCTGTGGGAGCGCGTCGCGTCCGGCGCCGCCGTCGACGAGCGCGTCATCCTCGACTGCGCGCGCACGAAGCTCGCCGTCGTCGCCGCAGACGAGCGCGACGGCGGCCTGCGCCAGGTGCTGAACCTCGGCCACACCGTCGGCCACGCGATCGAGACCGTCACCGGATACCGCCGCTACCGTCACGGTGAGGCCGTCGCGCTCGGGCTGCTGGCGGCGCTGCGACTCAGCGACGCCGGCGACCTGCGAGAGCAGGTGAGCGAGTTGCTGGCCGCGGCCGGGCTGCCGACGCGCATGGCCGACGGCATCGACCCGGCCGAGGTCGTCGCCGCGACGCGCCTGGACAAGAAGCGCCGCGGCGAGGATGTCCCGTTCGTGCTCGCGCGGGCGCCCGGCGAGGTGAGCTTCGGCGAGCCCGTCGCGCCGGCGGCGCTGCTGGCCGCGGTCGCGGAGCTCGCGTAGCGCGAACCCGTCCAACGGGCATGACGGCCGCGACCACGACCGCATCTCGGCACGCCGCCTGCCACCGCGGTCGGCGCCCCGCCTGCCTGTGACAGAGTTGCGGGCGTGAACCGCAATCGCGTCCAGGTCATGCACGGCGTCAACCTCGATCAGATCGGTCGCCGCGACCCCGCGCACTACGGCGGGATCACGTTTCGCCAGCTCGAGCAGGCGATCGACGGCTTCGCGCGCGAGCTCGGCCTCGACGCGCGCTTCATCCACACGAACTCGGAGGCGGAGTTCGTCGAGCAGCTGCACCGCGTCCGCGACGTCGCCGACGGGCTGATCGTCAACGCCGGCGCGTGGTCGCACTACTCGCGCGCGATCGGCGACGCCGTGGAGCTCGCCGGAGTGCCCGCCGTCGAGGTGCATCTCTCCGACGTCATGGCCCGCGAGGAGTGGCGCCACGTGTCCGTGCTCGCGGACCAC
The DNA here is from genome assembly GCA_963851015.1 of uncultured Actinomycetes bacterium. GTDB lineage: Bacteria > Actinomycetota > Thermoleophilia > Solirubrobacterales > Solirubrobacteraceae > CADCVQ01. The sequence continues at coordinate 48,533 of CAWKNG010000005.1, forward strand.
TGCATCGCGACCGTCATGGGCCGGGGCGTCGACGGCTACCGCGAGGCGCTCGAGACGATGAAGGCCGAGCTCACCGGGTGACCCCGCCGTCCCGCCTCGACGCGCTGCTGGCGTCCGTCGCCGAGCGCGAGCTCGACGCGCTGCTGGTCTCGAACCTCGTCAACGTTCGCTGGCTGACCGGCTTCACGGGCTCCAATGCGCTCGCGGTCATCGGCGCCTCGTTTCAAGCGCGCTTCCTGACCGACTTCCGCTACCTCACGCAGATCGCCGAGCAGCTCGACGAGCGCTGGGCGCAGGAGATCTCGACCGAGCTGCTGAAGCCCGCCATCGAGGGCCTGCCGGCGCAGCGGCCGCTGCGCGTCGGCTTCGACGACACCCACCTGACCGTCAAGCAGCACGCGAAGCTCGTCGAGCTCGCGCCGGAGGGCGTCGAGCTCGTCGCGGCCGGCGGCGCCGTCGAGCGCCTGCGCGCCGTCAAGGACGGCGGCGAGATCGACGCGATCCGCGCCGCGGCAAGGCTCGCCGACGAGGCGCTGGAGGAGGTGCTGATCGCCGGTCTCGTGGGCCGCACGGAGCTTGAGGTCGCGCTCGACCTCGAGTTCGCGATGCGCCGCCGCGGCGCGCAGGCGATGTCGTTCCCGCCGATCGTCGCCGCGGCCGAGCACAGCGCGCTGCCGCACGCGTCGCCCCGCGCCGTCCCGATTCCGGCCGGCACGCTCGTGACGATCGACTGGGGGGCGATGCTCGACGGCTACGCGTCGGACTGCACGCGCGTTTTCGCGACCGGCGACCTGGACCCACGCGATCGCGCCGTCTTCGACGTCGTGCTGCTCGCCCAGGAGGAGGCGCTCGCCGCCGTGCGACCGGGCCCGACCGGTGTCGAGGTCGACGCGATCGCGCGCTCGATCATCGAGCACGCCGGGCACGGCGAGCACTTCGGCCATGGGCTCGGCCACGGCGTCGGGCTCGAGGTCCACGAGGGTCCGCGGCTGTCGAAGCTCGGCAAGGACGCGCTCGTTGCCGGCAACGTCGTCACCGTCGAGCCGGGCGTGTACGTGCCCGGCGCCGTCGGCGCGCGGATCGAGGACCTGGTCGTCGTGACGCGGGACGGTCACGAGGTCCTCAACGGCATGCCGAAGTCGCTGCGCACGATCGCGTAGCGCCGGGCGCGGCTCAAGACCGGGCCGCGCGGCGCCGATGACGTTGGGTGTGATCGTCCGCCGCCGCCAGGATTGGCCCTGGATCGCCGCCGCGCTGCTGTGCACGGCGCTGATGTCGACCGCGGGCCTCGTCGGCTTCGCCTGGAATGACTACGACGCCGAGGTCTCCGGCGCGATGCGAGCGCTGATCGACGGCCATCTCGGCGCGTACCTCGCGCAGCTACCGGCGTACGGCGGCTCGCTCGTCCTGCGCGCGCCCTTCGCCGGCGCGGTCGCCGCGCTCGGCGGCGGGGAGCTGGCGGTCTACCGCGCCGTCTCGATCCCCTGCCTGCTCGCCGTCGCCTGGCTCGCGGTCGTCCTCGTGCGCCGCATGCGAGCACGCGATCGCACGCTCGGCGCCCGCGCGCTCGTGCTCGGGCTGTGCGTGGCCAACCCGGTCACGCTGCGCGCGCTCGAGCTCGGCCATCCCGAGGAGCTGCTGGCCGCCGCCCTCGCGATCGGCGCGGTGCTCGCCGCGAGCGACCGCCGCGCGCTGCCGGCAGCGGTCCTGCTCGGCCTTGCGATCGCGACGAAGGCCTGGGCCGTGCTCGCGATCGGGCCGGTCCTGCTCGCGCTGCCGGCCCGGCGGATGCTCGCGCTCGTCGTCGCCGGGGCGGTCGCGGCCGTCGTGCTCGCCCCGATCGCGCTCGCGGGGGCGCACCGCGCGCTCATCACCGGCGTCGGCACGACCGGCGGCGTCATCTTCCAGCCGTGGCAGCTGTTCTGGTGGCTCGGCGACAGCGGCCACGTCGTCGTCGGCGGCAACGGCCTGCCCAAGCCCGACGGCTATCGCGTGCCTCCCGCCTGGCTGTCGCCGCTGACGCATCCGCTGATCGCCGTCCTCGTCGTGCCGTTGTCGGCGCTGTGGGCGCGCCTGCGCGGCTGGGCGCCGCGGGTCGAGGGCCAGCAGGTGCTCGCGCTGCTGGCCTTGCTGCTGCTCGCGCGCGGCGTGCTCGATCCGTGGAACACGATCTACTACGAGCTGCCGTTCCTGCTCGCCCTCGTGGCCTGGGAGGCGCTGTGCGTGCCCGGCCGCCTGCCGATCGTCGCGCTCGCCGCGACGACGCTCGTGTGGGCGACGTTCGAGTGGATGCCCGATGTGCTGAGCCCGGACCTGCAATGCGTGTTCTTCCTCGCGTGGTCGCTGCCGCTGTGGGCGTGGCTGGCGCGCGAGACGTTCGCGCCCGGAACGCGCGCGCGCCGGCGGGTCGCCTCGCGCACCGCCTACGCGTGAGCGTCGTCACACGGCGATTGCGGACCCGCCGGGCATCGGCTATAGCTAGGGGCTAGTGCTCCCTCTGATGAGTCCTCGCACGCCTGGATCGGCCGCTGATCACCGCCTGGCCGCGTCCTCGCTCGGTCATGGCCCAGGGGGCCACTTCCTCACTGCGTCCTTGCCGGCCGGCGCCAGCAACCGCCCAAGCGCACAAGGACTCACGAGAGGAACCACTGGGACCACCGGAGGGAGCAGAGGCCGTTGACCACCACCGCTGAGCACTTCGACGCCGTCGTCGTCGGATCCGGTTTCGGAGGATCCGTGTCGGCCTTCCGTCTCGCCGAGGCGGGGCAGAGCGTGCTCCTGCTGGAGCGCGGCAAGGCCTTCCCGCCGAACTCCTTCCCGCGCTCGCCGCTCGGCATGAAGAAGCAGTTCTGGGACCCCAGCGAGGGTCTGCACGGGATGTTCAACCTGTGGAGCTTCGACAACATCGACGCGATCTGCGCGAGCGGCCTCGGCGGCGGCTCCCTGATCTACGCCAACGTCCTGCTGCGCAAGGACGAGGACTGGTTCGTCCGGGAGGAGGCCGGCAAGGGCTCCTGGAAGGACGGCTACGAGTACTGGCCCGTCAACCGCGCCGACCTCGACCCGCACTACGACCGCGTCGAGAAGATGATGAACGTCCAGCAGTACCCGCTGGACAAGGCGCCGTTCGACACGACGCTGAAGACGCTCGCCTTCCGTGACGCCGCCCGCAACCTCGGGCTGGACTGGCGCCTCGTGAACCTCGCGGTGACGTTCGCCAACGAGGGCGAGGAGCCCGTCGTCGGCGAGCCGATCAAGGAGGCGCGGCCGAACATCCACGGCAAGACCCGCCTGACGTGCAAGCTCACCGGCGAGTGCGACCTGGGCTGCAACCACGGCTCGAAGAACTCGCTGGACTACACGTACCTCACGGCCGCGATGTACGAGGGTGCCGACATCCGCACGCGCCACGAGGTGCGCTCGTTGCAGCCGCGCGACGGCGGCGGCTACGAGGTCGAGTACGTCATCCACGACGCGGCGTCCGAGGGCGTGCCGACGAAGACCTCGTCGCTGCCCAAGCACACGGTCACCTGCGACCGGCTGATCCTGTCGGCGGGCACGCTCGGCACGACGTACCTGCTGCTGCGCAACCGCGCGGCGTTCCCGCAGATCAGCAGGATGCTCGGCACGCGCTTCGGCGGCAACGGCGACCTGCTGACGTTCGCGCGCCACTGCATGACCGACGGGCCCGACGGCAAGAAGGTCCCGCACGTGCTGGACGCCGCGCACGCGCCGGTCATCACGAGCGCGATCCGCGTGCCCGACACGCTCGACGGCGAGGGCGACGTCGGCCGCGGCTTCTACCTCGAGGACGCCGGCCAGCCGGAGTTCGTGAGCTGGATGCTGCAGCTGCTCGACGCCCCGCAGTCCGTCTTCCACGACCTGCCCAAGCTCGTCAGGCTCGCCGGCAACTTCATCACCCACAAGGACACCGACATCGGCGGCGAGGTGTCCGAGCTCATCGGCGACGCGGCCGAGTCCTCCGGCTTCCTGCCGCTGCTGGGGATGGGACGCGACATCCCCGAGGGCATCATGACGCTCGGCGAGAACAGCGCGCTGGCGATCGACTGGAAGAAGAACGGCTCCTCGAAGGCGTACTTCGATCGCGTGCGCGCGGTCTCCAAGGCGATGGCGGAGGAGCTCGGCGGCGTCTTCCTCGACAACCCGATCTGGCTGCTGAGCCGCGTCGTCACCGTGCACGCGCTCGGCGGCTGCCCGATGGGACGCAACGACGAGGAGGGCGTCGTGGACTCCTACGGCAACGTCTTCAACTACCCCGGCCTGCACATCGCCGACGGCTCGGTCATGCCGGGTCCCGTCGGACCCAACCCCAGCCTCACGATCGCCGCGCTCGCCGACCGCTTCGCGGACGCGATCCTCGGCGAGACGAAAGGAAGCACCGTGACCGCACCCCCGCCGCCCCCGCCCGACGACGAGGCCGACGAGGCCGGCGCCGGCGCCGCGCCGCCCGCGAGCGAGCATCCCGCCTCGGTGGAGTTCACCGAGAAGATGCGCGGCTTCATCACGTTCGGCGAGGACGACTACGACAAGGGCTTCCGCCAGGGCAAGAAGGCCAAGACGAAGTGCATGTTCCACGTGACGGTCCACATGCAGGACATCGAGCGCTTCGTCGCCGACCCCGCCCATCAGGGCTCGATCACCGGCAACGTCGAGTGCGACGCGCTCGGCGGCGTACTGCCCGTCAAGCAGGGCTGGTTCAACCTCTTCGTCGACGCCGACGAGGACGGCGAGGAGCGCAAGCTCATGAAGTACCGCCTCTGGATCGAGGACGGCGAGGGACATGAGATCACGCTCAACGGCTACAAGGAGGCCAAGGACGACCCGGGCTTCGACATCTGGAGCGACACGACGACGCTGTTCACGCACATCCTCGCCGGCCACGTCGCGCCCGGCCCCGCGGACGAGGTCGGCGACGCGGGCGAGGAGATCGTCGCGACCGGCATCCTGCATGTCCTGCCGGCCGACTTCGCCGTCCAGATGACGACGTTCCGCGTCCATCCGGCGCACCGCCTCGATGCGCTCGGGCGCTTCGGCGGGCTGTTCCTGGGGTCGCTGTGGGAGACCTGGAAGCCGGGCCGCAAGGGCCACGCTTGACCACCGCCGCCGCGCACACCGACGAGGTCTTCCCGTTTCAGACGGCGGACGGCATCACGTGCAACGTGACCCATGTCGTCGGTGCCAAGGCGCCGACGAAGGGTCCCGTGCTGCTCGTCCACGGCGTCGGGGTGCGGACCGAGATCTGGCGCCCGCCGACCCCGTACACGCTCGTCGAGGCGCTCGTCGACGCGGGCTACGACGTCTGGATGGAGACGTGGCGCGCGAGCATGGCCGTCCCGAACAACACGTGGACGCTCGACCAGGCGGCCGTGCTCGACCACCCGCTCGCGGTCAAGCTCGTGCTCGACAAGACCGGGGCGGACTCGATCCAGGCCGTCACGCACTGCCAGGGCTCGACGAGCTTCATGATGGCGATGTGCGCGGGCCTCCTGCCGCAGGTGCGCACGGTCGTCGCGAGCGCGGTGACGCTGCACCCGGTCGTGCCGCGGATCGCGGAGTTCAAGCTGCGCTACGTCGTGCCGATCGTCGCGCGCCTGACCGGCTACCTCGATCCTCAGTGGGGCGTCGGCGACCCGCCGTGGGTGCTGCCGAAGGTCGTCACGGCGTACTGCAAGGCGTCGCGGCGGCACTGCGACAACGGCGTCTGCAAGGTCTCGAGCTTCATGTTCGGCTCCGGCGACCCGACGCTGTGGACGCACGAGCAGCTCAGCCCCGAGACGCACGAGTGGACGAAGGGCGAGTTCGGCCCGGCGCCGCTGACGTTCTTCAAGCAGATCAGCAGGTGCGTGCAGGAGGGGCACCTGATCAGCGTGGAGGGCCGGCCCGAGCTGCCCGCGAGCTTCGTCGCGCAGGCGCCGCAGACCGACGCGCGCTTCGCGTTCATCACCGGCGGGCGCAACAACTGCTTCCTGCCGGTCAGCCAGCAGAAGACGTTCGAGTGGTTCGAGCGCCGCGAGCCCGGCCGCCATTCGCTGCACATCATCCCCGGCTACGGCCATCTCGACGTGTTCATCGGCGAACGCGCCAACAAGGACTCGCACCCGATCATCGTGGGCGAGCTCGACAAGGGCTGAGATGCGGCGCGCGGAGGTCTCGCCGGACGCGCCCGCGTCCAACGTCTGCGGGCGGACGACGTCGATCACGCTGTTCACGACGCAGCGCTGGTGGGGGCGCTTCGTCATGCCGGCGCTGTTCGTCGCCACCCGCGCGGTCCCCAACGCGCTCGCGGCGATGGACTCGCTGTCGTTCATCAGCTTCGCGAGCTGGTCGCTCGTCCGCGACATCCCCGACAACGGCCCGCCGCAGACCACGCGCCGGATGGCGCGGGCCCACATGTTCTTCGAGGTCCACTTCAACGGCAGCTGGGCGCAGTACATCGACTCCTCGGTACGCATCCTGACGACCGGCATGACGTCCTTCTGGAGCAGCTCGCTGACGTTCCCCGGACCGCTGCCGGCCGGCCCGTTCCAGGCCTTCTTCAAGGTCCACGAGGTCGACGTCGACCACTACTACTGCGCCTACCCCGACGCGACGGTGACGATGGTGCGCTCCGCGCTCGAGCTCGAGCAGCGCCTGGACATGTTCGCCCACCGAGCCGGCATCCTCGCCGAGCACCAGTTCGACGCCGCCTGGGACGCCTTCCTCGAGGACGCGCAGCGCTTCCTATGAGATCGACGAACGTCGCCGGCAAGACGTACCTGCTCATGGTGTTGACGCCGGTCAAGCCGGGCGAGGCGGACGCGCTGCGCGCGCTGCTGCACGCGATGGGATCCGCCGACAGCCCGTTCGCGGGCACGCCGCGTACCCACATGGCGCGCTGGATCGTCATGGCCGACATGCCGGTCGCGCCCGGCGTCACCGACTCGCTCGGCGGGCCGTTCCTGCTGTTCACGGCGAACGTCGACGGCAACCTCGCGACGTACATGGACGAGCTCGTCGAGCAGGCCTCCCCGCAGCTCGGCGAGGTCTACGGGCACTGCATCGGCTGCCCGCAGCCTGCCGAGGGCGCCGCACTCAAGGCCTACATCGGGCGCAACCAGATCGACGCCGGCGTCGTCTTCGCGGCGTACGGCGCGGCGTCGGTGCAGGACGTCCTGCGCGCGATCGACAAGCGCGCGCGGCTCATCGACTTCGTCGTTCGCGCGCAGGAGATGGAGCCCATCCAGCGGCGCGCGGCGTTCCTCGAGGAGTTCGGCTCGTGATCGACCTCGCCGACGTCCAGGGAGACATCCTGCGCGCCTACGGCAACGCGTATGACTGCACCTCCTACGCCTTCGTGAAGATCGACTGCGAGCCGGCGCAGGCCCGTGCCTGGTTCGCCGGGCTGCTCGATCACGTCACGACCGCGCAGCCGTGGCGCGACGGCAAGCCGCTGACGACGCTGAACGTCGCGGTGACGGCGAACGGGCTGCGGGCGCTGGGGGTGTCCGAGGAGCTCGTCGGGACGTTCGCCTCCGAGTTCCGCGCCGGGATGGCATCGCGCGCCGAGCTGCTCGGCGACGGCGGCGCGAGCGCGCCGGCGCGGTGGGAGCGCGGCTTCGGCCGCGGCGACGCCCACGTGCTGCTGACGATCAATGCTCAGGAGACCGCCGATCACCGCCGCGCCCTGAGCAAGATGAACGGCGCGATGAAGGACGCCGGCGTGCGCGTGCTGCGCCGCCAGGAGGCCCAGCTGCTCGACGGCGCGCGCGAGCACTTCGGCTTCGCCGACGGCTTCTCCCAGCCGGCGATCGCCGGCGCGACGGACGACAAGCTGCGCGGGGGAGGGATCCCCGAGAAGCACGGGGGCTGGCGGGCCCTGCAGCCCGGAGAGTTCATCCTCGGCTACCCCGACGAGGACACGCTCGTCGACCGCGCCAAGCGGCTGCCGCCGGCGCCGGCCGACCCGCTCGGTGCCGGGGGGACGTACATGGTCTGGCGCAAGCTGCATCAGGACGTCGCGCTGTGGCGGCGCACGATCCGCCGCGCGGCCGCGCGCTACGAGGGGGGCGAGGAGATGCTCGCCGCGAAGGTCGTCGGGCGCTGGCACAACGGGGCGCCGCTCGTGACGTATCCGAATCGGGCGGGGATCTCGTTCGACCCGACCGATCCGGCCGCCAACGACTTTCGCTACGGCGACGACCTCGCCGGTCTGCGCTGCCCGCTCGGCGCGCACATCCGTCGCTCGAACCCGCGCGACGCGCTCGGCCATGACGGCGTGCTCAGCATGCGCCACCGGATGATCCGGCGCGGCATGCCGTACGGGCGCCCGTTGCCTGCCGACGCGATCGAGGACGACGGCGCGGATCGCGGGCTCGTGTTCGTGAGCTTCCAGGCCAGCATCGCGCGCCAGTTCGAGGGCGTCCAGGGGCCGTGGCTGGCCGACGGCAACATCTTCGGCCTCGGCCACGACACGGACTTCCTGCTCGGCGACGCCTCCGGCGCCCGCGTCCACGGCGCCAAGATGACGATCCAGGGCAAGCGGCCGTACTTCCTCGCGCCGCAGGAGAACCTCGTCACGACGCGCGGCGGCGAGTACCTGTTCGTACCGGGGATGACGGCGCTGCGCGCGATCGCCGACGGGGTGGCCGGATGAGCGACGAAGGAGGGCTTGCATGAGCACGCCGCAGGAGCTGGGCGGACCGGAGCGCGTGCGCAAGGTGCTCGGCGCGATGGAGAAGCACATGAACAACGTCTCCGGCTACAAGCGCGGGCACGCGCGCGGCTTGGCCTTCCACGGCCACTTCGAGGCGACGCCCGAGGTCGCGCGGCTGACGACGGCGGAGCACCTGCAGGGCGGGCGGATCGAGTGCGTCGTGCGGGTCTCCAACGGCGGCTCGAGCCCGTACCTGCCCGACCGCGAGACGGCCAAGCGCGGCAACACGCTCGGCCTCGGCGTGCGCTTCGAGCTCCCGTCGGGCGACCACTCGAACTGGACCGCGCTGAACACCCCGGCGTTCCCGCCGCGCACGCCCGACGACTTCGCCGCGATGGTGTCCGCGCAGCGCGCCGAGCTGCCGGGCAAGCAGCCCAACCCGCTGCGGCTGCTGGCGTTCCTCGCGCCGCGGCCGTTCGCGATCGCGGGGATCAAGGCGGCCGCCACGCTGCCCCCGCCCGTGAGCTTCGCGACCGCCCGCTACAACGGCTTCCACGCCTACTGGCTGATCCGCGCGGACGGCCACCGCCAGGCGTTTCGCTTTCGCTGGCTGCCGCTCGCGGGCGAGGCGGCGATCGATCCCGCCGACGACGTCGACCTGCCGCCGCAGTACCTCGTCTCGGAGATCAGGCAGCGCGTCGAGCGCGCGCCCGTGGCGTGGAGGCTCGTCCTCCAGCTCGCCGAGCCGGGCGACGCGACGGACGACCTCACCAAGCTGTGGCCGGAGTCGCGCCCCCTGGTCGTCGCCGGCCAGCTCGTCATCGACCGGCTGCACGAGGACCCCGAGCTCGTCGACACATGGGTCTTCGACCCGACGCGGATGCCGCCGGGCATCGAGCTGTCGGACGACCCGATCCTGCACTTCCGCTCGGAGGCGTACGCCGAGTCGCACCGGCGCCGCACGCGCGAGCAGCGCCCGGCGATCCTGCCGGAGTAGGCGCCTGGCTCAGCTCGTCATCGATACCGCGAGCGCGGGGCTCGAGCGCAGCGTCTGCAGCACGACGCAGTAGCGCTCGGTGAGCTTGGTCAGCGTCGCGAGCTGCTCCTCGCTCGCGCCGGGCGCGTCGAGCTCGAAGCGCAGGGCGATGCTCGCGAACCCGACCGGCGCCTCGCGATCGACGGCGAGCGTCCCGCGGAAGTCGAGCACGCCGTCGGCCGTGACCGTCCCGCCGTGCACCTCGATCTCGAGCGCCGTCGCGACCGCGCGCAGCGTGACGCCCGCGCAGGCGACGAGCGCCTCGAGCAGCATGTCGCCGGAGCACAACGCGCTGCCGTCGCCGCCGGTCGCCGGATGCAGCCCAGCGGTCGCCAGCGCGCGCCCGGTCCGCACGCTGCACGTGACCCCGTCGTCGAGGCTCCCGCTGGCCGTCAGCGTCACGAGCGCGGCAGCGGGCTGATCGCGATAGCGCTGCTTGAGCGGCTCCTGGAGGCTGCGCAGCGCATCGCGGTCCATGCGTTGCACAGTAGCGCCAGTTTCGTGACGAACGCGTGCTCTTCCGGCACACCTTCCTTGCCACGCTCGCCGCATGCCCCCTTCCACACATGGGGTGGGCCGAAAAACATCGGCTGAGCCCACCAAATTCGCCCCACCCGTCGATGCGCGGGTCGCGACGCTCGCGGCCGGCCAGGAGGGTGTCGTGTCGACGGCCCAGATGCGGACGGCCGGGATGAGCGCCGACGCCATCCTCACCCGCGTCGACAGCGGCCGCCTCCACCGCGTCCACCACGGCGTCTACGCCGTGGGGCACCCCGGGATCTCCTTGCACGGCCGTTTCTGGGCAGCCGTCCTGGCCTGTGGACCAGACGCCTGGCTGAGCCACGTCGCCGCCGCCGTCCTCTGGGGAATCCTGGTGTGGGACGTGCGCGTCGTGGACGTCACGGTGGTCGGTCGCAGCGGCCGCCGTCGCTCAGGGCTTTCGATCCACCGTCCACGCTCCTTGCACCCCCACGATCGCGACCGCCAGTACGGCATCGCGGTCACGTCGCCGGCGCGCACGCTGCTTGACCTGGCGGACAGCGGCCTCTCCGACAAGGCCCTGCGCCGAGCCGTGCGCCAGGCACAGGCGCTGCACCTCGCGAACGTGGGTCAGATCGCCGAGCTGCTCGGACGCTCCAACGGTCATCGCGGGGTCGCGCGGCTCGCCGCGCTGATCGCCGACGGACCGGCCGCCACCGAGAGCGGGCACGAGGATGTCGTGCTGGACCTCCTGCTCGCGGCCGGCTTCGAGCATCCGGACGTCAATCCGACCCTGAACGTCGGAGGCAAGCCGTACCGGCCCGACCTGCGCTGGCCCGCGCAGCGGCTGATCCTCGAGATCGACAGCGGCTGGCACGACGGACGCCTGGCGCAGGAGGACGACGCCGTCCGCCAGGCCAACCTCGAGGCAGTCGGCGAGCGCGTGCTGCGGACCACGCGCGAGCAGGCGATCCGCCATCCGCGACAGCTCATCCAGCGGCTCGTCGCGGCAGGCGCGCCGTACACTGAGCGGCGATGATCAGCACCAACCAGCTCAAGAACGGCAACCACATCGAGGTCGACGGGACGATCTTCAAGGTCCTCGACTTCCAGCACGTCAAGCCCGGCAAGGGCGGTGCGTTCGTGCGCACGAAGTTGCGCCGCGCCAGCGACGGCAACGTCATCGACCGGACGTTCCGCGCCGGCGAGAAGTTTCGCTCGGTCCACACCGAGTCGCGCAAGATGCAGTTCCTCTACGTCGACGGCACCGACGCGCACTTCATGGACACCGAGAGCTACGAGCAGCTCGCGATGGATCAGGACAAGGTCGCCGACGCCCTGCGCTGGACGAAGCCCAACGACGCGGTGGACGTGCTCTTCATCGACGATGCGCCCGGTGACATCCAGCTGCCGACCACGGTCGAGCTCGAGGTCACGCAGACCGATCCCGGCCTGCGCGGCGACACGGCCTCGGGTGGCGGCGACAAGCCCGCCACGCTCGAGACCGGCGCGACGCTGCGCGTCCCGCTGTTCGTCAACGTCGGCGACCGCGTCAAGGTGCAGACCGCGACCGGCGACTACATGTCGCGCGCCTCGTAGCCGCGGTCAGCTCGAAACCCGCCGAAACGGGCTCAGCGCCATCATCAGCGCGAGGCCGCCGACGACGTAGGCCGCGAGCACGAACAGGGGCGTCGTGATCGCCTCGTGATCGAAGTACACGACGTTGCTCACGAGCTCGATGCTCGATCGCGCGGGCAGGCCGCTGCCGATCTGGCGCCACAGGTCGGGAAGGAACTCGGGCCCCGATCCGCCGCCCGACGTCGCGAGGACGCCGACGACGAGGAACACAGCCAGCCCGACGACGGCGCCGAGCGCGACCCCGACGAGACTCGTCAGGAACGCCGTCACGAGGGCGGTCCCGAGCGTCGCGAGCGCGAGCGCCCCGGCGACCGCGAAGAACTCGCCTTCGTAGATCCCGAGCTGCGTCGCGATCGCCGCGAGGATCGCTCCGACGCCCAGCGACAGCAGCACGAGCACGCCGATCCGGATCACCGTGGCGAGCGGTCCGCGGCGGATGCTCGGCGCCCAGAACTCGAGCCACCACGCGCCCAGCACGGCGATCATCGCGGCCACGAGCGTGACGATGTACGCCGTGATGCCCGCGCTGTCGGACTCCGGCAGCGCGCGCGCCTCGGTGACGACCGTTCGTACCCCGCGCTTGGCGTCGAGCTTCGTGAACGTGGCCCGCATGAGCCTCGCCACCGTGACGCTGGCGGCGCTCGCCGTGATGACGCGTCCGCTCTTGGCGAGGGGGGCGTAGGCCCCGTAGACCTTGCGCTCGCGGATGAGCTTGCGCGCCGCGGCACCGCCCGACACACGAGTGACGGCGAACGCCGAGCTCGCGTCGAGCGTCCGCGCGACCTGCGACACGGCCGCTCCCTTGCCGACGACCGCGACCGGTATCTCGCGCGCCTCGGGCGCATGCCCGAGGCTGACGAGCAGCCATCCGAGCAGCGCTGCCGCCGTCGCTACGAGCGCGACGATTCCCCCGACTTTGACCCCGAGCACGACTCCCCCTTTGTGGCGACCCAGGACCGCCCTGGTGGGCGACCCAGGCTCGGAACCTACGCCCGGCTGCGAGCCCGCGTCAAGACGATTCGCTCGGGATCTCCATACGCACCGACTACGCTCCGTGCTCGCCATGAGCTTCGACCACCGCCACGCCGGCGCATGGGCTCCCTGAGCACGTGCCCCGCCGATCCGACCAGCGCCGCGACGCCGTCTTCGCCCTCTACCAATCCGAGCTGACCGGCCGCGAGCTCGACGACCTGTTCGAGCGCAACGCCAGCATCTTCACGCGAGCGCTCGCCCACGCGGCACAGGATCGCGGCGAGGAGCTCGACGTGCTCGTCTCGCGCCACGCCAAGGGCTGGACGATCGATCGCATCGCGCCGCTCGAACGCGCCATCATGCGCGTCGCGCTCCTGGAGATGTGCCACCCTGACGCGGCACCCGCGGATGTCCCGATCGCACCGGAGGGGGCGATCGACGAGGCGGTCGAGCTCGCCAAGACGTACTCCGGCGCGGACGCACCGGGCTTCGTCAACGGGATCCTCGCGGCCGTGCATCGCGAGATGGGAAAGAATCCAGCCCCCTCATGAGCGAAGCCGACGCCACGCTGGACGAGCTGGTCGGCCGCCTCGAGCGCGCGGCGGAGCAGCTGCGCTCCGGCGACCTCAGCGCCGACGCGGCCGCGACCGTCGTCGAGGACTGCGCGTCGCTCGCCTCGCAGGCATCCGCCGAGCTCGAACGCCGCTCGCGCGATGCGCAACGCGAGGTGGCACCCGGCCAGGACTCGCTGCTGTAGTGGCGCACCCCGGACAGCTCCGGAGCGGCACGTACCCGGACGAGCTGCGCACGCAGATCGAGGACTACCTCGAGCGGATGCGCTTCTCGCAGGAGTCGCTGACGGAACGGCTCGTGGAGGCGATGCGCTACAGCCTGCTCGCCGGCGGCAAGCGCATCCGCCCGGTGCTGGCGCTCGCGACCGCCCGCGCGATCGGCCGTGACGAGCACGAGCTGCTGCCGCTCGCCGCCGCGCTGGAGCTCATCCACACGTATTCGCTGATCCACGACGACCTGCCCGCGATGGACGACGACACGTTGCGTCGCGGGCGCCCGACCAACCACGTCGCCTTCGGCGAGGACACCGCGATCCTCGCCGGTGACGCGCTCTACGCCGAGGCGTTCCGGCACGTCTTGAGCATGCAGGGCGGCGAGCCGCGCAACGTCCTCGCCGCGGTCGCCGAGCTCGCCGCCGCGACCGGCGTGGCCGGCATGGTCGGCGGTCAGTTCCTCGACGTCACCGGGATCCACGAGGGTTGCCCCGATTCGGCGCGATCGCTGCGCCGCACGCACGAGCTGAAGACCGGCCGGCTGATCGGGGCGTCGGTAGAATGCGTACTCCTCATCGCAGGTATGAACGCCACGACGACATCCGCGTATCGCGACTTCGCAGCTGAGCTCGGGGTGCTGTTTCAGATCGTCGACGACATCCTCGACGTCACGGGCACCGACGCCGATCTGGGCAAGCCGCAGGGCTCCGACGAGCGCCACGGCAAGCGCACGTACGTGACCGAGTTCGGCCTCGACGGGGCGCGCGACCTGGCGCAGCGCTCCCACGACGAGGCGCGTGCATCGCTCGCGCAGGCGGCGCCCGGCGGCGCGCCGGACCTCGAGCAGATCACCGATTTCATCGTGGCCCGCACGTCATGAGCCTGCTCGACGCGATCGACCGCCCGCAGGACCTGCACGCGCTCTCCGACGACGATCTCGCGCGCGTCGCGCAGGAGATCCGCGAGCACATCATCGACACGGTCGGTGAGATCGGCGGGCACTTCGGCGCCAACCTCGGCGTCTGCGAGCTGTCGGTCGCGCTGCACTCGCTGATGGACTCGCCGCGCGACAAGATCCTCTGGGACGTCGGCCACCAGGCCTACCCGCACAAGATCCTGACGGGCCGTCGCGACCGGCTCGAGACGATCCGCAGGTACGGCGGGCTGGCGCCGTTCTGCTCGATCGCCGAGTCCGAGCACGACGTCATGGGCGCCGGCCACGCCTCGACGTCGATCGGCTACGCCGTCGGCCTCAAGGAGGGCATGAAGCGCCGCGGCCGGCCCGGCGGCGGCGGCAAGGTCGTCGCCGTCATCGGGGACGGCTCGATGACCGGCGGCGTCGCGTTCGAGGCGATCCACCAGGCCGGCGGCCTGGGCACGCCGATCGTCGTCGTCCTCAACGACAACGGCATGTCGATCTCGCCGAACGTGGGGGCGATGTCGCGCTACTTCAACCGCGTCCGGCTGAACCCGAAGCTGTGGCACACGCGCGAGTCCGTCGAGGAGCGCCTCATGGACCTGCCGGGCAAGCTCGGCCCGGTCTTCGAGCGCCTCGGGCCGCAGTTCAAGGAGTCGATCAAGGCGTTCTGGGCTCCCGGCCTGTTCTGGGAGGAGCTCGACTGGGCCTACGTCGGCGTCATCGACGGCCACGACGTGCGCGCCGTGCGGCGGGCGCTGCGCAGCGCCTTCGCGGCCGGCCGGCCGGTCGTCGTGCACGTCGCGACGATCAAGGGCAAGGGCTTCGCGCCCGCCGAGAACGGCGGTCTCGAGGGGATGGAGCGCTGGCACGCCGCCAAGCCGCACTCGATCTCCAACGGCGTCGCGTCGCCCTCGCGGCCGGCGAAGATCGGGGCGATCGCGCCGCCGCCGCCGTACACGAAGGTCTTCGGTGACGCCCTCGTGGCCGAGTGCCGCCGCGACGAGCGCGTCGTCGGCATCACCGCGGCGATGAACACCGGCACCGGGCTGGACATCCTCCAGAAGGCAATGCCGGAGCGCTACTTCGACATCGGGATCGCCGAGCAGCAGGCGATCCTGTTCGCCGCCGGCCTGTCGCTGGAGGGGTGCAAGCCCGTCGCGGCGATCTACTCGACGTTCCTGCAGCGCGCGTATGACCAGATCGTCCACGACGTCTGCCTCCAGCGCCTGAACGTCGTCTTCGCACTCGACCGCGCCGGCCTCGTCGGCGACGACGGCCCGACGCACCACGGCATGTTCGACATCGCGTACCTGCGCCCGCTGCCGAACCTCGTGCTGATGGCGCCCCGTGACGAGGCGATGCTCGTCCACATGCTGCGCACGGCGCTCGAGCACGACGGGCCGATCGCCCTGCGCTACCCGCGTGGCGAGGCCGTCGGAGTGGCGCTGCCGGCCGTCCCTGAGGCGATCGAGATCGGGACCGGGGAGATCCTGCGCGAGGGCGACGGCAAGGTCGCGATCATCGGCTACGGCAGCGGCGTCGGCCGCGGCCTGGACGCCGCCGACCTGCTGCTCGAGCACGGGATCGAGGCGACGGTCGCCGACGCCCGTTTCGCCAAGCCGATCGACGTCGCGCTGATGGCGCGGCTGGCTGCCGACCACGATCTGCTCGTGACCGTCGAGGAAGGCGTCCTCGCGGGTGGCTTCGGCACCGCCGTCTGGGAGGAGCTCAGCGACGCCGACCTGCTCGACGCGCCGATCATGCGCGTCGGCCTGCCCGACCGCTACGTCACGCACGGCGCCCCGGCGATGCTCTACGAGGAGGTCGGCTTCACCGGCCGCCACATCGCGGAGCGGATCCTCGCCGCCGTCGCCGAGCGCGCCGTCGCCGGCGCGTAGCCCGGTCGCCGGCTCCCGGGGCCCGACCGCGAAACGGCCCGCCGGGGAGGACGGGCCGCTTCAGGGAGGAGAGACTGCTATGTGGTTGTGGGTCCGGCCTCGGTCGCGAGCCTGCTGTTCTCGGAAGGACCTCGGGGAAAAGGTCTGCCTCGCGTCCTGAGCACAGTGTGGGCGCGGAGTGGCCAGCCGTGGGTGAGTGACGTCACACAGCCGCCGCGAGGTACCGTGCGTGCCATGGCCCGCGTGCGCCTCGACACCCTGCTTGCCGAGCGGGGGCTGTTCTCGTCGCGCACCCGCGCGGCGGCGTCCGTGATGGCGGGGGAGGTGCGCTTCGGCGGCGGCGATGGCGCGCGCGCGCAGAAGCCCGGCCAGATGGTCGATCCCGACGTCGTGCTCGCCGTCGACGAGCGGCCGCGCTTCGTCTCGCGCGGCGGCGTCAAGCTCGCGAACGCGCTCGAGACGTTCGCGATCGATCCCGCGGGCCGCCGCTGCCTCGACGTGGGCGCCTCGACGGGCGGCTTCACCGACTGCCTGCTGCAGGCCGGCGCGTCGCACGTGATCGCGCTCGACGTCGCCTACGGCGAGCTCGACTGGCGGCTGCGCAACGACGAGCGCGTGACCGTGCTCGAGCGCGCCAACGCCCGCGCGATCACGCCGGACGCGCTGCCCTATGCGCCCGACCTCGTCGTCATCGACGTGTCGTTCATCTCGATCGCGAAGATCCTGCCGGCCGTCCTCGCGTGCCTTGCACCGCGCCACGACGTGCTCGCGATGATCAAGCCCCAGTTCGAGGTCGGTCGAGGGAACGTCGGCAAGGGCGGCGTCGTGCGCGACCCGGACGATCGGCGCGGCGCGCTGGTCGCGGTGGCGGCGGCGGCACGCTCGCACCGCGCCGCGGTGCTCGGCTTCGCGTCGTCGGGCCTGCCGGGGCCCAAGGGCAACCTCGAGAGCTTCGTCTGGCTCGCCGAGGCCGGCCGCGCGGGCGACCTCGCCGACCTCGAGGCGGCGGCGCGCGTCGTCGAGCCGGAGGCGACATGACGGCGGTGCGCGCGGCGACGGTCCTGACGCACGGCCGGCCCCACCAGATTGCGAGCACGCTCGAGAAGCTCGTCGCCGCCGCCCGCCGAAGCGGGGTGCAGCTGCGCTTCGACGAGGACGAGACCCGCAAGCTCGGACTCGAGGGCTCGGAGTCGATCGTCGTCAACGCCCAACCCGGCGACGACGTCGACCTGTGCGTGGTGCTCGGCGGCGACGGCACGATCCTCAAGGGCCTGCGCCACCATGCGCGCTCGCCGGTCGCGGTCTTCGCGGTGAACTTCGGCGAGGTCGGGTTTCTCGCGACGCTCGAGCCCGAGGACCTCGACGACTACGGCTTCACGCGCGCGTTCGAGCGCGACTTCGAGGAGCTCAAGCTGCCGGCGATCACGATCGAGACGCCCAGCGGGCGGGTGCTGACGGCCTTCAACGACGTCTCGTTCCAACGCCTGATCGGCGGCCGGGTCGCGCAGCTCGCGTACGGCGTCGAGGGCGAGGAGGTCGGGTCGGTGCGCTGCGACGGGCTCGTCGTCTGCACCCCGGCCGGCTCGACGGGCTACAACCTCGCCAACGGCGGGCCGGTGCTGGCGTGGGGCGTGCAGGGCTTCGGCGTCTCCTTCATCGCCCCGCACTCGCTGACCGCCCGCGCGCTCGTCGTCGCGCCCGACGACGCGCTCAGCGTCTCCAACCGCGGCCGCGATGCCGTCGACGTATCGGTCGACGGCCGGCCGTCGTGCAAGATCGCGCCGGGCGACGAGCTCGTCGCCCGCTACGAGCCCGATGCGGCGCGGCTCGCGCAGCTGCCGGGCTGGTCCTTCTACCGCCGCCTGCGGACGAAGTTCGGCCGCCTGTCCTCCTAGCCGAGTCAGGTTCTGTCCGGGTCGCGCAGCGACTCGCCGCCGGATGACGGCGAAGCTTGCCTTCTCGGAGTCTGGGCACGGATGCCCGGACTCTCGTCATCCTTCCTTCGTCGTTCTGTACGGGTCGCGCAGCGACTCGCCGCCGGATGACGGCGAAGCTCGCCTTCTCGGAGTCTGGGCACGGATGCCCGGACTCTCGTCATCCTTCCTTCGTCGTTCTGTACGGGTCGCGCAGCGACTCGCCGCCGGATGACGGCGAAGCTCGCCTTCTCGGAGTCTGGGCACGGATGCCCGGACTCTCGTCATCCTTCCTTCGTCGTTCTGTACGGGTCGCGCAGCGACTCGCCGCCGGATGACGGCGAAGCTCGCCTTCTCGGAGTCTGGGCACGGATGCCCGGACTCTCGTCATCCTTCCTTCGTCGTTCTGTTACGAAACACGCGCAAAACGGGCACGAACGCGCGTTCCGTCGGGCGGCGCTGGTACACCGTCGGGCGTGCTCACCGAACTCCGCGTCGAGAACCTCCTGCTCATCGAGCGGGCCGAGCTGCGCCTCGAGGCGGGGCTCAACGTGCTCACGGGCGAGACCGGCGCCGGCAAGACGGTCCTCGCACACGCGCTTGACCTGCTGCTCGGCGGGCGGGCCAAGCCCGGGATCGTGCGCCCCGGCGCCGCCGAGGCCTACGTCGAGGGCGTCTTCGAGCTCGCTCCCGAGCTGCGCGACGAGCTCGGGGAGCGCCTGCCGGAGGGCGCGGAGGAGGTCGTGCTGGCCCGCCGCATCGGAGCCGACGGGCGCACGCGCGCGCTCGTCAACGGGCGCTCGGCCACGCTCACCGACCTGCGCGAGCTGGCGGAGCCGCTGATCACGTTCTACGGCCAGCACGAGCATCGCCGGCTGACGCTGACCGGCGCGCAGCTGGAGATCCTCGACGGCTTCTGCGGCGAGCCGCAACGGGCGCGGCGCGAGAAGGTGGCGGCCGCCCACGCGATCGCCCGCGACACGGCCCGCGCGCTCGACGAGCTGCGCGAGCGCGCGGGGGCACGCGAACGCGAGCTCGACCTGATCGACTTCGAGCTCGCCGAGATCGAGGCCGCCGCCCCGAGCGAGGACGAGACGATCGAGCTGCGGACCGAGCGCGACCGCCTCCGCCACGTCGCCGCGCTGCGCGGCGCATCGCTCGGCGCCGCGGAGGCGGTCGTCGCCGACGAGGCCGGCCTGGCCGCCGTGCTGTCCTCGGCCGGCCGCGAGCTCGCGGCCGTGGACGGGATCGACGCGTCGCTCGACGCGCTCACGGAGCGCTGGCAGGCGCTGGCGATCGAGGCCGACGACCTCGCGGGCGAGCTGCGCCGCTACGCCGAGCAGCTGGAGTCCGAGCCCGGCCGCCTGGAGATCGTCGACGAGCGGCTGAACGTGCTCGACCGCCTCGAGCGCAAGCACGGCGGGTCGATCACGGCGGTGCTCGCACACGCCGAGACATGCCGGGCGCGGCGCGCGGAGCTGCTCGGCGCCGAGGTCGCGCTCGAGGCGGCGGCGGCACGCCTCGCGGAGGCCGACGCGAACCTGCGGGCGGGTAGCGCCGCGCTGCGCAAGGCGCGCCGCGCGGCCGCGCCGAAGCTCGCGTCCGCGGTGCGCAAGCGTCTCGACGAGCTGGCGATGAAGGGCGCCTCGTTCGAGATCGAGCTGACCGACCGCGAGCCCGGCCCGAGCGGCGCGGACACGGTCGAGTTCCTCATCGCGCCGAACCCCGGGGTGCCGGCGGGCCCCCTGCGCGAGACGGCGTCCGGGGGTGAGCTGTCGCGGATCATGCTCGCGCTCATGGGCGTCGCGGCGGGCGCGAGCCGCGCGACGCTCGTCTTCGACGAGGTCGACGCCGGCATCGGCGGTCAGACGGCGCGCGCGGTCGGCGACCAGCTGCGGGCGCTGGCGGAGGGGCGGCAGGTGCTCTGCATCACGCACCTGCCACAGATCGCGTCGCTGGCGACGCGGCACTTCTCGATCGCGAAGGACGCGTCGGCCAACCCCGCGCGCACGACCGTGACCGAGCTCGCGGCCGACGAGGTCGTCTCCGAGCTCGTCCGGATGCTCGGCGCCGACGACGACGGCGACATGGCCGCGCGCCGCCACGCGGAGGAGCTGCTGCGGGCAGCGGCCTGATCAGGGCCTGGTGGGCGGGGACTCCTCGTCGCCCTCGACGACCGCCGGTGCGGCCTCGGGGGGCGCGGCCTGCGCGCCGGGCTCCTGACTGTGGCCGGCCCCGGGTGGCGCCACCGAGGTGCCACCCGCCGCCGCCGCCGCCGCGGCGGCCCCCTCGTCGCCGTTGACCGTCCGGTGCCAGACCATCTGCTGCGGGAACGGGATCTCGATGCCCTCGCGGTCGAACTCCTCCTTGAGGCGCTGGCGCAGCTGGCGGCTGACCGCGTACTGGTCGGCGGGCAGCGTCTTGACGACGAGCCGGATGACGATCGCGTTGGCGCCGAGCTTCTCGACGCCCCATACCGCCGGCTCCTCGAGCACCTCGTCGCGCTCCTTCCAGACCGTGTCGGCGACGCGCTTGATGACCCGCGTGGCGTGGTCGATGTCGGTGTCGTAGGCGACCTCGATGTCGAGCAGGGCGCGCGACCAGTGCTGGCTCCTGTTGCCGACGCGGCCGATCGCGCCGTTGGGGACGTGCCAGACCGTCCCGTCGACGGAGCGCAGCCGCGTCGTGCGCAGCGACACGGCCTCGACGGTTCCCTGCGTCGTCCCGTCGAGGTCGACGACGTCGCCGACGCCGAACTGGTCTTCGGCGAGGATGAACAGCCCGGACAGGAAGTCCTTGACGAGCGACTGCGAGCCGAAGCCGAGCGCGACGCCGAGCACCCCCGCGCCGGCGAGCAGCGGCGCGACGTCGACGCCAAGCTCACTGAGCACCATGAAGCCCGCGAAGATGAGGATGACGAACCCCGCGAGGCTGCGCAGGATGCTCGTCAGCGCGCTGATGCGCTGCTGCGCGCGCAGGCTCGTGGCCGGGGACTCGAGCAGCGCCGCCGGCGTCCGGCGGCGCACCGCGCTCAGCCGCTCGCGCACGATCCCGGAGCTCACGCTGCGCAGGCCGCGATGGATCGAGCGGCCGACGACCTTGTTGAGGGCCAGGGCGCCGACGAGGATCAGGACGATCGTCAGCGGGGTTCCGAAGATGAAGTCTGCAAGGTCGGCGAGCGTCTTGTTCTCCGTTCGCTCGAGGATCTCCCGGCACAGGCGGTCCGGGTCCTGCCCGCAGGTGTCGTGCAGCTCGGTCGCGGTGATGGTTGCCAGTGCAGGGACCATGCCTACGACGCTAGCAACCGCCTCCGCCGCGGCGGCTGCGATCCGCTGCGGCGGGCCGCAGCCCTTCGCGTGCCGTTAACTAGCCGTTCTAGACTGCGCCGATGGCCGTCGCCGCTGGCAAGCAGATCAGTGGGCCGGCGCATCTCGGCCGCCGCACGAAGCGTCTCGTCAAGACGCTGCACCCCGGCGCCGTCGCCGTGCTCGATCACCGCGACCTCGATCGCGTGTCCGCCGAGGACCTCATCGCGGCCGGCGTGTGCGCGGTGCTGAACTGCAGCCCGTCGTCGACCGGCGCCTACCCGAACATGGGGCCGCTGCTCATCGTCCAGGCCGGCATCCATCTCGTCGACCTGCCCGACGACTCGCTCTTCAAACGCCTGTCCGACGGCGACGAGATCGTCGTGCGCGGCGGCGAGATCCTGCGCGGCGCCAAGCTCCTCGCAAGCGGCGTCGTCCAGGAGCCCGATGCCGTCCGTGCCGCGACGGACGAACGCCGCCGCGAGATCGGCGACGCGCTCGAGGCGTTCGCGCAGAACACGATCGAGCACATGCTCGAGGAGCGCGAGCTGTTGTCCGGGCGCATCGAGCTGCCGCGCTTCGACACGGACTTCCGCGACCGGCCGGCGCTGATCGTCGTGCGCGGCGTCGACCACCAGCAGGACCTACGGGCGCTGCGCCCGTACATCCGCGACTGCAAGCCCGCGATCCTCGCCGTCGACGGCGGCGCGAACGCCCTGCTCGCCGAGGGATTCCAGCCGGACATGATCGTCGGGGACATGGACTCGGCGACCGAGCAGGCGCTGCGCTGCGGCGCAGAGCTCGTCGTCCACGCCTACCCCAACGGCAAGGCGCCGGGCCGCGATCACCTCGAGCAGCTCGGCTTGCCGTACAAGCTCGTGCCGGCCCCCGGGACCAGCCAGGACGTGGCGATGCTGATCGCGGCCGAGAAGGGCGCGGAGCTCATCGTCTCGGTCGGCTCGCAGTTCAACCTCGTCGAGTTCCTCGACAAGAACCGTCGCGGCATGGCGTCGACCTTCCTGACCCGGCTGAGGCTCGGCGAGATCCTCGTCGACGCGAAGGGCGTGAGTCGCCTGTACCGTCCACGTGCCGGCCCGGCGCCACTCGTCGCGGTCGTCCTGGCCGGTCTGCTGTGCCTGCTGGCGATCGTGCTGCTGACGCCGGCGCTGCGCGACGTGGCGGATCTGCTGTGGCTCAAGCTCGAGGTCGTCCTCGGGCTCGAATGAGCGAACTGCGGTGCTGAACCATCTTTGACTTCCGCTACCACGCCATGTCCCTGGCCGCCGTCTTCATCGCGCTCGTCGTGGGGCTCCTGCTCGGCGTGGCGATCGGCGACAAGGAACTCGTCTCGTCGGCGCGCACGGACATCCGCAACTCGTTGCGCAACGACGTGCGGCGCGCCGATCGCGAGCGCGACGCCGCGAAGGCGCAGCTCGCCGACGAGCAGCAGTACGCCGACAAGGCGTTCCCGATCCTCACCGGCGGGCGCCTGCGCGGCCGGCGGATCGGGCTCGTCCTGCTTGGCCCGAGCAAGATCAAGCCCGACAGCGTGCGCAAGTGGCTGGACCCCTCGGGCGCGACGCTCTCGCTGGTCGCCGAGCTGCGCGCCGACGTCGACGTCGCGGCGCTCGCCGAGCGCGCGCGCGGCACGCGCTACGCGAAGGTCGACACGAAGGCCGAGCTCGTCAAGCCGCTCGGGCGCCGGGTCGGCATCCAGCTCGTCGAGGGCGGGCAGCTCGTCGACCGGCTGCGGGCGACCCTGCTGCAGACGATCAGCGGGGAGTTCGGCGGCCTGGACGGGGTGATCGTCATCCGTACCGGCGACCAGCCGAAGGACAAGGCGGCGGCCGATCGGCTCGACGCGCTGCAGGACGGCATCGCACGCGGGCTCGCGCAGACCGGGGTCAAGGTCGTCGGGATCGAGCGGTCCGACAGCGATCCCTCGCAGATCGGCTGGTATCGAGCCCGCGAGCTGTCGTCGGTCGACAACATCGACGAGACGGCCGGGCACGCGGCGCTCGTCTTCGTCCTCGCCGGAGCCGACGGCGCGTTCGGCCGCCGCGACAGCGCCCAGGACCTGCTGCCGCCGGTCGTCGCGAGCGCGCCGCGCCGGCCATGACGCGCGTCTGCCGCGACGAGTCCGTACGCAGATTGCGGGCTGCGCGTCGCGCGGCGGGCGCTTCGGTCCGCCCGCGTCGCTAACTTGCTCGGGGTGCAGGCACTGCCTTTCGCCCTCTCGCTGCTCGTCGCCATCGGCCTCGTGCCCCTGGTCCGCAAGCGGCTCGTCGAAGCCGGGATGCAGCGCGAGAACTACCGCGGCGTCAGCCTGCCCGTCCCGCTCGGCGTCGCGATCGTGCCGGTCGCGCTCATCGCGCTGATCCCGATCGCGCTGCTCGCGCGGCTCACGACGCTCGACATCTTCCCGGCCGACCTGTCGATCGTCGTCGCGTTCATCCCGGGCGTCGCGCTGCTCGGGCTCGTCGACGACGTCATGGCGGGCGAGTCACGCGGCCTGCGCGGCCACCTCGCGGCGGCCGCGAAGGGCCGGTTCTCGAGCGGGATGCTGAAGGCCGCCGGGACGCTCGGCCTCGCTCTGCTCGTCGCCTCGTCGGTGCCCGGGTCCGACGCGGACTTCTTCGTCGCCGCCGGTGTCCTCGTGCTCGCGACCAACGCCTTCAACCTGCTCGACCTGCGGCCGGGCCGCTCGGTGAAGACGCTCGTGCTGCTCGGCATCGGCCTGACCGCGAGCACGCAGCTGACCGAGCCGGCCGCGGCGCTGGGGATCTTCCTCGCGCCGGTGCTCGTCGCGGGCTTCTACGACCTGCGCGAGAAGGCGATGCTCGGAGACGCGGGATCGAACGTCGTCGGGGCGCTCGCGGGCGTCTGGATCGTGCTGACGCTCGAGTCGTCCGAGCAGCTCATCGCGTTCGGCGTGCTGGCGCTGATCAACCTCTACGGCGAGTTCCGCTCGATCTCGACGGTCATCGAGAAGCTGCCGGTCCTACGCCAAATAGACTCACTGGGAAGGACTTGAGTGGCCCAATCATGAAACCGACGCCGCGCAGCCCCAAGACCCGCTTCATCTTCATCACCGGCGGCGTCGTCTCCTCGCTGGGCAAGGGCATCGCCGCCGCCTCGATCGGGCGCCTGCTCGTCGCGCGCGGGCTGTCGGTCGGCCTGCAGAAGTTCGACCCGTACATCAACGTCGACCCCGGCACGATGTCGCCCTACCAGCACGGCGAGGTCTTCGTCACCGAGGACGGCGCGGAGACCGACCTCGACCTCGGCCACTACGAGCGCTACACGGACTCCAACACGTCGCGGGCCTCGAACGTCACGGCCGGCGGCATCTACAACTCGGTCATTCGCCGCGAGCGCCGCGGCGACTACCTCGGCGGCACCGTGCAGGTCGTCCCGCACATCACCGACGAGATCAAGCAGCGCGTGCAGCTGCTCGCCCAGACCCAGGACGTCGACGTCGTCATCACGGAGATCGGCGGCACCGTGGGCGACATCGAGTCGCTGCCGTTCCTCGAGGCGATCCGCCAGTTCCCCGTCGACGTCGGTCGCCGCAACTGCATGTTCATCCACCTCACGCTCGTGCCGTACATCGCGCACGCGGGCGAGCTCAAGACGAAGCCGACGCAGCACTCCGTCAACGAGCTGCGGCGGATCGGCATCCAGCCGGACATGGTGCTGTGCCGCTCGGAGTCCGAGCTCGGCACCGACATCCGCAAGAAGATCGCGCTGTTCGCCTCGCTGCCGATCGAGGCGGTCGTCAGCGCCAAGGACGTCGACAACATCTACAAGGTGCCGCTGTGGTTCGAGTCCGAGGGCGTAGACGACCTCATCTGCGAGCACTTCAACTGGGACGTGCCCCCGCCTGACCTGTCGGAGTGGGCCGAGATCACGCGTCGCGCGTCCGAAACGACCGAGACCGTGAAGATCGCGCTCGTCGGCAAGTACGTCGCCCTGCAGGACGCCTACCTGTCGGTCTCCGAGGCGCTGCGCCACTCGGGCTTTCACCACGACTGCGCGATCGAGGTCGACTGGGTCGACTCCGAGACGCTGGTCGACGACGCCGCCGCCCGCGACCGCCTCAGCAGCGCTCACGGGATCCTGATCCCGGGGGGCTTCGGCGGCCGCGGCATCGAGGGCAAGATCCGCGCCGCCCGCGCGGCGCGCGAGCTGCGGATCCCGTACCTCGGCGTCTGCCTGGGCATGCAGATCGCGGTCATGGAGTTCGCCCGCTCGATCGCGGGCATGGATGGCGCGAACTCGACGGAGTTCGATCCCGAGACGCCGCACCCGGTCATCGACCTGCTGCCGGAGCAGAAGGAGGTCACCGACCTCGGCGGGACGATGCGCCTCGGTGCGGACCCCGTGAAGATCCACGTCGACACCCGCGCCCGTGAGCTCTACGGCGAGGCCGTCATCTACGAGCGCCACCGCCACCGCTACGAGGTCAACCTCTTCCTGCGCAAGCGCCTCGAGGCCGCCGGCCTGATCGTCAGCGGCACATCACCGGACGAGCGGCTCGTCGAGATGATCGAGCTCGACGACCATCCGTTCTTCGTCGCCTCGCAGTTTCATCCCGAGTTCAAGTCGCGCCCGGAGCGCCCCGCGCCGCTGTTTCGCGAGTTCGTCGGCGCCGCGCTCGGCCACGCCCGCGAGGCCGGCGCCACGGAGTACCACGCCTCGCGCGGCTCCGGCGCCTGACGCCGGCGTCAGGGCGCGAGCAGAGCCGCGACGTCGACCGGCGGCACGTCGATCAGCGGTGTGATGACGTCGGCGGCGAAGCGCTCCACGCTCGCGTAGGCCGTGGAGCTCGGGTCGCGGTGGACGAGCACCTCGTCGCGGTCGACGCCGACGATCCAGTACTCCGGTACGCCCGCGGCCCGTCAGACTGCACCTCTCATGCGCCCCGCCTCCCCAGTCGAGCGCCGCCGTCTGAACGAGACGTTCGCGCGGCTGTGCGCGATCCCGAGCCCGTTCGGGTCCGAGCGCGCCTGTGCCGAGTCGGTCGCGCGCGAGCTGCGCGCGATCGGCATCGACGTCGAGGAGGACGGCGCCGCCGCCGAGTCGGGCGCCGAGTGCGGCAACCTGCTCGCCCGGATCCCCGGCCGCGCTGAACGCACGATCCTGCTCTGCGCGCACCTCGACACCGTGCCCGAGGCCGGCCGCATCGAGCCGGTGCTCGACGACGGCGGCTGGGTCAGCGCCGGCGACACGATCCTCGGGGCCGACAACAAGGCCGCCGTCGCGGTCATCCTCGAGGTCGCGCGCCGCTGCGCGATCGAAGGCGCCCCCGTCGGCCTCGAGCTGCTGTTCACGGTCAGCGAGGAGAACGCGCTCGCGGGCGCGAAGTCGTTCGACGTCGGGTCGCTGCGCAGCGACTGGGGCTACGTCTTCGATCACGCCTCGCCGATCGGGGAGATCATCGTCGCGTCGCCGACGTACTACCGCTTCGACGCCGCCTTCCGCGGCGCCGCGGCACACGCCGGCATCCGTCCCGAGGACGGGCGCAGCGCGATCGTGGCCGCGGCGGGAGCGATCGGCGCCATGCGGCTCGGGCGCATCGACGAGGAGACGACGGCGAACGTCGGCACGATCGCCGGCGGCCAGGCGGGCGGGACGAACATCGTCCCCGAGCGCTGCCGGATCGTGGGGGAGGTGCGCTCGCTGGCGCCCGCGAAGGCCGAGGCGCTCGTCGCCGAGCTCATCGCGCACATCCACGACGCCGCCAACACCCCGCACTGCGCGTGTGACGTCGACGTCACGACCTCGCGCCTGTTCGACGGCTACCGCCATGCCGCGAGCGCGCCCGCCGTGCTCGCCGCCGAGCGGGCGCTGAGCGGCCTCGGCTACAAGACCACGCGTCGCAGCACGGGGGGCGGGTCGGACGCCAACGTCTTCGAGGCCGCGGGCGTGTCCTGCACGAACCTCGCCAACGGCACCGAGTACAACCACGAGACGCGCGAGCGCGTCAGCGTCGCCGCGCTCGAGGGCATGCTCGACGTGACGTTCGCGCTGCTGGACGCATGCTCCGCCTGAGGCGTGCCACCGTGCTCGTCGCCGGCCCGGACGACGCGATGGAGCAGCGCCTCTCGATCCTCGTCGACGGGGCCCGGCGCTCGGCGATCGGCGACGTCGCGCTCGTCGGCGCCGCGCAGGTCGGCGACGAGCTCATCGTCAACGTCGAGGCCGTCGAGCTGCGCCTCGGATCGGGCGGCTTCGACGTCGTCCACGTCAACCTCACGCGCGGCCTCGACGGCGACGGCACGCCCGGCGCGCACGTCATGAAGCTCAACTACACGAGCCTGCAACACGCGGTCATGCCGGTCGAGGAGGGCGATCCGGACGGCGTGCCGCAGGCGCTCGAGGGCCCGATCCCGCGGCCGGTCGCCGTGCTCTCGCTGCACGGCCAGCTGGCTGCGCTGGCGTGGGCGTTCGCACAGGCCCGGCCGGGCGCCCGACTCGGCTACGTCCAGACGGCCGGCGGCGCGCTGCCGGGCGGGCACTCGTGCGTCGTGCGCGACCTGCGCGCATGCGGCCTGCTCGCCGGCCATCTCACGGCGGGGCCGGCGTTCGGCGGGGCGGACGGCGAGGCGATCACGACTGCGGCCGCGCTGCACTGCGGCCTCACGACGCTCGACTGGGACGCGGCGGTCAGCGGGCCCGGCCCCGGAATCCTCGGATCGGGCTCCGTGCTGGGCCACGGTGGCATGCAGGCGCTGGACTCCGCACACACCGCCCTCGCGCTCGGCTGCCCGACGCTGATCGTGGCGCGGATGTCCTCGACCGACCGGCGCGCGCGCCACCGCGGCCTCAGCCACCACACGAGGACGGTGCTGGATCTGCTGCTCGCCCCCGTCGTCGTCGCGCTCCCGCCCGGTCAGGAGGTCGTCGATCCGGGCCCGGCCCGTCACGACTGGCGGGGGGCGATCACGGATCTCGACGGCTACCTCGCCAGTGGCCTACCGACACGCTCGATGGGGCGTGAGGACCCGCTGTTCTTCGAGGCCGCCCTCTGCGCCGGCTCGGTGCTCGCGGCGATGGTCTCGTGAGCGACGAGCGGATCGAGTCGCTCGGAGGCGAGACCCGCTTCGAGGGCTCGCAGTTTCGCGTCCGCGTGGAGCGCTTCCGCTACCCCGACGGCGAGGAGGTGCAGCGCGAGCTCGTGCGTCGCGTCGACGCCGCCGCCGTCGTCGCCTACGACGACGAGCACGTCTGGCTCGTGCGACAGCCGCGTGAGGCGATCGCCGCGTACACGCTCGAGCTGCCCGCGGGCAAGCTCGACGTCGAAGGCGAATCGCCCCTGCAGACCGCCCGGCGCGAGCTCGCCGAGGAGATCGGCCGCGAGGCCGAGCACTGGGAGCCGGTCGTCGCGTACCACCCGACGATCGGCTACTCCGACGAGATGGTCCACGTCTTCGCCGCGACCGGCCTGCGCGAGTCCGATGTCGAGCCGATCCCCGGCGAGCGGATCGAGATCGTGCGCTGGCCGCTGACCGACCTCGACGGCGCGATCGCCGCGACGACGGACTCGAAGACCCTGCTCGGCCTGCACTGGCTGGCCTCGCGGCGCGCCTGATCGACGCGGGGTGCGCGGGGTCGGCGTCCCGCGTCCGCGCACGCCGCCTTGCACCGCAAAGGTACGCCCCGGCCGCGCGGCGAACACCATCGCGTGGCCACCGCTCAGACCCAGACGATCGCGCGTCCCTTCGAGCACCACGTGCTCGACTTCCTCGCCTACCTCGAGTTCGAGCGCGGGTTGTCGCGCAACACGCTCGAGGCGTACCGCTCGGACCTGCTGCAGTTCGGTCACTTCCTCGAGCGCGGGCACCTCGACGCGACGACCGCCGAGCACGCCGAGCTCGCCGGCTTTCTCTCCGAGCTGGCGGCGGGGGGCCCGGACCGACCGCCCGTCGCGCCCGCGACGATCCAGCGCAAGGCCGCCTGCCTGCGCTCGTTCTACCGCCACCTGCGCCGCGAGGAGATCATCTCGCACGACCCGACGGCCGAGCTGCGCGCGCCGCGCAAGAACCTCAAGCTGCCGCAGGTGCTCAGCCGCGACGAGGTCGCCCAACTGCTCGCCGCCCCTCGCGGCGACGACCCGGCCGCGCTGCGCGACCGCGCGATGCTCGAGCTCATGTACGCCTGCGGGCTGCGCGCGAGCGAGGCCGTCGATCTCACCGTCGGCGCCGTGGACCTGCGCGCCGGCGTCCTGCGCGCGCACGGCAAGGGCTCCAAGGAGCGCCTGATCCCGGTCGGGCGCGAGGCCGTCGCCGCGGCGCGCCTGTACCTCGAGCGCGGTCGCCCGAAGCTCGTCGGCCTGCGGGAGGAGCGCCACCTGTTCGTCAACCATCGCGGCTCGGGGCTCACGCGCCAGGGCCTCTACAAGATCGTCCAGCGCCACGCGCGCGCGGCCGGCCTCGAGGGCAAGATGAGCCCGCACACGCTGCGCCACACGTTCGCGACGCATCTGCTCGCGGGCGGCTGCGACCTGCGCTCGCTGCAGGAGATGCTCGGCCATGCCGACGTCGCGACGACCCAGATCTACACCCACCTGTCCGCCGACCGCCTCAAGGACGTCTACTTCCGGGCGCATCCGCGGGCCACGGGCGCGGGCCACGGCGGTGCCGCCGCGCACTCCTGACACAATCGACTGGGTGCGCCGCGCCCCGATCCTCGTCCTCGCGGTCATGCTGCTCGCCGGCTGCGGCAACGAGCGGACCCCGCGCCCGGACATCGGCCAGATCGTGGCGCCGGGGACGTTCCGCGACGTCAGGTACGCCGACCTCGGCATCTCCATCAAGGCGCCGAACCGCTGGCGGCTGTTCGGCGCGGACGCCCCGTCGCAGGTTGCGACGATCGCCAGCGGCGACGCGCAGATCGCGATCTGGCGCTACGAGCGCTCCGAGCCGCTGCCCGTCGACCGGGCGCAGCTCAAGGCCGCCCGCCAGGCGCTCGTCGCGCAGGTCGAGGGGCGCGACAAGACGTTCGAGCTGACCTCCTCGCGGCTCGTCATCAAGCCCGGCCTGCGCGGCGTCGAGCTCATCGGCCAGGGCACGAACCAGGGCGAGCGCCGCTCGGTGCGCTCGCTGCACGCCTACGCGAACGGCTACGAGGTCGTCGTCGACGCCTTCGCGCCGCCGCGCGACTTCGCGCGCGTCGACGAGGAGACGTTCGGCCCCGTCGCTCGCTCGCTGCGGTTGCGGGCCACGAAGCCGTGAGCCGGGGCGGCGGGGGCGAGCCCCGCCGCACCCGGCAACCGAACCCGCTAGGAGCAGAACGTCGCGACGATCCGCCCCGTGCCCGCGTGCCCCGGGTTCGGCGCGTATCCGGGATCGGTCTTGACGACGACGATCCGACCCCAGGCACCGTTGATGGCACTGCCGGCCTTCGTCACCGAGCTCGCGACGATGACGCCCATGTACCACGGCACCACCGACGGCGGCGCCGAGCTGTTGCCCGGCCGGGTGACGAACGAGGATCCGCACGCGTTCGCCGGGGTGCGCGCCGGCAGCGTCGCGACGTCCGCCGCGAATCCCTTGAACGCATCGGGGGCGAGGCCGCCGAGGAGCGCGTTCTGCTGCGACCACGACTGGCCCCACCAGGTGACCGGGGTGTTCGGTCCCGCGGTGCGCGCGGTCGTGTCCCCGAGCACGAACGCACCCTCGCTGGGGAACGCGAACACGATGACGTCGTCGCTGTCTGACGACGGCTCGTAGTACGTGTCGCCCGCGAACGTCGCGCTCAGCACCTTGGGGCCGAGCGTCGCGCCCGACACGCCCGCGATCGAGCAGCTCGCGATGCCCGAGGCGTCGGTCGCCGCGCTGCACGACTGGGCACCGAGGCGCAATGTGATCGTCTGCCCCGACGGGTCCGGGGCGGCCGGGCCGCCGTCGCCGTCCTCGACGAGCCGCGCGGACAGGGCCGAGCTCGTCGAGCCGGCGAGGATGACCGTGGGGCCCGTGAACGTCAGCGTCGTCTCCTGGCGTGTGACCGTATACGTGTGGCTCGCGTCGGTCGCGGCCGTGAAGATCGCGTCCGCGGGGCTCGAAGCGGTGATCGTGTAGACGCCCGGCGCCTGCGAGACCCTGATCGTGCAGGATGCCGTGCCCGTCGAGTCGGTCACCGCGGAGCAGGTGTCGGTCGAGCTCGAGCCGATCCGGAATGTGATCCTGCGGCCTTGGATCGGGGCGTCGGCGCCGCCGGGATCGAGCAGCGTCGCGGACATCGCCGCGAGGTCGTGGTAGTCACCGGTGCTCGCGCCGGCGTAGGTCAGCGCGGCCGCGAGCGGGAGCACGCGGATGTGGCGGCTCTCCTCGCGGGTGAGCTCGTGCTGCGGTGCGCTCACGCCGGCGGCCGGGATCTCGACGGTGTCCTTGGCGTTGGCGCCGGCACCGACGCCGCCCGTCTTGAACGTGATCCGGCTCCAGTCCGACGTGCTGCCCTTCGAGATCCCCTGGACCGTGTCGCCGTTGGCGTCGAACCCGGTGGCGCCGTTGGGCGTCGTGCTGTCGCAGTTGAAGTCGACCGGCGCGAGCCCGGCCTGCACGAAGGTCGTGGTGATGCTGACCTTGCCGGCGGCGTCCTTCGTGGCGCACGAGTTCGTCGTCCCATAGCCGGACGGGTTGGCGCCGAGGTTGACGCCGCCCGCCTCCGTGAGCGTGGTCTCGTCGACGTCGGGCATCGTGTCGCGCGAGAAGTCGAAGACCTGCGCGCCGCCGCGGAACACGCCCCGCGTCTGGTAGGCGTAGCTCATGATCGACGGGTAGTTCGGCTTGCGGTTGACGGCGTCGCCGTTGCCCTCGCCGCCGCTGTGATCGAGGCCGAGGGTGTGCCCGAACTCGTGCATGAAGGTGCCCGTCTGCTCGTTCGGGCTGCCGATGGCGCCGTCCCAGTCGCCCAGCGTCGTCATGAAGCCGAGCTTGTCGGCGGTGGTCAGGCCCGAGGTGTCGTCGCCGGCGGCGATCCCGGCGGCCGCGACCGCGTAGTGGAAGATCGGCAGCCGGCCCGCGGGGACGAAGTTGCTCTTGAGCAGCGTGTAGAAGTTGGCCAGCTGATACCCGCCGTCGCGGCTGCCCGTCAGGAAGTCCTCGGCCCAGGTGACCTTCCTGGCGCGCGAGAGCGATCCCCAGACGGCGCCCCCGGGCGTGATCGTGCTGTCCGGTCCCGCGTCGACCCTGAGGGTGATGCCGGAACGCGTGGCCCCGCGGTACGTGACGGGATCCTGGTCGAAGGCGTTGATCACGGTGTCGATCGCGCTCTGTCGCAGCCGCTGGTCGTGGGTGGCGTCCTCCATCCAGTCCTGCTGGACGAGGACGGTCGGACGGTCGATCGTGACCGCCATCCTGGGCAGGTCGACGAACTGCGGCGGGTTGCCGCCGCCCGGATCGATCGTGACGCCGTTGCGCTTCCAATCGTCGGCGATCCCGTCGCATGTCTGAGAGTCGCAGCCGAAGCTGACGGAGCGGTTCTCGATCACGCCGGATGCGGCGACCGCATAGCCTTGAGGTGCGGTCTCGTCGAACTCGTCGGACCCCGCGAACGGGTTGTCGTAGTACATGTTCATCTGTTCGCCGGTGCGATCGACCCAGTAGGAGACGTGAAACTCGGTTCCCGTGGCGACGCCGCAGGACTCCGACGCGATGTCGACCGTCTGACCGATCTCGATCGTGGCGGGCGGCTTCTCGCCCCAGCACCCGTGGTCGAGCTTGAAGCTGGCGAACGACAACGCCGAGTCGGAGTTGTTCGTGACGTGAACGCGGATGTCGCGCGTCGCGGCGGATGCTCCCGGCGCGGCGATCACGCCTACGACGGACAGGGCGAGCACGACCACGATCAGCCGGCCGACCCGAGCTCTACGAACGGGGTTGGTCATCACGTTCTCCTCACACACGATTTGTCTTGGGACCACGAGTCGCGATCCTCGCGGAGCGCCGTGCGACCCTGGTCCCTCGCCGGGGTGAACGCCATCACCCCCGCGACGGGAGCCGACGCTCGTCGCCGCGTAGGCTCTCGCGATGCCCGAGCTCCCCGAGGTCGAGACGATCCGCCGCCGTCTCGCGCCGCTCGTCGAGGGGCGGACGCTGACGGGCCTGGAGATCCTCGACCCGCGCTGGTGCGCGCCGCTGGCACCCGATGCGCTGCGCGACGCCCTCGAGGACCGTGTCGTCGAGCGCCTGTCGCGGCGCGGCAAGTACCTCATCTGGGAGGCGTCCGACGAGGTCTTCCTGCTCATGCACCTGCGGATGACGGGGACGCTGCTCTACGACCCGCCGCCCGACGCCCGCTACGTGCGGGTGCGCTTCGCGTTCGCGGACAGCCCGTCCGCGACCTCCCCGCGCTCCGCGAGCCGGGCCGTCGGAGGGGCGCAGCGGGGCCGCCTGCTCACGTTCTGCGACCCGCGCCGCTTCGGCACCGGCGAGCTCGCCCTCGGCGGCCCGGCGCTCGACGCGTTCCTCGACGCGCGGCTCGGCGTCGAGCCGCTCGGCGCCGACTTCACCGCCGAGGCGCTCTGGCGCCAGACGCGCACGCGGCGCGCGCCGATCAAGGCGGTCCTGCTCGACCAGCGACGCGTCGCGGGCGTCGGCAACATCTACGCCAACGAGGCGCTGTTTCGCGCCCGCGTCCACCCGCTGCGCGAGGCGCGTCAGCTCACGCGCGCGCAGGTCGCCGCGCTGCGCGACGCGGTCGTCGCGTCGCTGCACGCCGGCATCGACGCGGGCGGGGCCACGATCGACGACTTCCGCCATCCCGACGGCGTCAAGGGCGCGTTTCAGAACGAGTTCCTCGTCCACGGTCGCGACGGCGAGCCGTGCCTGCACTGTGGCCGCGAGATCGTGAAGTTCGTCGCGGCCGGCCGCGGGACGTACGCCTGCGAGTCCTGCCAGACGCGACCGCGCCGCCGGCAGCGGGCCGCGGCGCGCGGCGGAAGATCGTCCTAGGCGGCTTCGAGCAGCTGGCTCAGGTACCCCGAGGCGTCGGCCTCGGCGGTCTCCTGATAGCCGCCGACGAGCGTGCCGTCGACGAAGACCTGCGGCAGCGTCAGCATGCCGGAGCTCTTGGCGAGCTCGACGAACGCGTCCGGGTCGCCCGCGATGTTGATCTCGCGGAAGGCGATGTGGCGAGCGCTCAGCAGCATCTTCACGCGCACGCAGTACCCACAGGCGTTGGTGGTGTAGACGACGACCTCGCTCATGCTCGGCTGAAGGGTAGCCGAGCGGGGGTCAGTCGATCAGCAGATCCTCGAGCATGCCCGCCTCGGCCGCGACGGCGACCTCCTCGTAGCCGCCGATCAGCACGCTGCCGACGAAGACCTGCGGCAGCGTCGCCATCCCGGTGCGCTCGGAGAGCTGCGTGTGCTCGTCGGAGCCCTCGACGACGACGACGTGGTCATAGGGGACCTCGCGCTTGTCGAGCAGGCTCTGCACCGACCAGCACGTCGTGCACAGCTCGGCATCGAAGATCGTGACCTTGCGCATCGCGGCCTCCGCCTCCCGCGCCTACTAGTCCACGAGCAGGTCGTCGAGCATGCCCGAGCTGGCCGCGGCCAGGGTCTCGGTGCCGCCTCCGAGGAGGATCGAGCCGACGAAGACCTGCGGGAGGGTCCTCATCCCGGTGCGCTCGGCGAGCTCGTCGACCGCCGGCGTGTCGGCGACCATGACGATCTCCTCGTACGGGATGTCGCGGGCGTTGAGCATGCCCTTGACCTGGTCGCAGCTCGTGCAGGCCTCCATGCTGTACACCGTCACCTTGCGCATGCGTCAGTAGTCCGCGACGAGGTCCATGAGCATGCCGTTCGCGGCTGCCGCGGAGACCTGATGGTTGTCGCCGAGTGGGATCGCGCCAACGAACGCCTGCGGCAGCCGCATCGAGCCGGTGCGCTCGCCGAGGGCCTTGTGCTCCGGCGAGTCGAGCGCCGTGACCGTCTCCTCGTAGGGAATGCCGTTCGCCTCGAGCAGTGACTTGAGCTGCGCACTGTGCCCGCAGCCTTCCTTGGTGTAGACCTTGACCGTTCTCATGGTCCGAAAAGTCTACGAGAAGGCCCGCTCGTGTCCGGCTCGCTGAAGACCGAGGCGGTCGTCCTGCGATCGATGCGCTTCGGCGAGGCCGACCGCATCCTGCATCTCTACACGCCGCATCGCGGGCGCATCAGCGCGATCGCAAAGGGCGTGCGGCGCGCGCGCAGCCGCTTCGGCGGGCGCCTCGAACCCTATTTTCGCCTGCATATGGTCCTCTATGACGGCAAGAGCGACCTCCTGACCGTGACGAGCGCGGAGACGATCTCGGGTCAGCCGCGCCTGCGTGAGCACGGCCCGGCACTCGATTCGGCGGCCCGCGCGTGCGACGCGGTGTCGCGGCTGTTCGCGACGCCGGAGCCGCATCCCGGCGTCTTCGCGCTCCTCTGCAACGAGCTCGCGCTGCTCGATTCGGGGGCGGGCGGGGAGCGGTCGCACGCAACGCACGCCAACCAGCTCGCGTTCCGGCTCAAGCTGCTGCTCGCCGCGGGCCTCGCCCCGCAGCTGTCCTCGTGCGCGTCGTGTGGCGAGTCCGATCACCTGTCGGCGTTCTCGGGCGCCGCGGGCGGCGTCGTCTGCAGCGCCTGCGAGGCGTCGGGCTTCCCGCTCGCGGAGGAGGCGCACGCGTTCATGACCGCGGCGCTCGGCTCGCCGCTCTCCGCGACCCCGGGCGCGGGCGTCATGGCGCTGCGCCAGGCCGACCGCGCGATCTCCGAGACGCTCGAGCATCACGCGAATGTTCGACTACGACCGGCCGTTCCCGGATAGGATCGCGGGCGATGAGTACGAGCGTCGCCACTGTGAAGTACGTCTATGATTTCGCCGAGGGCTCGCGCGAGATGCGCGACCTGCTGGGCGGCAAGGGCGCGAACGTCGCCGAGATGACGCGGATCCTCGGCGTCGAGCGCGTTCCCGCGGGCTTCACGATCACGACCGAGGCCTGCGTCACGTACATGAACGCCGGCCGCGAGCTGCCCGAGGGCCTCGACGCCCAGGTCGACGAGGCGCTGGCGCGGCTCGAGTCGACGGCCGCCAAGGAGCTTGGCGACCCCGACGACCCGCTGCTCGTGTCCGTGCGCTCGGGCGCGCGCGAGTCGATGCCCGGGATGCTCGACACCGTGCTGAACCTCGGCCTCAACGATCGCTCGGTCCAGGGCCTCGCCGCGCGTACCGGCAACGAGCGCTTCGCCTGGGACAGCTATCGACGCTTCGTGCAGATGTTCGGCAACGTCGTGCGCGGCATCCCGGGCGAACGCTTCGAGGCCGCGATCGCCGATGCCAAGCGGCGCGCCGGCGTCAAGCTCGACACCGAGCTCGGCGTCGCGGAGTTGCGGGAGCTGCAGCAATCGTTCGCCGCCCTGTTCTCGCAGGAGACCGGCGAGGACTTCCCGCAGGCCCCGCGCGATCAGCTCGCCCAGGCGATCCGGGCGGTCTTCGACTCGTGGACGGGCAAGCGCGCCGTCGAGTATCGCCGCATCAGCCGCATCCCGGACGACTGGGGGACGGCGGTGAACGTCCAGCAGATGGTCTTCGGCAACAAGGGTGAAACCTCGGGATCGGGCGTCGCCTTCAGCCGCGACGAGGTCACCGGCGAGCCCGAGCCGTCCGGCGACTTCCTCGTCAACGCACAGGGCGAGGACGTCGTCTCGGGCGTGCGCAACACGCAGGACATCGCCGAGCTGCGCGACGTGATGCCCGACGCGCACGCCACGCTGATGGAGATCCTGCGCGCGCTCGAGGCGCACTACAAGGACATGCAGGACACGGAGTTCACGATCGAGGATGGGCGTCTGTACATGCTGCAGACGCGCAACGCCAAGCGCCCCGCGCAGGCCGGCGTGCGCTTTGCCTGCGACGCGGTCGCCGAGGGGCTGCTGACGAAGGCCGAGGCGATCGACACGATCGACTGCGAGAAGCTCGACGCGCTGCTGCACCCGACCTTCGACCCGAACGTCGACTACTCGGTGCTCGCGCACGGCGTCGCGGCGTCGCCCGGCGCCGCCAAGGGCGAGATCGTCTTCACCGCGCCGGACGCCGTCGCGGCCGCCGCCGACGGCCGCCACGTCGTGCTCGTGCGGCCGTTCACCGAGGCCGAGGACGTCGCGGGCTTCTTCGCGGCGCAGGGCATCCTCACCGCCGAGGGCGGCAAGGCGAGCCACGCGGCGCTCGTCGCGCGCGGCATGGGACGCCCGGCGGTCACCGGCGCGAGCGCGCTGGACATCGACCTGGCAGCGAAGCGACTGCGCGTGGGGGAGACGGTCCTCGGCGAGGGCGACCGGATCGCCATCGACGGGACGACCGGCAACATCACGATCGACGACGTCCCGCTCGTCGAGCCGGTCATGAGCGAGCACTTCGAGCAGGTCCTGGCCTGGTGCGACGAGCTGCGCACGCTCGGCGTGCGGACGAACGCCGACACGCCCGAGGACGCCCGCAAGGCGCGCGCGTTCGGCGCCGAGGGCATCGGCCTGTGCCGCACCGAGCACATGTTCATGGCCGCCGACCGCCAGCCGAAGATGCGCGAGATGATCCTCGCCGACAACGTCGAGGATCGCCGCGCCGCTCTCGACGAGCTGCTGCCGCTGCAGCAGGAGGACTTCGAGGGCGTCTTCGAGGCGATGGACGGGCTGCCGGTCACGATCCGCCTGCTCGACCCGCCGCTGCACGAGTTCCTGCCGCCCGACGAGGACGACCCCAGGGCTCACGCTCTACGTGAGGTCAACCCCATGCTCGGGACGCGCGGCTGTCGCCTGGCGATCCTGCACCCGGAGATCTACGAGATGCAGGTGCGGGCGATCATGCGCGCCGCGCGCGCGGTCAAGGAGCGCCTCGGACATGTCCCGCTGCTCGAGGTCATGATCCCGCTCATCGACTACGAGCGCGAGCTCGAGATCCTGTGCGAGCTCGTCCACTCGACGGCCGCCGAGGAGGGGATGAAGCACCACGAGGACTACCTCGTCGGGACGATGATCGAGCTGCCGCGTGCCTGCTTCCTCGCGGACTCGATCGCCGAGCAGGCCGACTTCTTCTCCTTCGGGACCAACGATCTCACGCAGACCGCGCTCGGCTTCAGCCGCGACGACATCGAGGGCAAGATCCTCGCCCGATACATCGAGATGAAGGTCTTCGACCGCTCGCCGTTCGAGACGATCGACACGCCGGGGGTCGGACAACTCGTGCGGATGGGGGCCTGGCTGGGGCGCAAGACCAAGCAGGACCTCAAGCTCGGCGTCTGCGGCGAGCACGGTGGCGACCCCGACTCGATCGAGTTTTTCCACAACTCGGGTATCGACTACGTCTCGTGCTCGCCGTTTCGCGTACCGGTCGCACGGGTTGCGGCGGCGCAGGCGGCGATCCGGGGTCACTGACCACACGCACTGCACGCCGCGGCGGGCGCTACGTCGAGCCGCCGGTGCGGACAGGTTGCGCGCGCGCGCGGATCCTGATCTACTTTTGCGTGAAGCGGTCTGTCTACGGAAAGACTGGCATTGCGGGGCGAGGGAGAGAAGCTATGCGTGGCACAGGGATGAGCATCGGTGACCGGCTCGATGGGCGCGGGAGGCCCAGTCGGAGAGCGCGGTCAGCGCGCGGTCCGGCGGGTCGTGTCGTCTGCGCCCTCCTGATCACGCTGGCGTCCTGCGCGGCGCTCCTGATCGGCGGCCCCGCGGCCGCCTGGGCCGGGGTCGGGTTCTCCGTCACGCCGACGATCCCCACGAACGTCAAGGTCGGCGATCCGGGCGTCATGGGGACGGTCGACATCGTCAACGCGTCGACACCGCTGGAGAACCAGGATCCGATTCGGCTCCAGTACGTCGACGTGACACCCAGTTGCGGCGAGAATCAGCCGACCGGCTGTCCGACCGCGGCTCCGGACAACCGCGACCCGGGCGTCCTCGTGCCTCAGGGTGCTCCGGACGGTCGTCCCGGGCTCAACCCGGTCGGGCTTGCCCCCACCGCATGCGCGGGGGTCCCGTTCACCGTCACGCTGATCAACGCCGCCGCCGGCATCTATCGCTTCACGCCGTCGACGGACATCATCCTCGGGCCGAGCGCCGCCGGCGGGTTGGCGGCGACCTGCTCCATCGACTATCGCTTCGACGTCTTGAAGTCGCCGACGATCGATGCCGACCCACTGAGCCCCCTCACCCTTGAGACGGACACGTTCGCTGCCGCCAGCGGACGCAACGCGTGCGGCACCCCCGGACAACCGGCGTGCATCGGCCAGATCAACCTCGTCGGCGGTGGCTCGGGCACCGACCGCACGACGGTCGCCAAGGCGACGCCGTCGATCTTGACGGACGCGTCCAATGATCAGCAGCTTGGTGGCGGGTCGTTGACGGATATCGCGACGGTGTCGGGCGTGGTGAGTCCGGTTGGGACGCAGAACATCACGTTCGCGCTGTATCGGGACACCGGGGCGGGTTGTACGCCCGCAAATCTTGTGGCTTCGGTGCCTGGGTTCACGAACCCGCATACGAAGGCTGTGACGCTCAATGGTGCTGGGACGGGGTCGGTGACCTCGGATGCGTTTACGCCGACGGCGGTTGGGACGTATCGGTGGGTCGCGACGTATGAGGGTGACGTCAACAACGCGTCGGTCTCGGGTGTGTGTACTGACGTGACGGAGCGCACGATCGTGTCGCAGGCGACACCGTCGATCTTGACGGACGCGTCGAATGATCAGCAGCTTGGTGGCGGGTCGTTGACGGATATCGCGACGGTGTCGGGTGTGGTGAGTCCGGTCGGGACGCAGAACATCACGTTCCGGCTGTATCGCGATACGGGTGCCGGTTGTACGCCCGCAAATCTTGTGGCTTCGGTGCCTGGGTTCACGAACCCGCATACGAAGGCTGTGACGCTCAATGGTGCTGGGACGGGGTCGGTGACCTCGGATGCGTTTACGCCGACGGCGGTTGGGACGTATCGGTGGGTCGCGACGTATGAGGGCGACGTCAACAACGCGTCGGTCACTGGTGTGTGTACTGACGTGACGGAGCGCACGATCGTGTCGCAGGCGACACCGTCGATCTTGACGGACGCGTCGAATGATCAGCAGCTTGGTGGCGGCGCGTTGACGGATATCGCGACGGTGTCGGGTGTGGTGAGTCCGGTCGGGACGCAGAACATCACGTTCCGGCTGTATCGCGATACGGGTGCCGGTTGTACGCCCGCAAATCTCGTGGCTTC
Organism: uncultured Actinomycetes bacterium; assembly: GCA_963851015.1. Classification (GTDB taxonomy): domain Bacteria; phylum Actinomycetota; class Thermoleophilia; order Solirubrobacterales; family Solirubrobacteraceae; genus CADCVQ01. The sequence continues at coordinate 89,349 of CAWKNG010000005.1, forward strand.
GGTGCCTGGGTTCACGAACCCGCATACGAAGGCTGTGACGCTCAATGGTGCTGGGACGGGGTCGGTGACCTCGGATGCGTTTACGCCGACGGCGGTCGGGACGTATCGGTGGGTCGCGACGTATGAGGGCGACGTCAACAACGCGTCGGTCACTGGTGTGTGTACTGACGTGACGGAGCGCACGATCGTGTCGCAGGCGACACCGTCGATCTTGACGGACGCGTCGAATGATCAGCAGCTTGGTGGCGGGTCGTTGACGGATATCGCGACGGTCAGTGGTGTGGTGAGTCCGGTCGGCACGCAGAACATCACGTTCCGGCTGTATCGCGATACGGGTGCCGGTTGTACGCCCGCAAATCTCGTGGCTTCGGTGCCTGGGTTCACGAACCCGCATACGAAGGCTGTGACGCTCAATGGTGCTGGGACGGGGTCGGTGACCTCGGATGCGTTTACGCCGACGGCGGTCGGGACGTATCGGTGGGTCGCGACGTATGAGGGTGACGTCAACAACGCGTCGGTCACTGGTGTGTGTACTGACGTGACGGAGCGCACGATCGTGTCGCAGGCGACACCGTCGATCTTGACGGACGCGTCCGACGATCAGCAGCTTGGGTGGCGGGTCGTTGACGGATATCGCGACGGTGTCGGGCGTGGTGAGTCCGGTCGGGACGCAGAACATCACGTTCCGCCTGTATCGCGATACGGGTGCCGGTTGTACGCCCGCAAATCTCGTGGCTTCGGTGCCTGGGTTCACGAACCCGCACACCAAGCCTGTCCTGTTGGTTGGTGGGTCGGGGTCGGTGACGTCTGATGCGTTTACGCCGACGGCGGTCGGGACGTATCGGTGGGTCGCGACGTATGAGGGTGACGCGAACAACGCGTCGGTCACTGGTGTGTGTACTGACGTGACGGAGCGCACGATCGTGTCGCAGGCGACGCCGTCGATCTTGACGGACGCGTCGAATGATCAGCAGCTTGGTGGCGGCGCGTTGACGGATATCGCGACGGTGTCGGGTGTGGTGAGTCCGGTCGGGACGCAGAACATCACGTTCCGGCTGTATCGCGATACGGGTGCCGGTTGTACGCCCGCAAATCTTGTGGCTTCGGTGCCTGGGTTCACGAACCCGCATACGAAGGCTGTGACGCTCAATGGTGCTGGGACGGGGTCGGTGACGTCGGATGCGTTTACGCCGACGGCGGTTGGGACGTATCGGTGGGTCGCGACGTATGAGGGTGACGTCAACAACGCGTCGGTCACTGGTGTGTGTACTGACGTGACGGAGCGCACGATCGTGTCGCAGGCGACACCGTCGATCTTGACGGACGCGTCCAATGATCAGCAGCTTGGTGGCGGCGCGTTGACGGATATCGCGACGGTGTCGGGTGTGGTGAGTCCGGTCGGCACGCAGAACATCACGTTCGCGGCTGTATCGCGATACCGGGTGCCGGTTGTACGCCCGCAAATCTTGTGGCTTCGGTGCCTGGGTTCACGAACCCGCATACGAAGGCTGTGACGCTCAATGGTGCTGGGACGGGGTCGGTGACCTCGGATGCGTTTACGCCGACGGCGGTTGGGACGTATCGGTGGGTCGCGACGTATGAGGGTGACGTCGAACAACGCGTCGGTCACTGGTGTGTGTACTGACGTGACGGAGCGCACGATCGTGTCGCAGGCGACACCGTCGATCTTGACGGACGCGTCGAATGATCAGCAGCTTGGTGGCGGGTCGTTGACGGATATCGCGACGGTCAGTGGTGTCGTGAGCCCGGTCGGCACGCAGAACATCACGTTCCGGCTGTATCGCGATACGGGTGCCGGTTGTACGCCCGCAAATCTCGTGGCTTCGGTGCCTGGGTTCACGAACCCGCATACGAAGGCTGTGACGCTCAATGGTGCTGGGACGGGGTCGGTGACCTCGGATGCGTTTACGCCGACGGCGGTCGGGACGTATCGGTGGGTCGCGACGTATGAGGGCGACGCGAACAACGCGTCGGTCACTGGTGTGTGTACTGACGTGACGGAGCGCACGATCGTGTCGCAGGCGACACCGTCGATCTTGACGGACGCGTCGAATGATCAGCAGCTTGGTGGCGGCGCGTTGACGGATATCGCGACGGTGTCGGGTGTGGTGAGTCCGGTCGGGACGCAGAACATCACGTTCCGGCTGTATCGCGATACGGGTGCCGGTTGTACGCCCGCAAATCTCGTGGCTTCGGTGCCTGGGTTCACGAACCCGCATACGAAGGCTGTGACGCTCAATGGCGCTGGGACGGGGTCGGTGACCTCGGATGCGTTTACGCCGACGGCGGTCGGGACGTATCGGTGGGTCGCGACGTATGAGGGCGACGTCAACAACGCGTCGGTCACGGGTGTGTGTACCGACGTGACGGAGCGCACGATCGTGGCCGCGGCCTCACCGACGATCAGGACGCAGGCGTCGGACGAGTCCTTCGTCTTCGGTGCCGGGACGCTGGGCGATGTCGCGACGGTCAGCGGGCTGAGCAATCCGATCGCTGCGCAGGATTCCGTGCGGTTCGAGCTCTACAAGGGCGCGGACTGCGCGGTGGCCAACCGCATCGACATCCGCACCGATTCGACGCCGACCTTCAGCGCGGGTGGGACGTCCGCCAGCTTCGACTCCGGCGCGGGCATCGTGCCGCCTGGACCGGGGACGTACAGGTGGCGCGCGTTCTTCAGCGGCGACGACAACAACGACGCCGTCAGCGGTCTTTGTAACGCCGACCACGAGAACCAGGTGGTTGCGCCGGCCACGCCGACGATCGAGACCACCGCGGCTGCGGACTTCGTCATCGGTGCCGGGCAGCTGACCGACAACGCGACCGTCAGCGGCATCGTGAACCCGATCGCTGCGCAGGACTCCGTCGAGTTCCGCCTGTACAAGGGTGCCGACTGCGCGGACGCCAACCTCGTGACGACTCGGACCGACGCTTCGCTGACGTACAACGGCACGCAGACCAGTGGTGCCGCGGACTCGGGCGCCCCGATCGACCCGACGGGTCCGGGGACCTACCGCTGGCGCGCGTTCTACAGCGGCGACGACAACAACGCCGCGGTCAGCGGTCCGTGCAACGCGAGCGGCGAGAACACGGTCGTGACGCTCGCGGCGCCGTCGATCGCCACACAGGCGACCGGCAACTTCGTGCTCGGCTCAGGCCAGTTGTCGGACAACGCCACCGTGACCGGCCTGGTCCGTCCGATCGCGGCGGAGGACTCCGTGGAGTTCCGCCTGTACCGCGGCGCGGACTGCTCCGCCGGGAACCTCATCGCCACGCGCACGGACTCGACGCTGACCTACGACGCGTCCGCCACGACGGCAACCGCCGACTCCGGTGCTCCGATCGATCCGCCGGGCGCTGGCACGTATCGCTGGCGCGCCTTCTACAGCGGCGACACGAACAACGCGGCGGTCAGCGGCCCGTGCAACGCCGACAACGAGAACACGGTCGTCGCCCGTGTCACGCCGACGATCGCGACGACGGCTTCGCCGGGGATCACTGTGGGCGAGGGCGTGCTGACGGATGTGGCGATCGTCAGCGGACGCTTCATGCCGGTCGACGGCGCCACGATCGTCTTCCGGCTCTATGGCCCCGACGACGCGCTGTGCACGGGGACGGCGGTGTACACCTCGCCCGAGGTGCCCTACCCGGCTGCGGGCGGACCGGTGACCTCGCCGCCGTTCACGCCGGTGCTGCCAGGCGTCTACCGCTGGACGGCGACCTACAGCGGCGACGCCAACAACACGTCCGTGGCGGGTGCCTGCAACGACGCCGACGAGGTCGCGACCGTGTCGGGTCCGCCGCCACCGCCGCCGCCGCCCATCGTTGCGCCGCCACCGCCACCGCCACCGCCCCAGGAGGTCCTCCCGGCGCCGACGACGCCCAAGGGCACCGCGGCCGTGAGCGGCAAGACGGGTTGTCAGGGCACGCCGTTCAACGTCGTGGTCGGCGGCCGCCAGATCGAGCGCGTCATCTACTCCATCGATGGCAAGGTCGTGAAGGTGCTGACCAAACCCAACAGCGGGATCCGCTTCAAGCTCCCGATCGTCCCCAAGCGATTCCGCACCGGGACGCACAGGGTGCTCGCACGCGTGGTCTTCACGGCGGACAGCAAGACGAAGAACAGAACGCTACGCGTCGTGTTCAGCCGCTGTGCGAAGAAGGCGGCGTCGCCCGCGTTCACCGGATAGACCCGCGAGCCGTGGCGGCGTGCTCGGGTGGGCCTGATGGCCCGTCCGAGCCCAGACCGCCTCGGCGATTGGGCGCCGGAACCCGTCGTCCGAGGGGTGCATGACAAGGCCATTGCACGGTGGCGAACGCTTGGCTGTTGTCGTGGAGTGTGATCTAGTGTGGAGCCGAAGCGCCGGGTCTACGGCAAGACTTGCATCGAAGTGGGAGGCATCAAACATATGGTCGGTCGAATCGAACGTCGTCGGGTGCACGCCGGATCGGCACTCATGGGAGGCAGCAGTGGCGCGGCACCGGGGCCGCGGCTTGCACCCCGCCGCATCGTGTCCCGTCTCGCGATCGGATGTGCGGCCTGCACCGCGCTGCTGTTCGGCGTCGCCCCTGCTGCGTGGGCGGGCGTCGGCTTCTCCGTGGTACCCACGATCCCGACCAACGTGCAGGTCGGAGACACCGGAGTCTCGGCCACCGTTGGCATCGTCAACGCGTCGACCCCGAACGAGAACCAGGACCCGATCCGGCTGCAGTTCGTCGATGTCACCCCGAGCTGCGGCGAGAACACGGCCACGGGTTGCCCCACCGCCGCCCCGGACAACCGCGATCCCGGTGTCCTCGTGCCCCAGGGCGCGCCCGACGGTCGACCCGGCGTGGCGCCGATCGGCGCCACGGGCACGGGATGCGACGGCGTCACGTTCACCGTCACCCTGCAGGACGCCGCCGCGGGCATCTACCGCTTCACACCCGCGACGCCGATCATCCTCGGGCCGAGCCTCGCCGGCGGGGCGCCCGCGACCTGCGACATCAACTTCAGGCTCGACACGCTGAAGATGCCGACGATCGATGCCGACCCGCTCTCGCCGCTGACCCTCGAGACCGACACGTTTGCGGCCGCAAGCGGACGCAACGCCTGTGGAACTGCCGGACAGCCGGCGTGCGTCGGCCAGGCCAACCTCGTGGGGGGCGGATCGGGAACGGATCGCACGACCGTCGCCAAGGCAACGCCGACGATCCTGACCGACGCGTCCGACAACCAGAAGCTCGGTGCCGGGTCCTTGACCGACCAGGCGACGGTCAGCGGCATCGTGAGTCCGGTCGGACCGCAGAACATCACGTTCCGCCTGTTCTCCGACGCCAACTGCAACAACCTCGTCGGGTCGGTCGCGGGCGGGTTCCAGAACCCGCACACGAAGCCGCTGGTGCTCAACGCGGCCAGCACCGGCGGCGCGGTCACGTCCGATGCCTTCACGCCGTCGGCGCTCGGCACCTATACCTGGATCGCCACGTACGAGGGCGATGTCAACAACGCCTCGATCGTCGGGCTGTGCTCGGATCCCACCGAGAAGACGACGGTGTCGAAGGCAACGCCGACGATCGCGACGGTGGCGTCACCGAACCTCGCGCTCGGCGCGGGGACGCTCACCGATCAGGCGACGGTCAGCGGGCTCGTCAACCCCGTGACCACCGCCGGAGCGCAGACGGTGACCTTCAGCCTGTACTCGGACCCGAACTGCAACACGCTGGTCGCATCGGTCGCGGGCGGGTTCCAGAACCCGCACACCAAGCCGTTCACGTTGAACGGCGCCGGGACCGGCGGAGCCGTGTCGTCGAATGCGTACACGCCGACGGCGGCAGGCACCTACACCTGGATCGCGTCGTACGGTGGTGATACGAACAACGCCAGCGTGCAGGGCCTGTGCACGACGGCCATCGAGAAGACGACGGTCGCCAAGGCGACTCCGGCGATCACGACGGTCGCCTCACCCGGCGGCGATGTCGGATCGGTCGCGCTGACCGATCAGGCGACGGTCAGCGGGCTCATCAACCCGGTGTCCACGGCGGGTGCGCAGACCGTGACGTTCCGCCTGTACTCCGACGCGGACTGCAACACGCTGGTCGCATCGGTCGCGGGCGGGTTCCAGAACCCGCACACCAAGCCGTTCACCTTGAACGGCGCGGGGACCGGCGGAGCGGTCACGTCCGACGCGTTCACACCGACGGCTGGTGGAACGTACACGTGGATCGTGACGTACAACGGCGATGCGAACAACAGTTCGATTGCCGGCCTGTGCACCGAGGCCACGGAGAAGTCGACGGTGACCGGCCCGCCGCCGCCACCACCGCCACCGCCACCGCCGGTGGTCGTCCCGCCGCCGCCAACGGAGGTGGTCGCGCCACCGCCGCCACCGTCGACGGTGTGCGTCCCGCCCGGTAGTCCCGGGACCAGCGGTACGCCTCCGGGAGGCACCACGCCGGGCGGCACGAAGGTGTGCAGCAGCGGCACCGCGGCAATCAGCGGCAAGACGCAATGCGGGGGCACGCCGTTCTCCGTCCTCGTCAAGGGCCGTCAGATCGAGCGCGTGATCTTCGTGGTCGGCGGCAAGATCGTGAAGGTGCTCACGCGCCCGAACAGCGGCAACCGCTACAAGCTCACGGTCAACCCCCGCAAGTTCGGTCGGGGCGCCCATCGCGTGCTCGCACGGACGGTGTTCACGAAGCAGAGCGGGACGAAGTCACGCACGTTGCGCACGGTGTTCACCCTCTGCGCAAAGAAGGCCGCCCTGCCGGCGTTCACCGGCTGATCGGACGATTCGTCATCGGCGCTGCTCGCCCGGGCCACGGTCCGCGCGAGCAGCGCCCGACGAGCACGGCAAGATCCGCTCGGTGAGCGGTGCTCGCATCCGGGCGCGCCGCCGGGGCTGCGAGAATGCGGCAATGGAGGACGTCACCACGTCGACGCAGGTCGCGACGCTGTTCGGCACGCGCTCGCGCGCGTGGGAGGCCGAGCGCTTGTCGCCGCTCGCGGCCGCCTCCTATCCCGCGAGGCGTGCCCGGCCTGAGGAGGACTGCGCGCTGCGCACGCCGCTGCAGCGCGACCGCGACAGGATCGTGCACAGCAAGGCGTTCCGGCGGCTGATGCACAAGACCCAGGTCTTCGTCGCCCCCGAGGGCGACCATTACCGGACGCGTATGACCCACACGCTCGAGGTCACGCAGATCGCGCGCGCGGTCGCGCGGGCTCTGGCGTTGAACGAGGACCTCGTCGAGGCCATCGGGCTGGGCCATGACCTCGGGCACCCGCCGTTCGGTCACATCGGCGAGGCGGTCATCGACACGTGCCTGCGGGAGCACTTCGACGCGCGCTTTCGCCACTACGAGCACTCGCTGCGCACCGTCGATGTGCTCGAGCGTGACGGTGCCGGCCTCAACCTCTGCGACAACGTCCGCGACGGGATCCTCTGCCACTCGGGCCGGGCCCCGATGCCGTCGACGCTCGAGGGCCAGATCGTGCGGATCGTCGATCGCATCGCGTACATCAACCATGACATCGACGACGCGCTCCGCGCCGGCGTCCTGGACGCGGACTCCCTGCCCGCCGAACCCCTGGCGGTCCTCGGCGAGCGCGGCTCGCGACGCATCGACGCGCTCGTCCACGACCTCGTCGAGAGCTCCGAGCAGGCCGGGGCGATCGTGCAGGGGGAGCAGGCGGGCGCCGCAATGGCAACGCTGCGAGCGTTCATGTTCGAGCACGTCTACCTCGGCGAGGCGGCTCGCCAGGAGCATTCGCGGATCGAACGCGTGCTGCGCACGCTGTTTCATCACTACGCGTCCGATGTCGCGTTCCTGCCCGACGGCGGCGGCGCGCCGGGGGCCGACCACGCGCAGCGGATCACCGACTACCTGGCGGGCATGACCGATCGCTACGCCGTGCGCGCGTTCTGTGCGCTCAGCGTGCCCGAGTCGTTCGCGCGCTAGCGCGAGGCCGTTGGCGCGATGGCCCTGTATACGAACGACTCCAAGGAGCGCGTTCGCGATGCCGTCGACATGGTCGAGCTCGTCTCGTCGCGCACGGAGCTTCGCCGCGCGGGGCCCAACCGGCTGACCGGCCTGTGCCCGTTTCACGAGGAGCGCACCCCGTCGTTCGGCATCAACCCGGCGGAGAAGGTCTACCACTGCTTCGGCTGCCAGGCGTCCGGCGACGCGTTCACGTTCGTCATGGAGACCGAGGGGGTCGACTTCAAGGGCGCGCTCGAACTGCTCGCCGACCGCTTCAGGGTCGCTCTCGAGCTCGAGGCCGAGGACCCGCGCGCGGCGGAGACCCGTCTGCGCCGCGAGCGCCTGCTCGAGCTGTTGGAGCGCACCGCGACGTTCTACGTGCGCCAGCTGTGGGAGTCCGCGGAGGCCGAGCGCGCGCGCGCGTACCTCGCCGAGCGCGGCCTCGAGGAGCAGACGTTGCGCGCGTTTCGCGTCGGCTACGCGCCGAGCGCCTGGGACACCGTGTCCAACGCCTCGATGCGCGCCGGCTTCAAGGCGCGGGAGGTCTACGACGCGGGCCTATCGCAGGGCAACGAGAAGACCGGGCGCAAGTACGACCGCTTCCGCTCGCAGATCATCTTCCCGCTCGCCGACCCGCGCGGGCGCGTGCGCGGCTTCGCGGGCCGCACGCTCGGGGGCGAGGGCGACCGCCGCCCGAAGTACGTCAACAGCCCGGAGAACGACATCTTCCACAAGGGCCGCACGCTGTTCGCCGCGGACCTCGCCCGCTCGGCGGCGGCGAAGGCGGGCTTCGTCGTGGCGGCCGAGGGCTACACCGATGTCATCGCCATGCATCAGGTCGGCATCGAGAACTGCATCGGCATCATGGGCACGGCGCTGACGGACGACCAGATCGGCGAGCTCGCGCGGCTCGCGCCGGAGGTGCGGCTCGCGCTCGACGCCGACAACGCGGGCCGGCAGGCCATGCTGCGCGCCGCGCGCAACGCGCTCGCCCGTACGCCGCCGTTGCGGCTGCGCGTCGTCGCGCTGCCGACCGGGGAGGATCCCGCGGATCTCGTGCGGCGCACGGGCGGCGACGAGGTCAAGCGGCTCGTGGCGGAGTCCGTGCCGTTCGTGCGCTTTCGTGTCATGCAGGCACTCGACGCGGGGAACCTCGCCGACGCCGAGGGCCGCGACGGCGTCATCGAGGATCTCGCGCCGGTCTTCTCGATGCTCGCGCCGAGCGCCGAGAGCGAGGAGCTCCAGCGGGTCGCGGCCGATCGCCTCGACCTGTCGCTGCCGTTGCTGGCGCAGCTGTTGCCGGTCGGGGGCGCGGCCCGGACGGCCGCCAACGCCGGTGCCGCGCGTGCGGGTGGCTCGCAGCCGGCGTCGCCGCCGCGCCGCCAGGGCGACGAGGGCGGCGCGGTGCTCGGGCGACGCGAGCCGACGGAGCGATCGTTCCTCGCGCTCTGCATCGCGCTGCCCAAGCTCGGCGCACCCGCCCTCGCCGAGCTCGATCTCGAGGCCGACCTCACGAGCGCCTTCACGCGGCGCGCCGCGACCCACCTGCTCGAGCACCTCGCCGCACCGATCACGGGGCTTGCCGACGACGATCCGCTGCTGGCGTTCATGCGCGAGCTGGCCGTCGGCGACGCGCGCGCCGCGCCGCCGACCGCGACGGCGTTCGAGATGGAGCGCATCCAGCTGCGACTCGCGCGCCTGGATCGCGAGATCGCGGCCGCGCGCGCCGCGGCGACGGGCAACATCTCCGACCTCGCGGCGCAGCGCCACGCGGCGATGGCGAAGCTCCACGAGCTGGCGGACCGCGCATCCCAGGAGACCAAACCGCACGACTGATCGGCGTTCGCGCGAGCGCGCCAAGTGGCGCACCCCCCGCAGCGCGGGCGCTAGCATGAAACCGGATCGATGGGTAACGGGGGCTCCGGGATGGAGATGGCGATGATTTCGCGAGCATGCAGGATGATCGTGCTGGTCGCGGCATGCGCGATCGCCGTGCTGGCGGGGCCCCCCACCGCGAGCGCGCAGACGGTCGTGAGAGACCTGCCGGGGCCGACGGTCCGCGACCCGCTGGCGGACTTCGTCGAGCCGGGCGCCTTGATGGCGCTGTCCAACCAGACGACTATCACGCGCTGGGCGACGTCCAACGACAGCTATCCGATCCGCACGGCTCCGAGCTCTGCCGGAAGGACGATCACGAGGCTGCGCTACCTGACCGAGGACGGCGTGCCCGAGGTCTACCTCGTGCTGGCGGCATTCGTCGACTCCGGCGGCGACCCGTGGCTGCAGGTCGCCATCCCGATGAAGCCCAACGGACGCACCGGCTGGGTGCCGGCGGATTATCTCTCCAACCTGCACGTCGTGCGCACGCAGCTCGTCATCAACCGCAAGGCCAAGCGCGCGACGCTGTTCAAGAACGGCAGCAAGATCTGGTCTGCCCCGATCGGCGTCGGCAAGGCATCGACACCGACGCCGAAGGGCAAGTTCTGGATCCGCGAGAAGCTCAAGGGCGACAACAAGGTCTACGGACCGGTCGCGTTCGGCACGAGCGCCTATTCGAGCATCCGCGATTGGCACGGCATCCCCGTGGTCGGCATCCACGGCACGAACCAGCCGGGCCTCATTCCCGGCACCCCCTCGCACGGCTGCATCCGCATGCGCAACGACAAGATCAAGCGGCTCGCGCGGATCATGCCGATCGGCACGCCGATCGAGATCACCTGAGCGCTTCGCCAAGAGCGAGGCCCGGCGCGGCGCAGCTTGGCCGGCGCCTCTACAATGCCGGGGCGGCGCCTTGACGGCGCCCCGCGGAACGAGCCGTACGGCGCGATCCCCTGTGATGTAACGGCAGCATACTTGACTGTTAATCAAGGCGTGGTGGTTCGAATCCACCCGGGGGAGTGACAGACGCGGCCTCTGACCGGGCCGCCGCGGCGGACCGGCCGCGCGGCCCGCGATGGGGCGTGTGCCCCATTGCAGCCGTCCTGCGCAGCCGCTAGGTTGCGCGCATGGGCGGCCATGGAAGGCGGGGGACGCTACGCGTGCTCTGCGCGCTGATCGGTGCTGCCCTCCTGTGGGCTGCGCCGGCCTCCGCGAACTCGATCGACGTCGGCGACGCGCAGGTCACCGAGGGCTCGTCCGGCACGGTCAACATGACCTTTGCGGTCACCCGCAGCGCGGGCATCCTGTCGGGGACGACGTCGGTCGCCTTCGAGACGCGAGACGGATCCGCGACGGCGCCCGCGGACTACGCGGCGAACAGCGGCACGGTGACGTTCCCCACCGCGCTCGGTGGCGGCACGTTCCAGCAGTACATCACCGTCGCCGTGAGGGGCGACGTGCTGGACGAGAACAACGAGACGTTCGAGGTGGTGATCGCCGGCAACGAGGTCGGCGACGCGTCGGGTACCGGCACGATCATCGACGACGATGCCATGCCGTCGCTGTCGGTCGCCGATCCGCCCGCCGTCACGGAGGGCGCCGCGGGTGCCAAGGCGGCGTTCGTCGTGCGCCTGTCGACCGTCAGCGGGCGCGAGGTCTCCGTCGCATACGCGACGGTCAACGGCAGCGCGGTCGCCGGCCTGGACTACACGCCCCGCTCCGGCCGGCTCGTGCTCCCGGCGGGGACGACGCAGCTGCCGGTCGACGTGCCGATCATCGACGACGCGGCCGACGAGCCCAACGAGACGTTCGAGCTGCGGATCTCCGCGCCGGTGGCGGCGACGATCGCCGACGGCGCCGCGACGGCGACGATCCTCGACGACGACGTGCCCGCGCCGCCGCCGCCCCCGCCGCCGCCCCCACCGCCGCCTCCGGCGATCTCGCTGCCCACGCTGAACGGGACGCCGGGCACCTCGAAGACGACCTCACCGGGCGCTTCGACGACCGGCAGCTCCGCGACCGGGAACTCAGCCGGCGGCACGTCGCTCGGGGTCTCGAGCCCGCGGCTGAAGCGCCCGTACAAGGTCCTCGTGACGATCTCCTGCCCGCAGAGCTCGGGTCGTTGCAAGGGGCAGCTGACCGTCTTCAGCGTCGCCAACATTCGCTCCAAGCTCGTGGCGCTGCGCAAGCAGCGCAAGCTCGGCCGCGTGAAGTTCAACATCAAGGGCGCGCACTCGAGGACGTTCTCGCTGGGGATCGGCAAGCGCGAGCGCGTGCTGCTGAACCGCACCGGTCGGATGAAGGTCCGCGCGTACGCCGTCACGCAGGACGCCGCGGGGCGCTCCGGCGTGCGCAGCGTCAACGGGACGCTCGTCGCGCGGACGGCCCACTCGGGCTTCTAGCCACCGCCGCGGGCGAACGACTCCACGAGGTCGGCGGCGCGCGCCGCGCCGCCGTTGGCGGCGGCCCACGCCTGCAGTCGCGCCGCCCCCGCCCTGAGCTGCGGTCGCGCGAGTGCCCGCCCGACCGCGAGCGCGAGGCCTCGCGCGCCGACCATCCGCCGCGGCAGGCGCACGCCGACCCCGGCCCAGTCGACGCGCGCGGCCGTCTCGTTCATGTCGCCGGCGGCGGGGACGAGCACCACGGCGCAGCCGCTCGCGAGCGCGCGGGCGACGGTGCCGTGGCCGCCGTGGCAGACGACGAGCTCGCACGCGGGCATCGTGCGCGCGTAGGACAGCCAGTCGACGATCCGGGCATTGGGCGGGATCTCGAAGCTCGCGTCCGACGGGGCGCGGTTGGCCGACGCGAGCACCCGGACCGGCATCTCGGCCAGCCCGGCCAGCGTCGCGCGCAGCAGGCGCTGCTCGGCATCCTGCGACGTCGACGGCGCGACGAGCACGAGCGGGTCGTCGCCGTGGGGCAGCTCCACGTCGCGCGACGGCGGCTCCCACAGCAGCGGGCCGATGACGTGTGCGCCCCGCGGCCAGTCGCGCGGATACTCGAGCTGCGGGAACGTGGCGATGAGCGAGAGCTCGCGGCTGATCCCGCCGTGGACGTGCGCGAGCGCCGGCAGGCCGAGGCGCGCGCGGGTGTCGTTGAGCTCGCGCCGGCCGAGCTCGAGGCCGCGGTTGGTGAGCGGCTGCGCGCGGGTCCACAGCGCGCGACCGGCCGCCGTGCGCGGCAGCCGCGCGCCGCACGAGAACGGCGGGCTGGCGGCGGGCATGCGCGGGTCGAGGTGGGGGACGAGCGTCGCGGTCGGCACGCCCGCGAGCTCGGCGGCCAGTGCCGGCGCGAGCGTGAGGATGTCCGCGACGACCGCGTCGGGCGCGAGGTCGTGGACAAGGGGCCCGGTGTCGCGCGTCGCGCGCTCGACGGCCTCGTAGGGCGTCAGCGAGCGCTCCTGCGTCGGGAACGGGTGGTACTCCGGCGCCGCCGCGAACGTCATCCCCTCGGCCGCGACGTCGGCCTGCCAGCGCGTCCAGGTCTGCAACGTGACGGCGTGGCCGCGGCCGGCGAGCTCGCGGCCGAGGGCGATCATCGGGAACGCGTGCCCCGGATCGCCGAAGGCGCCGAGCAGCAGGCGCAGCCGGTCGGGGCCGCCGGACACGGCGACGCTCAGGCCGCGAGCTCCGCGAGCAGGCGCAGCTGCGCCAGGCGCTCGTCCTTCGTCCATGCCATGACGCTGAGGCCGAGCGTGCCGACCCCGGCGTCGCGGTAGACCGCGAGGCGCTCGCGGATGTGCTCGGGTGGGCCGCACAGCGTGACCATGTCGATGAGCTCGTCCGACAGCCGCGCGCAGGCCTCGGTGCGCTTGCCGTCGAGGTAGAGGTCCTGGACGTCGCGCGCCTCGTCCTCGAAGCCATAGCGCTTCACGAGCGCGTTGTAGAAGTTCTGCTCGCGCGAGCCCATGCCGCCGATGTAGAGGGCGAGCACGGGGCGCATGAGGTCGCGCCCCGCCGCGAGGTCGTCGGTGATGCACACGTTCACCGTCGGAGCGATGTCGAAGTGCTCGAGCGAGCGGCCGCTGCGCGCGGCGCCCTCCTCGAGCAGCGGGCGCAGCTGCGCGACGTGCTCGGGGGAGAACAGCGTCGGGATCCAGCCGTCGGCGATCTCGCCCGCCAGGCGGGTGTTGTTCGGACCGATCGCCGCGAGGTAGATCGGGATGCGCTCCTGGACCGGCGAGATCGTGAGCTTCAGCGCCTTGCCGGGCCCGTCGGGCAGCGGCAGGGTCAGCGTCTCGCCGTCGAACTCCAGGCGCTCCCGGGCCAGCGCCTTGCGCACGACCGCGACGTACTCGCGCGTGCGCTGCATCTGCCTGGCGAAGCGCTGACCGTGCCAGCCCTCGGCGACCTGCGGGCCGCTCGAGCCGATGCCGAGCAGCATCCGCCCGCCCGAGAGCTGATCGATCGTCGCGGCCGTCATCGCGGTCATCGCGGGGCTGCGGCCGGGCATCTGGAAGATCGCCGAGCCGAGCTTGATCGTCGAGGTCAGGCCGGCGAGCCAGCCGAGCACCGTCGCGGCGTCGGAGCCGTAGGCCTCGGCCGCCCAGACCGAGTCGTAGCCGAGCCGCTCGGCCTCCTGGACGATCTCGCGCTGGTCGCCGGAGGACAGCCCCAAACCCCAGTAACCGATGTGCACGCCGAGCTTCATGCGCGCTTCATATGGGCTTGAGCTTGCAAGATACCTTTCATTACCAGGGAATCAGTTGCCCCGGGCGACGGGCTCCCATACGGTGGCCGTGCCCCGAGCGACTGGAGAAAGCACCATATGGCAACGCCTCGAGAACAAGCCCTCACCGACCTTCGCCAGTCCATCGACACGCTGCCCGAGCGTACGCGCCTGGCGATGCTGACGGGACTGGGCAACAACACCGTGATCACGGGAGCGTTCAGCGACGGCAACGGCGGTGCCTGCCCGATGCTCGCTGCGCACCGTGAGGGTGTTCGAGGCCGGTGCATGAGCTTCCCCGAGGCATGGGACCGCTTCACCGGCGTCCACGGCCGCTACATCACGCGCCCGGCGACGCAGGACGAGGTCCTGCACCTGCGCATGCAGCTCGAGGAGAGCCTTGCAACCTCGCGTGCGGGTGCCGACACCAACGGCTTCGCCGAGGCGATCGCCGAGCACAAGGCCACGGCCGAGGCGAACCGCCGCCGCGAGCGCCAGATGAGCGGCGGCTTCGAGGCCGACCTGTCGGGCGCCGTCGAGCAGCATCGCCGGATCAAGCGCGGGCGCATCAGCGGCGGCTTCGCCGTCGACCTCGCGGCCGCCGTCGAGGAGCACCGCTCGACCGCGCGCGAGCGCCGTCAGCGCGAGGCGACCGAGACCGGGCTGGACTGGCTGTTCGAGGAGACGCTCGTGCTGCCGGAGGGCTTCGGGAGCGAGCTGGAGCCGGACTTCGAGCACGAGGTCGAGGCGGAGGAGTTCGACTTCTCGGTCGAGCCCGCCGTGCTGCCGGCCGGCCGGTAGCGCCGCTCGGGTCCCGAGTAGGCCTCGAGCAAGGTTGGAGTTGATCTCGGCGGCCCGCCTGCCCGGGCCGCCGTATCAGCTCATCGCGTCCGCGAGCTGCCCGCCCGCGGGCATCTGGAAGACGATCTCCGGCACGACGCAGCCGGGGCTCAGCGCCAGCAGCATCCGCACCGCGGCGACGATGTCCGACGTCTGGATCATGTCCGCGGGGGAGACCCTGGCGCGGACGAACTCCGTCATCGCGGTGTCGACGAAGGCGGGGCACAGCGCGGTCGACTTGATCCCGCGCGTGGCGAGCTCGCGGTTCATCGACTGCGTGAAGCCGACGATCCCGAACTTCGTCGCCGAGTAGACGCTCAGCCACGCCTCGCCGGACTTGCCCGCGACCGACGCGGTGTTGACGACGAGCGCATTGGCGTGCTCCGCGCCGGCGGCCGTGAGCATGTCGATGCACTCGCGGTAGAAGAGCGGGATCGCGCGCAGGTTCGTCGCGAGCTGGACGTCCATGCGCTTCGTGTCGAGCTCGCCGATCGGCGACCCGATCCCGATGCCGGCGTTGTTCATGAGCACGTCGAGGCGCCCGTATGCGTCGCGATGGGCGGCGACGACGCGCTTGATGTCCGCCTCGTCGCCGACGTTCGCGGCGACCTGCTGGACCTCGAGGCCGTCGTCTCGCAGCCGCTCGTACGCCGCCTGCAGCTTGGCGGGACGGCGGGCCGCGAGCGTCACCGCGTGGCCCTCCTCGGCGAGCATGCGGGCGACCGCGAGCCCGATCCCGCTCGAGGCTCCGGTCACGATCGCGGCGCGATCTGCCATGCGTTGCTCCCTTGTCGGCGATGAGGTGGCGCAATCCAATCACGCGACCGCTTAGATTCCCCGTCAGATGCTCCGTCCGCTCGTCATCGTGGTGGCGGCCGTGGCGCTGTCCTCGTGCGGTTCGGGCGATGACGGCGGTGCGGCGCCCGCCCCCGCCGCACCCGTCGCCGCGGCGCCGGCCGACTTCCCTTCGTCGAAGGGCAAGACGCTCGAGCAGCTGACGGCCGGGCTCAAGGAGGGCGCGATCCTCAACCCGAGCAGCTTCAACTCGCAGAAGGTCGGCAGCGGCAACCGGCTCGGCTTCGCGATCGTCGACCGCGCCAACAAGCAGCTCGACGTCTCGGAGGTCGCCGTCTACACCGCCAAGCCGGACGGCAGCGAGTTGCGCGGCCCGTTCGTCGCGCGCAAGGAGTCGCTCGACGTCGCGACGGCGTACCGCAGCGCGCAGACCGCGTCGGATCTCGCCGACGGCAAGACGTTCTACGTCGCTCGGCCGGCGTTCGCCTCGGCGGGGCCGCGGCTCGCGGTCGGGATCGTGCGCCTCGACGGCCGGCTCGTCGTCGCCGATCCGCCGCAGCCGATGCCGGTCGCCTCCGCCTCGGCGACGAAGGGCCCGCCGGACGTCGGCGACCAGGCGATCCGCATCCACACGCTGACGGGCGCCGACGTCGGCGGCGACCTCAAGAAGATCTCGACGCGCGTCCCGCCGCCGCCCCAGATGCTGAGCACGGACTTCGCCGACGTCGTCGGCAAGCGGCCCGTCGTCCTGCTGTTCGCGACGCCCGCGCTGTGCCAGTCGCGCACGTGTGGCCCGGTCGTCGACATCGCCGAGCAGGTCCGGGCGCAGAACGGCAAGGGCGTGACGTTCATCCAGCAGGAGATCTACCGCGACAACGACTTCAACAAGGGCGCCCGCAAGCAGGTCACCGACTGGCGCCTGCCGTCCGAGCCGTGGGCATTCGTCATCGATCGCAGCGGCAAGGTCACGTCGCGCTTCGAGGGCGTCTTCTCCACGGGCGAGCTCGCACGGGCTGTCGCACGCGTCAAGTAGCGGTACCGTCCGGCTCTGGCACCCTGCCGTCGTGCGGGCCGGTAGCTCAATTGGTCAGAGCAGCGGACTCATAATCCGTCAGACGTAGGTTCGAGTCCTACCCGGCCCACTGGGGTCTTTGGCGTCAAACCCCCGGCATGCGAGGAGTATTCGACAAGCCCGGCGGCTGGCAGCACGCCCGCTCCGCGGCGATTGCGGCGCGCTCGCGTGCCGCAGGGGTTCGACCGCCGTGTCGGCGGGTCGATCCGATGCGACGCGGATCGGCCGCCCGGGGGCGTAGGTTGCCGGTCATGGATGAGGCCGCCCGTCGCACACGTCGCGCCTCCGCGAGGCGGCGGCTGCTGCGGCGTCGCCAAATGGCCACCGGCGGGGCCGTGCTCGTGCTCGTCGTACTCGTCGTCGTGCTCAGCACAGGCGGCGGCGGGGAGGACTCGGGACCCGCCACGCGCGCGAAGGCGGTCGCGGCGGTGCGGGCGGCGTCGGGGCAGGTCGAGCGCACGCCCGCACGCGAGCGCGTCACGGCGGTCGTGCGGCCCCCGATGCCGGGGGCGCACCTCGCGCCCCGCGAGGCCGTGCCGATCCTCATGTACCACGTCATCGCCGACCCTCCGCCCGGCACGCCGTACCCGGCGCTGTGGGTGGGCCCCAAGGAGTTCAGCGGGCAGGTGCAGGGGCTGAAGGACGCGGGCTACCACGGGGTCACGCTGCAGCAGGCCTGGAACGCGTGGCACCACAAGGCCAAGCTGCCGAGTCACCCGATCGTGCTGTCCTTCGACGACGGCTACGGCGGGCAGGTTCGCAACGCGCTGCCGACGCTGTCAGGCGCAGGCTGGCCGGGCGTCCTGAACCTCGAGCTCGCGAACCTCAAGGACACGGGCGGCACGAAGGCGATCAAGCGGATGATCCGCGCGGGCTGGGAGATCGACGCGCACACGCTCACTCATCCGGATCTCACGACCGTCGACGACGGCCGTCTCGCGCAGGAGATCGTCGGTTCGCGGGCGCGCCTGCGCCGCTACTTCGGCGCCTCGGCGGGCCGCTTCTTCTGCTATCCGAGCGGGCGCTACGACGCCCGCGTCGTCGCCGCCGTCAAGGCCGCCGGCTACCTCGGCGCGACGACGACGCAGGCCGGCTGGGCGCGGCCGGCCGCCGATCGGTTCGCGCTCTCGCGCATCCGCATCGACCGCGGGATGACCGCCGCCGCGGTGCTCCAGCGCATCCGCGACACGCGCGGCAGCTGACGCTCACACAGCAGCCGCCCGGCGGCCTAGGCTGTCGGGATGGCATCCGATCCTCCCCAGCCCGGTGACGTCAGCGACAAGGCGATCATCGAGCTGCGGCCGATCGCCATCGGGCTGCGCCGGGAGTTAGACCTCGACGACCACAGCTGGGAGCTCGTCGCGAAGGCGCTGACGCAGGCGCTCATGGCGGGCGTGCGCATCGGCGGGGCCGAGGTGGCCGCGCAGGCGATCGAGAGCGGCCTGCCCGTCACGTTGAACATGCAGGTGCAGAGCACGCGGCCGGGGGAGGAGTAGCGACGGCCGTCTTGAGGGATACTCCCTCCATGGGTGAACTGCTGCGCAAGATGTTCTACAACGGCTACGACAAGAAGTCCGACGCACAGCTCGAGGACGTCGCTGAGGGAGCCCTGCTCATGCAGGAGCAGCTCTCGCGCGACATCATCTCGCTGGCGCAGGAGGCCGGGCTCGAGAAGACCGACCCCCGCGTCGTGCGGGCCACCGAGATCTTCGAGAAGCTGAGGTAGCGCGACCATGGGCTATTACATCCGCCGGCTTCTCGGCATGAACCACACGTTCGAGTCGCGCGAGGAGATCGTCGCGTGCGCCGAGACCGCGCTGCGCGTCCAGCTGCTGCTGGCACGCGACGTGCTCGCGATCACCGAGCTGCTGATGATCCCGGACGAGTACAAGATCCAGGACCGGCGGATCCAACGCGCCCACGAGACCATCCGGATCCTCGGGTAGGACCGCTCGCCGCGCCGCCGGCGCCGTGACGAGGGGAAGGCCGCCGGCCGCGCTGGCGGTCGCGATGCTGGCGTTCGCCGGCTGCGGCGGCGGCGCTGACCGGCCCGCCACGTCGTCGCCGGCGACGGCGACCGCCGCCGCGCGCGAGGCGGCCCCGCCCGCGCTGTGCTCGCGACTGCGGGTTCGCATCACCGGGCACGTCGACACGCCGGCCGCGACCGAGCTGTCGGGCCTCGTCGCGTCACGCACCCAGCCCGGCGTGCTGTGGACCGAGAACGACGGCGGCAACCCCAACCACGTCTACGCCGTCACCGCCGCCGGCACGCTGCGCAGCGACGTCACCGTGACGGGCGCCGCGAACTTCGACTGGGAGGACATCGCGCTCGGGCGCCTGCCCGGGGGCGGCGCGGCGCTGCTCGTCGCCGACATCGGCGACAACCTTGCGCAGCGCGATTCGATCTCGGTCTACCGCGTCCCCGAGCCGCGCGTCTCCGGCGGGGCGGCGATCGCGACCCCACCGGCGCAACGCCTCGAGCTGCGCTACCCCGACGGCCCGCGCGACGCCGAGGCGCTGCTCGTCGACCCGGCCGGCGGGGCGCTCGTGGTCATCGAGAAGAGCTACGTCGGGCGCGCCGGCGTGTACGTCGCCGATCACCCCCCGGCGGGCGCGCCCACGACGATGCGCCGTCGCGCATGGCTGCGCCTCGGCGTGGCGGAGGCCGTCACCGGGGGCGACGTCTCGGCCGACGGCAGCACGATCGCCCTGCGCACCTACGACGCGGTCCTCGTCTGGAAGCGCCGGCGGGGCGAGACGGTCGCGGCCGCGCTGCGGCGCCGCCCGTGCGCCGCTCGCACGAGCCTGCCGGGCGAGGGGCAGGGCGAGGCGCTCGCGCTGACGCGCGGGGGAGGGGCGTTCTACACCGTCCCGGAGGGCGAGCGGCCGGCGATCCGTCGCTACGCGTCAATTCGCTGAGCACTGGTGTTTACGCCCGACGATCGCGGGCATGACCTTGATCAGAGCCCGCCGAGAGCACCGGTTCGGAGCCCATATCCCCCGCCCCCGCCCCGCAGCTCTCGGCCTACGCGCCCGGTCTTCCCCAAGGCCGGGCGCGGTTCGTTTCAGCGGCCCATTTGCTCCGCCGACGACGCACGTTTGCAGGCTCTTCAAAGGAACGCGGCGGGGGCCGTCGAAACAGCTTCTCGCCAATGAAGCGATCAGCTACGACGACGACTCCCGAGTCGCTCTCCACCTACATCCAGGCCCGCTTCGACGACTTCTCGCGCTCGCAGAAGGATGTCGCGCAGTACATCGTCGACCACCTCGACGAGGTCGCCTTCCAGACCGCGGAGGAGCTCGCGCGCCGCGCCAACACGTCGTCGAGCACCGTCGTGCGGTTCTCGCAGGCGCTCGGCTTCGAGGGCTATCCGGAGCTGCAGCACTCCGCTCGCGAGGAGTATCGCCGCCGTCACGCGACGTCGCCCGCGGCGATCGCGCCGAGCGGCCCGGCAGCGCCGCTGTTCTCGCTCGACCAGAACGAGTTCGAGACGATGCTCGCCGCCGACCACGTCAACGTCGAGGACACCGCGCGCAAGGTGTCGCGCTCGGAGATCGAGTCCGCGATCGAGGCGATCGCGACGACGCCGCGCCTGCTCGTCGCCGGCACGGACCAGATGGCCTTCTTCGCGTCCTACCTGCGCCACCTGCTGATGCTGCTCGACCTGCGCGCCGAGATCGTCGCCAGCCCGTCGCAGGAGGCCCTCGGGCGCCTGTCGCGCATCGACGAGGAGACGCTCGTCATCGGCCTCTCCGCGGGCCGTCCGCACCCGCTCGTCGTGCGCGCGATGAAGCTCGCCCGCCACCGCAAGGCGCGCACGATGGCGATCACCGACGCGACGCTGTCCGAGGTCGCCAAGCTGGCCCAGATCCGCCTCTACTACTCGTCCAACAGCCCCGCCTACGTGCGCTCGCACACGGCGCTGCTGAGCATGGTCCAGGCGCTCGCCTACGGCGTCTACGCCCGCGATGCCGACGGCTACGCCGATCGCATCAAGGCGTTCAAGCTGAAATAGCTCGCCGCCGGGCCGGGTCCGGTCGCGTGCGTGGCGCAGATGCGCGTCCGCGTCCGCGCCCGCCGGCCGCTGGAGCGGGAAGGGTCGAGCAGGGGCAACGAATACAATCGTCCGCGTGCGTGACGAAGCGACATTCCGGGTCAAGGCCGGCCTGGCGGAGATGCTCAAGGGCGGCGTCATCATGGACGTCGTCGACGCCGAGCAGGCGATGATCGCCGAGGCCGCCGGGGCCGCCGCGGTCATGGCGCTCGAGCGCGTGCCGGCCGACATCCGCCGCGACGGCGGCGTTGCCCGCATGTCCGACCCCGCGATGATCAAGGGCATCCAGGAGGCCGTCTCGATCCCGGTGATGGCGAAGGCCCGCATCGGGCACATCGCCGAGGCGCAGGTGCTCGAGGCGCTCGAGGTCGATTACATCGACGAGTCCGAGGTCCTGACGCCGGCCGACGACGCCAACCACATCGACAAGTGGCCGTTCGCGGTGCCGTTCGTGTGCGGCGCGACGAACCTCGGCGAGGCGCTGCGGCGCATCGGCGAGGGCGCCGCGATGATCCGTTCCAAGGGCGAGGCGGGGACCGGCGACATCGTCGAGGCCGTCCGCCACATGCGCTCGATCCGCTCGGAGATCCGCCGCCTCGGCACGCTCGACGAAACCGAGCTCGCGACCGCCGCCAAGGAGCTCGGGTCCCCGCTGGACCTCGTCCGCGGCGTCGCGCACGAGGGCGGGCTGCCGGTCGTGCTGTTCTGCGCCGGCGGCATCGCGACGCCGGCCGACGCGTCGCTCATGATGCAGCTCGGCGCCGAGGGCCTGTTCGTCGGCAGCGGGATCTTCAAGTCCTCCGATCCCGAGCGCCGTGCGCGCGCGATCGTCGAGGCGTGCACGCACTTCGCCGACCCGGAGCGCGTCGCGCGCGCCTCGGAGGGCCTCGGAGAGGCGATGACCTCGCTCGAGACGCGCTCGCTCGCGGGCGAGCAGCTGCTGGCCCAGCGCGGCTGGTAGCCACCGCATGATCGGGGTGCTCGCACTCCAGGGCGCCTTCGCGGCGCACAAGCGGCTCCTGCGCTCACTTGGCGCCGAGGTTCGCGAGGTGCGTGTCCCGGCCGACCTCGAAGGGCTCGACGGCCTCGTCCTGCCCGGCGGCGAGTCGACGACGATGACGCTCGGCATCGAGCGCGAGGGGCTCGCCGAGCCGCTGCGCGCGCTGGCGGCGGCCGGGACGCCGATCCTCGGCACCTGCGCCGGCCTCATCATGCTCGACCGCGAGCACCTTCAGATCATGGACATCGAGGCGCGGCGCAACGCGTTCGGGCGCCAGGTGCGCTCGTTCGAGGCCGACCTGGCGCTCGCCGGCCTCGACGGCCCGCCGCTGCGTGCCGTCTTCATCCGCGCCCCGTGGATCTCCTGGCACGGCGAGGGCGTCGAGATCCTCGCAACGCTCGACGGCCACCCGATCGCCGCGCAGCAGGGCTCGCTGCTCGTCGCCGCGTTTCATCCCGAGCTCGCGGGCGAGACGCGACTGCACGAGCGCTTCCTCGCGATGTGCGGAGCGCGCGCCGGCGCCTGACCCCCGGCCCGGACCCACGAGGACTCGTCGGCGGTGCGGGCGCCTACGCGCACCCCTCTTCACGAGCTCGTCACACGCTGCGCGAGGGTGGCCGCGAGGGTGGCAGCGTCGTCGTCGATCCTCGATCTCCCTGGAGTTGCGCGTGTCCCAGCCCGATCTGCCTGATCTCGCCACCGACGGCCGCGTCTCGCGGCGCACGCTGCTGGCCCGCTCGGCCGGCGCGAGCCTCGGGCTCGTCGTCAGCGGCAGCCTGCCGGGGGTGTTCGGATCGGCCGAGGCGGCCGGGATGGTCGCGGGCTACGGCCCGCTCGTCCCCGATCCGGCCGGGATCCTGTCGCTGCCCAGGGGCTTCGGCTACTCGATCGTCGCGGAGGCCGGCGTGACGATGCTCGACAGCGGACAGCCGACCCCGTCCGACGCCGACGGCACGGCCGCCTTCCTGCGCCGCGGCGCCGGCGGCAGCGTGCTCGTCAACAACCACGAGATCGGCGGCGGCGAGCCGTTCGTCGTGCCCCACGTGCCGGGGCTCGTCTACGACGAGAAGGCCGGCGGCGGCACGACGACGATCGAGGTCGACCGCAACGGCAGGCGCGTTCGCGAGTACGTGTCCGTCGCGGGGACGCACAACAACTGCGCGGGTGGCCGCACGCCGTGGGAGACGTGGCTGACGTGCGAGGAGACCGAGGCGATCCTTCCCGGAGGCCAGCGCCACGGCTACGTCTTCGAGGTCGATCCGTACGACATGACGGCGAACATGGATCCGAAGCCGATCAGGGCGCTCGGCCGTTTCGCCCACGAGTCGGTCGCGGTCGATCCGTTCCTCGGCCGCATCTACCAGACCGAGGACGCCGGCAACCCCAACGGCCTGCTGTACCGCTGGACGCCGCCGCTGCGATCGCTGCCGCTGCGCAAGGGGTCGTTGCGCAAGCTCGCCGACGACGCCGGCAAGCTCGAGGCGATGCAGGCGTTCACGCGCGGCGGGGAGTTCGTGCCCGACCTGTCGGTCGCGACGGCGCCCGGCACGACGTATCGCGTGCGCTGGCTGGACGTCCCCGAGCGCGACGCCACGACGATGCCGGTGCGCAAGCAGTTCGCCCAGATCACCCGCAGCCGCAAGCTCGAGGGCATGTGGTGGGGCGACGGCGGGGCGTACTTCGTCGCGTCGTTCGCGCGCAACTCGGATGGCAGCTCGGCGCAGCACGACGGCCAGGTCTGGCACATCGATCCGTACCGCGACACGATCGAGCTCAAGCTGCACTTCGCCTACACACCGGCCGACCAGGACTCCGACCCCGACGGCCCCGACAACATCACGGTGTCGCCCTACGGCGGCGTCATCGTCGCCGAGGACGGCGACGGCAAGAGCCATCTCGTCGGCTCCACCGACCGCGGCGACGTCTTCTTCCTCGCCCGCAACGAGATGGCCGGCGACTCGGAGTTCACGGGGCCGACGTTCTCGCGTGACGGCCGCACGCTGTTCGCGAACATCCAGTCGCCGGGCCACGTGTTCGCGATCCGGGGCCCGTTTCACAGGATCCGATGAGGCGGCCCATCTGGCCCGCTACACCACGAGGCCGTGACGCAGCGTGTTCTCCGTCACGACCCGCGGCTCGACGAAATGCAGCAGGTAGTCGCTGCCGCCCGCCTTCGTCCCCGTGCCGCTCAGGCGGTTGCCGCCGAACGGCTGCCTTCCCACCATGGCGCCGGTTGTCGCGCGGTTGACGTAGAGGTTGCCGACGGGCGAGCGCGCGACGAAGCGCTGGACCGTGCGCGGGTTGCGGGCGAACAGGCCGCCCGTCAGCGCGACGGGCAGCGCGTCGATGCGATCGCAGGCCTGCTCGACGTCGCGGACCGGCTCGACGGACAGCAGCGGACCGAAGATCTCGTCGCGCAGGACCGACGAGTCGGCGGGCTGTCGGGTCGCGATCGCGGGTGCGCAGTACCAGCCGTCGCCCGGCGGCTCGCCGGCGCCGGTGATGACGACCCCGACGTCGGCCGCGCGCTTGGCGTAGTCGCGGACGCGTTGCCGGGCGGCGCGCTCGATGACCGCGGGCACGTCCGTCGCGAAGTCGGCGGCATCGCCGACCTGCAGGCCCGCGACGGCGCCCGCGAGGCGTTCGACGAGCAGCTCGTGCACGGCCTCGTGGACGAGCACCCGCGAGGCGGCGGAGCACTTCTGCCCGGCGAAGCCGAAGGCGGACTCGAGGATCGCCGGGACGGCCTCGTCGAGGTCGGCGTCCGCGTCGACGACGATGCAGTTCTTGCCGCCCATCTCGGCGACGACGCGCTTGAGGCCGCGAGCGCCGGGCGGGGTGTCGGCGGCCGTGCGCAGCAGCTCGAGGCCGACGGCGCCCGAGCCGGTGAAGGCGATCGTCGCGACATCCGGGTGGCGCGCGAGCGCCGCGCCGGCCTCGCCCTCGCCGGGCAGCAGCGCGATCGCGCCGGCCGGGACACCGCCGGCACGCAGCGCCTGCACGACGCGAAGGCCGCAGCCCGGCGACTGCTCGGCGGGCTTCAACACGACGCTGTTGCCGGTCGCCAGCGCCGCCGCGGCCATGCCCATCGGGATCGCGAGCGGGAAGTTCCAGGGGGCGATGACCGCGCACACGCCGCGCGCCGCGTAGCGCAGCTCGTTGCGCTCGCCGGGCAGCTGCAGCAGCGGTGCGCCCGCCGCGAGGTCGATCGCGCCGCGGGCATAGAACTCGAGGAAGTCGATCGCCTCGCAGACGTCGGCGTCGGCCTCGGGCCACGGCTTCGCGCACTCCCGCACGGCGAGCGCGGCCAGCGCCGGCCGGCGCTCGCGCATCCAGGCCGCCGCGCGCAGCAGGGCTGCCGCGCGCTCCTGCGCCGACGTGGCCGCCCAGGCCGGGAAGGCGGCGTGGGCCGCGGCGACGGCAACAGCCGCGTCGTCGGCCGTGCCCGCCGCCGCCAGCGCGACGACCCGCTCGGGCGTGCCCGGGTCCGTCGAGACGAGCTCGTCGCCGTCGCGGCGCTGCGCGCCGATCCAGACCGGGACGCGCACGGGCAGGACGAGCCCTTCGAGGGCGGCGGTCAGCTTCGCCCGCTCGCCGGCGCGGCGCAGCTCGAGGACGGGCTCGTTGGCGAAGGGCGGGAGGGTCATGGGGCGGGCGGCGCCGGAGGCGGCCGGAGACCGGGCGTGGCGGCGAGCGTCATGGGCGAGGGCGCGTCGGGGGCGGCGGTCGTGGGGGCGGCGAGGTGCTCATGCGGGCGGGGCCAGCAGCTGCTCGAGCGCCACGCCGTGGGCCTGATCGGCGAGGAAGCTCTCGTTGGCCGTGTTCTCCAGCAGGCGACGCACGAGATACGCCATGCCCGCGACGAGATCGCCGACCGGGCAGTAGGCGCGCACACGCAGGCCGCTGGAGGCCAGCGCGTGACCGAGATCGTCGCCGAGGCCGCGCAGGACCTGCAGCTCGAGGTCGGCGTCCTCGCCGCCGAGCAGCCGGTTGCAGGCGATCGCGTGCGACACGGAGCGCAGGTTGTGCGAGGCGATCGCGACGCGCAGCGCCGGCCGGGCCTGCAGCAATCGCGTCGTCAGCAGCTCGAAGTTCGCGTCGCAGTCGGCCTTGCGCTCGAACACCGGCACGCTCCAGCCGTGCTGGCGGGCCTCGACGACCTCGTGGTCCCAATAGGCGCCCTTGACGAGCCGCACGACGAGCGGGACGCCGTCGCGCGGCGTCGCGCGCGCCCAGTGCAGGACGCGATCGAGGGTCTCGGGGGAGTCGCGCAGGTAGGCCTGCAGGACGATCCCGGCGCTCGGTGCGGTCGCGAACTCCCGCTCGGAGAGCAGCTCGAGCACGAGCTCGAGGACCGCCTCGCGCGAGTCCAGCGACTCCATGTCGATATGCAGGTGGGCACCGAGCCGCGCCGCGCGGCGCAGCAACTCGCGCAGGCGCGGTGCGGCGTCGCGCTTGCCGCGCTCGGGCGCCTCGGGGCGCAGCAGCGGGGTCAGCGCCGAGACCTTCACCGACAGGTTCGCGCGCGGCAGGGAGCCGGTGGCGTCGCGTTCCAGCCGCGGGCGATCGTCGAGGCGCGCGTAGGCCGGCGCGAGTGTCTCGAGCGCCTCGGCGCAGCGCCCGGCGTAGCGGTCGGCCTCCGCGGCGGTGACCGTCGCCTCGCCGAGCAGGTCGACCGACGTCGCGATGCCGTCGCGCCACAGGCCCCGGAGCGTCGAGAGGGCGTCCGCGGGATCCGAGCCGACGATGAAGCGGTGCGCCATGTGCTTGACGCCGGCCGCGCTGGCGGCGCCGAGCGCCGCGCGGCCGGCCTTCGTGTTCGCGACCTTCATCGCGGCGTGCAGCGACGGCGGCTGATCGCCGACCTCGTCGACAAAGCCCGTCAGGTGGGTGGCGAGGTCATCGAGCGAGCGGCAGGCCGGGACGACGTCGACGAACCGAAACAGCGCCGCGCGGAGCTCCGCGTCGCGCGAGGCGAGGTCCATCGCGCGCTCGTCGAGCGCCTTGATCGGGTGGCCGCGGCGTGAGGGGAGCGCGCGGGAGAGCTCGCGGCCGACGCGCTGGATCTCGCGCTCGAGCTCGATCGCCGTCAACGGTGCCTCAGTTGGGCGGCGCGACGGGCTCGGCGGCCGGCGCGAGGTCCGGGACCGAGGAGGTGTCCTTGTTCTGCGGCAGCTGCTCGGCGCCGGTCGCGCCCTGGCTGGCATCGATCTTCGGCTTCTTCGTCGTGCTCGACGAGTTCGTGTTGCCGGTGGCCTTGGGCGTCGCGGTGGTCGAGGCCGCGTCCGACGTCCGCGCCGGCGGCGTCGCGGCGGCGGGCGGCGGCGGGGTCGTGGGGGTCGTCGTGGTCGCGCGGCCGGCCGCCTTGTCCGCGGCCAGCCTGCGCGCGCGGGCCTTGGCCTTCTCCACGGCCGCGGCGGTGGCGGTCGCGGCGCCGGGGACCTCGACGACGGGTGCCGCGGGCGCGGTGTCGACGGGCTCGCTGGTCGCCGGTGCGAAGCTCTGCGGGCTCGACGCGGGCTCGCCGCCGCCGAAGACCCCGGCGATCACGAGGGCGACGATGATGGCCAGGATGACGAGGGCGAGCGGCAGCACCACGCCCGGACGCAGCGCCGGGCGGCTGCGGCGGGCCTTCGTTGACGTGTGCTGGGCACGCTGCGGACGCGGGAGGTGCGTGCCGCTCCCGGCGCGGGCATCCCCGGCGGGCGCAGCGGCGACGTCCGAGACGGGGGCCGGCATCGGGGCGGCGGCGGCCGCGCGGGCGCGGCGCGAGCGGCGAGCGGCACGATCGGGCGCGCCCTGCGAACGCGCGCGGCGCGTCATCCCGCGGCCGCGGGCGCTGCGGGGCTCGGGCTGCGCGGCGGCCGGCTCGGCCTCGAGCGGCGCGCCGACGAGGTCGAGGTCGTCGACACCGATCTGGTAGGCGGACGTCGGCTGCTCGACGTAGCCCTCGGGGCCGTGCGGACCGCTGCCGTTGGGGAAGGCCGCCGCCGGGTCCGGGCCCGGAACATACGGGGCGGGCTCGGGCTCGGCGCCGAGCACGGGCGCCGCGGCCGTCAGCGCGCCGACCATCGCCGCCTTCACCTCCGGCGCGAGCGGCGTCGTCGGCGGGTCGAGGTAGGCGCGATCGGCCGCCTCGAAGCGGGCCACGGGCGCGCGGCAGGTCCAGCACGAGGCGAGGTGCTGCTCGAGGAAGTCGTGGTCGGCGAGCGTGATGCTGCGGTCGGCGCGCGCGGCGAGCAGAACGGGCACGCGCTGGTGCTCCGGCGGCAGATCGGTGCCCGCGTGGCGGGCGGCCGCGTGGCGGGTCGCGCTGATCAGCAGCGCCTCGGGATTGAGGTGCGCGAGGTCGGGGGCGGCGACGACGCCGGCGCGGAAGCTGCCGAAGGCCTCGGCGGCGGCCACGGCGGCCGGCTCGCCGCGCCCGGCCACGACTTCGCAGTACGCCAGCACGGCGGGGCCACGACGATCGCACAGGCCGGCGAGCGCGTGCGGATCGCCGTCGCGCACGCCGACGGGTGTCACGGCTGTTGCCACTCCTCCCAGGCTACCGCCAGCCGAGCGTTGCCGATACCACGAAACCGCTGGAGAGAGCGCCTGCACGGGCGATTGCGCCACGGCGAGCCTCGATTGTCGGCGGCGCGCCGCTCAGGGCGCTGCGGCGCGCGCGCGGGCGCGGCCCACGGCGGCGAGCACGAAACCGACCGCCAAGAGCCCGAGCGCGGCGAGCGCGACGAGCGGCGGCGGATCGGACGAGGCCGCGGCCAGCGGCGCGTCGACCAGGGTCGTGCCCGCATCGCCCGTGCGGGTGACGGTGAGCGGCCTGAGCGCTCGCTGGGCGGGCACCGGCCTGGCGCCCGCGGCCGATGCCGGCCCGGTTGCGGACGCCTGCGGCGCGGCGCTGGGCGTCGCCTTCGATGTCGCCGCCGCCGCCGCCGTGGCCTTCGCCTGAACGAGCGGCATGGGCGCCGACAGGTACTGATCGGAGACGGCCGAAGCGGCCTGCGCCGGGCCGGCGCACGCACAGGCGGCGGCAAGCGCGGCAACGAGCGCGGACAGTCGCGCGGGCGTTCGGGTGTCGGCCATCCTCGTCATCAAAGCTCGAACGAGTTGTAGCGCAGCCGCCCGGCGCCCTGGACGGATGCACGACCGGCTACCCGCCGGCGACGACGAA
The DNA here is from genome assembly GCA_963851015.1 of uncultured Actinomycetes bacterium. Classification (GTDB taxonomy): domain Bacteria; phylum Actinomycetota; class Thermoleophilia; order Solirubrobacterales; family Solirubrobacteraceae; genus CADCVQ01. Next base: position 118,808 of record CAWKNG010000005.1, read on the forward strand.
ACCCGGAGGGATGTCCATGCGCGGGTTGAGCGCGAGCGCGCGCTGCAGGGCACGGCGGGCGTCGAGCCGGCGGTCGAGGGCCAGGAGCACGATCGCGTCGTCGCGCTCGAGCAGCCAGCTGTTGGGATCGCGACGCAGCGCGGCGCGCAGGTTGCGGTGCGCGTCGGCGTAGCGGCCCTGGGCGATGTGGGCGGCCGCGCGAACGGCGAGCGCGCGGCCGGCGGCCTGGCCACCGAGGCCGTGCAGCCGGGCGAGTGCGGCGGCGGGCTGCGCCGCGGCGAGCTCGTCCTGCGCGCGCGCCAGGGTGTGCTCGCTGCGCTGGGCCAGCGCGAGGTAGCCGCCGAGCGCCACGCACAGCACCGCGAAGGCGAGGCCGGCGATGCGGGTGGCGGTCACGTCACGCATACGAGCGCTCAGTCTCCCGCAGGAGCGGCTCGAGCTGTCGCAGCGTCTACAGTCGGCGCTGCCATGGATGCGCAGACGGTAGCCAGCGAGCCGGTGCCGTCGTCGCGCGCGCTCGCCTCGCACGGGCCGCAGCTCGCCGCGACCGGACTCGTCGCGGTCGTGCTCGTCGCGCTGGCGTTCGCCAACGGCGGCTACTTCCCGGACGCCACCGCGGCCGCGGGCGCCGCCGCGTACGTCGGCCTCGGCCTGCTGGCACTCGTGCGCGCGCCCGGCGCCGGCCTGCCCGCGCGCGCGCTCGTCGCGCTGGCGGCGCTCACGGGCCTCGCCGCCTGGAGCGCGATCTCCGCGGGCTGGTCGGTCGTGCCCGACGCACCGCTGCTCGACATGCAGCGCACGATGCTCTACCTCGCGCTGTTCGCGCTCGGCCTGCTCGTCGCGGACGGCCCGCGCGGCGCGACCGTGCTCGTCTGGACCGTGCTCGGGGTCATCGTCGTCGTCTGCGGCGCCGGCCTGCTGAGCCACGTGCAGCCGGGTCTCGTCCCCGCCGAGCCGGTCGTGCCCGGCGTTCCGGACGCCCGCCTGAGCTACCCGCTGGGCTACTGGAACGCGTTCGGGGCGCTGGCGACGATCGGTGGCGTGCTGGCGATCGGGCTGGCGGCCGACCCGCGCGCGGCGCGCGCGCTGCGGGCCGTCGCGGCGGGAGCGTCCGTCATGCTGCTCGTGGCGATGTACCTGTCGCTGTCGCGCGGCGCGTGGCTGGCGTTCATCGCCGGGATCGTCGGGCTGATCGTGCTCTCGCGCCACCGGGGGGCGCTGCTTGCCACGCTGTGCGTCGTCGGCACCGGGGCCGCGGCGGGGCTCGTCGTGCCGCGCGTGCTCGAAGACGGCGTCGCCGGGCAGCTCGGCGGCGGGCCGCTCGCGCACCAGGACAACGCCTACACGGTCGTGCTCGCCGTGATCGTCTTCGTCGTCGCGGTCGCGCAGGCCATGCTTGCCGACGCGGCGGCTTCCCCGCGCACGCGTGCCGCGGCCCGCCGCGCGCGCGGCATCGCGCTTGCCGTCGCGGGCGCGCTCGTCGTCGCCGCGCCGCTTGCCGGCATGCTCGTCCGAAACGGCGACGGCGATCGCGTCACGAGCGCGGCCGTGTCGGACGCGTCGGCGTTCGTCGACCGCCAATGGGACGACTTCCAGTCGCCGGCCGCGGCGCCGACCGATCAGGGGAAGGCGCGCCTGCTGTCGACGAACAGCTCGCGCGGCGACACGTACCGCGTCGCGCTCGACGGCTTCGCGGCACAGCCGCTGCACGGCGAGGGCGCCGGCTCCTACGAGGTGCGCTTCATGCGCACGCGTCGCGTCGACGACAAGGTCCGCGACGCGCATTCGCTGCCGCTGCAGACGCTGGCCGAGCTCGGGCTCGTCGGCCTCGCGCTGCTGCTCGCGTTCCTCGGCGCGGTCGGCGCGGCGATCGTGCGGGCCGTCGGTGGTCGCGGGGCGCTGCGCCGCACGCAGTCGGCGGCGGTCGGTGGCGCCTTCGTCGCCTGGCTCGTGCACGCGTGCCTGGACTGGGACTGGGAGATGCCGGCCCTGACCGGCGCGGCGCTCGTCCTCGGCGCGTCGCTGTTCGCGACCGGCCGGCGCCGCACGAAGCCCGTCGAGCCCGCCTGATGAGGCTGCTGTTCGTCCTCGACCAGTGGCCCGAGCTGTCGGAGACGTTCGTCGTCAACGAGCTCGAGGCGCTGCGCCGCCAGGGTCATGCGGTGCGCGTGCAGGCCGCGCGCGCCGCCCCGCACCCGAACCCCGAGGCTCCGGGCGACGTCGAGGTGACGCTGCTCGGGACCGGCAGCCTGCGCGATCTCGCGTGGCTCCTGCGGTCGCGGCCGCTTGCGTGCGCGCGCGATCTCGCCGGGCGACTGCGCTGGCGGCGCGAGGAGTGGTCGCGCCCGCTGCGCGCGCTCGCCGGGCCGGCGCGGCGGATCGTCCGGACCGGCGGCGACGAGCACCTGCACGCGCACTTCGCCGGCGGTGCGGCGCTCGACGCGATGCGGCTGGCGGCGCTGACCGGCCGCCCCTACAGCGTCACCGCGCACGCCTACGACATCTTCGCCTCGCCGCGCAACCTGCGCTGCAAGCTCGAGCGCGCGAAGGCGGTCTTCACGGGCTGTCACTACAACGTCGTGCGCCTGCGCGAGCTCGTGCCCGGCGCGTCGGTGCACGAGGTCGTGATGGGCGTCGACGCGAGCGCGTTCGCGCGCCGCGCGCCGCTACCGGGCAGCCGCATCGTGCTCGCGGTCGGCCGGCTCGTCGAGAAGAAGGGCTTCGACGTGCTCGTGGACGCTGCCGCGATGGTGGGGGACATCGAGGTGCGGATCCTCGGCGACGGCCCGCAGCGCGCCGCGCTCGAGCGGCGGATCGCCGCCGCGGGGGCGCCCGTGACGCTGCTCGGCAGCGGGGCGCCCGCGGCGGTGCTCGCCGCGATGCAGGCGGCCGACGTGCTCGCGATGCCGTGCGTCGTCGCGCGCGACGGCGACCGCGACTCGATGCCGGTCGTCGTCAAGGAGGCGATGGCGATGGGCATGCTCGTCGTCGCCAGCGACGAGGTCGGGCTGCCCGAGTGCGTGCTGGCGCCGTGGGGGTTCCTGGCGGCGCCGGGCGATGCCGAGGCGCTGGCGCAGGCGCTGCGCGCGGCGCTGGATCTGGAGCCCGCGGCGCGGCGCGCGGCGGGCGAGGCGGCGCGGACGTGGGTGCGCGAGCACGCGAGCGTCGATCGCGAGACGGCGAAGATGGCCGCGATCATCGCGGGCGAAGCGGCTCCGTGACCCGGGTCCGACAGGTCGTTGCGGTCAGGCCGGCGGCGGTGCGACGAGCACGCGCAGGCGGGTGCTGAGCGCGATCGTGCGCCAGCCGGCGTCGAGCGCCCAGCGCTGCTCGCGGGTGTTCTGCGGGGGGTAGAAGCCGCGGCCGACGACGATGACGTCGTAGCGGCCGCGCTTCAGCGCCGCCTGGAAGCGCGCCTCGGTCGGCTCCTTGCGCAGGAAGCCGTCGAAGTAGCCGATGTACGAGACGTCGTTGCCGATCCGCGTCCCGAACGCGGGCCAGATCGGCGTCAGGCCGCCGACCGACCAGTCGGCGGCGAGGCCGATCCTCTTGCCCGTCGGCGCGACCTCGAGCAGCGCGTCGATCGCCGGATCGACGCCGAGGTAGCGCGCGTCGTTGATGCGGTGGTTGATCCGGTAGGCGCCGGCGAGCGTGACGAGCGCCACGACGAACGCGGCCGCGACGAGCACGAGGACGTTGCGGCGCAGGCGCCACAGCGCCCAGCCGGCGGCGCCGAGGAGCCCGACGCCGACGGCGGCGAGCAGCGGGCCGCGCACGCCCTGGACCTCGTAGCCGTCGTACGCGCCGGCCGCCCCGCCGGCGACGAGCGCCACATGGGCGGCGAGCGCCGCCCAGCGCGGCAGCCGCCCGATCGCCCATGCGACGACCGGCACGGCGAGCAGCAGGATCGGGATCGCGTAGCGCGTGTTGCCGCTCGCCAGCGACGGGTTGCCGCGCAGCCCGAGCGCCGTGCCCGGCAGCCATGCGTAGACCGGCACGAGCGCGAGCGCGCAGACGGACAGCAGCACGACGCGGCGGTCCGCCGGCCGGCGGTTTCGCAACGCCGCGACGACGAGCCCGATCGCACAGACGATCGCGAGCACGCCGAGCCCGTCGAAGATCTGGCCTCCGAGTTGGCGCAGGACGGGTGGATCGCCGAGGTAGTCGTAGATGTTGAAGCCGACCCGCTCGACGATGACGTCGCGCGGGGCGTCGAAGATCGTGACGCCGAACGCCGCGATCTTCGCGGGGAAGAACGGGTTGGAGGACTCGACGAGGTTGCGGGCGGCCCACGCGGCGTCGCCGAGGCCGACGACGACGGCCAGCAGCGCGCTCTCGCGCAGCGCGAGCCTGCGTGGGACGTCGCGTTGCCGCAGGCGCGCGGCGATCCAGATCGCGACGAGCACGCCGACCGAGCTGATCCCGTACCACTTCGTCCCGAACGCGATCGCGAGCGCGACCGCCGCCAGCAGGAGGTCCGAGCGGCGCGCCGTGCGGGCGTGGCGCAGCAGGAACAGCGCGCCGCAGGCGAACGTCGCCCACAGCAGCGCGTCGGGCAGCGCGCGCGGGATCGTCGCGAGCCCGACGATCGGGACGGACACGATCGCCGCGCCGGCGAGCACGACGGCGGCGGGCGGCGCGCGCAGCTCGCGCGCGACCGCGCTGACGGCGACGGCCGTGATGACGAGGAAGAAGCAGATCGGCGCCCGGACGAGGAAGTCGTTGTGCCACGGCAGGACCGTGCTGAGCATCACGACATCGCCGTTGTTGGGGTAGTTGCCGTGGGCCAGCAGGGGCACGAACTGGTCGATCTGCCACAGCGAGCCGGTCTGGATCCAGCGGCCGATGTTCGGCAGGTGAAACGTCAGCGGGTCGACGCCGACGAGCTCGTTGAAGGCCCAGCGCTTGAGGTCGGCGAGCGCGGCGACGGTCACGACGGCCGACGCGATCACGGCCAGCGCCCACTCGACGCGAGAGCTCCGCGGCCGCGGTGCGGCGTCGTCGTGCGCCTCGTCGGTCGGGCCGGGCGGGGACGGCTTCACCCGCGTCGCGATCGCGACCGCCAGCGCGCAGGCGACGAGCACCGTCGCCTGGCCCAGGATCCCGAGCAGCAGCGGGACGAGGTGCACGACGGTGAGGACGGCCGTCCCGACGACGGTCGCCGCGAGCACGCGCTCGAGCCGGTCGAGGTGCGCGAGTCGCCGCTGGACGACGATGCCCGTCGTCGCGAGGACCGCGAGCAGCATCAGTCCGAACAGGACGGCGCCGGTGAGGAAGTCCTCGAGGGGCATGCTGGGCGCAGGCTAGATGGTCGATTGGGCGACCGGGCGCGGCACGGGCACGTGCGACCGCCGCCGTGCGAGCGGATACAGTCGCGATCATGCGGCGCGCAACGCTCGTTGGTCTCGCCGGCGTGCCCGTCTTCATCCTCGGCTCGCTGCTGGAGAACAACACCCGTGACCACGCGAGCGTCTGGGAGCTGTCGACGGTCACCGACATCTCGATGCTCGTCTGCGCCGTGCTCGGCGCCGCGCTGCTCGCGCTCGACTGCGCCCGTCCGCGGACGCCGATCGCCGTCGGCGGCGGCGCGCTCCTGGTGATCGCGCTCGGCCAGTTCGCCTGGTATCCGGTCGAGGGCGGGCTCGGCGACGCGGCGATCGGGATGTTCGTCCAGCTCGCCGGAGCGCTCGCGATGCTGGCGGGCGTGGCGTGGCGTCTGGCGCTTGCCGCGGACGCCGCCGTGACGCCGTCGCGGATCGGCGCCGCCGTCGCCGTCGCCGGCGCCGGGCTGACGTTCGGCGCGTCGTTCCTGGACTACTTCGGCCTCGACAGGGAGTACGTGTCGTTCTGGGGCGCCGTCCAGCACATGGACGGCGCGCTCGCCGTCGAGCTCGGCGTGCTCGTCGCGATCGTCGTCGCGGACGTCCTACGACCGCGTCAGGCGCTTGCCGTGGCCGCGTTCGTCGTGGCCGGGCTCGCCCTCGGCGAGGCCGTCTTCTTCCCGCTCGAGCTGAAGTTCAAGCTGATCGGCGTCGGCGCGTACCTGGTCGTCGTCGGGACGCTCGCCGCGGTGGCGGGCGCGGCGATCCGCCTGCTCCCCGGCGGCTCGGCCACGCGCTGAGCGCGGGCCGGACCGGTCCGTATCGTGGCGCTCGACATGGACGACCGCGACATGGAGGATCCGCCCCAGCCGCCCATGGCAGTGCCGGAACCGACGGCCCCGACGGCCACGGGCCGGCCGGGCGCCGGCACGGGCCTGCGGATCCGCGCCGCCCGCGGGACGATCGTCAACGCGATCTTCCTGACGAGCGTCAACACGCTCGCGCTCGTACGCGGGTTCCTCGTCGCGGCGTTCCTGACGACGACCGAGTACGGCGTCTGGGGGGTCGTGCTCGTCGTCCTGGCGACGCTCCAGTTCCTGCGCCAGGTCGGGATCGGCGACAAGTACATCCAGCAGGACGAGCCCGATCAGGCGGTCGCGTTTCGCAAGGCGATGACGTTCGAGCTCGGGCTTGCCGCGGTCGCGCTCGCGGGCGGGCTCGTGCTCGTGCCGGTCATGGCGGCGGTGCTCTCGACGCCGAAGATCATCGCCCCGGCGCTCGTCTCGCTGCTCGTCATCCCCGCCTACGCGCTGCAGGCGCCGCTGTGGATCTTCTACCGCGAGATGGACTTCGTGCGCCAGCGCAAGCTGCAGGCGGTCGACCCCGTGCTGGGCTTCCTCATCGCCGTCGCGCTGCTCGCCGCAGGCGCGGGCTACTGGGCGCTCATCATCGGGATCGTGGTGGGCGCGTGGGCCGGGGCGCTCGTATCGCTGCGCGCGTGCCCGTACGAGCTGGCGCTGGCCTTCGATCGCGAGACGCTGCGTGCCTACGCCGCGTTCAGCTGGCCGCTGCTGCTGGCGGGCGGGTCGGCGGTCGTCGTGGGCCAGGGGCTGACCGTCGTCGGCGAGGCGAAGCTCGGCCTCGGCGGCGTCGGGATCATCGCGCTGGCGTCGGTGATCTCGCAGTACGCCGACCGCGCCGACCAGGCGATCACGCAGACGATCTACCCGACGATCTGCGCCGTCAAGGACCGTGCCGACCTGCTGTTCGAGGCGTTCATCAAGTCCAACCGGCTGGCGCTCATGTGGGGCGCGCCATTCGGCTTCGGCCTGGCGCTGTTCGCCGAGGACCTCGTCCAGTTCGCGATCGGCGAGCGTTGGCGGCCGGGTCTCGGGCTCATGCAGGCGATCGGCGTCGCGGTGGCGGTGCACCAGATCGGCTTCAACTGGGACGCGTTCTACCGCGCGCTCGGGCGCACGAAGCCGATCGGCGTCGCCGCGGCGATCGCGATCGTCGCCTTCACCGCGATCTCGCTGCCGCTGCTGGCGACCGACGGGCTGCGCGGGCTGGCGCTCGCGACGCTGCTCGTCGAGGCCGTGAACTTCGCCGTGCGGATGGCCTACCTGCGCCACCTGTTCCCGGCCTTCCGCCTGATCTGGCACACGGCGCGCGCGCTGCTGCCCTCCGTGCCGGCGGCGGCCGTCGTCATCGGCCTGCGGCTGGCGTTCGGCGAGGAGGCCTCGCTGCTCGCCGCGCTCGCGATGCTCGCGCTCTACGTCGTCGTGACGATCGGCGCGACGGCGCTGCTCGAGCGCAAGCTGCTCGGCGAGATCGTCGCGTACCTGCGCCGCCGGCCGGGGGTGGGGGCGGCGGCGCGGTGAGCGGCGCCGATCCTCGCGAGCTGGCGGCGGTCTTCGCGGGCGGGTTCCTCGGCGCGATCGCGCGCGTCGTGCTCGCGGACGAGTGGGCGGCCGGCACAGGGCAGTGGCCGTGGGCGACGTTCGCGGCGAACATCGCCGGCGCGTTCGTCCTCGGCTACGCGGCCGCGAGCCTGCGCGACCGCGCCCCGGTCGCGTCGCTGCGGCTGCGCTTCCTGGGGACCGGGCTCTGCGGCGCGCTGACGACGTTCTCGACGCTCCAGCTCGAGCTGTTGCGGATGCTCGACCGCGCGGACCACGCGCTGGCGATCGCCTATGTGCTGACGAGCGTCGCGGCCGGTCTCGCCGCGGTCGCCCTGGGGGCCTCCATCGCGCGCCGGCGCCCGCGGTTGGCGACATGAGCGCGCTCGTCGTCCTCGGCGTCGGGCTGCTCGGCGGCGTCGGCGCGGTCGCGCGCTTTCTTGTCGACGGCTTCGTCACGCGGCGGGCCGGCCCCCGCTTCCCGTTCGGGATCCTCGTGGTCAACCTCAGCGGGGCTCTCGCGCTCGGCGTGCTGACGGGCGCCGCGCTGCGCGGCGACGCGTACCTGCTGTTCGGCGGCGGGCTGCTCGGCGCGTACACGACGTTCAGCACCTGGATCCTCGACTCCCACCTGCTCGGCGAGGAGGGCCGGCGCGACCTCGGCGCGCTGAACATCGTGGCGACGCTCGCGCTCGGCCTCGTCGCGGTCTGGCTGGGCCGTCACGTCGGAGCAGCGTTCTGACGCCAATCGCGTCACCCGACCCCGGCGAGTTGCAACACTGAACGGCGTTGCGAGACGAGCGCATTCAGTTCGACGAGGGTCAGCGCACGCCGGTCGAGCGCGTGGTCGGTCGCGACCTCGACGACGAGTCCGGCAAGGGCAAGCCGCTGTCCAGCCGCGCGCGCCAGTCGGTGCGCTCCGTCGAGGCCTACCTCAAGGGCGGCGTGCGGCCCCGCTGGATGGAGCGCGTCGGCGACATCGACGGCGCCATCGCCCACGAGCGGCGGCTGCTGCGCGATGCGTACGCCGAGCTGCGCGAGAGCTGCGCGCGCGAGGGGCTGCCGTTCGCCGAGCACTGGCGGAGGCTCGCCGGCGCGTGGCCGTTTCCGGCGGACCTGCTGGAGCTCATCGACCAGCACAACGAGTGGTATCCGATCGAGCGACAGTTGCCGGTCAACCCGCGCACCGGCGAGTACGTGCGCGTCGGCGGGCGCTCCTACCGCCGCCCGCGGCTCGGGCCCGACTGGATCCTCGAGCACTTCCCCGCGCAGCCCTGACGCTGCCGTCAGTCGGCCGCCTCCGACAGCAGCGCGAGCAGCGCCAGGTGCACCTCGCGCTCGATCTTCGGATAGATCGCGGGCACGGGCTGAAAGCCGCCCTCGCCGTCGGCGTCGCTGCCGCACTCGAGCGTCCACGACACGGCCGAGCCGTCGCCGAGCACCGTGAAGGCGAAGTCCGACGCCGTGCCCGTCGTCGGGTACAGCGCGAGCGACGGCTCGACGGCGTACTCCGAGCGCACCAGCGCACGGCGGTCTGCGCCCGCGGCGACGAGGATCGCGTCGCGCATGAGCCCGCCGATGCGGACGTGGCGCGCGAGCGCCTCGGCCGGGATGTACTCCCCGTAGGGGCCCGCGGTCGTGCCGTCGCGGCGCCCGTCCCACGCCGGGTTCGCGTAGTTCTGCGACGCGTCGCGCGACTGGTTTCCATCCATGCCCCAGGGATAGAGCAGCTTGCGGCTGAACGAGTGCACGTCGACGAAGTAGGCGATCTGCTGCTCGCGCAGGAGCGCCGCGACGTTGCGCACCTCGGGCTCGGAGGCGACCGCCGGCCCGACGTAGACCTGTGGATCGCAGGGGTCGTGCGACGCGGAGTTCGCGGCCGCGCCGGCGCGCGTGTAGTAGCGGTCGTAGTCCCACGCGACGTCGTGGTTGCGATTGCAGTCCACGCCGCGGCACGTCGAGCCGGCCGGCGGCGGGCGGCGGTTCTTGCGCCACATGGCGCTCGCGGGCGCGGACTGTGTGAACGCGCGCCCGTCGGGGTTGATGCACGCGATGACGTGCAGCCGCACGCCCTCGACGATCCGCTTGACCTCGGCCGCCGCGATCGAGGCCTGCGGGTAGGGGACGCGGGGCGAAGCGGACGTGTCCGTGAACGCGGGGATGACGAGGTCGGCGCTGCCCTCGTAGGCGGTGAGCAGGCGCTCGAGCAGGGTCAGCAGCGCGTCGGGCGGGGCCCATTCGCGGGCGTGGGCGCCACCGATGAAGAGGACGGGCGTGGCGCCCTCGCTGCTCGCGCTCGCGACCCGGATCGCGGAGACGCTGCGGCCCTCGTGGGTTGTGTTGGGGAGCACCGTGCGCGTGCACAGCGACGGGTGCGCTTCGGCGAGTGCCGTGACGCCGTCCTCGATCTCGCGGACCGTCGAGGGGTAGGCCATCAGGACGCCTCGGGGCCCGCGTCGTCGGCGGGCTCCGGGCCGGGATCGTCGCCGGGCTGCGCGCCCGGCTCGTCGCCGAGCGCGTCCGTGGCGTCGGGCGAATCGTCGCGGGTGATCGCGGAGAACAGCGCGGCGCGCTGCTCGCCGAGCTCCGCGGCCGCGACGACGAGCTCCGCCGTCAGGCCGCGGCGCTCGATCTCCGCCAGCGCCTCGTCGGTCGCGTAGCCGGCGACCTGCCACGTGTCGTCGTCGAGGCGGCTGGCGCTCGTGCGCTCGAAGTCCAGTCCATCGACCTCGGCGAGCAGGAGCATCGCGTCCGTCGGTCCGGCTATCCGCACGAGCTGCATCGGCTACCTCCTCGGGGTCGGCCTCGGCTCGACCCTACCCGCTCGGCCGCGAGCTGATCGCGTCCGGCGGGCGCAGGAAGACGCCGAGCTCGTCGAGCCCGGGCACGCGCCCGTCCTGGATCTCGCGCCGCTCGCGCAGCACGCGCACCATCCCCGCGAACGCCGCCGCCCGGCCCGCGAGCTCGACGGCGACGAGGCGCCGCGGGCGGTTCGAGCGCAGCTCGGAGATCCAGCGCCGGGCGAGTCGCGGCACGCTCGCCTCGGGCAGGCAGCGCGCCGCGCACCAGACGCTGTTGCGCGAGACGTAGAAGCGCGCCCGTGCGTGGGACTTCGTCGTCGCGCCGAGCTGGTGCACGACGCGCGCGTCGGGCACGAGCAGCGCGTGGTAGCCCCGCAGGATCGCGCGAAACGCGAGGTCGACGTCCTCGTAGTACAAGAAGAAGCGCTCCTCGTAGCCGCCGAGGCGCTCGAAGACGTCGCGGCGGAAGACCGGTGCCGCGCCGGGGGCGGCGAAGACGCGGTAGGGCTCGCCCGGCAGGTCCGACAGTGGCCGATCGCGCAGCAGCTTGTAGGCGAACCCGCGCGGGTCGTACTGGTCGCCGGCGCTCTCGATCAGACCCGTCCTCGCGCTGACGAGCACGCTGCCCAGCGCCCACGTGCGGCGCGCGTCGCGCGGGGCGGAGGTCAGGCGCTCGAGCCAGTCCGGCTCGGGGGTGGCGTCGGAGTTCAGGACGCAGACCCACGGCGCGCCCGTCGCCGCGACCCCGCGGTTGGCGCCGCCGGCGAAGCCGAAGTTGCGGCCGAGCTCGAGCACGCCGACGTGCGGGTGGTGCGCGCGCAGCAGCGCGATCGAGCCGTCGCGCGAGCCGTTGTCGGCGACGAGCACCTCGGTGGGCGCGAGCGTCTGCGCGCGCAGGGCGGCGAGGCAGGCGGGCAGCAGCCGCTCGCCGTTGAAGTTGACGATGACGACCGCGACTCCCCCGGCGCCGGGGGGTGTGTCGATCTCGTTTCGCTCGGCGAAACTAATCCGACACACCCCCCGCGAAACCGGGGTCGTAGCGCGCGATGAAGGCGTCGACGTCCGGGTTCGAGAGCTCGTCGACCCGCGCGCGGATCGTCTCCGTCGGCCACTCCCACCACGCGATCCGCAGCAGCGCGGCGATCTGCTCGTCGTCGAAGCGCCTGCCGATGACCTTCGCGGGCACGCCGCCGACGATCGTGTACGGCTCGACGTCGCGCGTGACGACCGCGCGGGTCGCGACGACGGCCCCCGCTCCGATCGTCACGCCGGTCGTGATGACCGCGCCCTGGCCGAACCACGCGTCGCCGCCGACGGTGATGTCGCCGCGACCGTGCGGGAAGCCGTCCTCGTAGGCGCCCGGCAGGGCGAGCATCGCGCGCAGGCCGTACTGCGACACCCACTCCGTGCGGTGCAGGCCGCCGCAGTGAAACTCGACGCCCGGGCCGATCGTGACGAAGTTGCCGATGAGGATCCGCCCCGTGTCGCCCTTGAACTTGCGCACGATCGGCAGGTCGTGACTCTCGCGGCCCATGACGAGCGTGCCGTCCTCGAGCAGCGCCCGGGAGTCCTCGCGCTCGACGGCGTCGCCCTCCGGCGACAGCGACCGGCGGGTGCGCTGGACCGCGTCCGCGCCGGCGCGCACGCGCCGGATCTCGCGGACGGCGCGACGCACGGCATCGATCGCGCGTCGGGCCGGGCTCGGCATCGGGCCGCAGTCTAGATGGACCCGGGGCTCGCCACCGCGCGCGGGCGGCCGCCGCGCGCCGGTCGCCGCGGGGCACGGGCGGCCACCGCGCGCGGCGTCGTGCCCCGGCGCGGGCGGCCACCGTGCGCGCCGCTAGGCTCGCAGGCGATGCCAGCCGACGCGGAGCTCTACGAGGCCAGGGCGCAGACCTACGCGACGTTCGGCAACGGCGCGATCGCGGCGCAGGCGCAGCGCCTGCTGCCCGAGCGGGGCCGCGTGCTCGACCTCGGCTGCGCGTCGGGCGGCCTGCTCGCGCTGCTGCGCCCGCGCGCCGCCCATCTCGCCGGCCTCGAGCTGTCGGCGAGCGCGGCCGCCGCCGCCGCGCAGATCGGCGATCTCGTCGTGCGGGGCGCGCTCGAGGACGCCGAGCTGCCGTTCGAGCAGAGCTCGTATGACCTCGTCGTGCTCGCCGACGTGCTCGAGCACCTCGCCGACCCCGTGGCGGCTCTGCGCCGCGCCGTCGGCTGGACGCGCCCCGGCGGCGCCGTGCTGCTCAGCGTCCCCAACGTCGCGCACTGGCAGGCGCGCCTGACGCTCGCGCGCGGGCGCTGGCCGGCCGAGCAGAGCGGGACGTTCGACGCAAGCCACCTGCGCTGGTTCACCCGCGAGTCGGTCGGCGAGCTGCTGGCGCAGGCCGGCCTCGCGGACCGCGAGCTCGCCGCGATCGTCCCGGCGCTGCGCAACCACCTGGCGCTCCCGGGGCGCGTGCAGCGCCGCGTCGAGCCCGCCTGGCAGGCGCTCGGGCGCCGCGCGCCGGGCCTGCTGGGCTACCAGGTGATCGGGATCGGCCGCCGACCGGGCTGAGCCTTCGCGCGGGGCGGCCAATAAGCTGGCGCCCATGGGTCTGCGCACCGTCCGTTACGACATGAACCACGGCGCCGCGCGGCGCATCCTGCAGCCGCAGCTCGAGGCGTGGGCCGCGTCGCATCCGCCACAGTCCGAGGTGCTCGAGGTCGGCGCGGGCCACTACGACCACCGCCCGTACTTCAACTGCACGTTGACGAAGTTCGACGCCGACGCGGCGCAGAAGCCGGACATCGTCGGTGACGCGCTGAACATGCCGATCGACGACGACCGCTTCGACGGCGCCCTCGCGATCTCCGTGCTCGAGCACGTCGACGACCCCTACCAGGTGGTGCGCGAGATGTTCCGCGTCATGAAGCCCGGCGCCGAGGCCTTCGCCTGGATCCCGTTCACGTTCGGCGTCCACGGGTTCCCCGAGGACGTCAGCCGCTTCACGACGTTCGGGATGCGCCAGCTCTTCGAGCGCGCGGGCTTCGAGATCGTCCGCATCGACGAGAAGCCCTACGCCGGGGCCTTCCTGCAGATGACGAACCTCGTGCACTTCGTCCTGCCGCGCACCGACCACCGCCGCTGGGTGCGGCCGCTGAACAAGGTCCTGTTCCTGATCTTCCGGATGGGCTACCCGCTCGACGACCGCTTCGGCAAGCTCAAGCTCAAGAACCTCTACACGGGCGCCGAGATCGTCGCCCGCAAGCCGACCGCGTAGCCCGTCACGCCGGGCCGCTCCGCGGCTATCCTCGGCGCGTGCCCGGAGCATGGACGCGTCTGTCGCCGGTGGTCGCAGCCGCGGCGATCCTCGCGTACGGGTGCGTGGCTCCCGCATCCGCACCAGGCCAAGCAGATCCGTGCGCCCCCCTGTCCGTCGGCGGGCAGTTCGCCGCCAACACGTACCGGCTCGGTGTCATCGACCTGCATTTCCGCAACGCTCAGGGCGCCCCCGTCACGTACTACGAATGCCTTGGCGGGCGCGCTCATCGGCTGGGCGTGCGCGCTTCGACGACGGGTCCTCTGACGTCGCTGATGGGCGCCACCTTCTGGCGCTGCGGGCGCCTCACGCGGCACTTCGCGGCGACGGTGAGCGCGCCGGACGGCACCGTCGTCGCACGCGGCCTCGCGAGCGCGCGGACGATGTCGTGCGCGCGACGCTTCGTGCTCGACGTCCCGCGTCGCGCGCGCCGGGGAACGCTCGTCCGCGTGCGGATCCTCGACCGCTGGATGCTCGGCGCCGTCCACGCGCGGCTCTGTGTGACGGCCCCGCAGGCGGCCCGCTCCTGCCGCGCCGTCGCGCTCGCGAAGGCGGCGGGCTCTGCGAGCCGGCGCCTGCGGCTCGCGGTCACGGGGCGCTGGCGGCTCAGGCTGCTCGTCGCCGGGTACGGCCTTGGCGCGAGCATCTCCGTCGGCGTCCGCGACGTCCCCGATCGGGCGCGACCGCCGACGTTGCTGGCCACGGGCGACTCCACGATGCAGGCCATCGACACGTTCCTGTCCGACGACCTCGGCCATGAGGCGACCGTGGTCGGCGACGTGCGGCCCGGTTTCGCCATCAGCAGGGACAAGGGCTGGGCACGTGCTGCGGCGTCGCAGGTCGCCCGGCTGCGACCGGCCACGACCGTTGTGTCGATCGGCGGCGCGGAGGGCTTCCCGATGCGCACCGCGGGCGGCGTCGTGCATGACTGCTGCGACGAGCCGTGGATCGCCGAGTACGCACGCCGCGTGCGCGCGCAGATGCTCACGTACCGTCGCGGCGCGCGCGGCCGGGTCCTGTGGCTGACGATCCCCGCGCCGCGCGATGCACGCGCCGCGGTCCTGTTCGATGCCGTCGACCGGGCGATCCTGCGCGCCGGCGAGGGCTTGGCGCGCGTCACGATCCTGCGGATGGACCTCCTCTTCACCCCGGACGGCTACCGCGACGTCATCCGCGAGCGCGGCCGCGACGTGCGCGTTCGCGAGCCCGACGGCATCCACCTCAACGTCTCCGGCGCCGCGATCGCCGCGCGGGCGGTCGTGAAGGCGCTGCACGGCGCGGGCTGAGGCGCCGGCCGACTACCCGACCGCCGCGAAGCGCACGACGCCGTCCTCGCGCTGCTCGACGACGCGCCCGTCCGCGACGAGCAGATCGGCGTGGCCGAGGACCTCCGACAGGGTGAGGTAGGCCTGCGTCACGGCGACGTTGCCCCACAGCGCCTGCGCGATCTCGTACGCCGTGATCGGCGCCCGCGCGATGATCCGATGGATCTTCTCGGTGCGCCGCTCGTGCATGCGGAAGCGCTCGTCGATGAGCGCGACGTGGTCGGTGACGGGGTCGCCGTGGCCGGTCAGGATGATCTCGACGTCGTCCATCGCGCGCGTCGCGCGCATCGACTCGAGATACGCCACCAGTGCGTGTGGGCGCGCCGGCGGTGGCTCGGCGTCCAGCGGCGCTTCGAGCGGGCGTGAGATCACCGGGTTGGAGGAGATGTGCTTGATGAGGTGGTCGGCGCCGAGCACGATGCCGCGCGCGGCATCGTGAAACAGCGTGTCCGACGGCGAGTGGCCGGGGCGGTGCAGGACCCGCAGCGTGCGATCGCGCAGGACGAGCTCCGAGCCGGCCGCGAGCGGCCGCGTCACGGTCACCGCCGCGCCCCAGTGGCGATAGCTCTGCGACACCGCGACCAGGGCGAGGCGCACGTCCTCGGGGATCCCGTGCTCGGTCATGACCTGCTCGGCGAACGCGTCGTCCGCCGCCATGCCGTCGTCGTAGCGCGCCGCCCACGGCGCGAGCAGGTCGAGCGCCGCGACCTCCGCGCCGGAGCGCCGCGCGAGGATCGAGACGAGCCCGAGGTGGTCCATGTGCTGGTGGGAGACCACGATCAGCTCGAGGTCCTCGACGCGGTGCCCGTGGCCCGCGAGCGCGACCTCCAGCGCATCGAGGGCGGTACCCGAGTTCGGGCCGCTGTCGACGAGCGTCAGCGGGTCGTCCTCGATGAGGTACGTGTTGACCGTCCCGACGGCGAAGGGAGTCGGGACGGGCAGCCGGTGGATGCCGGCATCGGCGGCCCGCGCGAGCGCGTCGGCCGCCTCCATCACGAGCGGATGATCTCGAGGATCTCGTCGCGCCGTTGCTCCATGTCCTGCTGGGACACGAGCGACTCCAGGCACAGCCGCAGCAGCGGCTCGGTGTTCGACGAGCGCACGTTGAAGTGCCAGTCGTCGTAGTCGATCGAGACGCCGTCGAGGCGGTCGATCCGCGCGTCGCCGAACCTCGCCTCGATCTCGGCGAGCTTCGCCGGCGCGTCCTGCACGGTCGAGTTGATCTCACCGGAGATGAAGTACGTCGTGCGGAACTCGTCGAGCATCTCCGACAGCTTGCGCCCCTCGACGCTCAGCAGCTCGAGGATCAGGAGCGCCGGGACGGAGCCCGAGTCGGCGCAGTAGAAGTCGCGGAAGTAGTAGTGGCCGGAGACCTCGCCGCCGAACATCGAGCCCTCGTCGCGCATCCGCGTCTTGAAGAACGCGTGCCCGACGCGGTTGGGGTACGGCGTGCCGCCCGCGCGCGTGACGACGTCGGCGACGACGCGGCTGGCGCGGACGTCGTAGAGGATCGCCTCGCCCGGCGACTTGCGCAGCAGCGACTCGGCCAGCAGCGCGGTGAGGAAGTCGCCGTCGACGAAGCCGCCCCGATCATCGATGAAGAAGCAGCGGTCGGCGTCGCCGTCCCACGCGATGCCGAGGTCGGCACCCTCCTCGACGACCTTGCGCATGATGAACTCGCGGTTCTCGGGCAGCAGCGGGTTGGGCTCGTGATCGGGGAACTCGCCGTCCGGGACCCAGTAGTGCGTCACGAGGTCGAGGCCGAGCTGCTCGAGCAGTGGGCCGACCATCGGCCCGGCCATGCCGTTGCCGCCGTCGACGACGACCCGCAGCGGCTTGACCCGATCCGGCGAGATGAACTTCAGCGCCGCGGCTTGGAACTCCTCGTAGATCTCGACGTCCTCGACGCGGCCCCCGCCCGCGGCCTCGCCCAAGCCGGACTCGATGCGCCGGCGAACGTCCTGGATGCCGGACTCGCCGCTCAACGCGATCGCGCCCCGGCGCACGAGCTTGGCGCCCGTGTAGGCCTTCGGGTTGTGCGACGCGGTGCACATGAGCCCGCCGTCGAGCTCGCGCGAGCCGACGAGGTAATAGAGCATCTCGCTGCCGACCTGTCCCGCGTCGACGACGGTCGCGCCCTCGGCGACCATGCCCGCGCGGTAGCGCGCCGCGAGCTCGGGCGCCGTCAGGCGCATGTCGCGGCCGAGGCCGATGCGCAGCTCGCGGGCGGGCTTGCCGGCGAGATCGCCGAGCACGAGCGCGAACGCGCGACCGATGGCCTCCGCGACGTCGCCGTCGATCTGCTCGCCGTACAGGCCGCGGATGTCGTAGGCCTTGAAGATCTCCGGTGCAGCGGTGGTTGCCATAGGCGGCGGATCGTATTGGCCGCCAGTGCCGGGTGTTCGAACGTCCACGGCCCGCGCGCCGGGCGCTCGACGAACGTCGGCGGATCGGCCGCGTGCCCCCCGACATGTGTCGAGATCCTCGGGATCGCGCTCGACGGGCCGATGACCAGCTCGTGCAGATCTCCTCCCGGCGCTGCTTTCGCGTCCTGCTCCTCGCCGCCTGCGTGCTCGGGCCTGCGGCCTCCGCCGAGGCCTCGCTGCCCGCGATCACCGCCGTGCCGGCGCTGCAACCGGCCTTCGATCCGGCGATCGGCGACTACGTCACGCGCTGCGCCGGCGCGCCCGTGCGGCTGTCGGTCGACGCAGCGGCCGACACGACGGTCGCGGTCGACGGCGACGGCGCGCGGTCGGGCACGTTCGAGCGCGGCGTCGCGCTCGACGTCAATCGCGCGTTCTCCATCGCCGTCGCGGGCCAGACGACGCGGACCTACCACGTGCGCTGCCTGCCGGCGGACTTCCCGCCCTACACGGCGCAGCGCAGCGCCACCCCGCAGGCGAGCCACTACCTCGTGACGCCGGGCCTGGCGCTCGGCCCGTTTCCCGCGGGCTTCTCGCAGGGGTACGCCGTGTTCTACGACAGCGGCGGCGCGCCGGCCTGGTGGTATCAGGTGGTCGGTGACGTTCCCATCGACGCGAAGCTCTTGCCCAACGGCCACGTCGCCTGGAGCCTCGCCGGCGGCCACGGCGGCATGGAGGAGCGCACGCTCGACGGAACGCTCGCGCGCACGCTGAACACCGTCGGGAACGCGAGCGACATCCACGAGCTGCAGCAACTGCCCGACGGCAACTACCTCATGCCGATCTACCGACCGCTCGAGCATGTCGACCTGACGGCCGTGGGCGGGCCGGCCGACGCGACGATCCTCGACGCCGTCGTCCAAGAGCTCACCCCGGCCGGCGGCCTCGTCTGGGAATGGCGCGCCTCCGACCACATCCCGGCGACGGAGCTGCCGGCGAGCTGGCGCGGGCCGATCGTCACCGCCGGATCGAGCCCCTACGACATCTACCACCTCAACTCGATCGAGCGCGACGGCGACGGCCTCGTCATCTCCTTCCGCGTCCTCGACGCCGTCTACAAGGTCGCCGGCGCGGGATCCGGCGACGTCGACTGGAAGCTCGGCGGGGTCGACGTGCCCGGCGAGAGCCTGGCCGTCGTCGGCGATCCCGTCCTGGCCGGTCCGTCGCCGGACCCGAACGGACCGCTGTCGGGCCAGCACGACGCGCGGATCCTGCCCGACGGCGACCTCACGGTCCACGACAACGGCACCCATCTCGTGGGCGGCGCTTGGAGCGGGCGGCCTCCGCGCGCCGTGCGCTTCGCGATCGACGAGACCGCGAGGACCGCGACGTTCGTCGAGCAGGTCACCGACCCGGCGGAGCAGCAGTCGGTCTGCTGTGGCGGCGCACGCCGGCTACCCGGCGGCAACTGGGTCATGTCGTGGGGCGGGACCGGCCGGGTGACCGAGCTGACCGCCACCGGTACCAGCGTCTTCAGCCTCGACTTCGCCGCGCCGATCTTCTCGTACCGCGCGAACCCGATCCTCGCCGATCAGCTCAGCGCGGATCAACTGCGGGCCGGCATGGACGCGCGCTTCGGGCGCAGCTCGCTGGCGATCGGCGGCGCGTCCCCGAACCTCGGTAGCCAGGCGGTGTCGACCGTCGGCTCCCGGCGGACGTTCACGATCACGAACAGCGGCAACGCGCCGGCGACGATCACCGGCGTCGCGCTCACGGGTGACGACGGCGCGCAGTTCGATCTCGCCGGCGGCGGCTGCCGGGGCGCGACGCTCGCGATCGGCGCGAGCTGCGAGGCGAAGGTGCGCTTCGCACCGGAGGAGATCGGTGCGAAGACCGCGACGCTGCGCGTCGACAGCGACGCGGCCTCGTCGCCCAACGAAGCCGTTCTGACCGCGACGGGCGAG
This sequence comes from uncultured Actinomycetes bacterium, assembly GCA_963851015.1. Taxonomy (GTDB): domain Bacteria; phylum Actinomycetota; class Thermoleophilia; order Solirubrobacterales; family Solirubrobacteraceae; genus CADCVQ01. The sequence goes on from CAWKNG010000005.1 coordinate 138,277, forward strand.
TCGGCGACGCCGGTCGTCGCCCCACCGCCGCCGCCGATCGCCGCGACGCCGGCCGGCGACACTGCCGGGACGGTGCCGGCCCGCCTGGCGCCTCGTTCGCTCGCCGTCGCATCCGGCTGTCGTCGTGTGACCGGGACGCGCGTGCGCTGCACGATCTCCGGCGGCACGCTTCGCCCCGCCGCGGGCCTGGCCGCGCTCGATCGCCGCACGGTGTGCAGCGGTTCGGTGCGCGTGCGCTTCCTCGCGGCCGGCCGCGTCATCGCGACGCGGCGGCTCGCCCTGAGCACGGCGTGCCGCTATCGCGGCAGCGCGACGTTCTCTCTCGCCACGAGCCTGGCGCGCCGCCTCGGAGCCCAGGCACGCTACGGCGGCAACGCCGTCTCGCTGCCCAAGCGCAGCCGGGTCGTGCGGGTCGCCGTTCGCTGAGCCGGGCGGGTCCGCACGGGTGCGGTCGGCCGCTCAGTTGGCGGGGAGGATCTCCGCGACGTCGCCGAGCGCGATGATGCCGGGCACCTCGACGGCCGCGTTGAGCGCGAGCTTGCCGCCGAAGCGCCGGCCGATGTCCTTGAGCACCTCGACGTCCTGCTCGAGCGTGTCGGGATGGAACGTCGTCATGATGCAGCGCGCCCGCAGGGAGTCCAGCCGGATGACGGCGTCGCCGATCCGCAGCCGTGCGCCCTCCCAGTCGCGCTCCGCGAGGCCCTCGACGCCGCCGAGCACGATGTTCGGGCGCAGCCGCCGGCCGTCGTGGCCGAAGGCGCGGATCGCGCCATCGGTGGCGACGAGCAGCGGCAGGACGTCGAAGCGCTCGGTCGTGTCGAGGATCGCGAGCTGCGAGCGCGGGCCCGCCGCGACCTGGACGAGCGCACCGACGGCGTCCGAGGTCGCCGGCATGCGCTCGACGAGCGGCTCGCCATCGGGGCCGATCGTGGCGTGCAGGCCGAGCAGCTGCGGCCGGGTGCGCGACGTGACGATCCCGTGCGGGCCGGCCACGACGACGTTGCGGTCGCCCACGATCCCGTCGTCGCGCACGTCCGCGCGATCGAGGGACTCGCCGGCCATGGACTTCACGGGATAGCGCCAGAGCTGCTGCACGTAGATCGACATGGCATCGATGATACCTAACGGGAAGACGCTAGATGACCCATTAGCACGGTGCGCCACTCGTGACCGGGGTGAAAGCGTCTCTAGAATCGATCGCAATGTCAGGACATTCCAAATGGGCCTCGATCAAGCACAAGAAGGCGATCGTCGACTCGCGACGCGGCAAGCTCTTCACGAAGCTCGCGCGCGGGATCTCGACGGCGGCGCGTGAGGGCGGCGGCGAGCTCGAGGGCAACCCGTCCCTGCAGCTTGCGGTCCAGAAGGCCAAGGACGCGTCGATGCCGAAGGACAACATCGAGCGCGCCATCCTCAAGGGGACCGGGGCGGGCGCCGACGCCGCCGCGATCGAGGACGTCATGTACGAGGCATACGCGCCCGGCGGCGTCGCGATGCTCATCGAGGCGATGACCGAGAACCGCAACCGCACGGGCGCCGACGTGCGCCACGTGCTCGGCAAGCACGGCGGCAGCCTCGGCGCGCCCGGCACGGTCGCCTACCTGTTCGACAAGCGCGGGCTCATCGTCGTCGACGGCGAGCGCTACAGCGAGGACGACCTCATGCCCGCGATCGAGGCCGGCGCCGAGGACATCGCCGACGAGGACGGCGTCTTCGAGATCCTCACCGAGCCGGCCCTCCTGACGCCCGTGCGCACGGCGCTGACCGAGGCCGGCATCGAGATCGAGTCCGCCGAGCTCGCGTGGCTGCCGAAGGTTCGCGTGCCCGTCGATGAGGACGACGCCGCGAAGATCCTGCGCCTCATCGACGCGCTCGAGGACAACGACGACGTCGACGCGGTACACGCCAACTTCGACGTCGACGACGACGTCCTCGAACGGGCGGCGGCGGGGCTCTGAGCTTCGGCGCGGCGCTCGTGCCCGTCGCTTGAACGCGGATGCCGTGACCGACGCCGCCGGCGAGCGGTCGCTGGAGATCGTCGTCGTCTCCTACCGCTGCCGCGAGTTGCTCGTCGCCTGCCTCGCGTCGATCGACGCGAACCCGTACACGCGCGGCCCGCTGACCGTCACGGTCGTCGACAACGCGAGCGCCGATGGAACGGCCGAGGCCGTGCGCGAGCGCTTCCCGGACGTCGCCTTCACCGCGCTGACCGACAACGTCGGCTTCTCGCGCGCCAACAACGTCGCGCTGCGCGAGACGCGCGCCGCGCAGATCCTGCTGCTGAACCCCGACACCGAGGTCTGGGCGGGCGTGCTCGACGCGATGTCCGACTTCCTCGCCGCGCATCCACGTGCCGGGGTCGCCGGCTGTCGCCTCGTCCGGCGCGACGGCAGCTTCGACCACGCCGCCAAGCGCTCGATCCCGAACGTCGCCGACGCGCTGCGCTACTTCCGCCCCGGCGGCGGTCGCGGCTCCGCCAGCGGCTACCTCGCGCCGCAGGTCGACGAGCACGCCATCGGGTCCGTCGACGCGGTCAACGGCGCGTTCATGCTCGTGCGCCGCGAGGCGATGGGGCAGGTCGGCCTGCTCGACGCCGGCTTCTTCATGTACGGCGAGGATCTCGACTGGTGCACGCGCTTTCGCCGCGCCGGCTGGGACGTGCTGTACAACGGAACGGTGACGACGCTGCATGTCAAGGGCGCCACGGCGGGCACCCACCGGCGCCTGCGCCAGAACGCGGCGTTCCACCAGTCGATGGGCCGCTTCTACCGTCGCCACCTCGGCGGCGAGCACGTCCTGCTCGACGGGGCGGTCTACGCGGGCATCGGCGCCAAGCTCGCGCTGTCGGTCTGCCGCAGCTCGCTCGCCCGTGCGCGCGGGCGACTGTCGCGGCGATGATCGTCTCCTACCACGACTACCTGCGCTTCCCGGGCTGGACGATGGCGCCGGCGTTCCTGTCGGAGCTCATCGCGCGCCACGAGCCGCGCTCGCTGCTGGAGATCGGCTCGGGAGCGAACCCGACGCTGGCGCCCGCGCAGTTCGACGCCGCCCGGCTGCGCTACACGACGAACGACATCGACGCGGGCGAGCTCGCGAAGGCCGGCTCGGAGTACGAGACGCTGCACATGGACATGTCGACGGCGAGCGCCGCCTCGCTGCCGCGCGAGCCGTTCGACCTCGTCTTCAGCCGCATGGTCAACGAGCACGTCGCCGACGGCGAGCAGTACTACCGCAACATCTTCGAGGTCCTGCGCCCCGGCGGCGTCACGGCGCATTGCTTCTCGACGCTGTACGCGCTGCCGTTCGTGGCCAACCGGCTGCTGCCCGAGCGGCTCACCGGCCGACTGCTGGACCACTTCAACCCGCGCGACCGCTACCGGCAGGACAAGTTCCCGGCGCACTACAGCTGGAGCCGGGGCCCGAGCCCGCGCGCGATCGCGCGGCTCGCCGCGATCGGCTACGAGATCGTCGAGTACCGCGGCTACTTCGGACACCCGTACTACGACCGCCCGCTGCTGAAGCCCGTACGCGCGCTCGAGCAGCGCAAGGCGGCGTGGCTCGTTCGCCACCCGATCCCCGCGCTGACGAGCTACGCGGTCGTCATCCTGCGCAAGCCGGGTTGACGACGGTCAGGCGTCCTTGCGCAGCACGACCGCGACCGCCTTCGGCTTGCGCACGAGGTAGGGCACCTGGTGCATCGCCTTGACCCAGTCGCGCGGCTTGTACATCGGCAGGCACAGGCGCACCAGCGTGCCTGCCAGCGAGCCGCCGTTGCGATCGGTCTCGGGCCACCGCCAGACGGGGTCGGACGCCAGCGTCGCGCCGTGCAGCAGGCGGGTGCCGGGAAACAGGGCCGCCAGCTGCTGTGGGGAGGGGCGCAGGCCGTTGTCGATCGGATCGGGGTGATAGGGCCAGTCGCGCGGGCCCGACACGAACAGATATGCCCCGGCGGGGAGGATGTCGAGGATCGCCCGCGCGACTCGTGGCGGGTCCGGGACGTGCTCGAGGAGGTTCGAGACGAGCACGGAGCGCGGCTCGCGCGCGCGCAGGAGCTCGATGAAGCCGTCGTCCATGAGGTCGCCCGCCAGGTCGACCCCGGGACCGTCGAAGAGGTCGGTGTAGACGACGCCGATACCGCGCCGCTCGAGCGGGTCGAAGATCTCGCGCTGCACGTACGGCTGCTGGCGCGAGCGGAATTCCGAGGTCGACGAACCGACGTTCAGCAGCGGCGCGAAGTCCGCGGCCTCCAGCGCGACCATCCGTTCTGCCAGCCAGCGAGCCTCGGGCGGGAGCACGCCGGGAGGATAGCCGCGAGGGGCGGGGCGTTAAGCTGTCGCGCCGAATCACCTGCTCTTGAAACCGACGACCAACACATCCTTCCTTCGCCCGCTGCTGAACGTCCTGCGGGTCCGCAAATGGATCGTCCTGCTGGCGCTCATCCTGGTGCCCGTGGTCGCGGCGGTCGCGTCGTCGCTGCAGTCCCCGGAGTACGAGGCCTCGTCGCAGGTGCTGATCAGTCGCACGAACCTCAGCAACGTCCTGACCGGCACGAGCGATCCCGCCGCGGCGGAGTTCGACTTCAACCGCGTCGTGCAGACACAGGCCAACCTCGCGCGCACGCCCCGCGTCGCGAAGCGCACGCTGGCCGCGGCGAAGCTCGACCCCGCCGACTTCCAGGACTTCCTGGCGCACTCGGCGGTCGCGACGAGCCCGAACAACGACCTCCTGACGATGACCGTCAGCGACGGTCAGCGCCAGCGCGCGATCGGGCTCGCCGGGCAGTACGCCCGCGAGTTCGTCGCCTACCGCCAGGCGGCCAGCACACGCCGGCTCGTATCGCTGCGCGACGACCTCCAGCGCCAGTACATCGCGCTCGACAAGCGGTCCGCCGAGGCCAAGGACAACCGCGACCAGTACAACCGCGTGCGCAACCTGCTCGCGCTCGGCGACTCGTCGCTGTCGGTCGTGCAGACGCCGAGCGCCGCGGAGAAGACGAAGCCCAAGACGACGCGCAACATCATCCTGGGGATCATCCTCGGGGCGATGCTGGGCGTCGGCCTCGCGTTCCTGCGCGACGCCCTCGACACGCGCCTGCGCACGAGCGCCGAGCTCGAGGAGAACCTGAAGCCGTCGCTGCTCGGCCGCCTTCCGAGCCCGCCGCGCGGACTCGGCGACGACGCCCTCGTCACGCTCGCGGACCCCGGGAGCCCCGACGCCGAGCACTTCCGGGTGCTGCGCTCGAGCGTGGTCTTCGCCAACTCGGGTCCCAAGGCGCGCTCGATCCTCATCACGAGCGCCGTGCAGTCCGAGGGCAAGTCGACGACGATCGCGAACCTCGCCGTCGCCATGGCGCGCGCGGGCCAGAACGTCGTGCTCGCCGACTTCGACTTCCGCCGTCCGAGCCTCGAGCGCCTGTTCGCGTTGTCGCGGCGCCCCGGTGCGATCGACGTCGTGCTCGGCGAGGCGACGCTCGACGAGGCCCTGCAGGCGATCGATCTCACGCCGCCGGCCGCGCCGCCCGCGAAGGGCGCCACGACCCCGGGGAACGGGAGGACGTCGTCGCGCCGCGCGAGCCTGACGTCGCCCGGCACCCTGCGCGTGCTGACGACCGGCGACCTGCCCCCGGCGGTGGGCGAGTTCGTGACGAGCGACGGCGTCGTCAGCCTCCTGGAGGACCTCGCCGCGACGTGCGACGTGCTGCTCATCGACGCGCCGCCACTGCTCGCCGTCGGCGACGCCATCGCCCTGACCGACCACGTCGACGCGCTGCTGATCGTGGCGCGCCTCGGCGTCGTTCGGCGCCACATGCTGGAGGAGGTACAGCGGATGCTCGACGCATCGCCCACCCCGGCCCTGGGGCTTGTGATCACCGACTCGTCGGTCGAGCCGGGCAGCTACGAGGGCTACGGCTACGGGTACCCCTCGGCGGCCGAGGAGGCGCGTACGTCGCGCCGCGGCCGCAAGCGCGGCGAGTCCAAGCCCCCGACCGCCGGGGTCTCGTGATGTCCGATCTGCGCTCGGTCGAGCAGGCCCCGGCCGGCCATCGTCGCGACCTGCCGGCGACGGCGCGCAAGCTCGCCTCCTACGGTCGCGAGTTCGGCCTCGGCTACGCCGCGCTGTTCGTCGCGGGCAAGGCGATCGGCTGGTTGCCGGGTCGCATCGACGACCGGCTGCTGGCGATCGAGGGTCGCAAGGGCGTGCTCGGCCCGGTGCACCGTCGCTGGACGCAGCACTCCGTCACGACGAACCGCGAGAAGTGGTCGGGCTGGGCGTGGGGCGACAAGGGCGAGGAGTGGACCGCGTCCGAGGCCTGGAAGACGAGCCTCATCCGCGACGTCCTCGAGCCGACGATGCCCGACGGCGGCACGATCCTCGAGATCGGCCCCGGCGCCGGACGCTGGACGGAGGCGCTGCACGCCCGCGCCGACCGCCTGATCCTCGTCGACATCACCGACACGACGCTCGAGCTGTGTCGCGAGCGCCTCGGCGATCCCGACGACGTGACGTACCTGCGCACCGACGGCACCGGCCTGCGCGGCGTCGAGTCCGCCAGCATCGACGCGATCTGGGCCTTCGACGCGTTCGTGCACATCGCGCCGCTGGACATCGCCAGCTACCTGGCGGACATCGATCGCGTGCTGCGCCCCGGCGCCGTCGCGCTCATCCATCACACCGGCCGCCGCGACCGCGTGGGCTGGCGGGCCCCGATGAGCGGGCTGCTGTTCGCCAACCTCGCGCGCGAGCACGGTCTCGTCGTCGACCGCCAGTTCGACCGCTGGGGCGATGGGCGCTACGGCGTCGACCGCCAGGGCGACGTCGTGACGGTCCTGCACCGCCCGGCCTGATCTCAGCGCGCTCGCCGCAGCGCGTCGTGGCGGCGCGCACAGCGCTCGAGCGCCGCGTACGTCCCCAGCGCGAGTGCGGCGATCGTTGCCGAGTAGACCCACGCGGCCCCGAGCGCGCCCTCCGCGGGGACCACGACGATCGCGGCGACGAGCGCGAGCGCGGCGGCGCTGACCGTGACCGCGAGCACGACGCGCTCGCGGTCGTAGGCGGTCAGCCCGAACCACGAGATCCAGAACATGCCCATGAACGGCAGGCTGAGCGCGAGCACGGTCAGCAGGGCCCCCGACGACGCGTACGCGCTCCCGAAGATCGCGCGCGTGAACTCGTCGCCGAACGGCGCCAGGACGGCGGCGACCGCGGCGCCGACCGCCAGCATGAGCAGCACGCCGCGCCGCGCGAGCCGGATCGCCCGGCCGGGCTCCTCGGTGAGGATCGCGGCCAGGCTGGGCAGCATCGCCTGCCCGGCGGTCAGCGCCAGCACGTAGAAGGCATCGGCGAAGCGCAGCGCGGCGGACAGCCCCGCGAACGCCGCCGCGGACGCGACGAGCCCCAGGACGATGAGCGGGCCGCGCGTCGCCAGCGCCGTCGCGCCGGCGGCGCCGGCGAGCGAGAGGCCGCTGCGCACGAGGTCGCGGCGGTAGCCGGGATCGACGGCGGGCGCGCCGACGGTCCCGCGCAGCAGCAGGTGGCAGGCGAGCGCGCTGAGCGCGGCGTGCGCGGCGAACACGACGAGCACGGCGCTCACCCCGCCGCCGACCGCGGCCACGACGCTCGCCACGATGACGAGCAGGACGGTGCCGGCGGTCTCGACGGTCACCTCCGCCGTGAACCGCCCGAGCGCGCGCAGCAGGTCGAGGCCGAGCCCGAGCATCCGATTGCAGACGACGTAGACGCCGGTGATGAGCAGCAGCGTGAACGTGCTGCCCGGGCCGCTGTCGATCGTCCCGAAGACGAGCAGCGCGACGGCAGCCAGCAATCCCGCCGCGACGACGACCGGCAGCGCGGTCCAGTACGCCACGGTGGCGCTGCGACGGCCGGCCGAGACGTCGCGCCCGGCGACGATCGAGACCTGCGGGTCGGCCAGGATCGCGAACGTCTGGGCGAGGATCAGGATGTAGGAATACAGGCCGTACTGCGCCTTCGTGAGCAGTCGCGCGGCGACCACGAGGAAGATCACGACCGCGAGCTTGGACACGATCCGGCCCGCGACGAGCGTCGACGAGCGCGCGAGCACGCGGCGGTCGCTCGTCGTCAGGTCGCGCAGGCCGGACGGCACCGGTCCGAGGGGCGAGGGGTCGGGCATCTCCGGCACAGCGGCCATTGTCGCGGTCCGCTCAGCAAGGCTCGGCGGACGGCGGTCCGGGCGTAACCTCCCAGCGGTGACGACGGCGCCAGATCGCAAGGGCCTCCTGCTCGGCACCGGGTCGCTGTTGGTCACCGTCGCCTGCGGGCTCGCGATCACGATGCTGCCGAGCGACGCGATCTCGCAGAGCTCGCATTGGGTGCTGCTGGCCGTCCTCGGGTCCGCGGCGCTGGCGCTCGTGATCTGGGCGGCGCGCAACGACGAGCTGCTCGCGCCGCTGGGCGTGCTGTCGCTGACGATGCTCTTCTACTTCGTCGTGCGGCCGCTGGAGCTGTCGCTGTCGGCCGGTCAGCTCGTCGGCGAGAGCTACAACTACTTCGCCACGCCGCTGGAGACGATCAACACGATCACCGGCCAGGAGATCTCGCTGTACGTCCACACGCGGATGACCGGGAGCTTCGAGCCGGCCATGGGACGCGCGATGCTCGCGACGACGCTGTTCTTCCTGCTCGCGCTGACCGGCTACCTGCTGCCGGTCGCGCGCCGGCTCGCCCAGCGCGCGTCGCGCATCGGCTCGAACATCACGCGCGGCCTCGACGTGCGCTGGGTCGTGGCCGTCTGGCTCGGGCTCGGCCTGGTCGGCCAGGTCGTCATCTTCACGCGCATCGGCGGCCTCGGCGCGGCGTCGACGCAGCTGGGCACGCAGGGCAACCTCGTCGCGGTGAACTTCGTCCTGCTGATCCTGCTGAACTTCTACGCGGCGGCGCTCGTGATGTGGATCTGCTGGCAGCCGCCGCAGTCGCGCGGGGGGCGGGTGGCGCTCGGGCTCGCGCTGCTGGAGTTCTCGGCCTTCTACATGCTGCTCGGGTCGCGCACGCTCGTGATCGTGCCGATCCTGCTGATGGTGCTCGCGTGGGGCGAGACCGTGCGGCCATGGCGGCTGCGCACGCTGGCGGTCGGCGCCGTCCTCGGGCTGCTGTTCGCCTCGGCCTACCTGACCCTGCGCGAGGACACGCGCAACCGGCCGTTCTCGGAGGCGATCAAGGACGTCCCGGCCAACGCGATCAATGCGCGGACCATCCTGAACTCGAGCCCGGTCTTCGACCAGCTGTTCATGGAGACGAACTTCGTCCCCGCGCGGGCGCCGTACCGCTACGGCGGGGAGCTGTCGCAGGCCGTCCGCGGCAACCTGCCGGGCCTGCTGTACGCGGGCAAGCCGGAGGCCACGGACGTCACGTTCCGCAAGCTCATCTGGGGCGAGCGCTTTCTCGCCGGCCGGCCGACCGGCGCCGCGGGCGAGTTCTACCGCGACTTCGGGTTCCCCGGGATCATCATCGGCTCGCTGCTGTTCGGGATCTTCGCCCGCGGCCTGACCGGGCTTCGCGCGCGGGTCGGCGGCGAGCCCGGCCGGCCGCTGCGCATCAGCCTCTACGTCATCGGCGTGCTGCTCCTCTACCAGTTCGCGATCGGCAGCTACTCGCTGGTCTTCGGGTCGGCGCTGGCGATCGGCCTGCCGTTGCTGCTGGGCCTGAACGTGTTCGCGCGCAGGACGTGAGCGGGCGCGTCGCACTCGTCCTGCACGAGCCCGGCGTCGGAGGCGCGACGACCGCGGTCGTGCGCGCGCTGCCCGCGCTCGAGCGCGACGGCTGGGAGTTCTGCGTGTGGGCGCCGCAGCCCGGTCCCGCGGCCGCGCTGATGCGTGAGCGCGGCTATCGGGTGGGCGGGGAGCCGCGCCCGGCCCGCTATAGCTGGCGGGCGCTGCGCGAGCCGCCGGGCCCGTTGGCACGCGCGCGCTCGGTGCCCGGCTACCTGCGCCGCTACCTGCGCTTCCTCGCCGACGTCGAGCCCGACCTCGTGCACGCGAACACGACCGTGACGCTGCCCGAGGCGCTGGCGGCGCGAGCAGCCGGGCGCCCGACGATGCTGCACGTGCACGAGATGCTGCTCGACGGGCGCAGGGCTCGCGCGGCGATCGGGCTCGCGCGCTGCCTCGACGGCGTCGCGACGGTCTCCGAGGCGTGCGCCGCGCCGCTGCGGGCCGGCGGCCTGCGTCCGGTCGTCGTGCACGCCGGGATCGCGGCGCCGGCGTCGCGGCCTCCGCGGCGCGCCGGCGACACGATCGTCGTCGGCACGCTCGGAACGGTCTCCGAGCGCAAGGGCTCGGACCTCTTCGTGGCCGCCGCCGAGCGTCTGCTGCGCGAGCGCGACGATGTCGAGTTCCGGCTGATCGGACCCCCGGCGGCCGGCGCCGACGGGGCCTGGGCGGGCGCGCTCATCGGGCGCGCGCAGGCCGCGGGCGTGCGCTGCTACGCGACGGCCGACCCGCTCGCCGAGCTGCGCGGCTGGGACGTCTTCGTGCTGGCGACGCGGCGCGATCCGTTTCCGCTCGTCGTGCTCGAGGCGATGGCGTGCGGCCTGCCCGCGGTCGTCAGCGCCGTCGACGGCGTCGTCGAGCAGGTCGACGCGAGCTGCGCGCTGCTCGTCGAGCCCGGCGATGTCGGCGCCCTGACCGCCGCGCTGTCGCGCCTCCTCGATGACCCCGTGCGGCGGGCGGCGATGGGACGCGCCGCCGCGGAACGCGTCGGTGAGCGCTTCACGCCCGCCCGTCAGGCCCGCGAGATGACCGCGGCCTACGACGAGGCGATGCGCGCCGCCGCACGCCGTGGGCGCTCGTCAGGCGCTCGTTATCATCGGCGGCCGTGATTGGCAAGACGCCCCGACGGGGCATCCGCTACCTGCTGCTGCGCCTCCCGGTCGGAGTTCGCAGCCGCGTCGAGATCGTGCTGCTGCGGAGCTACGAGGGCTACACGACGTGGCGTAGCCGCGGGGTCCAGCCGGAGGCCAGCACCGGCGGGCTGCCGGTCCCGCCGGGCCGCCTGTGCATGCTCGTCTCCGGCACCGCCGACCCGGACTACTTCCTCGATACCGGCCGTCGCCAGCAAGCGCTGTTCGAGCGCATGTTCGAGCGCAACGGCCGCTCGCTGAAGCAGCCGACCGCGATGCTCGACTTCGGCTGCGGCTGCGGGCGGATCGCGCGCTGGTGGGGTGATCGCGACGGGCTCGAGCTGTACGGCTGCGATCCCGATGCGCAGCTCATCGACTGGACGCGCGACAACCTGCCGTTCGTGCACTCGGCGCTCAGCGGCTTCGACCCGCCGCTGCCCTACGACGACGACAGCTTCGACGCCATCTACGCGCTGTCGATCTTCACGCACCAGCCCGAGAAGATCGCGCGCGAGTGGATGACCGAGCTGCGCCGCGTGCTCAAGCCGGGCGGACATCTGCTGTTCACCGTCGCGGGCGAGGGCTTCAAGGACCGGCTGCGCGACGAGGACGCCGTGCGCTACGAGGCCGGTGAGGAGGTCGTGCAGTTCGAGACCGCGCGCGGGACGAACCTCTGCATCGCCTACCACTCGCCCCCGTACGTCAAGCGCCGCCTGCTCGACGGCTTCGCGCTGGAGGAGGCCTTTCTGACGCCGCAGCAGGCCGCCGAGAGCGGTGAGGCGCGGATGCCGCAGGACTGCTACCTCGTTCGCCTGCTCGACCCGGCCGTGCCGTGAGGCCCCGCCACCGCGGCGTCCAGCGGGCGTGCCAGTACGCGCTGGTGCGTGCGCACGACAGCGCGCTCGCCCGTGGCGCGCGCGCGCTCGCCGTCACCGGGCTGGACCGCCTCGACGTCGTGCGCGGGCGCCGCGATCCGCTCGTGCCGCCGCGACGGCTGTCACGGGTCGGCGCCGGCGACTTCAAGGCCGTCGGAGACGAGGTCCTGCGCCAGCTGCAGACGCTCGGCGGGCTGCGGCCGGACGCCGACGTGCTCGACGTCGGCTGCGGTTGCGGGCGCGTCGCGCTCCCGCTCACCGGCTACCTCGATGCGGGGAGCTACCGCGGCTTCGACATCAGCCCGGAGATGATCGCGTGGTGTCGGGACGCGATCAGCGCGCGCGTCCCGGCGTTCGCCTTCGCGACGATCGACGTCGCCAACACGCACTACAACCGCGAGGGCTCCGTGACCGCCGGCGGCGTGCGCTTCCCCTATGACGACGCGGCCTTCGACTTCGCGCTGGCGACCTCGCTGTTCACGCACATGCTGCCGTCGGGGTACGCCAACTATGCGCGCGAGATCGCCCGCACGATGCGCCCCGGCGGCACGCTGTTCGCCACGTTCTTCCTGCTCGACGACGAGGTGCTCGCGCGCCAGCGGCGAGGTGCGACGAGGATCGACCTGCGCCACGAGCTGTTCGAGGCCGGGACGGGGATCGGCTACCGGGCGATGAGCCGGCGCACGCCGGAGACGGCAGTCGGGCTCGACGCGGTGTTCGTCGCCGGGACGCTGGCCGAGGCCGGACTGGACGTCGAGACCGTGCACCACGGCGCGTGGTCGGGGCTCAGGAACGACGCCGTCTACCAGGACGTCGTCATCGCCCGTCGGCGATAGCGCAGGCGGCTCAGCGGCGCATCGTGCCGGCGAGCACGCCGCGCCGCCGCGACAGCGCCCCGCGCAGGCCGCGCGGGGGAGCGAGCGCGACCGGGCGGCGGTCGCCGCCGCGGGCGCGGCACGAGCGCCATTCGCGCAGCCCCGCGACGCGTCCGCGCAGCGGCGCCAGCGTGCGATCCGCCGCCGCGGTGAAGACGATGTGGGCGAGCTCGTGGGCGAGGATCGCGGGGGCGTGACGGACGAGCTGGCGCGTCGGCATGTTCTTCGCCAGCAGCCGCACCCGGTTGCGCCCGACGTGGAAGTGCTTGAAGTCCGAGCCGTGCCCGCTGGAGGCCGAGTGGTGGTGGTGGACGACGGCCGCCGGGACGTAGAGGCTGCGCCAGCCGCGCATCCGCGCGCGCCAGGCGACGTCGACGTCCTCGAGGTACAGGAAGAAGGACGCGTCGAAGCCGCCGATGTCCTCGAGCATCTCGCGGCGCATGAGCGCCGCCCCGGCGGAGGCGCCGAAGACCTCGACGGTGACGTCGCCGGCCGCCCGCGGCGGCTCGCCGATGCAGCGGTCGAACGCCACGCCGAGGCGGTCGATCCCGATGCCGGCGGAGTTCAGGGCCCCGCTGTGCGTGAAGCGAAGCTGGGCCGCGAGCGAGCCGACGGACGCGTCGCGCCCGGCGTGCAGCAGGGACGTCACCGCGTCCGGCTCGATCGTCGTGTCGTTGTTGAGCAGCAGCAGCCACGCGCCGCTGGTCGCCGCGCGCCCGGCCTCGACGCCGGCGCCGAAGCCCGGGTTGCCGGCGAGCTCGATGAGCGCGACCGCGGGCGCGAGCGCCCGCACGGCGTCCTGCGAGCCGTCGCTCGACCCGTTGTCGACGACGACGATCTCCGTCTCGCCGTCGACCTGCGCGAGCGCGACGCGCAGCGACGCCAGGCAGGTCAGCAGCAGCTCGCGCGCGTCGAGGTTGACGACGATCGCCGAGACGAGCATCGCGTCAGCCGCGGTCGGCCTTCGCGGCGGCGCTCGCGCGGCTGCTCAGCTCTCGCCGGTCGGCGATGACCCGGGCCGGGTTGCCGGCGACGACCATGTACGCGGGCACCGGATCGATGACGACGCTGCCGGCGCCGACGACGACGTGGTCGCCGAGATCGGCCAGGATCGTCGAGCCGCCGCCGACCATGACGTCGTCGCCGATCTGCACCTGCGTGACCGTGCCATCCTGCTGGTTGATCGGCACGTCGAGGCGGTCGATGCCGTGCTGGTGGCGGCCGTCGACGATCAGCACGTGGTCGCCGATCAGGCAGTCGGCGCCGATGCTCGCGTGCTGCACGTTGGAGTAGTGCCCGACCATCGTCATGCGTCCGATGCTCAGCGGGGGGCGTTCGAGGACGACGCCGTGGCGCAGCACCGCGGCCTCGCCCATCGGCGTGCCGAGCAGCCGATGCAGCGCCGTTCGCGCCCGCTCGCCGCGGATGCCTGACCAGCGCGCCGCGCGCTCGCTGAGCTCGAGGTAGGCGCGCTCCTCGCCGACGAGCCGGCAGCGCAGGCGATAGGTCTTCGAGAGCGGGAGCACCTGGATCGCCGTGAGCACGTCGAACAAACGCTTCGTGGGACTGTGCTCGAACGAGGCGCTCACGCTGGGCGCAACCTTATGCGACGTCCGATCCGGCCAGCGGTGCGCGCGCAGGCCGCCGCAGGCGCTCACGATCCGCGCAGCAGCGCGGGGATCGTCAGGAGCATGATCTTGACGTCCAGCGAGAGCGACCAGTGCTCGATGTAGAAGTTGTCGAACTCGACGCGGTCGACGAGCGGCGTCTGACCGCGCAGGCCGTGCACCTGCGCCCAGCCGGTGATGCCCGCGCGCACGCGGTGACGGTCCTGGTAGCGCTCGACGTCGCGCTGGAACAGCTCGGCGAACTCGGGCCGCTCGGGCCGCGGGCCGACGATGCTCATCTCGCCGCGCACGACGTTGATGAGCTGGGGCAGCTCGTCGAGCGACGTGCTGCGCAGGAGCTTGCCGATCCACGTGCGCCGGTCGACGCCCTCGATGCCGCCGGGAGCCATGCCCTCGCTGAGCTCGAACTCGGGCGTTGCCGCGCCCGGCAGGCGCATGCTGCGGAACTTCAGGACGTCGAAGATGCGCCCGTCGCGCCCGGTCCGCGCCTGACGGAAGAACACCGGGCCGGGGGAGGAGCAGCGCACGCCGAGCGCGAGCGCGGCGAACAGCGGCGACAGCACGAGCAGCAGGAAGGCGGCGATGGCGCGATCGAGCGCGTGCTTGACGGAGAAGGGCCAGCTCTCGGGGTTGATCGCGCGCAGGTTCAGCAGCGGCACGGTCCCGAGGTACTCGAAGCGCGTCTGGTAGTTCACGACCGACGAGAAGCGCGGCACGATGTCGGTCTGCATCCCGAGCTTGTCGCAGCGCGCGACGAAGGCGAGCATCTCCTGGTAGCTGGCCTCCGGGTAGCCGATGACGACCGTGCGGATGTTGTGCGCGGCCGCGATCTCCTCGAGGTCGTCGAGGCCGCCGAGGACGGGCGGCACATCGTCGGAGAGGTGCGTCTGGCCGTCGTCGAGGAAGCCGACGAGGTGCATGCCGTACTCGGGGTGGCGGCTCAGGCGAAGCGCGATGTCGAGCGCCGACACGTCGGTGCCGACGATCAGCGTCGGCGAATGCACGAGCCGGCGCCTGCGCGCGGCCTGTTGGACGAGCGGCAGGGCGACGCCGGTGATGGTCACGCAGGCGATCGCGACGGCCCACGTCACGGCCATCAGCGAGCTGACGCCGTGCGGCGCGCCGATCAGCAGCTGCAGCACGACGAGCGACATCGCGCTGATCGAGACGGCGCCGATGCCCGGGGCGACGTTGTCGAGCACGAGGTCGCGCTTGCCGACGACGTAGCGCCCGCGCGAGTGCAGCAGCGCCAGCGCGAGCGGCGGGAAGATGAGCAGCGTGGCGCCCTCGCCGTGTCCGGGCACCACGACGAGCGCGACGAGGCAGGCGGTGACGAGCGCCAGCGCGTCGCTGATGATCCGCAGACCGACCCAGCCCGGGCCGTCGAGGAACCCCGGCAGCAGGATCCGCGTACGCCGGGCCCTCGCGAGGAGGTCCGGGCGCGCCTTGACGACGCGGCGCTCGGCGACCCGAGTGGTGTCGAGACGACCGGCTACGGGCGCCGGCGGCTCCAAGCTGAGATGGGGACGCGTACCAGGTCCGATGCGGTCTTATCGGTCAGCGCGGCGCCATTCCTGAGCCCTCTTGGTCGGATGTCCGTCCGCTCGGCGCTTCGAAGTGCTATTTCGGCCAATCCGGGCGACCCTTGACCCGCTGGACGAACGGGCCGAGCGGGCGGCCCGCTCGTCCGCCGACCTCCGACGATCAGGCGGTCGCGGCGGTGTCCGACTTGGCCAGCCAGCGGTCGACGACGTAGCCGCCGAAGGGCAGGACGGCGCCGGCGAGGATCAGCAGGGTCATGCGAACGTCCCAGCGCGCGGACGTCCGCAGGACGAGCACGAGGCCGACATAGGCGAGGAACAGCATGCCGTGGATCGGTCCGAGGATCGGCACGCCGTCGCGCGCGGCGAAGCTGCAGACGAGCAGGGCGAGGAAGCTCGTGGCCTCGGTCAGCGCGACGTAGCGGAAGGTCTTGATCGTGAACAAGCGGGGCTCCTTGGTGGGCGGCGCCGGGGCAGGGCTGCCGGCCGCGCGCCGTCGTGGAGCGCCATCGTAATGTCGCGGCGGCCGTTCAGGGCCGGATGCGGCCGACGCCCGGCGCAACGCGACTCCCCGCGGCGGGGCCGTCCGTGGCGATCTGCGGCACCACGACGGTCGCGGGAGGGCCGGCGGAGGAGGCTTCGCCGGAGCCGTCCGAGAGCTGCTTGGCCTGCGCGGTGCCTTGCCCGGCCGGGGATTGCGGGCGCTTCGTGGTCGCGACGGAGTTCGCCGCGACCGGCGGGGTCGCCGGCCTGCCGGTCGCGGTCGCGGCGGGCTTGCCGTGGGCGCTCGCCGTGGACGACCGGTTGGCGCCGGCGGCCGAGTTCCCGGCGCCCTTGCCGGTCGACTTGCGTGCGGTGCCCGACCGCCCCGGCGACGAGGCGCCGCTGCCCCCGCCCGTCGCGCCGGGCCTGCCGTGGGCCGTCGCCGCCGCGCCCGCGCCCGTCGTCGTGGCGCCCGCGCCCGGTCCCGAGCCCGTGGCGGCCGCGGCGGGGTCGCGCGCAGGGCCCACGGCGCCGGCGAGCGTGCTCGATCCGCCGGCGAGCCGCAGCTTGCCGGCGGGGAGGATCGCGGAGCCGGAGCCGGAGCCGCGCTGTGTCGCGGGCTGGCCGGGACCGGCCGCAGAGGCGGGCGCGGGACGGTCGGCGCCGCCGTGCTCGAGGAGCGGGACGGCGACGACGGCCCCGCCGCCGAGCGCCGCCGTGACCGCGACCGTCGCGCCCAGCTTCGCCGCGACGGACAGCCCGGTCGTCGCCTTCGCCGCCCCGGCGAGCCCCGCGAGCAGCCCGCCGCCGCCGGCGCCGGCGCCCCCGCCGATCGACTGCAGGATCGCGGCCGCGGCCACCGCGGGCAGCGGCGGGATGAGCGCCGCGAACTGCTGCGGACGCGCCCCCATCGCCCGCTCGAAGTCGTTGCATCCCGCACACGCACGGAGGTGCCCGCGGACGCGGATGGCCTTCAGGGCGCGCCTGTCGCCGTCGGAGATCGTGCGTCGGATCGCGTCACAGTCCATCGCGCGGCCCTCCTCGAGCGACTGCAGCGCGCAGCGGGCCTCGTAGACGCTCTGCTTGGCGGCCGCCGGGCTCGTGCCGAGCGCGCTCGCGACCTCGCTGAACTGCAGTCCGCCGAGCTCGCGCATCAGCAGCGCCGAGCGCTGGCGCTCGGTCAGCTCGGAGAGGTCGCGCGACAGCGCCCGCATGCGCTCGCGCGCGTCGACGGCGTCCGCGCCGGCGAGATCGCTGAGCTGCGAGGCGGCGTCGAGATCGCTGTCCGGACGGCGGGCACGCAGCAGGGAGATCGACTCGTTGTGGGCGATCCGGTACAGCCAGGGACGCAGCGCGATCTCCCGCGTCTCGCCTGGCAGCGCGCGGAGCGCCTTGATCATCGTGTTCTGCAGCGCATCGGCGGCGTCGTGGCCGTTGCCGACGATCGACCAGCAGTAGCGATGCAGCGCCTCGTGATGGCGCTCGAAGATCGCGGTCATCGCGCCCGCGCTGCCCGCCGTCGCCAGCCGCGCGAGGCGGGCGTCGGAGGCCAGCCGGAACCCGGCCACGGGCAGGTGGGGGAGCGATCCGGGGGATTGGGCGCTGACCGTGGTCATTCACGCTGTATCGACAACGACGCCGGAGACCTGAACGTCAGGGACCATCGATCGAGCTGGGTCGATCGCGGTCCACCGCACCGATCTCGTCGAGCGGCAGTGTCGCAAAGCCACCCGCTCGCCGTCGTCGCAGACATCGCACCTGGTCCCGTGGGGCTAGCCCTGGTCCTTGAGCAGCTTGGCCCCGGCCGAGACGCACTTGCCAAACGGGGTGCCGTGCTGACCGGCGACGTGCTTCCTGCTCTCGGCCTTGCAGGCCTTGGCCGGGCTGCTCGTCTGCTCGCTGGCAAGCTTGGCCATCGCCGTCACGCAGAGGCTGAACGGGGTGCCGCGCTGGCCGGAGACGTGCTTCTTGCTCTGGTCGGCGCAGTACTTGCCGTAGGCCTTGCCCTTGGCCTTGGCGCCGGCGGACGGGCCGGGCGTGGTGGCCGGCTTGGCCGACGCGGCGGCTGCGGGCGGACCGGGGTGCGACGGCGCGTGCTGCGTGCCCTGGTTGTCGGGGATGTGGGCGGTGCCCTGGTTGGCGGGCACCTGCGCGGGAAGCGCGAACGCCGGCGCGGCGGACAGCGCGAGCACGGCACTCAGGGCGATCGTCTTGGTCGAGAACTTCATGGTTGCCTCCTTGGATTGCAGACGTCTCTCGCGGCAGCGACGAGACGTCTCTCGGGGCTGCAACGCGTAGGGGCGGCCCGCGGTAAGGAGCTATCCGCCGTGCGGTCCGACGCATGCGCGATGCTGCGCCGACGATGACCGGCGCGATCGATGCGGCGCTGCGACGCGGGCTGCTGCTCGCGCTGCTGCTGGCAGGCGGGCTGGCGCTGGCGCCGTCCGCCGCGACCGCCGCGGGCGAGCCGGTCGCCCGCTTCACCTGCTCGGCGCCGGGCGTGAGCTGCACCCCGTGCCCCGCGACATGCTCGGATGCGACGGGCGCGACCGTCCCGGCCGGCGTGCGCGTGGCCTTCGACGGGCGCAGCTCGAGCGACAACCGGCCCGGCGCGCCGGCGGGCAGCATCGCGGCGTACGCGTGGTCGTTCGGCGACGGCGTCTCCGGTAGCGGCGCCCAGCCGAGCCACGCGTTCGACCGGCCCGGCACGTTCTCGGTGACGCTGAAGGTGACCGACAACGCCGGCCTCACGGACACCAAGGTGCGCACGATCGTGATCTCGAAGGGGCAGACGGTGCTCGCGACGAGCGCGAGCGCCGACCTCGCGCTCGGCGCGGGCTCGCTGAGCGACAGCGCGACGGTCGGCGGGCGCGGGGGCTCGCTCGCGGGCGCGACGATCGACTTCCGCCTGTACGGCCCCGGCGACGAGAACTGCACGTCCGCGCCGGTGTTCCACCCGGCGCTCGTCAGCTATCCGGCCGCCGGCGGGTCGGTGTCCTCGCCCGCGTTCACCCCGACGCAGGCCGGCACGTATCGCTGGACGGCGAGCTACAGCGGCGATGCCAACAGCCTGCCGAGCGTCAGTGCCTGCAACGCGCCCGGCGAGATGACGACGGTCGCGCGCGCGACGCCGGCGCTCGCGACCGTCGCGTCGGCCGACGTCGCGCTCGGAGCTGGGACGCTCAGCGACAGCGCGACGGTCGACGGGCGCTACCACCCGGCGGCTGGAGCGACGGTCGACTTTCGCCTCTACGGTCCCGACGACCCGGGCTGCGCGGCGGCGCCCGCGTTCGAGTCGCTCGGCGTCGCCTACCCCGCCGCCGAAGCCCCGGTGAGCTCCGCGGCGTTCACGCCGGCGCTGCCCGGGACCTATCGCTGGGTCGCGTCCTACGGCGGTGACGCCGCCAACGCGGCGGTGACCGGGTCGTGCGGCGACCCAGGCGAGACGACCGTCGTCAGCGCCGCCGTGCCCGCGCTCGCACCGCTCGCGACGGCGCCCTCGCCGGTGCTCGATCGCGACGGCGACGGCGTGGCGGACGCGGCCGACGGCTGCCCGTCGTTCGCGGGCGACCGGCGCAACGGCTGCCCGAGCCGCGTCGACGCCGTGATCCGCGGCATCTGGCGCGTCAACGACCTGTTCTCCAAGCTCGTCGAGCTGACCGTCAGGGCGCCGATCGGCTCGCGCGTCGACCTGCGCTGCAGCGGCCCGAAGGGCGCCTGCCCGTTCTCGAGTCGGACGATCCCCAGGACGACGCGGCGCCTGACCGGCCTGACGCGGACGTTCAGCGCGATGCGGATCCTCCCGGCGCAGACGAGGATCACGATCAGTGTGTCGCATGCGCTGCGGCGCGGGACCTACGAGCGCCTGCTCACGCGCGCGGGACGGCGGCTTCCCGCCGTGGTGATGCGCTGTCTCGATCAGCGCCGCCAGGTCCAGCGCTGCCCGGGAGCCTGAAGCCGCGCCGGCCGCCACCGCAGCGGCCCGCGGCGCGACGGCGGCGACGTTGCAGGAACGCCGTCAGGGCCCCGCCGCGGGAGGACATCCGGCGCAGGGCGCAGAATCACGTCGGATGATCGTCCTCGGCATCGACCCCGGCATCGCCAACACCGGCTACGGCGTCGTCGAGCGCCGCTGCGGGCGCCTGTATGCGCTCGATGGCGGCGTCATCACGACGCGGCCCGAAGCTCCCATGCAGATCCGCCTCGCAGCGATCCACCGTCGCGTCTCGGAGCTGCTGGACATGCACCTCGCGACCGTGATCTCGCTGGAGGACATCTACTTCGGCAAGAACGCGTCGAGCGCCTTCGCGGTCGGCCAGGCGCGCGGCGTCATCATGCTCGCCGCCGGCCAGCGGCGCCTGGACGTCGTGTCCTACACGCCGCAGCAGGTCAAGCACGCCGTCTGCGGCTCGGGCCGCGCCGAGAAGGATCAGGTCGCCCGGATGGTGCAGTCGATGCTGGCGCTCGAGCAGCCGCCGCATCCCGAGCACGCGGCCGACGCGCTGGCGATCGCGATCTGCCACATCAACGGCGCCCCGCATGCCGCCGCGGTCGCGGCCAGCCGCGTCGCCTCCGGTGCGGCCGGCGAGATCGACGAGCCCACCGACGAGGGCGACGTCGAGATCCACGACCGCCGGATGCCGGCGTGATCGCACTCGTCCGCGGCACCGTCGCGGTCCGGCGCGCCGATCACGTGGTGATCGAGGCCGGCGGCGTCGGCTATCGCCTGGCGGTCTCGGCCGAGACGCTGCGCCGCGTCCCGGCGCAGGGCGCGACCGTCACCCTGCACGCGCACCTCGTCGTCCGCGACGACGCCATGCTGCTCTACGGCTTCGCCACCGAGGAGGAGCGCGACCTGTTCCTGCTGCTGATCGGCGTGCAGTCGGTCGGCCCGAAGGTGGCGCTCGCCGTGCTGTCGGGCGGGACCCCGCGTGAGCTCGTCACGGCGCTCGCCAACGGGGACGCGGCCCGGCTTCAGGCGACGCCCGGCATCGGCAAGCGCACCGCCGAGCGGATCATCGTCGAGCTGCGCGAGAAGGTCGCCGGCGCGACCGCCGGCGGAGCGGAGATCGTCATCACGCGCGCCGACGACCCGCGGCGCCTCGCGCGCGACGGCCTCGTCGAGCTGGGCTTCACGATCGTCGAGGCGGATGAGCTGCTGCGCGACGCGCCCGAGGGCACGCCGCAGAAGCTCATCGCGAACGCCCTGCGCGCCTCCCGCGCCCGATGAGCCAACCGCGCATCCAGACCCCGCAGCGCATCGAGGAGGAGCTCGAGCTCGACCGCTCGCTGCGACCGCGCTGCCTCGAGGACTTCGTCGGCCAGCCGTCGCTCAAGGAGCAGCTCGCGATCTCGATCGAGGCGGCGCTCGCGCGCGGGGAGGCGCTCGACCATGTCCTGCTCGCCGGGCCGCCCGGCCTCGGCAAGACGACGCTCGCCCAGATCATCGCCGCCGAGCTCGAGGCGCCGTTCGTCATGACCGCCGGCCCGGCGCTCGAGCGCAAGGCCGACGTCGCCGCGTTCCTGACCGCGCTGGAGCCGGGCAGCGTCTTCTTCGTCGACGAGATCCACCGCCTGCAGCGCGCGCTCGAGGAGACGTTCTATCCGGCGATGGAGGACCGCCAGCTTCCGATCACCGTCGGCATGGGCGCCGGCGCGCGCGTCGTGACGCTCGAGCTGCCGCCGTTCACGCTGATCGGCGCGACGACGCGCACGGGCCTGCTGACGGCGCCGCTGCGCGACCGCTTCGGCCTCCAGCATCGCCTCGAGCACTACGACCTCGACGACCTCGCGACGATCGTCCGGCGCTCGGCGCGGATCCTCGACGTGGTGCTGCAGCCCGGTGGCGCCGAGGCGATCGCCTCGCGCAGCCGCGGCACCCCGCGCGTCGCCAACCGCCTGCTCAAGCGCGTGCGCGACTACGCGCAGGTGCGCTTCGGCGGGGTCGTCACGGCGGACGCCGCGGACGCCGCGCTGGCGATGCTCGAGATCGACGAGCTCGGCCTCGATCGCCTCGACCGCGAGCTGCTGCACGCGATCTGCGAGAAGTTCGAGGGCGGACCGGTCGGGCTGTCGACGCTCGCCGCGACGGTCGGGGAGGAGCAGGACACGATCGAGGACGTCTACGAGCCGTACCTGCTGCAGTGCGGCCTGCTGAAGCGCACGCCGCGCGGGCGCGCGGCGACGCGCCGCGCCTATCAGCATCTCGGCCTCGAGCCCCCCGCCGCGGCGGCCGACAGCCTCTTCTGAGATGCGCGAGGCCAGGGAGTGCCCAGGCTTGGGCCTACCGGCTTGATCGGGCATTTACGAGCGCTTCTCTACGCTTAGACCGCACTCATGGCTCATCTCTTCATCTGCCCCAGCTGCGGCAACCGCAGCGCCGCCACGGATCGCACCGCCGGATTCACGCGTCAGGCCAAGGGCTGCTCGAAGTGCGGCTTCGGCTTTCTCTTCGAGCTGCTCGACGACTACTACCCGGCTCCGAACGCGGCGTTCTTCGTCTGCGATCAGAAGGGCCGCGTGCTCGGCTGCGGCCGCGGCTCGTTCGAGCTCACCGGCCTCGATGACGAGCGCGTCATCGGCCGTGACGTCAGCGAGGTGCTCGGCCTGAAGTTCGCGGGCGGCGACAACCACGTCGCGACCGTCCTCGAGTGGGGCGTGCGGGCACTCGGCAAGGCCGTGCAGGTCAACGCGGAGGGCGATCTGCCCGCGTCCGCGACGGCGGACCTGTTTCCGGCATACGACGACGACGGCGGCCTGCTGCTCGTGCTGACGCCCACGAAGTAGGCTGCTGGGCAGCTCCGTGACCGACCGCCGCCGCAATCTCTTCATCCTGCTGCTCGTCCTCGGTCTGCTGATCGGGTCGGCGGTCGCCATCTCGCTGAAGCCGACGAAGCAGGGCCTCGACCTGCAGGGTGGCGTCGAGCTCATCTACCAGGCGAAGGCGTCCAAGACGACGCCGATCACGCCCGAGGCGATCGATCTGGCGATCGACGTCATGCGCAAGCGCATCGACCAGCTCGGCGTCGCGGAGCCCGAGATCCAGCGCACGGGCGACGACCAGATCGCCGTAGCGCTGCCCAACGCCGCCAACCTCGCGGAGGCGATCAAGCAGGTCGGCACGGTCGCCCAGCTCGCGTTCTACGACTGGGAGGTCAGCGTCGTCGGGCCCGACGGCAAGACCCACCCGCAGGACCCCAACGTCACCGGCCAGCACAACGACGCTCAGGGCCAGCCGCTGCAGGGCAACGTCCTGACGCTGTACGACGCCGTGCTGCTGGCCTCCAAGCGCCCGGCGAAGATCGAGCCGAACAACTCGCGCGAGGACAGCCTCTTCTACGCCGTCGACCCGAAGACGAAGACCGTCTACGGCACCGGGACCGGGAGCGCCAAGCGCTACGGCTCGGCGACCCGGGCCGAGGCGCTGCTGACCGCGCCGAAGGCCGCGCGCGACAAGGCGAAGGTCTACGAGGTCAAGCCGAACACGGTCATCGTTCGCGTCGAGCAGGACCCCGATGTCAAGGTCAAGACCGATGCCTGGTACGTGCTGCAGGACGACGTCGCGTTGCAGGGCAAGGAGATCAAGAATCCCGAGCAGCAGTTCAATCAGGGCTCGGGCGGCGACGGCCAGCCGAACGTCACGTTCGAGTTCACCGACAAGGGCCGCAAGATCTGGCAGAAGGTCACGCGCGATATCGCCCAGCGCGGCTCCCGCAGCGTCGGCCTGCTGCCCGGCCAGAGCCCGGCCGACGCCAACCAGCACTTCGCGATCGTGCTCGACGACCAGCTCGTCTCGATCCCGTACATCGACTTCCGCAAGAACCTCGACGGCATCGACGGCCGCACGGGCTCGCAGATCGAGGGCGGCTTCACGATCAAGTCCGCCCAGGAGCTCGCGAACGTCCTGAAGACCGGTGCGCTGCCGCTGAGGCTCAACCTCATCGCCAGCTCGCAGGTGTCGGCGACGCTCGGCCGTGAGGCGCTCGACCAGGGCCTGCTCGCCGGCGTCGCGGGCTTCATCGTCGTCGCGCTGTTCCTGCTGACGTTCTACCGCGTGCTCGGCGTCATCGCGGTCGTCGCGATGGGCATCTACGCGATCTACTTCTTCGCGCTCATCAAGCTCGTCCCGGTCACGCTGACGCTGCCGGGCATCGCCGGGCTGATCCTCACGCTGGGGGTGGCCGCCGACGCGAACATCGTGATCTTCGAGCGCGTGAAGGAGGAGATCCGTGGCGGGCGCTCGGTCATGGCCGGCATCGCGGCGGGCTACAAGAAGGGCCTGTCGGCGATCATCGACGCCAACGTCGTCACGATCATGGTCGCGTTCATCCTGTTCGTGCTCGCGACCGCCGGCGTCAAGGGCTTCGCGCTGACGCTCGGCCTCGGCGTCATCGTCTCGCTGTTCACCGCCGTGCTGGCGACGCAGGCGATCCTCGGCACGATGAGCAAGTCGCGGATGATCTCCAACCCGTCGGCGCTCGGTGCGGGCGGGGAGAAGGGCGATCGCTTCCGCCTGGACTACATGGGCTACTCGAAGTGGTTCTTCAGCGCGTCCGGCGTGATCCTGCTCGTGTGCGCGCTGGCGCTCGGTTCGAAGGGCATCAACTTCGGCATCGACTTCGAGTCCGGCACGCGGATCAACGTCGCGCTGACGAAGAACGTCGACGAGACGGCGGTGCGCGATGTGCTGGCCGCCAACGGCCAGGGCGACGCGAAGGTCCAGCGCGTCGAGAGCAACAACAAGAACGTCAAGAACCGGGGCGCGAGCGCCTTCCAGATCTCGACGGCGTCGCTGTCGCCGACCCAGCAGGAGAAGATCACGAACGCGCTGCAGGCGAAGTTCGGCTTCGCGCACACCTCGGACTCGAGCACGATCGGTCCCACGTTCGGCCAGACGGTCGCGAAGTCGGCGATCATCGCCATCCTCTCGTCGCTGCTCGTGATCTCGGCGTACATCGCCTTGAGATTCGAGCCGAAGTACGCCGTCCCGGTGCTGATCGCGGTCATGCACGACATCCTCATCACGGCGGGCGTGTATGCCCTCTTCGGCCAGGAGGTGACAACGGCGACGGTCGCGGCGTTGCTCACGATCTTGGGCTTCTCCCTCTACGACACGATCATCGTGTTCGACCGCATCCGGGAGAACGTGCCGCGCATGCCGCGCGCGGCGTTCTCGCAGATCGTCAACCGCTCGATGAGCGAGGTCATCATCCGCTCGCTGGCGACGAGCTTCTGCTCCGGCCTGCCGGTGCTCGCGCTGCTGCTGTTCGGCGGCGAGACGCTCAAGGCGTTCGCGTTCGCGCTGCTCGTCGGCACGATCTCGGGCACGTACTCGTCGGTCTTCATCGCCGGTCCCGTGCTGACGGCGTGGAAGGAGCGCGAGCCGGTCTACCGCCGCCGCCACCACGCCATCGCGCTGGAGAACGGTGGCATCGTGCCGGCGTTCGCGACCGCGAGCGCGGCGCTCGAGCTCGCCCCGAAGGAGCGCCGTCGCCGCGAGCGCCTGACGGCGCCCGACGATCCCGACCAGGACGTCTCGCGCGAGGAGTTCGAGGAGATGGTGCGCGACCTGCAGGTCGAGCCGATCCGCGGCGCCACGGCCGTGAAGTCCAAGTCGCCCCCGACCGCGAAGGCGAAGCCGAAGAAGCCGACGCTCGATCCGTCGGCGGACGCGCTGCCCGAGGACGTCGTCATGCCCGACCGGCCCGACGGCGCGCCGCGGCCCAAGCGCTCGTCGGCCGCGGCGAAGCGGCGCGGCAAGCACGGCAGGCCGAGATAGATGGCCGATTTCACGAACCGCATGAGCACGAGGAGCCACTGACATGGGCGCGCTTGCCTGGACGATGATGGGCCTCGCCCTGTGGCACTTCACGATCTTCATCCCCGATCACTTCTGGGCGGGCATCGTCGGCGCGTTCCTGGGCTCGGTCTTGGGCGCGATCATCTTCGGCCTGGTCATCAACGGCTTCTCCGTGCCCGGCCAGGACGCGACGAACCTCGGCACGGTGCTCGAAGCGGTGCCGGGCGCGATCCTCGGCGTCGCGCTCGTCTACGTCATCGGCGTCCGCGCCGAGGCGAGGAACCCGCTGGACCTGTCGCCCGACTGAGGCTGACTCACGGCCGCCGGCAGCCGCGCGGGTCTCAGCGCCGGGCGGGCTTGCGATGGCCGGTCGAGACGTAGATCGTGATCGGGGAGCCGGACTGCAGCTTCGAGCCCGCCCGTGAGCTCAGCCGGATGATCACGCGCGCAGCGATCGTGCGGCTGCGCAGGTAGCGAATCCTGCCGACGGTGCAGTTGGCGGCGACGAGACGCTTCTTCATCGTCGCGACATGGATCCCGCGCGTGACCCCGGGCACGAGGCACGGCGGCGGCGGACCGGGCGGTCGTGGCGGCGCGAGGACGTGGATCCACTGCACGACCGGACCCGCGATCGGCGTGGGGTCGTCGCCCGACGTCGCGAGCCACAGGCACAGCTGCCGTGGCCCGGCCGTGGCCTGGGCCGTCGTCGCCTGCAGCGAGAACGCCCCGTCGACGGGCGTACCCGACAGCAACGCCCTTCCGGTGTCCGCGTCGAAGCTCGTCATGCAGGGCACGCCCGCGGGCCGGATCTTGGCGAAGACGCGCGCGGGCGCCTCCGTCTGGCCGTAGACCGTGATCACCGTCGGCTGGTCGAGCCGCGGCGTGATCGGGTCGAGAACCGCCGCGATCGAGCCGACCGCCGAGCGGAACGTGAGCGTCTGGGAGATCGGGACCGTGATCGCGCTCTCCGAGCTCGCGATCCAGATGCAGAACACGAACGTCCCCGGCGTGCTCCAGGTGCGGGTCTCCGACAGGCTGAACGACCGGTTGACGCTCGAGCCGTAGTAGGAGCCGACGCGTTGGCCGGAGTCGCTGCTCGCCGACGGAGCGCAGCCCCCGCCACCGGGTCCGCGAAAGGCGACGTACACCCTGCCCGGGCCGTCGGACCTGCCACTGAGCGTGAAGACCCGCGGGACCTCTGCGGCGGGGTCCGACAGGCCGGTGCTGTTCGTCACCGTGATGGCGGCGGTGCTCGCGGGCGCAGCCGGCGCGCCTGCGAGCCCGGCGACGATCCAGATCGCGCCTGCCAGGGCGATCCGCAGCGTGGTATTCGAGCGTCGGACGTGCAATGCGTCTCCTTGGACAGGACTCTGCGACCGAACTGCGTGCAGCGAGCGTCCGTTCCATGGACGAGCTGCGACTTCCCCCCCGACCGACCGATTCGTGAAGCGGACGCGAACGTAGCGGGGGCATCGGACGACTCTGCATCGACTGCGCAGCAAAGCCTGTGCAAAGCCTCCCGTCCGGTGGGTCGCCGACGCGGGCGGGATGCCCGGTCCGGGCGATCGCGGGCCGGTTCCGTCCCGCCCGCGGCGTAGGTTGCCAGGCATGCCCACCCTGCCCGCGCGACTGAAGATCGACCCGTGCGACATCGCCGCGGTGCTCGCGCTCGAGCGCGAGCTCGGCGTCAGCCACGTGCTCGCGCAGGTCCTCGTGCGCCGCGGCTTCGCCGATCCCGCGGCCGCGCGCGCGTGGATGGCGGCCGAGGAGCGCCACGAGCCGTCGCAGTTTCAGGGCATCGACGACGCCTGCGACCTCATCCTCATGCACGTCGGGGCCGCCGACCGGATCACGATCCACGGCGACTACGACGTCGACGGCGTCACGTCGACGGCGATCCTCGTCGGCACGCTGCGTACGCTCGGCGCCGATGTCGACTGGTTCCTGCCCAGCCGCGCGGAGGACGGCTACGGCCTGTCCGCAGCGACCGTGGCGCGGCTCGCCGCCCGCGGCACGCGGCTGCTGATCACCGCCGACTGCGCGATCACCGCCGTCGACGAGGTCGCCGCCGCGCGCGCCGCGGGCGTCGACGTCGTCGTCACCGACCACCACAGCCCGCGCGCCGACGGCGTGCTGCCCGACGCGCCGATCGTGCATCCGGCCGTCTGCGGCTACCCCTGCGCGGATCTCTGTGCCGCCGGCGTGGCGTACAAGCTCGCGGCCGCGCTGCTGGCCGCGGCGGGGCGCGACCCGGCCGAGGCCGATCGCGATCTGGACCTCGTCGCGCTCGCGACGATCGCCGACTGCGTGCCGCTGCGCGGCGAGAACCGGCGCCTCGTGCGCGCGGGGCTGCGCGCGCTCGCGACGACGAAGCGGCCCGGCCTGCGGGCCCTCATGAAGGTCTCGCGCGCCGATCCGGCCCGCATCGACGCGCGCGCCGTCGGCTTCCGGCTCGCCCCGCGGATCAACGCCGCCGGGCGCCTCGAGCGCGCCGACGCCGGCCTCGAGCTGCTGCTGAGCACCGACGACGAGCGCGCCGCGCAGATCGCCGACGAGCTCGACCGCCTGAACGCCGAGCGCCGCCTGACCGAGACGCGGATCCTCTTCGAGGCCGAGGCACAGGTCGCCGCGCTCGGGGAGCGGTCGGCGTACGTGCTCGCCGGCGAGGGCTGGCACAAGGGCGTCATCGGGATCGTCGCGTCGCGGATCGCCGAGCGCCATCACCGCCCGACGGTGCTCGTCGCCCTCCCGGCGGGCGCCTCCGAGGACGGCGCGGCACGCGGAACCGGCTCGGGCCGCTCGATCGCCGGCTTCGACCTGCTCGCCGGCCTCGACGCCGCGGCCGGGCACCTCGTGCGCCACGGCGGCCACCGCGCGGCCGCCGGCTGCGAGATCCTCGCGGCCGAGGTCGACGCGTTCCGGGCCGCCTTCGAGGCGCACGCAGCCGCGACGCTGCGCCCCGAGGATCTCGCGCCGGTGCAGCGCGCGGACGCCGTCGTCGCGGGTGACGAGCTCGGCCTCGCGCTCGCCGAGGAGCTCGAGCGCCTGGCGCCGTTCGGGATCGCGAATCCGAGCGTCTCCCTGCTGCTGCCGGCGGCGCGCTTCAGCGACGCGCGCACGATGGGGGAGGGCAAGCACTCGCGCTTCAGCGTGCAGGCCGGCGGCGTGCGCGCCGGCGCGGTGGCGTTCGGCGTCACGAAGGTCGACTGCGACGTGCCGCTGGACGCGACGTTCTCGCTCGAGCTCAACGAATACAACGGCAGCGTGCAACCGCGCCTCGTCCTGCGCGACGCGCGGCCGTGCGCGCCCGCGCCGATCGTCGTCGTCGGCGAGCCCGAGGACTACCTCGCCGCGGTCTTCGAGGAGCTCGCGCGCCCGCTCCCAGAGCCCGCGCTCGCGCCGGCCACCGGCACGGGGCCCGTCCCGACGGGGGCATCGACGGCGGGCGCTCGGCTTGCCACGCGGCCCGCGGCCGCGCCGCGCCTGCTCGATCCCGCGATCGCGACGCCGATCCGCGATCGCCGCGGCGGCGCCATCGCCGGCACGATCGGGGCGCTCGTCGCCGCCGGTGAGCCGGTGCTCGTCGTCGCCGCCGACGCCATGCTGCGCGCGCGCCACCTGGCGCCGATCCTCGGCGGCTTCGAGCTGTGCTCGCACGAGGCGCTCGCGCGCGACCCCGGGCTCGCGCGCGCGGGCACCCACGTCGTCCTGCTCGACCCGCCGGCCGGGCCGATCCGCGGACTTGGTGCGATGACGCACTTGGTGTGGGGTCCCGCTGAGCTACGCTTCGCTGAACAGATTCATGAGCGCAGGTACGACCTTCGTGCTTCGCTCGCCGCGACGTACCGGGCCCTGCGGGACGCCGGCGGAGCGGGGGAGAGGAGCTCGAGGAGTTGCTTCGCGGTGACCCGCAGACGCCACGGCCGGCGACGCTGGCCGGTCGTCTCGTCAGGGTCCTCGCCGAGCTTCGTCTCGTCAGCCTCGACCCCGACAGCAGGACCCTGACCGTGCCGCACGCCGAGCGCACCGCGCTCGAGCGCTCGGAGGCGTTCAGGGCCTACCAGCGTGACTACGAGAACGGGCGGAGATGTCTGAGCGGGGAGACGGCAAAGGCGGCGTAAGGGCTCCGGCGCGCCAGCGTGTCGGGTCGCGTCGTGCTCCCGTCGACGAGCTGCTCGCCGCGCACCGCCCGCAGGTCGACCGCGCCGACCTCACGGAGCTCGAGCGCAGCCTGCTGTCGGACGTCTTCGCGATCGTCGAGGAGCACGCCGACGCCTCCGCCGTCGAGATCGATCGCTCGCGCGTCGAGGCGGCGTTCGTCTTCGCCTGCGAGCACCATGCCGACCAGCGCCGCATGTCGGGCGAGGACTTCATCAACCACCCGGTCGGCGTGGCGAAGATCTGCGCCGGCATGCGCCTGGATACCGAGACGCTGTGCGCGGCGCTGCTGCACGACACCGTGGAGGACACCTCCGCCTCGATCGCCGAGGTGCGCAGTGGCTTCGGCGAGGAGATCGCGAACATCGTCGACGGCGTCACGAAGCTGACGAGCGTCGTCTTCCAGTCGCGCGACGAGGCGCAGGCGGAGAACTACCGCAAGATGATGGTCGCGATGGCCAGCGACGTGCGGGTGATCCTGATCAAGCTCGCCGATCGCCTGCACAACATGCGCACGATCGATGCCATGCCCAAGCAGAAGCAGATCGACAAGGCGAAGGAGACGCTCGAGATCTACGCCCCGATCGCGCACCGCCTCGGCATCCACGCGATCAAGTGGGAGCTCGAGGACCTCGCCTTCCAGGCCCTGCACCCACGCAAGTACCAGGAGATCAAGGGGCTCGTCAACCAGCAGCGTCACGAGCGCGAGAGCTATGTCGAGGAGGCCGGCGCCTACCTCATGCGCGAGCTGCGGGCGCTCGGCATCGAGGCCGACATCTCCGGGCGCGCCAAGCACTTCTACTCGATCTACTCGAAGATGACGAAGAAGGGCAAGGAGTTCAACGAGATCTACGACCTCACGGCGATGCGCGTCATCGTCGAGTCGGTCAAGGACTGCTACGGCGCGGTCGGCGTCGTGCACTCGCTCTGGAAGCCGCTCCCGGGCCGCTTCAAGGACTTCATCGCGATGCCGAAGTTCAACATGTACCAGTCGCTGCACACGACGGTCATCGGGCCCGAGGGACTGCCGCTGGAGATCCAGATCCGCACGATCGAGATGCAGAACATGGCGGAGTTCGGCGTCGCCGCGCACTGGATCTACAAGGACGACGGCAACGGCAAGTCCGCCGGCGGACCGACGTCCAACGGCGACGCGAAGCTCCAGTGGCTGCGCTCGATGCTCGACTGGCAGCAGGACACGAAGGACCCCAAGGAGTTCATGGACGCGCTGAAGGTCGACCTCATGGAGGACGAGGTCTACGTCTTCACGCCGAAGGGCGAGGTCAAGAACCTCGCCGCCGGCGCGACGCCGCTGGACTTCGCCTACGAGGTCCACACCGACGTCGGGCACCGCTGCGTGGGCGCGAAGGTCAACGGCAAGATGGTGCCGCTGCACTACGAGCTGCGGTCCGGGGACATCGTCGAGGTCATGACCTCCAACCGCGAGCGCGGCCCGTCGCGCGACTGGCTGGCGGTCGTGCGCACGACGCGCGCGCGCAACAAGATCAAGCAGTGGTTCAAGGCCGAGTCGCGCGACGACACGGAGCACGCGGGCCGCGACATCCTGCACGAGGCGCTGAAGAAGCACGGCCTGCCACACCAGAAGATCGTCTCCTCCCCGCTGCTCGCGGACGTCATCCGCGAGATGGGCTTCCGCAAGGCCGACGACTTCTACATCGCGCTCGGCGGCGCGAAGATCTCCGCGAAGGTCGTCGTCAACAAGGTCATGCAGCGCCTCAAGCAGGGCGAGGCGGCCGAGGGCGAGCAGCGCACGGCCGCCGAGGAGATGCTCTCCACGCGCCGCCAGCGCCGCCAGCCGACGTCGAGCTCGACGCAGTACGGCATCCGCGTCGAGGGCGTGGACGACGTCATGCTGCGCCTGGCGAAGTGCTGCCGGCCGGTGCCGGGCGATCCGATCGTCGGCTACATCTCACTCGGGCGCGGGATCACGATCCACCGCGAGGACTGCCCCAACGCCGTCGCGCTGCGCAAGGACCCCGAGCGCTTCACGGCGGTGAGCTGGGAGGGCGACAACGAGACGGCCTTCAAGGTCGAGCTGCAGGTCGACGCGTGGGACCGCCACCGCCTGCTCGAGGACCTGTCGCGGACGTTCGCCGAGGCCGGCATCAACATCGTCGAGGCGCGCTGCGTCGTCTCGCACCCGATGGTCCAGAACTGGTTCGTCGTCGAGGTCGGCGACCTGCAGGTGCTGAAGGCCGCGATCAGCCACCTGCGCAAGATCGACTCGGTCTTCGACTGCTACCGCGTCACGCCCGGCGGCAGCTGACCGCCGCGAGCTGGAGGTCCCGCGGCTTGGGGCGCGCAGGCCCTCCACGCGCGCAGGCCATCGTCGCGGCCCATGAGGCAGGCTCGTCACTGCGCGGACTGAGCTGACGCATCAGCGCAGCCGGATCGCCCGGCTGCGCGCGCGGCGCGGCGCGAGCGCCTCGTTGCCGTCGAAGCGGGCCCCGATCCGGGCGCGGGCGCCGGCGTGCACGCGCATCCGGATGACCTTGCGCGCGACGCAGCTCGCGCGGACGGGCGCGCGGCGGCGGGCGACCCGGCCCCCGGCACGGACGGAGAACAGGACGCTGCCGCTGCAGGGGTTCGCCAGCAACCGGCCGCTCATCACGATCCGCGCGACGCGGCGCCCGGCGCGCCGCGACGTCACGCGCAGCCGCAGCCGCGGCGGGACCGCGCGCGCGCTGCCGGGCCGCCCCGAGCGGGTCGCGTCGACGATCGGCAGCGACGCCGCCACCGCGTCGAGGACGACGCGACCGGTCGAGCGCTGTGGTGCGTAGACGGGGGTGCCGGGCGTGATCTGCAGGCTGTAGCTCGCGCCCGCCTCGCTGCGCGCCGCGATCATCTCCAGCGAGTGCTCCACGGTGCGCGTGCGGCCGTCGAGCGTCACCGGGATCGGGGCGACCTGGTGGCCGACGATGCGACCGGAGCCGGCATCGAGGATCTGCCCGTAGAGGAAGGTCTGCGCCGGGACGGCCGTCCCGTGGTAGGTCAGCTTCACCGTCGGCTCACCGACGAGATCGCTGCCGGCAGCCGGCGCCGGGAACGCGACGTTGACGGCGTTTGACGCCGGCAGCGCCGTGAGCAGGTCGGTCGGGCCGACGCCGTCGAGCGCCGACACGATCATCGAGCCGCTGCCGCTCGCGTCGACCGAGCCCTTCGACGCGAGCGGGAAGTCGGGGCCCGAGTGCCACGACCCGCTGTCGTCGACCCACTCGAAGCGCGACCCGGTGTCGATCGTCTCGTCGCGCAGCAGCCAGCGCCGCAGCCAGGTCAGGGCCGCCGTGCTGCGGTGCGCGCGGGAGGCGAGGACGTCGTTCGGGCAGCTTCCGTGCCCGCCGCAATACCAGAGCATCTTGACCGCCACGCCATTGGTGCGCAGCACGTCGAAGTTGGCCGCGCCCTGCCCCGGCGGAAACAGCGTGTCGACGGTTCCCTGCTCGATCAGCGCCGGCGCGCGGATGCGCTGCAGCAGGTATCCGGGGCCGCGCTCGGCCGCCCATTGCGTGCTCGCGGCCGACAGGCGGCCGCCGGCCAGCGACTCCACGCAGGCACGCGTCAGGGTGGGATCGAGGCCGCCGAGCTGGATTCCGGCGGCTCCGAAGAGCGCCCCGCCGAGCGTGCTGTTGACCTCGCCGGTCGCGCAGACGACGTAGAACGCGGACTTCACGGCGCCGTCGCGAAACAGGCTCGTCACGAGCGAGTTCCAGGTGACGTCGGGCACGATCGCGTCGATGCGCGGATCGATCGCCGCGCTCAGCAGCTGAATCGCGCCGCTGTAGCTCGGTCCCGACATGCCGACGCGCGGATCGCCGGCGGCGTCGAGCAGCGCTTCGGGCTGGGCCGCGACGTAGTCGACGATCGCCTGGACGTCGCGCGCCTCGTAGGCGGGTGAGTCGAAGCGCGCGGTGCCACCGGAGGCGCCGATGCCGCGCGCGTCCCAGGTCACGACGTTGAACCCGGCGGCGAGCAGGGTCGCGGGCCCGACCGTGTCGCTCTGCCCGTCGAGCGCGCTCGTGGCACCCGGGTAGGGAAACCCGGAGCCGACGAGCACGGTCGGAACGCGCGCGCCCGCGTGGGTCGATGCGGCCTCGAAGAAGTGGGTGACGATCGGCGTGCCGTCGAAGGACGTGACGATCGCGTCGCGCGACCAGGCCGGTGCGGCCGGGCCGAGCAGGACGAAGGCAAGTGCCAGCAACCCGCACACGCGACCGTGTCTTCTTTTCATGGTGACGCCCGATCGTAGGAGATACGCCTGGGCCGCGCCACCTATCGGAATCTCGCGATGGCCTTCGACGCCCCGCACCGGCCGCGACCTGGCTGGGCGGGTGGGTGTGCCGTTTGTCGCAACCGGCCGCTGAACGCCGCCATCCGGGCCATGGGGCCGGCGCCACCTGCACCCTACGATCGCAGGTGGACTTCGCGGCACGTGCCATGCCGCGACCGTCTTCACGTACTGGGGCTTCCCCGCCGAGGGACTGCGCCGGCTCGGGCGGACCGTCGGCCTCGCCGACGTCGAGATCGTCGACGAGCTCGTCGTCGACGGCCACCCGCGGATCGTCGCCGTGCTGCGCGCCGCGGCCTGAGGCCGCTCGGCCGCGACGGCCCGGGCCCGCTCGCGCCGAGCGTCAGGCGGCGAGTACCTGCGCGGCGAGCTCGCCGCGCAGGGCCGCCGGGCGATCGCTCGTGATCGCGTCGACGCCGAGGCACGCGGCGCGGGTCGCCAGCACGGGATCGTTGATCGTCCCGGTGCTCACGCTCAGGCCGCGCGCGCGCAGGCGATCGACGAGGTCGGGATGCAGCAGGAAGTGCTCGATGCAGACGCCGCCGACACCCGCGCGCCGCGCCCAGCGCGCGAGCGCGTCCGGCGCGTAGTCCGCCCACGTCACGAGGCGCGCGGCGAGCCCCTGGCGCGCGGCCTCCTCGCACGCCGCGACGTGAAACGACAGCACCTCGACGCGCTCGCGGTCGGCCCGCGTCGCGGCGGTCGCGGAGACGGCGACGCTCGTCGCGCGCGCGAGGCCGGGATTGCCGTGCGCCTTGACCTCGACCTGCACGACGAGCTCGTCCGGCACCGCGTCGAGCAGCTCCTCGAGCAGCATCGGCGGCTCGCTCGTCGCCGCGCCGTCGCGGTCGCGCAGGCGCGCGAGGCGCAGCCGCGACCACGGCGTCTGGTGCGCCCAGCCGCTCGCCGTCGTGCAGGCCTCCAGCCACGGGTCGTGCAGCAGCGCGAGGCGGCCGTCGGCGGTCAGGCAGACGTCGCACTCGAGTCCGTCGACGGGGCCGGCCAGCGTCGCGCGCAACGCCGCGCGCGAGCTGTCCGGTCCGGCGTCGCGACCGAGTCGGTGCGCGTAGAGCGCGGGCAGGCTCGTCATGCCCATCAGGCTCATCCTCTTCGCCCGTGCGGACGTGACCGGGATGTGTCCGAGGAGTGGCGATCCGGTGACCGGCCTCGCGATCCTCGCCGTCGGACGGCCGGCGGGATCTCGGCCGATGGAGCACGTCGACCGGGATCGGCGCCTCGCCGGCGTCAGGCGACGACGCCGAGCGCGCCCGGCTCGATGGCGAAGGTCGCCTCCGTGACGTCGCCGACGTGGTCGCCGTCGACGTGCAGCGGGATCGGCCGGCCGTCGGCCGACGTGCACGTCAGGCCGTCGACGTCGCGAAACGAGCGCACCTGCGGGTGGCCGACGATCGTGCCCTTCGGCGACAGCAGCCGCCACAGGACCGGCACGACGTCGCGCGGCCGCGCGCCGCGCAGCGCGACGCCCGCGAGCGATCCCGTGTCGAGGCCGGAGCCCTCGGCGAGCTGGATCGGCTTGTCGCCGAGGTACGTGAACGCGTCGCCGTTCTGGACGATCGCGGAGATCACGCTGTCGTGCTCGTCACCGAGGCGCAGGTCCATGCGCGGCGGGTGGCGGACGTACTCGCGCAGCACGGTCTCGATCGCCGCGTAGACGAAGTACACGTCGCGCAGCCTGTGCTGCTTGAGCCGCGGCTGGCGCTCGATGCGCTTGACCACGCTGGCGTCGAGCCCGAAGCCGCTGGAGTACGTGAACGCGCGGCCGTTGGCGGTACCGAGGTCGATGCGTCGCGGGCGCCAGCGGTCGGCCATCTCGAGCAGGTGCTCGGTCGCGTCGATGATCTCGCCGGGGATCCCGAGCATCTTGCAGAGCACGTTCGTCGCGCCGCCGGGCAGGCAGGTCAGCGGGGTGGGGGAGCCGATCAGGCCGTTGGCGACCTCGTTGACGGTGCCGTCGCCGCCGAACGAGACGACGACGTCATAGCCCTCGTGGGCGGCCTCGCGGCAGAGGTCGGTGGCGTGCCCGCGCGACTGCGTGTCGATCGCCTCGACCTCGTAGCGGCCGTGCAGCGCCGCGATGACGAGGTTGCGCAGGCGCGGGTTCATCGTCGTCGCGCACGGGTTGACGACGACGAGCATCCGGCGGCGCTCGACGGGCCGGCCCAGCGTCATGGTCTCGGCGAGCCGCTCGAGCGGCTCGTAGGGCGACATCGTCAGAGGCCCCTAGAGCCAGTCACGGCTGCGGAAGAACCACAGCATGGCCCCGAGCAGGGCGATCATCGTCACGACGATGATCCAGAACGCCTCGGACGTCTGCTCCCCCGGCACCTTGACGTTCATGCCCCAGATGCTCGCGACGAGCGTCAGCGGCAGCACGACGACGCTGATCGCCGTCAGCGCCTTGAGGACGTCGTTGACGCGATGCGACAGCACCGACTCGTTCGTCGACTCGAGCCCCTCGACGACCTCCTTGAAGTTCTCGAGCATGTCCCAGATGCGCTCCGACGCGTCGTTGATGTCGTCGAAGTAGATGTCCAGGCCCTCCGGGATGTAGCGCTTCGTGCGCTCGAGATCCTGCAGCGCCGTGCGCTGCGGGCGGACGATCTTGCGGAAGTTGATGATCTCCTGCTTGACGTTCGAGATGTCGCGCACGATCTCGCCGGAGCGCCCCTCGAAGATGTCCTCCTCGAGCACCTCGAGCTTGTTGCCCATCTTGCGCAGCATCGGGAACGATGCATCGACGCAGTCGTCGACGATCTTGTAGAGCAGGAAGCCCGGGCCCTTGGCGAACAGCGAGTCGCGCTGCTCCTCGCGCGTCTTGCAGCGCTCGAAGAGGTACTCCAGCGGCTGGATCGGCTCGTTGGGCAGCGTGATGACGAAGTCCGGGCCGACGAACATGTCCAGCTCCGCGGCGTTCAGGCGTCCGACGGACTTGTCGAAGCGCGGGAAGTGCAGCACGACGAAGAGGTACTCGGGGTACTCGTCGACCTTCGGGCGCTGGTTGCGCGACAGGACGTCCTCGTAGTCGAGCGGGTGGAAGTCGAAGTGCTCCTCGAGCCACGCGCGGTCGACCGCCTGCGGGCGCTCGATGTGCAGCCACCGCAGCCCAGGCGCCTCGATGACCTCGACGTTCGGCGTCTCGGGATCGGCGGCGGGCGAGCCCGTGGCCTGGCCGCGCCCGCGCGTGGGGCGCCCGAAGCGCGGCTTAGGAAGGTTCGGCATGGCTGATATTGTGCCCGTAGATAGCTGGACACATCCAGAGGGGTGGAGGGACAGGCCCTGTGAAGCCCCGGCAACCATTCCGCGAGAGCGGGAACGGTGCCAATTCCTGTCAGATGTGGCATGGCCGTGCGGCCTCGCCACAAGACCCCAGGCGGAGGTTCATATGGCGGCGAAACAGCTCAAGTGCAGAGAGTGCGCGACGGAGTACCCACTGGAGGCGCGCTACGTGTGCTCCCGGTGCTTCGGTCCCTTGGAGGTCGCCTACGAGCACGAGCCCGTCGTCGACGTCGGCTCGCTGCGCCGGCGCATCCAGGGCGGCCCGCAGAACATCTGGCGCTACCACGACTTCCTGCCGCTCGAGGGACCGCAGCCGCAGACCCGCACCGGGCTGCCGGCCGGCTGCACGCCGCTGATCCGTGCCGACCGGCTCGCCCGGCGCCTCGGCCTGAGCGGCGAGGTGTGGGTCAAGAACGACGCCGCCAACCCGACGCACTCCTTCAAGGACCGCGTCGTGTCGGTCGCGGCGACCCGCGCCCGTGAGCTCGGCTTCGACACGCTCGCGTGCGCGTCGACCGGCAACCTGGCGAACTCCGTCGCCGCGCACGGCGCCGCGCTCGGGATGGACTCCTACGTCCTGATCCCGGCCGACCTCGAGGAGCAGAAGCAGCTCGCGACGGCGATCTACGGCACGAACCTCGTCAAGGTCCGCGGCAACTACGACGACGTCAACCGGCTCTGCACCGAGCTCTCGGGCGACCGCGAGAACTGGGCGTTCGTGAACATCAACATGCGTCCGTACTACGCCGAGGGCTCGAAGACGGTCGCCTACGAGATCGCCGAGCAGCTCGGTTGGGAGCTTCCCGACCGCTGCGTCGTGCCGATCGCCTCCGGTTCGCTCTACACGAAGATCGCCAAGGGCTTCTCGGAGTGGATCGAGATGGGCCTCGTCGAGGGTGACGTGCCGACGATGAACGGCGCCCAGGCCGAGGGCTGCTCGCCCGTCGCCGCCGCCTTCGAGCAGGGCAAGGACGTCTGCCGCCCGGTCAAGCCGGACACGATCGCCAAGTCGCTGGCGATCGGCAACCCGGCCGACGGCCCCTACGCGCTCGATCTCGCGCGCTCGAGCGGCGGGTGCATCGACGCCGTCACCGATCAGGAGATCCGCGACGGCATCCGGCTGCTCGCCGAGACGACGGGCATCTTCACCGAGACGGCCGGCGGCGTGACGACGGCCGTGCTCGCCAAGCTCGCCGCGCGCGGGGACATCGGCCCGGACGAGCGCGTCGTGCTCGTCATCACCGGCGAGGGGCTGAAGACGCTCGACGCCGTGCGCGACTC
The DNA here is from genome assembly GCA_963851015.1 of uncultured Actinomycetes bacterium. Lineage (GTDB taxonomy): Bacteria > Actinomycetota > Thermoleophilia > Solirubrobacterales > Solirubrobacteraceae > CADCVQ01. The sequence goes on from CAWKNG010000005.1 coordinate 177,393, forward strand.
GTTCAGCGCCTACGAGGTCGACGCGAACATCGAATCCTTCGAAGCGGCCTTCGCCGCGCAGGGAGCCAACGTCTGATGGCGATCACCGTGAAGATCCCGACGCAGCTGCGCGACCTCGCGGGAGGAGCGGCGCAGGTGCAGGCCGAGGGCGCGACCGTCGCCGAGGCGCTCGAATCCGTCTTCGCCGCGCACGGCGAGCTGCGCGACCGCCTCTACCAGGAGGACGGCGATCTGCGGCGCTTCATCAACGTCTACCTCGGTGGCGAGGACATCCGCTTCCTCGACGGGCTGCAGACGCCCGTGCCCGCGGGCGGCGAGCTGACGATCCTGCCGGCGGTCGCCGGCGGCTGACCGGCGATCGGGCCCGCTCGGCGCGCGAAAGCCGGCGCGGCGCGGTGCTCGCGCTGGCGCGCCGGCACAGTGCGTGCGGCGCGGCGCTCCAACGCGGCTAGCGCAGCGACGGGTACGACCGATACACTCGCGACCTTCGTCGATCTGTCGGTCATCGGTCTACCGTGGGAGGTACCTGGGGAATGTCAGGCAACAAGAGTTTGGCTCAGACGCTCATGCCATTGTTCGGCGCGTTGTACATCGGAATCGGGGTCATCGGCTTCGCCATTACGGGCTTCAGCAACTTCCTGCAGAACACGGATGATCACATCCTGCTCTCCGGGCTCAGCATCAACCCGTTTCACAACCTCGTGCACCTCGCGATCGGCGGCTTCCTGCTGATCATGTCGCGCCAGGCAGCCTCGACGGCAGAGGGCGCGTGCCTCGGTGTCGGCATCTTCTACGTCGCCGCCTTCGTGATCGGGTTCGTCGGCCCGCAGAACCTCACGATCCTCAGCATGCAGGGTCGTGGCGACCTCGAGAACTTCAACCACCTGATCAACGGCGTGCTGCTGCTGGGCATCGGCCTGATCTCCTCGAAGGCGACCGAGGCGTCCGCCGCGCGGACCGGCGTTCCAGCCAGAGGCTGATTCGCTTCGCCCGCCGAGCGCGGGCACGCAGGACGGCAGATCGTGCATCGTCGTCGCGGGGACAGGGGGTCCCTGCGACGGCATCGCGCGCTGACCGGTCGAGCAGCACCCGGGTCGTCCTCGTGACGGCCTGCGTCGTTTCGCGACACGCGCGGCGCCTGAAGCGCCACACTGTCGGCCGTGGCCGACCGCCTGCAGGACTACCGTCGCAAGCGCGACGCGACCGCGACGCCCGAGCCGGCCGGTGAGCACGCACCCGGGCCGCCCGCGGAGGCCGCGGGCAACCGCTTCGTCGTCCAGGAGCACCACGCGACACGTCTGCACTGGGACCTGCGCCTCGAGCACGACGGCGTCGCGGTGTCATGGGCGGTCCCGAACGGGATCCCCGAGTCCCCGAAGGAGAACCGCCTCGCGGTCCACACCGAGGACCATCCGCTGGAGTACCTCGAGTTCGAGGGCGACATCCCGAAGGGCTCCTACGGCGCCGGCACGATGCGGATCTGGGACCGCGGCACGTACGAGCGCCACAAGTTCGACGACGACAAGGTCGAGATCACGTTCCACGGCGAGCGCCTGAGCGGGCGCTACGGGCTGTTTCCGCTCAAGAAGGTCAAGGGCGAGCCGCCCGGCAGGGACTGGATGATCCACCGCATGGATCCGCCGGCCGATCCGACGCGCCAGCCGATGCCGGCGCAGATCAAGCCGATGCTGGCGCGCGCCGCCGAGCTGCCGCGCGACGACGCGAGCTGGGCGTTCGAGATCAAGTGGGACGGCGTGCGCGCGCTGGCCTACTCCGAGCCCGGCCGCATCCGCTTCGAGAGCCGCAACGGCAACGACATCACCGGTGGCTATCCCGAGCTTCGCGCCCTGAATCGTGCGCTGAGCTCGCACAGCGCGATCCTCGACGGTGAGATCGTCGCCTTCGAGGAATCGGATTCCCACCCGCCCCGCCCCAGCTTCGGGCGCCTGCAGTCGCGGATGCACGTGCGCGGCGAGACGGCGGTGCGGCGCCTCGCCAAGGAGGTGCCGGTCGCGTACATCGTCTTCGACCTGCTGTGGCTCGACGGGCATCCGCTGTTCGAGCTGACCTACGCGGAGCGCCGCGAGCTGCTCGCCGACCTCGGCCTCGAGGGGCCGGCGTGGCGCACGCCCGACCACGTCGTCGGCGACGGCGCGGCGGTGCTCGCGGCGAGCCTCGAGAACGGCCTGGAGGGCGTCGTCGCGAAGCGGCTGGACAGCCCGTACGAGCCCGGCCGGCGCTCGACGTCGTGGCTGAAGATCAAGAACGTGTGCCGCGAGGACGTCGTCGTCGGCGGCTGGGTGCCGGGCACCGGCAAGCGCACGGACCGCATCGGCGCGCTGCTCGTCGGCGTGGAGGAGGACGGCGGGCTGCGCTTCGCGGGCCGCGTCGGGACGGGCTTCACCGAGGCCGAGCTCGACCGCCTCGCGAAGCTGCTCGAGCGCCGCGACGACTCGCCGTTTCGCGACGGCGACGGCCCGAAGCCGCCGCGCGAGTCCGTCTTCGTGCAGCCGACGCGGGTCGCGGAGGTCGAGTTCACCGAGTGGACGAGCGACGGCGTCATGCGCCATCCGTCCTACAAGGGCCTGCGCGAGGAGGCCCCGCAGTCGGCGTTCCTGGACGCCGGCACGCCGCGCGGCGACGGCGTCGAGGTGCGCGTCGGCGGGCGCACCCTCAAGCTCACGAACCTCGACAAGGTCCTGTATCCGCAGACGCGGTTCACGAAGCGCGACGTCATCGAGTACCTCGTCCACATCGCGCCGGCGATCCTGCCGCACCTCGCGGGCCGCCCGCTGACGCGCAAGCGCTATCCCAACGGCGTCGACGGCACGTTCTTCTTCGAGAAGAACACTCCGAGCCACCGGCCGGAGTGGGTCAGGGTCGCGCCGATCGAGCTGTCGAAGAAGACCGTCGAGTTCACGGTCTGCGACGACCTGCCGACGCTCGTCTGGCTCGGCAACCTCGCGGCGCTGGAGCTGCACACGTCGCTGTCGATGGCGGACCCGATCGAGCGCCCGACCACGATGGTCTTCGACCTCGATCCCGGACCGCCCGCGACGATCGTCGAGTGCTGTCACGTGGCGCTGCTGCTCGAGGGGATGTTCGAGCACCTCGGCCTGCGGGCGTTCCCGAAGACGTCGGGCAACAAGGGCATGCAGGTCTACGTGCCGCTGAACGTCCCCGAGGCGACGTACGACGCCACGAAGGGCTTCTCGCGCGCCGTCGCGGAGACCCTCGAGGCGTCCGAGCCCGAGCTCGTCGTCTCGCGCATGGCGAAGGCGCTGCGCGGCGGCAAGGTCTTCATCGACTACAGCCAGAACGACGAGCACAAGACGACCGTCGCGGTCTACTCGCTGCGTGCCCGCGAGCGGCCGACGGTCTCGACGCCGATCACGTGGGACGAGGTGCGCTCGTGCGCGCGCAGCGGCGATCCGGACGAGCTCGTCTTCGACGCCGCCCAGGTCATCGCCCGCGTCGCCGAGCACGGGGACCTGTTCGCGCCGGTCGCGTCGCTCGTCCAGCGGATCCCGGCGCTCGGATAGATCGCTCGCCGCGCGCGCGGATGGGGGGTAGGCTCGCGATCGTGGACCTCAGCGACCCGCCCGTCCTGGAGGGTGTCGAGCACCGCTACGTGGACGTGCGCGGCGCGCGTATGCACGTCGCCGACAGCGGAGGGGCCGGCGAGGCCGTCGTGCTGCTGCACGGCTGGCCGCAGCACTGGTGGACCTGGCACGGGGTCATCGACCTGCTCAAGGACGACTTCCGCGTGATCGCGCCCGACATGCGCGGCTTCGGCTGGAGCGAGGCCACGCCGCGGGGGTACCGCAAGGAGGAGCTCGCGGCCGACGTCGTCGGGATCCTCGACGCGCTGGATCTCGACAGCGTGAACCTCGCCGGCCATGACTGGGGCGGCGTCGTCGGATTCATCGTCTGCGTCGAGCATCCCGAGCGCGTGCGCCGCTTCGTCCCGATGAACACCGGGCACATCTGGCCGCGGCGCGACATCGGGGGCATCCTGAAGACCCTGCCCGGCTTCGCCTACCAGGGCCTGCTCGCGAGCCCCGGGCTCGGCCATCGCGTGGGTGCCTCGCCGCGCGTGCTGGGCGCGATCTCGAAGGCGATCTCGACGCGCTCGGACCTCGTCATGGACGAGGTCGAACGCTTCTCGCCGCGCTTCTCCGAGCGCTCGCGCGCGAAGGCCGCCCAGCAGGTCTACCGGACGTTTCTGACGCACGACTACCCGTCTTGGGTGCGCGGGCGCTTCGCGGACGAGCGTCTCACGACGCCGACGCTGTGGCTCAACGGCGTCGAGGATCCCGTGTTCAAGCGCGGCGCGGTCGAGAGCGTCGCCAAGCACGCCGACGACGTGCATTTCGAGGAGCTGCCCGACTGCGGTCACTTTCCGCCGCAGGAGCGCCCCGACCTCGTCGCCGCCGCGATGCGCGCCTTCTTCGGCTGAGCGTACTTCGGCCGGCGGCCCGTGGCGCGATGATGGGGCTGCGAAGCACGCCGTGCTCCGACAACGACCAGGGAGAGCACATGCCAGCGCGACACCCCCTTCCCGACCCGCCCGTTCAGCTCGTCACGCTCGCCGCGAGCGGCGGGACGTTCACGCTGACGTACTCAGGGCAGCAGACCGGGCCGCTTGCGGCCGGACTGGCGGCCGCCGACCTGCAGGCCGCGCTCGAGGCGTTGAGCCGCGTCGGCGCCGCCAACGTCGTGGTCAGCGGACCGGACGGCGGCCCGTTCGAGCTGCGTTTCGGCGGGGCGCTCACCGGCCGCGACATCGCCGTCGTCGAGCCGGACGCGAGCGACCTCGACGGCACGGTCGAGGTCACCACCCAGGTGCCCTCCCCCTGGGAGTGAGACGTACTGGGGGTTGACCGCGGCCCGTCCGGGGGTAGTCCTCAACGACCCGACGAAACGGAGAGGTGACATGTCAGAGCAAGAAGCCGTACCGGTCGACGAAGCCCCCGACGGCGCAACCGCCGAGGCTCCCAGCGAAGAGGCGGGCCTTGCGAACGCCGTCGACGACCGCGCGGCCGAGCTCACCGGTGCAGGCGGCGCGTCCGCGACCGAGGCTCCCGTAGCCAGCAACGCGGGCGCCGTTGCCGCGGCCGAGGAGCACCTCGACGACGTCGATCTGAACGCCGACCGCGAGGCGCTGAAGAAGCTTCAGAAGCAGATGTAGGCAGCGCGTCGGTGCGGCTCGCGACGCGACGTCAGCGTCGCAGCCGCACCCGATCGCCGGGCTGCAGCGTCTCGGGCTTCAGGCGCTTGTTGAGCTGTAGCAGCCAGTTGATGTCGTGCCCCGTGCGGGCCGCGATCGCGCCGAACGACTCGCCCTTGCCGACGGTGGCAAAACGCGGTCCGAGCGGCTTGCGAGCTGCCTTGGGCACCTTGAGGCGCAGCTTGATGCGCTGCCCCGGAGCGATCGTCGTGGGGTTCGTGTCGGGGTTGAACGTCTCGAGCTGGTCGAGCGTCAGGCCCGTCTTCTGCGCGATGCGCGTGTAGGTGTCGCCGGCCTTGACCGTCCAGTAGACCGGCAGATTGCGGTCGGGTGCCGTGGCGGCGTCCGCGGCGACGTTGCCGGAGCCGCCGAGCGTCGACACGAGGGCGATGCCGATGACGGCGAAGACGACGATCACGCCGAGCGGCATGAGGATCCACGCCGACCATCCACCGAGCAGATCCCGGAATGGGCCATCGTCCTCATACCCGGCCATAGTTAAGTAGTTATACGCCTTGGCACGGGTCCGAGAAAGGCATTTTCGTAACCTGACTGACAGCGTGTCCCCGATGCCAGCCGATCGACGTCTGCGGCCGGCGCGCACCCGCTGCGCGACGGCCGCCACGCTGGCTGCCGCGTGGCTGCTGCTGGCCGGCGCCGCGACGGCCCACGGGGAGCCCACCGCCCGCTTCGGAACCGCCACGACGGACCCCGCGAAGCCCGCGCAGCTCACGGCGCTGACGGTGGCCGGCAGCAGGATCGTCCGCGACGGCAGGCCGTTCGCCTTCCACGGCGTCAACCGCGACAGCCTCGAGTGGGGTCCGAGCAACTACGGCGGCTGCGGCGGCGACGGGCACTTCAGCGATCGCGACTTCGACCTCATCGGGTCGTGGGGCGCGACGGCCGTGCGTCTGGCACTGTCGCAGGCCGGCTGGTTGGGGCGGCGCTGCTCGGGGTCGGACTACGCGCGCTGGGTCGACGACGCGATCGCGAAGGCCAACGCCCGCGGGATGTACGCGATCGTCGATCTGCATTGGTCCGATGGCAACGGCAGGGCGCCGTGCGACGCCGGCTGCATCACCGGCCAGCAGGGCATGCCCGACGGCGACAGCCTCGTCTTCTGGCGCTCGGTCGCACAGCGCTACGCGAACCGGCCGGGCGTGATCTTCGGGCTCTACAACGAGCCCCACGACGTCTCGTGGGGCTGCTGGCGCGACGGCGGCTGCACGGTCGCCGCCAGCGTCTTCACGCTCAACGTGCTGGCCTCGTTCAGGGCCGTCGGGATGCAGCAGCTCTACGACGCCGTCCGCGCCCAGGGCGCCGACAACCTCGTGCTCGTCGGCGGACTCGGCTACGGCTACGACCTGTCGGGCGTCGGCCAGGGCTTCGCGCTGCGCGGCGAGAACGTCGCCTACGACACGCACGTCTACACGGCCTTCCACGCGACGACGGCCGACTGGGACGCGTCCTTCGGCGCGCTGACGGACCGCTACCCGGTCGTCTCGACGGAGTTCGGCGCCAACGACTGCTCGACGGCGGCGACCGCGCGCCTGCTGAAGTACTTCGACGCCCCCCGCGGCAAGCCCGCGAATCGCATGAGCTGGACGATCTGGAGCTGGAACAACCCGGGCAACTGCGCCCAGCCGAGCGTCATCGCCGACTGGAACGGGACGCCGATCGCCGGCCAGGGCGTCCTGATCAAACAGGCGATGCTGGCGGCGGCGCCATAGCGGGCCGGGCTGTCACCTCCAAGGATTCGTGCAGCCGCGGTGGGTGAACGGTACGTTTGCGCTCGGGACATGGAGCTTGACCCGACACACCACGTCGACGTCATCAACGGACGTTTCGAAGGCACCTCGGCCGATGACCTCACCGAGCTGTTCGCTGCGCTGCCCGATCAGCCCCTGGTAGTGCACTTCCACGGCGGACTCGTCGGTAAGGCCGCCGCGCTGAAGACCGCTCACCGGCTCGAGCAGGTCTATGTGAGCGCGCCGGCCTACCCCGTGTTCTTCATCTGGCACGCCGGGCTATTGGAGGTCATCGGCCACAACCTGAGCCAGATCGCAAGCGAGAAGGTGTTCAGACGCGTTCGTGATCTCCTGCTGCAGCACGCCATCGGCAAGGCGCGCGATGACGACGGCGCGAAGGGCCTCACGCTCGACCTTCCGCAGCTCGACGAGGTGCATGCGATGGTCGCCACGGATCCCGCGGCATTCGAGCTCGAGGCGCCGGCGCTTCGCGAGGGTGATGGCGAGCTCGGCGAGGCTCAGGAGGGCTGGGTCCTGGACCAGCTGCAAGCCGATCCCGTCCTGACCGAGGAGGAGCTGCGACTGGGGTCGGACGAGGGCGCCAAGGGCCTGGGACTCGAAGGTGAGCCCGGGGAGACGATGCTCGATAAGGAGATCCTCGACGAGGTGCGCACGGGCGCGGGGGACAAGGGGATCGTGTCCGGCGCCGTGCTCGCCAAACGTGCGCTCGGTGCGCTCAAGCAGATCCTCGAACGGCTCGCCGCCGGGCGCGACCACGGCCTGTACCCGACGGTCGTCGAGGAACTGCTGCGCGCGTTCTACCTTGCCAAGGCGGGTCAGGTCGCGTGGAGCGCGATGAAGACGGACACGTCGGAGGCGTTTGGCGATGATCCCGCGGTCTTCGCGGGCACGGCTCTCGTGCGCAATCTGCGCGACCGCTACGAGGCCGACCCCGACTCACGCACCGTGCTCGTGGGCCACAGTACGGGCGCCGTGTACATCTGTCACCTGCTGGCGAACGCCGACGCCGTCCTTCCCGCCGAAGCACAGCTCGACGTCGTGCTGCTCGCGCCCGCTTGCACGAGCCTGCTTCTCGAACGCACGCTGCGTCAGCATGGGCATCGCATCGGCAACCTGCGCATCTTCACGATGAGTGACGAGCTCGAGTGTCAGGACCGCCTCGTGCCGTTCACCTACACGCGCTCGTTGCTGTACTTCATCTCCGGCGTTACGGAGGCTCAGGCGGACACGCCGATCGTGGGTATGCAGCGGTTCTACAACGACAAGGAGCGCTTCAAGGAGCCGGCCTTCGCCGACGTCGTCGACGTGCGCAACTTCCTCGACGAGAAGGCGGGCCGCGTCGCCTGGTCGGAGGTCGCGGGCGCCGCCGGGCTGTCGACGGCCTCGCACCGCCACGGCGACTTCGACGACGACGCGGCCACCCTCGCAAGCGTGGTGCACGTCATCGCGAACGGGTTCTCGTAGCGACCGGCATGGCAGCGGACGACCACGCAGTCGTGGTGGGGATTACCGACTACCCGAAGCTCAAGTCGCTGAGGGGTGCGGTACTCGATGCGTGCGCCTTTCGAGACTGGCTCGTCTCGCCGGACGGCGGCGCCATTCCCGACGCGAACGTCCGGCTCATCACGTCGCCCGAGAAGCCGGATCCCGACCCATTGAAGGCCAGGCCGGTCGTGGCCGACGTGCAACTCGCACTGGATGGGCTACAGCAGCTCGGTTTCGACAACGCCAACAAGGCGGGTCGCCGGTTGTGGCTGTACTTCTCCGGTCATGGCGTGGCCCCGGCCGTCGGGGATGTCGCGCTGCTGATGGCGAACGCGACGATCCAGCGGCTGTACTACCTGCCGGTCCGACCGTATGTGGAGTGGTTCCAGGCCGCCGCGATGTTCGACGAGGTCGTGCTGGTCGCGGACTGTTGTCGAGAGCACCTCGCTCGCCTGCGGCCGTTCGCATTGCCCTGGGATGACCTCGGCGCGACGGGCGCCGACGTGAAGTTCTTCGGCGCGTACGCGACGATGTGGTCACGCAAGGCGCGCGAGAAGCCGGTCGATGGCACCGGCGAGGTGCGCGGCGTATTCACGCGCGCGGTGCTCGAGGGACTCGTCGCGGTTGGTACGACCAAGCGGCTGAGCGGCTTCGTGACGCGGCGGGTGGCCGAGCTCGTGGAGCCGACCGAGTTTCAGCAGCCGATGTTCGTCGGGGAGGACGAGCTGCAGCTGTCGGCGAAGCTTCCCCTCAAGCCGTGTTCGCTGCACGTCCACTTCGACTCGCCGGATGCCGGCGTCACGGTCACGCTGCTCGACGGACAGCTCGAAGAGATCGCGTCGTTCGCGATGACCGGGGAGCCACGCACCATCGCGCTGGACGCCGGCCTGTATGCGCTCCGGCGGTCGGATCGGGCTGAGGCAGTCAGCGCGTTCCCGATCGCCGAGGGAGACCACGAGGCCCATGTCTAACGCGTCCGCACGCGTGTGCGCATGGGCGCCGGACGGCGTCGAGGTGACGCTGAGCGACCACAGCTTCCAGCGCGTGGCGAGGGTCGACGGGTCGCTGGACGAGGATGTCGCCCCGGGCCTGTACACCGTGCGATTCGTCGCCGGCACGACGGTTCACCAGGAGGTCGTCACCGCCCCGGCGGGAGAGACGGTGATCATCCCCACGCCCGATCTCGGGTTCAGATCGCCCGTTCCGCTGACCGCTGCTCCGCTGGCCACCGATGCGCAGGCGGCGGCGGCCCGGCAACTCAGCCATCAGGTGCACCGCAAGCTCGGCCACGGCGCGCAGCTGCTCGTATTCGTGCGCGACCAGGACAGGCTCGGGCGACGATCTCCGCTTGTGGGGCTGTCGCTACACGATCGCGACGGCACGCCGCTGCTCGAGCTCGACGACGCCGGGCAGGGCGTCACGCTCGATCGCTCGCAGCCCCTGTGGGCGGGGCTGACCATGGAGCTTGACCCCGGGGCGTACCGGCTGCGGACGCGAACCGGCGTCGGCACGCTCGAGCAGCTCGTCGTCCTCACCCTCGGCTGGCAGACGCAGATCTTCCTCGTCCGGCGCAGCTACGGCGGCCGCCACGAGGGACGCGCCGCCGACCTCGGTGACGCGACGATGTTGATGTCTCGGATCGGCAGCGGCTTTGATCCTCACCCCGAGGCTTCCGGTCTGCGCCTGACCGAGCTCGCACGTCAGGCGCTGTCGAGTGGTCGCGCCGCCGTCGCGGGCCGCGACCTGCGCAACATGCTGTTCTCCAAGTACGACAACCCGATGCTCGGCCTGTACGGCGCGCACGTGTTGCTCATGCAACCTGAACCCGACCTCGAGCTGCTCGCCAGGGTGCTGAGCAACCTCGAGCGTCTCGTGCCCGGGCTCGCGGACATCGCGGCGCTCAGGGTCTGGCTCGATCCGGATCGAGCGTCGCCCTTCGAGCTGCCGCCGATGTTGCGACGCAGCTGGCAGATCATCGTGGAGGCGACATCGACGCGACCTGAGCTCGTGCCTGCGCAGTCGCTCGCCGGTCATGTTTCCGAGTCGGTCTACGGGTCGACGACGTGGCTGATCTGGCATGTGCGGCCCGTGCGTCACCGAGCCGGCAAACCCGTCTTGGAGCAGCGCGTGACCGACGTGCCGCTCGAGGCACTACTGCAGACGGTTGCCAGCGCGTTGCCACCCCACAGCGAGCGGGCCGCTGCGTTCGCGGGGCTGGATGCGCTGTCACGCGACATCGCGAGCTATGCGGGCCATCGTCCGGCTTCCTCCGCACCTTCGGAGACCAGGCACGCGGAGACGCAGCTGGTCAAGGCGTTCGGGGTGCCTCGGAGCGTGCTCGAGGACCGGCTCATCGATGTCGCCGAGCGTTTCGACGGCTGGCTCTAGGTGATGGTGCGCGACACGCCGGATACGCGCCAGGAGGGATTCGAACCCCCGACTTCCGCCTCCGGAGGGCGGCGCTCTATCCACTGAGCTACTGGCGCGTGCCCACGCAGGCTACAGCGCGACGGGAACGCCGGTGCGGCGGGCGGGGCGGTGGTGGCGGCGCAGCGCGAGCGTCACGCGGATGCCCTCGAGCGAGATCCGCAGCGTCATCTTCGACGCGCCGGCGATGCGCTCGGAGAACACGAACGGCACCTCCTCGATGCGCACGCCCGCGAGGTGCGCGAGCTGGGTCGTCTCGACCTGGAACGCGTAGCCCGCGCTGAGCAGCTCGTCCATGTCGATCGCGGCGAGGGTCTCGGCGCGCCACAGCTTGAAGCCGCCACTGAGATCGGAGAACGGCAGGCCGAGCGCGATCCGCGACGCGCCGCAGCCCACGCGGCTCAGGGCCAGGCGGGTCGCGCTCCAGCCGTCGGTGCCGCCGCCCGGCAGGTAGCGCGAGCCGAGGACGAGCCCGACGTCGCGCTCGACGAGCGCGCGCCGCATCTCGGCGAGCTTCTCCGGCGGGTGCGAGAGGTCGCAGTCCATCTGGCCGATGACCTCATAGCCCGCGTCGAGGCACCAGGCGAACCCGGCGCGGTAGGCCATCCCGAGGCCGTCCTTCTCGGCGCGGTGCATGACGTGCATCCACGGCCGCCGCGACGCGAGCTCGTCGGCGAGCTCGCCCGTGCCGTCGGGTGAGCTGTCGTCGACGATCAGCAGCTCGAGGCCGCTCGGGGCGAAGCGCTCGAGGAACAGCGGCAGCGACTCGCGCTCGTCGTAGGTGGGGACGACGACGATCGTGCGCGGGTGCGCGGGGAGCGGGAGCGGTGCTCGCGCGGCGGCGTGGGTCGGCACGACACGCGCGATGGTCGCGCGCTCGCGGCGGGCGAGGGCGAGCGCGGCGAGCTCCGCGATCGCGACGGCGAGCAGCTCACCGGCCAGCGAGACGACGCGCAGCGCGATCGCCAGCGCCGCCGCCGGGCCGGCGCCGGTGACGCCGGCGAGGCCGACGGCGAGCACGGCGTCGCGCGGGCCGAGGCCCGCCGGCAGCAGCGCCAGCAGGACGCCGGCGACCCACGACAGGGCGAACGCGCCGAGCAGCAGGAAGCCACCGGGGGCATCGGCACCGAGCAGGCCGGTGGCCAGCAGGGCGATGGCGGCCGCGGTGCTCGCCCAGCCGGCGAGATCGATCGCGACCATCAGCGTTAGCGTGCGCTGGCGCAGCGGACCGGCGACGGCGACCCCGCGGCGCGCGGCCCAGCGGGCGAGGCGATCGCCGAGCCACGCGGGCCGCAGGGCGAGCGTCGCCGAGCCGACGATCGCGAGCACGACGAGCGCCGCGAGCGGCGGATCGACGCCGGCCAGGACGAAGCCGGCGACCGCGGCGATCGCGCCGGCGGCGACGGCCGCGAGCCGCTCGTAGCCGGCGGCCGTCAGCGCCTGCGGCGTCGTCGACTCGATGACGTCGCGACGCCGGACGCGGTAGGCGAAGCCGACGACCCCGCTGGGCTCGTAGCGCAGCAGGAAGGAGCGGCCCCAGACGCGCAGCGTCCCGACGGGCGGGGCGCCGGCATCCGGGTTACGCGGCGAGGACGATCAGGCGTCCGTCGCCGGCGCCGGCAGCGGCGCGACCGTCGATGTGCAGAACGCGCAGCGCTTCGCCGCGATCGGGATGTCGCTCAGGCACTGCGGGCACGTGCGGGTCGTCGCGTCGGCGGGCGTGTCGACGCTGCGCCGTTCCATGAGCGCGTTGAGCGGCTTGATGACGAGGAAGAAGATCACCGCCGCGATGACGAGGAACGCGAACAGCGCGTTGAGGAACTCGCCGTAGAGAAACGCGCTGCCGTTGATCGTGAACTTCAGGCCCGAGAAGTCGGGCTTGCCGCCGATCGCCGCGATCAGCGGCGTGACGAGGTCCTTGACCAGCGCCGTGACGACGGCGCCGAAGGCGGTGCCGATGACGACGGCCACGGCGAGATCGACCAGGTTCCCGCGCAGGATGAACGTGCGGAAGTCCTTCAACATGACGACGCCTCCCTCGTGACGATTGCCGTGCCTCCCCGACAGCTCGGACCGTACCGCTCGCAGTACCCTCGCGGCCGTGGATCTCTCGCTGTTCTTCGCCGGCACCGCCGGCTCGGTGCCCTCCGCGCGGCGCGGCCTGCCCGCGCTGCTCGTCCGTCGCGGCGGCGAGCGCATCCTCTTCGACTGCGGCGAGGGAACCCAGCGCCAGCTGCTGAAGAGCGTCGGGCTCGCCGACCTCACGGACGTCTTCCTGACGCATATGCACGCCGACCACTGGCTCGGCCTGCCGGGGATGCTCAAGTCCTTCGAGCTGCGCGACCGCGAGCGCCCGCTGACCGTCCACGGCCCGCCCGGGATGACGGCGCTGCTCGAGCGCATGCGCCCGATCTACGGCCGTCCGCGCTATGGCCTCGAGTTCCGCGAGCTCGAGCCCGACGAGGCGATCCGCCGCGACGACTTCGAGATCGTCCCGTTCGCCGTCCGCCACCGCGGCGTCGCGCACGGGTATGCGCTCGTCGAGGACGCGCGGCCCGGTCGCCTCGACGCCGAGCTCGCCGCGCGCCTGGGCGTCACGCCCGGCCCGGACTTCGGCCGCCTGCAACGCGGTGAGGTCGTCGGCGGGGTGCACCCCGAGCAGGTCATGGGCGCGCCACGACATGGGCGCAAGGTCGTCATCACCGGCGACACCGCGCCGACGGACGCCGTCGTCGTCGCCGCGCACCGCGCCGACGTGCTCGTCCACGAGGCGACGTTCCTGCACGAGGACGCCGACCGCGCGGCGCTCACCTGCCACAGCACGGCGCGGCAGGCGGCGCAGGTCGCCACCGACGCCGAGGTCGGGATGCTCGCGCTGACCCACCTGTCGGCGCGCTACGCCGGCGGCCAGGTCCGCGACGAGGCGCGGGCGGTCTTCGCCGACACGGAGGTGCCGCGCGACTTCGACACGATCGAGATCCCCGTGCCGGAGCACGGCGAGCCCGAGCTGCATCGCTGGGAGCCCCCGCGGCGTCCGGCCCCCGCTCAGCGGCCGTAGGCCTCGAGGAACTTCAGCCAGATCTCGCTGCGTGCGGGGAACGGCGCGATCGCGTGCACGAGCCGCGACAACGGGACCGCGCCGACGATCGCGATCGTGGCGGCGTGCAGGAAGTCCGCGACCTCGGCGCCGACGAACGTCGCGCCGACGAGCACGTCGCGCCGCGCATCGACGACGAAGCGCGAGGTGCCGGGCGCGTTGCGTCCGACGAAGCTGGCCCCGGCGGTGCCCGACGTCGGCACGTCGACGGCGCTCGCGTCGATGCCGGCCTCGAGCGCCGAGGCGAGCGTGTGGCCGGTCGCGGCGACCTGCGGGTCGGTGAAGACGACGCGCGGCGAGCGCCCGCCGTCGACCTCGATCCGCGCGTCCGCGTCGCCGAGGATGCGATCGGCCGCGACGCGCGCCTGGTACTTGCCCATGTGCGTCAGCAGCACGCGCCCGTTGACGTCGCCGACCGCATACAGCCAGTCGTGGCCGGCGACGCGCAGGGTGTCGTCGACGTCGATCGCGCGCCCGGGCTCCAGGCCGACCGTGTCCAGCCCGAGGTCGGCGGTGAACGGGCGCCGGCCGACGGCGACGAGCAGGCGGTCGCCGCTGACCGCGCCGCCGTCGCCGAGCTCGAGCGTGATCGTGCCGTCCGCGTCGCGGCGCACGCGCGTCGCGGCCGAGCCGCAGCGGATCGCGATGCCCCGCTCGTCGAGCGCGGCCGCGACCTGCTCGCTCGCGAACGGCTCCTCGCGCGCGAGGATGCGCTCGCCCGCCTCGACGACCGTCACCCGCGCGCCGAGCGAGTGCCACGCCTGCGCCATCTCGACGCCGACGACGCCGCCGCCGAGCACGACGAGGTGGTCCGGGACCTCGCTCGTCGTCGTGATCTCGCGGTTCGTCCAGGCCGCGACGCCGGCGAGGCCGGGGATCGGCGGCATCGCGGCCGTGCTGCCGGCCGCGACGATGACGGCCTCGCGCGCCTCGAGCATGTCGTCGCCGACGCGCACGCGGCGCTCGCCGTCCAGGCGCCCCGACCCGACGACGAGCACGATCCCGCGTTGCGCCAGCCACGGCAGCTGCTTGGCGTCGTCGAGGCCGTTGATGACCTCGTCGCGGCGCGCGAGCACCGCGGCGACGTCGACACCGCGGCCGCCGAGCGCCTCGGCCGCGCCGGGGACGCGCGCGACCTCGGCGAGCAGCTCCTGCGGGCGCAGCAGCGCCTTGGACGGCATACAGGCGTAGAAGCTGCACTCGCCGCCGACGAGCTCGCGCTCGACGATCGCGACGCTGCGGCCGTGCTCGGCGAGGCGCCCGGCGGCGACCTCGCCTGCCGGGCCGGCGCCGATGACGACGACATCGTAGGTCTGGGTGGCCATGGTGGAGGTCTCCGATCGACGAGGCATGTTGACCTGAGTACGGCGAGCACCGCTCGCGGTTCTCACCATTCCATGAACGTGACGCTCGCGGGCGTTCGGCGGGCGCCGCATGCGCCAGAGTCCTGCGCGATGGCACTCACCAGCGCAGACCGATTCCCCGACCTCGACCTACCCGACCACACGGGCCGTCCGCGGCTGCTGTCGGAGCTCGCCGGTGGCGACCCCCTCGCCCTGCTGTTCTCGCGCGGCTGGTGGTGTCCGAAGGAGCAGCGCCACCTGCGCGAGGTGACGGCCGCGCAGGGCGAGTTCGAGGTCGCCTACGCTCGGATCGTCGTGGTCAGCATCGACGCACCCGAGGTGCAGTCCGCGTTTCGCGCCGGGCTCGGCGCGCGCTACACGTTCCTGTCGGACTCCGATCGCAGATGGATGGACCGGCTCGGGCTGCTGGAGGAGACCGACACGACCCATCGCCCCTACCGCCCGACGGCGTTCACGTTGCACCCGGATCTGACGATCCACCGTGTCTACGACGGCTACTGGTACTGGGGCCGGCCGACCGTCGAGGACCTGCGCCAGGACATGCGCGCGATCTCGCGCGCGCTGCGCGAGGACTTCGAGCGGTGAGCGACGGCGACCTGCCGCCCGGCGCCGGCTGGCTGCGCTTCGACGGCGGCGCCCTGCATGGCGGCGACGGCGCCGCGGGCCGCCGCTTCGAGGTCGACGCGCGCTGCCTCGCCGGCGAGCGCGTCGCGGGCGCCTACGCGCACGTCTGCGCGCTGGCGTGCGACGGCGCCGCGCTGCGCTTCGACGAACCGGAGATCCAGCAGGCGCGGCGCGACGCGCTCGCGTGGTGGGTCCCGCTGCTCGGCGACGCACTGATCTGCCTGACGACGCTCGCGCTCGACGCGTCGCGCTACGGCGGGGCGATCACGGTCACGCGCCGCCCCGTCGACTGGAGCAACGACCCGTTCGCGCGGATCTTCCCTGGCACGATCGTGCGCAGCGACCTGTTCTGCGAGGTCGCGCCGCCGGCGGGTCCCGTGATCGAGCGCTACGCGGGCGTCGCCTGGCCCGGCGGGAGCTTCTGAGCGCGGGGCGGGGCGCGTCGGCCCGTCCCTCAGCCGAGCACGCCGACCTCGCAGCGCAACCCGAGCGCACCGGCGAGCCGCGCGTCGGCGGTGACGAGCCCGGCGTCGAGCGGCTCCGCGAGCGCGACGTAGGCCGCGTCGTAGACCGTGAGGTCGTCGCGCAGCTGCCAGCAGCGCTTGTGGGCCAGAGCTCAAGCACCTGGCGTCTCGCGGGAGATCGTCCTCTGCCGGGGCGCTGGGTTCGGTGACGTCGCGCAGCAGCAGCTCGCGGCCTCGAGCTCGCCGAGGTCGTCGAGGCGCTTGCCGAGCAGCTCGCCCATGAGCGTGGCTACGTCGAAGGCGTGCAAGGCCCCGCCGGATCCGCTGCTAGCCTGACCAGCATTGAAAGTCAGTTCCTTTAACCAGGTCCCGTGAGGCCAGGAAGGACGGACATGCCAGACCCGAAGGTCGCCCTCGACGGCGATGACATGCGGCGCACGCTCACCCGCATCGCCCATGAGATCGTCGAGAACGCCGGGGAGCCGCGGCAACTCGCGCTCGTCGGCATCCACACCCGCGGCGCCATCCTCGCCGCGCGCCTGCACGAGCTGCTGGTCGAGCTGCACGACACCGACGTTCCGTTCGGCGATCTCGACATCGCGTTCTACCGCGACGACGTGACGCTGCGGGGCGGCTCGCCGGTCGTCCACGCGACACACCTGGACTTCGACATGGATGGGCGCACGGTCGTCATCGTCGACGACGTCCTGTTCACCGGGCGCACGGTCCGCGCCGCGATCGACGCGCTGTTCGACTACGGCCGACCCAAGCGCGTGCAGCTGGCGGTGCTCGTCGACCGCGGCCACCGCGAGCTGCCCTTCCGGCCCGACTACGTCGGCAAGAACCTGCCGACCGCCCGCGGCGAGCGCGTCTACGTGCGCGTGAGCGAGCTCGACGGCGAGGACTCCGTGACCATCGAGCAGTACCTGGGGGCCCCGGCATGAGACATCTTCTGTCGATCGACGACATCACGCGCGACGACATGGAGCGCATCCTCGATCGCGCCGCCGCGTTCGAGGAGGTCTCCGACCGCGACATCAAGAAGGTCCCGGCGCTACGCGGACGCACGGTGCTCAACCTCTTCTACGAGGCGTCCACGCGCACGCGCTCCTCGTTCGAGCTGGCGGCCAAGCGGCTCAGCGCAGACGTCGTGAACTTCTCGGCGGGCGGCTCGAGCGTCGAGAAGGGCGAGTCGCTCAAGGACACGGTCCTGACGCTCACGGCCCACTCGCCCGACGCGATCGTCGTGCGCACGCCCTGGGCGGGCGCCGCCGCGCTCGTCGCCGGCTGGACGCCGGCGGCGATCGTCAACGCCGGCGACGGCAAGCACGAGCATCCGACGCAGGCGCTGCTGGACGTCTACACGCTGCGCACGAAGCTCGGCTCCCTGGAAGGCCGCAACATCTGGATCGTCGGCGATGTCGCGCACTCGCGGGTCGCACGCTCGAACATCCTCGCCTTCCGCAAGATGGGCGCCGACGTGACGGTCTGCGGGCCGCCCACGCTCATCCCGCGCGGGCTCGAGGCGCTCGGCTGCGCGGTGCGCTACGACCTCGCCGACCTGCGCGAGGCCGATGTCGTCTACGCGCTGCGCATGCAGCACGAGCGAATGGACCAGAACTTCGTGCCGAGCCTGCGCGAGTATGCCTCCAACTACCAGATCAACGGCCGCCGGCTGGGACCGCACCAGGTCCTCATGCATCCCGGCCCGGTCAACCGCGGCGTCGAGCTGTCGGGGGAGGTCGTCGACTCGCCGCAGGCGGTCATCACGATGCAGGTCAAGGCGGGGGTGGTCGTCCGCATGGCGGTGCTGTACGAGGTCCTGGCCGGCGGCACGCGTGACGCGCGCCCGCGGCTCGCGCCGACCGAGCCGCAGCTGGCATGAGCATCCACGAGCCCACGCAGCCCGCCGCCGCCTCCCGCGTCCGCCTCGTCTGCGCCCCGGCGCGCCCGGCCCACCTCCTCCTGCGCGACGTCCACGCGCTCGATCCGCGGACCGGCCTCGACGGCCGCCGCGACGTCCTCGTGAGCGACGGCGCGATCACCGAGATCGCCGCCGCCGGCACGCTGACCGTGCCATCCGCCGGCTGCGAGGTCGTCGACGGCGAGGGGCGCCACCTGTTCCCGGCCTTCGTCGATCCGCACGTGCACCTGCGCACGCCCGGCCAGGAGCACAAGGAAGACCTCGAGACAGGCACCCGTGCCGCCGCCGCGGGCGGCTTCTGCGCGGTCATCGCGATGCCGAACACGTCGCCGACGATCGACAGCGCGCCGATCCTCGGGGCGCTGCTCGATGCGGCGGCCCGCGAGGCCCGCGTACCCGTCGGCTTCATGCCGGCGATCACGCGCGGGCTGCAGGGCTCCGAGCTCACCGACATGGCCGAGCTGCGCCGGCTCGGCGCCGCCGGCTTCACCGACGACGGCCGGCCGGTCACCGACGCCGGCGTGCTACTTCGCGCGCTGCAGTACCAGCGCCTGTGCGGCGGCGTGCTCGCCCTGCACGAGGAGGACCCGGCGCTGTCGGGTACGGGCGCGATGCACGAGGGCGTCATCAGCGCGATGCTCGGCGTGGCGGGGATCCCGAGCGTCAGTGAGTCGACGCTGATCGCTCGCGACTGCGCCCTGGCCGGCTACGAGGGAGGCCGGATCCACATCCAGCATCTGTCGGCGCGCGAGTCGGTCGAGGCGATCGCGGCGGCCAAGGCGCGCGGCGTCGCCGTGACCTGCGAGGCCAGCCCGCACCACCTGACGATGACCGACGAGGACGTCCGCACGCTCGACACGCGGCGCAAGATGAACCCGCCACTGCGTGCCGAGGAGGATCGCCGGGCGCTGATCGAGGGTCTGCGCGACGGCACGATCGACTGCATCGCCACCGATCACGCGCCACATGCGCGAGACGAGAAGGAGGTGCCCTTCGAGCAGGCGCCGATGGGCACGACCGGGCTGGAGACCGCCTTCGCCTCCGTGTACACCGACCTCGTCCTGACCGGCGACCTGCCGCTCGCGCTCGTCGTCGAGAAGCTCACCGCCGGCCTGCAATGCATCGACCTGCTCGTGCCGCGGATCGCGGTCGGCCAGGCGGCGAACCTCGTGCTCGTCGACCTCGGCGCGCAGTGGGTCGTGGGGGAGTCCGGCTACGAGAGCCGCTCGGAGAACTGCTGCTTCGCGGGGCGCAAGCTGTCTGGCAAGGTGCTGCTGACGGTGGCCGCGGGCACGGTCGCCTACCGCGAGCGCTCGATCATGCTGAGCGCGGCATGAGGGCCCCTTGCGCCTACGTGCTGTTGGAGGACGGGACCAGATTCGACGGCGTCGCCTGTGGGGCGGTGGAGGCGGCGACCGGCGAGGTCGTCTTCACGACCGGCATGTCGGGCTACCAGGAGTCCGTCACCGACCCGAGCTTCGCCAACCAGATCATCACGTTCACGTACCCGCACATCGGCAACTACGGCGTCTGCGCCGAGGCGATGGAGTCCGAGCGCATCTGGGCGCGCGCGGTCATCATGCGCGCCGCGATGAACACCGAGGACGCGCCCGGCGCCGAGCGCGGCTGGCTGGACTGGCTCGTCGACTGCGGCGTGCCGGCCATCTCCGAGGTCGACACGCGCGCGCTCGTGCGTCACATCCGCGACGCCGGCTCGATGCGCGGCGGCGTCTTCGGCGCGTCCGTGCCGCAGGCCGAGGCGATGGATCGCGTGCAGGCCGAGACGCCGATGGCGGGCCTCGACCTCGCGAGCGTCGTGACGCCGCGCGAGCTGACGGTGCACGGCAGCGGCAACGGGCCGCGGATCGCGGCGATCGACACCGGCATCAAGCTCTCGATCGTGCGCCAGCTCGTGGCCCGCGGCGCCGTCGTCGAGCTGCATCCGTGCAGCGTCACCGCCGACGAGCTGCTGGCCCGCGACGCCGACCTCATCTTCCTCGCCAACGGCCCCGGCGACCCCGCCGCGCTGGCGCACATCGTCGAGACCGTGCGCGCGATCGTCGGCAAGCGGCCGGTGTGGGGCATCTGCCTCGGCCACCAGCTGCTGTGCCAGGCCGTCGGCCTCGAGACGTACAAGCTGCGCTTCGGGCACCGCGGCGCCAACCATCCCGTCAAGGACCTCACCACGCAGAGGATCGAGATCACCTCGCAGAACCACGGCTTCGCCGTCCGCCCGCCCGGCGGCGCCGAACGGATCGACACCTCGCGGGCGGTGCGCTGGGAGACCGACTTCGGCGCCGCCGAGCTGACGCACGTCAACCTCTACGACGGGACGGTCGAGGGGCTCACGCTGCTCGACGTGCCGGCGTCGACGGTCCAGTACCACCCCGAGGCGGGCCCCGGCCCGAACGACAGCCTCTACCTCTTCGACCGCTTCCTGAGCGCCGCGAAGGCGGGTGTCTAGGCGTGCCACGCCGCGACGACATCCAGCGGATCCTCATCCTCGGCTCGGGGCCGATCGTCATCGGGCAGGCGGCCGAGTTCGACTACTCCGGCGTGCAGGCCTGCAAGGTCCTGCGCGAGGAGGGCTACGAGGTCGTGCTCGTGAACTCCAACCCGGCGACGATCATGACCGACCCGGAGTTCGCCGACGCGACGTACGTCGAGCCGCTGCTGCCCGGCCCCGTGCGCCAGGTCATCGCGAAGGAGCGCCCCGACGCGCTGCTGCCGACGCTCGGCGGCCAGACCGCGCTGAACCTCGCCAAGGCGCTGCACGAGGACGGCACGCTCGAG
This sequence comes from uncultured Actinomycetes bacterium, assembly GCA_963851015.1. Lineage (GTDB taxonomy): Bacteria > Actinomycetota > Thermoleophilia > Solirubrobacterales > Solirubrobacteraceae > CADCVQ01. The sequence continues at coordinate 198,570 of CAWKNG010000005.1, forward strand.
GAGTTCGGCGTCGAGCTGATCGGGGCGAGGTACGAGGCGATCTGCCGCGCCGAGGACCGCGACGAGTTCCGCACGACGATGGAACGGGCGGGCCTGAAGATGCCGCGCTCGGCGATCGCGACGACGGCCCAGGAGGCCGACGACGCGATGATCGACATCGGCCTGCCGATCATCGTGCGGCCCGCGTACACGCTCGGCGGGCGCGGCGGCGGCATCGCCCGCACGCCGGAGGAGTTCCGCGCGATCGTCCGCGGCGGCCTGGACGCATCGCCGATCTCGCAGATCCTGCTCGACGAGTCGGTCATCGGCTGGGGCGAGTTCGAGCTCGAGGTCATGCGCGACCGCAACGACAACTGCGTGATCGTCTGCTCGATCGAGAACGTCGACCCGATGGGCGTGCACACCGGCGACAGCGTCACGGTCGCGCCGCAGCAGACGCTGCCCGACCGCCTCTACCAGCGCCTGCGCGACCAGGCGTTCGCGGTCATCCGCGCCGTCGGCGTCGAGACGGGCGGATCGAACGTCCAGTTCGCGGTCAATCCCGAGACCGAGGAGATCATGGTCATCGAGATGAACCCGCGCGTCTCTCGGTCCTCGGCGCTGGCCTCGAAGGCGACCGGGTTTCCGATCGCGAAGATCGCCGCGCGGCTCGCCGTCGGCTACGCGCTCGAGGAGATCGACAACGACATCACGCGCCTGACGCCGGCCTCGTTCGAGCCGACGATCGACTACGTCGTCGTGAAGTGGCCGCGCTTCGCGTTCGAGAAGTTCGCCGGCTCCGACCAGCGCCTCAGCACGCACATGAAGTCCGTCGGCGAGGCGATGGCCTTCGGCCGCACGTTCCAGCAGGCGTTCGCGAAGGCGATGCGCAGCCGCGAGCTCGACGCGACGGCCGATGTCCGCGGCACGCGCGAGGAGCTGCTCGGCCGCCTCGAGCGGCCCTCCAGCGAGCGCTACGACATCCTGCTCGCGGCGTTCCGCGCCGGCGCGCAGCCCGAGGAGGTCGAGGCGGTCACGCACATCGACCTGTGGTTCCTGCGGGAGTTGCAGGAGCTGGCGTTGCATCCGGACGCCCCCTTCTCCGGCACCCGCAGCTACCGCGCCGTCGACACGTGCGCCGCGGAGTTCGCCGCCGAGACGCCGTACTTCTACTCCGGCTGGGAGCGCGACGCCGAGCCCCGCCACGAGGTGCGCCGCGGCGAGCGGCCGAGCGTCGTCATCCTCGGCGCCGGCCCGAACCGCATCGGCCAGGGGATCGAGTTCGACTACTGCTGCGTGCATGCCGCGATGACCGTCCGCGCGAGCGGCCGCGACGCGGTGATGATCAACTGCAACCCCGAGACCGTGTCGACGGACTACGACACGTCGGACCGCCTGTACTTCGAGCCGCTGACGCTCGAGGACGTGCTCGCCGTCGTCGAGCTCGAGCAGCCCGAGGGCGTGATCGTGCAGTTCGGCGGCCAGACGCCGCTGAAGCTCGCCGCGGGCCTGCAGGAGCGCGGCGTGCCGATCCTCGGCACGAGCGTCGACGCGATCGACCTCGCCGAGGACCGCGGGCGCTTCGGCGACCTGCTCGACCGCCACGGCTACAAGGCGCCGCCCTACGCGACCGCACATGGCGTCGCGGAGGCGCTCGCGGCGAGCGCCCGCGTCGGATTCCCGCTGCTCGTGCGCCCGAGCTACGTGCTCGGAGGGCGCGCGATGGAGATCGTCTACGACGAGGCCGGGCTCGCCGACTACCTCGAGCGCACGGCGGTCCCGGCCGCGGCCGGCTCGCCGCCCCGGGAGATCTTCCTCGACCGCTTCCTCGAGAACGCGATCGAGCTCGACGTCGACGCGCTCTGCGATGGCCACGGCGTCTGGATCGGCGGCGTCATGCAGCACGTCGAGGAGGCCGGGATCCACTCCGGCGACAGCGCCTGCGTCCTGCCGCCGCACTCGCTCGGGCCGGAGATGCTCGAGGAGATCCGCGACACGACCCGCGGCATCGCGCTGGCGCTTGGGACGCTCGGGCTCATCAACATCCAGTACGCCGTCCACAACGGCGCCCTCTACATCATCGAGGCCAACCCGCGCGCGTCGCGGACGGTGCCGTTCGTGTCCAAGGCGATCGGCGTGGCGCTGGCGAAGATGGCGTGCCGGATCATGCTCGGCGAGCGCCTCGAGGATCTCGGGCTGCCGTCCGAGGCGATGCCGACCGGCCACGTCTGCGTCAAGGAGGCCGTGCTGCCGTTCGACCGCTTCGCGGGCTCGGACGCGCTGCTCGGACCCGAGATGCGCTCGACCGGCGAGGTCATGGGGATCGCCCGTGACTTCCCGACGGCGTTCGCCAAGGCACAGGCGGCCGCCGGCGCGACGCTGCCCGCCGCAGGCACGGTCTTCATCAGCGTCACCGACGGCGACAAGGCCGGCGCGTCGGGGATCGCGGCGCTGCTCGGCGACCTCGGCTTCCGCGTCGCCGCCACGGCCGGCACGGCGCGCGCGATCCGCGGCATGGGCGTGCGCGTCGACGAGGTGCTGGCGAAGATCGGCGGTGACGGCCCGAACGTCACCGACCGCATCGACGCCGGCGAGGTCGCGCTGATCATCAACACGCCGACCGGCTCCGGCGCGCGCGCCGACGGCTGGCAGATCCGCCGCGCCGCCGTCGCCCGCGGGATTCCCTGCATCACGACGCTGGCCGGCGGCCACGCGGCGGCCCGCGCGATCGCCGCGGCCCGCAACGGCGAGCCGACGGTGCTGTCGCTGCAGGAGATCCACCGCCAGCGCTCGAGGATCGTGTGAGGGTCCAGGCGCCGTTCGGCCGGCGCCGCGGGGCGGTGACCGGCGTCGACGACGTCGGGGCCTACCGCGTCGTGCACGTCGCCGATCTCGACGGCCCGCAGCCGTGGCCGGGGCAGTTCTACATGCTCGCGACCGTCGAGGGCTGGGGGGCGGGCCTCGACGAGCGCCCGTTCGTGCCGCGCGCGCTGTCGTTCCTCGGCGCCGCCGACGGGCAGCTCAGCTTCATGTTCGAGGACGTGGGCCCCGGTACGCACCGCCTCGGCGAGCTGTGCGCGGGCGACGAGCTGTGGCTGACGGGGCCGCTCGGCGAGGGCTTCGAGCTGTCGCTCGACGGGCGCCGCGCGATCCTCGTCGGCGGCGGCGTCGGCGTTCCGCCGCTGTCGGCGTGGGCCGCCGTCCTCGCCGCCCACGGCGTGGCCTCGTCCGTCGTGCTCGGCTTCCGTGACGCCGTGCACGCCGAGGGGGCGACCGTCTTCGGGCGGGACGTCTCGATCGCCACCGACGACGGCTCGGTCGGCCACCACGGGCTCGTCACGGAGCTGCTCTCCGCGGAGCTCGACGTGGATTCGGCTGCGGGGGCGGTCGTCTACTCCTGCGGCCCTCCGCGCATGCTCGAGGCCGTACGGGCGCTCTGCGACGCCCGTGGCGTCCCCGCGCAGCTCGCGCTGGAGGCCGGGATGGCGTGCGGCTTCGGCGCCTGCTTCGGCTGCGTGGTGGCGCTGCGCGACGGCGGCTACGTGCGCGTCTGCGTCGACGGCCCCGTGCTCGACGCGGCCCGCCTGGAACGCGTTCCGCAGGACATCCATTGATCGACTTCTGCGGCATCGCGCTCGAGCACGCGATCGTCAACGGCTCGGGCACGTTCGACGCGATCGCCGCGCGGCGCGCGTTCGGCGACGCGCTCGTCGAGCAGTTCCCGTTCAGCGCGTTCGTCTCCAAGACGATCACGCTGCTGCCGCGCGAGGGCAACCCGCCGCCGCGGCTATGGGAGGCGCAGGCCGGCCTCATCAACTCGATCGGCCTGCCCAACCGCGGGCTGGCCGGCTACCTCGAGCACGACCTGCCGCGGCTCGCCGCGCTGCCCGTGCCCCTGATCACGAACGTCATGGGATCGACGGCGAGCGAGGTCGCGCAGCTCGTGGAGGCGATCGACGCGCGTGACGAGGTGGCCGCCATCGAGCTCAACGTGTCGTGCCCGAACGTCGAGACGGGCCTGGACATCGGCGCCGACCCGGTCTCGCTCGCCGCGCTGATCCGCGCGCTGCGCCCGCTGACCGCCAAGCCGCTGATCGTCAAGCTGACGCCGAACACCGCCGACGTCGCGGCCGTCGCGCTCGCCGCCGAGGCGGAGGGGGCGGACGCGGTCTCGCTCATCAACACGCTGCGCGCGACCGCGTTCGCGCCGGGTGCGGGCTCACGCCCGTGGCTCGGCGGCGTGACGGGCGGCCTGTCGGGTCCGGCGATCCGGACCGTCGCGCTCGCGCAGGTCGCCGCCGTGGCCCGCCGGGTGGCCGTGCCGATCGTCGGAATGGGTGGTGTGACACACGGCACACACGCACGCGACTTGCTGGCGGCGGGGGCTACATTGGTCGCGGTGGGCACCGAGAGCTTCCGGGACCCGGCCGCGGGCACGCGCATCTCAAGGGAGCTTAAATCCCTGCAAATTGCGGGATCGCCTTCGACCTATATAGATGTGTCTCAAGCTCAGGTCGAGGTCGATGCGAATTCCGCGGATGCAGGGTGATTGAGGTTGCGGCACCCAAGTGAAGATGTAGTATCGCCCCGTCCCATGCCGCCGGCCACCAACACCGCACCCAAGCAGTCGGCGGCTCCCGAACGATCGCTGACACAGCGCCTCGACGCCCTGGAGCGTGCCAACGAGGTCCGCACGAGGCGCGCCCAGCTGAAGCGCAACCTCAAGGCCGGGCGCGAATCGATCCACACGCTGCTGCTCGACCCGCCGGCCTACGTCGAGACCGCGAAGGTCTTCGACATGCTGCTCGCGGTGCCGAAGTACGGGCGCGTCAAGGTCAACAAGGTGCTCACGCAGTGCCGCATCTCGCCGAGCAAGACCATCGGCGGCCTGTCGCAGCGCCAGCGCGACGAGCTCGTCTCGCTGCTGCGCCGCTGAAGGCCCGGCCTCGCGCGCGGGCGCGCTCCGATCCGCCCGCTACCCTAGGGGCATGATCTCTCCTCGCATCGACCGTCTCCTCGAGAACGTCGACTCCAACTACGCCTCCGTTCTCGTCGCGGCCAAGCGCGCGCGTCAGATCAACTCGTACTACCACAACCTCGGCGAGGGGACGTTCGACGAGTTCCCGCCGCCGATGGTCGACACGGGCTCGAAGAACTACCTCACGATCGCGCTCGAGGAAGTCGCCGCCGGCAAGATCAAGTACCAGTACCGCTAGGACCCACACCCCGCCATGGCCCGGATCCTGCTCGGCGTCAGTGGTGGGATCGCCGCCTACAAGGCGCTCGAGCTCGTCCGCCTCGCGACGGCGGCGGGCCACGCCGTGCGCGTCGTCCAGACGCCCGCGAGCACGCGCTTCGTCGGCACCGCCTCGTTCGCCGCGCTGACCGGCGCCCCGGTGCTCACGGACGAGTTCGAGCGTGACCCGGCGCGCGGCGCCTTCCCCGGCCAGCCGGCGCCCGATCACGACCCGCTCTCGCACCTCGAGCTCGTCCGCAACGCCGACGTCCTCGTCGTCGCGCCCGCCTCGGCGAACACGATCGCCAAGCTTGCGCACGGGCTCGCCGACAACCTCCTGACGAGCGCCGCGCTCGCCGCCGACTGCCCGCTGCTCGTGGCGCCCGCGATGAACGACCACATGTGGGCGCACCCCGCGACGCGCGCCAACGTCGCCACGCTGCGCGCCCGCGGCGCGACCGTGCTCGAACCCGGCGCCGGGCGCCTGGCGTCACGCGGTGAGGCGGGGCCGGGGCGGCTGCCCGAGCCGCCCGCCCTGCTCGTCGCGATCGACGCGCTGCTCGCGGGCGGCGCCTCGGCGGCCGCGATCGCCGAGCCGCACCTCGTCGGCCTGCGCGTCCTCGTCACCGCCGGCGGCACCCGCGAGCCGATCGACGCCGTGCGCTTCGTCGGCAACCGCTCGTCGGGGCGGATGGGCTTCGCGCTCGCCGAGCAGGCCGCCGCGCTCGGCGCCGAGGTCACCGTCGTGGCGGCGAACGTCACGCTGCCGCGCGACCCGCGCGTGACCTATGTCGACGTCGAGACCGCCGCACAGCTGCAGGCGGCGTGCGCCGCCGCGTTCGAGCTCTCCGACGTCCTGCTGATGGCCGCCGCGGTCGCGGACTTCCGCCCGGCGCGCAGCTTCGCCGGCAAGCTCAAGAAGGCCGCGGACGAGCGCATGCGCGTCGAGCTCGAGCGCACGCCGGACATCCTCGCCGGCCTGGCGAACCTGCGCCGCGCCGATCAGACGCTCGTCGGGTTCGCCGCCGAGCACGGTGCGGGTGCGCTCGAGCACGGCCGTGACAAGCTCGCGCGCAAGCGCGTCGACGCGGTCGTCGTCAACGACATCGCGCGCGCCGACATCGGCTTCGAATCGCCCGACAACGAGGTCACGATCCTGACCGCGGCCGGCGCGACGCACGTCGCGCGCGCGTCCAAGGCCGAGGTGGCGCGGGCCGTGCTGAACGCTGTCATCGTCCTGCGCATGCTCGTCGAGACGGAGCCCGCCGGCCCGGCGGCTTGACCGGATAGGAGACCGCGAGATGGAGCGCGCCGGCGCCGAGCGCCGCCTGACCGATCCGGAGATCGAGGCCGCCGTCGCCATGGCGCGGCGTGTGGCGACCAACGTCGCCAAGGCGGCGGAGGTCCGCAGCGAGGTCATCGAGCACCTCGTCATCGCCGTCCTCGCCGGAGGGCACGTGCTGATCGAGGACCTGCCCGGAGTCGGCAAGACGACGCTCGCCCGCGCGCTCGCGCGATCCCTGGAGCTCGAGTTCGCCCGCGTCCAGTGCACGGCCGACCTGCTGCCGGCCGACGTCGTCGGGACGAACATCTTCAACCAGCGCGAGAGCCGCTTCGAGTTCCGGCCCGGTCCGATCTTCGCGAACGTCGTGCTCGTCGACGAGATCAACCGCGCGTCGCCGAAGACGCAGTCGGGCCTGCTCGAGTGCATGCAGGAGCGCCGCGTCACCGTCGACATCCACACGCACGAGCTCGCGCGCCCGTTCCTCGTCCTGGCGACGCAGAACCCGGTCGAGTACGAGGGCACCTACCCGCTGCCCGAGGCGCAGGTCGACCGCTTCATGGCCCGCTTGTCGCTCGGCTACCCCGATGCCGCGGGCGAGGCGGAGATGCTCGCGGCGCACGAGTCGGGCGATCGCGTCGCCTCGCTGGAGCCGGTCGCCGACGCCGCCGAGGTGCTCGCGGCGCAGGACGCCGCGACGCGCGTGCGCGCCTCCGAGGCGCTGCGCCACTACGTCGTCTCGCTGCTGCGTCACACGCGCGAGGACCCACGCATCGAGCTCGGCGCGAGCCCGCGCGCCGGCCTGCTGCTGCTGCGCGCGGCGAAGGCCCGCGCGCTGCTCGCCGGCCGCGACCACGCGCTGCCCGACGATGTCCAGCGGCTCGTCGTGCCGGTGCTCGCGCATCGCATGGTGCTGTCGCCGGAGGCCTACGAGACCAGCGGCGCGCAGGTCGTCGCCGACGCGGTCGCCGCCACGCCGGCCTTCTGAGTGGTCCGTCCGGTGCATCGCTGAGCCCGTGCGACCGGCGCTCGCCACCGGGCTGCTCGCGATCGTCCTGATCGTCGCCGCGGCGCTGTTCGACGCCGAGCCGCTGTGGGTGCCGGGCATCGCGCTCGGACTGCTCGCCGCGGGCAGCGCGGCCTGGGTCACGCTCGCGGCGCGCGGCGTGACCGTGCGCCGCACGCTCGGCGCGCAGCGCGTCGTGGAGGACCAGCCGGTGAGCATCCTGCTCGAGGTGCACGCGGGCACGTGGGCGCTGCCGGCCGCGCGCGTGGTCGACCCGCTGCTGAGCGCCGCCGCGCCGCTGCCCGCCAACCGCCGCCATGCGCAGGTGCGCATCGATGCCCGCTTCGCGCGCCGCGGCCGCCGCCCGCTCCAGGCGGCGCGGGTGCTCGTGTCGGATCCGCTCGGCCTGGCGACGCGTGAGATCTGCGCGCGGCCGTCTCCGCGCGACGACGAGATCCTCGTCCTGCCCAGGATCGAGGCCTTGACGAGCGCGACCGGCGGCGGCGAGACGCCGCGACTGGCGCGCCGGGCTCGCCAGCTCGTCGGCGCCGAGGTCGAGCTCGACGGCATCCGCCCGTTGCGCGACGGCACGCCGGCCTCGCGCATCTACTGGCAGGCGCTCGCGCGCGGCGCCGATCCCCAGGAGCGCTTCCTGCGCGCCGACGGCGACAGCCAGCCGCTTGTCGTGCTCGACCCGCGCGGCGGCGCGGGGATCGACGAGCTCGACGCGGCCGTGCGCGCGGCCGCGTCGCTTGCGCACGCGCTCGCGCGCGACGGCGGCTGCGGCGTCCTGCTCCCCGGTGACCGGCGCCCGATCGAGCTCGCGGACACGCGCGCGGGCTGGCCCGCCGTGCACGCCCGGCTCGCGCTCGTCGGCGACGGCGCGGGCCCCTCCCTGGCAAGCGTCGCGGGGCGCCGCGGCGCGGTCATCTTCGTCAGCGCGCGGATGCGCTCGGCGCTGCCGCCCGCGCTCGGCACGGGACACGGCGCCGTCCGCGTGCTCGTCGTGCCCGGGACGATCGCCGGCCGGCGCGCCGCGTTCGCCGTCGCCGGCTGCAGCGGCTACGTCGTCGGCGGCCGCCGCCCGCGCCCCGCCACCCGCGCGGCGACGCGCGACCGGGCATGAGCATCACGGGCTGGACGCAGTCCTCGCTGCGCCAGCCGCTCGGGACCGCGCGCCGCCGGCCCGCCGACGCGCGCCTGCCGGTCGCGGCCGCGCGCCTGAGCGGGTTCCTCGCGCTCGCCGCCTTCGGTGGCGCGGCGTGGGCGCGGATGGTGGCGCCCGCCGCGACGCTGGCGACGGTCGTGACGCTGCTCGCCGCGCTCGCCGCCGGCGCGGTCCTGATCGCCGCGGGCCGGCGAGGGCTCGGACGCCTGCCGCGCGCGCTCGTGACGGCAGCCGTCGGCCTGGCGCTGCTCGTCGTCGCACTCGCCGCATCCGGGATCCCGTCCGATCTCGCGGGACCGCGCGCCTGGGACGACCTGGCCGCCGGGATCGGCCAGGGTCTCGGCGCCGTCCCGAACGTCCGCACACCGTTTCACGGGGCCGACCCGTGGACGCGGATCGTCATCGTCCTGGGATCCGGCATGCTCGTCGGCCTTGCCGCGCTGCTGGCCTTCGCGCCACGGCGCGGCGGCAGGCTCGGCTTCCCGGTCGCCGCCGCGATCGTGCTCGCCGTCCTGTATCTCGTGCCCGCGATGCAGCACGAGGGCGCGCACCCGTTCCTCGGTGGCGCGGTGCTCGCGCTGCTGCTCGCCGTCTTCCTGTGGCTCGAGCGCGTCGAGCGTCGGGCCGCGCCGATGGCGGCCGCGGTCGTGGCGATCGCGGTCCTCGCCGCGCTCGTGCTCGCGCCGCGGATCGACGGCGGCCGCGCGCTGCTCGATTACGAGGGGCTCGCGCAGGATCTCAGCGCCGGGCCGAGCACGCGCTATGACTGGAACCACGGCTACGGGCCGCTGAGCTGGCCGCGCGACGGGCGCGAGGTGCTGCGCGTCCAGGCGCGCGATCGCGCGTACTGGAAGGCGGCGGAGCTGTCGACGTTCGACGGCACGCGCTGGGTGCAGGCGCCGGCGCGATCCCAGGGGGTCAACAACTCGGCGTTCGACCCGGCTCATCGCGACTGGACGCAGGTCGTCCGCGTCACGATGCGGGCGCTGCGATCGTCGACGTACATCGGCGCCGGCACGACGTTCGAGATCCGCGACTCGCCCCGCCAGTGGTTGCCCAACGGGCTGGGGTTGTGGCGAACGGGCGTCAAGCCGCTGAAGCGCGGCAACGCCTACCGCGCGGTCGTCTACACGCCGCGCCCGACGGTGCGCGAGCTACGCGTATCGACCTCGCTGCCGCTGCCCGTCGGCAGCGACGAGACGACGATCGTCCTGCCCGGAGCACCGACCTCCGCCGGCAACCCGACGCGCGGTGAGACCGCCGCCATCACGCCGTGGGGCCAGGGCGCCACCCCGCCGAGCGTGGTGGCGGCGATCGAGGCGTCGCCGTACCGCGGCGCGTATGAGCTCGCGCGGCGCCTGCGCGCGCGCTCGGCGACGCCGTATGACTTCATGCTCGCGGTCGAGCGCCACCTCGGCCGCGGCTATGCGTACTCGGAGTCCCCGCCGCCGAGCACGGCGCCGCTGGAGAGCTTCCTGTTTCGCGACAAGACCGGCTACTGCCAGCAGTTCTCGGGCGCGATGGCGCTGCTGCTGCGCCTCGGCGGCGTGCCGGCGCGCGTCGCGGCCGGCTTCTCGCCCGGCGTCTACGACGCCAAGCGCAAGGAGTTCGTCGTCCGCGACCTCGACGCCCACTCCTGGGTCGAGGTCTTCTATCCGAGCATCGGCTGGATCACGCGCGACCCGACGCCCTCCGACTCGCCCGCGCGCTCGCAGATCGACGACCTCGGGCGCGCCGCGCAGAGCGCGAACGTCGACGTCTCCGACGGCGCCGGGGCGGGCGCCGACGGGCCGGCGTCCAGCCAAGCCAAGGGCGGGCCCGCCCGATCCGGCGACGGTGGCGGCCCGTCGCTGCTCGCCATCGCGCTCGGGCTCGCGGGCGTCGTCCTCGTGCTCGGGATGGGCCTGGCGATCGGCGACCGGCGGCGGCTGCTCGCGCGCGCCGCCGACCGCGGCGCCGGCCAGCTCGCCGAGCTCGAGCGCGCGCTGCGCCGCACCCACCGCACGCCCGCGCCGCAGACGACGCTCGACGCGCTCGCGGCGCGCTACCGCGGGACGGCCGCCGAGGACTACGTGCGCGCGCTCGCCGCCGCACGCTACGGCTACGGCGACGCGGGCCCGACGCCGGCCCAGCGCGTCGCCCTGCGTCGCGAGCTGGCGATCGGTCGCGGCCCGCGACGGCGGCTGCGCGCATGGTGGGCGCTGCCGCCGCAGCCCTCGCTGCCGCGCGTGCGGCGCCGGTCCGCCGCGCGCTGAGGCCACGTTTCGGTACGGCGCGCGTCGTATCCTCGACGGATGGCCGACGACGACCTCTACGAGCTGTTCCAGAACGGGATGCGCCTGCTCGAGGAGCGCGACTACCACGCCGCCGCCGTCCCCCTGGCACGCGTGCGCGCCGTCGAGCCCGACAAGACACAGGTCCGCGAGGCGCTCGGCCGGGCCCTGTTCGGCGCGCAGCGCTACCGCGAGGCCGCGCAGGAGTTCGAGGCCGTCGTCGACCGCGCACCGACCAACGACTACGCGCAGTTCTGCCTCGGCCGCTGCCTGCAGCAGCTCGGCCGTCACAGCGAGGCGCAGCGGCCGCTCGCGCTCGCCTGCTGCCTGCGCCCGGAGCGCTCGGACTACCGCCTCTACCGCGACCGGGCACGCGCGAACAGCGCGCGGGCGGCGTAGGCGCGATCCGCCGGCCGGGCCACGCGGGGCGGCGCTCGGGGATCGCGTGCGGGCGCCCGGTGACCGCCGGGCATGCGACATGCGGTGCTATCCTCGATTGACAGCTTTCGCATCGGCTTCGGGCCGGTGGCAGGACCGGAAGTGGGCGCTCGCCCGCTTTTTTTGTTGCCAAGAGGAGATTTCAGTGAGCGCCATCCAACGCGATATCGAGGCCCGGCTCGCCGCCAGCGAGCCTGATGTCGAGGTGCTGCTCGCGGAGGTGCTGGGCGGCCAGACGCTGCGCCTGTTCATCGACCATCCCGACGGCGTCACGCTCGCGATCTGCGAGCGCGTGACGCACGAGCTGGCCGATCTGCGTGAGCGCTACGCGCTCGAGGTCTCCTCGCCGGGGACCGAGCGCCCGCTGTCCAAGCCGCAGCATTTCCAACGCTTCCTGGGGCGACGTGCTCGCGTGCGAACGCGCGAGGCCCGGGACGGCCACCGATCCTTCACCGGCGAGCTCGTCGGCGCATCGGAAGTCGAGGTGACGATCGCCGCTGACGGCGCTCTCTTCGCGATTCCGTACGCCGAGATCCAGCGTTCCCACCTGATCGAGGAGTAGCCCTATGTCCCGCGACATCCTGGATGCGATGACGGTTCTCGCAAAGGAGAAGGGCATCGCCCCCGAGAAGCTCCGGCTCGCGCTCGAGGACGCGCTGCTGTCGGCTTACAAGAAGCAGCCCGACTCAGCGAAGTACGCGCGCGTCGAGCTCGATCCCGAGACCGCCGACTTCCGCGTCATCGAGCTGATCATCCCCGAGCGCCTGGAGGCGCACCTCATCGTCGAGACGATCGACGAGGGCACGACGTACGACCCCGAGACGGGCGACATGATCGAGCCGACCGACCCGGAGATCGATCCGGCGAAGTTCGAGGAGTACAAGGACCAGATCGACGAGCAGGACGTGACGCCCGGCGACTTCGGCCGGATCGCCGCGCAGACGGCCAAGCAGGTCATCCTGCAGCGCATCCGCGAGGCCGAGCGCGACATGATGTTCGAGGAGTACCGCGACCGCGTCGGCGAGCTGATCACCGGCATCGTGCAGCAGTCCGACAGCCGCTACACGCTCGTCCAGCTGCGCGAGCGCGTCGAGGCGCTGCTGCCGAAGTCCGAGCAGGTCGATGGCGAGCGCTACGACCACTCGCAGCGCATCAAGGCCGTCATCAAGGAGGTCTCGCCCTCCACGAAGGGCCCCTCGATCATCGTCTCGCGGCGCGACCCCGAGCTGATCAAGAAGCTCTTCGAGCTCGAGGTTCCCGAGATCGCCGACGGCCTCGTCGAGATCGCCAACGTCGCCCGCGAGCCCGGCTACCGCTCGAAGATCGCGGTCGTCTCGCACGCCGACGGCGTCGACCCGGTCGGCGCCTGCGTCGGCCCGCGCGGATCGCGCGTGCGGATGGTCGTCTCGGAGCTGCGCGGCGAGAAGATCGACATCATCCCCTACAACGACGAGCCCGCCCGCTTCGTCGCCAAGGCGCTGTCACCGGCGCGCGTGCGCGAGGTGCTCGTCGACGACGACGGCAAGCAGGCGACGGTCATCGTGCCCGACGACCAGCTCTCGCTGGCGATCGGACGCGAGGGCCAGAACGCCCGCCTCGCCGCCCGCCTCACCGGCTGGCGGATCGACATCAAGTCCGAGACCGAGTTCGCCGCCGAGGAGCAGGAGCAGGGCTACGAGGAGGAGGAGACGCAGGGTCGCTGCGCCGCGGTCATGTCGACCGGCCGGCGCTGCCCGAACGCCGCGCTCCCGAGCTCGCGCTACTGCGGCCTGGACTCCCACCAGGCGCTCGCCCACCAGCCGACCGACGAGCTCGCCGACGCGGAGGCGCCGTCATAGCCGTCGCTCGGAGGCGCTGCGTGGGCTGCGGCGCGCCGGCGGACAAGCCCGACCTGTTGCGCGTCGTGCTCGTGGACGGTCGCGTCGAGCCCGACCCCGAGCAGCGGCGGCCGGGACGCGGCGCGTACGTCTGCGACCGCGACTGCGCCGATCAGGCGATCAGGCGCTCGGGTTTTCAGCGCTCGTTTCGCTGCGCCGTGCGTATCGATTCCAACCTCGTAGACTCACTGTAGATGGCAAAAGTACGCGTTCACGAGCTGGCAAAGACCCACAACATGTCCTCCAAGGACGTGTTGGACAAGCTGCGCGCCGCCGGCATCTCGGTGAAGGCACCCGCCTCCGCCGTCGATGTCGACCAGGCCGCCGCGGCGATCGCGGGTCGCCCGCTTCCGACCAACGGAGCGGCCGCCGAGGCCGCGAAGGCCCCCGAGCCGCCGCCGGCGCCCGCGGTCACGATCCGGCGCGGACCGCCGCCGCCGCCGGCGATCTCCGACCGTCCGCCGCCATCCGCCCGGCGCGATGCGGTGCGTCCCACGACGCCCGCCGCACGGCCTCAGGCCGGCGGGCAGAGCCCGGCGCCGCGCGCCGGCGCCTCGACGCCTCCGGCCACGCCGCCCGCCACACCGCCGGCCGATCCGGCCGATCCCGCCGCCGACGCCGCCAAGCAGCGCCCGACGCGCTCGTCGCTGTCCGGTGAGCGCGCCCCCGGAGCCCCGGGCCCCGGCGGCCGCCGCCGCGTCGTCATCGACTCGCAGGCCTCGCGCCGCACGCCGGGCCAGCAGTCCCAGCCGCCCCGTCGCCAGCGTCGCGGACGCCGCCGTCGCGGTACGTATGACGACACGGTGCGCCCGCTCGACGAGGCCGCCGCGACGCATACCGATCTCGTGCGCATCAACTCCGGCTCGACCGTCAAGGACATCGCCGAGTCGATGGGCGTGCCCGTCCCCGAGATCATCAAGAAGCTGATGATGCTCGGCCAGATGGCCACGCTCACGCAGACGCTGGCCGACGAGGCCGTGCTCGTGCTCGCCGAGGAGTTCGGCAAGGAGGTCGAGCTCGTCCACGCCGCCGACGAGGTCGCCAACGAGCCCGTCTACGAGGACGCCGACGAGGACCTCGTCCCGCGCCCGCCGGTCATCACGATCATGGGTCACGTCGACCACGGCAAGACGTCGCTGCTGGACGCGATCCGCTCGACGGAGGTCGTCGCCGGCGAGGCCGGCGGCATCACCCAGCACATCGGCGCCTACCAGGTCCATCACAACGAGCAGCTCGTGACGTTCCTCGACACGCCGGGCCACGAGGCCTTCACCGCGATGCGTGCCCGCGGCGCCCGCGTGACCGACATCGCGGTCATCGTCGTCGCCGCCGACGACGGCGTGAAGCCGCAGACCGCCGAGGCGATCGACCACGCGAAGGCGGCGGACGTGCCGATCGTCGTCGCGGTCAACAAGATCGACAAGGAGGGCGCGGACCCGACACGGGTGCGCACCGAGATGACGACGCGCGGCCTGCAGCCCGTCGAGTGGGGCGGTGAGACGGAGTTCGTCGACGTCTCCGCGAAGTCCAAGGTCGGCCTCGAGGAGCTGCTCGACACGCTGCTCGTCGTCGCCGAGCTCGAGGAGCTCAAGGCCAACCCGACCGCTCCGGCCTCCGGCGTCGTCGTCGAGTCCAAGCTCGACCCGGGCCGCGGGCCGGTCGTCACGATCCTCGTCCAGCGCGGCACGCTGCGCATCGGCGACGCGCTCGTCGCAGGCGCGAATTGGGGCCGCGTGCGGGCGATGCACGACTTCACCGGCAAGCGCGTCAAGGAAGCCCATCCCGGCGACCCGGTCGAGGCGCTCGGCTTCGACGGCGTCCCCGAGGCCGGCGAGCACGTCCACGCCGTCGAGAACGACCGCCGTGCGCGCCAGATGGCGCACGAGCGCGAGCAGCGCCTCAAGCAGGAGCAGCACGCGCGCCGCTCGGGCCGCAAGCGCTCGCTGGAGGACATCTTCAAGGACATCCAGGCGGGCGAGCTCAAGGAGCTCAACCTGCTCGTCAAGGCCGACGTCGCCGGCTCCGCCGAGGCGCTCGAGGACGAGATCGCCAAGCTGCCGCAGGACGAGGTCGCGGTCAACATCATCCGCACCGGCGTCGGCGGCATCAACGAGTCCGACGTCATGCTGGCGGCGGCCTCGGATGCGATCATCATCGGCTTCAACGTGCGTCCCGTCGGCGACGCGCGCGCCGTCGCCGAGCGTGAGGGCGTCGACATCCGCAACTACTCGGTCATCTACAAGGTGCTCGACGAGCTGCGCGCCGCGATGGAGGGCATGCTCGAGCCCGAGGAGGTCGAGGACTCCGTCGGCACCGTCGAGATCCGCCAGATCTTCCGCGCCTCGAAGATCGGCGTCATCGCCGGCTCCTACGTCACCGACGGCAAGGTCACGCGCGGCGCCAAGACCCGCCTCGTCCGCGACGGCACGATCGTCTACGACGGTGAGATCGCGTCGCTGCGGCGCGTCTCCGAGGACGTCCGCGAGGTCGCGTCCGGCTTCGAGTGCGGCATCGTGCTGCGCAATTTCCAGGACGTCAAGGAGGGCGACGTGCTGGAGGTCTACGAGACGCGCAAGGTCGACCGCGCACTCGCGTAAGTGACGTCGTGGCCGACGCGTACGTCGCGCTGCTGCTCATCCACCTGCACTTCCCGGAGGCCGGATCGTTGAAGGCCAAGCGCAAGGATCTGGCATCGCTCAAAGCGCAGCTGCACGGCCGGATGGGCGTGAGCGTCTCCGAGGTCGACCATCAGGACCTGTGGCAGCGCGCGACGCTCGCCGCCGCGCTGACGGGCGGTTCGGCGACGCTGCTGCACCATGCGGTCGACGGCGTCGAGCGGTTCGTCCTAGACCGCTTTCCGGAGTCTTGCCGGATCGAGCGCACGCTCGTGTCCTTCGACGAGGTATGGGGCTAGGATGGCCAGCGATCGAATGCGACGGGTCGACGAGGCCGTCAGACAGGTGCTCTCCGATGCGGTCGCACAGGACCTGCAGGACCCCAGAATCGGATTCGTCACGATGACGAGCGTCAAGACCACCTCAGACCTTCGCCATGCCCGCGTCTACGTCAGTGTGCTCGGGGACGATGCACAACGCGCCGCCACGCTCGCCGGCCTACGCTCGGCGCACGGCGCCCTGCAACGACGCCTGGCCCGGGAGCTGCGCATGAAGCGCACCCCGACGCTCGAGTTCCTCTACGACGACACGACAGATCGCGCCATGCGCCTGGAGGCGATCATCGAGCGCGAGGTCGGCGAGGCGTGACCATCGCCGGCGTGAGCGCAACGACGCGTGACGAGGTGCTAGCGGTGCTGCGCGACGCGCAGCGGTTCGTGCTCGTGACGCACGAGAACCCCGACGGCGACGCGCTCGGCTCACTCGTCGCGATGCAGGGCGTGCTGCGCGCGCTCGGCAAGGACAGCGTCATGTACATGGCGCGCGACGAGTTTCCGCTGCCCTACGAGTACGCGTTCTTCGAGTTCGACGACGACCTCATCTCCGACGTCCCCGAGGACATCGGCGGCCGCACGATCGTCTTCCTGGACTGCGGCAACTTCGACCGCAACGCCGTCGACGTCGGCGGCGCGCCGATCGTCAACGTCGACCATCACCACGACAACACGCGCTTTGGCGCGATCAACCATGTCGACCCCGGGGCGTCGAGCACGGCCGAGATCGTGTGGGACCTCATGCAGGGGCTCGAGGTCGCGCTGACGCCCGCGATCGCCGAGGCGCTGTACGTCGGTCTCGTGACCGACACGGGGCGCTTCATGTACGAGAACACCGGGCCGCGCTCGCACGTCATGGCGGCCGATCTCATCGAGGCGGGCGTCGACGTCCACGACATCTACCGGCGCCTCTACGAGGGCGTGCCCGGTCCCAAGCTCGCGCTGCTGACGCGCGCGCTCGCGGGCGTCGAGCGCTTCGACGACGGGCGCCTGACGATCGCGCGCCTGACGCGCGAGGACTTCGCCGCGACCGGCGCCCAGGAGTCCTTCACCGAGGGCATCATCGACCACCTGCGCTCCGTCCAGGGAACGAAGGTCGCGGCGCTCGCACGCGAGCTCACCGGCGACGACCGTCGCGGCTGCTCGAAGGTCTCGCTGCGCGCCACCGACAACGACGTCGACGTATCCGCGATCGCGCGGGCACAGGGCGGCGGCGGCCATCGCCAGGCCGCGGGCTTCGCGACGCAGATGGACCGCGACGAGCTCGTCGCGTTCATGCGCGAGCAGGTCGACGCGCAGTTGCAGGCCTGACGCGGCGGGCCGCACGACCTTCCGCCGGGCCGCTCGTTTCAGGGCCATGGCCAGATCGCCGCAGGTCCGCCGGATCGCCGCCCTCGCGGCCACCGCCGCCGCGCTGCTGACGCCGTCGGTCGCCGCGGCCGACGAGGTCGTCGCCGAGCTTGCCAGGGACACGCCGATCGCCGCGTACGGGGGCGTGCTCGCGTGGTCGAGCTACGACGCCGCCAGCGGCCGCTACGCGCTGATGATCAAGCAGCGGATGCCGTGGGGGACCGAGGTCGTCGAGGCGGCGCGCGCGGCAACCGCGACGCGCCCGTTCGACGTCAGCCTCGGCCCGAACTCCAAGGGCCGCATCGTCGCGCTCTACACGCGCTGTCGCACGACGGACCACGGCTGCGACATCTACCGCTACGAGCTTCGCACCCGCAGCGAGCGCAGGCTGTCGTCCGTGTCGTCGCCCGCGCTCGACGAGGCCTGGCCCGCGCAGTGGCGCGATCGGATCGCGTTCGTGCGCCGTGCGCGCACGCATGTCGTCGACGGCTACGACCATCGGCCGGACCCGCGCGCTCGCGGCCCGCTCATGGACTGCGACATCCCCTACGTCAAGACCGTGTCGTCGACGCGGCCCAGCCGCCGACTCGATCGTTCCGAGTGCGGTCGCACGACGGACCTCGCGATCCGCGACACCACGATCGTCCAGGTGACCGACATCGATCAGGGCGGAGCGGGCTCGGAGAGCGACGTCCGCCGCCTGCGAGCGGGCGGCGGCGCGGCGCTGCGGCTCGCCCGCGCGACCGGCGGCGAGGGCGGCTACAGCCCATTCTCGTCGGCGAGCGTGTCGTCATCGGCCATCTTCCTGACGCGCACCGGGTTGCGCCAGGACGTCGACCAGGGCTTCCTGCGCATCGACCTCGCGTCGCGCCGGCTGACGACGGTGGCCGCGAACCTCGACCTCGCCGGCGACGTCGCGCGCGACGACCGCGGCACGTTCTGGTACGTCGAAGGACCACCGCCGAACTTCGACTTCCACGGCGAGCGGCCGTTCTGTCGCTCGCCGTATCAGCCATGTCGCCTCGTGCGGGCGTCGGCGAGCCCGTTCTCGTCGCGCGAACGCACGCTGGCGGCGCGGCTGGAGGTGAGCGCGTTCGCCGGCGACCCCGCGGTCCTGTCGGGCACGCTGACGCGAGCCGTCGTCGGCGCCGGCTCGATCGTGCGCCGCGAGCCGCTCGCGGGGGTCGCGCTGAAGCTTCTGCGAAACGACGACATCAACGAGGAGGGCTCCTACCGCGATACGGGCGCCACGGCTACGACGGCGCCCGACGGACGCTGGGCGTTCGTGCCCGCCGCGACGCCGGAGTCGGTGTTGTATCTCGTGACGGCGCCGCTGCTGGGGCTCGCGAGCTCGCCCGCGACGTCGCCCTGAGCCCGAGCCTGCGGCGGCCGACGCCGTAGCCTGGGGGCCGTGACCGACGGCATCCTGCTCATCGACAAGCCCGCGGGCAAGACCTCGCATGACATCGTGGCGGCGGTGCGCCGCGAGCACCGCGGGCGGCGCGTCGGGCACGCCGGCACGCTGGACCCGTTCGCGACCGGGCTGCTGATCGTCCTCGTCGGCCGTGCGACGCGCGTCCAGCGCTACCTCATGGCGCTGCGCAAGTCCTACGAGACGATCGCGCGGCTGGGGGCGACGTCGACGACCGGCGACACCGAGGGCGAGATCACCGAGACCGGGCTGATGCCGCCCGACCCGCCGTCGCTGGCGACCGGCGCGCTCATGCAGCGCCCGCCCTCCTACAGCGCGCTCAAGGTCGACGGGCGCCGCGCCTACGACCGGGCTCGCGCGGGGGAGGAGGTCGTGCTCGACGAGCGACCGGTGACGGTCCACCGCTTCGATCAGCTCTGGCGCGAGGACGATCGCGCGGCGTTCGCGATCGAGTGCTCGGCCGGCACGTACGTGCGCACCCTGATCTCCGACCTCGGCGACGCCTACTGCCTGGAGCTGCGACGCACCGCGATCGGGCCGTTCTCGATCTGCGAAGCGAGCTCGACGCGGCTCATCCCGCTCGAGCAGGCCCTGAGCTTCATGCCGTCGCTGCACCTCGACGGCGACGACGCGCAGCGCGCCGCGCACGGCGTCGCGGTCGGCGTCGCCGAGGACCCCGAGGGCGGCGCCGACGGCGCCGTGCTGCTCGTCGACGCCGACGGTCCGATCGCCGTCGCCGAGCCGCGCAACGGGGCGCTGAAGCCCGTCGTAGGCTTCCGCGCGTGAGGATCACGCAGCTGCCCGACGTGCAGGCGCGCCCGCGGCGGGTCGCCGTGGGGACGTTCGACGGCGTCCACGTCGGCCACCGCGCGGTCATCGCCGGGGCCGACACCGTCCTGACGTTCGAGCCGCACCCGACCGCGGTCGTGCAGCCCGGCGCCGCGCCGCGCCTGCTCACCGACCTGCGCCGCAAGTCCGAGCTGATCGGCTCGCTCGGCGCGCAGGAGCTCGTCGTGATCCCGTTCGACGCCGCGTTCGCCGCACGCAGCGCGCAGCAGTTCGTCGACGAGGTCCTCGTCGGGGCGCTCGGCGCGACGCACGTCTCGATCGGCGAGAACTTCCGCTTCGGCCACAAGGCGCTCGGCGACGCCGAGCTGCTCACCGCCGACGAGCGCTTCGAGACGCGGATCGCGCAGCTGCTCGAGGTCGACGGCGAGGTCGTCTCGTCGAGCCACATCCGTGGCCTCGTGCTCGGCGGCGCCGTCGAGTACGCCGGGCACCTGCTCGGCGACCCGTTCACGCTCGCCGGCGAGGTCGTGCACGGCGACGAGCGCGGACGCACCCTCGGCTACCCGACCGCCAACCTCGTGCCCGACGCGGCCTACGTCACGCCCGGCCACGGCGTGTACGCGGCCGTCGCGCGCACGATCGACGGCGCGCGGCCGGGGCCCGCGTACGCCGCGGCGGTCAACATCGGCGTGCGTCCGACGTTCGTCACGGGGCGCGGTGAGCTCATCGAGGCGTTCCTGCTGGACTTCGACGGCGACCTCTACGGCCGCACGCTCGAGCTCGCGTTCCGCAAGCGCCTGCGCGGCGAGAAGCGCTTCGAATCGGTCGACGCGCTGGTCGACCAGATGGCCCTCGATGTCGACGCCGCTCGGGCTATCTGCGCGTGACGCGGTACAGTTCCGCGTCGCTATGGCATTGACACAAGAACGCAAGCAAGAGCTGGTCACGCAGTTCGGCGACAACGATCACGACACCGGAAACACGCGTGTGCAGGTCGCGATGCTCACCGAGCGCATCAACCAGCTCACCGAGCATCTTCGCTCGAACTCGAAGGACCACCACTCGCGCCGCGGACTGCTGATGCTCGTCGGTCGCCGCCGCAGGCTGCTGAACTACTTCCAGCGCAACGACCTCGAGGGCTACCGGGCGCTCATCAAGGAGCTGGGGCTGCGCCGGTGAGCATCATCGCGCCGGGCACGGATGTGCCCGAGTTCGAGCTCAAGACCGAGGCAGGGGAGCCGTTCACCCGCGCCGATCTCGCCGGCCGGACGACGGTCTTCGTCTTCTTTCCCGCTGCCTTCAGCTCGGTCTGCACGGATCAGTTTCAGATCTACCAGGAGGCCCTCGAGGACTTCGCCGCGCAGGGCGCGAGCCTCTACGGCGTCTCCTGCGATCAGTCCGACAGCCAGACCGCGTTTCGCGAGTCGCTGCGCGTGACGATCCCGATGCTGTCGGACTTCGAGCCCAAGGGCGCGGTGTCTCGGGCCATGGGCGCGTACTGGGAGCCCGACGGCAAGTCGACCCGCGCGCTCGTGATCGTCGGCCCGGATCAGACCGTGACGTGGTCGTGGATCGGCGAGCACCCGGGCATCCTGCCCGGGGCGAACCTGATCTTCGACGGCCTCGCGGGCGCCGCGACCTAACGCGAGCCAAGGTCAGTGGACCAACTGGACTAACTGGTCTAGGGTGCGACGATGGCCGACGACGTCACGATCCACGAGGCGAAGACGCATCTCTCGCGGCTGGTCCAGCGTGCGCACGCCGGCGAGGAGATCGTCATCCGCCGCGGCAAGGTGCCGATGGCCAAGCTCGTGCGCTACGACGCCGAGGCCGTCAAGCGCAGCCCCGGGCGCCTGCGCGGGCAGATCGAGATGGCGGCGGACTTCGACGCGCTCGACGACGAGATGGGCGATCTGTTCGGCATCGGCCGGTGAACGGCGCGCTCGCCGACACGCACGCGCTGCTGTGGTGGCTCGCGGACGACCCTCGGCTGTCGCCGCGCGCCCGTGAGGTCATCGCGACCGGCGACGTCCCGATCCATTTCAGCGCGGCGAGCGTGTGGGAGGCCGAGATCAAGACCGCGATCGGCAAGCTCGCCGTCGGCGACGACCTCCTCGGCGCGCTCGAGGCCGACGGCTTCCTCGAGCTGCCGATGACGGCTCGTCACGCGATCGACGCGGCACGACTTCCGCCGTTGCACCGCGACCCGTTCGACCGCATGCTCGTCGCGCAGGCGCGGCTGGAGGGGCTGGAGATCATCACGAGCGATCAGAAGATCGCCGACTACGGCGCCGCCGTGCTCTGGTGACGGCGGCCGGTCATCGCGCCGGGCGCTCGACGAGGCGGCGGCGCAGCGCGTCGAGGTCGTCGGCCGCGAGGCCGGCGTCGCGCAGGAGGCCCTCGACGTCGAGGCCGGCGAGCGTCCTGACGATCAGCGCCGCGCCCGTCGTGCGGCGCTCCGTGAGAAACGCCTCGAGCAGTGGACCCTCGTCGACCTCGCCGAGCGCCGCGAAGCGCACCCGCAGGCGCCGTGCGCTGAGCGCGTAGTCGGCGGCGATGTCATCGGCCGAGACGCCGGCGAGCGCGAGCAGCAGCATCGCGATGAGGCCGGCGCGGTCGCGCCCCGCCCCGCAGTGAACGGCGACGCCACCGGCCTGCGCGCGGGCGATCGCGGTGAGGGCGGCGGCGCTGCGCTCGGGCATCCGCCGGAGCTGGGGGAGGTAGTACAGCGGCGTGCCGAAGTGCGGCCCACAGTCCCATTCGTCCCAGAACGCACGATCCTCCTTGCCGTCGAGTGGGAGGTGCAGCGTCGTGACCTCGCCCGGTCGCGCCGCCGCGTCGTCGCTGAGCTCGTCGTCGTTTCGCAGGTCGACGACGGTCCGAACGCCGTGCTCGACGACGGCGGCCCAGCCGCTCGCCGACAGCCCCGACAGCGCGTCGGCGCGGACGACGGCACCCCAGCGCGTGGTCGCGCCGTCGGTCGTCCGCAGGCCGCCGAGGTCGCGGACGTTGAAGCACCCGTCCCAGTCGAGATGGCGTATCGGGTCTCGCACCATGCCGGTGGGGTTCTACCTCGGTCGTCGATGTCGCATTTGTTGCCCATGACGACACAAAGGCGACATCCGGCCGTCGGCGGACCCGCACACGCCTACAGCAGCTCGCGGATCCTGTCGGCGCGGTAGTCGAAGATCGCCTCGACGTCGCGCGCGACGAACAGCCGCCGCGCGGCCTCGCCGACGAGGCCGAACGGCAGCGCGTAGCGCACGACGTCGCGCATGAGCGTCGCGCTGGCGTCCTCGATCGCCTCGAAGGTGTGCGTGTGGTGCCACAGCGCGTACGGCCCGCGCAACTGCTCGTCGACGAAGCGATGCGGCGGATCCCACTCGCGGATCGCCGTCAGCCAGCCGACCGGCACGCGGTGCACGCGCAGGCGGTAGCGGATCAGCGCGCCCGCACCCATCTCGATGCCGCCCGGACCCGAGTCCATCACGCGGAAGCGCAGCAGCGGCGGCGTGATCGTCTCGAGGTTGCGGGCGTCGCCGAAGAACGCGAAGACGTCCTCGGGCGATCCGGGAAGGCGCTGCTCTCGGCTCAAGGTGTGCACGTGCACGCTCATCTAGATGGTTACGCTCCGGACACGATGGAGGATCTGCGCAGTGCTCCACCGCCCGCGCTGCGCGACGACGACTACGTCCGCGGCGACGCGAGCGGCACCCTGATCATCTTCTACGCGGACTTCACGTGTCCGCGCTGCGCGCTGGCGCACGACCGCCTGACCGCGCTGGGCGCGCACGTCGTCTTCCGCCATATGGCGCTGCGGGCCAAGGACGAGCGCGCGCTGCCGACCGCGTGCGCCGCCGAGGCCGCCGCGGCACAGGGCGTGTTCTGGCCGTTCGCCGATGCGCTGTACGCCGATCAGGGCCACCTCGACGACCCGCATCTGTGGGAGCGTGCCCGCAACCTCGACCTCGACGTCGAGCGCTTCGACGCCGATCGCCGCGGCCCGCTCGCGGCCGCGCGGGTGCAGCGCGACACCCGCGCCGCACTCGCCGCGGGAGCCACGACGACGCCGATGCTGTTCGCGGCCGGCGAGGTGCTCTCGGGGGTACCGGACAGCGCCTACCTGGCAGCCCTGGGCTACGATGACGTGGTTCGGATACCGAAGACAAGCTGATGCAGGCCGGCCGACCGACGGGCCCGCCCGAGTAAAGGAAACAACTTCATATGAGTACTGCCGAGACCCGTGTCTCCGTTGAGATCGCAGGATCCGAGATCTCCTTCGAGACCGGCAAGATGGCCAAGCAGGCCTCCGGCGCCGTCGTCGTCCGCCAGGGCGACACCGTTGTCCTGAGTACAGCGACCGCGGGCAACCTCCGCGATGTCGACTTCCTCCCGCTGACGGTGGATGTCGAGGAGCGCATGTACGCCGCGGGCAAGATCCCCGGCTCCTTCTTCAAGCGCGAGGGCCGCAGCGGTGACAAGGGCACGCTGACCGCTCGCATGATCGACCGTCCGCTGCGCCCGCTGTTCCCGAAGGGCTGGCGCCGCGAGACGCAGCTCGTGACCCTGACGCTGAGCGTCGATCACGTGCACCCGTACGACATCCTCGCGATGAACGGCGCGTCCGCCGCGCTGATGATCTCCGACATCCCCTTCCCGACCCCGGTCGGCGCGGTGCGGATCGGCAAGGTCGACGGCAACTTCGTCGTCAACCCGACCGAGGAGGACGTCTTCCAGAACTCCGATCTCGACCTCATCGTCGCCGGCACGGACGAGGCCATCCTGATGGTCGAGGCGGGCTGCAACGAGATCCCCGAGGCCGAGATCCTCGACGCCCTCGACATCGCCCACGGCGAGATCAAGAAGCTCTGCAAGCTGCAGTGGGACCTGCGCGAGCAGGCCGGCAAGGACAAGATGGAGATCGAGGTCCCGGTCGTCGACGAGGGCCTGCTGAACGCGGTGCGCGAGTCGCACGGCTCGGCGCTGGACGAGGCGACGCAGATCTTCGACAAGCTCGAGCGTCAGAACGAGTCCACGCGCGTCATGGACGAGGCCGTCGCGGCGCACTCCGGCAACCCGGAGGACGCCGAGTACGCCGCACGCAAGGCCGCCGCGCAGATGGCGGTCGACAAGCTCGAGAAGTCGATCATCCGCCAGCGCATCGCGATCCACAAGAAGCGCCCGGACGGTCGCGGCGAGGACGAGATCCGTCCGATCTCGATCGACGCCGGCCTGCTTCCGCGCGCCCACGGCTCGGCGCTCTTCACGCGAGGCCAGACGCAGGCGCTGTCTGTGGCGGCGCTCGGCACGCTGAAGGACGAGATGCGTCTCGACACGCTCGGCCTGGAGACGAAGAAGTACTACTTCCATCACTACAACTTCCCGCCGTTCTCGGTCGGGGAGGCCGGCTTCATGCGCGGCCCCAAGCGCCGCGACATCGGCCACGGGGCGCTCGCCGAGCGCGCGCTCGTCGCGGTCGTGCCGTCGATCGAGGACTTCCCGTACACGATTCGCGTCGTGTCGGACATCCTCGAGTCCAACGGCTCGTCGTCGATGGCGTCGGTCTGCGGATCGTCGCTGTCGCTGATGGACGCGGGCGTGCCGCTGAAGCGGCCGGTCGCGGGCATCGCGATGGGGCTCATCAAGGAGGGCGACGACTACGTCGTGCTGACCGACATCGCCGGCGTCGAGGATCACCTCGGCGACATGGACTTCAAGGTCGCCGGCACGTCGGAGGGCATCACCGCCCTGCAGATGGACATCAAGATCACGGGCGTCACGTTCGACATCCTGCGCGACGCGCTGGCCAAGGCGCTGGCCGCCCGCACGTTCATCCTCGGTGAGATGGCGAAGGTCATCTCCGAGCCGCGCAAGGAGCTGTCCGAGCACGCGCCGCGGATCGTGACCGTGCAGATCGACACCGACAAGATCGGCCTGCTGATCGGCAAGGGCGGCGAGACCATCCGCGGCCTGGCCGACGAGTTCGAGTCGCAGATCGACGTCAACGACGACGGCCAGGTGCTGATCTACTCGGCCAACGGCACGCTCGGCGAGGCACTCGCCGCGCGGATCGCGTCGATGACCAAGGAGGTCGAGGTCGGCGACGAGTTCCCCGCCGCGAAGGTCGTCAAGACGACGACGTTCGGCGCGTTCGTCGAGCTCGCCAAGGGCACCGACGGCCTGCTGCACATCTCCAACGTGTCGCCCGGTCAGCGCGTCGACACCGTCGAGGACGTGCTCAACAAGGGCGACGAGATCCACGTCCGCGTGTTCGAGGTCGACCGCGAGCGCGGCCGCATCGGGCTGCGCCTCGCGCAGGACCCCGACGTCGCCGGCAAGTCCAAGGACGAGCTCGTGGCCGCCGGTGCCGCGAGCGGCGGCGGACGCCCGCCGCGCAGCGGTGGCGGCGAGCGCAACGGCGGCGGTGGCGGCGGACGCGACCGCGGCGGCGACCGCGGACCGCGTCGCGGCTCCGGCCGCCCCCGCCACGGCGAGGGCTGAGGCCCTGCCGGAGCACAACCTGACGGTCCTCGACTCCGGGGTCCGGGTCGTGACGGAGGCCATGCCCACCGTCCGATCCGTGACCCTCGGGTTCTGGATCGCCACCGGCTCGGCGGCGGAGAACGCCGCCGAGGCCGGGTTGTCTCACCTGGTCGAGCACATGCTCTTCCGGGGCACCGAGCGCTACGGCTCGCTGGAGATCGACCAGATCTTCGACACGATGGGCGCCGAGCTGAACGCGGGCACGGGCAAGGAGTCGACCTCCGTCTACGCGCGCGTCATCGACGAGCACGTGCCGAAGGCGTTCGACGTCGTCTCCGACATGGTCTTCCATCCGCGCTTTGACGCCGACGACCTCGACAACGAACGCGAGATCGTGCTCGAGGAGATCGCGATGTACGAGGACGACCCGCAGGATCAGGTCTTCGACGTGCTCGGCGAGGCGGTCTTCGGCGACCACCCGCTCGGACGCCCCGTGCTCGGCCGCGCCGACGTCGTCGCGGACACGCCCGCGACCGGCCTCGCGGCGTTTCATGCCTCGCACTACGTCGGCGGCGAGATGGTGATCGCCGCCGCCGGCTCGCTGGAGCACGACGCGGTCGTCGAGCTCGCGCGGGCGATCGAGGTTCCCGTGCCGCCGGCCGCCGGCTCGCGGCCGCACGTCGCCCCGCGCTTCGAGCCGACGGTGCGCTTCCTGCGCAAGGACACCGAGCAGTACCACCTGACGCTCGGCGGGCCCGGCCTTGCGCGCCACGACGAGCGCCGCTTCGCGCTGCGCATCCTCGACAACATCCTCGGGGCGACGTCGTCCTCGCGCCTGTTTCAGGAGGTGCGCGAGAGCCGCGGGCTGGCCTACAACGTCTTCTCGTTCAACTCGCTGTTCGCGACGACCGGCCAGATCGGGCTCTACCTCGGCACGCGCCCGGACAACGTCGCGCCGGCGCTGCAGGTCGTCGCCGACGAGCTCGAGCGGCTGCGCCGCGACGGCTTCACAGCCGACGAGCTCGAGCGCTCCAAGCAGAACGTCAAGGGCCGGATGGTGCTGTCGCTGGAGTCGACGGCGGCGCGCATGAACCGCCTCGGCGCCGCGACGCTGAACGGCCTGCCGCTGCTGACGGTCGACGAGGCGGTCGCGCGCGTCGACGCCGTCACGCTCGACGACCTCGCCGAGCTGACCGCCGAGCTGCTCGCGCCGGAGCGCCTGAGCGCGGCGGGCATCGGCACCGACGAGGACGTCTTTCGCGGCGCGCTCGAGGCGCTGTTGCCGGTGCCGGTCGTGTCGCGGGTCGTCGCATGACGAAGATCCGGGTCGCCGTCGCGGGCGCCGCGGGGCGGATGGGCCAGGCGGTCGTCGCCGCCGTCGAGGGCGCCGACGACATGGTCCTCACGGGGCGCGCCGACCCGGCACTGGGCACGGCGCTCGCCGATGTGCTCGGGGATGCCGACGTCGTCGTCGACTTCACGCGTCCGGACACGGCGTTGGCCAACGCCCTGGCGTGCGTGGACGCGGGCGTGCACGTCGTCATCGGGACGTCGGGCTTCGACATGGGACCGCTGTACGGCGCGAAGGGTGCGAACGTCTTCTTCGGCCCGAACTTCGCGATCGGCGCCGTGCTCATGATGCGCTTCGCCGCCGAGGCGTCCAGGCACATGGCGAAGGCCGAGATCGTCGAGCTGCACCACGACGGCAAGCTCGACAAGCCGTCGGGCACGGCGGCGCGGACGGCCGAGCTCATGCGGGGTGACCCCCCGATCCACTCCGTCCGCCTGCCCGGCCTCGTGGCGTCGCAGGAGGTCATCCTCGGCGACCTCGGCCAGACGCTGACGATCCGTCACGACTCGATCGACCGCGCGTCGTTCATGCCCGGCGTGCTGCTCGCGATCCGGCGCGTCGCCGATCTGCCCGAGTCGCCGGTCGTCGGGCTCGAGCACCTGCTGTTCTGAGCCCGTCGGCCTGTCGGCTGGGTGGGTGCGATCATCGAAACGAGATGAACGGGATCCGACGATGAGCGAGGGGGTGACGGTTGCCGTCACCGACCACGCCGCGGAGCGCTTTCGCCAGCGCGTCGGCTCGCGCCACGGCGGCTTCGACGTCAAGCCGGAGATCGCCGGGCGCGTCAGCGAGGCGTGGGGGGCGGGGCGGGTGAGCACGACGCCGCCGCCGGGCGCCGACGAGACGGCCGCGCGCGGCTCGGTCTACGTCCGCGACCTCGTGGACCGCAACGTCATCTTCGTCTGCCGCCACGACCGCGCCGCTCGCGAGCTGCTCGTCATCACGCTGTGGGAGGACGCGCGCTTCGGCAAGCCGCGCGTCGAGCATCGCTTCACGGACGCGCTCAAGGACGACGACCGCGCGCTCGTCGATCCGGGGAGGCGCTGGCGCGAGCGGCGCGACGGGACCGCATAGGCGCGACGCGCGTCCGGGCCGTCGCCGCGCGCCCCGCGAACGTCTCAGCGATCGGCGACGAGCTCGCGCAGGCGCGTGTGCCGGCGCCGCGCGTCCGTGCGGCCGACGGCGCTCGCGAGCGCGCCGTGCTCGCCGACGACGACGCAGACGTCCTGGGCGCGCGTGACGGCGGTGTAGACGAGGTTGCGGGTGAGCATGTGCCGGTGGCCGCCGAAGATCGGCACGACGATCGCCCGTGCCTGCGAGCCCTGGGCCTTGTGGACGCTCGCGGCGTACGCGAGGCGCAACGTGTCGAGCGCGTCGACGGGCAGCGTCAGGCGGCGCCCGTCCTCGCCGGCGAAGTGCACGCGGTCGCGCTCGGCGTCGTGGTGCACGAGCACGCCGCGCTCGCCGTTGAAGAGATCGTGCTCGTAGGAGTTGCGCGTCTGCATGACCTTGTCGCCGACGCGCAGCGGGGTGCCCTCGATCTTCGCGCCGTCGGGGTTCAGGCGGGCGCGCAGCTCGGCGTTCAGCGCGTCGATCCCGACCGGGCCCTTGTGCATCGGGGCGAGCACCTGGACGTCGGCCGCCGGGTCGAGCCCGTAGTGCTTCGGCAGGCGGGTCGCCGCGAGCTCGCAGACCGTCTCGAAGATCTCGCGCGGGCCCTCGCGCGCCACCAGGAAGAAGTCGCGGACGTCGTCGGGGCGCGGGATCGTGTCCGGGATCGCGCCCTCGTTGATCGCGTGCGCGGCGCGCACGATCATCGAGCGGGCCGCCTGGCGGAAGACCTGGCTGAGGCGCACCGCGGGCACCGATCCAGCGTCGAGCAGGTCCTCGAGCACGCGCCCCGGCCCGACGGGCGCGAGCTGGTCGACGTCGCCGACGAGCACGACGTGCGTGCGCGGGCCGACGGCGCCCAGCAGCGCCTCGGCGAGCTGCACCGACAGCATCGAGGCCTCGTCGACGATCAGCACGTCGCAGCCCTCGATCGGGTCGTCGGCGTCGCGCATGAAGCCCTCGCCGGGGATCCATTCGAGCAGGCGGTGGATCGTCGTCGCGTCGGCGCCCGTCAGCTCGCTGAGACGGCGCGCGGCCTTGCCGGTCGGCGCGCAGAGCCGCGCCGTGCCGGTGCGGGCCTTGACGAGCTCGACGAGCGTGCGCATCGTCGCGCTCTTGCCGGTGCCCGGCCCGCCGGTGAGGATCGACAGCCGGTGCCCGAGCGCCTGCGTGACGCCGCGCCATTGGTCGTCGGACGGCACGAACGTGCCCTCGAGTGGGCGCTCGACGCGCTTGAAGCGCAAGGCGGGATCGGAGTCCAGCAGCTCGCGGACGTGCGCGGCGAGGCGCTCCTCGATCGCGTGCAGGCGGGCGTCGGCGACGCGGCCGGCGTCGTCGACGACGACCTTGCCGCGCGCGCCGAGCTCGTCGATCGCGTCGTCGACGTCGCCGCCGCCGAGCAGGCGCGACGCGCGCTCGGTCAGCTCGGCACGGGGAAGATGGCAGTGGCCGTCGGTCTCGGCGAGCGTCAGCGCGTGCAGGACACCCGCCGCCAGCCGGTCGGGCGCATCCAGCGGCGTGTCGAGCGCGCGCGCCAGCGCATCGGCGGTCGCGAAGCCGATCCCGTCGAGCTCGCAGATCGCGTACGGCTCGCGCTGCAGGCGCGCGATCGAGCCGGCGCCGAAGTGCCGGGCGATGCGCCCGGCCGACGCCGCGTCGACGCCGTGGGTGTCGAGGAACAGCCGCAGCTCGCGCAGCTCGCGCTGGTCGCGCCACGACTGCACGGCGGCGCCGATCCGGCGCTTGCCGATCCCCGGAACGGAGCCGAGGATCGACTCGGGGTCGCGATCGATCGCGGCCAGCACCTCGCCGGCGCCGAAGCGCTTGACCAGCCGCGCGGCGCCGAGCGGGCCGACGTGCTTGACGCTCTCCAGGTAGGCGCGCACGGCGTGGTCGCCGACGGGCTCCTGCACGCGCACGCGGTTGGCCTGAAACTGCCAGCCGTGCTTGGCGTGGCGCTTCCAGGCGCCGCCGACGACGATCGACTCGCCCTCGCGGACGTGGCCGAGCGGGCCGACGAGGACCGCGTCCTCGCCGTCGTCGCAGACGGCGTCGATGACCGCGAAGTCGCCGTCGGGCACGCTCCAGCGCACGCCGACGACGTCGGCGGTCAGCTCGCCGGCCGCGACGTCGCGCGGGGTGTCGTCGGGCTCGGGTACCAGCACAGTGGCCAGTGTGGCACGCGCCCTTGACGGCGCCGCGAGATCAGTGTATCTACACCCTTATGACGGAGCTGACGGCCACGGACCTCGAACGCTGCGCCCGGGTACGGGAGATGTGCGCCTGCGATCAGCTGCGACGCGCGGGCCGCGCCATCACGCAGCTCTACGACGCGGCGGTCGCGCCGAGCGGGCTCAAGGTGACCCAGTTGCCGATCCTCGTGGCGCTCGGCTCCGCCGGCGACCTGCCGCTGACGACGCTGGCGGCGGCGTTGTCGCTGGACCGCACCACGCTGACGCGCAACGTCAAGGTGCTCGAGCAGCGCGGCCTCGTTCGCACCGCGGCGAGCGATGATGACGCGCGCGTTCGCATGGTCTCGCTCACCGAGGAGGGGGCACGCGCCCTGTCCGGTGCGCTGGAGCGCTGGGAGCACGTGCAGCAGACGGTGCAGGAGCAGTTCGGCGGCGCACGCCTACGGGCTCTGTACGACGAGCTCGCGACGCTGACGACGGTCGCCGGCGCCTGAGGCCGTGCCGTGCCGGCGTCCCGACGTGATGTTCGCCGATCAAATAGGTGTAGCTACACATACAGGAGGAGAAGGCAACCATGGTCTCGACACCCGTATCGATCGCCGTCGTCGTCGCCGACGTCGGGCTGCTCGGTCTGCTGCTCGCCGGCATCGCCCACGCGGCGCGCAGGCCGGCGCAGCCGGCGTTGCTGTGGATCGGCGCCACCGCCGTCACGGCGTGGTTCGGGCTCACGCTCGTGCTCGCCGCGAGCGGGGTCTATGAGACGAACGCCGGCACGACGCTGCCACCGGCGATCGCCGCGGCGGTCGGATTGCCGACCGCGCTTGGCTGCGCGCTGCTCGCGTTCGCCCCGTTTCGCCGCGCGCTCGCGCAGTTCCCGCTGCACTGGCTCGTGGGCGTGCAGGTCACCCGGGTCGTCGGCGGCCTGTTCCTCGTCGCGTACGCGCAGGGCGACCTGCCCGCGGCGTTCGCGCTGCCGGCCGGGATCGGCGATGTCCTCGTCGGCCTTGCGGCGCCGTTCGTCGCCAGACGGCTGGCCCGCGCCGGTGCCGATCGTGCGCGGCCGCTGGTGCTGGCGTGGTGCGCGGTCGGCCTCCTGGACCTCGTGGTGGCCGTCACCTGCGGGTTGCTGTCGGCGCCGAGCTCGTTCCAGCAGCTCGCGCCCGGCGACCCCAACGTGGCGATCACGAGCTACCCGCTCGTGCTCATCCCCGCGTTCGCGGTGCCCTCGTTGATCGCGCTGCACGTCTACGTCATCGCGCGCCTGCGCCGCCGCAGCGAGATCGCGGTGCTGGCACAGACGGCGTAGGCACAGCGGGCCGGCCGGGACGGGGTGGCGACCCTCGCGCTGCGCGGGGGCCGACCACCGAGGCTGCGATACTGGGGGTTCGTGCCAGCGTTCGGAGCCATTCTCACCGCCATCGTCACCCCGTTCGCAGATGACGGGGCGGTCGACGAGCAGGCGTTCGTCAGCCTGATGGCGCACCTGTCCGAGAACGGATCGGACGGCTTCGTGGTGTGCGGCACGACCGGCGAGGCCTCCACGCTGAGCGACGAGGAGCACCTCGGCGTCATCGAGCTCGCCGTGCGCGAGCGGCCGGACGGCGCGACGATCATCGCCGGCGTCGGCTCCAACGACACGCGCCACGCGGTCCATCTGACCGCGAGCGCCTGCGAGCTCGGCGTCGACGGGCTGTTGTCGGTCAACCCCTATTACAACCGGCCCAACCGCCGCGGCATCCTCGCGCACTATCGCGAGGTCAGCGCCGCGGCCGACCGGCCGATCGTCCTCTACAACATCCCGCAGCGCACGGGATCGGACATGCCGAACGACCTGCTTGCGGAGCTTGCGCAGCTCGATCACATCGAAGCGGTCAAGCAGGCCAACAACGACAACCTTGCGCCGGTCGATGGACTGGCGCTGTACGCGGGCAACGATGACATTCTCGCCCGCGTGCTCGATCTCGGAGGGGAGGGCGGCATTCTCGTCGCCAGCCATATCGTCGGACCGCAGATGCGCCAGATGGTCGAGGAGCCGCAACAGCGCTCCGAGATCCACGAGCGCCTGCTACCAGTCTTCGAGGCATTGAGCGTCGCTCCCGCGGCGGTCAGCACGAAGGCCGCACTGAACCTGCTCGGGCACCGCGTCGGCACGCCTCGCCTGCCCTACGTGGCAGCCGACGAGCAGGAGACGGCCATGATCCGCGAGATGCTGCACAGCAGCGGCCTCGTCGGAGCAAGAGCTTGAACCCCGGCACGTTGCGCGTCCTTCCCCTCGGAGGTCTCGGGGAGATCGGCAAGAACATGACCGTCGTGGAGTACGAGGACCGGATCGTCCTCGTCGATGCCGGCCTGCGGTTCCCGACCGCCGAGATGATGGGCATCGACCTCGTCCTGCCGGACTTCGCGTACCTGCGCGGTCGCGTGTCGGACATCGAGGCGATCGTCGTCACGCACGGCCACGAGGACCATCTCGGCTGCCTGCCGTTCCTGCTGCGCGAGCTGGGCGTCCACGACGCCCCGCCCGTCTACGGCGGCGCGCTGACGATGGCGATGGCGCGCTCCAAGCTCGACGAGCACAAGCTCTCCAAGGACGTCGAGGTCATCGACGTCAAGGACGGCGAGCAGATCGAGGCCGGCCCGTTCGACGTCGAGCTCATCCACATGACGCACTCGATCCCGGACGCGAGCGCCGTCGCGCTGACGACGGACCTCGGCACGATCCTCGTCACCGGCGACTACAAGTTCGACCAGACGCCCGTCGACGGCAGGCCCGCCGACGTGACGCGCCTTGCCGAGCTCGGGCGCGAGGGCCTGCTGCTGCTGTGCGGCGACTCGACGAACGCCGACCGGCCCGGCTTCGCGCCGAGCGAGAAGATCGCGGGGCCGAACCTGCTCAACGTCTTCAGCCGCGCCAAGGGCCGCATCGTCGTGACGTCGTTCGCGTCGAACATCCACCGCGTCCAGCAGTGCGTCGACGCGGCCTCGGCGCTGGGGCGCAAGGTCTGTCTCGTCGGTCGCTCGATGCGCAAGAACACGAACATCGGCCGTTCGCTGGGGCACATCAAGGTGCCCGAGGGGATCATCATCGGGCCGCGCGAGCTGACGCAGTTCCGCGACGACCAGATCGTGATCATCTCGACGGGATCGCAGGGCGAGCCGCTGAGCGCGCTGCGGCGGATGGCGCACCGCGACCACCCGCAGGTCGAGCTGCACGCCGGCGACACGGTCGTCTTCAGCGCGACGCCGATCCCGGGCAACGAGCGGGCGGTCAACGAGACGATCGACCGGCTCTACCACATCGGCTGCGACGTCATCACGACGAAGGACGCTCCGATCCACGCCTCCGGCCACGGCTATCAGGAGGAGATCAAGCTCATGCTCAACCTGACCCGGCCGAAGTACGTCATGCCGTTCCACGGCGACTTCAAGCGCATCCACCTGCATGCCCAGCTGGCGGAGTCCGTCGGCGTCAAGCCCGAGAACATCTTCAAGGGTGAGAACGGCATGCCGCTCGAGCTCACCGCGAAGGGCGCGAAGTGGGGCAAGAAGGTCCAGTCGGGGATGATCTTCGTCGACGGCGTCGACATCGGCGACGTCACGGATGTCGCCCTGCGCGACCGCCGGATGCTGTCGGCCGACGGCATCTTCGTCGTCGTCGCGACGATCTCCGAGCAGGACGGCACGTCCGTCGCCGAGCCCGAGGTCATCTTCCGCGGCGTGCCGTTCGTCGACGAGGCCGACAAGCTCATCGACCAGCTGCGCGACACGGTCGACCGCTCGCTCGCTCGCGCGGCGAAGGAGGAGATCCGCGAGATCGACCTGCTCCAGCAGATCCTCCACGACGACCTCGCGGCGTTCGTCTACGACAAGCTCAAGCGCCGCCCGATGGTGCTGCCGGTGGTCGTCGAGGTCTGAGCTGCGCGACATGCCCGGTTCCCCCGTCCCGGTCACCCGGGGCGGGTCGGGGTGCGGCGCGGGCACGTCACAGCGTCCAGGTGCCACGATCGTGGCATACTTGGGGCATGGCACGCATGCGGGTCAGCACGACGGTCGATGAGCAGTTGCTTGCGAGCGCACGCGGCCTCCGAGCCGGCGTGAGCGACTCGGTCCTGCTGGACGAGGCGCTCGCCTCGCTGCTCGCGCGCCACCGTGCGGCCGAGATCGACGCGTCGTACGCCGCGTACGACGACCAGCCGCTCGATGTGCCTGACGAGTGGGGCGACCTCACGTCGTTTCGCTCGGCCGCCGCCGCGTCGTGAGCCAGCTGCCGGCGCGGGGCGAGGTGTGGTGGTGCGAGCTGCCCGGCATCGGTCGGCGGCCCGTGGTCGTACTCTCGCGCGACGCCGCGATCCCGCGGCTTCGGCGCGCACTCGTCGCACCATGTACGACGACGATTCGCGGGCTCGCGAGCGAGGTTGCGCTGTCGCCGGACGACGATCCCGTGCCGCGCGCATCCGCAGTGAATCTGGACTCGGTCGAGAGCGTCTCGGTCGGCGTCCTCGTCCAGCGACTCGGCCGGCTCAGCGACGGGCGCATGATCGAGATCTGCGCGGCGCTCGAGGTCGCGGTCGACTGCGGTCGCTGAGCGGCCGCGGATCGCGAGGAGCGCTCGCCGGCCGCGGCGAGCACCCGCGCGCCCGCGATCTCAGGCCGAGGTGACCGCGTCCTGCGGCTCGGCGTCGGCCTGCTCGAGCGCCTCCATGCGCGCCTCGCTGCGCGACAGCGGCAGCACGACCTCGAAGCGCGTGCCGCGCGGGCGACCGCCGGCGCCGTAGTTCGTCGGCGACTGGAACGTGACGCTGCCGCCATGCGACTCGGCGACGGCGTGCACGATCGACAGCCCGAGTCCGGACGAGCCGCCGCGGTCGCCGACGCCGCGCACGAAGCGCTCGAAGACGCGGTTGCGCAGGTCCTCGGGGATGCCGGGGCCGTCGTCCTCGACCGTCAGCCGCACGTGGCCGTCGACGCGCTCGACGACGGCGCGCACCTGCGTGCCGCGCGGGGTGTGGCGGACGGCGTTCTCCATGAGGTTCAGCGTCAGGCGGTGCAGCTCGTCGCGCGCGCCGTCGACGATCGCCCGGTTGGGCTCGATCGACAGCTCGTGGCCGTCGGCGATGACGCCGAGCTCGGCCGCGGCCTCGATCAGGACCTGGCCGATGTCGGTCGGCGTGTGCGGCGCCTGGCGCGCCGCGTCGTGGCGGGCGAGCAGCAGCAGGTCTGCGACGAGGCGGCGCATGCGCCGCGACGAGCGCAGGGCGGAGTTCGCGGCCTCCTCCTGATCGCCGTCGAGGCTGTCGGCAAGCAGCTCGAGGTTCGCGAGCACGCTCGTCAGCGGCGTGCGCAGCTCATGCGAGGCGTCGGCGACGAACTCGCGCTGGCGAGCCAGCGCGCCCTCGGTCTCGGCGCGCGAGGCGTCGAGCGCGTGGAGCATGTCGTCGAGCGTGTGCGCGAGCTCGGCGACCTCGTCGTCGGCCTCGATGTCGGGCAGGCGCTGGCCGGGGTCGCGCGTGCGCTCGATCTTGCGTGCGGTGGCCGTCAGCGCGGCGATCGGCGCCATCGCGCGGCGCGCGACCATGAGCCCGGCGAGCAGCGCGAGCGCGGAGCCGCCGAGCACGCCGACGATGAGAAACAGCCGCAGGCGCGCGACGGTGTCCTCGACCGGGGCCAGCGGGCGGGCGTACTGG
The DNA here is from genome assembly GCA_963851015.1 of uncultured Actinomycetes bacterium. GTDB lineage: Bacteria > Actinomycetota > Thermoleophilia > Solirubrobacterales > Solirubrobacteraceae > CADCVQ01. The sequence goes on from CAWKNG010000005.1 coordinate 235,167, forward strand.
ACGTAGTACGGCGCCTCGAGGAACGGCGGCAGGCTGCCGAGCAGCGGGACGTCGCCGACGTTGATCTTGATCTGGCGCGTCTCGATCTGATAGCCGCCGACCTGGGCCGACCCGGCGCGCGGCAGGCCGAAGTTGCGCCGCTCGCCCGACCGGCGGCGCGTGCCGTTGAGCTCGTAGCCGCGCGACGTGACGACGCGGATCGTCGCCCCGGCGCCGCCCGTGAACTCGTTGAGGTCGGGCTGCAGGCCGTCGAGGTAGAAGCGGCCCTCGGGCTCGTAGCGTGCGAGGTAGGAGTAGCTGATGTTGTCGCCGAGCACGGACCCCGCGCGCTCGACCTCCTGATCGAAGTCCTGGTGCAGGCGGATCGACGTCAGACCGCCGACCGCGCCCGCGAAGCCGCACAGGATCACCAGCGTCAGGAGGGCGGAGCCGCCGGCGAGCCGCCAGCGGATCGGCACCTGCCTAGGCGCGGAGAACGTAGCCTGCGCCGCGGATCGTATGGAGGAGCCGGGGCTCATCTCCCGCTTCCAGCTTGCGTCGGAGGTTGGACACGAAGACTTCGATCGTGTTCGTGGTCGCAAAAGGGTCGTAGCCCCAGACCTCCTCGAGGAGGCGCTGGCGCGGGACGACGATGCGCTCGTTGCGCATGAGGTACTCGAGCAGCTCGAACTCGCGCTGCGTGAGATCGATCGCGCGCTGCCCGCGGCGCACCTCGTGCGTGTCGGGGTTCAGCTGCAGGTCGCCGACGACGAGCGACGCGCTGCCGCGCGGCGGGCGGCGGCGCAGCAGCGCGCGCAGGCGGGCGAGCAGCTCCTGGCGCTCGAACGGCTTGACGAGGTAGTCGTCGGCGCCGGCGTCGAGACCCTCGACGCGGGAGTCCAGCGCGTCACGGGCCGTCAGCATGAGGATCGGCACGTCGCCGTCCTTGCGCAGCGCTCGCGCGACCTCCATGCCGTCGAGCTTGGGCAGCCCGAGGTCGAGGATCACGAGGTCCGGCGTGAACTCGCGCGCGTCGCCGAGCGCGGCCTCGCCGTCGTAGCTGGCGCGCGCCTCGTAGCCCTCCATGCGCAGCGAACGCAGCAGCACCTGCGCGATCTCGTGGTCGTCCTCGACGACGAGCACGCGTGGTGGGCGGTCCAACATGGCTAAAGGAAGGGTAGGGCCGCGGCTCAAGCAGGGGTTAAGCCCGGATCAACGGGTTCGGTTCGACCCGGGCGGACCCGCTCGATGCCGGCCGCCGGATGACCCGCGCGCGGCCTTCTCGAGCCGTCGGGCTCAGGGCTCGACGCGGTATACGCGACCCGTCCGCGAGACGTCTGCCCAGCCGAAGGGCACGGCCGCGCGGGCACGGTGCAGGCCACCGGCGTGATGGTTCGCCCCGATGACGTCGTCGAACGTGCTCGTGGCGCCGGTCGCGGTGTCGACGATCAGCACCTGGGCGGTGCCGGCGCCGCGCTTCAGCGACGAGATCAGCAGCTTGGACTCGTCGCGGGTGAGCGCGATCCCGCCGGGGTGGCCGAGCCGGATGTGGTCGGCGACCGTCGTGACGCCCGCGGCGTCGATGCGCAGCGCGCGGCCCCCGTCGGCGCCGCTGTGGTCGGTGACGTAGATCGCGCCCGTCTTCGAGATCGCGACGCCGTCGGGCGCGCGCAGCGGAGCGCCCGCCAGCAGCACGGTCGGCCGGGCGGCGCCTGATGCGCTGATGCGCAGGAGCGCGGGCTTGGCGCGCGAGCGGCCCGTGTAGACGACGAAGTCACGCCCGTCGCGGGTCTGGATCTCCAGGCCCCGCGGGGCGCTGCCCTTCGTGCCGGCGAGGACGTGCGCGGCGCCGTCGCGGACGCGCACGACGAGGATGTGGCCGGCGCGGGTGTCCGCGACGAACAGGCGCGTTGCGTCGTTCGAGACCGCGATGCCCGCGGGTCCACGCAGCGGCGCTCCGACGCGCACCGGCCGATGGGCGCCGCCGCCGATCGCCACGCGATAGATGCCGGGGCCGCCGGATCCGCTGGTCGTGAAGTAGATGACCCTCCCCTTCGGATCCGGGCTGGCATCCAGGGCGGTGTTGCGCCCGCTGAGCTGGGCGACGAGCGTCGCCTTCGGGGTCGTGGTCGTGGCGACGCTTGGGGCAGGGGCGGGCTGGGCCGAGGCGGTGGTCAGGCAGACGAGTGTCAGGCCGGCCGCGGCGGTCGCCGCGGCCGTGGTCAGGGTGCTCATGTCATGTCTCCGATCGAGTGGTGCGGCATCGAAGGCGAGCCTAGGTCCGGGCCGTTCGCTCGGCATCGGCCACTCGGCCTATTGCGAGAACACGACCGCTCCGGCGACCCGCACCTCGGCGACGCACTCCTCACGCGCCAGCGTGAAGAGCGCGCCGAGCGTCGCCTCGGCGGACGGGCTGTGCGCGAGGACGTGGTGCAGCGTCCCATGCTGTGGCGGGCGCAGCACGACGAGGTCGGCCTGCTTGCCGGGGCGCAGGTCACCGACGACCTCGCCGAGGCCCAGCGCGTCGGCCCCGGCCTGCGTCGCCAGGTACAGCAGGTGCGCGGGCGACAGCGGCTCGCCGCCGGGCCGGACGACCTGCATCTCATAGGCCGTGAGGCCCTCCTTGAGGAGGCTGAAGCCCGTGCCGGCGCCGACGTCGGTGCCGAGCGCGATCCGCACGCCACGCTCGCGGTGGCGCGCCATCGGGAAGATCCCGCTGCCCAGGAACGCGTTGCTCGACGGGCAGTGCGCGATGCTCGCGCGCGCCGCCGCCAGCCGCGTGAGCTCGCCCGTCGTCGGGTGGACGTTGTGCGCGAGCACCGTGCGCTCGCCCACGAGGCCGAAGCGCTCGTAGGTGTCGAGGTAGTCGCGTGCCCACGGAAAGCATGCGGCGACGGCGGCGATCTCGCGCGGGTTCTCGTTGACGTGGCTCGTGCAGAGCACGCCGGGCGCCGACGCGAGGAGCGCGCCGCAGGTCTCGAGCATCGCGTCCGAGCACGACAGCGAGAAGCGTGGCGTGACGGCGTAGCGCAGCCGTCCGCGGCCGTGCCAACGGGCGATCAGCTCCTCGGCGGCGCGCGCCGCCTCGTCCGCCGGCAGGTGCAGCTCGGGCAGCAGGTGCCGGTCGCCGACGACGAGGCCGCTCGCGATCCTCAGGCCGCGCTGCTCGGCCTCCTCGAACAGCGCGTCCTGCGCCCCGGGGAAGTGCGAGCCGAAGACGAGGGCGGACGTCGTCCCGTTCGCGGCGAGGGCGCGGACGAAGGTGCGCGCCGCGCAGCGCGCGTAGCCCGTGTCGGCGAGCCGCGCCTCCTCGGGCAGGGCGCGCGTCTGGAGCCAGTCGAGCAGCTGCAGTCCCATCGCGCCGACGATCGGCAGCTGCGGGTAGTGGACGTGCGTGTCGACGAGGCCGGGCAGCAGGATCGCGTCGCGGGCGTCGGTGAGCGTGGCGCCCGGGTACGCGGCGTGCACGCGCTCGTAGTCGCCCGTCGCGAGGATGACGCCGTCCTCGAAGACGAGGGCGCCGTCGGAGAAGGCCTCGAGCGCGTCGGCGTGCGCGAAGGGGTCGCGCGGGGTGTGCAGGATCTGCGCGCGTATGAGCGTCGCGGTCACGGCGCGATTGACGGTCCGGCGTTGCTGGCGTACATTGCGCAATCGATTGTGTCAGCCGAACCCGCGCCTGCATCGGACTCCTCGCTGACGATCTCCACGCATGTCCTCGACGTGGCGCGCGGCGCTCCTGCGGCGGACGTGCCGGTCGTGCTCGAGCGGCTTGACGGCGGCGACTGGGCGCACATCGACGCGACGTCCACCGACCTCGACGGCCGGGCGAGCCTCGTGCCCGGCGACGGCCGCGGGCTCCCGGGCGGCCGGTACCGCCTCACGTTCGACACCGCCGCCCACCACGGCGCGCAGGCGTTTCACCCGCAGGTCGTGGTCGTCGTCGAGCTCGCGCCGGGCTCCGGCCACACGCACGTCCCGCTGCTGTTGTCCCCGTTCGGATACACGACCTACCGAGGAACCTGATGGCCAAGCTCTCCCACCATCGTTACGGCAAGGCCGAGAACCGCCTCGTCAGGATCGTCCGCGACTCGGACCGCCACGAGATCCGCGACCTCACCGTCGACATCGCGCTGCACGGCGACTTCGAGCGCTGCTACACGGAGTCCGACAACACCGACATGCCCGCCACCGACTCGATGAAGAACTCGGTCTACGCGCTGGCGCAGGAGCACCTCACGGGGAGCATCGAGGACTACGGCGCGGTCATCGCCAAGGAGCTCACGGCGACCGGGCCGCTCGTCAGCGGCGCGACCGTGCATCTCGTCGAGCACCCGTGGGCGCGGTTGCCCGTGTCGGGGAGCGGGGACGGCCACGACCACGCGTGGCGCCGCGACAGCTCCGGCGACCACGAGGCCTGGGTCACGTGGGACGGGTCGGCCGTCCGCGTCGAAGCCGGGATCGGCGACCTCTTCGTGCTCAAGAGCACGCAGTCGGGCTGGTCGGACTTCCAGGACGACCGGTTCCGCACCCTCGCCGACACGGACGACCGCATCCTCGCCACGATCGTCAGCGCCCGCTGGAGCTACGCCGAGGGGGCCGAGATCGACTACCAGGCGACGTGGGAGGGGATCTGCGCGCTCGTCGTGGAGCGCTTCGCCGACCACTTCAGCGCGTCCGTGCAGGCCACGATCTTCCGCATCTGCTCCGCGGTGCTCGACGCGTTCGAGGCCGTCGAGGAGATCACGATGACGCTCCCCAACCGCCACCACCTGCGCTACGACCTCGCGCCGTTCGGGCAGCAGAACCCGAACGTCGTCTTCGTCGCCACGAGTGAGCCGTACGGGCTCATCGAGGCGACGGTGACCCGGTCCTAGACGCGCGCGTGCGCAGCATGCCGCCGCGAGCCACGCTGCGCACGGTCGGCGAGCGCTGCGGCCTGCACACGTCGACGGTCTCGCGCGCGCTGCGCCGCCCCGCCGATGCCGACGCGACCGCCGCGCGCGTCCACGCCGTCGCGCGCGAGGTCGGCTACCGGCCCGACATGGTCGCCGCGAGCCTGCGCACCCGCCGCTCGATGGTGGTGGGGATGCTCGTCCACGCGCTGACGGACGTCGTGCAGGCGATCCTGGTCGAGGAGATCGAGGAGGAGCTCGCGGCGCACGGCTACGAGCTGCTCGTCACGAACACCCGCGATCGCCCGCGCACCCAGCGCGCGAAGCTCGAGCTGATGCGGTCGCGGCGCGTCGACGGGCTCGTCGTCGCGGACGCGCACGCCGACGGCGTCTACGCCGGCGAGGTCGCGGCGCTGGGCATTCCCTACGTGCTGGTGGGACGCCCGGCCGGAGCGCATCCGGCCGTCACCGGCGACGACGAACGCGGCGGCGTCCTGGCCGCGGCGCACCTCGCCGAGCTCGGCCACCGGCGGATCGCGCTGCTCGAAGGCCCGGCGACGTCGAGCGCGAGCGGCGCCCGGGCGGACGGCTTCGTGGCCGAGCTCCTGCGGTGTGGGCGGTGGGTGCAGGCCCGAGCGTCGTGCCCGCTGTTCGCCGCGACGGGCTATGACGCGACGCGCCGGCTCCTGCGCGACGCACCCGACATCACGGCGCTGTTCGTGGGTGGCGACATGGCCGCGCTCGGCGCGATCCGCGCGCTGCGCGAGGCGAGTCGCGACGACGTGTCGGTCGTCGGCTACGGCGACCTGTCGGTGGCCGCCGCCTTCGGCTTGACGACGATCCACGCCGACCACCAGGAGATGGGCCGCCTGGCCGCGCGTGAGCTGCTCGGCGCGCTCGCCGGCGAGCCGCCGCGGACGATCGTGCTCGCGCCCGAGCTCGTCGTCCGCCACACGACCGCTCGGGCCGCGCGGCGATAGCCGCGCCGCGTCAACCGCCCGCCAGGACGTCGTCGAGGCGCAGGTGGGCGATCTTCGCGATCTCGAGCAGCGCGGTCTGGAACTCGGCCTGCGGTGAACGCTCCAGGCGATGCTCGCCCCACGCGAGGATCGAGCTCGTCGTGTGCTCGCGCACGCAGATGACCATCGGAAAGCCGAAGCGCTCGCCGTAGGCCGCGTTGAGCGCGGTCAGCCGCGCCAGGTCGGCGGGGGACAGCCGGTTCAGGCCGGCCGACGCCTGCTCGCGCGTGGACTCCGCCGTCAGCTCGCCCTCGGTCGCCGCGCGCCCCGCCAGCTCGGGATGCGCGCGGATCAGCGCGACCTGGGCATCGTGGCCGGCGTTGCGCACCGCCTCCTCGAACGCGAGGTGCACATCGGCGACGCTCTGAAACGGCAGCCGCCGCCATGCCGTCTCGGCGACCCACGGGCTGTGCTCGAAGACGCCGCTGAACGCGCTGACGAAGGCGTGCTCGTCGAGCGTGTTGAGGACCTCGAGGTTCAGCGCTGCGTCGAGCTGCATGCGCAGCAGGATCTCACGCTGCCGAGGGCGTGGCCGGCGTGGCGGCCGACGGGGCGGCGGCGGGGGGCGCCGGCGCGACGTCCTCGACGAGATCGAGCATCCGCAGGTTGGCGATCTTCGCGATCTCGACGAGAGCGGTCGCGCGCTCCTGCTGGGGCGTGTCGTGCAGGCGGCGGCGGAACGCCTCGAAGATGGTCTCCTTCGTGTGCTCGCGCACGCAGATGAGAAACGGGAAGCCGAACTTCTCGCCGTACGCCTCGTTGAGGCGGTCGAACTCGTCGTACTCCTCGGCCGTGAGCTTGTTGAGGCCGGCCCACGCCTGGTCGGCCGCCGACTGGCGTCCGAGCGCGATCCGCGGCGCAAGGTCCGGATAGGCGCGGATGAGCTCGAGCTGCTCGTCTGCGGCGGCCTCGAACAGCGCGCTGTGCAGGGCGTGGCGCATCCCGTACAGGCTGTCGAACGGGCGCGCGTTCACCGCCGCGGCGACCGGCCACGGCGGACCCTGGAACAGCGGCCCGAACGTCGTCACGAAGGCGTCCGCGGGCAGCTCGTTGACGCGCTCGATCGACAGCCGGGAACCCTGGCTGGTGGGCGTCACCTCGTCCACCAGGCCGGCCTTGCCGCCGCCGAGGATGTTCAGCAGGTAGTTCAGGAGGATCGCCATGATGCTGCCCATCGTGATGCCGCTGCCGATGATCGTCTGGATGTCCGAGTCGAAGTTGCGGTAGAAGGTCGGGAACGCGACGGGGATGAGCGCGAAGCCCAGGCTCACCGCGACGATGAGGATGTTGCGATCGTCGTGGAAGTCGACGCGCGACAGCGTCTGGATGCCGATCACGGCGACGGTCCCGAACATGACGAGCGCGGCGCCGCCGAGGACGGCGTTCGGAATGGCGGCGACGACGGCGGCGATCTTCGGAAACAGCCCGAGCACGATCATGAACACGCCCGCGGCGGCGACGACGAAGCGGCTGCGCACGCCGGTCAGCCGCACGAGCCCGACGTTCTCGGCGAACGCCGTATAGGGGAACGCGTTCAGCGCGCCGCCGAGGACCGTCGCGACGCCGTCACCGCGGATCGCGCGGGCGATGTCGTTGCGGCGGATCGGCTTGCCGACGATCTCGCCCGTCGCGAAGACGTCGCCGGTGGTCTCGACCGCGGTGATCATCATCACGATGATCATCGAGACGATCGCGGCGACGCCGAACGTCGGCGTGCCGAAGTGAAACGGCGTCGTGATGCCGACGACGTCGGCGTCGCCGACACCGCCGAAGTCGGTGACGCCGGCGATCATCGCGATGATCGTGCCGAGCACGAGCCCCGACAGCACGGCCACGGTCGCGAGGAACTTCCCGCGGAAGACGCGCTGGACGACGATGATCAGCAGCAGCGTGACGGCGGCCAGCTCGAGGTTCTCGAAGCTGCCGAAGCTCGGGTCGGCCGGGTTGCCGCCGCCGGCCTGCTGCGCGGCGACCGGCAGCAGTGCCACGCCGATGACGAGGATCACCGTGCCCGTGACGACCGGCGGGAACAGCCGCAGCAGGCGGCTGAAGTAGGGAGCCATGAGGAACGCGAACACGCCCGCCACGAGCACGGCGCCGTAGATCGCGAGCAGTCCGTCGGTGCCGCCGCCGTTCGCCTTGCCGATCGCGATCATCGGCGCGACGGCCGTGAACGTCACGCCCTGCAGCAGCGGCAGTCGCACGCCGACGTTCGCGAAGCCGACCGCCTGGATGATCGAGGCGACGCCGCACGTGAAGAGGTCAGCGGAGATGAGGTACACGAGGTCGTCGCCCTTCACCCCGATCGCCGCGGCGAGCAGGATCGGGACGATCACCGCGCCCGCGTAGAACGCGAGCACGTGCTGGGCGCCGTAGATCGCGAGCCTGGCCGGCGGAAGGACCTCGTCGACGGGGTGGACGGGTGCATCGGTGGCCATCGTGGTCATCCCCTCGTCGGGTTCGCGTGCTGCGCGAGAGGAGCCCGCGCAATCGTTTGCGATCATGCTCGGAGGCGCATGGGGGCGTCAATGGACAGCTGGTCTCAGGGGAGCCACAGGCGGTTGTACCGATGGGCCACCAGGAGTCATGGATCTCAACACCGCACACGCAGTCGTCTCGGTCGGGAGTGGCCCGGATGGCCTGTCGTGGCCCGAGGGTGACGGCTGGCGGCCGGGCGACGCCTGGCTCGCGGGCGGGTCGTGGCTGTTCTCCGAGCCGCAGCCGCAGCTGCGCCGCCTCATCGACATCTCCGACGCGGGCTGGCCCGCGCTGGCGGTCTCGCCCGACGGGATCGAGATCGCGGCGACCTGCACGCTCGCGCAGCTGTTCGCGTTGGCGCCGGCGTCCGACGACGTGCGCGCGCAGCCCTCGTCCGGGCTGCTGGCGGCCGAGTGGGAGGCGGCGCGGCTGATCGCGCCGTGCTGCCGCGCGCTGCGCGGGTCGTTCAAGGTCTGGAACGTCGCCACGGTCGGCGGGAACCTCTGCCTGGCGTTGCCGGCGGGCCCGATGATCTCGCTGACCGCGGCGCTCGACGGCGTCTGCACGATCTGGGGCGCGGACGGCGGGACGCGTCGCGTGGCGGTGCTCGACTTCGTGCTCGCGGCGGGGCGGTGCGCGCTCGCGGACGGCGAGCTGCTGCGGTCGATCTTCCTGCCGGCGACCGCGCTGCGGTGCCGGCCGGCGCTGCGCCAGCTCTCGCTGCACGAGCGCGGGCGCTCGGCGGCGCTGCTCGTCGGCCTGCTCGATCCGCTGGACGGCGCGTTCGCGTTGACGATCACCGCGGCGACGGTGCGCCCGCTGCGGGTGATGTTCGCGTCGATCCCGTCGGCGGCGCAGCTTGCGCGGGCCCTGCCGACCGGCGGCTGGGTGCAGGACGTGCACGGCTCGCCGCGCTGGCGCGCGCACCTCGTCGGCCTCTACGCCGAGGAGATCCGCCGCGAGCTCGGCGGCGAGGAGCCATGAGGCTCGAGATCAACGGCTCGCCGGCCGAGGGCTCGCCGGCGCCCGGCCAGTGCCTGCGAACGTTCCTGCGATCGCTGTCGCGCTTCGAGGTCAAGAAGGGCTGTGACAGCGGTGACTGCGGCGCGTGCACGGTGTACGTCGACGGCGTGCCCGTGCACAGCTGCATCTACCCGGCGGCGCGCGTCGCCGGGCGCGCGGTCACGACGGTGGCGGGCCTCGCGGCCGGCGACGAGCTGCACCCCGTCCAGCAGCGCTTCCTCGACGCGCAGGGCTTTCAGTGCGGGTTCTGCACCGCGGGGATGGTGATGACCGTCGCCGCGCTCGGCGACGACGACCTCGCCGACCTGGCGCGCAGCCTCAAGGGCAACATCTGTCGCTGCACGGGCTTTCGCTCGATCCGCGACGCGGTCGCCGGGGTCGTGAACGTCGAGGATCCCGCGGCGGGCGAGGCGGTCGGCCACAGCGCGCCGGCACCGGCGGGGCCGGACCTCGTCACGGGGCGCGCGCGCTTCACGCACGACGTCGCGGTCGAGGGGCTGCTGCACATGAAGCTGCTGCGCTCGCCGCACGCGCACGCGCACATCCGCTCGATCGATACGGCCGCGGCCCGCGCGGTGCCCGGCGTCGTCGATGTCCTGACCTACGAGGACGTACCCGCGCGCCCGTTCTCCACGGCCCGCCATGACTCGCGTGCCGACGACCCCGACGACACCCTCGTGCTCGACCGCGTGATGCGGTTCATCGGCCAGCGGGTCGCGGCCGTCGTGGCGGACAGCGAGGGCGCGGCCGAGCAGGGCTGTCGCGCGCTCGTCGTCGACTACGAGCCGCTGCCGGCGGTGCTGGACCCCGTCGGGGCACTGGCGCCGGGCGCGCCGCTCGTGCACGGCGAGAAGGGCGCCGAGGCGAGGATCGGCGACGCCGCGCGCAACGTCGTCGCAGAGCTGCACGGTGGGGTGGGCGATGTCGAGGCCGCCTTCGCCGCGGCCGACGTCGTGCGGTCCGTCGAGGTCCGGGCGCAGCGCGTGCAGCACGCGCAGCTCGAGACGCACGGCTCGATCGCCTGGACGACCGACGACGGGCGGTTGCACGTCCGCACCTCGAGCCAGGTGCCGTTTCTCGTCCGCGACGAGCTCGCGCACCTGCTCGAGCTGCCGCGCGAGCGGGTGCGGGTGTTCACGACGCGGGTCGGCGGCGGGTTCGGGGGCAAGCAGGAGCTGTTGACCGAAGACCTTTCCGCGCTGGCGGCGCTGCGGACGGGCCGGCCGGTGCAGCTCGAGCTCACGCGCGAGGAGCAGTTCACGGCGACGACGACGCGCCACCCCATGCGCGTGCGCGTGCGCGGCGGCGCTCGTCGCGACGGGACGCTCACGGCCCTGCGGCTCGACGTGCTGTCGGACACCGGGGCCTACGGCAACCACGCGGTCGGCGTCCTGTTTCACGGCTGCCACGCGTGCCTGGCGATCTATCGCTGCCCGAACAAGCGCGTCGACGGCGTCGCGGTGTACACGAACACGCTGCCCGCCGGGGCCTTTCGCGGCTACGGCCTGAGCCAGACGGTGCTGGCGGTCGAGTCGCTCGTCGACGAGCTGGCGTGCGAGCTCGGCATCGACCCGTTCGAGCTGCGTCGGCGCAACGCGGTGCGGCCCGGCGATCCGCTGATCGCGTCGAGCGACGACGAGGACGAGCCGGCGCTCGGCTCGTACGGCCTGGACCAGTGCCTGGCGCTCTGCGCGGACGCGCTGCGGCGACCGGACGGCGGCCGCGCGGCTCCCGCGGGATGGCTCGTGGGGGAGGGCATGGCGATGGCCATGATCGAGACGATCCCGCCGCGCGGGCACTTCGCCGACGCCTCCGTGGAGCTGCTCGCGGGCGGCGCGTACCGGCTGGCGGTCGGCACGGCGGAGTTCGGCAACGGGACGAGCACGGTGCACCAGCAGCTGGTCGCGTCGCAGCTCGCCACGACACCGGGGCGGGTCGTCCTGGCCGGCGGCGACACCGAGCACGTCGGCCATGACACGGGCGCGTTCGGGTCGACCGGCACGGTTGTCGCGGGCACGGCCGCGCTGCGCGCGGCGGCGGCGTTGCGGGAGCTGCTGCTCGAGCGGGCGAGCGGCCTGCTCGACGCCTCCGCGGAGCTCTGCACGCTGGACGCGACGGGCGTCGGCGCCGGCACGCGGCGGATCTCCCTCGACGAGCTGCTCGCCGATGCACGGGCCGCCGGCGGCACGCTGCGCGCCGACGGCCACTGCGACGGCGCGGCGCGGTCGGTCGCGTTCAACGTCCATGGCGTGCGCGTGGCGGTCGATCCGCGGACCGGCCGGATCGAGATCCTGCGGTCCGTCCATGCCGCGGATGCCGGGCGCGTCGTGAACCCGAACCAGTGCCGCGGGCAGATCGACGGCGGCGTCGGCCAGGCGTACGGCGCCGCGCTGCACGAGGCGGTGGTCCTCGACGACGCGGGCCGCGTCGTCACGCGCCGCTTCCGCGACTATCACGTGCCGACGATCGCCGACCTGCCCGTCACGGAGGTCCTGTTCGCGGACACGAGCGACGATCTCGGCCCGCTCGGCGCGAAGTCGATGAGCGAGAGTCCGTACAACCCCGTCGCCCCGGCGGTCGTCAACGCGGTCCGCGACGCGACGGGCATCCGCTTCGGTGAGCTCCCCCTCTCCGCCGACCGCGTCTGGGCGGCGATGCGCGATCAGGCGTAGCCGGCGGGCCGGCGGTCCCGGCCACCGGGCTCGCGGTCGGCGCGACCGCGCGACGCGCGGCAGGAGCACCGCCGCCCGCGTCGAAAGCAGTTCGCGCCAACCATGGCCACTGCCCGCAAGACCGCACCCACCCGCTCCAAGGCCAAGCCCAAGCCGCGCGCTCGCGCGCGGCGCTCGTCGATCGACGCCATGCGCGCGCCGCTGCTCGAACAGCGCCACCTGGACCTCATCGGGCTCGGCCTCGTCGCGATCGGTGTCTTCCTCGCGTTCCCGGTCTACCTGGGATGGGACGGCGGCACCGTCGGGCAGGCGGCGACGGACGGGCTCGCCTACGTCGTGGGCCAGGTCGCGCTCGGCGTTCCGCTGGCGGTCGTGGCGGCCGGAGGGCTGTTCGTCCTGCGGCCCGTGCTGCCCGCCGTGCGGCCGTTTCGCGCGGGGGCGCTGTGCCTGTTCGCGGCGATGACGCTGGCGCTCGCCGCCGGCACGTTCGGGATCGGGCCGGCAGGCGTCCGTCACGGCTACTGGAACGCGCCGTTCTTCGAGCTGCGCGGCGGCATCGTCGGCGATGGCCTGCTGTACGTGACGGCGGGCGCGGTGTCGACGATCGGCGCGCACATCCTCGCCGTGTTCCTGTTCGTCGCCGGCGTGCTGCTGCTGACGGGTGCGTCCGTCGCGGGCGTCCTGCGCGCCACGGGATCGGGCTTGGCCGACACGAAGCGCGCGCTGGGACGTGCCGTGCCGGCGCGTCGTCTCGCTCCCGCCCCGGGGCCGCGCGAGCGCGAGCCGAAGGAGCGCCGTAGCGGGCGCCGCGGCCGGGCGGCCGAGCTCGATGCGTCCGGGGCACCCCAAGCGCCCGAGCCGCAGCCCGAGGCCGGCGACGAGTCGCCGTTCTCGAGCGAGCCCGCGCACCCTCCGGAGCCGCGCGACAAGGAGGTCATCATCACGGCGACGCACGTCGAGGCGCCGCCGCAGGACGGTGCCACGCGCTACCCCGATCTCTTCGGCGAGCCGATCCCTGAGGTCGACGAGGACGCGCTCGCCGATCAGCCGCAGCCGCAGCTCGAGCTCGATCTCCCCGAGCCCGGGCGGCCGGGCCTCGCCGCCGTGCCCGACGCCGACGACGCCGACGTCGTGACCCGCGTGCAGCCCCGCCACCGCGTGCCGACCGCCGCGGACCTCACCCCGCAGGGGCGCCTGCGCGGCTCGATCACCGATGACCCCGAGTTCGCGTGGCAGCTGCCGAGCGTCGCGCTGCTGAAGCGCTCGAGCGCGGAGCAGACGCGCCCGGACACGGCCGGCCAGGAGAAGACGGCCGCCCGCCTGATCGAGGCGCTGGGCCACTTCGGCGTCGAGGCGAAGGTCGTCAACACGATCGCCGGCCCGCACATCACGCGCTTCGAGCTGCGCCTCGCGCCCGGCATCAAGATGAGCAAGGTCGCCCAGCTCAAGGACGACCTCGCCTACGCGCTCGCCGCGACCGACATCCGCATCCTCGCGCCCGTCCCCGGCAAGACCGCCGTCGGCGTCGAGGTACCCAACGCGCGCCGCCGCATCGTGCAGCTCGGCGACGTGCTGCAGAACGCGCCGGCCGGCTGGTCGCCCCTGACGATCTGGCTCGGCAAGGACGTCGCCGGCAAGGCGATCGGCGCCGACCTCGCGAAGATGCCGCACCTGCTCGTCGCCGGCACGACCGGCGCCGGCAAGTCGGCGTGCATCAACGCGATGCTGTCGTCGCTGCTGCTGCAGGCGACGCCGCACGAGCTGCGCCTCGTCCTGATCGACCCCAAGCAGGTCGAGCTCAACCACTACGAGTCGATCCCGCACCTGCTGACGCCGGTCATCACGAGCCCGCGGATGGCGGCGAACGCGCTGCAGAACCTCGTGCGCGAGATGGAGCAGCGCTACTCGATCATGTCGCTCGCCAAGACGCGCTCGCTGATCGAGCTCAACCGCGTGCGCGCCAAGCGCGGCGAGACGGACCTGCCGTACATCCTGTGCGTCATCGACGAGCTCGCCGACCTCATGATGGTCGCGCCCGCCGACGTCGAGGACTCGATCATCCGCCTCGCGCAGAAGGCGCGCGCGGTCGGTATCCACCTCGTGCTCGCGACGCAGTCGCCGCGGGTCGACGTCATCACCGGCATGATCAAGGCGAACGTGCCGTCGCGGATCGCGTTCTCCGTGTCCAGTCAGACGGACTCGCGCGTGATCCTCGACCAGAACGGCGCGGAGTCGCTGCTCGGCCAGGGCGACATGCTGTTCTCGCCGGTCGGGACGTCGCGCCTGCAGCGCATCCAGGGCGCGTACATCGACGAGCCGCAGATCGAGGCGCTGACCACGTTCTGGCGCCGCCAGGGCGAGCCCGAGCTGCGCGAGGATCTGCTCGACGAGGTCGAGGACCCCGCCGCCGGAGGCGTCGCCGCCGCGGACGAGGGCTTCAGCCCCGACGAGGACCCGCTGCTGGAGGATGCGATCCGGCTCGTCGTCGAGATGGGGACGGCGTCGACGTCGATGCTCCAGCGCCGCCTGCGGCTCGGCTACACGCGTGCGGGACGGCTCATCGACATGCTCGAGCGCCGCAACGTCATCTCGGGCTACGAGGGCTCCAAGCCGCGACAGGTCGTCGTCGGCGCGGGCGACGTCGAGCGCTTCATCGCCAACCTGCGCGAGCGGAAATCGGTCCCACCCGCCCGCACGGACGCCGTCGTCGCGGAGCCGATGGGCGAGCCCGCCGAACCCGAGCCGGTCCACGAGTAGCCTGAGGGCCGATGCCGGACATCGGAGCCACGCTGCGCGAAGCGCGGATGCGCGCGAGGATCGACATCTCCGAGGTCGAGGCGGAGACGAAGATCCGCGCGAAGTACCTCCGCGCGCTGGAGAACGAGGAATGGGACCTGCTCCCGGGCTCGACGTACGTCAAGAGCTTCCTGCGCACGTACGCGGAGGCCCTCGACCTCGACGCCAAGCTGCTCGTCGACGAGTACAAGCTGCGCCACGAGCGGCTGTCGGAGGTCGAGCTGCAGCCGATCAACGCGGCCGCGCCGGGACGCGAGCGCCGCCGCCAGGGCCCGATCGTCCCGCGCTGGGTCGTGCTCGTGCTGATCTTCGTCGGGCTGCTCGTGGCGCTCGGCCTGCTCAACCAGGACGACGCGACGCCGCCCGGCGCCGACCTGACGCAGACGCAGACGCAGACGTCGACGCAGCCCGTCGTCGCGCCGCCGCCACCGCCGCCGGCCAAGCCGACGACGGTGCGGCTGACGATCGTCGCGACGGGTCCCGTGAACGTCTGCCTGAAGGCCGGCGACCAACCACTCGTCAACGGGGTCAACCTCGTCGCGGGCGACAAGCGCGGCCCGTACAGCTCCAAGCACCTGCGACTGACGCTCGGCAACAACGCCGCCAAGCTCATCATCAACGGGAAGACGCGCACCGTCGACGCATCGCCCAACCCGATCGGCATCGACATCACGCCGCAGGACGGCCGCCAGCCGCTGTCGGCGGACAAGCGCCCCGTCTGCAACCCGTGAGCGTTCGCGCCGGGATCGTCGTCACCGGCACGGAGGTGCTGACGGGACGCGTGTCCGATCGCAACGGGCCGTGGCTGTCGGACCAGCTGCTCTCGCTCGGGGCCGATAGCGCAGCGATCGTCGTCGTCGGCGATCGGCCCGAGGAGATCCTGCGTGCGCTGCGCTTCCTGGCCGCCGAGGGCTGCGCGCTGATCGTGACGAGCGGAGGCCTCGGGCCGACGGCGGACGACCTCACGGCCGAGGTCGTGGGGCGCTTCCAGGGCCGAGAGATGGTGCTCGACGAGGCGCTGGAGGGGCGTATCGGGGAGATCCTCGAGCCGCTGATGGCACGCTGGCCGGACCTCGATCCGCGGGCGGTGCTGCTCTCCAACCGCAAGCAGGCCGTGATCCCGTCGGGCGCGTACGTGCTGGAGCCGGTCGGCACGGCGCCGGGCCTCGTGGTCACGCCCGCCTCGCCCTCGCAGTCCACGCCGACCGTCGTCGTGCTGCCGGGCCCGCCGCGCGAGCTGCAGCCGATGTGGAGGACGGCGGCTTCGACGCCGCTGGTACAGGCGGCGCTGGACGGCGCGGTCGTGTACCGGCGCGCGATGCTGCGGCTGTTCGGGATGCCGGAGTCGGAGATCGCGGCGACGCTGCGCGCGGCCTCGGATGCGGGGATCGAGCTGGATCGCCTGGAGGTGACGACGTGCCTGCGGCGCGGCGAGGTCGAGGTCGTGACGCGCTTCGAGCCCGCCGCCGCGGCCGTGTATGGGCGGCTCGAGGCGCTCGTGCGCTCACGGCATGCCGACACGCTGTTCTCCGATGACGGCAGCACCGTCGACGGACAGGTGCAGCGGATGCTGCGCGACGCGGGGGAGACGATCGCGGTGGCGGAGTCGTGCACGGGCGGGCTGCTCGCGGCGCGTCTGACGGAGCTGCCTGGCGCCTCAGATGTCGTGCGCGGCGGGCTTGTCGTCTACTCGAACGCGGCGAAGTTCGCGCTCGCGGGGGTCGATGGCGCCGTGATCGAGCGCGCCGGCGCGGTCTCGATGGAGGTCGCAGAGGCGTTGGCGGATGGCGCCAGGGGCGCGCTGGATGCCGACATCGGCGTGGGGGTGACCGGGATCGCGGGTCCGGGCGGGGGCAGCGAGGAGAAGCCCGTGGGGCTCGTGTGGCTGTCGGCGTCGCACCGCGACGGGCGGCGGCTGACGCGCTCGGTGACGCTGCCCGGCGGGCGAGCGGACGTGCGCGACCGCTCGACGACGGTCGCGATGCACCTCGTGCGTCGGCTGCTGCTCGGTGAGGGCACACCCGAGCCGGACTGAGCCGTGCGTGAGCGGCTGCGGCCGTTCGCCGCGCTCGACCTGTGGCGGTCGATGGGCGTGCCCGCGCGGTCGGGCTGCGAACACGCGTTCTGTCCGAGGCATTGCGGACACTTCCTGCGCAGTGTTGTGACAAACCGGTGTTGAGACGGAGCAGACCCCCGTCCTAGGCTCCGATTCCGTCCGATCCCGCGGCTACCGTGGCGGGTTCTTCCGAGCGCAGAAAGGCTTTCAGTACATGGCTCTCACCGACACCGAGAAGGCTCAAGACAAGGCCGCCAAGGCCCGCAACGAAGCCCTCCGGGGTGCGCTCACGCAGATCGAGCGCGAGTTCGGCAAGGGCACCGTCATGCGCATGGGCGACCCCGGCGCGCAGGTCAAGGTCAACGCGATCCCGACCGGCGCCCTGTCGCTCGATCTCGCGCTCGGGATCGGCGGCATGCCGCGCGGGCGGATCGTGGAGGTCTTCGGGCCGGAGTCCTCGGGCAAGACGACGCTCGTCTACCACGTGCTCGCCGAGGCCCAGCGCCTCGGCGGGGTCTGCGCCTTCATCGACGCCGAGCACGCGATGGACCCGCTCTACGCGCAGCGCATCGGCCTCGACATCGACGAGCTGCTCGTCTCGCAGCCCGACTACGGCGAGCAGGCGCTCGAGGTCTGCGACATGCTCGTGCGCTCCGGCGCCGTCGACGTCGTCGCGCTGGACTCCGTCGCGGCGCTGACGCCGCGCGCGGAGCTCGAGGGCCAGATGGGCGACCAGACCGTCGGCCTGCAGGCGCGCATGATGAGCCAGGCGATGCGCAAGCTCGCCGGCAACCTCAACCGCACGCAGACGCTGTGCCTGTTCACGAACCAGATCCGCGAGAAGATCGGCGTCATGTTCGGCTCGCCGGAGACGCAGCCGGGCGGCCGCGCGCTGAAGTTCTACGCCTCGCAGCGCCTCGACATCCGCCGCATCGAGACGCTCAAGGACGGCACCGAGGCCGTCGGCAACCGCGTCCGCGTCAAGGTCGTCAAGAACAAGGTCGCCGCGCCGTTTCGCCAGGCCGAGTTCGACATCGAGTTCGGCAAGGGCATCTCGACGTCGGGCTGCCTGCTGGACCTCGGGATCGAGCACAACATCGTCGGCAAGTCGGGCTCGTTCTTCTCCTACGGCGACGAGCGCCTCGGCCAGGGCCGCAACAACGCCAAGGGCTACCTCGACGCGCATCAGGAGATCGCCCGCGAGATCGAGGCCAAGGTCTACGCGGCGCTCGGCATCGGCCAGGATCTCGTGGCGCCGATCGATCGCGACGCGCCCGTGCCGGTGGTGGCCGCGTAGCGTTCGTGATCGCAGACGAAGCGGCGCCGCACCCCGGCGTCGAGGATCCCGTCCTCGATGCCGAACGACGGCTCCAGAACGCCTTGGACGAGGGCTATCGCTACCTCGGCAAGCGCGACCGCACGGAGGCCGAGGTCCGTGGGCGCCTCGAGGTCAAGCAGGCCGACGCGGCGTCGATCGACGGCGCGCTGGCCGCGCTGATCCGACAGGGCTACGTCGACGACGCACGCTACGCCCGGACGTTCGCCGAGGACCGCCGCCGGCTCGACGATTGGGGGCCGGAGCGGATCGAGCGGCGGCTGCTGGCGCTCGGCGTCGACCGCGAGCTCGTGGCGGCCGCGCTGGCCGATCGCGACGCGGTGGAGGAGCTCGAGGCCGCCGTCGCGCTGCTGCGCCGCCGCTTCGGCGCGGCGATTCCCGCGTCCGAGCGCGAGCGCGAGCGCGCGCTGGGGGTGCTCGCACGCAAGGGCTATGACCTCGACCTCGCGTACGACGCGGTGCGAGCGTTCGCCACGATCGGGGAGTAGGCCACCCGTCACGCGGTCGCGATGGCGGACGGGTGCGCTGCGATGCGAGCCCGTGCACGCGGCGTTGCGTCATCGAGACCGGGAGACGGGCACGATGGGCGGATGGACGCCGATGACCTCTATGGACTTGCGCTCGATGAGTTCGTCGCGCAGCGTGCGGCGCTCGCCAAGGCTCTGCGTGCCGACAAGCGCCGTGACGAGGCGGCGGCGGTGGCCGCGCTGCGCAGGCCGTCGATCGCGGCGTGGGCGGTCAACCAGCTCGTCCGCACCCAGCGTGACGCGGTCAGGGCGCTGTTCGAGGCCGGCGACGGCCTGCGCGGCGCGCAGCAGGATCTGCTCGCCGGTCGCGGCGACGGGCACGCCCTGCGGACCGCGGGCGCGCGCGAGCGCGAGGCCGTCGACAGGCTCGTCGAGGCGGCCCGCGGGCTGCTGACGTCGGGCGGTCACGAGCTCAGCGCGGCCGTCGTCGAACGCGTGGACGACACGCTGCACGCCGCCGCCCTCGACGAGGAGGCCCGCGGGCAGGTGCGCGACGGCCGCCTCGAGCGCGAGCTGCGCCACGTCGGGCTCGGGCTCGGGCTCGGCGAGGCGATCGCGGCCACGCCGGCGCCGCGGGCGCCCAAGCGCGCGGACGCGGCGCCCGCCGGCGACTCGAGCAAGCCCGCGGCCGGCAGGGCGGCGCCGAAGCGTCGCTCGAAGGGGGCCCAGGCTGGCGATGGTCCGGCGTCCGGCGGCGCGAAGCCGTCGGATCCGGACCGCAAGCAGACGGAGGCCGAGCGCAACGCCGAACGCGAGCGGGCCGCCGCGCGCAAGGCCGCCCGAGCCGCCGAGACCGCGGCGCGGCGACGCGCCGACGCCGCGGCTCGCGCGCTGCGGAAGGCCGAGGGGCGCCGCGAGATCGCCGCGCAGGCGCTGCGCGAGGCGGACGACGCGCTCATGAGCGCGCGCGACGACGCGCAGGCGGCGACCGCGGAGCTCGAGCACGCACAGGCCGCGCGCGGCGAGATCTGACGACGACGGCGGACGGGCGGGGCTGCGGCGCCGAACGCGCGCGGCCCAGGCGGCCGGACCGCGGTCCCAACGGCGTCGGCCGAGTCGCGGCGCGGCGGGCGGTGGCGAATACTCCTCGCATGGAGGGGGTTTGGCGCCATGACCACGGGCCGGTCCCCGCCGGTCGTCAGTCGTCGTCGCGCTTGCCGCTGCCTCCGCCGCTCGCGTCGCTGCCTCCGTCGCCGCTCGACCCGCTGCCCTTGCCGCTCGACCCGCCCGCGCTGTCGTCGGTTGAGCCCCTGCCCTTGCCACTCGAGTCAGCCGAAGCGCCGTTGCCGCCATGGTCGTCGGTGCCCGCGCCGCTGGGGGCGGGGCGAGGAGACGGCGCGGTCGTCGTGGTTGCGGAGGTCGCGGGCGCCGCGGTGCTCGACGTTCGCGAGGGCACCGGCGGCGACGTGGTGGCCGGCTGGGTCGCGACGAGCTCGTCTCCCGCGCTCAGGGGTTCGTCGGAGATGCCGATCGACTGGCTGCTCAGGGTGCCCGCCGCCATCGAGATGCCGACGGCGACGGCGAGGCCGAGCAGCGCGAGACCGGCGATGGCGAGGATGCGTCTCATCATCGAGCCACGCTACGTGACGAGTCCCCGATCGGCGCCGGAGTTTGCCAAGTCCTTGCCGAGGCCTTGCGACTTGTTCACCCGGTGCGGGGCAGGCCGCGAGCCCAGCAGCAGCTCGGCGACGGTGCCGCCGCCGGCCCGCGGACGCAATGCCACATCGCCGTCCCAGCGGCGCGCGAGCTCGCGCGCGATCGCCAGGCCGAGCCCGCTCCCCGCGACGCCCCGCCGCCCGGCGCTGCCGCGGTGAAAGCGCTCGAACACCTCGTCCGCCTCGCCGTCCGCGAGCCCGAGCCCACGATCGCGCACCTCGATCCCGCCCGCCATGGCGGCGATCTCGACCTCGCTGCCGGCCGCGGAGTAGTGCAGGGCGTTCTCGACGAGCGCGTCGACGATGCGGTCGGCATCGGCCATGGCAACCCACACGCGGCCTCCGGCCGTGCCCGGGCTGGCGGCCTGGGCCCCCAAACCAGCGGGGCCCGGGCTTGCGGGCTGGGCCCCCGAGCCTCCCGGCTCGGCGCCGATGCTGCCCGCGGCCGCGACAACGCGCTGGCCGCGATCCGCCGCGGCGACGCGCCAGCGCTGCACCGCCCGGCCCACGACGTCCTCCGTGGCCACGAGCTCACCGGCGGCGTCGTGCTCTCCCGCTCGGCTGAGCTCGAGCAGCTCGTCGATCATCTGCGACAGCCGGTCGACCTCGGCCAGCGCGGCCGCGGCGTCGCTCGCGGCCTGGGGGTCGAGCCGGCTGCCCCCGACCGCCTCGATGCGGAGCCGCAGGCCGGTCAGCGGGGTCCGCAGCTGGTGCGATGCATCGGCCACGAACAGCCGCTGCGCGTCGACGAGCCGCGCCAGACGCTCGGTCATGACGTTGAACGTGCGCCCGAGCGACTGCTGTTCGGCGCTGCCCTCGATCCGCACGCGCGCCGACAGGTCGCCCTCGGCGACGCGCCGCGCGGCCGCGTCCAGACGGCGCAGCGGGCGCGTGATCTGACCGGCGATGAGCGAGCCCGCGAGCAGGCCGAGGCCGAGCACGACGAAGCCGATCAGCGCGAGCCCCAGCCACGCGCGATGGACCGCGCGGTCGACGGCGTCGATGCTCTGCGTGATCCGCACCGCGCCCACGGGACGCCCGTTGCCGAGGATCGGCACCGAGGTCGCAAGCAGCGCCCGGCCGAGCGTCCGCGAGCTGCGCTGGCGCTGGTCGCGGCGGCCCGCGAGCGCGGCGCGGATCTCCGGCCGGGCGCTGAAGTCCGTGCCGGCGGCGGTGCCCTGCGAATCGGCCAGCAGGCGCCCGCGCCGGTCGACGACGATCACCCGGCCGCGGGTGTTGCGCGCGACGACGTCGACGCGCCGGCGCAGCCGGCCGCGGCTGGACGCCAGCGGGTCGGAGAGCGTCGCGGCGGCGATGTCGGCCTGCGCGCGCGACTGCGAGCGAACCTCCGCGTTCACGCGGTCGGAGACGCTCGTCGCCAGCGGCACGAGCAGCGCGACGATCGCCAGCACGAGCACGTATGCCAGCGCCAGCAACAGCCGCGCGCGGAGGCCTACGACGCCTCCCCGGTGGCGGCGGCGAAGCGGAAGCCGACGCCGCGCACGGTGTCGATGTAGGTCGGGTCGCCGAGCTTGCGGCGCACCCAGCCGATGTGGACGTCGAGCGTCTTCGTCGAGCCGAACCAGTTCTCGTCCCAGACGCGGCTCATGAGCTGCTCGCGGGTCACGACCTCGCCGGCATGACGCACGAGCTCGGCGAGCAGGTCGAACTCCTTGCGGCTGAGCTCGATCTCGTCGCCCGCGATCGTCGCCCGGCGCGCGGCAAGGTCGACGTCGAGCTCGCGGACCCGGATCGGGCCGGCCGGGGTGGGCGTCGCTGCGCTCGCGCTGCGCCGCAGCACGGCACGGATACGCGCGACGACCTCCGCGGCGGAGAACGGCTTGACGATGTAGTCGTCGGCACCGAGCTCGAGGCCGACGATGCGATCGGTCTCCGTGCCCCGCGCCGTGAGCATGATCACCGGCACGCCGGACTCGGCGCGCAGCGTGCGGCAGACGTCGCGACCGTCGCCGTCGGGCAGCGCCAGGTCGAGCAGCACGAGATCCGGCGGATGGGCACGAGCGGCGTCCAGCGCGCCCGCCGCCGTGGCGGCGATCGAGGTCTCGAAGCCCTCGCGCTCGAGCAGCCGCGCGAACGGCTCGGCGATCGATGCCTCGTCCTCGACGATGAGAATGCGCGTCGTCATCTGATTCGAGCGTACCCGCGGGTCGCCGTGCGGCGCACAGGCTTTGCCAAGTCTTGGCCTCGGCTTGCGCGGCGATTGGGGGGGCGCCCGGCAGCCTGCCACGCATGTCCATCAATCGCAGCACGATCGCCACCGGCGGCACGCTTGCCGCACTCGGGGCCCTCACCGCCGTCGCGCTCAGCTCCGGCGCGAGCGAGCCGGCCTCGAAGCAGTCCGACGCCACTCCGGCGCCCCTGGTCCGCACCGAGACCATCCGGCGCACCGAGCGCGTCCGCGCGCGCCCGTCCGTCGCGCCGGGCGCTGCGTCCGCCGGCTCATTCGGGCCGGGGAGCGTCGCGGCGGCGCCCGCCGGCCCCGCGCTCGCGCGTGCCGCGACCCTGCCCGTCGACGACGCGGGCGCCTCCCGGTCGGGGCGCGACGACGATCGCGGCGGGTCCGGCGGCGACGACGGCCCGGGCCACGACGCGGGCGAGGATCGTGGCGGGTCCGGCGGCGACGACGGCCCGGGCCACGACGCGGGCGAGGATCGTGGCGGGTCCGGCGGCGACGACGGCCCCGGCCACGACGCGGGCGAGGATCGGGGCAGCGACGGCCATGGCCACCACGGCGGCGGAGACGATCACGATGACTGACGGGCGCGCCGCCAGCCCGGTCCCGGCGATCGGGGCCGCGCTGTTCTGCGTCGTGCTCATCCTGCTCGCGCTGCAGGTGCGCGCCGGGCGCGACCCCGCTCTCGGGGCGGCCAAGCCGGCCGCGCCGCCGGCCCGGCCGGTCGTCGTGCGGCGCGTCATCGTGACGCGGCGCGTGGTCGACCGCGCCGGGGCGATCGACGGTCGATCGGCGCCGAACACGTCCTCCGGATCCGTGCGCGCGACGCCGAACGCCGCACCTGCGGCCGCCGCGGCCCCCACACCGGCCGCCGCCGCGGCCCCGGCAGCGGCGGCGGCCCCGGCACGGGCCGCGGCCCCGGAACGGGCAGCCGTGGCGCCGCCGGCCGCACCCGTCGTGAGCCGCGGCTCATGAGCGCGGCCCCGACGAGGCCGCGGCTCGTGATCCGTCGCCCGCCCGCGACGGCGATCGACGAGACGTTCCGCGCGCTCGGCACGGACGTGCGCCTCGTCGCCACGGGCACCGGTGCGCGCGCGGCGGTCACACGAGCGCGCGCCGAGATCCTCGACTACCACGCCCGCCTCTCGCGCTTCCTCGAGTCCTCCGAGCTCTCGCTCCTCAACGCCGACCCGCGGCACGTCGTGCCCACCTCCGCGCTGCTGCGCTCCGCCGTCGAGGCAGGTCTGTGGGCCGCGCGCATGAGCGGAGGCCTCGTCGATCCGTGCCTGCTCGGCGCGCTCGAGGCGGCGGGCTACGAGCGCTCGTTCGAGCCCGGCGGCGCGTCGGAGCGCACGCGAGAGCGACCGCGTCCTGGACGTGGGTCGCAGGACGACCCGAAGGCAGGACGGTCCGCGCGCCGCGCGCCCGCGCCCGGCGCCATCGCCGAGCCCGCGCATCCGGGGGCCGATCACGGCGGCGCGCGCACGGTCGCCCTCGATCACGGCGGCGCGCGCATGGCCGCCGTCGATCACGGCTGCGCGCGCACGGCCGCCCTCGAACATGGCTGCGCGCGCATGGCCGCGCCCGACCCTGCCGCCCGCTGGCGCACGATCAGCATCGACAACCCAACGGGGACGATCGCCCGGCCACCCGGGCTGCGGCTCGACCTCGGCGGCAGCGGCAAGGGCCATATCGCCGACCTCGTCGCCAGGCGGTTCGCCGCGCTCGACACGTGGGTCGTGGACTGCGGCGGCGACATCCGCGTCGGTGGCACACGCGAGATCGAGGTCGAGCACCCGCTGCGCAAGGGCGAGCCGTCCGCGCGCCTGACCATCGCCGACGGCGCGATTGCGACCTCGAGCATCGTCTCCCGCGCATGGACGGCCCGCGACGGCCGCCGGCGACACCACCTGCTCGATCCCTGCACCGGCGAACCGGTGCACAGCGGTCTGCTGAGCGCGACGGCGCTCGCGGCCACCACCCTGCACGCCGAGACGCTCGCGAAGGTCGCGCTCCTCAGCGGCCCACGCGGTGCCCGCCGAGCGCTCGCCCGTCGCGGCGGCGTTCTCGTCCACACCGGCGGCAACGTCGAGACGATCGAGCCGGTGCGATGAGCGGTCACGATCCCGCCGAGTTCGGCTGGTGGCTCGCGTCCCGCGCGGCCGGCGTCGTGGCGCTGCTGTGCGTTGCCGTCTCGGTCGGGATCGGTCTCGCGATGGCCGGCCGGCTGCGTCCGCGCGCGGCGCGGACGCTGCTCGCCGTCCACCAGCAGACGGCGCTCGTCGGGCTCGTCGCGATCGCCGTGCACGCGATCACGCTGCTCGGCGACCGCTTCATGTCTGCGTCGATCGGCGACATCACGCTGCCGTTCACGAGTGCCTACGAGCCGCTGTGGACCGGCCTCGGCGTGACCGGCGGCTGGCTCGCCGCGATCCTCGGCCTCAGCTACTGGATCCGCAACCGCATCGGTCCCGCGCTGTGGCGCAAGCTGCACCGCGCCACCGTGCTCGTCTACGTCCTCGCCGTCGCGCACACGCTCGGCGCGGGCACGGACGCGAGCGAGCCGTGGATGCTCGCGCTGCTCGTCGCGACCGGCGCGCCGATCCTGTTCCTGGCGCTCATGCGGATCCTCACGCCGGCCGCACCCGCCGCGTTTCGCAGCTTCCGCGTCGTCGCCAAGCAGGCCGAAAGCAGCACGGTCACCTCGCTGCGGCTCGAAGCCCGCCGACGGTAGGTCGGGGACGATGCATGAGGCGGGTCAGTTCGTCACGGTGGCCGTGGAGGTCGGCGCCGGCGAGCGCCTGCTGCGCAGCTACTCGCTGTCGTCCGGGCCGCACACCGGCGGCTGTCGCATCAGCGTCAAGCGCGAGCCGGGCGGGCGCGTCAGCGGCCACCTGCACGGCGCGCTGAACGTCGGCGACGTCGTCGAGCTCGCGCCGCCCAACGGGCGCTTCGTGCTCGGCGACCTCGGCGACCGCGCCGTCGTCCTGATCAGCGCCGGGATCGGCGTGACGCCCGTGCTCGCGATGCTCGAGACGCTGGCGGCGCGCCCCTGCGACCGCGAGCTGTGGTGGATCCACGGCGCCCGCGACGGCAGCGAGCATGCCTTCGCCGACGAGGCGCGTGCTCACCTCGCCGGCCTGTCGAACGCGCACAGCCACGTCCGCTACAGCCGTCCCGCCCATGGCGACCTCCCGGGGCGTGACTTCGACGCCGCCGGCCGGCTGTCGGCAGCGGACGTCCTTGCGCTCGGCGTCCCGCGCGATGCCGAGTTCCGTCTCTGCGGCCCAGCGACCTTCGTCGCCGAGATCAGCGCCGGACTGATCGCGGGTGGGGTCGCGGAGCAGCGCCTCAAGAGCGAGAGCTTCGGCGGTCGGCGACGGCCGGCCGCCGCCGGCGACGGACCCGCCGTCTGCTTCGAGCGCTCCGGGATCACCGCGTCCTGGAACGCCGGCTTCGCGAGCCTGCTCGACCTCGCCGAGGCCAACGCGGTCGCGGCGCCGTCGGGCTGTCGCGTCGGCTCGTGCCACGGCTGCGCGGCAAGCATCCTGTCGGGCACGGTGCGCCACGACCCCGAGCCGCCGCAGCCGCCCGCGCGCGGCAGCGCGCTGCTGTGCTGCGCGCTGCCGGTCGGAGACGTCGTCCTCGACGCCTGATCTTGCGCACCGCTCGTGGCAGATGTTGTGAACCCTAGGTGACCCTCCTATCATCAGTGCGAGTCAGACCGAGCCCCGCAAGGGCGACTTCGAACGCAGTCTCCAAGCAGTTCCCGAACCTTTCCGGCAGCCTTCTACGACGGTCCCATCGCAGCGCTCCGAGCGACCCGCTCACCCGAAACCCTCGACCCCGTCACACCCGTCCGCGAACGCACGGCGGCGCTCAGCCGCATGCCGACAAGCCCGTGCAGCGCCCGTTCTGACTTCCTGACACTCGACGTTTGACCGCGCAACCGGCCGTCTTCCCGGGAGCCCGGGGAGAGGAACGGCAATGGAGCTGATCGTGGCGGCAGCCATCGTGGCGGCGGCGATCGCGTTCGTGTTCGGCACGCGCCACCGCCGCTCCCTGACCCCGCCCGGCGCCCCCGCCATCGATCGCGACGACCTCGTGCGCCTCGAGGAGCGCCTCGCCGCGCGCGGCGACGAGCTCGACCGCCGGGTGCTCGAGCTCGACGACCAGACGCGCGCGCTCGAGGCCGAGCGCGAGCAGCTCGCCCGCCGCCGGCGCGAGCACGAGCTCGCGCTCGAGCAGATCTCGGGCCTCAGCGCCGGGCAGGCCAAGCAGCGCCTCATGGCCGAGGTCACCGACCAGGTGCGCCACGAGAGCGCGCGCGAGATCCGCCAGATCGAGGAGCAGACCAAGCGCGACGCCGAACGGCGCGTGCGCTCGATCCTGTCGGTCGCGATGCAGCGCCTCGCCGCGCGCCACGCCGCCGAGACGACGGTCAGCGTCGTGCACCTCCCGTCCGATGACATGAAGGGGCGCATCATCGGCCGCGAGGGTCGCAACATCCGCGCGCTGGAGAACCTCACCGGCGTCGACCTCATCATCGACGACACCCCGAACGCCGTCGTCCTGTCCGCCTTCGACGGCGTGCGACGCGAGATCGCGCGGGTCACCCTCGAGAAGCTGCTGGCCGACGGGCGCATCCATCCGGCGCGCATCGAGGAGACCTACCACCAGGCGAAGTCCGAGCTCGATGCGCTGCTCCAGCAGGCCGGCGAGGACGCCGCCTTCGAGGCCGGCGTCCAGGGCCTCGATGCCGAGATCATCCGCACGCTGGGGCGGCTGAAGTTCCGCACGAGCTACGGCCAGAACGTGCTGTCGCACTCGGTCGAATGCGCGCTGCTCGCCGCGATGATGGCCGACGAGCTCGGCGCCAGCCGCAAGACCGCGGCGCGCGCCGCGCTGCTGCACGACATCGGCAAGGCCGTCACGCACGAGGTCGAGGGCCCGCACGCGCTCGTCGGCGGCGAGATGGCGCGCCGCCACGGCGAGTCGGAGGCCGTCGCGCACGCGATGGAGGCCCATCACAACGAGGTCGAGCCGCAGACCGTCGAGGCCGTCATCGTTCAGGCCGCCGACGCGCTGTCGGGCGCGCGGCCGGGCGCGCGCGGCGAGTCGCTGGAGTCCTACGTCAAGCGCCTGCGCGAGCTCGAGCAGATCGCCCAGCGCCACGATGGCGTCGAGAAGGTCTACGCGATGCAGGCCGGTCGCGAGATCCGCGTCATCGTCGCGCCCCTGAAGATCGGCGACGACGAGGCGATGCTGCTGTCGCGCGAGATCGCCCGCGAGATCGAGCGCGAGCTCGAGTACCCCGGCCAGATCAAGGTGACGGTCATCCGCGAGTCGCGCGCGGTCGAGTTCGCCAAGTAGCGAGGGCCACAAGAGTGGTTGCGGAGGTGCTGAACCGGACGACGCGGGGCCCGCGACGACCGTGGTCGGCGGGTCTCGCGGCTACCCTTGCAGGCGCGATGAAGCGTTACCACGTCACGACGTTCGGCTGCCAGATGAACGAGCACGACTCCGAGCGGATGAAGGGCATGCTCGACGCGCTCGGCTACGCCGAGGCGAGCGCTCCCGACGACGCCGACGTGATCCTCTTCAACACCTGCTCGATCCGCGAGAAGGCCGACACGAAGTTCCTCGCCCACCTCGGCCATGCCAAGCGCCTGAAGCGCGAGGACCCGGCGCGGATCATCGGTGTCGGCGGGTGCTGGGCGCAGTCGGTCAAGGACGAGGTCTTCGCGCGCTTCCCGTTCGTCGACGTCGCGTTCGGCCCGGGCCAGGTCCACAAGCTCGCCGAGTTCCTGACGTCAGATTCGATCACAGCGCAGGGCTTCTTCGAGTTCGAGGGCTTCACCGGCCACCTGCCCGACAAGCGCGGACGCGCGTTCCAGGCATGGGTGCAGATCTCCGTCGGCTGCAACATGGCGTGCTCGTACTGCATCGTTCCGTCGACCCGCGGCGCCGAGGTGTCGCGCCCGTTGCACGAGCTCGTCGCCGAGGTCGCGCGGCTGGCCGCCGACGGGGTGCGCGAGGTGACCCTGCTCGGCCAGAACGTCAACTCGTACGGGCGCGATCTGCGTCCTTCGCGTGCGACGTTCGCCGAGCTGCTGCACGCGATCGACGCGATCGACGGCATCGAGCGCGTTCGCTATACGAGCCCGCATCCCAAGGACATGCGCGAGGACGTCATCCTCGCCCACCGCGACCTGGCGTCCGTATGCGAGCACATCCACCTGCCGCTGCAGTCGGGGTCCTCGGCGATCCTCAAGGCGATGCGCCGCACATACACGCGCGAGCGCTATCTGGACCGCGTCGCGCTGATCCGCGAGCACGTGCCCGACGTCGCGCTGACGACGGACGTCATCGTCGGCTTCCCCGGCGAGACCGAGGAGGACTTCGCCCGGACCCTGGAGGTCTGCGAGGAGGTCGGCTACGACGGCGCGTTCACGTTCGTCTTCTCGCCGCGGCGCGAGACGGCGGCGGCGCTCATCACCGAGGGCCTCGTCGCGCACGAGGAGAAGGTCGAGCGCATGCAGCGCCTCGTCGACGTCGTCCAGCGCCGCGCGGCCGAACGCGCCCAGCGCTTCGTCGGCCGCGATCTCGACGTGCTCGTCGAGGGCGCGTCGCGCACCGACCCGTCGCGCCTGCGCGGGCGCTCGCGCCACAACAAGGCGGTGAACTTCTCGGGCCTGGCGTCGCCCGGCGAGATCGTGCCGGTGCGGATCACCGGCGCGACGAGCCAGACGCTGACCGGCGAGCTGTCGCTGCTCGCCGCCGTCTCGGCGCGCTGAGCGCCCGCGCGGGTCCGCGAGACCGGGGTGCCGTCCTCGGGGTGTGCGAACATACGTTCGATGCGGTGGGACCACCTGACGATCGGCGAGGACGAGGGCACGCGACTGCCGGGCTACCGCGATCCGGCCGTCGTGCGTCGCTTCGAGGCGCCCGAGGCGCTGGACATGCGCTTCTACGAGATCCATGCCCGGTCGATCATCAACCGCGTCCCGAACGCCTCGCGGATGCCGTTTCGCTGGACGATCAACCCGTACCGCGGCTGCAGCCACGCCTGCGCATACTGCTTCGCCCGACCGACGCACACGTACCTGGGCTTCGATGCCGGCCGCGACTTCGAGCGCGAGATCGTCGTCAAGGTCAACGCACCGGAGGTCGTGCGCGCGGAGCTCGGGCGGCCTTCGTGGCAGGGCGAGCACATCGCGCTGGGCACGAACACCGATCCGTACCAGTGGGTCGAGGGGCGCTACCGGCTCATGCGCGGGATCTGGGAGGCGTTGCGCGACGCGCGCAACCCGTGCTCGATCCTGACGAAGTCACCGCTGCTGCTACGCGACCTCGATCTGCTCGAGCAGATCGCCGCGGTGACCGACGTCCACGCGAACCTGTCGATCCCGACGCTCGACGCGAAGGCGTGGCGGGCGACCGAGCCGCACACCCCGCACCCGCGCGCGCGGCTGGAGGCGGTCGCCGCGCTCAACCGCGCCGGCATCCCGACGGGCGTGCTCGTGGCGCCGCTGATGCCCGGGATCAACGACGCGCCCGAGCAGATCGAGCCGCTGCTGGAGGCCGCGATCGAGGCGGGCGCCACCGGGATCGGTGGGCTCGCGCTGCACCTGCGCGGCGAGGTGCGCGAGCTGTTCTTCGACT
Source organism: uncultured Actinomycetes bacterium (assembly GCA_963851015.1). GTDB lineage: Bacteria > Actinomycetota > Thermoleophilia > Solirubrobacterales > Solirubrobacteraceae > CADCVQ01. The sequence continues at coordinate 265,459 of CAWKNG010000005.1, forward strand.
TCCTGCGCGCGCAGCGCCCCGAGCTCCTCGAGCGCTACGAGCGGCTCTACGCGCGCGGCGCGTACGCGCCGATCGCCGAGCGCAGACGGCTGGCGGATCTCGTGCGCCGCGAGGACGCCGCGTCGTGGCCGGGCCGCTTCGGCGCCCGCGATCCGCCGGCGACGCGTACGCCGGCGGCGCGGATCGAGGTGCAGACATCGCTCTTCTGACGTGATGGTCGCGCGCTGGGACGCGCCCGAAACCGGCGCCGGACCATGCCCGCAGGGCTGCGCGCGCGGCGAAAAACAATTTCCCCCGCGGGCACGGACGGCTGTTACGTTGAGCGCAAATTAAGCAGCAGGGCACGCTCGACGGAACGGGCCGTCGGTCACCACATACCTCGAAGTTCTTGTGACGGATTCTTGGAGGCACTCATGAGTACGTGCGGGCGTCGCGCCGGTTCCGGCATCGCGACCATCTCGACAACCTCGACCGTCGGCCTCGGCGCCGCTGGCCCAGGGTGTGTCGGCGAGGCACGCCGCAGCGCGCGCCTGCTCGCGGCGGCGGCGGCCTGCGTCGCCTGCTCGCTGCTCATGCCGCTCGCGGCGATGGCCGCGACCGGTCCCGAGGACGGGCGCCCGCAGCGCGACGTGCGCGACGCCTCCGCCACGGTGTCCGCGGCACAGGCCAAGGATCGTGCGGCGCTCGATGCCAAGCTCGGCGACGAGAGCGTCGTCGAGGGCGACGGCGTCACCGGCGGCCTGCGCGTCGTCGCTCGCACCGACGGGCTGCTGACCGCGGCCAGCGGTGATGACGCGGCGGACATCGCGCTGAACTACGTGCGCGCTCATGGCAAGGCCTTCGGGCTTGGTTCCGGCGATCTCGCGAGCCTGCGCCTCGTCGCGCGCTCCCGCTCGTTCGACGGCGTCACGCACCTCGCATGGGCGCAGACGGTCGGCGGGATCGCCAGCTACGACGGCGTGCTGCGCGCCAACGTCACGAGCCAGGGCCGGCTCGTCAACGTGTCCGCGCCACTCGTCTCCAATCTCTCGGTCAACACCTCCACGCCCGCCCTGTCGGCCGCCGACGCGCTGGCGATCGCCAAGCGCGATGCCCGCGGCGCGCTGCAGATGCCGAGCTCCTCCGCGGCCGTCGGCGCCGAGCAGGCGACGACCTTCGCCAACGGCGACACGGCACGGCTCGTCGTGTTCGCCTCGAAGGCCGAGTCGCGCCTCGCCTGGCGCTTGAAGGTGGCCGGCGAGACACCGTTCGTCTACGACACCGTCGTCGATGCCGCCAGCGGGGCGATCCTCGCCCGCGACTCGCTGACGGACTTCCTCGCCAACGCGAGCGTCACGGAGAACTATCCCGGCGCGCCGGCCGGCGGCACCGCCACGACGCAGGACCTCGATGGCCCCGACGGCACGTGGCTGGATCTGTCGGCCGGCGACACGAAGCTCGACGGAAACAACGCCCACACCTACGCGGACACCAACAACAACGACGCGGTGGACGCGGGCGAAGAGGTCCCGTCCAGCGGCGGAGGCGACTTCGTGTACCCGCGCACGCCGTTCACCCCCGGCGGCTACACCTGCGGCATCGTCGGTTGCTCTTGGGACCCGTCCACACTGGCCTCCAAGGCCACGAACCAGAACCAGGTCACGACGCAGCTGCACTACCTCATCAATCGCTTCCACGACTGGCTGCTGCTTGCGCCGATCGGCTTCGACGAGGGCTCGCGCAACTTCGAGCACGTCCACACCACGGCGGCTCCGGGCGCGGGGGACCGCGTGCTCGGCGAGTCCAACGACGGCGGCGGCCTGAACAACGCGAACTTCGCCACGCCGGCGGACGGCACCAGCCCGAGGATGCAGATGTACTTCACGGACAACAACACGGCGCAGGACACGGGTGAGGACGCGGCTGTGGTCTTCCACGAGTACGGGCACGGCCTCAGCAACCGGCTCGTGGGCAACGGGTCCGGGTTGACCGTGCATCAGTCACAGGCGATGGGCGAGGGATGGAGCGACTGGTACGCGCTCGACTACCTCGTGGCCAACGGCTACGAGACCGACACGGCCGCCAACGGCGAGATGCTGACGGGGAAGTTCTCGTTCGCGCCCAACGGCGTGCGCACCGAGGGCACCGACTGTCCCGTCGGTGCCCCCGCCGGACCGTGTCCGGGCACCGTCGCCGCGGGCAGCGGCGGCTACACCTTCGGCGACCTGGGCAAGGTCGGCTCGCCGGCCTCACCGCACCCCAACGGTGAGATCTGGGCGCAGACGATCTGGGATCTGCGCAACGCGGTCGGCGCCGTCGCGGCCCGCTGCCTCGTGACCGGTGGCATGCGCCTGTCGCCGCTGGCCCCGTCGTTCCTCGACATGCGTAACGCGATCCTGGCCGCCGACGCGGCGAGCTGTGGCAACGCGTACTACGCCCAGATCTGGACGGTGTTCGCGGCCCGCGGCATGGGCTTCCACGCCGTCGAGGCGCCCGGCGGCGCGACCGCCAACAGCGGCGCGGTCGACAACTTCGACCTGCCGGTCGTCGTCGAGCACGTCAGCACGACGATCACCGACCCCGCGCCGGGCGGCGACGGCGACGGCGTCGCCGAGCCCGGCGAGACGATCACCGTCGTCGAGCGGCTCAAGAACACGAGCGTCGGCGCGGTCACCGGGATCACCGGCACGATGACCAGCAGCACGCCGGGGGTGACGATCCCGACGAACGTCGCGACCTGGCCGAACCTCCCGTCTCCGGGCAATCAGGCCGACAGCAACCCGCCGTCGTTCCGGGTGACGATCCCGATCACCCACGGGTGCGGGGCTCCGGTGCAGCTGTCGATATCGATCGACACCGACCAGGATGTCGCGGGCTCGCCCACGATCCCGATCACGGTGCCGACCGGAACCGTCGGGCCGCCGGCGGTGTTCTCGAACACGACGCCGGTCGCGATCCCCGACAACACGCCGGCCGGCGTGACCTCGACGATCACCGTCCCGGCCGGGGCGAACATCTCCGACCTCGACGTGCGCATCACGGACCTCGACCACACGTGGGTCGGCGACCTGAAGATGACGCTGAAGGGACCGGACAACACGACGATCACGCTGATGAACCGGCCAGGGTCTGGCACGTTCGGGTCCGACGGCGCGAACTTCACCAACACGGTCCTCGACGACGAGGCCACGACCCCGATCGAGCAGATACCGGGCGCCCCGGCGACGGATTTCACCGGGCGCTGGAAGCCCGACGAGGCGCTCAGCGCGTTCGACGGCAAGGCGCCCGCCGGCATCTGGACGCTGACGGTCTCCGACAACGAGAGCCCGGACGCGGGCACCCTGAACGCCTGGGCGCTGCTGTTCAACCCGGCGGCCACCTGCTCGACGACGGTCGGGTACTCCGCCGCCGTGCTGGCGGACAACCCAAGCGGGTACTGGCGCTTCGGTGAGGCGTCCGGCACCGTGCTGACGGACTCGTCGGGCCATGGCAACAACGGCACGTACCTCAACGGCGTCGCACTCGGTGCGGCGGGTGCGCTCATCGCCGACCCGAACAAGGCGGCGACGTGGGACGGCGTCAACGACAGTGGGCGCGTCCCCGACGCGAACTCGCTGGACGTGGGCGCCTCGTTCTCGGTCGAGGGCTGGGTCAAGCGCTCGGCCGTGGCGCAGTCGCACGAGCTGTTCAACAAGGGCGGCAACGGCCTGCAGCTCGTCGTCATGAACGCCGGCTCGGGCAGCCAGGTGTGGCTGCGCAAGGCCAACGTCACGACGCTCGTGCGCTCGGCGGGCGCTGTCGCGGCCGGCGGCTACCACTACATCGTGGCGACGATGAACGGTGCCGGCACCGGGAAGATCTACATCGACGGGGTGCTGGACACGGTGTCCGTGTCGGCGGCGCAGGCGATCCAGGACACGGCGCTGGCGCTGACGTTCGGGTCGACGGCCACGTCACCGGCGACGTTCGACGAGTTCGCGCTCTATGACGGCGTGCTCACGCAGGCGGACGTCACCGAGCACTACGTCGCCGGGCACGGGCCGTGAGCCGGAGTGCCAGCGCCTCGGCGTAGCTCGGGAAGACCACGAGGGCCCGCTCCGGCGGGCCCTCGGGCTGTCCGCGACCGGCGTCGCGCGCGTCAGCGCTTGTCGAGCTGGCCGGCCTCGAAGCGCGCCGCGATCTCGGCACCGCCCGCCTTGCGCGTGACGGTCGCAGACAGCTCGGGCGCGAAGCCGCTGATCGTGGCGCCGAGCTTGAGCGCGATCGGAGCGACGTCGATCTCGCCCTTGTTGCGCTCGATCGCGCGCAGCGTCGCCTTCGCGACGTGCTCGGGAGACTTCGTGCCGGTGCCCTTCGGCAGCGTCACGCCCGCGTCCTCGAACATGCCGGCGTCGCGGATGAAGCCCGGGAAGATCGCCGAGATGCCGACGCCGGTGCCGTGCAGGTCGGCGCGCAGCGCGCCCGCGAAGCCGCGCAGGCCGAACTTCGTCGCGCTGTAGATCGCGGTGCCGCCCGCCGGCGCCTTGCCCGACAGCGAGGACATGAAGACGATGTGGCCCGATCCGCGCGCGACCATCGCCGGCACGAGCGCGTGGGCGAGCATGATCGGGGCGCGCAGGTTGACGTCCAGCGCGCGGTCGATCTGCTCCTCGCTGAAGGTCTCCAGGCGCCCGGACGCCGGCAGGCCCGCGTTCGCGACGAGGATGTCGATGTCCGCGTGCGCCGCGGCGAGTGCGCGGACCGAGCCGGCATCGGACAGGTCGGCCGCGGCGATCGTCGCGCCGAGCTCCGACGCGAGCGACGCGAGGACGTCGGCGCGGCGGCCGGACAGCACGACCTTCGCGCCCGCCGCTGCCAGCGCGCGGGCGATCGCCTGGCCCAGGCCGCCGGTCGCGCCGGTGACGAGTGCGGTCTTCCCAGAGACGTTCATGGCGCGAAGACTGCCACGGTCGCCGTGAACCCGTGCAGGAAGCTCTCGCCGCCGACCGGTCCGATCTCGCCGGCGGCGAAGAAGCCCGCGGTCGGGATCGCGCCGAGCTCGGACGCCAGCGCGGCGGCGTCGTGGTCGGGCACGCCGAACATGCCGCGCCCGCGGCCGTTGCACGTGAACATCAGCGCGCCCGCGGGCCGGTCGGAGCCCAGCGCCTTGCGGCGCAGGCCGAGCGCCTCGTGCAGGTCGCGGTCTGCCGACGCCGCGTCGCGCGCATGCACGCGGACGACCTGTCCGACGGCGATCGTCGCGCCGACGGCGATGGTCCCGGTCTCCGGGTCGCCACCCAGCACGCTGCGCACGAGGAAATCGCCATGCAGATAGTCCGGCCGGCCGTGTTCCACGACGATCCCGAGCAGCATGCCCTCGGCGAGGATGCGTCGCTCGTCGTCGCCGAGCTCGTCGATCACCGAGCGCAGCGCAGCGAGGGCGGGTCGTCCCGCGAGCTCGTGGATGATGCGCCCCTCGCCGGCGGTGATCGTCAGCTCGGGCCCGATCGGCGTCGCGCCCTGGGACACGCACGGCAGCAGCTCGATGCCGTCGAAGCGCAGGCCGACCGCGCCACCGCCGACGACCTCCTCGCCATGAAACAGCGCCGCCGTCCCGCGGATCGTGCGCGCGCTCGAGACGCCGCCGAGCACGGGCACGCCGGGCGAATGCTCATGCAGCCGGCTCAGCACGGCGTCGGTCGGAAACGAGTACGGATCGGGCAGCAGGATGACACCGCCTGCGCCGGAGACGTCCGGCAGCCCGCTCAGCGTGGCGCCGTCTGAGAGCTCCTGCACCTCGGCGTGAAACGCCGACACGGCGCCGTCCTCGAACGCCGCCGCCCACACCGTCACGGCCGTGCCGCCCTCGATCTCCCGTCCGCCGGCGACGATGCCACCCGCGCCGCAGCCGATCAGGACGTCGGGGGCGAGCGCGTCATGGACGCCCTCGAGCGTGCGGTCGGGGGCCGCGAGGTGCGTGCCCGACGCGAAGACGACCGCGAGATCGATGTTCGAGCCGTCGAGCTCGGTGGCCGCATGGGCAGCGGCTTCGAGCGCCCCGGCGTGGGGGTCGGAGGCGGTCGAGAACCCGCACGCGATGCGCACCGTCATGGCTCTCTGACCATAGCGGCCGACCATCCCCGGCTCGCGGACGGCGAGGCGTCGGCTACCGGCGGCCCTCGTCCACGGCGCGATACGCCTCGCGCGGGATCGCGCCCTCGAGCGCGACGGCGTCGAGCGCGGGCAGGTAGCGGTCCATCGTGAGAACGTTGTCGTAGACGAGCGGGCGTACGAGCGTCGGCGTCAGCTCGGTCCCCTCGACGTCGATCGAGGTCTTGTAGCGCACGTGCCCGCCGTCGAGATCGAGCTCGAAGTTGCCGATCACGAGATCGAAGTTCACCCACGTCAGCAGCTCGGCCATCGCGAGCCGGCGATCCTCCGCGACGACGGTCGGCAGGACGCTGAAGAAGACGGCCTGGTTGAGCTCCTCGCGGGTCTGCGCGAAGCAGCCCCAGCGCCCGTTGTCTCCGCGATAGCCCGTGCGCACGACGTCCGCGCCGCCCTCCCGGGCGAAGTCCCAGCCCTCGTCGCCGAGGAACCGGATGATGGCGTCCAGCAGCGTCGCCATCGGCTAGCTGCGCGGGGGGTAGTACTGATAGGAGTCAAAGGAGATGTCGCCGGTGGTGGTGTGCGCGGTGAGCTTTCCGGCGGCGAGGCTCGACGTCTTGAGCACCCACCAGTGGCGCTCGGACCAGGGGATCTCGTTCGTCGTCAGGTCGGTGTAGTTGTAGTAGGGGAAGGCCGTGTTGCCGAGCTTCTTGATCTTGTCCTGGGCCTGGGACCGCTCCTTGAACGTGTAGCCGGTCTTGAGCAGCCTTGCCTCCAGCTGCCAGCGGTGCGGGACCCGGGAGGGGATCTTCACGTCGCGGTCCGCCGACCCCGTCTTGACCTCCGGGACGATCCCGTGCGCGGCGAGCTTGCTCTCCTTGACGGTGTAGTCGCTGTCGGGGTAGGTGACCTGCGCGATGACGGAGATCGGGACCTTGAGGTTTCCCTCGCCGCCCGTGTCGAAGCCGCCGGCATGGATGACCTGCTCGCACCAGTTGAAGTACGACTGCTGGTTGAGCACCTGCTCCATCGGCGCGAGGTTCCACTCCACGAACGTGTCGGGCCCGCCGCTCTTCATGAGCTGATCGCCGATGAGGTGGCCCCCGTCGTAGAAGTCCTTCTTCGCGTTCTCGTCGTTGCGCAGGATCATGTGCTCGTGGTGGCCGAGGTGCGCGATCGCCGCGGGCACCGTGTCACCGCCGACGCGCGCGCCCTTGGTCCGGCGCGTACCGACGACGATCGCGCTCACCGACCGCGGCCGGTCGGCCTTGAGCAGATCCCCCTTGACGAGCAGGTTCACGTCCTTGGCCTCGAGGCCGAGCTGCTTCATGATCGCGCCGAGCGGCGTGTCGAGGCCCGCGTCGTACTGCGTCGCGGTCAGCTCGCCCTGCTTGTACTTCGCGCCCATGAGCGGGTGCTCGACGAGGTCGGGCGCGACCTGCGACAGGGCGAGGTGTGTGTAGATCGGCGGCGACGCGTGGTAGCCGATGATCAGCTCGTCGTCGGTCACCTGCAGCGACACCTTGTCGAGCTCGCACTGCCGCGCGAGGTGAGGCAGCGCCTCGTCGATCTCGAGCACGGTCCGGCCCGTCCCGATCCATGCCTCGAACAGCGTGCGTGCGCGTGCCTTGCGCTCGTCGGGGCTCGAGCCGAGGGAGGTCTCCGTCATCGAGGTGGTCGTGGGGTCCGAGAGCTCTCCCGGTGACTCGCTCATGTCGTCGCGCTCGTCGCCGGGGCGATCGACGATCGTCGGCCCGATCTCGAGGGGCGTCACGTCCGCGGTCTCGTCGGGGATCTCGACGTCGTGGGACTCGTCCATGCTCAGCGACCCCGTCGGGGGCGGCGAGTCCTTGCGTCGCACCGGATCGATCGCGCTGCGACGGCCGCCCCGAGGGGGCTTGGTCGAGGTCTTCGTCGCGATCGCGATCGCCGATCGCAGGGGCAGGCGCGACAGCTCGGCGCGCGAGGCGAGGCGCATGCGAGACTGCAGCCTGTCGCGCGGCACGCGTTGGAGCGCCAGCACCGCGCGCCAGGCGAGGCCGACGAGGTCGCCGTACTGGTCCTGAAGCACCACGGTCGCGTTGCGTCCGGACGTGGCGTGCACGTCGACGACGCGCACGATCTGGCCGAGCAGCACGAGCTTGCGCCCGGGCGCGATCCGCAGCGTGTCCTTGGCGACCTTGTGCCGCCTGCCGCTCGGGTCCGTCACGAGCACCTCGTCACCGAGGTCGCTGAGCAGCGTGGCGACCATGCCGCCGCGCAGGACGACGGCCGACTCGTTGCTGGCGAGCTTCGACGTCCGCACCTTCGTCATGCGCATGTTCGGACCCCGCGCGACCGCGCGCAGGTGGGCTCGTTGCAGGAGCGGGTCGCCTGGTGCGCGTTGAGCCGTGAGCGCCCGCGCGAGGGCCGCGTTGCCCGCGCTGCGCTGGAGGGCGAGCAGCGCCTTCGGCGCGGTGCCCGTGCGCGCTCGCGCCGGCGGCCGCGTGGCGGGCGCCTGTGGGCTCGGGGCGGCTGCTGCGCGTGCGGGTTCCTCGCGACCGTACAAGGGCTGCGAGCGTACCGGACCCGTCGCCGGCACCACGGCGCTGCGCGCGGCCGACGCCACCGGCGTCCGCGCCCCGCATACTCGGCGTCATGCCCGCGCGCGTCATCGCCGTCTTCGGCCCGACGGCTGTCGGCAAGACCGAGGTCGCGATCGCGCTCGCGGAGCGGCTGCGGGCACGCGGCGAGCGGCCCGTCGCGGTGTCCGCGGACGCGCTGCAGGTCTACGCCGGCCTGGAGATCCTGACCGGAGTGCCGGACCGCGCCCAGCTCGCGCGTCTCGAGCACCGCCTGATCTGCTTCGTGGAGCTCGGCGCGCGCTTCAGTGTCGCCGAGTACGCGGCGCTCGCGCATGCCGAGATCGACGCGCTGCTGGCCGAGGGTGCGACGCCGATCGTCGTCGGCGGGACCGGCCTGTACCTGCGTGGCGCGCTCGCCGCGCTGCAGCTGCGACCGCCGCCGCCGCCCGGCGTGCGAGAGCGCATCGAGGCCGACCTCGCCGCGCGCGGTGCCGAGGCGCTGCACGCGGAGCTCGCGCATCACGCGCCGTGGGCCGCGGCGACGATCGATCCGCGCGATCGCCATCGCATCGTGCGCTCGCTCGAGCTGCTCGCCCAGGGGGCGCTCGAGCAGCCGAGCGGTCCCAACCGCCTGTGGACAGACGACACGCGCCACCCGACCCGGCTCGTCGGCCTGACCCGCGACCGCGAGGAGCTCTACGCGCGCATCGAGCGGCGCGTCGACGCGATGATCGCCGCGGGCGTGCTCGACGAGGTCCGCCGCGCGGACGCGGCGGGCGCCTCGGCCACGGCGCGGGTCGCGCTCGGCTTCGAGGAGCTGCTCGCCGGCGACGTCGCGGGAATGAAGCGGCGCACGCGCAACTTCGCCCGCCGCCAGCTGACGTGGATGCGCAAGCTGCCCGGCGTCGACGTCGTCGACATCGGCGGGCGCTCGCCGGAGGAGGTCGCGGCCGACATAGACTCGGCGCCCGCATGACCTCGATCACCTTTCAGAAGTGGCAGGCGCTCGGCAACGACTATCTCATCTTCGAGGAGCGCGCCCTGCCGTTCGAGCTGAGCGGCCCCCGGATCCGGCGCATCTGCGACCCGCACGCGGGCGTCGGATCGGACGGGATCCTGCTGCTGTCCGAGCCCGACGAGCGCGGCTTCGTCGCGCGCCTGCGGATCTTCAACCCCGACGGCTCGGAGGCCGAGCTGTCGGGCAACGGCGCGCGCGAGGCGGTCATGTACCTGCGCCAGGAGGGCTGGACCGACTCGGACGAGTTCTCGATCCAGACCGCCGCCGGCGAGATCCGCCCGACGATCACGGGGCCGACGACGTGCACGCTCGACATGGGCCGTGCGCGCCGCGCGTCGGGCGACTTCCCGTCGGGCGACGCGGATGGCGCGGGCACGCTGACCGCGCAGGGCCGCGAGTGGCGCTTTCAGCACGTGCAGGTCGGCAACCCGCAGTGCGCGATCCACACGCCCGACATCGACGAGCTCGACGCGCTCGACCTGCCCGCGATCGGCACGGCGATCATGGAGCACGAGCTGTTCCCCAACCGCACGAACGTGTCGTGGTTCGGCGAGCTCGAGCCCGGCGTCATCCGCGCGCGGATCTTCGAGCGCGGCGTGGGGGAGACGATGTCCTCCGGCACCGGCGCGAGCGGCGCCGCCGTCGCGTACGTCCTGCGCGGCGGCGACTCGCCCGTGACCGTGCGCCTGGACGGCGGCGAGCTCGTCGTCGACGTGCGGGAGGACCTGCACTACACCTTGAGCGGCTGGGCCGTGCCCGTGTACCGGGGCGAGCTCGCCGACGACTTCATCGACCAACTGGAGAAGCTGTGAAGCCCAGCCGCCGCCTGGACCGCATCCCGCCGTATCTGTTCGCCGAGCTCGAGCGCAAGATCGCCGCCAAGAAGGCACAGGGCATCGACGTCATCTCGCTCGGCATCGGCGACCCCGATCGCCCGACGCCCGCGCTCGTCGTCGAGGCGATGGCCGAGGCGATCACCGAGCCCGAGACGCACCGCTACCCCTCCAACCGCGGCCGCGCGGACTTCCGCCAGGCGGTGTCGGACTTCTACATGCGCCGCTTCGACGTCGAGCTCGATCCCGCCACGGAGATCATGCCCGTGATCGGCGCCAAGGAGTGCATCTTCAACCTCAGCCTCGCGTTCCTCGACGCGGGCGACGCCGCGCTCAGCTCCGACCCCGGCTACCCGGTCTACACGGGCGGGCCGATCATCGCCGGCGCCGATCCCGTGCTCATGCCGTTGCTCCCCGGCCACGGCTTCACGCCCGATCTGAACGCGATCTCCGACGCCGACCGGGCGCGCGCGAAGCTCATGTTCTTCAACTACCCCAACAACCCGACGGGCGCGATCGTGCGGCCCGGGTTCTACGAGGAGGTCGTCACGTACTGCGCGGGGACCGACATCCTCGCCGTCAGCGACATGGCCTACTCCGAGACGACGTTCGACGGCTACCGCGCGCCGTCGTTCCTCGCTACGGCGGGCGCCAAGGAGGTCGGCGTCGAGGTCTTCTCGCTGTCCAAGGGCTACAACATGACGGGCTGGCGCTGCGGGGCGATCGTCGGCAACGCCGAGGCGATCGAGACGTACTGGCGCCTCAAGACGAACATCGACTCGGGCCTGTTCGAGGCCGTGCAGCTCGCGGCCATCGCCGCGCTGAGCCCCGACGCCGACGGCGACAAGGCCGAGATGAACGCGCTCTACACGCGCCGCCGCGACCTCGTCGTCGACGCGCTGCGGGCGATCGGGGTCCATGTCGACTCGCCGAAGGCGACGATCTACGTCTGGGCGCCGATCCCCGAGGGCTTCGAGAGCTCGGCCGCGTACTGCGAGCACGTGCTCGAGGAGGCGGCCGTCGTGATCTCGCCCGGCGGCGCGTACGGCCCCAACGGCGAGGGCTTCTTCCGCATCTCGCTGACGACGCCCGACGACCGTCTGCTCGAGGCCGTCGAGCGCCTCGGCAGGCTCGCCGGGTAGGGCGGCGGGTCCGATCGCCGCCACGGACCCGCGCTCGATCGCGGAGCTGCTCGACTGGCGGCGGCTGGTCGCCGAGCTGTAGGCGTCCGTGCGGGGCGCGGCCGATCCGGTCGCCGGATGGGAGCGCTGGTGCGCGGTGCGCCGCGAGCTGTGTGCGCAGCACCCGCAGTCGCCGATCCCCGAGCCCGAGCGCGCGGCCGGCTACGGCGGCCCTCACGTCTGGCCATACGACCCGGCCTGGCGCCTGCTCGCGAGCGTCGAGCGCGAGCCCGAGGAGTCCTTCGAGCTGCCCTCCGGCGACGGCGCGACGATGCGCTTCGTGCGCTTCGCCCGCGCCCGCACGGAGCACGTCGAGTACCAGCCGTCGTGCTCCTACGTCCCGCGCCGGACGTGCCCGCTCGCGCTCCCCGCCAACCGGCTCGAGGCCGGCGTGCGCGCGGGCGAGCGACGTGCGGCCTGAGCGCCGGCGCCCGGCGCCGCGAACGCGGGAGGCAGAGCGCCGGCGGCGCCGTGCTTGACGACGAACGTCGGCCCGATCTAGGCTCGCTGCCGGTACGAGCCGCCGACACGCGAGGAGCCCCGAATGAGACGTCCTGTCGCCCTGCTGACGGTGCTCGTCGCCGTGGCCCTGTCCTGTGCGGCTGCCATCGCACCCGCCGGCGCGTCCGGCCTCGACGGCAGCTGCGTCGCCAGCATCACCCTCAACTTCAGCCCACCCGCCACCCAACCGCTTCCCCCCGACCCAGCGCCCGCGGCGACCTCCACGGGCGCGGGCACGATCACCACGTGCCTGTTCGCAGGCGGTGGAGCGACCACCGGCACGTTCCACTACACCCTCACCGGCAACCTGACCTGCACCTCGGGCCAGAACGTGACCGGCACGCTCGACATCGACTGGTCCGACACGAGTCACAGCCATGCCACGGTGACCGGCCTGACGAACGTCGGCAGCATCGGCGGCACCGCCGGCCTGTCGGCGACCATCACCTCCGGGCGCTTCGACGGCGATCAGATCGCGATCGCCAACCTGCGCGACCCCCTCGCCCTGATCACCTGTCTCACAACGGGCCTGGCCCATGCCAGCGGCACCACCAGCCTCACGTTCACGCAACCGCTTTGAGGTCGCTCCTGCGGTTCCGGCGGCTCACGCCGGGGTCAGGACCCGCAGCGCCGCCGGCACGACTCGGATCGTGACCGGCGTCTCGCCGATCGGGTCGCCGTCGGCGTAGAGGGTGAGCGGGCGGCTCGCCTCGACCACGAGCTCGCGGGCGCGGTGGATCGCGACCGCCGGGTGGGTCACGTGCCGACCCTTGAAGACCTTCGGGAGCGTCGCGAGGAAGCGCGGCTTGGAGAGCGTCGAGATCACGACGACGTCGAAGCGGCCGTCGTCGAGCTGGGCGTCCGGCGCCAGCATCATGCCGCCGCCGTAGCACGGCGAGTTGCACGCCGAGACGGAGTAGCCGCTGACGCTCAGCGGCTCGCCGTCGAGGCGCAGCTCGAAGTCGACCGGCGTCCACGCGGCGAGCGCCCGCAGCGCCGCGTACAGGTACACGGACCCGCCGAGCCACTTCGGGGCGCCGTTGGCGATCCGGTTGGCGGCGGCGTCGATCCCGAGCGATCCGATGCCGACGAACGTGCGCCCGTCGACGTCGCCGACGTCGATCGCGCGCGGGGTGCCGGAGGCGATCACCGCGCACGCGGCCGGGAGGTCGAGCGGGATCCGAAGCGCACGGGCGAAGTCGTTGCCGCGCCCGCCGGGCAGCACGCCGAGCAGCGAGCCCGGGTGCTCGCGCAGGACCCCGGCTACGGCGCCGACGAGCCCGTCGCCGCTGAGCGTGACGACGGCCTCGCCGGCCGCGGCCGCGGCGCCGGCCAGCGCGATGCCGTGCTCCAGGCTGCGCGTGATCTCGGTGTGGAACGCGACGCCGTGGCCCCGCAGCGCCTCCTGCACCTCCGGCAACACGCGCCGCACGCGACCGCCGCCCGCGGATGGGTTGCACAGCAGCGCCACGTCGCGGTCCATGTCGCGGCGCAGCATACGGGCGACCCGGTGGCGTTCGAGCCTCGACGGAGCGTGGCGGGCGCGGGTCTAGACTGGAGCTCGTGCAACGCACCCGCGCAGGCCGCACCGGCGAGGACCGCAAGACCAACGAGGCAGCGAGTGGGCGCCCGAAGCAACGGGCGTTCTGCATCGCCGCGCTCGAGAAGGGCGACGACCTGTCGGAGCTGCACGAGCTGCTGCGCACCGCCGGTGTCGCCGTCGTCGGGCAGATCGTCCAGCACCTCGAGCAGCCGCACCCGAACACCTACATCGGGCCGGGCAAGCTCATCGAGGTCAAGGAGGCGGCGAAGGCAGCCGACGCGAACGTCGTCGTCTGCGACGACGAGCTCAGCCCGCGCCAGGAGCGCAACCTCGAGGAGGGGCTCGGCATGCCGGTCGTCGACCGGACGTCGGTGATCCTCGACATCTTCGCCGGCCACGCCCACAGCGCCGAGGGCAAGCTGCAGGTCGAGCTCGCGCAGCTCGAATACAACATGGCCCGCATGCGCGGGCTGTGGACGCACCTCGAACGCCTCGGGGCGAGCGCCGCGCAGCCCGGCATCGGCGCCCGCGGACCGGGCGAGTCGCAGATCGAGACCGACCGCCGGCTCGCGCGCAACCGCATCACGGCGTTGCGCCGCCGGCTCAAGGGCGTGACGGCGTCGCGCGCGACGATGCGCGCCGAGCGCGACCGCGCGCACCTCCCGCAGATCGCGCTGGCCGGCTACACGAACGCCGGCAAGTCGACGTTGCTGAACCGCCTGACCGGCGCCGAGGTCGGCGTCCGCGACCGCCTCTTCCACACGCTCGACCCGACGACCCGCGAGCTGCGCGTCAACGGCCGCCCGTACCTGCTGACCGACACCGTCGGCTTCATCCGCAAGCTCCCGCACCAGGTCGTCGACGCGTTCGCCGCGACGCTGCACGAGACGCGCGAGGCGGACCTCATCCTGCACGTCGTCGACGCCTCCGCCGACGAGCACGAGATGGCCGAGATGCTGCGCGCCGTCGACGAGGTGCTCGAGAACGTCGGCGCCGGTGAGCGCCCGCGCCTGCTCGTGCTCAACAAGGCCGACGCGCTCGACGCCGACCGTCGTACCGAGCTGCACTTCACGCACCCCGACGGGATGCTGATCTCGGCCGCCACGGGCGAGGGGCTCGAGGAGCTCGGCGAGCGCATCGAGGAGGAGTTCCGCCGCACGCTGCGCTCCGTCGACCTGCTGCTGCCCTACGCCGCGGGCGCGAGCCTCGCCGAGCTGCACGACGCCGCCGGCGACCTCGAGCGCACCGACACGCCCGAGGGGGTCCGGGTCCATGCGCGACTGCCCCAGACGCTCGTCGAGCGCTACGCGCGCTACGCCGTCAACGGTGCGGTCGCCGCGAGCGCCAACGGCGACGGCGCGGCGTGACGGCGTCCGGGGCGGCACCCGCGAGCACGTTCCGCGACTGCCCGTGAAGCTCAACGTCCGCCGCCTCGACTCGGCCGCGCGCCTGCCGATCCGCGCGCACGAGGACGACGCGGGCTACGATCTGCACGCGCTCGACGCCGCGACCCTCGGACCCGGTGAGCGCGCGATGCTGCGCACGGGCATCGCGATCGAGCTGCCCGCCGGCCACGCCGGGATGGTGCTCCCGCGCTCCGGCCTCGCCGCCCGCCACGGCATCGCGATCGTCAACGCGCCCGGCCTCATCGACGCGGGCTACCGCGGCGAGATCAGGGTCCTGCTGCTGAACACCGATCGCGAGGCCGCGTTCGAGGTCGCGTCCGGCGACCGCATCGCCCAGCTCGTCGTCGTCGCCGTCGCCGCGCCCGAGGTCGTCGAGGTCGATGCCCTCGCCGCGACGGTCCGCGGCGAGGGTGGGTTCGGCTCGACCGGCTGAGAACTCCTAGCTCGTGAAGCCGAAGTTCTTCAGGTACTCGGCCGCGACGCTCTTCGGCTCCTGCTTGTCGATGTCGACGCGCGCGTTGAGCTCCTGCATGATCTCCTCGGTCATGTACTTCTGGACGTCGGTGACGACCTTCTGACCGGCCTCGCCGAGCTTCTTCGCCGTCACGTCACGGACCGTGAGGCTGATGTTGTACGGCGGGAAGATCGACTTGTCGTCGTCGAGCACGACGTACTTGCCCGATGACAGCTGCCCGTCGGTCGTGAAGATGAACGCGACCTGCGCGTCGTCGTTGTCGAGGATCTGGAACTTGTTCTCGCCGGGCAGGAACTTCTTGAACTTGAAGCCGTAGCCCCTCTCGACGCCGAGCAGGCAGTCGATGCGCTGGCGGCACTCGGGGAAGCCGTTGACGGTCAGCGTGTTCGCCTTCGCCGCGAGGTCGGAGATCTTCGTCGGGTTGCCGAGCTTCGCGGCCTCCTTCTTCGTCACCGCCAGCCGGTAGGTGTTCTCGAACGGCGTCGTCGGCAGCGCGGTGATCCCGACCTTCGCGTAGTCGGCCTTGGCGTCCGCGTAGGCCTTCGCCGGATCCTTCGGGACGTCCGCGATCTTGACCTTGAAGAACGACGTCAGCGAGGTGCCGGTGTACTCGGGGTAGGCGTCGATGTCGCCCGCCTTCAGCGACTTGAAGGCGACGAGCTCGGAACCCAGGTTGAGGTCCTTCTTGACCGTGTAGCCCGCGGCCTGGAGCGCCTGCGCGTAGATCTCGCCGAGGATGAACTGCTCGGTGAAGTTCTTCGAGCCGACGGTCAGCGACGTGCTCGCGGCGCCGTCGATCGGGGCGATCTTGTTGGCCGCCTTCTCGTCGGCGGAGATGTCGCCCGACTTCGCCGGCGCCGTGGACTGCGCGGCCGGGGTCGAGCTGTCGGCGCTGGGGGAGTTGTCGTCGCCGCACGCGGCGGCGAAGACCGACAGGGCGAGCACGGCCAGCAGGCCGAGCAGGATGCGGAAGCTGTTGCGAATCACGGGAACGGCACGCTCCTTCGTTCAGGGTGTGGGCCGGAAGCGCAACCGGCGACGGTCGCCCTTGACGACCTTCAGGCCCTTGGGTGTGGTCCATCGCTGCACGCCGGCGAAGCCGGCGTCCGCCGAGAGGGTCAGCAGGGCGACGACGATCGCAGCCCCGATGGCTCCGGAGAATCCATACACGTTGAGCGACAGGATCGGCGTGCCGAGCGTCTCGTAGCCGGCGAGCGGCGCGATGATCGCGGTCGCCAGCACGTTCACCGACGACAGCCGGATGCCGCCGAAGATCGTCGGCAGCGCCAGCGGCAGCTCGACCTGTCGGATGATCTGCAGCTCGCTGAGGCCCTGGCCGCGGGCGGCGTCGACGACCTCGCGATCGACCTGGCGCACCGCGACGTACGTGTTCGTGATCACCGGCGGGATCGCGAGCAGGATCAGCGCGAAGCAGACGTTCGTGAAGCCGGTGCCGAGGAACGCGACGAAGAACGCGATGATCGCCAGGGACGGCACGGCGCGCCCGACGTTCGACGCGCTGACGGCGAGGAACTCGCCCTTGCCCTCGTGGCCGAGGTAGAGCGCCGTCGGCAGCGCGATCGCGACGGCGATCGCGACGGCCAGCAGCGACACGAGCAGGTGGTTGGCGCCGAGGTGCGCGATCTCGCCGAGGCCGCCCACCTCGACGGTGCCGGCGCTCGACTCGCGCGCCTGGAAGATGAAGCGCACGCCGTCGCCGAAGTCGCCGAGCAGCGCGAGGATCACGTCGCCACCGCGCGGCGCCAGGGCGTCAGCAGGCGCTGGCCGAACAGCACGAGCAGATCGAGCGCGGCGGCCAGCAGCGTCACGAGCCCGCCCGCGACGACGACGTTGGACTTGAAGCCGATGTCGCTCGGCACGATGAGCTTCTGCCCGAGGCCGCCCGCGCCCGCGAGCGCGGAGTACGCGGCCAGCCCGACCGTCGTGGCGATCGCGATCCGCAGGCCGGCGAGGATCTCCGGCAGCGCCAGCGGGACCTCGACCTTGAACAGCCGCTGGTTGGGCGTCATCCCCATCCCGGCCGCCGCGTCGACCATCTCGGCGGGCACGTTCGCGAGGCCCGTCACGACGTTGCGGAAGATGATGACCTGCGTGTAGATCGCGAGGCCGACGATCGCGGGCGTGTTGCCGCGCCCGAGCAGCGGCTGCAGCAGGAAGAACATCGCGATGCTGGGGATCGTGTAGAGCGCGCCGGTGACGCCGGTCAGCGGCCCGATCAGCCAGCGCTTGCGGTGCGCGAGCAGTCCGAGCGACAACGCGATCGTGAAGCCGATGCTGACCGACACGACGACGAGGTAGACGTGCTGGAGCAGCGGCGTCCAGTAGCGGTCGAGGTTGTTCGCGATCCAGTCGGGGCAGAAGCCGTTGTCGGCGACGCAGTTCGAGCTGCCCGTGCGGTCGCGCACGAAGCCGCCGCTCTGGGCGATCACGAGCGCCAGGCTCACGTGGCGTTCCTCACTCCGGGCCGGCCGCCTCGGGCTCGGGCTCGGGCTCCTCGAGCCCGGGTCCCCCGGCCGCGGCCCGATCGCGCGCCGCGAGCTCCGCCGAGCTCGGGATCGCGGACGGCGCGCTGCCGACCGCCTGCGAGATGACCTGCATCGACAACGCGCCGACGACCTTGCGGTCGGCGTCGATGACCGGGGCGTACATCGACTCGTGCCCGAGCAGGTCCGACAGCGCGTCACGCAGGATGTCGTCGAGCTCGACGAGCGGCTCCGCGGGGGAGCGCAGCTCGCGCCGCACGCGCTCGCCGGTCAGCCCGCGCTCCGAGAGCCAGCCGATCGCGCGCCCGTCACCGTCGACGAGCAGCGCGATCTCGAGGTCGGCGTCGGCGAGGCGCTTGCGGACCTCGGCGACGGGCTCGCCGGCGCGGCACGTGGCGACCTTCCACAGGTCGATGTCGCGCACCCGCTGCAGCGCGAGGCGCTTCAGCGCGCGGTCGGCACCGACGAAGTCCTCGACGAACGGGCTCGCGGGGGACGTCAGCAGCTCGGCGGGCGGGGCGTACTGCGCGAGCTTGCCGCCGACCTGCATGATCGCGATCCGGTCACCCATCTTGATCGCCTCGTCGATGTCGTGGGTGACGAAGACGATCGTCTTGCGCAGCTCGGCCTGCAGGCGCAGGAACTCGTTCTGCAGCCGCTCGCGGTTGATCGGGTCGATCGCGCCGAACGGCTCGTCCATGAGCATGACCGGCGGATCGACCGCGAGCGCGCGGGCGACGCCGACGCGCTGGCGCTGGCCGCCGGACAGCTGTGACGGGTAGCGCTTGCGCATCTCGGCCGGCAGCCCGACGAGCTCGAGCAGCTCGTCGATGCGCGCGGCGATGCGGCGCTTGTCCCACCCGAGCAGCAGCGGCACCGTCGCGATGTTGTCGGCGATCGTGCGGTGCGGGAACAGGCCGATCTGCTGGATGACGTAGCCGATGTTGCGGCGCAGCTCATCGGGCTTGCGGTCCTTGACGCTGCGCCCGCCGAGCAGGATGTCGCCGGAGGTGATGTCGATCATGCGGTTGACCATCCGCATCGCGGTCGTCTTGCCGCAGCCGGACGGTCCGACGAGCACGCAGATCTCGCCGGCGGGAACCTCGAGCGTCAGGCCGTCGACAGCGGGCGCATCGGTACCCGGGTAGCGCTTCGTGACGTCGCGGAACTCGAGGGGCTCCGCTGACGATCGAGCAGACGGCGCCGGCACGAGGGCGATCCTACCCGCGTTCGCGGCGTACTACCGAGGAATCCTGGCGCGCCGGCCCTTGTCGTGATCGCGGCACGGCGCGCTGGGCGGCGTGGCCTCACGTCAGGCGCGCAGCTCGGGCGAGACGAGGCCGGTCTCGTAGGCGAGGACGACCGCCTGCACGCGATCGCGCAGCCGAGCTTGCCCAGGACGCGCGCGACGTGCGGATGCCCAGCGGGACGACGTCGGGCCGGCGGCGGCGCACGATGTCGGGCGAGGTACTGCTGTCCGACGTCGGCACGGCCAGCGGCCTGACCGGCTTGCGCGAGCGCATCGACGCCGCCGGCGGGCGCCTGGAGGCCGGCCCGACAGCGGACGGCGAGTGGCGGCTCGCGGCGCGCCTGAATCGCCGAGCCGCGCCGTCGCGTCCCGGGCGCGAGCAGCTCAGAAGCGCTCGCCTCACCGTCCGCTGGTCGGTCCCTCGCACGACACGGCGATCGCCAACGCCGCGCACAGCTCGACCATGCGCTCGGAGCTCAGCAGGGCGACGCGTCTCATGAAGCGGTCCTTGGGCAGGAGCGTCAGCGCGTCGAGCATCGCCACGCAGTCGCGGTCGACGCCGTCGGGCTCGCCGAGCCTGACGGCGGTCGGGATGTCGCGGATCGTGGTGGTGAGCGGCGCTACGAGCACGGCGTTCAGCGCTCGCCCAGCGAAGTCCCGGTGCATGACGACGACCGGCCGCGGCTTGTCGAGCTCGGCCAGCCAGATCTCGCCGCGCCGCGGGAGGGGGTGGGGGCTACCAGTCGAGCTCGGAGGCACGCAGTCCCTCGATGCTCGTGTCGGCCCACGCCTTCACCTCGCCACCAGGAGGCTGCGTGCCGTAGCCGGCCGCGAGCTGTGCGTCGATGGCGCGTTCACGGCGCGTTCGGAGCATCTCGTGGACCGCAGTGCGGAACGCCTCCGCGCGCGAGGGGAATTCCGTGGCGACGAGCTTGTCAACCTCCCGCAGGCTCGTATTGTCGAGCTGAAACGCTACCTGTGTTACATCGGACATGAGGGAATAATACAGATCATCATCCACGCTGGTCCGCCGGATCGCTCATGCCCCTGCGGCGCGCCGCGCCTCGGCGTGCGCGGCGTCCTCGAGCGCGTCGTCGAGCGCTTCGAGCTCGTCGACGCCGAGCGCCGTGCGGATGAGCCAGTCGGCGAACCAGGCGTTCTTCGGCAACAGCGGGCCGTGCAGGTACGTGCCGATCACGCTGCCGCGGCGCACGCCCTCGACGCCGGAGGAGCCGCTGTTGCCGTGGCCCTTGATGACGCGCCCCAGCGGCCGCTCGGCGGCGCCGAGATGCGTGCGGCCGCCATGGTTCTCGAAGCCGGCCAGCACCCGCGGCGCGCCGCCTTCGTCGAGCGTGACCTCGATCGCGACGTTGCCGATGAGCCGCGACCCGTCGGGCGAGCGGATCGTCTCGAGGTCGACGAGACCGAGGCCGGGGATCTCCTCGTCGCCGAGCTCGTAGCGGTGGCCGAGCAGCTGGTAGCCGCCGCAGACGCCGAGCACGATCGCACCGCGCTCGGCGGCCGCGTGCAGCGCGTCGCGCTTGGAGGACACGAGATCCAGGCCGCATAGGCGCTGGTCGCGATCCTGCCCGCCGCCGAGGTAGAAGAGGTCGTGGGCGTCGGGGTCGACGCCCTCGCCGAGGCCGGCGGCCGTCAGCTCGAAGCCGATCGCGCGCCACGCGCAGCGGCGCTCGAGCATGAGCAGGTTGCCGCGGTCGGCGTAGATGTTCATGAGGTCCGGGTACAGCGCGCAGACGCGCAGGGCCCTCGGCTCAGCCACGGAGGATCACCACGGTCGTGCCGACGTGCTCCTCGGTCGGCGGGATGACGCGCGCGGCGCGCGGCCATAGCCCGGCCTCGAGCGCCTCGGCCTCGACCTCCGCGGGGCTGACCTTGTCGAGGTGGATGACGTCGTCGCTCGCCGTGCGCGCGCCGCCGGGCGCGACCGTCGTGCGGATCCGCTCGATCGTCATGCGGTCGCCGTTGTCGCGCAGCGCCACGGGCTGGCTGTAGTAGCTGATCCCGCCGACATGCCCGGTGTCGGGGATCGGCAGCAGGACGTGCTCGGCGTCGAAGGCCTCCATCGCGTCGGCGAGCGCGCAGGCCAGCAGGCCCTGCGGCTTGAGGTGCGCGCGCGCGGATCGCAGCAGCCCCGCGCGGCCGGCGCGGCCGAGCAGCTGGATCGTCTGCATGGGCGCGATGATGAGCCCGAAGGTCCGGCCCGGCAGGTCGAAGCCGCCCGCGTCGCCGACGACCGTCTCGACGTGCAGCCCGGCGGCACGCGAGCGCAACGCCTCCAGGAACCTCGGCTCGCGGTCCAGCGCCACGACGCGATGGCCCTTGCGGGCGAGGTCGAGCGTGACCCGCCCGGTGCCGGCGCCGAGGTCGAGCACCGGCCCGTCCTCGGCCTTCGCCAGCTCGCGCCACAGCGGCAGGTCGGCGCGGTAGCGGCCGCACTCGATGTCGTGCCAGATGACCTGCTCCGTCATCGGCTCGCTCATGCGAACGAGCCCTCCGCCGCGCCGCGCGCGACGAGCAGGCCGCGCAGGTCGAGCATCGCCGTGTACGTCGGCAGCGCGACGAGCCGTCCCTCGCCAGCGGCGAGCGCGGCATCCAGCCCGGCCTCGAGCGCGGGCACGACGTGCAGCCGATCGGCGGGCACGCCCGCGTACTTCAGCCGCAGCGCGAGCTCGGCCGCGCGCGTCCCGCTGCACGTCACGCGTCGCACGCGGCCGGCGATGACCTCGAAGTCGGCGTCCCACACCCACGAGACGTCGTGCCCGTCCGCGGTGCGGTCGTTGAGGACGGCGAAGACGTCGTGCTCGCCGGCGTCGAGCGCGAGGGTGCGCAGGACCTCGTTGGCGCCGGCGGGGTTCTTGACGAGCAGGATCGCGAGCTCGCGGCCGCCGACGCGCACGGTCTCCGCGCGCCCGAACGCCGGGCGCGTGGTCGCCAGGCCGGCGACGATCGCCTCGAGCGAGGCGCCGAGCGCGTGCGTCAGCGCCGCCGCGCCGAGCGCGTTGTAGACGTTGTAGAGGCCGGGGAGGGGGAGTGCGACGCGTGCGTGGTGCTCCCCGATGTGGAGCTGGAACGCGGCGCTGCGCGTGCCGTCGAGCACGATGTCGGTCGCCCACACGCCGGGCTCCGGGCGCGGCCCGTCGCCGTTGGGGCAGTGATAGCGCCCGAGGTGCCCCATGTAGATCGCGTCGTAGACGTACGGCGCGCCGCAGCGGCGGCAGTGCTTGGAGTCCGACGCGTGCGCCATGCCGGCGAGCGCCATCGCGTCGTCCTGCACGCCGAAGTACGTCACGCCCGCGCGATCGCGGCCGAGGTCGGCGACGAGCGGGTCGTCGGCGTTGAGCACGAGCCGGGTGTCCGGCGCGGCCGCGACGGCGGCCGCCCAGCGGTCGGCGATCGTCTCGAGCTCGCCGTAGCGGTCGAGCTGGTCGCGGAAGAGGTTCGACAGCAGCAGCGCGCGCGGGCGCAGCTCGGGCAGCACCTGGTCGAGCCAGAACTCGTCGACCTCGAACAGGCCGGCGTCGCCGTCGATGCCGGCGCCGCGCGCCGCGCCCAGCAGCGCGGTCGTCACGCCGCCGGCCATGTTCGCGCCCGCGCGGTTGTGCACGAGCCGCGACCCGTCGCCCTCGAGGATCGCGGCGACCATCGCGGCCGTCGTCGTCTTGCCGTTCGTCGCCGAGATGACGGCGCTGCCGTTGCGCAGGCGCGCCGCGAGACGCGCGATCGCGTGCGGCTCGAGGCGCATGAGCAGCTTGCCGGGCAGGCTCGTCCCGCCGCGCCCGCTGCGCCGCGACAGCGACCCGGCGGCGCGCGCCACCGCGATCTTGCCCGCGAGCAGGTTCACGCGTCTGTCAGCACGAGCGTCGCGAGGCGCTCGGAGATCGCGACGGGGCTGGGGTCGCGCGCCGCCTCGGCCATGGCGCGATCCGACGCGCCGGTCAGCACGGTCGCGCCGTCGATGCCCGCGGCGTGCGCGGCGCCGAGGTCGGAGTCGATGCGGTCGCCGATCATGAGCGCGCGGCCCGCTCCGAGGCGGTCGAGGGCCGTGCGGATCAGCACCGGCTCCGGCTTGCCGACGATCGCCGCCCGGCAGCCCGAGGCCGTCTCGACCGCGGCGACGATCGACCCCGTCCCGGGCCACAGGCCGTCCGGCATCGGGAACGTCGCGTCGCGATTGGCGGCGATGAGGAACGCCCCGCGCCGCGCGGCGATCGCGGCCGCGCGCAGCTCGCCGTAGTCGAACTCGGGGTGGTAGGCGACGACGACGACGTCGGCGCGGCTGGCGAACGCCGTGTCGTTGACGATCCGCAGGCCCGCGGACTCGACATGTCCCTTGATCGCCGGCGAGCCGATGACGAACGCCGCGCCGCCGCCGAAGCGCTCGGCGAGCACGAACTGCAACGCGCCGCCGGCCGTCACGACCTCCTCGACCGAGCCCTGGAAGCCCAGGCGCCACAGCTTGCGCACGTACTCCTCGCCCGTCAGCTGGGTGTCGTTCGTGACGAACGCGATCCTCTTGCCCGCCGTGCGCAGGGCCGCGATCGCGTCGATCGCGCCCTCGGTCGGCTCCTCGCCGCGCCAGACGCAGCCGTCCAGATCGAGCAGGATGTGGTCGTAGCGCGCGATGAACGGGGTGAGGGGCACGCTCAGGAGTTTGCCTGGTGCCTGGGCTTGCAGCGGGTGATACGTGCGGCGGGCCCGACCACTAGCCTTCCGCGGCGTGCGGCGTGCCCTCGCCATCAGCGTGATCCTGCTCGCGACGATCGCGCTCGCGGCGTGTGGCAAGGACGGCGTGAGCAAGGACGATGCGACGGCCGCGACGACCGGCGGCGGGGCCGGCGCGACCTCGCCCGCCACCGGCACGACGCCCGAGATCCCGCCGCGCTCGGCGCGCGATGGCTGCAAGGCCGTCGCGGCGCCGGTCCCGTCGGCGAGCCCGACCGTCGCCCGGCCGACCCAGAAGCTGAACCGCAAGCGCCGCTACGTCGCCATCCTGCGGACGAACTGCGGCACGATCCGGATCGCGCTCGACGTCCGTCGCGCGCCGAAGACGACGTCGTCCTTCGCCGGTCTCGTGCGCGACCGCTACTTCGACGGCCTGACGTTCCACCGGATCGCCAAGCCCGCGGGCAAGGACTTCGTCATCCAGGGCGGTGACCCGCTGCTGACCGGCAACGGCGGCCCCGGCTACAGCGTCGTCGAGCCCCCGTCGGCCGGCACCCGGTACCTGCGCGGGGCGGTCGCGATGGCGAAGACCGACAACGAGCCGCCCGGGACGTCGGGCAGCCAGTTCTTCATCGTCACCGCCAAGGACTCCAGGCTGCCGCCCGAGTACGCGCTCCTCGGCCGCGTCGTCGGCAGCACGACGGCCGTGCGGCGGATCGCGCGGCTGTCGACCGATCCGGTCAGCGAGATGCCGCTCGATCCCGTCGTCATCAAGAGCGTCCGCATCCGCCGGGGGTGAAACGCGCCCCGCGGCGCGACCCCGATGCCGGGAGACGCGGCGAGCGGGCTCAGAAGAGCGATGCCTGCTCGGGCGGGTCGAGGCAGTCCGGCGCGTCGTGGCGCGCGTCGTTGACGGCGCGGCTGACCGGCCGGAACTCCAGCCGCGGGTCCACCGGCGCGAGCAGCGCATGCAGCTCGTCGGCCGGCGATGACGGATCGAGCCAGCGCGGCTCGTCGTCGCGGTCGAGGATCACCGGCATGCGGTGGTGCAGCGCGCTGACGGCCCCGACGGCGGCCGTCGTGACGATCGAGCAGGTGCGCAGCGGCTCGACGTCGGCGCCGTCGCGCGGGCGCCACGACGACCACAGCCCCGCGAAGGCGAACGGCTCGCCGCCGGGACGGGTGATCCAGTGCGGCGTGCCGCCCGACCACTCGAAGAAGCCGTCGGCGACGATCAGGCAGCGCTTGCGGGCGAACGCGTCGCGGTAGGCGGGCCGCTCGGCGACGGTCTCGGCGCGCGCGTTGATCGTCTTGACGGCCATCTCCCTGGGGTCGCTCGCCCAGCCGGGAACCAGGCCCCAGCGCAGCAGCGCGCCCTCGGGCCGCTCGGCGTCGCGGCGGTGGATCACGGCGAGCACGTCGTCGCCCGGTGCCACGTTGTAGCGCCGGCGCGCCTCGATGCGCTCGCCGATCGGGAAGCGCACGCGCAGCTGCGACCAGTCAGGCGTCGCGAGCGTGTAGCGCCCGCACATCAGCTCGCGCGCGCGGCCCGAGCCTTCTTCTGGGCCTTCGCCTGCTTGCGTCTGCCGACGAGCGTGAGCACGGCCAGCGCGACGATGACGATGACGATCCCAAGCGTGAACGCGCCGACGAAGCCGGTGCCCCCGAAGGGCAGCGTGACGAGCTTGGCGAGGCCGAAGCCGATCAGCAGCAGCGCGAGGATGATCCCGACCAGCATCAGCCCGCCGCGGATCTTCATGAGCCGGCTCGCCCCGGTCGCGGGGGAGATCAGGCCCATGAGGCGCAGCACGAACAGCTGGCGGCTGGACGGCGCCTGCTGGCCGAGCTTCTCGACGGCCGCCTTGAGGTCGTCGGGGCGGCGCTCGGCGAGCGCCAGCGACGCCTCCGCCATCCGCCGCAGCTGCATGCGCTCCTGCGGGCGGGCGGCGGCGATCGCCCGGCGGAAGTGCTCGCGTGCCTTGGCCGCGTCGTACTTCTCGGAGGCGCGGGCACCGAGGATCGCCTGTGCCGCGGCACGGTGCTTGGTCTCGGCGGCGAGCTCCTCGTTGGAGCGCTCCTCGAGCTGTGCCATCGCGGAGAGCGCGCTCTTCTGCTCCACTCGGACCTGTCGCTGCTTCGCCATTGCCGCGCAAGTGTAGACCCGGGGCCGATCCCGACTCGTGCCATCTGCGACGTCGCCCGCGGCGCGACGGTTCGCAGGTCGACGGCGATCGTCCCGGCCGCGTAGTCTCGCGCTCGTGACGCGCCTCGCAGCCATGCTCGCCGTCCTCGCCCTGGGCCTCGCGATGCCCACGCTCGCCGCCGCTCAGCTCGGTCCGACGAACGTTCCCGACGGGCTCAAGGCGCCCGATCCGTCGCAGACGCCGGGCGGTCCCGTCGACAACGGCGACGACGGGCTCAGCACGCTGCAGCTCGTGCTCATGTTCGGGGGCGCGGCCGCCATCATCGGCGCGATCGCCTTCGTCATCGTGCGCGACGCGCGCCGGCGCGCACCATCCGGGCGTGGTGGCTCGTCCTCGAAGGCCTCGGGAGCAGCGGCCGCGGGCGGCGGGGCGAAGGGCAGCGGGAAGTCCGCGCGCGAGCGCGAGCGCGAGCAGGCCGCCAAGCGCAAGAAGGCCAAGGCCGCGCGCGACCAGCGCAAGCACAACCGCCCGCGCTGACGATGGATCCGCAATCAGTGGCAGGCGTTGCGGAACTGCGCGCCGAGGCCCAGTCGATGCGCGAGCTCAATGAGTGGGGGCGCGAGGCGTTGGAGGTCAACGACGCAATCTTGAGGGCAGTGCCAGGCGACGAGGTGGCGGCCGTTCATCGTGCGCGTTGTCTGCGTGTGCTCGGTCGGTTCAGCGACGCTGTTGAGACCCTCGACGGTGTCCTAACCGACCATCCCGAGAACAGCGTCGCCGTGAGTCAGAGACGCAAGGCCCGGCAGCAACTTGAGGCAGCGCGTCGTGCCCGGCAGTTGTTCACGGAGGATCCCAAGCGACTGTTCGAATCGGTCGAGACGGCCAAGCGGGCCGAGCGCGATCACTACTTCCAGATCGAGGCACGCCGGATCCTTGCGCGATCGTCGTATGAGGCGAGCGGTGCGACCGCATCCTCGCTTGCGGCGGCCTGCGCACTCGGGGCTGCACAGCGAAAGGGCCGCGACCTCGACGGGGCACTCCAAACATACCGCTGGGCCTGGCACCAGGACGACTCGCATCGCACGAACGCCATCGCATACATCGGTTTGGCCGGCGTGCTGCGTGACCTCGGGCGCCTGACCGACTCGGAAGCGCTCCATCGGGCCGTGCTTCGGGCAGATCATCGGAACCGCCATGCGATGCGGGGGCTGGCCGGGGTGCTGATGGACCTCGCGGAGAAGCGGGGGAAGCGCGACGTCCTCCCGGAGGTTTCGCGGCTACTGACTGCGATCAGGGCTTCCGGCGATCAAGACCCCATACTCGCCGCCATGTACGGCCGGCTCAAGTCCCTTTCGTGAGTCCCGTAGCCGGCCGTGTCGGATTTGTGTCGCTCTGGGCAACATTCGCGACATCTTCGGGCGGCGACCCGTGCGCTCATCCGGTGGTGTGTTGTCTGATGCGGCGGCTTGCCCATGCCTGATGACCGTTCAATTCGATGCTGATCGCGATCGACGGGCCCGCGGGCGCCGGCAAGTCCACCGTCGCGCGGGCCGTCGCCGCCGCCCTGCGCTTCACCTACCTCGACACCGGCGCGATGTACCGCGCCATCGCGCTGGCCGACCTGCGCGGCGCCGCCGACCCGCTCACGTGCGCGATCGAGCTCGGGCCGCCCGTGACGCTCGACGGCGAGGACGTCGATGCCGCGATCCGCGCGCCCGAGGTCAGCGAACGCGCGTCGCGGGTCGCCGCCCGCCCCGAGGTCCGGGCCGCGCTCGTAGCGCTGCAGCGCGCGCTCATCGCGGCCGGCGACTACGTGGCCGAGGGCCGCGACATCGGCACCGTCGTCGCCCCGGACGCCGAGCTCAAGATCTTCCTGACGGCCTCGCCGCAGGAGCGCGCCCGCCGCCGCGCCGAGCAGACGGGCGCCGACCCCGCCGTCGTGCTCGCGGAGCAGAACGCGCGCGACGCGCGCGACGAGACGCGCGAGCACTCGCCGCTTGAGGCCGCGTCGGATGCCGTCGCGGTCGACACGACCGGCCTCGGGATCGACGAGGTCGTCGCGCGGATCGTGGAGCTGGCGCGCCTTCGTTCGGGCGATCGACGCCGGCCGCCGGCGGGCGCGTCCTAGACTCAGGGGGTGAGCCGCGACACCGCCTTGACGCGGAGCACTGCATGAAGGTCGCGGTCGTCGGCTATCCGAACGTCGGCAAGTCCTCGCTCGTCAATCGCCTGACGGGGACGCGCGAGGCCGTCGTGCACGAGCGCGCGGGCATCACGCGTGACCGCAAGGAGATCGCCACGGAGTGGAACGGGCGCCGCTTCACGCTCATCGACACCGGCGGCATGGACTCCGAGGATCCCGATCCCGTCTCCGGCTCGATCCGCGACCAGGCCCGGGCCGCGCTGAGCGACGCGCAGGTCGCGCTGTTCGTCTTCGACGCCAAGGCCGGGGTGCGGCCCGGCGACGAGGAGCTCGCCGACCTGCTGCGACGCACGAAGATGCCGGTCGTCGTGGCCGCCAACAAGATCGACGCCGCCGTCGACATCCCGCTCGCCGCCGACGCGCATCGGCTCGGCTTCGGCGACCCGATGGCCGTCTCCGCCGCCCAGGGCCTCGGCACGGGCGACCTGCTCGACCGCCTCGTGGCGCTGCTGCCCGAGGACGACGAGGAGGTCGAGGAGGGGATCATCCGGCTCGCCGTCATCGGCCGCCCGAACGTCGGCAAGTCCTCGCTCGTCAACAAGTTCGCGGGCTCGGACCGCGTCATCGTCTCCGACGTCGCGGGGACCACGCGCGACGCGATCGACCTGCCGCTCGACGTCGACGGGCGCAAGCTCATCGTCGTCGACACCGCCGGCATGCGCCGCCAGTCGAAGGTGTCGGAGTCCGTCGAGTACTACACCGTGCTGCGCTCGCAGCGGGCGGCCGAGCGCGCCGACGTCGCGCTCGTCGTCTGCGACGCCAACGACGGCGTCACGTCGCAGGACATGCGCGTCGCCGAGCTCGCGATGCAGTCCGGCTGCGCGACCGCGATCGTCCTGAACAAGTGGGACACGGCGCAGATGGACGAGAAGGACCTCGACCACGAGCGTGCGAAGGTCGCGCGCAAGCTGCGGCTGCGCCCGCGCGTGCTCACTGTCAGCGCGCTGACGGGCCGTAACGTCGAGCGGCTGCTGAAAGAGGTGCTCGCGCTCGGCGACCGCATGCAGGGCCGGATCCCGACGCCGGAGCTCAACCGCTTCATCGGCGAGGCCGTGCAGGCGCGCCAGCCGCCGGCCAAGCAGGGACATCGCCTAAAGTTGCTCTACGCAGCACAGATCGGGGAGCGCCCGCCGCGTTTTGCGATCCAGGTCAACTCGCGTCAGCGCGTCACCCGCGACTACGCGTACTTCATCGAAAATCGCCTCCGCGCACGCTTCGGGATGGACGGCGTTCCGCTCATCATCGACTTCGTCGAGCGCAAGTCCCGGCGCGGCGACGACCGATAGGGTTTCCTCCATGACTACCTTTGCAGACGACGAGTATCTCTTTACCTCGGAGTCGGTGACCGAGGGTCACCCCGACAAGATGGCCGACCAGATCTCCGACGGCATCCTCGACGCCTGCCTGGCCGGAGATCCGCTCTCGCGGGTCGCCTGCGAGACGCTCGTCAACACCGGACTGGTCGTCGTCTCGGGCGAGATCACGACCGAGACGTACGTCGACATCCAGGACGTCGTCCGCTCGACGATTCGCGAGATCGGCTACATCGACGCGGACCTGGGGTTCTCCGCGGACTCGTGCGCGGTGCTGAACACGATCGACAAGCAGTCGCCCGACATCGCGCAGGGCGTCGACGCCGCGCTCGAGACCCGCTCCGGCGAGTCCGCCGGCGACGAGCAGTCGGTCGCCGGAGCCGGCGACCAGGGGATGATGTTCGGCTACGCATCCAACGAGACGGCGTCGTTGATGCCGCTGCCGATCAGCCTCGCTCACCAGCTCGCCAAGCAGCTCGCGACCGTGCGCAAGTCCGGCGCGCTCGACTACCTGCGTCCCGACGGCAAGACGCAGGTCTCGGTGCGCTACAAGGGCGGGGTTCCCGTCGCGATCGAGAAGCTGCTCATCTCCTCGCAGCACGCCGAGGGCTGCGAGTCGCACATCGCCGACGACCTCTGGGAGCAGGTCGTGCTGCCGGTCCTGCCGGAGGACCTGTACGACGCGAACGCGCTGCGCAAGGAGTTCCTCGTCAACCCGACGGGTCGCTTCGTCATCGGCGGCCCGGTCGGCGACTGCGGCCTGACGGGGCGCAAGATCATCGTCGACACGTACGGCGGGATGGCCCGCCACGGCGGCGGCGCGTTCAGCGGCAAGGACCCGTCGAAGGTCGACCGCTCGGCGGCATACGCCTCGCGCTGGGTCGCGAAGAACCTCGTCGCGGCCGGCGTCGCCGACCGCTGCGAGGTGCAGGTCGCGTACGCGATCGGCGTCTCGCACCCGGTCAGCGTCATGGTCGAGGACTTCGGCACCGGCAAGGTCAGCCGCGGCAAGCTGCAGGAGCTCGTCCACGATCACTTCGACCTGCGTCCCGGCGCGTTTCGCCGGGAGCTCGACCTGCACCGGCCGATCTACCAGCCGACCGCGGCGTACGGCCACTTCGGCCGCGACGAGTTCACCTGGGAGCAGACGACGAAGGCCGACGCGCTGCGCGAGGCCGCCGGCCTGTAGCGAATCTCGCAGGTCAGGGGGCGAAGTTCGGGTGGTCGTGCCCTCTGGGAGGCAACGGACCACCCGAACGGAGACCCCTACGATGCAGGACGTGGCCACCGTCCAGCGCATGACGGCGCAGGAGTACCTCGAGATCCCCTACGACGGGGTCCGCAGCGAGCTGGTCGAGGGTGAGGTCGTCGTGACCAGCCCGCGGCCTCTGCATCAGCGCGTGTGCCGGGACATGTTCCGTGGCCTCGACGCATGGGCTCGCGCCGCGGCCGGGCGTGGGGAGGTCATGTTCCCACTCGACGTCCTGATGGACGAGCGCAACGTCTTCGCCCCCGACCTGCTGTGGTTCGAGGACGGTCACGTGCTCGCAGACGACAGCCCGTCCGCGATCCCCGGTATCGCCGTCGAGGTGCGCTCGCCGTCGACCTGGCGCTACGACATCGGCGCGGCGCTCGAGCTCGAGGCGCACGACACGCTGGAGTCGCCGCGGGTGCCGGGCTTCGCGCTCTCGGTCGGGACGCTGATCGACGGCTGAACCGGCCGGCGGGCGGCGCCCTTCTATCCTCAGCGCTCGCCATGGCCACCGAATACCGCTACGACCCGTCCGAGATCGAGCCCCGCTGGCAGCAGGTGTGGGCCGACGAGGGGACGTGGGAGGTCGCCAACGACAGCACCGACCCGCGCGCGACCTCCTACGTGCTCGAGATGCTGCCGTACCCCTCCGGCGAGCCGCACATCGGCCACCTCAAGGTCTACTCGGTCGGCGACGCCGTCGCGCACTTCCACCGCCGCACGGGCCGCCGCGTCCTGCACCCGATGGGCTACGACGCCTTCGGCCTTCCGGCCGAGAACCACGCGATCAAGACCGGCACGCACCCGCGCGAGTCGACGAACGCCTCGATCGCGGCGTTCCAGAAGCACTTCCGCGAGTGGGGCATCTCGATCGACTGGACGCGCGAGTTCGGCACCCACGAGCCGCGCGTCTACCGCTGGACGCAGTGGATCTTCCTCGAGCTCTTCAAGCGCGGCCTGGCCTACCAGAAGCAGGCCGCCGTCAACTGGGATCCCGTCGAGGAGACCGTGCTCGCCAACGAGCAGGTCAAGGACGGCCGCGGCGAGCGCTCCGGTGCCCTCGTCGAGGTACGCCAGCTGACGCAGTGGTTCTTTCGCATCACCGACTACGCCGACCGCCTGCTCGAGGACCTCTCGACGATCAGGTGGCCCGAGCACGTCAAGACGATGCAGCGCAACTGGATCGGCCGCTCGGAGGGCGCCGAGGTCGTCTTCCGCTGCGACGAGCTCGGCATCGACTACCCCGTCTTCACGACCCGTCCCGACACGCTGTTCGGCGCGACGTTCTTCGTGATGGCGCCCGAGCACCCCGACGTCCAGCGCCTCGCCGAGGGCACGGGTCAGGAGGAGGCCGTGCGCGAGTACGTCAACCACGCGCTGACGTCCGACAAGCAGCTGCGCGGCGACGTCGACAAGCCGAAGACCGGCGTCGCGCTCGGCCGCAGCGTCACGAACCCCGTCAACGGCGAGCGGCTGCCGATGTTCGTCGCCGACTACGTGCTCATGGAGTACGGCACCGGCGCGATCATGGCCGTCCCCGGGCACGACGAGCGCGACTTCGCCTTCGCGCAGACCTACGACCTGCCGGTGAAGCGCGTCATCGAAGGCGGCGAGGATGAGCTGCCGTACGTCGGCGACGGGCCGTTGACCGACTCGGCGCCCGAGTTCGACGGGATGCACAATCGCGCGGCGCTGCGCGCGATCGTCGACTGGCTCGACCGCGAGGGCAAGGGCCACGCCTCCGTCAACTACCGCCTGCGCGACTGGCTCATCTCGCGCCAGCGCTACTGGGGCACGCCGATCCCGATCATCCACTGCCCGCACTGCGGCCTCGTCGCGGTGCCGGAGGCCGACCTGCCGGTCCTGCTGCCCGACGTCGAGGACTACAAGCCGAAGGGCCGCTCACCGCTGGCGGCGGCCGAGGACTGGGTCAACGTCGCCTGCCCGACGTGCGACGGCCCGGCGAAGCGCGAGACCGACACGATGGACACGTTCGTCGACTCGTCGTGGTACTTCCTGCGCTACTGCGACGCCTCGAACGACGAGGCCGCGTGGAGCAAGGAGGCGGTGGCGCAGTGGATGCCGGTCGATCAGTACATCGGCGGCGTCGAGCACGCCATCCTGCACCTGCTCTACGCGCGCTTCTTCACGAAGGCGCTGTCGGATCTCGGCCACCTGCCGGCCGACGTGCAGGAGCCGTTCGCGGCGCTCTTCACCCAGGGCATGATCCTGCGCGACGGCGAGAAGATGTCGAAGTCCAGGGGCAACGTCGTCTCGCCGTCGACGCTCGTCGAGCGCTTCGGGGCCGACACGGCGCGCGCGTACATCCTCTTCATCGGCCCGCCCGACCAGGACGCCGACTGGTCGGACACCGGTGCCGAGGGCATGCACCGCTTCCTCGGCCGGCTGTGGCGCTCGTGCGCCGAGGCCGCGGGCGAGCTGCCCGACCATCCGGTCCCGGACGAGATGACGCCCGACGACGAGCGGCTGATGCGCAAGGCGCACTGGGCGATCGAGAAGGTCACGAACGACATGAGCGGGCGCTTCAACTTCAACACCGCGATCGCGGCGGTCATGGAGCTCTACAACGAGACGACGCCGGCCAAGCGCGGCGACGCGGCGCCCGGCAGCGTGCGCTTCGCGCTCAGCACGGCCGCTTCCATGCTGTCGCCGTTCGCGCCGCACGTCTCGGCCGACGCATACCACCTGCTGACGGGCGAACGCGTCTGGGAGCAGCCGTGGCCGGCGGCCGACCCGCAGCTGCTCGAGGCCTCGACGTTCGAGCTCGTCTGCCAGGTCAACGGCAAGGTCCGCGACCGGGTGCCCGCGCCGACCGGCTCCGCACGCGAGGAGCTGCTCGCGCTCGCCCATGCGAGCGCCAAGGTCCAGACGCACACGGACGGACACGACGTGATCAAGGAGATCGTCGTGCCGGACAAGCTCGTGAACATCGTCGTGCGCCCACAGCGCTGACGGCGCTCTGGCGTCAGCCGCGCTCGCGGCCGATGAGCGCGAGCTTCACGCGCCCCTTGCCCGACAGCCGGGCCTGGGCGGTCACCGCGCAGAACGCGATCGTGCGCTTGGGCAACGCCAGCGCGCGCGTGTCCGGCGGCGTCGTGACGTAGACGCGGCCGCTGCCCTTCGCCTTGCCGCCGGCGGTGCTCGGGCACGACATGCCCCAGCTCACGGTGACGCGCTGCTTGGGCGCCGCGCTGACGCGCAGCAGGATCTCGGCGGGATCGCGCACCCGGCCGTCGACCGCGGCCTTCGCGTGTCGGCCGGTCTTGCGGGCGGAGTCGATGGTCGCGCGCGGCGGAGTGTCGGTGGCGCCGGAGTCCCCGCCGCAGGCCGTCAACGGCGTGCACATGAGCAGGCCCAGGACGGCGCTTCGTCGTGGCGTCATGCCGGCATCCTGCCCTTTCGGCGCAGCGCAAGCGCCACGACCATGGCGGCGGCTGATCCGTGCCGCCGCCGTGGTCGTCGCCGGATCAGGCGGCGCGTGCCTGCCGCATCGAGGCGCGGAACGCCTTCTGGGCGGCCTTGACGGCGGCGTGCTGGGTCTTGCGGACGCTGCGCAGCTCGGCGCGGGCGGCCTTTCGCGCGGCCTTGTGCGCCTTGCGGGCCGCCATCCGCGCCGCCTTGCGGTCGGCCTCGGGCAGCGCCTTGGCTGCCTTGATCGCCGCGCGGAACGTCGCGCGGGCGGCGACGGCCTTGTCGTGCGCGGCGATGCGCGCGGCCTTCGACGCCTCGCGTGCGGCGGTCAGCGCCGCGGCGCGATCGGTGCAGGCCTTCGCGGCGATCGTCTTGCCGGCATCGGACAGCTTCGCCGAGGACTGCACCCGCTGCGCGCAGCGCTCGCCGGTGGGCTTGGCGGCGTGCTTCGCGGCGACGGCGGGTACGGCGACGGCGCTCAGCATCGCGACCGCGACGAGGGCCAGCAGGGACTTGCGCATGTTCGGTGACGCTCCTCTACGTAAGGGACGGGCTTGACCTCATCATCGGTCCGCCGGCGTCGAACCTCCACGGCTTCTCACGGAAGCCTCACGGGGGTCCGACGGGGCTACACGCGCCTCGTGTCGCGCCGGTAGGCCATCCGCGCCGCCTGCGTCAGGACGACCGTCCAGCCGATGACGACGAGCCAGCCGGTCGATCCCCAGCCGGCGCCCCCGAGCGAGACGTGGCTGGCCTGGACGAGCCAGTACGAGGGCAGCGAGAGCGCGAGGACGTGCATGAAGCCGTGCGCGGCGATGGGAAACCAGGTGCCGCTCAGGAAGGCCAGCAGCGAGACGACCCCGCCGGTCGCGGGGCCCATCGAGTCGATGTTGATGAGGTGGCCGAGCGCGATGCCGAGCGCGGCGAACGGCAGCAGGCCGATGAGCATGAGCGCGGTCATCTGCGCCCATTCGCCGGCCGGCAGGCTGACCCCCAGCGCGATGCCGAACGCGAACAGCAGCGCGATCGTGGTGGCGGCCATGACGTAGGCGGTCAGGACCTTGGCCCGGAAGTACGCGAACGGCGTCAACGGGGTGATCCGCAGCTGGCGCGTCCAGCCCGTCGAGCGCTCGCCGGCGATGCGTGCGCCCGCGGACACCATCGCCATCATCGTCCCGAAGGACGCGAGGCTCACCATGTAGTACAGCGCCAGCGGGATCCCGGTGCCCTGAAGCGGGCCCTCATTGCGGTTCGGGATCGCGATGAGGCCATAGATGACGAGCGGGAAGCCGAGCGAGAACAGCAGAAAGCGCCGGTTGCGAGCCGTGCGCAGCAGCTCGTAGCGGGTGTAGGCGAGCGCGCTCATCCTGCGATCTCGCCGGGCTCGTCCTCGAAGCTCGTCAGCTGCATGAACGCCTCCTCGAGGCCGGCGCTGGAGATCTCGATGTCACGCGCGCCGGGATACTCCCGCAGCAGCGCCCGGATCGCGGCGTCGGAGTCCGAGCAGCGCAGGTTGACGGCCGCGCCGTGACGCTCGACCGACAGCACGCCGGTCAACTCGGCGAGACGGGCGCTGTCGGCGTCGGCCAGCGTCGCGCGGATCGTGCGCGTGCCGACGCGAGCCCTGATCTCCGTTGTCGGGCCGTCGGCGACGACGCGCCCGTGAGCCATGAGCACCGCCCGGTCGGCGTAGACATCGGCCTCCTCGAGGTAGTGCGTGGCGAACACGACGGTCTTGCCGCGGGCGGCGAACGCGCGCATCGCGGTCCAGAACCCGTGGCGGCCCTCGACGTCCATCGCGACCGTCGGCTCGTCGAGCACGAGCAGCTCGGGATCGGAGACGAGCGCGGAGGCGAAGCGCACGCGCTGCGCCTGGCCGCCGGACAGCTTCTGCGTGCGACGGCTGCCGATGTCGGCGATGCCGGCGAGATCGAGCACCTCGTCGACGTCGAGCGGGGAGGGGTACAGCGAGGCCATCATCGTCACGAGCTCGTGCACCGACAGGTCGCGGATGAGCTGCCCGCCGCCGGACTGCAGCATCGCGCCGACGAGGCCGGCGTCGACCGCGGCCCGGGGCGCGCGGCCGAGGACCGTCACGTCGCCGGCGTCGGGCTGGGTGAGCCCGAGCAGCATGTCGATCGTCGTCGACTTGCCCGCGCCGTTGGGACCGAGTAGCGCGACGGTCTCGCCGGGGCCGATCGAGATATCGACGCCCCGCACGGCATCCACGGTGCCCTGCGGCGTGCGAAACGACTTCGTGAGCCCGGTGAGGCTGATACCGGTGGGATCGATGGTCGTGGTCGTCGGCATACGGGTTTCACGCTAGCGCGCGTCCCGCGGAAGCCACGTGAGCGCGCGCACACACCCAGGCGCGATCGGGGTGCCGCGCGCCGGCCGGGCGGGCCGCGCGAAGTGTGCGCAGGCGTTGCGCAGAATCGTTGCGATCCGCGTGCCGTGCGCAACGGTTCGAGACCTAGCCTCGGCCTGTGACCGACCTCGATCGTCCGCGGCTTGCGCTCTACGTCGCGCTGGGGCTCGCCGTCTGCTTTCTGGGCGCGCGCTACCTGCGCGCCGAGGTCGTCGGGCCCGCGGGGCGCGCGGGGGACGTTGCGGGCCCGGCGACGCCCGCTGCGCCGGGCGCAGACGGCGGGGCGACGACGACCTTCGGGGCGGTCGCCGCCGACGCCGGGGGCGCGACCCCGAGCGTCCAGATCGATCGCGCGGACGGCGGCCGGGTCACCGTCCATGTCGCCGGCGCCGTCCGCCGCCCCGGCCTCTACCGCCTGCCGGCGGGCTCGCGCGTCGACGATGCGGTGCGTCGCGCGGGCGGTCCCGCGCGGCGGGCCGACCTGGCGGCGATCAACCTCGCGGCGAAGGTCGAGGACGGCAGGCAGGTGCTCGTCCCGCAGCGCGTCGCCGTCCCCGGGGCGGACGGCGCCGGGCCGGGCTCGGCCGGCGGGGTCGCCGCAACGGCGGGCGGCGGCGGCGCGAGCGGCGGCGGGGTGGGCGCGGTTGGCGGCGCGACGGGCGCGGCGGCGGCGCCGGTCAACCTTAACACCGCGACGCTCGAGCAGCTCGACACGCTCGACGGCGTCGGCCCCGGCATCGCGCAGCGGATCCTCGACTACCGTCAGCAGCACGGCGGCTTCGGCCGCGTCGAGGAGCTCGGTGAGGTCCCTGGAATCGGCGCCAAGCGGCTCGCCACGCTGACGCCGCTGGTGACCGTGTGACGGCGGCCCGGCCGCGGTTGTCGGAGACCGCGTGAGCCTCGCCGCACGACGATCGTGGTACCGCGTCGCGCCGCGGCGCTGGGTGACGGCCGCTCTCGCGCGCCTGGGTCGTGCCGACGCGCTCGCCGCCACGTACCCGCGCCACATCCTGCTGGCGGCGCTCGTCGCCGGCCTGCTGCTCGGGCCGCGCGCCCCGCTGCTGCTCGGCGCGGTCGTCGTCGCCGGGCTGCTGCTCGCGCCCGACGCGCGGCTCGCGCTCGCGGTCGTCGGCGCGCTGCTCGGCGGCGCCGTGCTCGCGGATGCCCGCCTCGCCGCGCTCGATCGCTCGGCGCTGTCGCCGCTGCTCGGCCGCGACGCCGGGCTGGTCGCGACGCTGCTCGAGCACCCGCGCGCGCGGGCCTTCGGCGTGCGCGTCGCGGCGGTCTCGGTCCGCGCGGGGATCGGCCGCGGCGAGCGGGTGCTCGTGCGCGCGCCGTCGCGCGTGCGCTGGCCGGCCGCGGCGCGGCCCGGGGTCGAGCTGCTACTGCACGGCCGGCTGACCGCGCTGGGCACGTTCGACGCCTACGAGCGCCGCCGCAACGCGCACGCCCTGCTGAAGGCATCGTCGATCCGCGCCACCGGCCGCCGCCGCGGTGGCCTGCTCGGCGTGCTCGACGACGTCCGCACGCGGACCGAGCGTGCGCTGACGGCCGGCCTGCCGCCACCGCAGGGCGCCCTCGCACGCGGCATGGTGCTCGGTCAGGACGGTGCCCTGACCGATGACCTGCGCGAGGACTTCCGCGTCACCGGATTGGCGCACCTCGTCGCGGCGAGCGGCGCGAACGTCCTGCTGCTCGCGACGCTCGTGCTGGCGATCGCGACCGCGGCCGGCGTGGGCCTGACGTCACGGCTGTGGCTGGCGGTCGGGCTCGTCGCCGCCTATGTTCCGCTCGCCGGCGCGGGCCCGTCGATCCAGCGCGCCGGGGTCATGGGCATCGCCGGGCTCGTCGCCGCGCTGGCCGGCCGGCCATCGTCGCGCTGGTACGCGCTGCTGCTTGCCGCGGCGCTGACGCTCGGATGGAGCCCGCGCGCGGCCGAGGACCCCGGCTGGCAGCTGAGCTTCGCCGCCGTGTTGTCGATGCTCGCGCTCGTGCCTGCGCTGATCGTGCGCCTGCGCCGCGGGCGCGTGCCGCGCGGGCTCGCCGAGGCGCTGGCCGTCACGATCGCCGCGACGCTCGGCACCGCCCCGCTGATCGCCCTGCACTTCGAGCGCCTGTCGCTGGTCTCGCTGCCGGTCAACCTGCTCGCGGCGCCCGCCGTCGCCCCGGTCATGTGGCTCGGGACGATCGCCGGCGCGCTGGGCCAGGTCGCGCCCGTGCTCGCCCAGCCCGTCGCCGACCTCGCGGCGCTTGCGCTCGGCTACCTCACCTGGCTCGCCGAGCGCGCGGCCGCGCTGCCGTTCGCCGAGACTGCAGATCGGCTCGCCGGGACCGTGGGGCGTCGCGGCGGCGTACGGCGCCGCCGCCGCCACGGCGCTCGCCTGGCCGCGGATCCGCGCGCTTGCGCGACGCGCGGCCGGCGCGTGAGCGCCGCCCCGCCGCGCCGCGTCGCCCGCGCCGCGCTCCTTGCCCTCGTCGGCCTCGGCGCGAGCGTCGCCGTGCTGCACGCGGCCGCGCCGCCCGCGCCGCCACGCGACCTGACGATCTCGTTCCTCGACATCGGCCAGGGCGACGCCACGCTCATCCAGCACGGCCGCGCCGCGGTACTCGTCGACACCGGCCCGCGCGACGGCCCGATCCTCGCGCGGCTGCGCGACGCGGGCGTTCGGCGGCTCGACCTGCTCGTCGCGACGCACGCGGCGCTGGACCACGACGGCGCCGCCGCCGCGGTGCTCGCTGCGATCCCGGTCGCGATGGTCCTCGACGGCGAGGAGGCGGCGACCGCGAGCGAGGGCGCGTGTAGGTCT
Source organism: uncultured Actinomycetes bacterium (assembly GCA_963851015.1). Lineage (GTDB taxonomy): Bacteria > Actinomycetota > Thermoleophilia > Solirubrobacterales > Solirubrobacteraceae > CADCVQ01. The sequence continues at coordinate 305,001 of CAWKNG010000005.1, forward strand.
ACTCGGTCCACGACCGACCAGACCTACACGACCTCCAGGCCGGCGGGCCCGTTCGGCGCCCGCGCCGCCGACCCGATCGCCGTGCTGACGGCGCGCCGCCAGATCCCGTGCACGCCGTCGGACGCCGGCCAGATCCTGCGCGTGGGGCCGATCGAGCTGCGCGTGCTATGGCCGCGCCGCGACCCGCCCGCGCCCGCGGGCGCCGAGCCCAACGACCGCGCCACGGTGCTGCACGTCCGCGACGGCGACTTCGACCTGCTGCTGAGCGCGGACGCCGAGTCCAACGCCACGGCCGGCCTCGACCTGCCCGTCGTCGACGCGATGAAGGTCGCCCATCACGGCAGCGACGACCCCGGGCTGCCCGGCCTCCTGCAGCGCCTGCGCCCGCACGTCGCGGTCATCCCGGTCGGCCGCCACAACCTCTACGGCCACCCGACGCCCACCACGCTCGCCGCGCTCACCGAAGCCGTTCCGATCGTCCGCCGCACCGACCGCGACGGCACGGTCCGGCTGACCGTTCGCGGCGGCCGCATGACCGTCACCGACCGGGGCCTAGACTCGTCCGCCGTGGCCACCTTCAAGCCCGCCTACCTCATCCACGGCGACGATCACGGCCGCATCGGCGAGCGCCGCAACGCGCTGCGGACGCTCGCCGAGACGGAGTCCGGCTGCAATGGTGTCGAGGGGTTCGAGGGCGACGCCGCGACGCCCGAGGCGATCGCCCGCGCCCTCGACGCGATGACGTTCGCGATCGGCCGCCGCTTCCTCGTCGTCGACGGCGCCGAGCGCTGGAAGGAGGCCGAGGTCAAGCAGCACCTCGTCCCGGCGCTGAAGGCGATCTCGCCGGATACGACGGTCGCGTTCTTCGGTCGCGAGGAGGGTCGCTTCAAGGTCTGTGCGGCGCTCGTGACGGCGGTCGAGAAGGCCGGCGGCGTCGTCGCGGCGGAGCACGTGCTGAAGGCCAAGGACCTGCCGCGCTGGCTGCAGCGCGAGGCCGGAAAGCTCGGCTGCGACCTCGATCGTGAGGGTGCGCAGGCGCTCGTCGGGCTCGTCGGCGAGCGCCAGCAGCGCCTGCTGCGCGAGCTCGAGAAGCTCGTCATCGAGCTCGGGCCGGGCGCGCACATCGGCCGCGACGTCGTCGAGGACGCCGCCGCGCACTCCTCCGAGCGCCAGGTGTGGGGGCTCGTCGATGCCCTCGTGGCGGGTGACGGCCCCGCCGCGACGAGCGCGTTCCTGACGCTCAGCGCCCAGGGCGAGTCCGTGGGCCGGCTGGTCGGGCTGCTCGCGAGACGCGTCCGCGACGTGCTGGCGATCGCCCACCGGCTGGAGGCCGGGGAGGCCCCGCCGCAGATCAAGGCCTCGATCAAGGGCAGCCCCTGGCAGACGGACAAGCGCATCGCCGAGGCACGGCGCTCGGACGCCGACCGCCTCAGCCGCGCGCTCGAGACGCTCGCCGACCTCGAGCTCGCGTCGCACGGCGACAGCGAGCTGTCGGACCGCACCGAGGCGATCCGGGCGATCGCACGGATCGCCGCGTAGACGGCCACGGTCCCGCGCCGCCCGCGGGATGGGCGGCCGGCTCGGTGAGGATCTCGATGCCCCCGGACGTCGAAGCGCTCGCGGAACGTCGGGCGAGCGCGACTCAGCCGAGTGCGCGGCGCAGCACGTCGCGCAATGCCGTCTGATCCTCGGCGCTGAGCGCTGCGAGCGGCTCGGGGACCTCACGCATCACGGCCAGCAGGCGGCCGCGAACCTCCGCGCCGCGCTCGGTGACGACGAGCATCCGCATGCGCCGGTCGTGCTGGGCCTCACGGCGTTCGACGAGGCCCTGGGCGGCGAGCCCGTCGACGAGCCCGGTCACGTTCGAGCTGTCGCAGTGCAACGCGGTCGCCAGCGCCCGCATCGGCACGGGTTCGTCGGGGTCGAGCTGGCGCAGCGCGAACAGCTGCGGGGGCGTCAGGCCGAACTCCGCCGCCACCCGCAGCATCCGCGGGCGCGTCTCCCAGAAGAGCTTGCCGAGCAGCTCCCAGGCCTCCTGCGCCGGCGTGCGGGTCGTCGTCGGATCACCCATTGACGAACAGGATAATCGATGATGGCAATGGTTGACAACCTCAACCATTGCGGCGTATCCTGCGCCCCATGAGCGACGACCGAAGCATCGAGGTGGCGGGCCTGGTCCGCGAGTTCAAGGGCGGCGTCCGCGCCGTCGACGGGATCGACCTGCGCGTCGCATCGGGCGAGATCTACGGCTTCCTCGGTCCCAACGGCGCGGGCAAGTCGACGACCGTGAAGGTCCTCACGACGCTCCTGCCTCCGACCTCGGGCCGCGCCACCGTCGCCGGCCACGACGTCGCGACCGAGGGCGCGAAGGTGCGCGCCGCGATCGGCGTCGCGCTGCAGGACGTCGCGCTGGACCCGATGCTGACGGGGCGCGAGCACATGCGCCTGCAGGGCGGGCTGCAGGGCATCCCGCGCGCCGAGCGCGCCAAGCGCGGCGACGAGCTGCTCGAGCGCGTCGGCCTCATCGAGGCCGCCGATCGCAAGTCCTCGACGTACTCGGGCGGCATGAAGCGCCGTCTCGACCTCGCGCTCGCGCTCCTGCACGGCCCGCGCGTCCTGTTCCTGGACGAGCCCACGACGGGCCTGGATGTGCAGTCGCGCACCGCGCTGTGGGACGAGGTCGCGCGCCTCGCCCGCGAGGAGGGCACGACGGTCTTCCTGACGACGCAGTACCTCGAGGAGGCCGACGTCCTCGCCGACCGCGTCGGCATCATCGACAGCGGCAGGATCGTCGCCGAGGGCACGCCGGCCGCGCTCAAGGCGCAGGTCTCCAAGCCGACCGTCGAGATCGTGCCGCGCGACGGCGGCGACTGCGGCGCGACCCGCAACGTGCTGGCCGCGTTCGGCGAGCCGGTCGCCGAGCGCACGCCGGGTTCGGTCGGGGTGCGCCTGACGAGCGGCGCCGAGCAGCTCGCCGACATCGTGCGGGCGCTCGACGCGGCGAACATCGGCGTCGCCCATCTCGCGCTGCACGAGCCGACGCTCGACGACGTCTTCCTCGCCAAGACCGGCCGCAGCCTCGAGGGCGCGGGCGACGCGATGCCGGCCGCGCCCGAGCCGGAGCCGGCCGCGGCGTGAGCGCCTTCGCACCCACCGCCGGCGGCACGCTGAGCCAGTTCGGGCTGCTCGCCGGCCGCTCGATGCTGCACAGCCTGCGCACGCCCGCGCAGCTCGTCTTCCCGATCATCTTCCCGCTGATCCTGCTCGCGGTGAACACGTCCGGCCTCGATGCCGCGACGAAGATCCCGAACTTCCCGACCGACAGCTACCTCGACTTCGCGCTGGCGATGCCGTTCATGCAGGGCGCGCTGTTCGCGGCGCTGAACGGCGGCCAGGACCTCGCGCGCGACATCGAGAACGGCTTCCTCGATCGCCTCGCGCTGACGCCCATGTCGGGCTCCGCGCTGCTCGCCGGCCAGCTCGGCGGGGCGCTGTTCACCGGCATCCTCAGCGCCGTGCTGTACCTGCTGACCGGCCTCGCCTTCGGCGCCGGGATCGCCGCGGGCGTCAGCGGCGCGCTCGTGCTGATCGTGCTCGCCGTGACGATCTGCATGGCGTTCGCCTGCTTCGGCACGTTCGTGGCGCTGCGCGCGGGCACCGGCGAGGCGGTCCAGGGGTTCTTCCCGCTGTTCTTCGTCCTGCTGTTCCTGAGCTCGGTGTCGCTGCCGCGCAACCTCATCGAGCAGGACTGGTTTCGCGCGATCGCGACGTACAACCCGGTCTCCTATCTCGTCGAGGGCGTGCGCAGCCTCGTCATCACGGGCTGGGACGGCGAGGCCCTGGCGATGGGCTTCGGGATCTCCGCGATCATGATCGTGGGCTTCCTGGCGCTGAGCTCGCGCGCCCTGCGGACGCGGCTGGCGCGCACATGAGCGCGTTCGCACGCACCCGCTCGGTCGCGCTGGCCGTGGCGTGGCGCGGCATCCACAACGCCTTCACCAACCCGGCGTTGCTGGTGCCGAGCGTCATGTTCCCGCTGTTCTTCTTCATCGCCTTCGCGGGCGGCCTGTCGAATGTCCAGAACACGCCCGGGTTCGAGTATCCGTCCGGCTACACGGCGTTTCAGTTCGGCTTCATCTGCATCCAGGCGGCCGCGTTCGGCGGCGTCTTCACCGGCTTCTCGATCGCCGCCGACTTCGAGTTCGGCTTCGCGCGGCGGCTCATGCTGGCGTCGCCCAACCGCGGCGGGATCGTCATCGGGTACATGATCTCTGCGATGACGCGGGCGCTGTTCGTCCTTGGCGTCGTCTGTGTCGCCGGGCTCGTCAGCGGGATGAACATCGACGGCTCGTTCGCCGACCTCCTCGCGCTGCTCGCGCTCGCGCTCGCGGTCAGCGCGACGTCGACGCTGTGGGCGGCCGGGATCGCGATGCGGCTGCGCACCATGCAGGCCGGCCCCGTCATGCAGATGCCGATCTTCATCCTCATGTTCCTCGCGCCCGTCTACGTCACGTTGCCGCTCATCGGCGGCTGGGTGCACACGGTCGCGACCTACAACCCGGTGACGGCAGTGCTGGAGGCCGCGCGCGGCTTCATCGCGGGCGAGCCGACGAAGGTCGCGATCACCGCGGCGTGCCTCGTCGGCATGTTCGCGCTGGCCGCGAACTGGGCGCGCGGCGGGCTGCGCAGCGCCGAGAAGGCCGGCTGACCACAGCTCGCGCAGTGCCTGCCCGGCGGCCGGGCCTTCGCGTATGCTCGCGGCCATGGACCTCGAGGCCGGCGAGCACCTGATCTTCGAGGGCCACCCGTCGTGGCGCTCGATCCTCGGCTTCTACCTCAAGGGCCTGGTCGTCGTCGTCATCGGGGGCGCGATCGCGGCAGCCGCGACGCAGGTCACCGGCGACGCGGTCGACGGCGGCCTCGTGACCCTCGTGGCGATCGTCCTGCTCGTCGTGGTGCTCGTCGCGGGCTACGTCAAGCGCCTGTTCACGACATACACGATCACGAACCACCGCCTGCACATCCGCCGCGGGATCATCGCGCGCGCCGAGCAGCAGACGCTCATCAACCGCGTCCAGAACGTCAACACCCACCAGTCCGTCCTGCAGCGCATGCTCGTCGTCGGCACCGTGAACTTCGACACGGCGGCGGGCGACGACTTCGACTTCCAGTTCGCCGGCGTCGCGAGCCCGCACGAGGTCGTCGACGCCGTCCATCTCGCCCAGCGCGAGGCGGACGACGGCACGCCGGCGTCGCGCTGAGCGGGCAGCCCGTCAGGCGTCCCGGCGCCCCTCGAGCAGCGCCCAGAGGACGTTGACGAGCCCGATCGCGCCGACGAGCAGCGCATAGGTGCGGGCCTCGGTGAGCTGGTCGGACTGGCCGGAGAGCGCGAGGATGATCCCGCTGGCGATGACCGTCGCCGTCGCGCCGAGCGGGCTGGCGTGGACGCCCGCCCGCTGCGCCAGCACGGCCAGCGCCGCCCCGATGCCGGCGCCGGCGAGATACAGACCGGCGATGTCGAGCTCGGTGCGCGACTGGCGGGCGTAGGCCACCGCCGCGCCCCAGCCGCACAGGACGAGCGCTCCGGACCAGTAGCCGCCGTTGCGGCCGCCGCTGATCGCGGACGCGAGGTAGACGAGGCCGATGCCCAGCGGCGTCCAGTAGAACGTGTCCGCTCCGGCGCCGACGACGAGCGCGAAGACGACCGATCCGGCCAGCAGCACGAGCCCCTGTCTCAGGCGCAACGACGAGGATCGGCCGCTCGTCAGTGCGGGTCGTGGCATGACCTCACCGACCCCCGATCGCGGGAGCCATGCCGTCGAGCGCCGGGCGGTGGACGGATCGCATCGCCCCGCACCGTAGGCGCAGAAGGTGAACGAGTCATGACGGCGTCCGGGGCAGGACCCGGCGGGAGGCCCGACCCGCGAGGATGGGGGAGTGGCCGCACCCCGCAACCTCGTCAACCTCAAGGACGTCGACAAGGGATACGGCAGCCGCTCGGTCCTGCGCGACATCACGCTCGGCGTCGCGGCCGGCGACCGGATCGGGGTGGTCGGCGCCAACGGGGACGGCAAGTCGACGCTGCTGCGGCTCATCACCGGCGTCGAGACGCCGGATGCGGGCGCCGTCACGCGGGCGGGTGGCCTGCACATGGATCTGCTCGGCCAGCGTGACGAGCTCGACGACGGCGCGACGATCCGCGAGGAGCTCGTCGGCGGCCGCGCCGACCACGAGTGGGCCGCGGACGGCACGTTCAGGTCGGTCCTCAGGGGGCTGCTCGGCGGCGTCGAGCTGAGCCGCTTCCCGCTCGGCATGGAGACGCCGATCGGGCCGCTGTCAGGCGGCGAGCGGCGGCGGATCGCCCTCGCCAAGCTGCTGCTCGACTCGCCGGAGCTGCTGCTGCTCGACGAGCCCACGAACCACCTCGACGTCGAGGGCGTCGCCTGGCTCGCCGCGCACCTCGCCGCGCGGCGCGGCTCGATGCTCGTCGTGACCCACGATCGCTGGTTTCTCGATGCCGTCTGCACGCAGACGTGGGAGGTCGCCGACGGCGCGATCCACCAGTACGAGGGCGGCTACGCGGCCTACGTCCTCGCGCGCGCCGAGCGCGACCGCCAGGAGTCCGCGCGCAACGATCGCCGCGCGCAGCTCGTGCGCAAGGAGCTCGCCTGGCTGCGGCGCGGGCCGCCGGCCCGCACGGCGAAGCCGAAGTTCCGCATCGAGGCCGCGAACGCGCTGATCGCCGACGAGCCGGTGGCGCGCGACCGCACGGAGCTGCTGCGCTTCGCGACCTCGCGCCTCGGCGACAAGGTGCTCGAGGCCGAGCACGTCACGGTCGCCTTCGACGGCAAGCAGGTGCTGCGCGGCGTGACCTGGCGCCTGGGTCCCGGCGACCGCGTCGCGCTCGTCGGCGTCAACGGCTCGGGCAAGACGACGCTGCTGGCCGCGCTCGCGGGCGAGCTCACGCCGACCTCAGGGCACGTCGAGCGCGGCAGCACCGTGCGCCTCGCGCAGCTCTCCCAGGACACCGCGGAGATCCCCGGCCACCTGCGCGTGCTCGAATCGCTGGAGGCCGTCAAGGGCCTCGCGACGCTGAGCGACGGGATGCAGATCACGGCCTCGCTGCTGTGCGATCGCTTCGGCTTTCGCGGCGACAAGGGGCGCACGCTCGTCCAGGACCTGTCGGGCGGCGAGCGCCGTCGGCTGCAGCTCATGCGCCTGCTCATGGCGGGCCCGAACGTGCTGCTCCTCGACGAGCCGACGAACGATCTCGACATCGACACGCTGACCGCGCTCGAGGATCTGCTCGACGCCTGGCCCGGCACGCTCGTCGTCGTCAGCCACGATCGCTACTTCGTCGAGCGCGTCTGCGACGACGTCCACGCGCTCACGCCGGACGGCGAGATCCGCCACCTGCCGCGCGGCATCGAGCAGTACCTCGAGTCGCGCGGCGAGCGCACGGCTGCCCCGAAGGTCAAGCGCGGCCGGCGCCAGCCGGTCGCCGTCGCCGCCACGCCGGCCGCGCCGTCGCACGCGGCCATGCGGGCCGCGCGCAAGGAGGTCGCCCGCCTGGAGCGCGCGATCGAGAAGCTCACCGCGCGCGAGACCGCGATCTTCGAGGACATGGCCGCCAGCGCGAGCGATCACGCGCGGCTCGGCGAGCTGCAGTCCGAGCTCGAGGCGCTCGCGACCGAGCGCGAGCAGCTCGAAGCCGCCTGGATCGAGACGGCGGAGGCGCTGGAGTAGCGGCGGGCTACGTGGCGGAGGCGCGACGAACGCGCGTCGCGCGGGACTTCTTGCGGGCGCCGTTGTTCTTGTGCAGCGCACCGCGCTTGACGGCCTTGTCGATCGTGCTGAGCAGCGTCTGCAGCTCGGCGTCGGCAAGCGCGTCGTCCTTCGCGGCGACGGCGGCCTCGAGGCGACGGAAGTACGTCCGGATCGCCGAGGTGTAGTGGCGGTTCTCGAGGCGCTCGCGCTCGGAGCGGAGAATCCGCTTCTTCTGTGAATGAATGTTGGCCATTAGCGTGAAAGTGCCGCGGGCATTGCCGCGGCGCCTGCGTAGAGTAGCGCACCGATGGAGGCCGAGACACGCCCCCCCGAGGTGGCCAAGCCCGGCCGGATCGCCCGCAACACCGCGATCTTCTCGATCCTGACCGGCCTGTCGCGGATCGCGGGCCTGATCCGGGAGATCGTCGCGTCCAGCTACTTCGGCACGAGCGGGCCGATGTCGGCGTTCACGTTCGCCTTCCAGGTCCCGAACCTCGTGCGCTCGCTGTTCGCCGACGCGGCGCTGAGCGCGGCGTTCGTTCCGGTCTTCACGGAGCTGCTGGAGAAGGGCCGCAAGCGCGAGGCGTTCCAGCTCGCGTCGACGTTCTTCGCGATCATCACCGCCGCGCTGACGGCGATCTGCGTGATCTTCATCGTCGTCGCGCCGTGGATCATGCCGCCGCTGACCGGCGACTTCTCGCCGCAGCTCGACGACCTCATGGTCGGCCTGTCGCAGGTGCTGTTCCCGATCGTGCTGCTGCTCGGCCTCAACGGGCTCGTCGTCGGGATCCTGAATGCCTACGACGAGTTCACGATCCCGGCGCTCGCGCCGCTCGTGTGGAACTTCGTGATCATCGGCCTGCTCGTCGGGCTGAAGCCGCAGTTCGACGGCCCCGACCAGCTCTACGCGTACGCGATCGGGGTGCTCGCCGGGACGACGGTGCAGCTGCTCATGTGCCTGCCGACGCTGCGCCGCCTGGGCTTTCACTTCGAATGGCACGGGATCGACCGGCACGACCCGCGCGTGCGCCAGGTGCTCACGCTGATGCTGCCGATCACGCTCAGCCTCGGGCTCATCAACTTCGACCTGTTCATCAACTCGACGCTCGGCTCGACGATCTCCGACGCGGTGCCCGCGGCGATCGACCGCGCGTTCCGGCTGTACATGCTGCCCCAGGGGATGTTCAGCGTCGCGGTCGCCACCGTCCTGTTCCCGGCACTCGCGCGGCTCGCCACGCGCAGGGACTTCGACGGGCTGCGCGCGCTGCTGGGCACCGGCGTCCGGCAGATCGCGCTGCTGCTGATCCCGGCGGCGGTCAGCACGCTCGTGCTCGCCGAGCCGATCACGCGCCTCGTCTACCAGCGCGGGGCGTTCGACACGGACTCCACGAGCCTCGTCTCGACCGCCCTGTTCTGGTTCTCCTTCAGCCTGCCGTTCGCCGGGATCAACCTGCTGCTGACGCGCACGTTCTTCTCGCTGCAGCGGCCGTGGCTGCCGACGGGCCTGGCGGCGGCGACGCTCGTGCTGAACCTGATCCTGTCGATCATCTTCGCGAGCGCGTTCGGCATCGGCGGCATCGTCTTCGCCACGGCGATCTCGAGCGCGGCGATGACGGCGGGCCAGGCGTACTACCTGCGGCGCGAGCTCGGCGGCAAGCTGGAGGGCTACGAGACGACCCGTGCGATCGCCCGGATCAGCGTCGCGTCGCTGCTGCTCGCCGGGGTCATGTACGGCGTCCACCTCGCGCTCGACGCGCTGGTCGGTCGATCGCTGCCGGGGCAGGTCATCGCGGTCGGCGCCGCGCTCAGCGCCGGCATCGCGATCTATGCGCGCGCGGTGCTGACGATGCACGTCGACGAGGCCGAGCAGATCCGCGACGCGGTCACGTCCCGCCTGCGCCGCCGGCGCGAGCGACGCTAGGTCGCGAGGCTCGGCGCGGCGGTGCGCGTTGCTCCGCGCGCCGCCGCCCGAGCGAGATCAGACATCCGCTTCGCCGTGGTGGGAGGCGATCCGTGAAAGCGCGACAGGCGCTGTAGCCAGGCAGATCGCCAGGCCCCCGGTCGGGATCGCCGCCTCCTAGAGCGTCGCGGTATCCGCTACGCGAGGAGCATCGTCCCCGCTGCGTTGCGCCACTTTCGTCATGCACAGCCCCCTCATGTGTGGGCGTCCGGCCTGCGACGCCGATGGGTCCAGCCGACTCCAAGAGGTATACGCCTCAGCGGCCCCGGAGACAAGGGGCCGATCGTCCGGCGCGTAGCGGGCGGACCCGGCACGGGATGGCGGCGGCCCCGCCGTACCCTGTAGTGACCGTGGCTGACCAGGCACACATCCGCAACTTCTCGATCATCGCCCACATCGACCACGGCAAGTCGACGCTGGCCGATCGCATCCTCGAGATGACGGAGACCGTCGACCCGCGCTCGATGCGCGCGCAGGTGCTCGACTCGATGGACCTCGAGCGCGAGCGCGGGATCACGATCAAGGCGCAGGCGGTGCGCGTCCTGTACGAGGCGCGCGACGGCGAGACGTACCAGCTGCACCTCATCGACACGCCCGGCCACGTCGACTTCACGTACGAGGTCAGCCGTTCGCTCGCCGCCTGTGAGGGCGCGCTGCTCGTCGTCGACGCCTCGCAGGGCGTCGAGGCGCAGACCGTCGCCAACACGTACCTCGCGATCGAGAACGGCCTCGAGCTGATCCCGGTGCTCAACAAGCTCGACCTGCCGGGGGCCGAGCCCGAGCGCGTCGCCGAGGAGGTCGCCGACCTGCTGGGCGAGCCGATGGACGACATGCTGCGGATCTCCGGCAAGACCGGCGACGGCGTCATCGACGTCCTCGAGCAGCTCGTCGAGCGCGTGCCGCCGCCCGCCGGCGATCCCGACGCCCCGCCGCGCGCGCTGATCTTCGACTCCGAGTTCGACCAGTACCGCGGCGTCATCGCGTACATCCGCGTCGTCGACGGCGTCTTCAAGAAGGGCGACGTCATCCGCTCGATGGCCGGCGACACCGTCGCGGACATCGACGACATCGGCTTCTTCACGCCCGCGATGGTCGTCTGCGACCGGCTCTCCGCGGGTGAGGTCGGGTTCCTCATCACCGGCATCAAGGAGGTCTCGGCGCTGGCGGTCGGCGACACGCTGACGACGAAGGACGGCTGGGCGCGCAACCCCGATCTCCAGCCGCTGCCCGGCTACCGCGACGTGCAGCCGGTCGTCTTCTGCGGCCTGTTTCCGATCGATTCGGACGAGTACCCGGACCTGCGCGACGCGCTCGAGAAGCTCGAGCTCAACGACGCGGCGCTGTCCTGGGAGCCGGAGGTGTCCGAGGCGCTGGGCTTCGGCTTTCGCTGCGGCTTCCTCGGGCTGCTGCACATGGACATCGTGCGCGAGCGCCTGGAGCGCGAGTACGGCATCGACCTCATGGCGACGATGCCGTCCGTGCGCTTCGAGGTCACGCTGACCGACAACTCCGAGATCGAGGTTCACATCCCGTCCGACTTCCCGGACCCGGGGCGGATCGCCGAGATCCGCGAGCCGATGATCGAGGCCTCGATCCTGACACCGAAGGAGTACATCGGGCCGATCATGGAGCTCTGCCAGGAGCGCCGCGGGACGCACAAGGGCATGCACTACCTGTCTGCCGAGCGCGTCCAGCTGCAATACGACCTGCCGCTCGCCGAGATCGTCATCGACTTCTTCGACGCGCTGAAGTCGCGCACGCGCGGGTACGCGTCGCTGGACTACGAGCTGCTCGGGATGCAGGCCTCGAACATGGTCAAGCTCGACATCCTGCTGGCCGGCGAGCAGGTCGACGCGCTGTCGATGGTCGTGCATCGCGACAAGGCCTACGAGGTCGGGCGCACGCTGACCGAGAAGCTCAAGGCGAAGATCCCGCGCCAGCAGTACGACGTCCCGATCCAGGCCGCGATCGGCGCCTCGATCGTCGCGCGCGAGACGGTCAAGGCCTACCGCAAGGACGTCATCGCCGGATGCTACGGCGGCGACATCTCGCGCAAGCGCAAGCTGCTCGAGAAGCAGAAGGAGGGCAAGAAGCGGATGAAGAAGGTCGGCCGCATCGAGGTCCCGCAGGAGGCCTTCCTCGCGGTGCTCGAGCTCGGAGACTGAGGCCGGGTCCCGTCGATCGAGCGCTCGCCGACCGGTAGCCTCTCGTCGGCATGACCGACGCGCTCAGCTTCGACCTCGACGCCGCCGGCCTGCGCGCCGACGGCCCCGAGCTGCTCACGGCGATCGAGGTGCTCGCGCACAAGCTCGAGCTGTCGCTCCCGAAGGCCACGATCGTGGGGCGGCGCTCGCGGCGGATGTTCTCCAGGGACAAGGTCGTGGAGTCGATCGAGGTGCGCCTCGGGACGACGCGCTACGGCCTCGACGTGCACGGCGACCACGTCCACGCCGACCGCCAGCAGGAGGTCCGGGGAGTCGTCATCAAGCGCGAGCCGCTCGAGGTCTCCGACTGGATCGGCGCGCTCGCCGCGCAGCTGCGCGAGGCGGCCGCCGACAGCGCCGAGGCGCGCGCCGCGATCGAGAAGCTCGTGGGCTGAGCGGTCCGCCGATGGGATTCCTCGACCGCTTGAAGGGCAGCCTGACCGGCGACGGCGACGGCGACGGCGACGAGGACCACGCGAAGCAGCAGCTTCGCGACGAGGACGTCGCCCGCATCGAGGGCGGCTCGATCCCGCTCACCGCCGAGAACCGCCTGCGGGAGCTGGGCGAGGGGCAGATGGGCTTCACGTCCGGCCTGTCGGTCGCGGACTTCGCGCTGACGCGGTTGGAGTCGATCCGGCCCGTCTGCCAGGTCATGGGAACGTCGGTCTACAAGGTCGGCTGGCAGAGCTACCCATGGTCAAGCGGCTGGGGCTCGGACGCCGTCCTGACCGAGCTGTCCGCGCTGACGCACGCCTGGAACGACGCCCGCGCGCGGGCGCTGCACCGGCTCGAGGAGGAGGCGAGCCACGCGGGCTGCCACGCCGTCGTCGACGTCACGTTCGAGAACCGCCGCCACGCGTTCCTCGGCGACGAGATCGAGATCCTCGTCAACGGGACCGCCGTGCACCTGCCGGAGGGCGTCGGGAGCTCGACCCCGCCCAGCCCGCCGATCCTGACCGATCTCTCGATGCCCGACTACATCCTCCTGCGCCGCGCGGGCTACGAGCCGGTCGGGGTCGTGGCGAGCACGTCGGTCTTCTACATCGTCCCGAGCCGCCAGACGCGGCGCATGACGACCGGCTGGCAGCGCCTGCAACCCAACCAGGAGCTCACCGACTTCACGCAAGGGCTCTACGAGGCGCGCGAGAGCGCGATCGCACGGGCCACCTCGCAGGCCGAGGCGCTGGGCGCCGGCGGACTGGTCGGGATGAGCGTCGAGCACGTCGTCGACGTCCGCGAGGTCGAGCAGAACAACCAGACGCGCGAGGACCTCGTCGTCACCTTCCACATCATCGGCACGGCGATCGCGCCGCACGGCGAGCACCGCCCGCTCGACCCACAGACCATCCTCAGACTGGGAGCGACGACACGCCCATGAGCGACTACGACCCGACCTCGATGGAGGGCGTGCCCGAGGCCGGGCGCGCGCGCCTGGCGCAGAACAAGCGCGGCCTGTTCACCTCCGACCTGTCCGTCGCCGAGTTCCTGCTCGTCAAGGAGGCCGGCTTCGATCCGCTCGGCCTCGTGGTCGGCTCGTCGATCTTCCACATCGGCTTCCAGCAGTCCTCGTGGAAGGTCTCCGAGGAGATGAAGGTCCTGTCGGAGGCGATGTACTCCGCGCGCGAGCTGGCGATGACGCGCATGGAGGAGGAGGCCGACCAGCTCGGGGCGGACGGCATCGTCGGCGTGCGCCTGGAGGTCGGGCGCTACGAGTGGGGCGAGAACATGGCGGAGTTCATCGCGATCGGGACCGCGATCAAGCACCGCGAGGGCGAGCTTCACCGCGCGCCGAACGGGCGCCCGTTCACGAGCGACCTGTCCGGTCAGGACTTCTGGACGCTGCTGCGCTCAGGCCACCGTCCGGTCGGGCTCGTCATGGGCTCGTGCGTCTACCACGTCGCCCATCGCGGGATGTTCCAGGCGATGAAGCAGGCCGGCCAGAACATCGAGCTGCCGAACTTCACGCAGGCGCTGTACGACGCGCGCGAGCTCGCGATGGAGCGCATGCAGGCCGAGGCCGAGTCGGTCCGGGCGGAGGGCATCGTCGGGGTGCAGCTGTCCGAGCGCAGCCACGGCTGGGGCAGCCACGTCATCGAGTTCTTCGCGATCGGCACGGCGATCGTGCCCTACGGCGAGGATCACGTCATCGCGGCGCCGACGCCGGTGCTCGATCTGAGCTGAGTGCTGGCCGCAGCGCTTCAGGTGGCGGCTACAGCCAGCGGTGGGCCGGCACGCAGGATCCAGAGCGCGGGCGCGATGACGAGCGCCGCCCCGCCGATCGCCAGGGAGGCGACGCCGAGCGCCGTCAGGGCGATGCCGCCGAGCAGCGCGAGGCCGGCGCCGGTGAGCCCGGCGAGCAGGTCGTTGAAGCCCAGCAGCTTGCCGCGCTCCGAGGCCTCGGTGCTGTCGGACAGCACCGCCGTCGCCGCGACGTAGGAGAAGTTCCAGCCCAGGCCGAGCCCGAACAGCGCGACCATGCTGGCCGCCACGCCGGTGATCCACAGCAGGCTGATCGTGGACAGCGCCATGAGCAGCAGGCCGCCGGCGAGCGACGGCGTGCGGCCGATCCGGTCGACGAGCGTCCCGACGACGATGATGAGACCGAACATCCCGATGACGTGCGCGCCGATGATCGGGAAGACGTTGTCCGCGCCGTGGTGGTGATGGTCGACGACGACGGCCCCCGTCAGGGTCATGATCGCGGCCATGACGGCGAAGCTCGCCTGCGCGGCGACGAGCGCCGGGATCACGCCGGGGCGGCCGAGGATCGCGCGCAGCGGGGCGGCCGGGGCGGTCGGCTGCGCCTCGCCGCCGGCGGCTACGTCGTCGCCGGCACGCAGCAGCTCCGCGATCCGGGTCGGATCGGGCCGCACGCAGCAGACGATCGCGAGGCCGACCGCCATGAAGCCCGCGGCGGCGAGCCACAGCGTCGCGAGCGCATCGCCGTCGAGCATGCGCCCGGCGAGCAGCGGGCTGAAGACGCCCGGCCCGAGGATCGCGCCGAAGACCGAGCCGAACAGCACGAGCGCGATCCCGCGCGCGCGACGCTCGGGCGGGTACATGTCGCCCGCGGCGGTGCGCGCGAGCAGCGCGGTCGCGTTTGCCATGCCGACGAGGATCAGGCCGCCGAGCACCGCTGCGGCCCAGTCGTGGGCGCTTCCGAGCGACGCCAGGCAGCAGCCCGCGATCCCGGTGGCGAACCCGGCCGCAAGCACCGGCACGCGCCCGACGCGATCCATCAGCAGGCCGGCGGGCAGCGCCGCTAGCGCGCCGGACGCGAGCACGACCGCCGGCCCGAGCCCGAGCAGGCCCTCGATGTGCAGCACGCGCACGAGCGTCAGCGACGCGACGGCGGCGCCGAGCTGCAGCGTCGCGGAGTTCATCGCCAGCGAGCCCGACAACAGGGCCGTATTGCGGCGGATCGGCGGTCCGGGCACCGGACGAGGGTAGCCAGCCCGCCCGCGTGCCCGGCGGCGGGACTCGCCGACGTTCGCGGCGGCGGGCGCCGCGCAGCGCGTGGCACCGGGTGCCGGCGGCCGCGCTACGTTGCGGGGGTGCCACGGAGCCTCGCCGCACTCGCCGCCGCGCTCGCCCTGGCTGCGCTACCCGCGAGCGCCGCCGGCGACCCGCTCGCGAGGACGACGACCTCCTACGCCACGATCGGCGGCGACGCGGCCGCTGCGTACTCGCGCCTGCAGCTCCAGCCCGGCTGGAAGCGCGTCGTGCGCGACGAGCTTGCGGCGCCGCGCAAGGGCCGGCTCGCGCGCCGGAGCTCGCTGCTGTACTTCGCCCAGCTGACGGACTTCCAGCTCTCCGACGAGGAGTCGCCGGCGCGCGCCGAGGTGCTCGACATCGCGGGCTCCTCGTTTCACTCCGCGTGGCGACCGCAGGAGGCGCTCGAGCCGTTCACCGTCGATCAGGTCGTGCGCCAGGTCAACCGCTTCGACTCGAGCCCGCTGCGCTCGGGCGGCGGCCGCCGCCACGCCCGCCTCGCGCTCACGATCACGACCGGCGACTCCGCCGACAGCCAGCAGATCAACGAGGTCAAGTGGGTCGTTACGCTGCTCGAGGGCGGCCGGCTGAACCCGAACTCCGGCGTCGAGAACGGCCTCTGCGGCGTGCTCGGCGGTGCCCCCCGCGGCGAGGCCGCGCGCTACACCGGCGTCCAGGACGACGGCGACGTGCTCGAGTCCGGGCGCTTCTATGACCCCAACCGCCCGTCGGGCGCGTTCGCCGCGTGGCCCGCCTACCCCGGGCTCATGGACCGCGCCCAGGTCCCGTTCGAGACGCCCGGCCTGGACCGGCCGAGCTACGTCGCGTTCGGCAACCACGACGGCGAGGTGCAGGGCAGCCTGCATGCGCTGCAGGCGCTCGACACGGTCGCGCGCGGCTGCGTCAAGCCGCTGTCGCTGACCGGCCTGTCGGGGCTGGGAGACCTGGCCACGCACCCGGGCGCGACGGTCGTCGTGCCGCCTGACCCCGACCGTGGCTTCGCGGACCGCCCGACGTACAAGGCGCTGCACGACACCGGCCACCAGGCCGACGCGCACGGCTTCGCCTTCGTCGACCGTGACGAGCTCGCGGCCTCGCGCGGGCAGGCGGCCTACTACGCGTTCAGCCCGAGGCCGGGGCTGCGGCTGATCGCGATCAACACCGTCGCCGAGGGCGACAAGCTCGAGTCCGAGGGCAACCTCGACGATCCGCAGTTTCGCTGGCTGCGGCGCGAGATCGAGGCCTCCGAGCGGCGTGGCGAGCTCGTCGTCGTGTTCGGTCATCACCCGATCTCAAGGCTGACGAACACGGCGCCGGACGAGGACGCCGGTGATTGCGCGCTGCGCGCCGTGACCGGGCCGGGCTGCGACCTCGACCCGCGCCCCTCCAAGCCGCTGCGCCTCGGTCCCGATCTGCGGGCGCTGCTGCTCGCCCACACGCACGTCGTCGCCTACGTCGCCGGGCATACGCACGAGAACCGCATCACCGCGTTCAAGCGCCCGGGCGGGGGCGGGTTCTGGGGGATCGAGACGGCGTCGGAGATCGACTGGCCGATCCAGTCGCGGCTGCTCGAGCTCATGGACAATCGCGACGGCACGCTGTCGCTCTTCGGCACGATGATCGACCACGGCGCCGCGCTCGCGACCCCGCGACCGGGCACTCCGGCCGGCTCCTTCGACCCTCCGACGCTTGCCGCGCTCGGCCGCGAGCTCGCCTACAACGACCCGCAGGCGGGCGTCGAGGACGGCGCCGAGGGCCGCCCCCAGGACCGCAACGTCGAGCTGCTGCTCCCCGATCCGCGGTGAAGGCCGTTGCGCGTGCCGAGCTGATCGCGGTCCTTGGCGAAGCCCGGGCGTGGCTCGATCGAGCGGATGCGGACTACATGTGGTCGTCGTGGCGCGATGCCGAGCACGCGCTGTGCGAGATCGACGCGATCGCGGCCGGGCTGCGCGCCGGTGGCGCACCGTCCTCCGCGCTGCAGTTCGTCTTCCTGCCGACCGGTCCGATGCAGGAGGTTGCGCTGAGCAGCGGCTGGGGCGAGGTCTTCGCCGCGCTCGCCGATCGCATGGACGCGGCGGTCGCCGCGCTCGAGCGCGGCGCGACGTTCTCCTGCGCCGTCTGCGGCGCGCTCGCGGGATCGCTGACGCTCGAGGGCGGCCGCGACAGCGCGCACGCCCGGCGCGAGAGCTTCGTGAGCACGCTGACGCGAGCGGTGGGCCGCGACGAGTTCGGGCCGCTGCGCGCGGCGCTCGTCGGCGACGACGCGCGCGCCCTCCACGCGCTCGACGTCGAGCTCGCGCCGTTCTACTGCCCGGACTGCGACGCGACGTACTGCGGCGAGCACTGGGTCCGCTGGGACGTCTTCGACGACGACGACCCGACCTGGCACGACTCGATCCGTGGACGCTGCCCGCACGGGCACGAGCGGATGCTCGAAGATTGACCGCATGGACCTGGGGCTCGACGGCAAGGCGTGCATCGTCACCGGCGCGACACGCGGCATCGGCCTCGCGACGGCGCGGCTGCTGCGGGCGGAGGGCGCGCACGTGCTGCTCGTCGCGCGTTCCGGCGACGAGCTCGCGGATGTGGCGGCGCAGCTCGGTGCCGAGTCGGTCGTCGCCGACGTCACGCGGGCGGGCGACGCCGAGCGGATCGTGGCGGCGTGCGCCACGTCGTTCGGGGCCGTCGACGTGCTCGTCAACAACGCCGGGACGAGCTTCGTACGCCCGCTCGAGGAGCTCACGGACGACGACTGGCAGGGCCAGTGGGAGCTCAACGTCATGGGTCCGATGCGGCTCATGCGCGCGGCCGCGCCGCGAATGGCCGCCGCGGGCGGTGGCCGGATCGTCAACGTCTGCTCGTCCTCGGGCAAGCGCCCCTCGCTGACGAACGTCGCGTACTCCGTGACGAAGGCCGCGCAGCTGTCGCTGTCGCGCCACTACGCCGATCGCTACGTCGGCGACGGCGTGCTCGTCAACGCCGTCGCTCCCGGCCCCGCCACGTCGCCGCTGTGGCTGGCCGACGGCGGTCTCGCCGACCAGATCGCGGCGGCGCGCGGCATCTCCCGCGCGGAGGCGCTCGCCGCGTCGCAGGCGAAGGTCCCGCTGGGGCGCTTCGCCGAGCCCGAGGAGATCGCCGCCGTCATCGTCTTCCTGTGCTCGGCGCGGGCGAGCACGGTCGCGGGCGCCGCATGGTCGGCCGACGGCGGCAGCGTGCCGAGCTTCCTCTGACGCGTCGTTCGTAGACTGCCCCGTCATGGCCGTCAACACCGCTGTCGTCGGCAAGACCTACGCCCCGACGAGCTACGCCGTCGGGCGCGAGAAGGTGCGCGAGTACGCCCGTGCCGTCGGGGAGACCAACCCGCTGCACCTCGATCCCGCAGCCGCGCGCGACGCCGGCTACGAGGACGTCGTCGCGCCGCCGATGTTCGCCGTCGTCTACGCGATGCCCGCCGTCGCGCAGGGGATGTTCGACCCCGAGGTCGGCATCGACTTCTCGCGCCTCGTGCACACCGGGCAGGGCTTCACCTGGGGCTCGCTCGTCGTCGCCGGCGACGAGATCGCGACGACCGTCAGCGTCAAGGACGTCAGCGAGCGCCGCGGGGCGGGCTTCTTCGTCTTCGAGTCGGTGTCGGAGAACCAGCGCGGCGAGACGGTCTGTTCGGGCATCTGGTCGAACGTCGTGCGGGGGGCCTGAAGCCATGGCGGCCCTCGAGCCCGGCGGCGAGATCGAGCCGTTGTCGGTCACGCCCGACCGCTACCTGACGGTCCGCTACGCGGGCGCCTCGGGCGACTTCAACCCGATTCACATCGACGAGCAGTTCGCCCAGCAGGTCGGGCTGCCCGGGCGGATCCTGCACGGGCTCTACACGATGGCCCAGGTCGCGCGCGCGGTCACCGACGCCGGTGGCGGGCCGCAATCGCTGCGCAGCCTGTCGGTGCAGTTCCGCGGGATGGGCGTGCCCGAGAGCGAGCTGACGATCACGGGCAGCGTGAGCTCGATCGACGACGGGGTGGCGACGATCGCGACGACCTGCACGCAGGACGGCAGGGCGATCATCCGCGGCGCCGAGGCCGAGGTCGTCGTCGCCGACTAACCCAGTGCGGCGGCGATCCGGGCGACCGTCTGCGCGGGCCGATCGACGATCTGCAGGCCGTCCACGCGCAGGACCCGGTAGCCGTGGGCCTCGAGGATCGCCTGCTTGTCGTCGTCGTTGCGGCGCGTCAGCGGGTCGGCGTGCCAGCGGCGGCTGTCGGCCTCCAGCGCGATCCGGCGCTCGCGCCACAGGTAGTCGGGGACGATCCGGCGTCCGTCGAGGCGCAGCGGCGCGTTGACCTCGGGCCGCTCGATGCCGGCGTCGTCGAGCAGGTCGAGCAGGAGGTCCTCGAGATCGCTGCGCGTCGGCGCGGGCCCGTCGGCGACGATCGCTCGCAGCGCGCGGACCCCGTGGTGCCCGTTGGCTCGGCGCAGGAGGTCCGCGAGCTGACGGACGTTCACGCGCCGCTCGGCCTGAGCCTGGCGGGCCGCCCGCCGCAGCGCCTCGGGCGGGAGCACGGCGGCGAGGTCGAGCAACGTGCGCGCGGGTGACGTGACGAGCATCCCGTCGCGACGCCACACGTCGCGTTCGTCCAACGACCGCGCGCGGTGTACCCGCAAGCCCGCGATCGATCGCGTGGTCGTGCCGGGAACGGTGACGTCGATAAGACGCTCCTCCCAGCGCAGGAACTTCCAGTACGCGCCGCAGGCGAACCAGCTGAGCGCCGCCCCGTCGCCGCACGCGAGCACGGCAGCGACGAAGCGCCCGGTCAGTGTCAGCGCCGGGTGTCCGACGGCATAGACGCCGCGGTGAACGGGGTGCAGGGTGCCCGCGCGCACCCGTCGCAGGACCGCAGCGCGGTCGAGTCCGCACGCGTGCAACTGCGCCAGCGTGATGACTCCGTGCTGCTCAGCGGCCCACCGCGCGATGAGGAGCTCGGGGGGTGTGTCGTTCTCGTTTCGTGTGGCGCAACGAGAACGACACACCCTGTCGGACATGCACGCATGCTCGCGCGCCGCGCGTTACGAAACAGCACGCGACTGCAACAAGACGCGCTCAGTTGTGTGCCGCGAGTGCCCAGAGCGCGAGCGAGTAGCGCCGGCCGCTGACCACAGGCGCCACGCGGTGCACCATCGAGGAGCCGAAGGCGATCAGCAGGCCGGGCTCGCTGCGGACGCGCAGCAGCGGCGCCGCATTCGCCGCGACGGACGGCACGGCGCCCGCGTAGAACTCGAGCTCGCCGCCGGAGAACTCGCGCGCGGCGCTCGCGCCGTCGTTCAGGGCCACCACGAGGGAGACGCGCCGCCGTCGGACCTCGAGCGGCGCCTCGTCATCACCGCCGCCGTCGGAGTGCGCGGCGAAGTGATCGCCCTCGCGGTAGATCAATGCGGTCGCGCCGCTGATGTGCGAGACCTCGCAGGCGAAGCGTGCCTCGAGCCGCGGCATGACCTCCCACAGGCGGTCCTGGACGAGCTCCTCCGTCGCGGCCGACAGTGCGGCGATCGCGCCGCGCCGCGAGCCGGAATGCACGACGAAGCCGCTCTCGCCCCAGACCTCGGCCTGCGCCTGGTGCGCGGCATCGATCTCGCCGATGACCGCGCGGCACTCCGCCGCCGACAGGAAACCCGCCACCCGCTCGGGCACGGCCGACGTCACGGGAGCCATCCCGCGCGGGCTGCGATCAGTCCGGGTCGGCGGTGTCGCCGACGAGCGCTTCCTCGGCGCTGCGCAGCATCCCGGAGGAGACGGTGTCGTTCCAGAAGTACAGCAGCGGCACCGTGAACCAGCTCGAGCACGACGCGCGCCAGTCCGTGAACTCCTCGCCGTACCAGAACGCGTCCCAGCCGCCCTTCTCCGCGAACTCGACCGTCATGAGGAAGCGGTAGCGGTCGTCACGCGAGCGATGGACGTCGTAGCGCGTCGCGCCGTAGCGCAGCGAGATCGGTGCGAGCTGCGCGAGCGCGGCGGCGATGTCGTCACCGCGGAAGCCGGTCGCGTAGACCGGGAGATGCACCACGCCGTATGCCATCAGGCCCCTACCTCCGCCATGATCGCGCCGGGGCCCTCGGTCGTCTTTCCCTGACCGACGTCGGTCGCGCCCACGAGGATCGCGATCTTCCCGGCGTGCTTGTTCTCGTGCATGAGCTGATGCGCGTTCGCGACGTCCTCGAAGCCCATGGTCTTCCACAGGACGGGACGGATCTTCGACTCGCGAACGAGCTCGTTGGCCTTGTGGCACTGCCAGGCGTTGGCGAAGTGCGAGCCGATGATCTGCTTCTGGCGCATCCACAGGTAGCGTACGTCGAAATCGAGGTCGAAGCCCGACGTGGCGCCGCAGATGACGACCTTGCCGAATGGCTTGACGCAGAAGACGCTCGTCGGGAACGTCGCCTTGCCGACGTGCTCGAAGACGATGTCGGGGGCGTCGCCGAGGATCTGCTTGACGCGCTTGGCGAAGTCGCGTGACACGCCGAAGCGCGCCCGCTCCTCCTCGGGCGTCTCGCCGCCGCGGCGCATCATCCCAGCGAACTCGTTGCGGTTGATGAACCCCTTGGCACCGAGCTGCTCGACGAGCGCGCCCTTGTCGTCGCTGGACACGACGCCGACGCAATCGGCGCCCGCCAGGGTGCAGAGCTGGGTGGCGAACACGCCGAGGCCGCCCGCGGCGCCCCAGATCAGGACCTTGTGGCCGGCCTGCAGCGCGCACTGGTCCATGAGCATCCGGTACGCGGTGAAGTACGTCAGGCCGTAGGACGCGGCCTCCTCCCAGGCGAGGTGCTCGGGCTTGGCGAGCAGCTGCTGCGCCTGGACCTTGCAGAACTGCGCGAAGGAGCCCCAGCTCGTCTCATAGCCCCAGATCTGCTGGCTCGGAGCGGCGAGCGGGTCGAGGCCGTGGACCTCGACGTCCTCGTAGGAGGCCTGGTTGCAGTGGACGACGACCTCGTCGCCGGGCTTCCAGCGCGTGACGCCGGGGCCGACCTTCCAGACGATCCCCGACGCGTCCGAACCACCGATGTGGTGGTCCTCCTCGGGGTGGTAGCGAAACACCGAGACCGGCTTGCCGAGGGCGGCCCAGACGTTGTTGAAGTTCACGCCGGCGGCCATGACGCGCACGACGACCTCGAACGCCGCGGGCTCGGGGACCTCGATCTCCTCGACCTGGAAGGCGTCGACGGGCGCGCCCTCGCGCTCCTTGCGGATCACCCAGGCGGACATCGTCGCGGGCAGCTCGCCCGGCTCGGTGTCGACGGTCGCGACTTGGCTCAGATCGATGGCCACGACGCGGATCCTACGCACCAACCGGTTCGCGCGCTGCCTCCGTTGGCGGGGGCACGGCCTCTCCGGCCACTGGGGCCGGGGCCGCGCCGCCAGCCAGATCGGGGGAGACGAGCGTCCATGCGACGAGCGCGCCGACCGCGGCGACGACGGCGCCCATGAGGAGCCCGTGGCCCAGCGAGGAGACATAGGACTCGGGATCGGACGGCCTTCCGATGAACGCGCCGAGCACGGCGACGCCGAGCGTGCCGCCGATCATCCGGCTCATCGACAGGATCCCGCCGGCGACGCCGGCCTTCGTGCGGTCGACGGCGTTCATCGCGGCGGTGCTCATCGGCGACATCGTGAAGCCCATCCCGATGCCCATCAGCACGAAGCCCGGGGCGAGGAAGGCGAAGCCCGAGCCGACCGACAGGTGCGACTGCCAGAACAGCGAGATCGCGACGAGCAGCAGCCCGCCGGTCATGAGCGGCCGCGGCCCGACCCGGTCGGCGAGGCGCCCGGAGAACGGCGAGATCAGGATGATGCACAGCGTCGTCGGCAGGAAGCGGATCCCGGCCTCGAGCGGCGAGTAGCCCTCGATGTTCTGCATGTAGATCGCGATGAAGAAGAACATCGCGAGCATCGCGAACGAGACGATGAAGGCGACGAGGCTCGCGCCGAGGAACGTCTTCGAGCGAAAGAAGTCGAAGTCGACCATCGGCACGCGGACGCGGCGCTCGATGAGCGCGAAGGCGGCGAGCCCGACGACGGCGAGGGCGAACAGGCCGACGTTGGCCGGCGAGCCCCAGCCCCAGCTGCCGGCCTCGACGAGCGCCAGCGTGAGCGAGCCGAGGCCGATGGTGATCGCCGCGATGCCGCCGAGGTCGAGCTTCGGGACGACCGTCTCGTCGCGCGACTCCCGCGTCGCGAACAGCGTGATCGCGAGCGCGCCGGCGGCGACGGGCAGGTTGAGGAAGAAGATCGACTGCCACGAGACGTACTCGACGAGGTAGCCGCCGACGACGGGCCCGATCGCGAGCGCCAGCGCCGACACGCCGGCCCAGGTGCCGAGCGCGCGGCCACGCTCCTGTGGCGGGAACGTGTTCGTGATGATCGACAGGGTCGCGGGCATCATGAGCGCGGCGCCCATGCCCTGGATCGCGCGCCCGCCGATGAGCCAGGCGTCGGTCTGCGAGAAGCCGATGAAGGCGCTCGACGCGGCGAACAGGCCGACCCCCAGGAGGAAGACCTTGCGGCGCCCGAAGATGTCGCCGAGCCGCCCGCCCGTGATGAGCAGCACCGCGAGCGACAGCGTGTAGGCGTTGACCGTCCACTCGAGCGTCGCGTACGTCGCGTGCAGGTCCTTCTGGATCGACGGCAGCGCGACGTTCACGACCGTGTTGTCGAGCATGATCATGAACAGCGCGAAGCACATCGCCGCGAGCGTCCACCAGCGGCGGTTGTCCTCGTTGAGCGCGATCCGCCTCGTCATGAGCGCGGCTCCCGCAGGTCGTCGAGGATCGGGCGCAGGGCGCCGGACAGGCGCCTGCACTGGCCCGCGGGCAGCGTGGCGGCGAACGCGGCGATCCCGGCGAGGCGGGCCTCGTCGAGCCGGCGCAGGGCCTCGCGGCCGGTGTCGCTCGACCTCAGGCGCTTCTGGCGGCGGTCGTCGGGGTCCTCGCGGCGGTGCAGCAGGTCACGCGCGACGAGCGCGTCGACGGCGCGGCTCGCGCCCGGCAGCGACAGCCCGAGGCGCTCGGCGAGCTCCTTGACGGTCAGCTCGGCGCCCGACAGCGCGCACAGGGCCTTGACCTGCGTCAGGGTCAGGTCGAGCTCCTCGAAGATCGCGTAGGCGGCCGGGTCGCCGGCGCCCGTGCCGATGACGCGGCGCCACAGCGCGAGCAGGTCGACGGCGAGCTCGTCGGCCGGCGCGAGCGGCGGGGCGGGGAGGACGGGCGAAGTAGATACTTGCATGCACGCAAGTATTGCATACACGCATTGGTTGCTGCCAGGACGGCGGATGGATGACGAGAGCCCGGCCATCCGTGCCCGGACTCCGGGATGTCGTGCTTCGCCTTCGTCGGGGACGTTCGGCAGGCTCGTACGCTCCACTATCGGTGTTCTCGCAGCGCAGACCGTGGACCGGGGCCGAAGTCATCGGCGATCTGCGTGACGCCGCGGCTTCAGCCCTGAGCGGGCGGCCTCTGCGTCGGGACTCCCGGCCCCGCCAGCTCCTGCGAGCTGCGCCGCCTGAGCGTCGATGACGCGTCGTCCCAGGCGTAGACGCGCTCGAGAAGCTTCGCCGGGCAGCACAGGTCGTCGCCCGAGGTCCAGCGCGGCGTGCGCAGGATCAGCGTTCCGGCCGAGACCTGGACGCTCGCGCGATACAGCTGCTGGGAGCGGTAGACGGCGCGCAGCGGACTGTCGGCGGCCTTGCCGTGGGTGCTGAACACGTACACCGCGATGGCGCCCGCCGCACCGCCGGTCTCGACCGTCACGACGGCATCCGAGCGACCGTCGCCCGTCACGTCCTGGAACTCGATCTCGGGCGCGACGATGCCGCCGTCGCGCAGCGCGCGCTTGACGCCGGGCGTCGTCTTGGAGTCCGCGAGCAGCGTGCTGCGAAACAGCGTCTGCGACCGCGACGGCTTCGCGGACGATCCGCCGCTCATGACGAGCAGGGACGCGCCGGCGAACACGAGCGCTGCGAGCACGAGCCTGGAGCGGCGCATTGCCCGCATTGTCGCAAGCTCGGCGGCCTCGCGCCGCCCTGACGTCGATGCTGCATCGACATGGCCGATTGCACGATCGGCTCAGGGCGCCAACAGATCGTCCCGCGGATCGCTGTCCGCCGGCCCCACGGTGATCGCCGCCGGCGTGATCGTCGAGCCGCGGACGGACGCGACGTAGTCGCCCGCGCCGAGCGACGCCTGCAAGGAGATCGTCCCGCCCGGGTTGATCGGCCCGCTCGTCTGCGCCAGACGCTCGCCGCCGCCGGTGAGGCGCGCACTGCGCAGGACGAGCTGGCGTGACGTCGACGTCTGGTTGGAGATCAGCAGCTCGATCGTGCGGGCCGCGAAACGCGCGGGCGACACCGTGACCGCCCGGGCGGAGATCGTCGCGCTGACCGTGATCGGCGGCGGGCGCGACGGCAGGTCGGCGCTCTCGTCAGCCCCGCAGCCGGCCAGCGCCAGGGCGCCCGCGCACGCCAACGCGACGACGCCCCGTGACGTCGCGCGCCGCGGCAAGATCGCTGTCACCGTCCTAGTTGACACAGGGCATCGAAGGCTTGACATGCAACCTACCCGAGGGTCTCGTGCGCGACCGGGTCGACGCATGCAACGTCGCGTGCATGCCGTCTGCGCGTGGCGAGAACATACGTTCGTGGATCTGCTATCCCAGCCGCTCGCGACCGCGGAGTTCCTCGTCGTCGACACCGAGACCAACGGCCGCGCGGGGGAGGACTGCGAGCTGACCGAGGTCGGCGCGGTGCTCGTGGGCGGCGGCGAGCTGCACGACCGCTGGGAGACCCTCGTCGGCGCGCGGGCGCCGCTGTCGCGGGCGATCCAGCGCTTCACGCAGATCACCCAGCAGATGGTCGACGCCGCCCCGGCGGCGGAGGCCGTCCTGCCGGATCTCGCCGACCAGCTCGACGGCCGCGTGCTCGTCGCCCACAACGCCTCCTTCGACCGCCGCGTGCTGCGCCAGGCGTTCGGCCGCGCCGGGCTGGCGTGGCCGGACCCGCCGGTGCTCTGCACGGTCGCGCTCGCGCGCCGCTTCGCCCCGCTCGTGCGCCAGCGCCGGCTCGCGGCGCTGGCCGACGCGCTCGGCATCGACGTCGAGACGACGCATCGCGCGCTCGCCGACGCGGAGACCTGCGCGCGGGTCTTCTGCGCGCTGTTCGGTCGACTGTGCGCGAACGCGACCACGGTCGCCGACGCGCTGTCGGCGCTGAGCCCGGTGCGCCGCGCACGTCCGCGGGCGAAGCGCACGCTCGGCGGCGGGACGGTAAAGCGTCATCGGCCCGACACGTCCGCGCTGCCCGAGAGCCCCGGCGTCTACCTGTTTCGCAACAGCGCCGGGCAGGTGCTCTACGTCGGCAAGTCGGTCTCGCTGCGAACGCGGGCGCGGTCGCACTTCGCGGCGTCGTCGGCGGCCGAGGGCTGGACCGAGCAGGCGGCGATCGTCGACCACCGCCCGACGTGCTCGGAGCTCGGCGCGCTCGTGCTCGAGCACCGCCTCATCCGCGAGCTGCGCCCGCCCGGCAACGTCGTCCACAAGCACGACGACCCGTACGTCTACCTGCGCTGCCGCTTCGATATCGCGTTCCCGGTGCTGGAGGTCGCGCGCGAGCCCGCGGCGGGCCGCGCCGTGACGATCGGGCCGCTGCGCAGCCGCGCGGGCGCGGTCGAGCTCAAGGAGCAGCTCGATTCGCTGTTCGGGCTGCGCCACTGCGGGCGCAAGCTGCGCCTGCGCCCGTGGCCGTCGGCGTACGGCGAGATGGGCCGCTGCCTGTCGCCGTGCCTCAACGACCTCGATCCGAACCTCTACCGCCGCCGCCTGGACGAGGCGCTCGGCCTGTTCGCCGGTGCCGGCGACGAGCGGCTCGGCGAGCGCGGGGGCGGCGGCGGCGCGGCGCTGCTCGCGCACCTCGACGCGCAGATGCGCGCGGCAGCCGCCGACCAGCGCTACGAGCGCGCCGCCTGGCTGCGGCGCCGGCGCGAGCGGATCGCGGTGCTCGTGCGCTCGCTCGACGGCGAGGGCGGCACGCTCGCCGCGACGCATGCGCGGCCGCGGCTCGTGCTCGCGCGGCATCCGCGCGCAGCCGGCCACGACGCGTTCTGGATCGTCGGGGGCCGGCTCGCGGACTGGTCGACGCCGGTCGATCCCGCCGACGTCCACGAGCGCACGCTCGCGGCGATCCGCGGACGCGACTACGACGTCACGCAACTGCCCGCGGAGGCGGTCGCGGAGGCCCGCATCGTGCAGACGTGGCTCGCCGGCAACGACGCCGATTCCCTCGACCTGCGCCCGCTGCCGGACCGCGCGGGGCTCGATCGCTTCCTGGCGCGCGCCGGCGTCGACGGGTGCTCGCGGACCGATGCACTCGCGGGCGTCGCAGCGCGCGCCGGCGCTCACGCGGCGGGCGGCGGGACGCGCTCGCGCGCGGGCGTCAGCTGAACGGCAGGTCGACGACCTCGGCCGTGGCGCCGCCGGCGACCTCGACGGTCTCGCCGACCGGGGCCTCGCGACGGACGAGCGCGAGCGCGAGCGGACCCCCGGCGGGGGACACGACGGAGCTCGAGACGCGCCCCACGACGCGCTCGCCGAGCAGCAGCTCGGCGCCGACGGGGGCGGGCGCGGACAACCGCAGCCCGCGCAGGTGGCGGTTGGGCTTGCCACGGTAGAAGAGCCGCGCGACGGTCTCCTGGCCGACGTAGCAGCCCTTCGTGAAGCTCACGGCGCGGGCATTGAGGCCGGCCTCCTGCGGGATCGTCGTGTCGTCGAGGTCGACGCCGTAGCGGGGGCGGCCGCCCTCGACGCGGACGATCTCGGTCGCGTCCTGCGAGACGGGGACGGCGCCGCCGAGCTCGAGCGCCGCGCGAACGGCGTCGGTGTCGTCGGCGTCGCACAGCACGTCGATCCCGCCGTCGGTGACGATCAGCCGCACGGCATGCCCGGCGATCTCGCCCGGCCGGTGCGCGTACTCCTCGTCGGGGAGGTCCTCCGCGCCAGCGATCGCCCGTGCCCGCGGGCCGATGAGCGACAGCAGGCCGCGCTGCACGGTGCGCTTGTGCAGCTCGACGTCGTAGCCGATCTTGAAGCGGCGGACGAGGTCGAACAGGGCCTGCAGCGTGGCGCGCTCGGTATCGAGCAGCAGCTCCTCCGCGGGCTCGTCGACCGCCAGCACGCGCAGGTCGCCGAGCATCTTGCCCTTGTGCGTGAGAAACGCGGCGTAGCAGCCGCGGCCGCCCAGCAGACCCACGATGTCGTTCGTCACCTGCCCCGCCAGGAACGACTTCGCCTCGGTGCCGGTGAGGGCGAGCTTGCCGCGCTCGGAGCGGTCGACGAGGCCGCATTCCCGGGTCAGGACGCGATACTCGGAGACGAGCTCGTCGGTGATCGTGGGCATCGGTTCGAGGATAGCCCCACGGGCACGCGCCGGCGGGGCCGGCCGGCGCGATCTCGACTCTGCTGTGCGGGTCGAGGGCTCTGATAGCTTCACCGCGTTCGCGCGCGCACGGAGGCGCCGCGCGAGAGACACGGAGGTGGGCAGACATGTCGCGAGCAGCGTCCAGGATCGTCGAGTCGGCACGCCGAAGCGTGCCCGTCGTGTTCGCGTGCGCCACGGCTCTGGCCGCGACCGGCGCGCCGGCCTTCGCGTCGTCGTCGCTCACGTGGTCCGGTCCCGCCCCGCTGACGTCGCGCTCCTCGACGCCGCATGCGGTCGTCGCGGCCGACACGACGCCACCGGTCATCACGATCACGTCGCCGACCGAGGGCCAGCACGTCGCCCTCAACTCGTCGCTGACCGCGGAGTTCTCCTGCCTGGATGCCCCCGGCGGCTCGGGCGCGAACTCGTGCACGTCCAACGCCGTCGATACCTCGACCGCGGGTCCGCATGCGTTCGTCGTCGCGACCTCCGACTACGACGGGAACACGGCGACGAAGACCGTCAACTACGTCGTCGATCCGGACACGACGCCGCCGGTGATCACGATCACGACGCCGACCGAGGGTCAGCACTTCGCGCTCGGTGCCGCGGCCGCCGGGGCTTTCTCATGCGACGGCACCGGCAGCGCCGTGAGCACGTGCGGCGAGTCGGGCGCCCTCGACACGTCGACGGCGGGTCCGCACGCGTACACGGTGACGGCGACCGACGCGGCGGGCAACCCGGCGAGCAAGACCGTCGACTACGTCGTCGACGCGTCGTCAGGCGCCAGCGCGACGGGCGGCACAGGGAGCGGCGGCACGGGCACCGCAGCCGGCGCGACGGGGACGGGCGCAACCGGGGCCGACGGCAGCAGCGGCGCCGGCACCGGCACCGACCGGCCGCTCGCGCGCTTCGCCCTCGGCCCGCTGCCGGCGTCGTTCACGGCGTCCGCGGCGGGCGTGATCCGGCTGCTCGTACGCTGCACGGGCGCGGCGACGTGTCGCGGGACCGCGAAGATCACCGTGCCGCGCAAGGCCGCCGGCGCTCGCTCGGCGGCGACCGCCACGATCGTGATCGCGAGCGCGCGCTACTCCGTCGCCGCCAAGAGGAGCGCCCGGATCGTCATCAGGCTCAACGCGATCGGCCGCAAGCGGCTGCGGCTGTCGCGCGCCGCGCTGCGGGCCACGCTGACCGTGACGCCAGGCGACCGCGCGATCAAGGCGGTCAGGCGCACGATCAAGCTCAAGCGAGCGGGCCGGTAGGAGCACGTCCGCGCCTTCGACGAGCGGGCGCTCGGCGACGGCGTCCTGACCGCGGCCCGCGTCGACGAGCACCACGACGCCGGGCCGTGACCGTGGTTTTCGCGGTGGTCCAACCACAGGTGGCTGATTTACTCCATCGTGGCGTTGCCTAGTGCGCGATGGCGCAGCAGACTGCGTCCATGGCCAAAGCCGAAGAAGAAGAAGAAGCTCAATCGGGCGACGTTCGACAAGGAGCTCGCAAAGCTGCAGCGCGAGCTCGTGATCATGCAGGAGTACATGAAGGCCGAGGGCCTCAAGGTCGTCGTCGTGTTCGAGGGTCGCGACGCCGCCGGCAAGGGCGGCGTCATCAAGCGCATCTCCGAGCGCACGAGCCCGCGCGTGTGGCGGATCGCCGCGCTCGCCGCGCCGACGGAACGCGAGCGCACGCAGTGGTACTTCCAGCGCTACGCGGCGCACCTGCCCGCCGCCGGCGAGCTCGTCATGTTCGACCGCTCCTGGTACAACCGCGCCGGCGTCGAGCGTGTCATGGGGTTCTGCACGCAGGAGGAGTACCAGGAGTTCATGCGCTCCTGCCCGGAGTTCGAGCGCGGGCTCGTGCGCTCGGGGATCATCCTGATCAAGTACTGGTTCTCGGTCTCCGACGCCGAGCAGGAGAAGCGCTTCCAGGCGCGCGTGACCGACCCGATGCGGCGCTGGAAGCTCAGCCCGATGGACCTCAAGTCACGCGAGAAGTGGGTCGAGTACTCCCGGGCGAAGGACGACATGTTCGCCGCGACCGACATCAAGCAGGCGCCGTGGTACGTCGTCGACGCCGACGACAAGCGCCGCGCGCGGCTGAACTGCATCGCGCACCTGCTGTCGATGATCCCCTACGAGGACGTGATCCCGCCGCCGCTGAAGCTCCCCAAGCGCCAGGACGACGGCCACTACGTGCGCCCACCGATGACCGACCAGACGTTCGTGCCCGAGATCTACTGACCGACGCTCACCGCGACGCGCGACAGCGTCGGTCGGGCCGGCCCGTTAGCCTTGCGCGGCAGATGGCTCTCGCCGACACGTTCACGCAGGTCGTCGAGTCGCTGCCCGACGACTGGACCGACCTCGAGCTCGACCTGCGGATCGCCGACGAGAAGCGCTACGTCGACGCCGCCACGTACCTCGTGACGTGCAACGCGCAGCCGTACTCGCGCCACGACTGGCATTGGAAGCTGCTCGTCGCGCACCGCTTCGGGCACGCGGCCGCCGCCCCCGCCGTGCACGGCGCGCTGAAGCTGCTCGACGACGCCGGCATCGACGGCGAGCTCGCGCTGCGCGAGATGCGCTCCGGTCGCGTCGAGGTGACGCAGATGTGGGGTCGCCCGCAGTCCGCGCGCGACGAGTTCAAGCGCCTGCGCTCGCAGTAGCGATGGCGCGACGGCTCGACGCTCCGGGGCGGCGTGGTCGGGTAGTCGGCGCCGCGCGGGGGTGGGTGCAGGCCGTGGATCACCGCACCCATCGCCTCAGCTCACGGGTGCTGCCCGGCACGCTCGTCCTCGCCCTGCTGCTGACCCTCGCGGCGACGGCGGCGGCCGTCACGAAGCGGGGCACCGCGAAGGCCGACACCCTGATCGGCACGTCGCAGCCCGACCGCCTCTTCGGCCGCGAGGGCAAGGACATCCTGCGCGGCCTCGGCGGCGCGGACCGCCTCGACGGCGGCACCAACGCCGACAAGGTCTCGGGCGGCGCGGGCAACGACCGCATCTATGGCGGCGGTGGCAACGACCGCCTCGACGGCGGCGACGGCAACGACCGCATCATCGGCGGGGCGGGCCGCGACATCGTCCTCGGCCGCGCCGGCAACGACCGCATCGACGGCGGATCGCAGCCCGACAAGCTCATGGGCGGCGCCGGCAACGACACGATCAACGGCGGCGGCGCCGACGACCGCATCACCGGCGGCGACGGCAACGACATCCTCAACGGCGGCGCCCAGGAGGACCGCGTCGAGGGCGGGGCGGGCGACGACCGCATCGACGGCGGCCCGGGCGCGGACAAGCTGCTGGGCGGACTCGGCAACGACTACATCGCCGAGAAGCTGTCCGACGCGGAGGAGCAGATCGACGGCGGCCCCGGCGACGACTACATCGAGACCGCCGGCGGCACGGATCGCATCATCCACGCCGGGCCCGGCGACGACGTCATCCACGGCGGCCCGCAGATCCCGACGCGCGAGGCGGCCGACCAGTTCGGCGACGGCATCTCCGACGGTGGACCCGGCAACGACATCGTGATCGGCGGCGGCGCCAACGATCGCCTCAGCGGCGCCGACGGCGACGACGTGCTCTACGGTGGCGCGCGCCTCGACCTCTATGACTGCGGGCCGGGCGACGACGTCGCCTACGTCGAGAACGCGATCGAGGGCGCGTACGCGACGCAGCACGGTTGCGAGCGGGTCGTCATCGGCGACCCGACGGTCTCAGATCCGAGCTTCGACGGGCTCAACGGCGCGCCGCACCCCGGCAAGACGACCGGCGCCGGCACGGGCTGAGCACGCGTCGAGATCCAGATCCTCACGTCGTAGCGCGGATGCGCCGACATAGGACGTATGGCCTCGAGTCACAGCGCGTCGCGCTCGGAGATCCTCGTGGTCGACGACGAGCGCGACATCCGTGAGCTGCTGGGCGTGCTGCTCGAACGCGGGGGGCACGACGTGCGGCTGGCGGCCGACGGGCGCGCCGGGCTGCGCGCGTTTCATGCCCATCAGCCCGATCTCGTGATCCTCGACGTCACGATGCCCGACCTCGACGGCTGGCAGACCCTCGAGCGCATCCGCGACCTCTCAGACGTCCCGGTCCTCATGCTGACGGCCCGCAGCGGCGAGCTCGAGCTCGTGCGCGGGCTGCGCGGAGGCAGCGACGACTATGTCGTCAAGCCGTTCGGCCGCCAGGAGCTGCTCGCGCGCGTCGATGCGCTGCTGCGGCGCACGCGCCGCGGCGTGCAGACCGAGGCGCAGTACGCCGACGACGCGCTCGAGATCGACTTCGCGACCTATGCCGTCCGACGCGACGGCCGCGAGGTCGCGCTGACGCCGCTGGAGTTCCGGCTGCTGTCGGCGTTCGTGCGCCACCCGCATCAGGTCCTGACACGCGACCAGCTGATCGCGCTCGCCTGGGATGACCCGATGCACGTGTCGCCCGATCAGGTGAAGCTCTACGTCGGCTACGTGCGGCGCAAGATCGGCGCGGAGCTGATCCAGACGGTTCGCGGCTTCGGCTACCGCTACCTGCGCCCGGACTGAAATCAGCCGGCGACGACGGCCGGCGCGCGCCCGGCCGGCTCCCCACCGGCCGGCAGCTCGACGCGGATCGTCGTTCCCTCGCCGGCGGCGCTCTTGACGCCGACCGTGCCGCCGTGCGCCTCGACGAGCGCCTTGACGATCGTCAGGCCGAGGCCCGTGCCCGGGATCGCGTGCTCGGAGGCGGAGGGAGCGCGATAGAAGCGCTCGAACAGCTGCTGCTGCTCGCGCGCTGACATCCCCGCGCCGTCGTCGGAGACCTCCAGCACCACGCGGTCGTCGAGCGCGAGCGCGCGCAGGACGACCCGCCCGCCCGCCGGCGTGAACTTGACGGCGTTGGAGATGAGGTTGTCGAGCACCTGCCCGAGGCGTGCGCGGTCGGCGTGCAGCACGGTCGTCGCGACGACGACCGCGGCGAGCTCGAGCCCGGCGGCCTCCGCCTGGGGTCGCGCGACGTCGACGGCATCGGCGACGAGCCCTCCGATGTCGACGGGCGAGAGGTCGAGCTCGACCGCGCCGGCATCGACCTGGGCGACGAGCAGCAGGTCGTCGACGACCCGCAGCAGCCGGTCGGCGTTGCGATCGACGACGCGCAGGAAGCGGCGGTGCTCCTCGGAGAGCTCGCCGGCCGTGTCGCCGATGAGCTCGAGATAGCCGAGGATCGATGTCAGCGGCGTGCGCAGCTCGTGCGACACCGAGGCCACGAACGTGTCCTTCGAGCGCTCGAGCTCGCGGCGCTCGCTGATGTCCTTGAAGACGACGACCGCCCCGACGACGCGATCGGCCTCGAGGATCGGCGTGCTCGTGTACTCGACGGGGAAGCTCGTGCCGTCCTTGCGCCAGTACACGTCGGCGTCGCAGCGGTGGACCGTGCCGTCCTGCAGCGACGCCGACACCGGGCACTCGCTCGCGGCGTACGGGCTGCCGTCGGGCCTCGTGTGACGGAACGTCTCGTGGCGGCTTCGCCCGAGGATGTTGCCGACGTGCTGGCCCATGAGCCGCGCGGCGGCCGGGTTCGCGAACGTCGTCACGCCGTGGCGGTCGATGCCGTAGATCCCCTCGCCGGCGGAGTTCAGCAGCGCCTCGTTGCGGCGGTTGGCGCGGTCCAGGCGCTGCGTCGCGTGGGCCTGGGCCTCCGCCATGCGCGCTTCCATGCGCCGCCGCTGCTCCTCGGCGAGGACCCGCGCGCCGATGTCGCGCGTGAACGCGGCCGCGCCGACGACGGTTCCGCGACCGTCGCGGATCGGCGACATCGAGATCGAGACCTCGAGACGCTCGCCCGCCTTCGTGATCTGCTGCGTGTCGAAGGCGCCGACCGTCCCACCGGCCGCGACGAGCTCGAACAGGCCCTCCGCGGGCAGCCCGGGCGCCGCGATGAGATCGACGCGCGCCCCGATCGCCTCGTCGCATGAGTAGCCGTACATCCGCTCGGCGGCCGGGTTCCACTCGGTGATGACCCCGGCCGGGGTGAAGCAGATGATCGGATCGGGCGAGGAGCTGACGAGCGCCCCCGCGCGATGGGAGTCGGTTTCGAACACCAGTCGTTCATCGGCATGGCGCGCGTGCGGCAGGAGCGGGCGCCGTGGCGTCGCGACCGGCCGGCCGCCGTCGCGGCTGCTCACGCCGTGATCCGGACCTGCGTGCCCGCCGAGATCGAATGCACGAGCCAGCGGATGTCGGCGTCGTGCGCCCGCAGGCAGCCGCCGCTTGCCGCGCTGCCGATCGAGGCCTCCGCCGTCGTGCCGTGGATCGCGAGGCGGTTGCGATCGGCCGGCAGGTTGCGCTGATGGCCGGTGATCGGTAGGGCGCCGTAGCCGTACGGGCCCGACCCGAAGGTGACGGCATCGGTGACGGCGTAGCGGCCGGTCGGGGTTGCCGTCATCGACCGGCCGACCGCGACGCGGATGCGGCGCACGACACGGCCGTCGCGGCGGATCGTCACGAAGCGTGCGGAGCGGTCGACATCGATGAGGAAGCGCTGGCGGCGCAGCGTGGCGTTGGCCGCCGGGATCCAGCCGGCGCGCGCGTTGGGCATGAAGTCCGACAGCACGGCGAGCCAGTCGCCGCGCCGCGCGACGACGGCGAGCACGCGCCGCGATCCGTACTCCGTGCGGGTGGCGAGCGTCGTCACGATGCGCCCGCCGGGGCTCGTGCGCAGCTGCGTGCGGCGCAGCAGCCGGGCGCCGATCGTCGTGTGCTTCGTCGCCCGCAGGGTCGGTGCCGTCGCGGGCGCGAGCGGCCGCGAGGCGGCGGCGACCGGCGCGAACGCGGTCCCGATCAGCGCGAGGGTGGCTGCGGCCGTCAGCGACCGGGTCAGGGGCTTGGAGGGCATGCGACGAGCACACCGCACGCCGGGATGGATGACGCGTGGCTTCGGTAGGAAGCCCGTATGAGTGGAAGGTTCCCGCCCCCAGAGCCCGACGGGGGCTCATTGCACGGATAATGCGCGGCTGAGCATGCGCCTGCGCCGCGCCACGCCGGACGACATCGAGGGCTTCATCGCGGTGGTCGTCGCGGTCGCCGCGGAGAACCGCTGGATCGGCACGGAGTCCCCCGTCGACACCGACGTGCTCGCGACGCGGCTGCGCACGATGCTGGCCGAGGGCGACGCGTTGTTCGTCCTCGACGACGGCGCGCGCATCGTCGGCACGATGAACGTCAGCCGCACGCGCGTCGCCGGCGTCGCGTCGCTCGGGATGTGCATCGTCCGCGAGGAGCGCGGCCACGGCCATGGGCACGCGATGCTCGAGGCAGCGATCGCGCACGCGCGCGGCGAGCGGATGCACAAGCTCGAGCTCGAGGTCTGGCCGGACAACGATCGCGCGATCGCGCTGTACGCCTCGTGCGGCTTCGAGACCGAGGGAATCCGCCGCGATCACTACCGCCGTCGCGACGGGACGCTGCGCTCGTCGCAGATCATGGCGCTGCTGCTGTGATCGGCACGTCGCCGGGGTGTGCAGCAGCGTGGAGCATGCACGACCCTGAGGCCACGGTGGAGTGCTTGGTCGCCGTGCTCTTTGAGCCGACGGGCTGGCTGAGCCCAGCATCTCCTAGCCGGGTCCGAGCCCCGTACCGCCCTGGGACTCCCCCCGGGTCCCAACTCGGGCCTGAGCGCCCGGCATCCTGTTGAGACCGCAGGTTCGAATCGCTGACGTTCCGCACCAGTTCGTCGGCGGCTCGCCGCTCAGTCGCGGTCGTCGGAGCGCGGCACGAAGCGCCCGTCGAAGGCCTTCGCGACGTCCGGCAGGCGCTTGACGATCCCGAATGCGAGCTCCCACCGCGCCCACGCCCGCAGGCGCGCGGGGTCGAGCTCGCCGTAGGAGCGCGCGCCGGCGGTGAACACGGGGGAGACGGCGTCGAGCTTGCGCGCGACGTCCGCGCGGTCGAGGCCGCTCGTCGCGTCGAGCAGGGTCTGGACGGCGCTCTCCGGGTCGGTGAGGACCTCCGAGTAGCCGCGCGCCAGCGCGGCGACGGTCGCACGCACGGTGGCGGGCTCGTCGTCGAGCGTCTGGCGGGTCGTCGTCAGGACGAGCTCGGGGTAGGCGGGGGCGCCGTAGTCGTCGACGCGGAACTGGTGCACGCCCGGCCGCTTGGCGCGCAGGGCGACGCCCTCGTCGTTCCAGAAGCCGGTCGCCGCGGACACCCGGCCGGTCAGCAGGCTGGGCACCGCCGTGAAGCCGATCGTCGTCGGGCGCACCTTGTCCGGATCGCCGCCGTCGCCCTTGACGATCGAGCGCAGGACGGCGTCGTCGCTCGGCAGGCCGCTGACGCCGACACGCCGGCCCTCGAGGTCACGCGGGCGCTTGACGTCCGGCAGCGCGAGCACGGCCGCCAGGGGCGACTGCACGATCGCCATGACGCCGACGAGGTCGCGGCCCTGCTCGCGGGCGAGCGCGAGATCGTGGATGTCGAGGATCGCGAGGTCGGCGCGGCCCGCCACGAGCAGCTTCACCGCATCGGTCGAGTCCGACGGCGCGCGGACGTGCAGCTTGACGCCGAGCGCCACGTCGTAGCCCCGCGCGACCGCCATGTAGATGCCGCTGTGGACGGCGTTGGGCTGGAAGTCCAGCAGCAGCGTCGCCGAGCTGTTCGGGGCGTCGTTCTCGGCGGCCGATCCGCAGGCCGCGAGGGCGAGCGCGGCGGCGAGCAGGAACGCCGTGATGCGCGCGCGGCTCATGTCGGCGACGAGCATACGGCGGTCCGGTCGCCCGCCCGGCGACGGCGACCCCGCGCCCCGGCCCGCCGAGCCCGCACAGCCCGGTGCCTAGACTGCGAATGGTGCGCCGGCGCGTCACCTTCAGCCGCAATCTGACGCTCTCGCTGTCGCGGACGTGTCGCTGCTACTGCAAGTACTGCGCCTTCGCCACGCATCGCACGCACCTGCACGCGCCCGATGAGGTGCTCGCGCTGCTCGACGGCGCGGCGAGGCGCAACGTCAAGGAGCTGCTCGTGCTGACCGGGGAGCGGCCGGAGGTCGACGCGGGGGTCCGCGCGCGGCTGGCCGAGCACGGCCACGAGGACTTCGTCGCCTACGTCGTGTGGGCCTGCGAGCGCGCGCTGGAGCGCGGCCTGCTGCCGCACACGAACCTCGGCGTGCTCTCGCGGGACGATCTCGCCCGCCTGCGCGAGGTCAGCGCGTCGCAGGGGCTCATGCTCGAGTCGGTCAACCCCGATCTCGTCGCGCACCAGGGCTCGCCCACGAAGCACCCCGCGCGCCGGCTGGAGACGATCGCGGCCGCCGGCGAGCTGCGGATCCCCTTCACCAGCGGGATCCTCGTCGGCATCGGCGAGAGCGAGGACGAGCGCGTCGAGGCGCTCGAGGCGCTCGCCGCGGTCCACGCCGAGCACGGCCACCTGCAGGAGGTCATCCTGCAGAACTTCGTCCCGCACGAGTCCTACTACGGGCGCGAGCCCGCGCAGATCGCCGACGCGACCGCGCGCGAGCTATGGCGGACCGGCATCGGCCACGGCCCGCGCCACGACCTGCCGGCGTGGGCGACGCCGGTCTCCATCGACGACATGCGCCGGCTCGTCGCCGAGACCCGGCGGCTGATGCCCGACGTGGGCGTCCAGGTGCCGCCGAACCTCGCCGACTGGTGGCCCGAGCTCGTGCACGCGGGTGCCACCGACCTCGGCGGCCTGAGCGCCAACGGCGACCACATCTCGCCCGAGCACGCGTTCCCGTCGCCGCATCAGGTCCGCAAGCGCCTCGCGCCGGAGGGCTTCGCGCTGACCGAGCGGTTGTGCGTCTACCCACGGTACATCGACCCCGAGTGGCTGTCGCCGGCCGTGCTCGACGTCATCAAGGCGCGCTTCTGGAGCTTCATCCCGCGCCGCGGGAGCGGGCGCACCGAGCCGCCGCGCCCGCTGCGCCCGGATCTCGCCGCCGCCGCGATCCGCCGTGGACGCGAGGGCGTCGAGCTGACGGCGGACGAGCTGACGGCGCTGTTCGCCGAGACCCGGCCGGAGGCGATCGAGGACATGCGCCAGGCCGCCGACGAGCTGCGCGCCGAGCTCTGCGGCGACACCGTGACGTTCGTCGTCAACCGCAACGTCAACGTCTCGAATGTCTGCATCGTCGGCTGCGCGTTCTGTGGCTTCGGCCAGGGCAAGCGCTCGCCGGACGCCTACGAGTACGGCCGCGACGAGTTCGTGGAGCGGGTGCGCGAGGCCGTCGCGTTCGGCGCGACCGAGCTGTGCATGCAGTCGGGCATCCATCCGGACTGGGGCCTCGACGACTACTGCGGCTGGTTGCGCCTCGCCAAGCAGATGGCACCGCAGCTACACCTGCACGCGTACTCGCCGATGGAGATCGCGCACATGTGCGACGTGTCCGGGCTGTCGCCGGACGCGGTCTTCGAACGCCTGCGCGAGGCCGGGCTGGGCTCGACCCCGGGCACCGCCGCGGAGGTCCTGCACGACGGGGTCCGCCAGCGCATCAGCCCGAACAAGCTGCCCGTCGCCCGCTGGGTGCAGATCATCGAGGCATCCCACCGCGCGGGGCTGCGCTCGACGGTGACCGTCATGTTCGGTCACATCGAGGAGCCGTGGGAGCTCGCCGAGCACATGCGCGTCGTTCGGGAGCTGCAGGCGCGGACCGGCGGCTTCACGGAGTTCGTGCCGCTGAGCTTCATCCCGTTTCACACGCTGCTGGGGCGCACGCACGGCGTCCAGGAGATCTCCGTGCAGGAGAACCTCAAGCACACCGCGGCGTTCCGGCTCGCGCTCGGGCACAGCATCGTCAACCTCCAGGCGAGCTGGGTGAAGATGGGCCTCGATGCCGCCACCGAAGCGCTGAGCTGGGGCGTCAACGACCTCGGCGGGACGCTCATGGAGGAGAACATCAGCCGCCTCGCGGGCAGCTACCACGGCGTGCGTCTGGAACCGCATGACCTCGTCGCCGCCGCGCACCGCGCGGGGCGCCCGGCGGCCGAGCGCACGACGCTCTACGAGCCCCGCCGGCGCTACGAGCTGCCGGCCGCCGCGTAGCCGCCGGGTCGAGCGCAGGGGTGCCGGCGCAACGTCGCTAGGGTGACCCGATGCTCGAACCCGAACAGATCACGCCCGAAGGCCTGACCGCGCTGCGAGCGGAGATCGCGCAGCTCGAGAGCGAGGGCCGCGCGGAGATGGCTGTTCGCATCAAGGCGGCGCGCGAGCTCGGCGACCTCAAGGAGAACGCCGAGTACCACATCGCCAAGGAGGACCAGGCGCACCTGGAGACGAAGATCAAGCGCCTGACCGAGCGGCTGCGCGCGGCGCGCGTCGTCGAGGGGACCGCCGATCCCGACGTCGTCGGCTTCGGCTCGAAGGTCACCGTCGTCGACGACTCGTCGGGTCGCGAGGCCGTCTTCACGCTCGTGGGCCCGACGGAGGCCGATCTGAAGGCCGGCAAGCTGTCGTCGGAGTCGCCGGTCGCTCGTGCCCTCGTGGGCGCACGTGCCGGCGACACGGTGTCCGTGTCGGCACCCGGCGGCGAGCGGCGCTTCCGCGTCGTGTCCGTCGGCGCCGCCTGACCCGCCGTTCAGAGGAAGAGGTCCTCGTCGCGGGGGCGCAGCAGCTCCGCGATCCCGGGACCGTCGCCGTCGGCTACGTGGCGCGCGAGACCGCGCACGAGCACCGCGGGCTCGCGGCTGTCCTTCGCGCGCGCCAGATCGGCCGCGGCGGCCACCTCGTCGGCGATCGCGATGACCGTCGCCTCGAGCACGCGGCCCGCGGCGTCGTGCCGCCCGCGCCAGTCCTCGAGCCCGCGCAGGCCGGCGATGCCGATCGCGACGTCGCACTGGCCCAGTCGCCACGCGCGCCCGAACGAGTCGGTGATGACGACCGCGGGCGCGACGCCCGTCAGCTCACGCAGGCGCGCGCGCAGGCCGCGCGCCGAGGCATCCGGGTCGCGGGGCAGCAGCACGACCTCGCCTGACGCGCCGGCGTTCGACGCGTCGACGCCGGCGTTCGCGCAGACGAAGCCGTGGTGCGTCCGGCAGATCAGCACCCCTGGCCGCGAGCGCACG
This sequence comes from uncultured Actinomycetes bacterium, assembly GCA_963851015.1. Taxonomy (GTDB): domain Bacteria; phylum Actinomycetota; class Thermoleophilia; order Solirubrobacterales; family Solirubrobacteraceae; genus CADCVQ01. The sequence continues at coordinate 345,916 of CAWKNG010000005.1, forward strand.
ATGTCGCTGCTCTCGCGCAGGATGAGCTCGACGACCCGTGCGTCCTTGCCGTGCTCGGCGCCGAGCGCGACAGCGCGCTCGCTCGCCTCGACGTCCGCCAGCGCCACGACGCGGCCCTCGCTCTTTGAGACGACCTTGTGGGCGACGACGAGCACGTCGCCCGCTGCGAGCGGTCCGGGTGCCTCGCCGGCCTGTCGCTTCGCGGCGTCGGCCAGCAGCCGCGCGAGGTCGTCGCCGAGCCGTACCTCGGGCATGCCGCGCAGTGCCGCGGCGGCGATCAACTCTCGGGGGGCTCGGCGGGCGCGACGGCCTTGCGGGTGTTGGCCATCCGGCTCAGCATGCCGCGCGTGTGCGCGGCACCGCCGCGGCGATTGGCGAGCGCGATGCGCAGCGCCGCGAGATCCTCGGACGTGTCGACGTCGAGCGCGAGCGTCTCGACCTCGACCACGAATGACGGCACCCGGGCGACGGCCGCGGCACGCTCGTGCTTCGCCCGGCTGTCGGGACCGAAGGCCGGTTCGATGACGTCCGGCGGCGTCAGCAGCAGCGCGTTGGTTCCGGTCCCGTGGCGATCGGGGACGATCACGACCGACGGCTCGTCGACGGGCCGGTCGAGCAGCTCCTCGAGCTCCTTCGGGTCGAGCGCGGGGCAGTCGCCGGGCACGAGCAGCACCCGCGTGGCCCCGGACTCGAGCGCGACGTCGATGCCGATCAGCGCGGCGGGGGTCTGGCCGTCGTCGAGATCGTCGTGCAGGACGTCGGCGCCATAGCCGCGGCCGATCGCCTCGGCTGCGGGCTCGGAGGTCACGAGCAGCACGTCGGTCACGGCCGCCGTGCGCCGCAGCGCCATCAGCACGTCGGTCATCATCGCCTCGGCCAGCGCCCGCCTCGTGCCGCCCGACAGCTCGTCGCCGAGGCGTGCCTTGGCGGCGCCGAAGCGCTTGACCGGCAGGACCGCGTACGTCTCGGGCAGTGGGCCGCGGCGCCCGCCGTCGTTTGCGGACCCGCGCGGCGTCACGCGAGGCCCTCGGCGAAGCGCAACGTCTGCTCGGCGACGCGGCGGCGGTCGCCGGCGTCGCGCATCAGCGTGTCGGTGCGCAGCACGGGCAGGCCGTCGACGGCCTCGTCGGCGACGAGACCGTCGATGACGCCGGCGTATGTCGCCGCGATCGCATCGCTGCTGAGCGGATAGCCGGCCCACCGCATGAACGCCTCCGTCGGGCCCTTGACGATCGCGCCGTCGACGACCGGCGAGACTGCGACGACCGGGGCGCGGCTGTCGATCATGGCCTGACGAATGTCGGGTACGGCGAGGATCGGGCCGATCGAGATGACCGGGTTGGACGGACCGACGACGATCGCGTCGGCCATGGCGAGCGCCTCGAGCGCCTCGGGCGTCGCCCGCGCCGCGTCGATCCCGCGCAGGCGCACGTCGTCGATCGGCCCCTTGCCGCGCGCGCGGATCATGAACTCCTGAAACGGCGTCCAGGCGTCGCGCGCCTGCACCCACGTGCGGACGGGCTCGTCGCACATCGGCAGCACGCGGCCGCCGACGCCGAGTGCCGCGCCGAGCTCGGCCAGCGTCTCGGTCAGCGAGGCGCCCTCGCCGAGGCGCTGCGAGCGCTCGATCCCGATCGCCAGGTCGCGGTCGCCGAGGTTGAACCAGATGTCGCGGCCCAGGCCGCGGAGGGCGTCCATGACCGCGAAGCTGTCGTCGCGCAGTCCCCAGCCGCGCTCGTCGATGAGATCGGCGAGCCAGAACGTGCAGAGATCGGGGTCGGGGCTGACGTAGGCACCGTAGATCTCGATGTCGTCGGCCGTGTTGGCGATGATCGTGAGGCCGTCCCCGACGAGGTCGAGCATCCCGCGCGCGAGCTTCGCGCCGCCGGTTCCTCCCGCCAGCACGACGACGGCCGCCGCCATCATCCGGCCGCCGTGGCCACGGGCCACAGCTCGTCGGGCAGCCCCGTGATCTTCGCGCCGGCGTGCGTCTTGTAACGCACGTTGATCGAGATCATGAGCGCCGTCAGCTGCTCGGTGAGGCGCGCCATCTCCAGGCGGCCGCAGTCGACGCAGCGAAGTCCGTCGATGCTGTCGAGCAGCGCCGCCACGCGTGCCTTGTCGGCACGCCGGTCGCCCGCCAGGAGGACGTCCTCACCCAACGTGTTGTCGAGGTCGCGCAGGGACTTCGCGCTGATCGTGTGCAGCGCGCTGACGACGTTGACGCCCTCGGGGCTCATCTCCTGCGCCTGCTGTGCGGCCGAGCCCTGCCACACGCCGAGCATCCGCGTCGCCTTGCCGCCCACGGCCGCGGCGAGCGGGACCGTGGCGTCGATCAGGATCTGTCCGGGACGCAGCGCGTCGCGCAGGTTGTGCAGCGTCTCGGCCTGGTTGCGAAACGGGACCGTGAGGATGACGAGCTCGTTGGCCGCGGCGGCATCGGCATTGGTCGCGGCATCGAGGGAGGCGCCCGAAACGGCCGCCTCGGCGCGTTCGACAGCCTCACCGGCACGAGCGAGGTCGCGCGATCCGAGTACGACTTCGCAGCCGGCCCGTGCGAGTCGCACGGCCAGACCGAAGCCGAGAGCGCCAGAGGCGCCGATGATGGAGACCGGCTCGGGCAAGCGCATCCGAGCATAACCGGCCCTCCCGACGGGGGACCGGATCAGCGGCCGCTGAAGTGCGGTGGGCGGCGCTCGGCGAACGCGAGCACGCCCTCGCGGAAATCCTCGCTCGTGGCGCACAGCTCCTGGGCGGTGACCTCCTGCTCGAGCGTCTCGGTGAGCGCCGGCAGCGCCGAGGCGTCGATGATGCCCTTCGCCAGGCCGACGGCGAGTGGCGCGCAGGTCAGCAGCTCCCCGACGAGCAGGCCGGTCGCCGCATCGAGCTCGGCCGCGGGGGCGACGCGATTGGCGAGGCCGATCCGTTCGGCCTCGGTCCCGTCGACGAACTTCGAGCACATGATCAGCTCCTTGGCGCGACCGAGCCCGACGATCGCGGGCAGCCGCGAGCAGCCGCCGAGATCGGGGATCAGGCCGATCCGCGTCTCGACGAGGCCGATCATGGCGTCGTCGGCCATGACCCGCAGATCGCAGGCCAGCGCGAGCTCCGCCGCCCCGCCGAGGCAGGCGCCGTGGATCTGCGCGACGGTCGGCTTCGCCATCCGCTCGCAGAGACTCCAGATCGACATGATCCGCTCGCGCCAGTCGCGCAGCGTGTCGGGGTCCTCGGCGATCGCGCCGAGCTCGCCGGCGTCCATGCCGCTGGAGAACATCGTTCCCGCACCGCGCACGACGACGCAGCGCACCGACGGGTCGGCGGCGGCCGCTCGCAGCGCGTCCCCGAGCCCCTCTATGAGCTCGGCGTTCAGCGCGTTGCGCTTCTGCGGGCGGTTGAGGACGATATGGCGGACGGGGCCGTGATCCTCCTGCAGGACGAGGCTCATGCCCGCGGAGGATAGGTCCGCGGGCGCCCCGGCGGGAGCGGTCAGGCCTCGAGCGGGGGCCATTGATCCGTGATCAGGGCGCCGTAGGCGGTGGCGCGGGCGAGGTAGGAGATCGGGAACAGCAACGCTCCCACCAGGCCGGGGGACGTCTTGCCCACGATCACCGCGACGAACCAGATCGCGACCGCCACGACCTCGATCCAGATCGTGAAGATGTACAGCAGCACGACGACCGGGATCATGAGGATCAAGCGAAAGAACGTGGTCAGGCGGCTGTAGCTCTCCTGCGGCGCGGGCGCCAGGTGCAGCTGGACCGGGTACTCGGGATGCTCCGCACCGTCGAAGGGCGGGAACACGTCCGTGACGAGGTACGCGTAGGCGTTGTAGCGCGTCAGGAAGCGCAGGTAGCCGGCGACGAAGTTGTACATGCCCACGGGGTAGCGCCCGGTGAAGACGATCGCGAACCACGCGATGAACACGACGATGTACGCGGCGAGGCCGTAGAAGATGCTGACGATCGCGTGCGGGATGATCATCAGCAGGCGAAAGAAGACCGTCAGCCGGCTGCGCTCGATCGACGGGGTCTGCTGGTACACGACGGGGTAGGTGCTCATGGGGGCGACGCTCCCAGGTTGGACTTGGCGCGTCAACACGACATCCGTCACACAGCCGGCGACGAGCCGAGCCCGCAAGCGCGCGAGGATTAGTCTGTCGTGGTGATGGCGCCCACCGCTACCGAGCGTCGCGATCTCGCCTTCGCCGGCGTCGCGCGCCAGGCCGAGCTCGTTCGCTGCGGCGACGTCACGCCGCGCGAGCTCGTCGAGACCGCGCTCGAGCGGATCGCGGCGCTCGATCCCCAAATCAACGCCTTTCGGGTCGTCTTCTCCGAGCGCGCGCTGCTCGAGGCCGACCAGGCCACGGGCCGCGCCCGTGGCGGCGGCGACCGCCCGCTGCTCGGCGTGCCGATCGCCGTCAAGGACGACACGCCCGTCGCCGGGACGCCGCGCGTGCGGGGCTCCCATGCCCACGGCGCCCCGGAGCCCGAGGATGGCGAGCTCGTGCGCCGGCTGCGCGCGGCCGGGGCGATCGTCATCGGCGTCACGCGCACGCCGGAGCTCATGCTGTGGCCGTTCACCGAGACGGCCCACGGCGGGGCGACCCGCAATCCCTGGGATCTCGGGCGCACGCCCGGTGGCTCGAGCGGCGGCTCGGCGGCCGCCGTCGCGGGCGCGCTCGTGCCCGCGGCGACGGCATCCGACGGCGCCGGCTCGATCCGTATCCCGGCCGCCTGCTGCGGGCTGTTCGGCCTGAAGACCCAGCGCGGGCGGGTGTCGACCGCGCCCTTGGGGGACGTCTGGACGGGCCTCAGCGTGTTCGGCTTCCTGACGCGGTCGGTGGCCGACAGCGCGCTGCTGTACGAGGTCGCGACGGGCGAGCCGTGGGTCGCGGCGGCCGCCCGCGAGCCCGGCAGCCTGCGGATCGCGCTGACGACGAAGATCCCGCCGGGAGCGGTCGCGCGCCTGGGCAAGGAACAGAAGCGCGCGACGCTCGCGACCGCCGAGCTGCTGCGCTCGCTCGGCCACGAGGTCGTCGAGCGCTCCCCGAGCTACGGGCTCATCGGCCGCAACGTCATCGTGCGCTACCTCGCGGGGGCCTATCTCGAGGCCCAGACCGTCCCCGACAAGCGCCGCCTCGAGCGCCGCACGCGCGGGATGGCGCGGATGGGCGCGGCCGCGCGGCCGCTGCTGTCGCGGGCCGTCGCCGCGCAGGATCGCGACGCGGCGCGGATCAACGCGATCTTCGACGACGTCGACGTGGTCCTGACCCCGACGCTTGCGGCGGCGCCGCTGAAGGTCGGTCGCTTCGAGGGCGCCGGCGCGCTGCGCACGTTCAACGGCGCGGCCGGCTTCGTCGCGTTCAACCCGCTGTGGAACCACATCGGCAACCCGGCCGCGGCCGTGCCGGCGGGCTTCGACGCGAGCGGCCTGCCACTGTCCGTGCAGCTCTGCGGCCGGCCGGACTCCGAACCGTTGCTGCTCGCCCTGGCGGCCCAGCTCGAGGCCGCGCGCCCGTGGGCGGACGCCCGCCCGCCGGTCTCTTGAGCGACGCGAGCCCGACCGCGCTGCGTGTCGTCGCGGCCGAGTGCGCACGCGCGGCGGGCGAGCTGCTGCGGCTGCGCTTCGTCGCCGGCGGCGAGCGCGCCGTGGCCTCGAAGAGCTCGCCGACCGATCTCGTGTCGCAGGCCGACCTCGAGGCCGAGCGCGCGATCCGCGAGCTGCTGGCGCTGCGGCGCCCGGGCGACGCGATCCTCGGTGAGGAGGGCGGCGAGACGCAGGCGGGCGAGGGCCTGCGCTGGGTCGTCGACCCGCTCGACGGGACCGTGAACTTCCTCTTCGGCGTGCCGCAGTGGTGCGTTTCCGTGGCGGTCGAGGACGACGAGGGTGGGTTGGCGGGCGTCGTCTTCGACCCGCTGCGCGACGAGATCTTCGCCTGCGAGCGCGGTGGCCCCGCGACGCTCGACGGCACGCCCGTGCAGGGCTCGCGCAAGGCCGACCTGGCCTCCTCGCTCGTCGGCACGGGCTTCGCCTACGAGGCGTCGGTGCGCGAGCTGCAGGCTGCCGTCGTCGCGCGGCTGCTGCCGGTCGTGCGCGACGTGCGCCGCATGGGCAGCGCGGCCCTCGACCTCGCCTGGACGGCGGCCGGGCGCTACGACGCCTTCTACGAGCGCGGCGTCAAGGCGTGGGACATCGCCGCGGGCTCGCTGCTGTGCCAGCGCGCCGGCCTCGTCGTGCGCCCGCTGGAGGCCGTCGGCGACGTACCGAGCGGGGTCGTCGTGGCGCCGCCGGGCCTGATCGACGAGCTGCAGGCGCTCGTCACGTAACGCGCGACGGCGGCCGAGCGTCGTCGCGCTCGCTAGTACCCGGGGTGGGACTCGAACCCACAATCCCTTACGGGCAATCGGTTTTGAGCCGATCCTGTATCCCAATTCCAGCACCCGGGCGTGGGTGCTCGATTGTAGGCCCCTCGACGGGCGCTAGACGAGCGCGCCCCGGGCGGGTCGCTCGACCTCGACGCTCCAGCGCTGCGAGAAGCCGCGCGCGGCGAAGACGATCAGCCCGATCTGCAGCGGCACGAGCAGCACGGTCAGCAGCCCGACCAGGCCGGCGTCGAGCAGCGGGTCGTCGAAGCCGCTGCCGTTGCGATCGAACCAGCCTGGGGCGCTGATCGCGGCGAACATCGCGAGCACGATCGCGATCGCCGCGGCGACGGGCAGCACGCCGCTGCGCCAGCGCCCGACGTAGTACGCCATCACGACGAAGACGAGGATGAACGCGATCTGCACCGGCTTGGCGCCCTGGATCCGCGACCAGCCGCCGGCGGTCACGATCGCCAGCAGCGCGGCGCTGGCGAGCAGCAGCGCCACGACGGCCGCCTGCGTCGCGCGCGCAGCCGCGGTGTCGCGGTTGGGATGCTCGATGACCATCGGGCCGTGGGCCATACCGTCAGCCAACATACAATCCGGCGGGCGGAGAGCGGGAGGTCTCGAGGGAGACCGCACGCGGGCGTGGTGGAATTGGTAGACACGCCGGCTTTAGGTGCCGGTGGCGCAAGCCATGGGGGTTCGAGTCCCTCCGCCCGCATCGTTCGCGACGAGCAGCGGGTGCTGCCGGCGGTGACAGCGGGCGCCGCTCGGCAGGCCCCTCGATCATCGCGGGGACCGATGGGCCCCGGATCGGCGCCCGCCCGAGCGGCGTGCCGGACGGGCGTCGGACGGCTTGCTCGGGCTCCGTTGGATGCGCTAGGTTGCCGACGCACGCGAGGCTCAGGGACCTCGTTTCGTCGGCCACGGAGGGTGGCTGTAGTGGCGATCAATCCGCAGAGATGGCTGCTGGCGTTCTCGTCGGCGGATCCTCGTGCGATCAACGGGGACGGTCGCCCCTGGGGCGACGGGACGAAGATGGCGTCGCGCGCCCGCAGTGGCGAGCCGCCCTGGGACCCGGGCTGCGCGGTCACGACGTACACCGGCGGCTATGAGGCGATGTGCGCGATCCGCGACACGCTCGAGACGGTCATCGCCGAGGCCAACGCCAGCTCGCGGCCGTTCGGCGACCGCGGGCACGTCTACGTCGCGGGCTGGCGGCTGAACTCCCAGCGCGACCTGTCGGACGCGAATGCGTGGGGCACCGGGCCGTGGGCCGGCGAAACGGTCGCCGAGCGCGACCAGACGGCGCTCGGCCTCATCATGCGGCTCATGCAGGCCGGCGTCCGCGTGCGGATCATGGTCTGGTTCCCGACGCGGATCGCGGAGCCGGGAACCGGCCCGGCGCATCCGGCGGGCTGCTTTCACGTCGCGCTCGTCGTCGACCGGGAGTCCGACCGACTCGGGCGCGAGCACCACCTCAGCGACCCGCTGGGCATCGTCGCGCTCGACGCCCGCGTCGCGCAGGGGACATTCGCCGGCAGCCATCACCAGAAGACGATCGTCGTGCGCGGCCCCAGCACGCACGCGGCCTTCTGCGGCGGCGTCGACCTCGGCTTCACGCGCCGCGACGCCCCGGCCCAGGCGCCCGCCGACCACGCGTGGCCGCGCTTCCACGACGGCGACTGGCAGTCCGGCGGCATCGTGATCGGCCTGACCGACCCGCCCTGGCCGCAGCAGGCCGGCATCGACTACACGAGCGTGGGTGTGATCGCCGGCCCGCTCCCCGACGCGCCGAGCGACCTGCCGCACACCGCCAAGCTCCCCGGCGGCGACACCGAGCGCGACGTCTACGGCGCCGCGCGGCACATGTGGCACGACCAGCACCTGCGCCTCGAGGGCCCGATCGTCGCGACGCTCGAGGATCAGTTCGCCGAGCGCTGGCGCGACCAGGCGAAGGTCGCGGACCTGCGGCACGTCAACTTCCGCGACGGCGACGTCATCTTCTCGTCGCCCGAGGCCTTCGACGACAAGCGGCGGATCATCCCGCTGCCCGACGCCGCGCGATTGACGGCCGCGGGGACGTCGACGGTCCAGATGTGGCGCACGATCCCGTGGCGCGACGCGCGACCCGGGCCGCCCTTCAGGCGGGCCGAGTTCACGGTCATGGCCGGCTATGCGCACGCGGCCTCGGCGGCGACGGAGCTGCTGTGGATCTTCGACCAGTACTTCTGGAGCCGCGCCTACGCGCGGCTGCTCAACGCGCGGCTGCGCGAGGTGCCGACGCTGCGCATCGTCGTCGTGCTGCCGCCGTGGGCCGACAACGGGACGCCCGACCAGCAGGGGGTCGCGCACCGTGCGCGCAAGCTCGCGCTCGACACGGTCATCCACGGGATCGAGGACGCCGACCTGCGCTTCGCGGTCTACAACCTGTGGGATCCGCGCAGGCCGGGTGGGCGCGGGATCTACTGCCACGCGAAGGCGCACACGTACGACGCCAGCCTCTACGTCTGCGGCTCGGCGAACATCAATCGCCGCTCGCTGCAGTGCGACTCCGAGCTCGCGTGCGCGGTCAACGATCCCGCGGTCGTCAAGGACCATCAGCGGCGCTTGTGGCGGCTGCTCTTCGCCGACCTGCCCGACGGCGAGGGCCGCGACTGGCCGGATGGGCTCGACCTCGACGAGCCGAGCTCCGGCGCGCGCTTCCTTGGGGAGTTCAAGCGGGCGGCCGGTGACCTGCGGTCGTTCGTACGTCCGGATCCCTGGCGCCACAAGCAGCCCGCGCTGCCCAACGGCCTCGTGCGGCCGATCGCGCCGCTGTGGGCGCCCGCCCTGCAGGTCAAGTACCGCGCGTTCTACTACCGTGTCTTCGACGCGACGTCGATCTCGACGAAGCCCGAGGCGACCGTCTACGAGTACCGCGACGGGCGCAACATCTACCGACCGCCGGCGCTGGACGAGATCTCGCGGCGCATCGAGCTCGTCGAGGCCGGTGCGAACGGCTGGCCCGTCACGCCGTGGCGCGAGCAGAGCGGCCTCGGCGAGGAGCTCGAGGCCATCGAGGAGCTCCCGGACGAGTGAGCGGCGCCGACGACCTCCTCGCGGCGCTGCTCGTCGAGACGGGCGAGCTGCTGCACCCGCTCGGCGACGCGTCCGCGTCGCCCGAGGCGCTGGCCGCGTTCCTGTCGCAGCTCGGCTGGGTCCTCGACGCGCAGACGACGGGCCAGATCGAGGCGATGACGACCGTCGGCGCGCGGCTCGGCGAGCTCCTGGCGCTCGTCGAGGCGGTCGGTGCGGCGCGGGCGAACCCGGCCCAGCTCGCCGCGCTCGTCCCCCGCGCGCGCGCGGCCGTCGAGCCGGTCGTCACCGCGGTTCGCGCGATCGCAGCCCAGCCGCCCGGCACGCGCCCGCCGCTGAACGACCCGCAGTTCTGGCAGAGCGTGCCGCCCGACGTCCTCGAGCTGCTGCTGGCGCGCCACCTCGCCCGCCGACGGCCACGTATCGACGGTCCGCTGCGGGCGCTCGGCGTCGCGCGCGAGGAGCGGCGCCCCGCGATCGAGGGCGGCCGCGCGGCGTACACGCGCCGCTGGGTCGATCTCGACCGCCTCGCCGACGCCGTCACCGACCCGGCCTCGATCCCCTCCGGCGTCTACGGCTGGGGCGGCGAGCTCGACACGGATGCGCTGTTCGACGCGATCGGCGGCCTCGCTCACGGCTTCGGCGTCGCCTCGCAGCCGGCCGAACTGCCCGCGCGCACGTGGGATCCGGGGGCCGAGGCGGGCAGCGCGTTGACGTTGATCCTGTGGTCCGACGTGCTCGTCGCCGGTGGCGAGATCGTCGTCCGCGAGCTCGACGTCGTGCTCTCGCCGCTGCCCGCCGACGGACAGCGTGGCGGCCGGCCGGTCGGCATCGAGCTCGTCCCGCGCCTCACGGGACGGCTGAACGGCAGCACGGCGCTCGCGCCGGGCGTGACGCTGACGCTGACCGGCGAGCTCGGCTCCGACGATGCGTTGCGCGTCGAGCTGCGGCCGGGCAACGCGCGCGTCGTCACCGGCACGGGCGCTTCGAGCCTGAAGCTGCGCGTCGCGGCCGAGCCCGCCGAGCCCTACCTCGTGCTCGGCACGCGCGGCGGCAGCCGCCTGGAGATCGCGCGGGCGCACGCGGAGCTGTCGATCGCCGCTGACGCGAGCGGCGGCGAGCTGTCGCTCGCGATCGCGATCGAGCGCGCGATCGCGACGATCGACCTCGCGGACGCCGACGGCTTCCTGACGACGCTGATCGGCTCCAGGCCGCGCTCGCTGGAGTTCGCCGTCGGCCTCGTGTGGTCGAGCCGGACGGGGCTGCGCTTCCAGGCCGGCCCGGCGGGCGACGCGACGGGCGCCGCGGGCGCCGGGGCCCCGAGGCTCGAGCTCGACGTCCCGATCGACGTCGAGCTCGGGCCGCTGTCGGTCGACGAGGGGCACCTCGCGCTCACCGCGGCGGACGGCGGTGCCGGCCTCGAGGTCGCGCTCAGCGGGGCGCTCGCGCTCGGGCCGGTCACCGTCACGGTCACGCGCCTGGGGATCCGCGCGGTGTTCGCCCGGGCGCCCGCCGGCGACGGCGCGCTCGGCGACCACGACCTGCGCGTGGGGCTGCGCCCGCCGACCGGCGTCGCGCTGTCCGTCGACGCCGGGCCGGTCACCGGCGCGGGCTTTCTCTCCTACGACCCCGACGCGCACAAGTACGCCGGCGGCGTCGACCTCGAGTTCGCCGGGCTGCGCCTGTCCGCGATCGGGCTGCTCGCCACGCGGATGCCCGACGGGCGCCCCGGCTTCTCGCTGCTCGTCATCATCCAGGCGCGCTTCCCGAAACCGATCCCACTCGGCTTCGGCTTCGGCCTCGCGGCGGTCGGCGGCCTCGTCGGCATCAACCGCGCGGTCGACGTCGAGCGGATGCGCTCGGGGCTGCGCGACGGCTCGCTGAGCAGCATCCTCGCGCCCGGCGACGTCGTCGGCAACGACCGCCGACTGCTCGACGACCTCGACGAGCTATTCCCGGTCACGCCCGGCCGCCACCTCTTCGGCCCGACCGCGCGGCTGACGTGGGGCGTGCCGACCGTCGTCGAGATCGACCTCGCGCTCGCGCTCGAGCTGCCCAAGCCGCTGCGCTTCATCGCCGCGGGGCGCGTGCGGATGGCGCTGCCCGACGCGCGCAAGCCGATCGCCGTCATCAACCTCGACGCGCTCGGGGTGCTCGACACCGGCGAGGGGACGCTGTCGCTCGACGCCGTCCTCCACGACTCGCAGATCGCCGGCTGGCAACTGTCGGGCGAGATGGCGCTACGTGCGCGCTGGACGGCGCCGTCGCTGTTCGTCATGAGCGCCGGCGGCTTTCACCCCCGCTTCAAGGCGCCGCCGAACTTCCCGGCGCTGCGGCGGATGGCGCTGTCGATCGGCGACGGCGACGTGCGGATCCGCCTCGAGGCCTATCTCGCGCTGACCTCGAACACGCTGCAGCTCGGCTCGCGCGTCGAGCTGTACGCGAAGGCCGGGGACTTCACCGCCGAGGGCACGTTCACGTTCGACGCGATTGTGCGCTTCTCGCCGTTCGGCTTCGAGCTCGACGTCTCGCTGGCGGTCTCGATCCGCTGGAAGGGCAGGTTGCTGCTCGGCATCACCGCCGACGTCCACCTCAGCGGGCCGGGTCGCTGGCAGGTCCGCGGGCAGGCGACGATCCACCTGCTGTTCCTCAAGACGACGGTGCGCTTCCAGGCGAGCTTCGGCAGCGCCGCGGCGCTGGCGCCGGCGCCGCCGCAGGACGTGCTCGCGCTCGTCCGCGCGGCGCTCGCCGAGCCCGGGGCCTGGCGCGTTCAGGAGCGCGCGCCGCTTGCGGCGCTGACGATGCGGCCCGGGATCGAGCTGGCGGACATGCTCGTCTCACCGTCGGCGCAGGTCAGCGTCCGCCAGCGGATCGCGCCGCTGGGCGCCACGCTCGACCGCTTCGGCGCGGTCGGGGTCGACGGCGCGAGGCAGCTGCGCGTCGCGGAGGCCCGGCTCGGCGCGATGAAGGCGACGACGGACGACGTCAAGGACGAGTTCGCACCGGCGCAGTTCTTCGACATGAGCGACGAGGAGAAGCTCTCCAGCCCGTCGTTCGACCTCATGAGCTCGGGCGTGTCGTTTCGCGCGACGGAGGCGCTGTCCTTCGACACGCAGGGCCCGGAGGCGATCGTCATCGCCTACCGCACGTTCGTCGTCGATGCCCCCGACCAGCCCGCGCGCGCGGTCGCCGCGACGAAGCCCGCGGACGGCGCTGGCACGGCCGGCAAGCCGAAGCCCGGCGCCGCCGGCGGGTCGGTGCCGTCGGCGGGCGCGGGAGGGGCGGATGCCGTGCTCGGTGGCGTCGAGCTCGACCGGCTCGCCCATGTCGGTGCGGCGGGGCGCGCCGAGACGCGCGCGAGCGGGCTCGCGCGCTTCGATGCCCCCGGCCTCGACGTGCGCGTCGAGCCGGACGCCTACCTCGTCGTGTCGGCGGCGACGCTCGCCCCCGCCGGCCCGCAGCCCGCCGCGGGCGAGCGCTGGAGTCGTTCGGAGGCGCTGCAGCGCCGTCGTCGCTGGCTCGCACAACATCCCGGCGACGAGCTGACGGTCGTGGCGGCGCACGAGGCGGCGCAGCCGGTGGCGGCATGACCGACGCGCGGCGACGGCTGCTGTCGTGGGTCCGCGACGGGCTCGCGGGCCAGATCGCGGGCGCCGATCCGGGCGCCGGCGCGGCGCCCGCGCGGGCGACGCTGGCGACGCAGGTCACGCTCGCGACGGACCGGCCGGCCGACGCGGTCGTCGTCGACGGACCGAGGCTGGCGCTGCACGGCCCCGGCGACGTCACCGGCCTCGACCCGCGCCAGATCCTGCGCACCGATCCCGTCGCCGGCGCGACGGCGTTCGAGACCGACCACATCGCGCTCGTCGAGTTCGACGATCCGGCGCTGCCGTGGCGGCTGACGCCGCTCGCGGGGGAGGCCGGCAGGGGCCTGCGCCCATGGCTCGTGCTCGTCGTCGTCGACACGGCGGCGCCGGGCGTCGTCCTGCGCTCCGATCCGCGCACGGCGCTGGCGATCCTCGACTGCCCGATCGGCGAGCTGCCCGATCTCGCGCGGTCGGCGGGATGGGCACACGCCGAGGTCGCGACGGCGGGCGACGAGCTGCTCGCCGACGTGCTCGCCCAGCGCCCGGAGCGGGCGGTCTCGCGGCTGCTCGCGCCACGCCGCCTGGCGCCGGAGCGCCGCTACCTCGCGTGCGTCGTGCCGGCGTTCGAGCACGGCCGCCTCGCGGGGCTCGGCCGGCCGGTCCCGGCGGACGGGCAGACCGCGCCCGCGTGGCCCGGGGAGTCGTCGCTCGTGACGCTGCCCGTCTATCACTCGTGGAGCTTCGCGACCGGGCCGTCGGGCGACTTCGCGACGCTCGCCCAGCGCCTGCGCGCCACGCCGCTTGATCCCGGCTGGCTCGAGCTGTCGCTCAAGGCGGCCGACGACGAGCTGACGGAGGCGCTCGGCGACGACCCCGGCCTGACGCGGCTGCTGCCCGCGCTCACGGAGCCCGGCCTCGAGGTGCCGGGCGACGTCCCCGCCGCGTTCAGCGCCGCACTGGAGGCGATCCTCGGCCGCAGCGCGGACACCGTGACGCCGCCGCTGTATCTCTCCTCGCACATCGGCCGGGGCGGGCTGTGGGGTCCCGGCGAGCCGCCGTGGATGCGCGAGCTGAACCTCGACCCGCGCTGGCGCGCCGCGGCCGGGCTCGGCGCCGAGGTCGTGCGCGTGCACCAGGAGGCGCTCATGTCGGCCGCGTGGCGCCAGGCGGCTGCCCTTGAGCAGGTCAACCGCGAGCTGCAGCGCGGACGCCTCGGCCGTGCCGTCAGCGCGAGCCTGCACCGCCGGCACTTCACCGCGCCCGGCGCGGCCGCGGCGAAGGCGCGCGCCACCGGCAGCGGCGCGGCGGCGAGCGCGGCCGCAGCGCGAGCGGCGTCCGACGGCGCGGACCTGCTCGTCCAGCGCGCGGCCGTCGCGCTGCACCGGATCGCGGGCGCGGCCGAGCCCGGCGCGCCGGCCGCGCCGCCGACGCTCGGCGCGCAGGTCGCGACGCACGAGCCGACCGCATCGACGGCGTCCGCCGACGTCCAGCGCGCGGCGCGCCCGACCGGACCGGCGGCCCGCACCGGCGGCGCCGGGACCGACGCCCCGCTGCCCTCTGCCGTGACCGACATCGCGACGAACCGGCTCGTGCCCGCGCCGCCGGTGCCGGCGGCGGCCGACGCCGGCGTACTCGATCGCTACACCGGCGACGGCACGAAGTACGGCGACATCGACGCGGACCTCGTCGGCGGCGCGGACGAGTGGTGGAGGACCGAGAGCGTCATCTCCCAGCCGCTCGTCTCGCCGGGCCCGTTCGGCTATCTGACCGACCTCGTGGTCATCCAGGAGGCGACGCCGCCCGCGCCCGCCTGGCCGGCCCCGCCGCCACCGCCGGCGACGGTCGCCGTTCGCCGCGGCGTCGACTTCGACGGTCGCGTCGGGCCGGGGGCCGCGCCCGTGGCGCTGCCGGGCGACCCGGCCAAGCCGACCCCGCGCCTCGCCGGCGGGCTCGTGACGCGGGCGCTCGACGGGCAGCCGCGCGTCCTGCTCGCCGCGCTGGAGCGCATCTCGTGGTACGACGAGTGGTCGCAGGTCTGGCACTACCAGTGGGACGCCTTCGTGCGCTGGCTCGGCTTCGGCGCAGACGGCACGCCGCAGCCCGGCTCGTACCTGCTGCTCGAGCACGCGGAGGGCGCCCCGCGCGCCGCCGACATCGCGCTGCGCCGCCGCGCGGGACAGCCCGACAGCGCCGCCGAGCTCGTGCTCGCCTGGGCCGCGTCGTCGGCCGTGTTCGTCCGCCGTTACGCGCTCGACACCCGCCAGCCCGACGGCGGCTCGCGGCGGCTGCCGATGTTCGTCTACGAGCCGGTCGACATCGCGATCGACCTCGTGCCGGTCGCGCCCGCCGCCGGTGCGCCGGCCGAGGAGCCGCGCGACCTCGTCGTCGCGGCCGCGATCGCGACGACGCAGTGGCGCGAGTCGGGGCCGTTCTCACCGCCCTACTCGGCCTCGGTCTGGGTCGTGCAGTGGTGGGTCGGGCAGCGCTTCGCAAGCGGGCAGGAGGCGTGGAGCGCCGCGCGCAGCGTGACGATGGCCGATCGCGTCGCGGGCGATCAGACCAGTGCGACGCTGAGCCTGACGATCACCGACCTCGACGGCGACGGCGCGCCCGACCTCGTCGTCTCGCTCGGGTTCGACGCGCCGCAGGCGGGCGGCGGGAGCCGGCGGCTGACCCGCCAGCGCATCGGCCACGGGCTCGACGCGCCGTCCGGCCCGCAGTGGGACGCCGGTCACGACCTCGACGTCCCGCCGCTCGCCGGCGCCGCCACGACGGTTTGCGTCTTCGGCGACGTCGCCGCCGGCCGCGCGGCGCGGGTCCGCGACCTCGGCGACAACTTCAAGGCGGCCGCCGCTCGCCACCAGCACCTGCTCATCAACGACGCCACCGCCGGCACGCGGGCGCGGCCGGCCGGCTACGACGTTGCGGACGTCGCCGCCGGCGTCACGGCCGCGCTGGACCCGGCGACGACGATCCCCGCGGCGGTCTCCGATCGTGTCAGCCTCGGCGGCGCGGCGCTGACCGACGCGCCGTCATCGAAGCTCGTCCGCGGCGCGGGCGCCGCGGATCCGCTGCGCGACCGCCTCTACGAGCCGAGCTTCCCGCAGGCGATGAGCGAGCCGCTGCGCGAGCTGCTGCCCGAGCTCGTCTTCCCGGGGGCCGACTCGCTGCCCGACGACGGCGTTGCGCTGCTCGGCGGCAACTCCGAGCTCATCGCGGCCTATCTCGCGGGCGCCAACCACGAGCTCGGCCGCGAGCTGCTGTGGCGCGGCTTTCCGTCGTCGGGCCGGGCGACGTGGTTTCGCAGCTTCTTCGATGCGCGCAGCGCCGATCCGGCCGTCGCCTCCGGCGACATCCGCGACATCGCCGACTGGGGCGATAGCGGTGGCCTGGCGGACAAGACGACGGGCGCCGCGTCGGACCGCAGCGTCATCCTGCTCGTCCGCGGCGAGCTGCTGCGCCGCTACCCGAACGCCGTCGTCCTCGCGGCCCGTGCCGTCGTCGTCGGAGGGCGCCGCGAGCCGGCGGCCGACGTGCTGACGCCGGCGTTCAGCGGCCGCGCCGGAGCCGGGGTGAGCCTGTTCAGCTTCGCGATCGCAGCGGACGAGGTCGCGACCGACCCCGGCTGGTTCTTCATCTTCGCCGAGCCGCCGACCGAGCCGCGCTTCGCGGCGTCGACCGATCCCGACTGGGCGCAGCCGGGCGCGCGTGCCGCCGCCGCGCTGCTGCGCGCGCCGGTTCGCGTCGCGTTTCACGCCTCGGACCTGGTCCTCGGGCCATGAGCGTCGAGCGCCCCCCGTTCCTGCCCGCCGGCGCGGACTGGCCGCCGCGCTCCGCTCCGCCGCTCGCGCTGCCGGCCGACGTCCCGATCGCGCTGCTGCCGGTGCGCCTGGAGACGCGCTTCGCCGGCAGCGCGCTGCTGGTACGGATCTACCCCGACGTCCTGCACGTCGACGCGCACGAGCCGCGGCTCAGCGAGGCGGAGATCGATCACGGCTTGAGCTACTGGAACGCGGTCGACGGAGCGGGCGGCGACGACGCCGTGCTCGGCGGCGCATGGCTCGCGCTGACCGCCGAGCACGGCATCCAACGCGCGGCGTGGATCGCGCGCGGCACGCGCGCCGGGCGGCCTGCGGGGACGGCGTCGAGCGCGGGCTGGAGCCGCGCCGCGGTCGCGCGGCTGCTGCCGACGCGCTGGCGGGTCGCCGGCTACTCCCCGGGGATCGGCGGGCCGACCGACGGGCTCTACCCGGCGTTCGACGTCGCGGGCCGCGAGATCACGACCGCCGCGCTCGAGGTCGGCCCCGACCCGGCGGCGGGCGATCCGCCCGCGGACGTCGGCGACGAGGAGCCGCTCGTCACGTCCGGCATGCGCTGGATGGTCGACTACGCCGCCGCCGAGGCCGCCGGCATGGCGATCACGATCACGACGGCGCACACGCCGTACCCGCGCATGACGTGGTCGCAGCTCGTCGTCTACGGCGTCGACGAGCGCGGTCGCACCGATCCCGCGCTCGGCGCGCTGCTCGAGGCGCACCGCTACACCGACGGGCTCGGCGTCGTCGCGCCCGGCACGCCGACGAACAACACCGACGGCGCGCGGGCCGGCTACCGCGGCGACGGCGCCGACACGAGCGAGCGCGACCGTCGCGCCGACGGCTCGCGGACGACGCCGGCGGCACCGCGCTCCGGCGGCGCCGCGGACCGGCTCGCCGCGGCGCTCGGCCTCGGCGAGCCGGGACGCCGGCTGCTCGGCGGCGACGCCGCGGCGGACCGCGTCGACCGCCAGGACGACATGAACGCGGCCGTCTGGGCGTCGAGCTGGGGCTACTTCCTCGCCCACATCCTCGAGGGCGTGCCGCAACCCGCGATCGCCGCTGCGCGCCGCCACTTCATCGACCACGTGCGCGCCGGCGGGCTGCTGGCTGCGCTGCGCGTCGGCGACCAGCCCTACGGCGTCCTGCCCGTCGTCTCGCTGCGCAATTGGGCCGCTCGCGACGAGAGCCCGACCGACGCGAAGCTCGTCGCGCTGCTGCGCCGCGCGCTGCCGGCGTGGCTGGCGGCGAGCGCGGACAGCACGGTCGGCCTCGCGTACGCCGACCAGGACAATCGCCGCGAATCGCCGCGCGACCGCTACTTCCGGCTGCTCGCGACGCAGGCCGTGGCGGTCGGCCACGAGGGCCGCAGCGCGCTCGGGCCGGAGTACATCGGCAACCTCTGGCGCTTCTTGCGCCTGGACTTCGACAACGGCTGGCGCGCGGCGCCGCGCGAGGCCGCCAACCGGCTGCTCGCCGAGCTCGGCCTGCCGCTGGACCAGCGCCATACGGGCGCCGTCTTCGCCGGCGACGCCTACGCCGTGCCGGGTCCCGTGGTCGGCGCCGACCCGGCCGCCTACCTCGGTGAGCTCATGGCCCGCTTCGACACGCCGGAGGCGCTGCGCGCGGCGACTGAGCACGGCGCCGACACCCCGCTGCTGTACCGGATCGTGCGCCACTCGGCGCTGCAGGAGTGGTGGAGCGCCGTGCTGGCCGTGCGCGCGGGCGACCGCCGCTACGTCGAGGACGAGCTCATCGACATCGACCCGCAGGTGGCGCCCGCGAGGACGCTGTGGCGGGCGCTCGCCGAGACGGTCCCGCGCGGTCAGGGCGGCGCGGCGATCACGCTCGAGGACTACCTCAGGAGCGCGGCCGCCACGGGCGCGGACGCCGCGGCGATGCGCGAGTTCCGCGACCGCGTCGCCGCGCTCGCGGCCGCGACGGCGGGCGGCGACGTCTCCGCGGACGACCTCGACCGCATGCTGCGCGGCAGCCTGGACCTCGCGGCGCACCGCCTCGACGCCTGGATCTCGTCGTTCGCCAACCGCCGCCTGGGCTACCTGCGCGCCCCGGGCCGCACGCCGACGGCGCTCGTCTGCGGCGGCTACGGCTGGCTCGTGAACGTCACCCCGGCACAGCTCGTGCCCGTCGCCGACCCGCCGGCGGGCGAGGGCGATGGCGCCCTGTACCGCGACGCGGGCAATGCGGGCCACGTGCTCGCGCCGTCGCTGCACCACGCGACGACGGCCGCGATCCTGCATGCCGGCTACGTCGCTCGGGGCGGTCGTGCTGGCACGACCGGCGCCGTCGCCGTCAAGCTCGACGCCGAGCGCGTGCGGCTCGTGCGCCACCTCGTCGAGGGCGCGCGCGCCGGCCAGCCGCTTGGCGCGCTGCTCGGCTACCGCTTCGAGCGCGCGCTGACGCAGGGCGGCGCGGCCGCCGAGATCGTCGCCTTCCGCGCGCTCGCCCCGTTCACCGCGCAGGTCCTGACGAGCGCGGGCCCCGCCGACGAGGTCTCGAGCCGCGGCACCGTGGCCGACGGCGTCGAGCTCGTGCGCCGCTGGCACGCCGGCGAGATCCCGTGGGGACAGGCGCCCGACCCCGCGGGCCTGCCGGACGCCGTGCTGCCGTCCGCGGGCTCGGACGAGCACAGCGCATGCGAGGCCGCGCTTGCGGTCGCCTCGGACGGCCTCGACGCGCTCGCCGACGCCGCGCTCGCCGAGGGCGTGCACCAGCTCGCCGGCGGCAACCCGACACGCGCGGGCGCGGCACTCGACGCGCTCGCCAAGGGCGAGGCGCCGGCGCCCGAGCTCGACGTGATCCGCACCCCGCGCAGCGGCGCCACGCACGGCCACCGGCTCATGTTCCTGGGCTCGATCGAGCCCGGCGAGGACATCGCGATCTGGCCGACCGACGGGCGCCAGCTGCGCGCGCCGATCGAGCCGGCGCTGAACGGCTGGGCCGGCCGGATGCTCGGCGATCCCGCCCGCGTGCGCTGTCACGGCGTCTGGCTCGCGGCCGACGGGAGGCAGCTGCACGAGGCCGAGGTCACGCTCGCGGACCTGCGGCTGTCGCCGCTGGATCTCATCGCGCTGGCCCGCGGCGACAACGCCGGCGGTGACTGGGAGCTGCGTCAGCGCTTCATCGACCGCCTGCGCGCCGAGCGCCCGCCGGCGGTGCCGGACGCGATCATGGCCGTGCCGGACTTCGGCCGCCGGCTTTCGTGGGGCCGCGACACGCTGAGCGTCTGCGAGCTCATGCAGATCGTCGCCGCCGTGCGCGCCGCGCTGCTCGGCGCCCGGCCGCTGCGCGAGGAGGACCTCGCCGGCCCGGGGGAGGCGCGCAAGGTGACATGGCACGTCGACGACATGGCCAACCGCGTCACCGCCGCGAGGCTGACGCTGCAGCGCGCCCGCGACGCGCTTGCCGCGGCCGCCGACGCGGGTGACATCGGCGCGATGGGCGGCCAGCTCGTCACGCTCGCGCATGCCGGGATCCCGGGCGCGTTCCCGCAGGTCGGGCGTCCCTGGAACGACGCCTGGCGCGACGAGCTGCGGGCCAAGTCGCGCGCGGTCGCCGAGGTCGTCGACGAGCGCCTGGCCGCCGAGCGCGCGCTGCGCGCCCCGGACGCGACCGCCGGTGACCGCGAGCGCGTCGTCGCGCTCACCGCGCGCCTGCGCGCGCTCATGGGCGAGGACTTCCCGTGCGCGCCGCCCTTTCGCGTCGCCGACGCGCCGGCGCTCGGCGAGCTGCTCAGCCACTCGTCGCAGCTGCTGGGCGGCGACGAGCTCGCGCCCGGCACCTGGCTCGACCGCCTCGCACGGATCCGCGCGGGCGCCGCGCGGCTGCAGCGGGTGCTCGCGCTCGCCGAGGCGACGGGCGCGGCAGGGTCGACGGATCTCGTCGTCGCACAGCTGCCGTTCGACGCGCGCGAGCGCTGGATCGCGCTGGCGCCCGCCGGTCCGGCGCCCGCGGCCCGCACGGCGCTCGCGGTCCACGCGATCCGTCCGCTCGATCCGGCGTCGGCGCTCGCCGGCCTCGTCTTCGACGAGTGGACGGAGATGGTGCCCGGCGACGCCGAGGTCGCGGGGCTGACGTTTCACTTCGACGCGCCGAACGCCCGCGCGCCGCAGGCGATCCTGCTCGCCGTGCCGCCGGGCGCCGACGGGGCGTGGTCGGTCGACGCGCTGCGCGACACGGTCGCCGAGGCGCTCCAGGTCGCCCGCGCGCGGGCCGTCGACCTGCCGAGCCTCGATCAGTACGGCCATCTGCTGCCGGCCCTGTACTTCGGTCTCAACGACCGCGGCGACAGCGTCTCGACGAACTTCGCGGGAGGGTCCGGTGGCTGAGCAGGGCTCTGCGACGACGTGGACGCGCCTGGAGCCGCAGACGCGCTCGCAGGATCTGCGCGAGGGCGCGGCCGCGCAGGTCGCCGATGCGGCGTGGCTGCTCGCGCGCCAGTGGCACTTCGGCGAGTTCCACGCAAGCGACGGCGGCTCGCCCGCCTCCGCGCGGCTGCGCCTGGCGACGGGTGTGCTGTCGGGCTATCGCGCGCACGGCACCGACGGCGACCACTGGAGCCCGTACGCCCAGCGCGAGCTCCCGCTCGAAGTGCTCGTCGAGCGCGAGCCGCCGGCGCTCGACCTCGGCCTGCGCGCCGACGGCGGCCGGCGCTTCCTGCGGCTGCTCGACCGCGCCGGCGCCGGCATCTACCGCGCGGTCTTCACCGCCGCGTACCCGCTGCCCGGCGCGCCCGCCGAAGCGCCGCTCGATCCCGCCGGCGCGGCGCTGCTGGCGGTGCTCGCCGGCCGCGTCCCCGACGGCGCCGCGCTCGCGACCGCGCTCGGCGCGCTGGGCGCGAGCCCGCCGGCGCTGCCGCCCGACCCGCCGATCGCGCCCGCCGACCGCCCGAAGGTGCTGGCCGCCGCGACCGCGTGGCTCGCGTGGTGGCAGGATCTCGCCGAGGCGCAACCGGACGCCGGCGAGGCCTGGGATCCGACGCGGATGGAGCACGCCTTCGCGCTCGGCGCGCGGCTCGGCGCCGCCGGCAGCGAGACGACGCTCGTCGCCGCCGAGTACCCCGGAGGGTCGCTGGACTGGTACGACCTCGAGGTCGCGACCGACGGCACGACCGTGCCCTCGCAGGTCGCCGGGTCAGACCTCGTGCGGACCGTGCTGCCGACGGCCGTGCGCTACCCCGGCATGCCGGCCAGCCGCTTCTGGGAGTTCGAGGACGGGCGTGTCTACCTCGGCGGCATCGAAGCGGGGGCCGCCGATCTCGGCCGGATGCTGCTGAGCGAGTTCGCGATCCTCTACTCCGACGACTGGTTCGTCGTGCCGGTCGAGCTCGACGTCGGGACGATCGCCCGCGTCGGCTCGCTCGTCGTGACGGACACCTTCGGGGTACGCTCGCTCGTCGGGCCGGCGGCGCACGACGACTGGGACATGTTCCGCCTCGCGGCCGCGGGCGGGGACGCCGCGCTGTTCGTCCTGGCACCGGCGATCGCCGACGCGCACGAGGGCCCGCCGTTGGAGGAGCTGCTGCTGCTGCGCGACGAGAACGCGAACGTCGTGTGGGGTGTCGAGCGGCTCGTCGAGTCCGCGGCGGGCGGGGCGTTCGACCGCCACGAGCAGTATCTCGCGGCGCTGCGCGACGCGGCCGCGCGGCCCCCGTCGCCGCCGCTGTGGCCGCCCGACCCAACCGGCGACCTCGCGTACGTGCTGCGCGCCGGCGCGCCGCCCGAGCACTGGCTGGCGCTCCTGCCCGAGGACGACCCGAGCGGGCTGCGCCTGGCGCTGCGCGCGCTCCCGCGGCCCGGGACCGGCACGCCGATCGAGCCGCTCGGGCGGCTGCTCGGCGCGACGGACCGGCTCGCCGACGAGGAGGTCCCGCGCGACGGGATCCGCGTCGTGCGACGCTGGCGGCTCACCCGCGGCGCCGACGGGCGCACGCACCTGTGGCGCGGCCGGCGCAAGCTCACCGGGCGCGGCGAGGCCTCGAGTGGCTTTCGCCACGACGTCGTCGGGCGCGCCGACGCCGGCGCGTTCGAGGACGCGGCGCCGTCGATCGACGGCGTCGCGCAGGCCGGCCGCCCGCTGCGGGCGCTCACGCGCGGCTCGTCGAGGACGCCGCCGCTCGAGCTCGCGTTCCAGTGGCGGCGCTGCGACGCCGCCGGCGAGGCATGCGAGCCGATCGCCGGCGCGCGCGCCGCCGCGTACACGCCCGTCGCGGCCGACGTCGGCGCGACGCTACGCGTCACGGTGACGGCGACGGGCGCCGGCGGCACGCTCTCCGCGACCTCGCCCGCGACCGCGGCCGTCGCCCCGCCGCTGGCGCCCCCGGTCGCGACCGCGCCGCCCGCGGTCTCCGGGCAGGCGCGTGTCGGCGCAGCGCTCACGGCCGCGTCCGGCTCGTGGTCGGGCACGCCCCCGCTCGATCTCGCCTACCAGTGGCGGCGCTGCGACGCGACGGGCGCGCGCGCCACGGACATCGCCGGCGCCACCGCGACGACGTACACGCCCGTCGCGCTGGACCAGGGCTCGACGCTGCGCGTCGCCGAGCGCGCCTCCAACGAGCTCGGCTCCGCGACCGCGGTCTCGGAGCCGTCCGCGGTCGTGGGCCCGCCGCCAGCCGCGCCGCAGGCGCAGTTCGCGCCGACGATCTTCGGCGCTCCATCGCTCGGTCGCGAGCTGACCTCGACGCCGGGCATCTGGGCCGGCGAGCCGCCGATGGCGCTCACGCAGCACTGGCAGCGCTCCGATGCGGCCGGCACGACGTTCGCGCCGATCGCCGGCGCAACGGCGGCGACCTACGTCGTCGTCGCTGCCGACATCGGTCGCCGGCTGCGGACCGTCGTCACGGCGCGCAACGCCGTCGGCTCGCTCGCCTCGGAATCCGCTCCGACCGCCGACGTCCCGCCGGCGCCGGTCGCGCCGGTGAACGCCGTCGCCCCGTCGATCGCGGGCATCGCCGCGGCGGGCCAGTGGCTGACCGTGTCGCCGGGCGAGTGGACGGGGACGTCGCCGCGGTTCGCCTACCAGTGGCTGCGCTGCGACGCGCAGGGACGCTCGTGCCGGCCGATCGACGGCGCGCTCGGCGGCGCCTTCCGCACGACCGCCGCCGACGCCGGCGCGACGCTGTGCGCCGAGGTCCACGCATCCAACGACGCCGGCTCGGCGATCGCCCGCTCGGCGGTCACGGCTGCGATCGCGGCACCGCCGTCGCTGCAGGCGCCGCCGGCGATCACCGGCACGCCCGAGCCGGGCGCGGAGCTGACGGCGTCGCCGGGGACGTGGTCGGGCAGCGGCCCGCTGCTGTACGCCTACCGCTGGACGCGCTGCGACGCGCGCGGCGCAGCGTGCAGCGACATCGCGGGGGCGACGGACGCGACGTACGTCGTCGGACCGGTGGACGTCGGCTCGTCGATCCGCGTCGTCGTGACCGTGGTCAACGCGGCCGGCCAGGCGTCGGCGACGTCGGCGAACACGGCGGCGGTCGCGCAGCCCTCGCCGCCGGCAAACGTCGCCGCGCCGAGCATCGCCGGCTCGCCGCTCGTCGGCGAGACCCTGACGGCGCAGCGGGGCGCCTGGTCGGGCTCGCCCGCCACCGGCTGGGCGTATCGCTGGCGCCGCTGCGACGCGACCGGCGGCGCCTGCGCGGACATCCCGGGAGCGACGGCCGCGACGTACGTGCCGGCGGGGGAGGACGCCGGCTGCGCGATCCGCGTCGTCGTGAGCGCGATCAACGCGGTCGGCTCGGCGTCGGAGGTCTCGTCGCCGACGGCGGCCGTGCAGTCGCGCAGCGAGCCGCCGTCCAACAAGGAGCCGCCGACGATCTCCGGCGTCGCGCAGGTCGGCGAGATCCTGCGCGCCGACCCCGGGCTGTGGTCGCCCGATCCGAAGGAGCTCGCGTACACGTGGCTGCGCTGCGACGCGGACGGCAAGGCCTGCGCCGAGATCCGCGACGCGACGTCGCAGGCCTACGTCCCGCGCGCCTCCGACGAGCTGCTGTCAGCCGGCGGCGAGGGAGGCGGCGACGTCGGCAGCACGCTGCGCGTCGCCGTCACGGCCGTCAACGACGGCGGCGCGGTCACCGCGCGGTCCGAGCCGACGGCCGTCGTCAAGGCGGCCGAGGATCCGCCGAAGGACGAGCCGCCGCCGACGAAGTGAGCGCTACGCCGCCTGCGCTCGCGCAGGGTCGTGCTCGAAGGCGACCGCCGTCTGCCACGGGTCGCGCGTGAGGAAGCCGCTGCCGTGGTCCTCGACCGCGATCCCCGCGGCCTCGACCCGTGCTCGCACGGCCTCGACGTCGGCCGCGCTCGCCAGGTACACCGTCCAATGACGCAGGCCGGCCGAGTTGTCGGGCCGCGGCTGCACGTCGCTGCCGAGCCAGACGTTGAAGCCGAGATGGTGGTGGTAGCCGCCGGCCGACACGAACGCCGCCGAGCCGAGGTTCACCATGACCTCGAAGCCGAGCACGTCGCCGTAGAACGCCAGGCCGCGCTCGACGTTCGCGACGTGCAGGTGCAGATGCCCGGTGCGGATGCCGGGGCCGGCGACCGGCTGCCGCGCCTCCCCGGCGACGGTCGCCATCAGCGCGGGGACGTCGAGCGCGATCGTGTACATCGCGACGAGCTCGTCCGGGTGACGGGGCGCCGGCCAGTCGGCGCGCGGGCGATCGACGTACAGCTCGATGCCGTTGTCGTCGGGGTCGCGGAGGTAGATCGCCTCGGAGACGCCGTGGTCGGACGCACCCTCGATGCGGGTGCGCGACTCGGCGAGCCGTACGACGGCACGCGCGAGGTCCTCGCGGGTGTCGTACACGAGCGCGTAGTGGTAGAGGCCCGCGTGGCGTCCGCCGAGCCCCGCGTCTGGGACCTCGGTGAGCACGAGGAGATCCTCGCCGCCGGCGCCGAGGGCCGCCGTGGCGTCGCCGCGGTCGTGGACCCGGAGGCCGAGCGCGCGCTCGTAGAACGCGATCGAGCCGTCGAGGTGCGACACGGTCAGGTGCGTCGGCCCGAGCCGCAGCGTGTCCGGGAGCGTGGGGGCGATCTGGCCGGTGGGGGTCGTGGTCGTGCTCATGTCCGACAGTCTCCGCCTCGCCCTGACGATGTTCCATGGCTCGATGTCGCGGATGCATGGACATCGCGCGGCCGCGGCCGCCGCCGGACGCGGCTCAGGCCGGCGCGACCCCGCGGGTGCGATCGCGAAACGCCGTCGGCGGCTCGCCGGTCTGGCGCTTGAAGGCGCGCGAGAAGTACAGCGGGTCGCTGAAGCCGGTCTGGAAGGCGACCTCGCCGACCGTCCGGTCGGTGAACGTCAGCAGGCGCGTCGCCTCCATCATCACGCGATCGGTCACGAGCTCCTTCGTCGAGCGCCCGACGACCTGGGTGAGCGCGTGCGACAGCGTCGCCTGCGGCATCGCGAGCGCCTCGGCGTAGTGGCCGGCATCGTGATGGGCGGCGAAGTCGCGTTCGAGGATGCGCGAGAAGCGGCGGTACAGCTCGAGTGCCGAGTCGTTGCCGTCTCGGCGCTCCATGTGCTCGCCGTCATACCAGCGCTCGATCCACAGCAGCAGGACCGACAGCAGGTGGCGCTGCAGGTCGGCGCTGCGCGCGTCGAGCGGCCCCTTCGTCTCGGCGGCGAGCGCGGCGATCGTGGCTTCGAGCGTGGCGTGGTGGCTGTGTGGGACGGTGACGTTCCAGCCGCCGCAGCCGCCGAGCAGCCACGAGGGATCGGCGCGCGCGAGAGGGCCCTCGTGCAGGAGCTCCTCGCCGAAGCGCACGGCGGCGCCGCGCAGGCCCTGGGCGCGCTCGAAGACGTGCACCTGGCCGCGGCCGATGACCGTGATCGTTCCGGCCACGACGGGGACGGTGCGGTTGTCGAGCAGGTGATGCCCCGAGCCCGCGCGCGTCCAGATCAGCTCGTGGTAGTCGTGGCGGTGCGGCTCGCGCACGCCGTCGCCGTCGTCGCTGCCGACGTCGAGTGTGTCGAACACGACGACCTCGACGGGGTCATGTGGTCGCGCGAGCCGGTCGAGGGTGAGCCGCCCGTCGCCGCGCCCGTCGGGGGGCGCGGCCGGATCGGCGCGCAGGACGCTCACGCTCGGTGCGGAGGGGGGAGAGTCACCGAGCGGATTCTGACGCCTCGCGCGCCCGGGGACTAGCTCTTGATGGCCGAGATGTCGAGCTGGAGCTTGACCTTGTCGCTGACGGCGAGGTTGCCGCTGCCGAGGACCTGGTTGAACTTCATGCCGAAGTCGCTGCGGCTGATCTCGCCCGTGAGGTCGAGGCCGACGCGATCGTTGCCGAACGTGTCAGTCTCGGCGCCGCCGAGCTCGGCGTTGAGCGTGATCGGCTTCGTGACGCCGAGGATCGTGATGTCGCCGGTGATCTCGTAGGTGTCCTCGTCGATCGCGGTGATCGCGGTCGACTGGAACGTGATCTCGGGGTGGTTCTCGACGTCGAAGAAGTCCGGCGACTTGAGGTGGCCGTCGCGGTTGTCGTCCTTGGTGTCGATCGAGCCGACGCTGACCGTGCCGGAGGCCGTCACGGTGCCGTCCTCGGCGACCACGAGCTGGCCGGAGTACTCGCCGAACTCCCCGCGGACCTTCGAGATGCCGACATGACGGACGTTGAATCCGACGTGCGAGTGGGCGGGGTCGACGGTCCAGGTTCCGGTCGGCAGTGCGGTGGTGGTGGCGCTCATAGCTGCTCCCTTGGGTCGTGGTAACGCTGATCAAGTGGTTGCATGCGCAATGATCTACCCCGAGGGTAGCGCGCGCCATGGCAGGAGCTATCCGATCCATGGACTTCTCGCAAGCGGGTGGTCGCACGGGTGGTCGGCTACGCTGCGGCTCCACGCACGGGCGCGAACGATGGGGCGGCGCGGTCCTGCACGCCGGGGCGGATCCGCGTCGGGGGCGGGCCCGCGAGTCGGGGCGCCATCTACAATGCGCGGCCCGCGAGGGGGACTAGTGTATCGGTAACACGGCGGTCTCCAAAACCGCAACGCCAGGTTCGATTCCTGGGTCCCCCGCTCGTGCGCCGGCCGCGGGCGCCGGCCCTGTGGTCCCGCGATCGGCGCTAGTGTGGCGCCGGATGGACGAGCGGTCGCAGCGCACTGCCTGGACCGCCGCGGTCGTGGCCGTGCTCGTGTCGTGTCTCGCGGTGGCGGTCCCGCCGGCCGGCGGCGCGACCGTCATCCCGGTGAAGGGCAAGCTCAAGGTGAAGGTCGGGATCGCCGACCAGAAGCCGTCGGGCTTCGCGGACGCGCGCCTGCGCGGGCTTGGGCTGCGCTACGCGCGGCTGTCGGTGGCGTGGGACACGCTGAAGACGCCGGGCGAGACGGCGCGGCTGGATGCCTGGGTCGCCGGCGCGCGCTCGATGGGCGCGGAGCCATTGATCACGTTCGCGCGCCCCACGGGGCCCAGCGGGCGCAAGCCGCCGACGGCGGCCGCGTTCAAGACGCAGTTTCTGGGCTTCCGCGCGCGCTACCCGGACATCAGGACGTACTCGTCGTGGAACGAGGCCAACCAGTGCGGGACGGGGACCTGCCGCAAGCCCAAGCTCGTCGTGAAGTACTTCGACGCGATCCGCAAGAACTGCCCGGGCTGCAAGGTGCTCGCGGCCGATCTGCTCGACCAGGACAACGCGGTGCCGTGGGCGCGCGCGTTTCGCAAGGCGGCGAAGGTCGAGCCGAAGTACTGGGGCCTGCACGGCTACATCGACGCGAACCGCGGCCAGACCGCGCGCACGAGGCGGGTGCTGCGAGCGGTGCCGGGAGAGGTCTGGCTGACGGAGATCGGCGGTCTCGTCGCGCGCCGCAACGGCTCGAAGATCAAGCTCCCGCAGGGCAAGGTCCACGCCGCGCACGCGACGAAGTTCATCTTCCACAAGCTCGCGCGCGTGAGCACGCGGATCACCCGCATCTACCTCTACCACTGGGACTCGCTGACGCCGCGCGACAGCTGGGACTCGGCCTTCATCGGGTCCGACAACGTCCCGCGCCCCGCCTTCGCCGAGCTCAAGCGCCAGCTCGCGAAGCTCAAGCGCTGAGCGGGGCGCCGGCCGGGCTGCCGCGACCGTGGGCCGGGTCGCGAGGTAGGCGGAGCCGGTATCCTCCCGCCGGGCGTGCGGGCGAAGTGTTGTGGCTGCACAAAAGCCTTCCAAGCTTTTAGGGCGGGTTCGATTCCCGTCGCCCGCTTCAAGCACGGCCACGGGGAGTGGCGCAGTCTGGTAGCGCACCCGGCTGGGGGCCGGGCGGTCGCAGGTTCAAATCCTGTCTCCCCGATTCCGAAAAGCCCTACATATGCGGGGCGTTTCGGTTCTCGCGCAACGTCCACGAGGGCCGGTCCGTGTACTGCTCGAATCTAGTATGCGCTGGATTTTCGGCCCGTCGAGACCCGTGAAATGCAGCCGGTTGGCCGCCCCTCGGCGCTCAGTCGTTGAGCTCGAATTGCGCACGGCGCGCAGGTGTCGCCGCGACCACGCTCGCGCGGATGGCCGAGTGCGGCACCCTGGTCCGCGCTGACCACGAGCGTCGGTCGACGTAACGTACGTGCTACACGGGTGCGTGGTTGCGACGTAACACGTGTGCTACGTTTTCTGGCGACGAAAGGACTGCACGATGGCCGCCGCCTCCACTGATCCAAAGAGCGCCCAGGCAACGGACCACCACGACCGCCGGCTCGCACGTCGACTCGAGGGCCAGGCGTTTCGAGCCGAGTACGAGCGCCAGCGGCGCGAGATCGACAGCGTCGACTCGATCGTGCGCATGCTGGACGCGCTGCGCGAGCAGCACGGGCTCAGCAAGGCCGATCTCGCGCGAGCCGTCGACAAGAACCCCGCCTCGGTCCGGCGCCTGCTCACCGCACCCGTCAACCCCGAGCTCCGCACGGTGGTGGCGATCGCCGAAGCGCTGGACGCCGAGGTGCAGATCGTGCCCCGCAAGCACGCGCGGAGCAAGACGCAGAAGGCACCCAAGGCCGCCTGACTGTCCGACGCGCCGGTCTCGTCGACGCGGACTTCCTTGACGCGCACGTTGTCGCGGACCGTTTGGTAACGGCTCGACCGCGGCTTCAGCTCCGGTGAGAACCTGCACTACCTCACCCGCGCGGGCGGGCACTGGAGCCCATCGCGACCAGCCGCTGGTGCGCGACTCGGCTCGGGCAGCCCGCCACCGGCCTCGTCACGCGCGCGCACCCGATGCGCGACCGTCTTGTACATGGGCTCGGAGCGCACGACACGCCGAGCCGTCGCGGACGCGAAGCGACGCCGGCGCGCTGAGCACGGCCGGCGCACGCGGCCTTGGGTTGTCGAGCCGGGGCTGTGGATGCAGTGGGACTACGGCGACGGGCCCACCGTCGAGGGCGCTCGACGGGGTGTTCTGCGCGTGGCTTGCGTGGTCGCGCTACGGCGTCGTGCTGGCGCTGCGGGATGGCACGATGGCGTCGGTCGTGATGGCGCTGGACCGCTCGTTGCGCGCGTTCGGTGGCGCGCCGACCTACGCCCTGACTGACAACGAGAAGGCGGTCTCGGTCGATCATGTCTGCGGGATCGCGGTGCGTAACCCGACGATCGTGGCCGTCGGCCGCCATTACGGATTGACGATCGCCCCATGCGTTCCCGGCCGACCCCGAGAGTAAGGGCGGCAGCGAGGCGACCGTTCGAGGATCGCCCTGACCGCGGTGACGATCCGGATGCCCTCGACGCTCACGATGCCGGGCTGGGCCCGGCCGTGATCCGTCAGGCCATCGCGGACGGTCAACGCCTCGGCGTGTTCACCCGCGCGCAAGCCGAGCAGCTTCGCGATGTGACCGCGGGCGTGCCGGTCGTCGCGCGGTGAACCCCCCGCCGCGGCACGGAGCCGGTCAAGAGCCATCTCGAGCAGCTCATCGCCCGCCACAGCCGCGAGAGCGGTGTGGCCGCCGATCGTGTGCGCCGTCGTCGTCGGCGGCGAACTCAGGGAGCTGCCGGCGTGGCGGAGATGCATAAGTAGGATCGCGACCGTGCCGTTCACGCTCAGGAACCTCAAGGAGGATCTGGACGATCTCGGTTCCAACTTCGGCGGCGCGCCCGACCTGGAGTTTCGCCACGCGAGCAAGGCGCTCGGGCTCGAGCACTGCGGCCTCAGCTACCAGCGCATCCCGCCCGACTATCGCTTCCCGTACGGCCACACGCACAGGGAGCAGGAGGAGATCTACGTGGTCGTGCGCGGGAGCGGGCGGATGAAGCTCGACGACGAGATCGTCGAGGTCAAGGCGTGGGACGTGGTGCGCATCCCGCCCGGAACGTGGCGAGGCTACGAGGGCGGGCCGGAGGGCCTCGAGGTCCTCGTCTTCGGTGCGCCCGGCCTCGGTGAGGACCCGCGAAGCGACGTGGAGGGACAGCGCGACTGGTGGGCGGACTAGCGCCGATTGGGCATGGACAGGGATTCGAGTCCTCCCGGCTCGCTCGTGGGGACCGCGACTATCGCGAGGTGCTGGCGCTCCGCGCTCCGTGAGGTCATGAACGGCGCGCGTCTGCGTTGATCGCGTAGGCTCGCCCTCGGACCGAGGAGGGAGTCATGGAGCTGTCGTACGCATCCGGGACGTCGACCACGCCGCTGCTCGGCGACACGATCGGCGACAACCTCGACCGCACGATCGAGCGGCTCCCCGAGCGCGAGGCGCTCGTGTCGGTGCACCAGGGCCTGCGCTACACGTACGCGCAGTTCGGCGAGGCGGTTGATCGCTGCGCTCGCGCGTTCATCGCCGCCGGGATCGAGCCCGCCGACCGCGTCGGGATCTGGAGCCCGAACTGCGCCGAGTGGGCGCTCGTCCAGTACGCCACGGCGAAGGCCGGGATCATCCTGGTCAACATCAACCCCGCCTACCGGACATCCGAGCTCGCCTACGTGCTCAACCAGTCCGCAGTCAAGCTGCTCGTGGCCGCGACGGCGTTCAAGACGAGCGACTACGTGCAGATGATCGAGGACGTCCGCGGCGACTGCGCCGCGCTCGAGCGGGTCGTGTTCATCGGACCCGACTGGGAGGACTTCGTCGACGGCGGCGAGCGCGTGAGCTCAGACGAACTGCGCGAACGCCAGGACGCCACGCAGTTCGACGACCCGATCAACATCCAGTACACGAGCGGCACGACCGGCTTCCCGAAGGGCGCGACGCTCAGTCACCACAACATCCTCAACAACGGCTACTTCGTCGGCCGCGGCTGTCGCTACAGCGAGCGCGACCGGGTCTGCATCCCCGTGCCCTACTACCACTGCTTCGGGATGGTCATGGGCAACCTCGCGTGCACGTCGCACGGCGCATGCATGGTGATTCCGGCGCCCGCCTTCGATCCGGTCGCGACGCTGAGGGCGGTCCAGGACGAGCGCTGCACGTCGCTGTACGGCGTGCCGATGATGTTCATCGCCGAGCTCGAGCACCCGCAGTTCGGGGAGTTCGATCTCACGTCGCTGCGCACGGGGATCATGGCCGGCTCGCCGTGCCCGATCGAGACGATGAAGCGGTGCGTCGAGGAGATGCACATGGAGGAGGTGACGATCTGTTACGGGATGACGGAGACCTCGCCGGTCTCGACCCAGACGGGCGCCGACGACGCGCTCGGCAAGCGGGTCGGGACGGTGGGGCGGGTGCATCCGCACGTCGAGGTCAAGATCGTCGATCCCGCGAGCGGCGCGATCGTCGAGCGCGGTCGCCCGGGCGAGCTGTGCACCCGCGCGTACAGCGTCATGCTCGGCTACTGGAACGAGCCCGAGAAGACCGCCGAGGCGATCGATCGCGCGCGCTGGATGCACACCGGCGACCTCGCGCAGATGGACGACGAGGGCTACGTGAAGATCGTCGGCCGCATCAAGGACATGGTCATCCGCGGCGGGGAGAACGTCTACCCGCGCGAGCTCGAGGAGTTCCTGATGACCCACCCGGACGTGCAGGCCGTCGAGGTCGTCGGCGTGCCCGATCCGGTGTACGGCGAGGAGCTTCTGGCCTGCATCGTGACGCGTGGCGGCGTCGAGCTCGACCGCGACGCGGTGGCCGAGTTCTGCAGCGGGAAGATCGCCCACTACAAGGTGCCGCGCTACGTCCGGGTGGTGACCGAGTTCCCGATGACCGTGACCGGCAAGGTCCAGAAGTTCAAGCTGCGCGAGCAGGCGATCGTGGAACTCGGACTCGCGGAGATGGAAACGGCCTAGGCGCGACGACGCTGCTCACCAAGGGCGTGCCCGCGACGGCCGCCAAGATCGACGACGACATCTCCGTCCTGTCGTTCTACGAGTCCTCCTTCTCCAATGACATCGAAGGCACCGAGTTCGCGGTCGGCGAGGCCCGCGACACGTCGGCGGCCGCGAGAGTTCGTCAGCTGGCGCCTGGTCGAAGGCACCCTGCGTGAGACCTTCCCGCCGTATCAGTCAGCTGGATCCGAGCAAGGCGCGGGCTGGCGGCGAGCTCGGCTCGGCGCGACGCGCGGCGGCTCGTCGGGCTGCTTGGGATAGACCGGGGGCCACGGCGCGTCGAGCAGACCGTTCGCGCGGTCGCGCTCGTGCAGCGCGAGCAGGGGTTCGAGCGACTGGGGGGCGTCGTTGATCGTGGCCCAGGGGTCGCCATCGCGCTCGAGGCGGGCCGGGACGTTGGCGAGCGTCAGCTCGTCGGGGTGGATGTCGTCGAGCTCCTCCCAGGCGATCGGCGTCGAGACCTGGGCGCCCTTTCGAGCGCGGACCGACCATGCGCCGAAGACCGTCTTGTGCGGCGCGTTCTGGTTGTAGTCGACGAGGATCCGCTGCCCGCGCTCCTCCTTCCACCACGCGGCGGTGAGGATGTCGGGGCGGCGGCGCTCGAGCTCGCGTGCTGCGGCCACGGCCGCGAACCGAACGGCGTAGGAGTCCCAGCGCGACGCCAGCCGGACGTAGACGTGCAGCCCGCGGTTGCCGGTCGTCTTGACGAAGGCGGCGATGCCGAGCTCGTCCAGAAGCGCCTTGAGCTCGAACGCCGCCACGCGCGCCTCGCCGAAGCCGGTGCCGGGCTGCGGGTCGAGGTCGAGGCGCAGCTCGTCGGCATGCTCGGGGTCGTCGGCGCGATGCGGCCAGACGTGAAATCCCAGGCACGCGAGGTTGACCGCCCACGCGACGTGCGCGACGTCCGCCGCCACGAGCGCCCGCGACGGCGTGCCGTTGACGGTCTCGACGGTCGTCGTCTGGAGCCAGTCCGGCGCGCTGTCGGGCACGCGCTTCTGAAAGAACGACGGCCCGCCGGCCCCGTTCGGGAAGCGCTGCATGAGCACGGGTCGGCCGCCCATCGTGCGCATCAGCGGCTCGGCGACCGCGGCGTAGTAGCGGACGAGGTCGAGCTTCGTCTCGCCGCGCTCGCCGAACAGCACCTTGTCGGGGCTCGTGATTCGCACCTCGCGCCCGGCGAGCTCGAGCACCTGTGCGTCGCTGCCGGCCATGCGGTCACCGTATCCGGATGCAGCATTGCCAGGTCAACGGGCTGCATGCCGCGAGATGCCAATCTGAGCGCCATATAGATGCTGAAGTGGCATCTGGGGACGAGACGCTCGCCGAGGTGGCGATGACGCATGCGATCCGGCCGCACCCGGCGCGCTCAGGTCGCGAGCGCAAGCTACGACCCGGCGCGCCCGACCAGCTCCCCCGGCGCCGCGGGCAGCGGCTTCGCCGCCGCCTCGCCCGCCTCGACGAAGTAATCGCGCTCGACCGTGGAGTCCTCGGCTGACCGCGCACCGGCGACCCGCAGCACGAGCGACGCCACGAGCGTGACCACGATGTTGAGCAGCAGCGCGATGATGCCGGTGTACGCCGTGACCTTCGTGTCGATGCCGACGTTCGAGAACGCGTACTGCGCGCCGCCGAAGTGCGTCTTGCCGGCCAACAGGTTGGGCGTGTCGTAGAGCATCAGCAGACCCGAGGCGATGCCCGCGGCCCAGCCGCACAGCAGCGCCCACGGATGAAACCAGCGTGTCAGCAGGCCGAAGACGATCGGCGGCAGCGTCTGCAGGATGAGCACGCCGCCGATGAGCTGCAGGTCGATCGAGAACTGCGGCTCGAGCGCGAGGATGACGGCGACCGCGCCGGCCTTGACGAGCAGCGACGCGATCTTGCTGACCTTCGCCTCCTGCGCCGGGCTCGCGTCGCGCACGAGGTACTCGCGCCAGATGTTGCGCGTGAAGAGGTTCGCCGCGGCGATCGCCATGATCGCGGCCGGGACGAGCGCGCCGATCGCGATCGCCGCGAACGCCACGCCCGCGAACCACGACGGGAACATCTGGTCGAACAGCAGCGGTACGACGGTGTTGTTGTCGGGCTTGCCGTTGCTCCCCGTCAGCGGCGTCACGCCGGCCTTGATCGCCATGTAGCCGAGCAGCGCCAGCAGCGCGAGCACGAGCGTGTAGGCCGGCAGCGCCGCCATGTTGCGCTTGATCGTGTTGCGGCTGCGCGCGGCGAGCAGCGCCGTGATCGAGTGCGGGTAGAGAAACAGCGCGGCCGCCGAGCCGAACGCGAGCGTGGAGTAGCCGAGGACCTGGGCGTTGGCGAGCAGGACGCCGTCGGTCGGCTGCGGGCTCGCGTCGAACTTCTCCTTCGCCGCGCCGAAGATGTCGTCGAAGCCGCCGAGCTTGATCGGGATGTAGATCACGGCCACGATCACGACGATGTAGATCAGCGAGTCCTTGACGAACGCGATCAGCGCCGGCGCGCGCAGCCCCGACTGGTACGTGTAGGCCGCGAGGATCGCGAACGCGGCGACGATCGGCCAGTGCCCGCCGCCGACGCCCATCGTCCTCAGCACCGCCTCGATGCCGACGAGCTGCAGCGCGATGTAGGGCATGATCGCGACGATCCCGGTGATCGCGACGGCCAGCGCGAGCGTCGGCGAGCCGAAGCGGCCGCGGATGAAGTCCGCCGGCGTCACATAGCCGTGCGCGTGCGAGACCGACCACAGCCGCATCGCGAGCAGCAGGACCATCGGGTACATGACGATCGTGTACGGCACGGCGAAGAAGCCGATCGCGCCGGCGCCGAAGACGAGCGCGGGAACCGCTACGAACGTGTACGCCGTGTAGAGGTCGCCGCCGAGCAGAAACCACGTGATCCAGCCGCCGAAGCTCCTTCCGCCGAGGCCCCACTCGTCGAGGTGATCCAGCGAGTCGGCGCGCCGCCAGCGCGCCGCGACGAACCCCAGCACGCTGACGCCGAGAAACAGCGTCGTGAAGACGACGAGCTGCGTGACGTCGACGTCACGCATCGCCGGGGTCGCCGTCCGGGCGCGTCTTCAGGTACACGAGGATCGTCAGGCACGCGCTCAGCGGTATCCAGAGCATCTGGTACCAATAGAAGAACGGGATCCCGGCGAGCTCGGGTCTGAGGTCGTTGTAGAACGACGGGATCAGGACCCCTATCAGCGGGATGATGAGCAGCAGGTACCACATCGCTTGCCTCCAGTGACCGTTGGCGGCGGCCTACCCCGGGTGCCGTCGCGACGAACGCTCGCGCGCCCGACGCCGATACCTCGAGCGGTCTGCCTCGTTTGCGATGGTGGGCGGCCCCGTCGGCAGGGGCCGGGCCGCCCCTCTCCTCCCGGCTGCCGCTCGGGCGAGGTGCACCGCGCATCCGTCCCGGACCCGCGGCCCGACCGCGAGCAGCAGGGTTGGTGATCGGTACACCTGGGGTGGCCGCCGCGCCGCCGCACGTGGGCCCACAATCGGGTCCATGCTCAAGCGAACCCTCCTCTCAGCCCTGACACTCGCCGCGATCGCCGCGGTTCCCGCGACCGCGACCGCGAGCGCCGCCGCCGACAGCGTCGTCGTGTCCGGCGTCGAGGCGCAGCACATGACCGCGCTCGACGGCGTCATCGTGTGGCGCTCCGGCACGTTCCCACACAACACGCTGATGCAGCGCGCCGCCGACGGCAGCGTCGGGCCGGTGAAGGGCGCGCCGACGGCCTACTACCCGTCGTTCGACCTCGGCCACGATGGCCACGGCAGGCTCGTGCTCACGTACCTGCGCTGCACGGGCACGAAGAGCTGCAAGGGCTACTCCGACGACCTCGCCGGGCATCGCAACTCCTACAAGAAGCTCGTCCCGGCACACTGCTCGCTGACGACGGCGCCGTCGCGCTGGCTCGATCGCGTCGCCTACGGCCTGCAGTGCACGAAGGCCAGCGGTACGTCGCGCACCCACGACGCGAAGCGCTCCGGCCTGTTCGTGCGCAAGGGGGCGGGCGCCGCGAAGCACCTGGCGCTGCCCAAGGACGCGAAGAAGTTCGGCATCGACACCGTGCGCTGGGTCGACCTGCGCGGCACGAACGTCGGCGCCGTCGTGTCGGACATCTACTCCTACGCCTTCCGCCAGACCGTCAACGGCACGCACCTGCGGTCGGACTTCGTCGCCGCGTCCGAGGGCGACAGCGACGAGAACGTCGTCGGCCTGTCGCTCGCGGCCGGCGCCCGGCTGTGGACGCTCGTCGACGCGCTGCACGTGGGCGATCCCAACGAGGCGGTCATCGACCGCATCGACTCGACCTGCGCCGACTTCGAGCGCGTCCAGAGCCCGGCCGGACCGAACGAGCAGGACGGCTACCCGTACGAGGCGATGGCCGTCGACGGCGACAGCGTCTACCTCTCCGTCCCGGGCACCGGCATCGTGCGCCACGACTACGTGCCGACGTCGGCCTGCAACTGACGGCGCGCTGCGCCCGTCACCCTCGCTGAGCGGGGGCGACGGGCGTTATCGTCGCGCCCGATGACCACGCGCTGCGACGAGCTCGCGTTTCGCGCCGGCACCCCCGGCGACGCACCCCGGATCGCCCCGCTCGTCCACGCGGGGTTCGAGAGCTACCGGCCGTTCGCCGAACCCGGCTGGGAGCCGCCCGCGCTCGCGGGCGAGCGCGATCGCATCGCGGTGACGCTTGCGCGGCCGACCGTCTGGTGTGAGCTCGCGCACGACGGCGCGCAGCTCGTCGGCCACGTCGGCTGGTATCCCGCGGCCGAGTCGCGGATCCCGTCCGCCGAGCCGGGGCTGCTGCACTTCTGGCAGCTGTTCGTCGCGCGCGACTGGTGGGGCAGCGGGCTCGCCACGCGACTGCACCGCGACGCGATGTCGGCCGCCGCCGAGCGGGACTACCCGGCGCTGCGCCTGTGGACGCCCGCCGACCACGGGCGCGGACGGCGCTTCTACGAGCGCGAGGGCTGGACGCTGTCACGCGAGCGCTTCGAGGATCCGGTGTTCGGCATGGACTGCGTCGAGTACCGGCGCGCCGCGGCTCCCTCCCGCGGCGCGGGAGTGACCGGCCTGTCACGGCGCCCGCGGTCCTGATCTAATCCGCGCCGTGCGCGCGCGCCGGAGGATCGACGTTGCCTGGGTGCTGCCGCTGCTGCTCGTCGCGCCGATGCTCGCGCTCGCTTCCGTCCTCGGAACGAGCGAGATCATCTTCCCCGAGGGCGCGGCGCTCGTCATGGGGATCTGGTCGCTCGGCCTGCCGGGCTGGTCGAGCTCGCGCTGGCGGGTTGCCGTGCTGCCGCCGGCCTTCGCCGCCGCCGGCGTGCTCGCCCTGCGCGCGGACCTGTCGACGACGGTGACGATGCTCGCCGTCGTCACGCTCGCGTTCCTCGCCCTGCACGTGCTCGACACGCGCCTCGCACCGTCGATGTCCGCGGCCGTGCTGCCGATCGTCTTCGACGTGCGCGACTGGAGCTATCCGCTGGCCGTGCTCGTGATCGCGCTCG
Source organism: uncultured Actinomycetes bacterium (assembly GCA_963851015.1). GTDB lineage: Bacteria > Actinomycetota > Thermoleophilia > Solirubrobacterales > Solirubrobacteraceae > CADCVQ01. The sequence continues at coordinate 384,495 of CAWKNG010000005.1, forward strand.
TCGTCGCCGCGGGCATGAGCTTCCTGCCGCGCGAGCGCGCGCTGCGCCACCCGCCGCGCACCGGGCGCTACGCGGCGGGCGCCGTCGCGGGAGCCTGGCTCGTGATCGTGACGTGGATCCTCGTCGGCGGCGAGCTGCTCGCGCTGTCCGCCGCCGTGCTCGCGCCGCCGCTGTTCGTCTCGGCGCTGGAATGGCTCGGCCGCGGCCCGCTCGAGCCGCAGGTCGGGTTGCGACGCTGGGCGCTGCTCGTCGCCGCCGCGCTGAGCGGGTCGGTCGCGGTCGCCGTCGTGCCGGTGGCCTGGATCGCGGGTGCGCTCGCGATCATCGCGACGCTCCTCGTCATGCTGGCGCTGGCCGCTCCGCACCCGCCCGCGCTGGCGATCGCGTTGATCCCGCAGATCCTCACGGGCGCGAGCGCCGGGCCGTTGAGCTACACGCTTGCGATCGCCGCCGGCGGGGCCGCGCTGTACCTCGGCGTCTACGGCGTCGGCGTCGCGGCGCGCCAACCCCGCCGTGCGCGTGCGCCGAGCCCCGAGCGGGCGTAAGGTCCACAGCCATGGACGACGGCGAGCACCGCGAGCTCATGATGGCCGCGATCGCGACCGAGGGCGAGGCCCATGCGGCGCTGCTCGCCGGCGATCACGACGCGGCCCGCGCCGCCTACGCGCGGGCGGTCGAGCAGTACCGCGCCTCATGGGAGCTCGCGCCGCCGAAGAGCTACGGGCGCCTCGTCGGGCTGCTGAAGGCCGCCGTCATCGGGGGCCGGGCCGAACCGGCGGCCGCAGAGGTCCGCGCCGCGCTCGAGGGCGACGCGGCCGCCGAGGGCTCGCCGGTGGCCTCCTACGTGCTGGCGGTCGCCGCGATCATCGTCGGCGATGACGAGGAGGCCGTCGTGCGCGCGGCCCGCATGGAGCCCCGCGGCGAGGCGTTCGAGCGCACCGCCATCGCGCTGCGCGCGCTCGCCGGCCACGACGCCGGCGCGTACGCCACCGCGCTGGCCGCGATCGAGGCCGACTTCTCAGGCCGCAGCGACCATCTGACCGGGGTCGCGATCGCCGACACCGCCGTCATGCTCGAGCTGCTGGCGGCCGAGCGCGGGATGGCCGCCGGCCTGGACAGCCCGCTCGTCCCCGCGGCCTGATCGCCGCCGTTCCCGCCGCCGGCGAGGTCGCGAGGACTGTCAGCGGCGTGACGGTTCGCCGACCTGCGGGACAACGGACGCCGGCCGGCGGTGTCGCATCCTCGATGCCCTACACGACCAAGCGCCGCCCGGCCGTCATCCTCGTCGCACTGCTCGCCGGCATCCTGCTGGCGCCGGCGGCGGCGCAGGCCCGCCACTCCCAGACGACGATCTTCGAGGCGCCGCGCGAGCTGCAGTCCGACGACGCCGGCCTGCGGGCGCGCACGCTCGACGAGATCGCGGCGTTCGGCGTCCGGCGGCTGCGGGTGATCCTGTACTGGCAGTCGGTGGCGCCGTCGCCGGACGCCCGCAAGGTCCCGAGCTTCGACGAGCGCGACCCGCTCGCCTATCCCGGCTTCGGTCGCTACGACCGCATGATCGACGAGGCGCGGGCGCGCGGGCTGCGGATCCTGCTGACCGTCTCCGGCCCCGTGCCGCGCTGGGCGACGCGTCGGCGCGGCGACAATCTGACCGACCCGAGCCCGACGCGCTTCGGGCGCTTCATGACGGCCGTCGGGCGCCGCTACCGCGACCGCGTCGACATGTGGTCGATCTGGAACGAGCCCAACCACCCGGCGTTCCTGCGCCCCCAGTTCAGCGGGCACGGCCACTCGCGACACCCGCGCTCGCCCGCGCTGTACCGGCGCCTGTTCCAGGCCGGCGAGCGCGCGCTGCAGCACACCGGCAACGGCCGCGATCGGATCCTCATGGGCGAGACCGCGCCGCGCGGCACCGGCGCCGTCGTCGCGCCGCTGACGTTTCTGCGCGGCACGCTGTGCCTGAGCTCGCACTACAAGCGCCGACGCGGCTGCCATCGCCTGCCGGCGGACGGCTACGCCCACCACGCGTACACGACGCGGCTCGGCCCGTTCTTTCATCCGGCGGGACGCGACGACGTCACGATCGGGGTCCTCGGGCGCCTGAACAGAGCGCTGCACCGTGCGGGCGCGACCGGCGCGATCCGCAAGGGGATGTCGATCTACCTCACGGAGTTCGGCATCCAGTCCGAGCCCGACCCGTTCGTCGGCGTCAGCGAGCAGCGACAGGCCGAGTACCTCGCCCTGTCCGAGCAGATCGCCTACCGCAACCCGCGCGTCGCGAGCTTCTCGCAGTACCTCATGCGTGACAGCGACCCGATCGCGGGCGTGTCGGCGGCGAAGCGCTACGGAGGCTTCGAGTCCGGCCTGCGCCACTCCGACGGGCGCCGCAAGCTCGCCTACGACGCGTTTCGGCTGCCGCTCGTCGCGCGCGTCGTCGGTGTGAAGCGCAAGCGGGTCTCGCTCTGGGGACACGTCCGGCCGGCGCGGTCCGCGACGACCGTGTCGATCGACGTCCGCGGCCTGACCGGGTCGTGGCGCTTCGCCAAGCGCGTGCGCAGCGACGCCCGCGGCTACTGGTCGAGCCCGACGGCGTATCGCGCGCATCGCCGCTATCGGGTGCGCTGGACGGCGCCCGACGGCCACCGCTTCGCCGGTCCCGCAACGCGCGTGACCCGGCGTTGATCACCTCTGCAGCAGCCTCGCTCCCGAGCGTGCGCACGGACGTCGCGCTCGGGATCGAGGGGCACAGATCGCAAGCGAACCATTGGGGAACACATGAGACATCGCACCACGTCGCTGGCGCTCGCGGCCGTCTTCGCCGTCATTCCGACCTTCGACGTCAAGCCCGCCCGGGCCGCGTTCGGTGACCACGCGCTGCGCAAGGGCAGCCACGGCCGGGAGGTTCGCGTCCTGCAACGCTGGTTGCGGCTCGTCGGGGTGCCGACGCACGTCGACGGCGTCTTCGGACGCAAGACCGTCGGCTCGGTGCGCCGCTACGAGCGTCGCAACGACATGCGCGTCGACGGCCGCGTCTCGCGCCCGCAGGCACGCGGGCTGCGCACCCGTGCGCAGGCGGCGTTCGCGCTCGCGCACAGCGCCGCGACCGTGGCGCCCGCGCCGGTCGAGCCCGCGACGCTCGCGCCCGACGGCCGCACGGCGCTCGCGCCGGCGAGCGCCCCCGACGCCGTCAAGGCGGCGATCGCGGCCGCCAACGCGATCACGCGCAAGCCGTATCGCTTCGGCGGCGGACACGGGCGCTGGGAGGACTCGGGCTATGACTGCTCGGGATCGGTCTCCTACGCGCTGCACGGCGCCGGTCTGCTCGACGAGACGCTCGACTCCTCCGGCCTGGGCCGGATCGGGTCGGCGGGGGTGGGGCAGTGGATCACCGTCTACGCGAAGGCGAGCCACGCCTACGTCGTCATCGCCGGGCTGCGCTTCGACACGTCCGGTCGCGGCGAGGACGGTCCGCGCTGGCGCGGCCCGGCGCGTTCGGCGCGCGGCTACCGGGTCCGCCACCTGCCGGGCCTGTGACGAGGCGCGCGCTCAGGGCTCGGCGCTGGCGGCGCGCACGTCCGCGACCGTCAGCGCCATGAGCGCCTTGCGGTCCGGCTTGGCGGCGCGCTTCAGCAGCCGCTCGGCCTGGTGGGCGACGACGTCGTCGAAGAGGTTGCGGGCCGTGCGCGCGTTGCCGAAGTAGCGGTCGCGCGCGGCGTGCAGGCGCTCCATGACGCGCTCGAGCTCCGCGCGCGCGGGCGCGTCGAGGGCGTAGTCGGCCGCGATGGCGAACTTCTCGAAGATCGCCACGAGCTCGGCCGGGCCGTAGTCCTCGAAGTGGATCGTCTCGCCGAAGCGGCTGCGAAAGCCGGAGTTCGAGGCCAGGAACTCGGTCATCTCGTGCGGGTAGCCGGCGGCGATGACGGCGAGGCGGCCGCGGTCGTCCTCCATGCGCTTCAGCAGCTCGACGACCGCCTCGGGGCCGAAGTCGCCGTCGCTGCCGGCGCGCACGAGCCCGTACGCCTCGTCGAGGAACAGCACGCCGTCGAGCGCGCGGTTGATGGTCTCGTTCGTCTTCGTCGCGGTCTGCCCGACGTAGCCGGAGACGAGGTCCTCGCGCGTGACCTCGACGACGTTGTCGGTCGCCAGCAGCCCGAGGCTCTTGTAGAGGCGGCCGAAGAGGCGCGCGACCGTCGTCTTGCCGGTGCCGGCGCCGCCCTGGAAGACGAGGTGCAGCGAGACCTGGACGGTCTTGAGGCCCTCGGCGCGGCGCATCGTCGCGATCCGCAGCAGCTCGGCGAGCCGGCGCACCTCGGCCTTGACCGCGGCCAGCCCGATGAGCGCATCCAGCTCGGCGAGGACGGCGTCGTAGGCCGCCTCGTCGGCGTGCGGCGAGGCCGGGTCCGGCGGCGGGGGAGCAGGCGCGGGAGCGGGCCGGCCGCTCGCCGTCGCGGTGGCCGGCGCACCGCCACCGCTTCCGGGGCGCAGCGCATCGAGCGCGCCGCGGGCGGCGTGCGCGATCTTGTCGCGGCCCTCGGGCGGGGCGAACTCGGCCGCCGCGATCGCGGCGCGCAGGCTCTCCTCGGCGTCGGCGCGCCGCGACAGGCGCCGCAGCGACTCGGCGCGCGCGATGAGCACGTACGCCGCGGGGTAGAACGCCGGCCCGATCGTCGCGGCGAGCGCGATCGCCTCGTCGAACGCGCCCAGCGCACGGTCGTCGGCGCCCTGGTGCGAGCGTGCGAGCCCGAGCTTGCGGAGCAGCTCGAACAGCTCGCGCCCCCCGCCGCCGGACTCGCGCAGCGTCGCGATCGCGTCGGCGAACGCGCTCTCGGCGAGCGGGTAGTCGGCCTGGCGCAGCGCGCGGTCGCCGCGCAGCGCGTGCAGCTTGGAGGCCAGCGCCGGCGGCGATCCGAGCCGTTCGAGCGTCTGGCGCGCGAGACGCTCGAAGCCCTCGGCGCGGGCCATGTCGCCGTCGCGCACGAGCTCGGCGGCACGGCGCAGGTAGGAGTCGAAGCGATCGGCCATCGGCCGAACGCTACGCGACGCGCTCGTCCCCGCAGTAGACGTTGACGCGGCCACCGCGCGCGAAGCCCGCGAGCGTCATGCCGCGGTCGGCCGCCAGCGCGATCGCGAGCGACGTCGGGGCGCCGACGCCGACGAGGATCGGCGCGCCCGCGACGGCCGCCTTCTGGACGAGCTCGAACGACAGCCGGCCGCTGACGCAGAGGACCAGGCCGCCGAGCGGCAGCAGCCCGTCGCGCAGCGCCTGGCCGACGACCTTGTCCATCGCGTTGTGGCGGCCGACGTCCTCGCGCACGAGCAGCGGGCGGCCGTCGGCGGTGAACAGGCCGGTCGCGTGCATCCCGCCCGTACGCCCGAAGCCGGGCTGGCGCAGGCGGTCCGGCAGCGCGGCGAGCAGCGCCCGGTCGACGCGCGGACCCGCGCCGGCGAGGCGCGGCGCGTGCACGGCGACCTCGTCGAGCGAGCCCTTGCCGCAGACGCCGCACGACGACGTCGTGTAGAAGCGCCGCGCGCCGGGGTCGTGCAGCAGCGGCCCGCGAACCTCGATCGTGTTGATGGCGAGGTCGTCGGTCGGGCCCGCGTCGTGGACGCGGTCGATGAGCCCCTCGCCGACGAGGAAGCCGAGCGCGAGCTCCTCGTCGTGGCCGGGCGTGCGCATCGTGACGGTCAGCGCGACGCCGTCCACGCGGATCTCCAGCGGCTCCTCGACGGCGACCTCGTCGCGCTCGCCGTCGCGCACGATGGCGGCCGTCATGCGCCCGGCGACGACCTCCCGCTCGACGACCGTGCTCATAGCGCCACCGCGATCGCGGGCGTGCGACGCGGCTGCTCGCCGACGGGACGAACGTCGACGGCGACGACCTTGTACTCCGGGCACGACGTGTTGACGTCGGCTGACGGCCCGATCAGCAGGTTCGTCCGGATCTCGGGGAAGTGAAACGCGGTGAAGACATGCCCCGGCTCGATCCTCGTGGTCACGCGCGCCGTCAGCTCGATGCGGCCGAACGCGCTGCGCACCGAGACGAGCGAGCCGTCGTCGATCCACAGGCGCGCGGCGTCGTCGGGGTGGATCTCGAGCCACTCCGAGCCGACGAGCTCGAGGTTGGCGGTGCGCCGCGTCATCGTGCCGGCGTTGTAGTGCTCCAGGCGCCGGCCGGTGACGAGGATGACCGGGAACTCCGCGCAAGCCTCGCTGCCGGGCGGCTTGTAGGGCAGCGTGACGATCTGCGCGCGACCGCCGGGCAGCTCGAAGCGCTCGGCGTAGAGGATCGGCGCGTCCGTGCCGTCGGCGGCGACCGGCCACTGCAGACCGCCGCGGCCGAGCCGCGCGTGCGAGACGCCGGCCCAGTCGGGCGTCAGCGCGGCGACCTCGTCCATGACGTCGGCGGGCGTCGCGAAGCCCATGTCGTGGCCGAGCGCCGCCGAGATCGTCGTGAGGATGTCGAAGTCCGTGCGCGCGTCGCCGGGCGGGTCGATCGCGGGCGTCACGAGCTGGATGCGCCGCTCGGCGTTCGTGAACGTGCCCTGCTTCTCGAGGAACGAGGAGGCCGGCAGGACGACGTCGGCATAGCGCGTCGTCTCGTTGCGGAAGATGTCCTGCACGACGACGAACTCCAGCGACTCGAGTGCGCGGATGACGTGGGTCGTGTTCGGATCGGTCTGCGCGACGTCCTCGCCGAAGATGTACATCGCCTTGAGGTCGCCCGCCACGGCGGCGTCGAACATCTCGGGGATCTGCAGCCCGCGCTCGCGCTTCATGGTCACGCCCCAGGCCGACTCGAAACGCCGCGCGACGGCGTCGTCGGCCACCGACTGATAGCCGGTGAACGTGTCCGGCAGCGCGCCCATGTCCGACGAGCCCTGGACGTTGTTCTGCCCCCGCAGCGGCAGCAGCGCGCTGCCCGGGCGGCCGACCTTGCCGCACATGAGCGCGAGGTCGCAGATCAGGCTCACGACCTCCGAGCCGTAGCGGTGCTCCGTGACGCCGAGCCCCCACAGCACGCACGCCTCGCCGGCCTCGGCGTAGACGTGCGCGGCGCGCTCGAGGTCGGCCGCGGGCACGCCGCTGATGCGCTGCACGTCGGCCGGCGTGTAGTCCTCGACGAGCGCGCGCAGCTCGTGGTAGCCGTGCGTGCGCTCGGCGAGGAACGCCTCGTCGGCGAGCCCGTCGCGCGCGACGACGTGCATGAGGCCGAGCATGACGGCGGCGTTCGAGCCGGGACGGGGGGACAGGTGCAGCACGCCGTAGTCCGACAGCTCGATGCGCCGCGGGTCGATCGTCACGAGCCGCAGGCCACGCAGCGTGGCCTGCTTGATGCGCGCGCCGGCGACCGGGTGGCCCTCCGTCGCGTTGGCGCCGATCAGCAGCGCCGCGCCGGCGTGCTCGATGTCGTCGAACGAGCCGGTCGCGCCCGACAGGCCGAACGCCCTGCGCATCGCGTGCGACGTGGGGGAGTGGCAGACGCGCGAGCAGTTGTCGATGTTGTGCGTGCCGATCGCCGCGCGCATGAGCCGCTGCATGACGTAGCAGTCCTCGTTCGTCGCGCGCGAGGAGGCGAGCCCAGCGATCGCGTCGGCGCCGTGGGCCGCCTTGATGCGCGTGATCTCGGCGACGATGCGGGCGATCGCCTCGTCCCAGGTCGCGGGTTGCAGGCTGCCGGCCGGGTCGCGGATGAGCGGCGTGGTCAAGCGCTCGCGGTGGCGCGAGAACTGGTGCGCGAAGCGGCCCTTCAGGCAGGTGTGACCGCGGTTCGCGGGGCCGTCGGCCGCCGGCGTGATCGACCGGACGCGGCCGGCGGCGGCGTGCGCCTCCAAGCGGCAGCCGACGCCGCAGTAGCCGCAGGTCGTCGTGACCTCGCGGTCGAAGCGCTGGCTCATGCGGCGAGCTCCTCGGCCAGCGCGAGCAGCGACAGCTCGGTGATCGCGCCCGTCGGGCACGTGTCGGCGCACGCGCCGCAGGACACGCAGGCGGACTCGCGAAAGCTCTGGTCCAGGCCCGCCGCGATGTTCGTCTCGAAGCCGCGCCCGGTCGCCGTCAGCGCGAACGCGCCCTGGATCTCGTCGCACGCGCGCACGCAGCGCCCGCACGAGATGCACAGCTCGTGGCGCAGCGCGAGGTAGGGGTGGCGCAGGTCGCGTGAGACCTCGTGGACCGCGCCCGGCCAGCGCAGCGCGTCACCCGCGTGCAGGCCGAGCGATCGCGCGACCGCCGCGAGCTCGGTGTGCGGCGCCGGCGGCTCGGGCAGCTCGGACAGCACGAGCTCGACGGTCGCCGTCGCGATCCGCCGCGAGGTCGCATCGGCGGTGTCGACGACCATCCCGTCGCGGCACGGCGTCGTGCACGCCGGCAGCGGTCGCGGCGCGTCCGCGACGCCGACCATGCAGACGCGGCACGCGCCGAACGCGTCCTGGCGCTCGTCGAAGCACAGCGTCGGCACGCTCGCGCCCGCGGCGCGGACGGCTTCGAGGACGGTCGCGCCCGGCGCGACCTCGACCGGCGTGCCGTCGATCGTGACGTTCATGCCGCGAGCCCCAGCTCATCCGGAAAATGCTCCAGCAGGCTGCGAATCGGCGCCGGCATGCCGCCGCCGTGGGCGCACAGCGAGCCGAGCTCCAGCGTCTCGAGCAGCTGCTCCAGCCGCGCGCGGTCGACGGCCGCGCCGCCCGCGAACATCTCGTGCGCGCGGCGCAGGCCGATCCGGCACGGGAAGCACTTGCCGCAGCTCTCGTCGGCGCCGAAGTGCAGGAGGTGGGTCACCAGCGCCCGCATGTCGGTCGTCTCGTCGAAGGCGACGATCCCGCCGTGGCCGACCATGCAGCCGACCGCCGCGAGGTCGTCGAAGTCGAAGGCGGTGTCGAGCAGCGACGCCGGCAGGATCCCGCCGAGCGGCCCGCCGATCTGCAGCGCCTTGAGCTCGTGCCCGTCGATCGGGCCGCCCGCGACGTCGAAGCACAGCTCGCGCATCGTCGTCCCGAAGCGCACCTCGTAGACGCCCGGCCGCGCGAAGCGCTCGTTGAAGCAGACGAGCTTCGAGCCGGACGTCGGGCTCTCGGGGCTGAGGCGCGCGTAGTGCTCGGCACCCTCGCGCGCGACGATCGGGATGTTGCAGAGCGTCTCGACGTTGTTGACGACCGTCGGCATGCCGTGCAGGCCGCTCTGCGCCGGGAACGGCGGTCGCGCGGAGACCGTCCCGCGCAGCCCCTGCAGGCAGGCGAGCAGCGCCGTCTCCTCGCCGACGACGTAGGAGCCCGCGCCCTCGACGATCGTCACGTCGAAGGCGAAGCCCGAGCCGAGCACCGAGTCGCCGAGGATCCCGTCGCGGCGCGCGCGCCGGACCGCCGCCTCGAGTGCGGGCTTGGAGCGCGGGTACTCCGAGCGCGTGAGGACGAAGCCGTGGTCGGCGCCGACGGCGTAGCCCGCGAGCGCCATGCCCTCCAGCAGCAGCGCCGGGTGCTCCTCCATGAGCAGCTTGTCGATGTACGACCCGGGGTCGCCCTCGTCGCCGTTTGCGACGATGAACTTGCGCTCGCCCTCGGCACGGCGGGCGAACTCCCATTTCGACCCGGCCGGGAAGCCCGCGCCGCCGCGTCCGCGGACGGCGGCCGCCTTGACCTCCTCGAGCAGCTGCTCGGGCGTCATCGCCGCGACGGCCAGCTCGAGCCCGGCCCAGTCGTGCCCGTGCGCCAGCAGGGCCGGCTCGCCGAGCGTGCTGCGTGGCGCGGGCTCGCCCGCCGGGCGTGTCGTGCCGGCCAGCACCCGCGCGACGGCATCCGGGCCGGCGTCGACGACGTCGCCGTCGCGCACGGCCGGCGCGCTGTGACAGAAGCCGAGGCAGACGGTCTGCGCGACCGAGATCGACCCGTCGGCGCTGCGCTCGCCGAGCCCGCACCGCAGGCCGTCGCACAGGGCATCGACGTGCGCGCCCGCCGTCGCGGCGAAGCACGCCGTCCCGCTGCAGACGCGCACGTGGCGGGCGCCGCGCGGCGCGATCAGGTCGTCATAGAACGTCGAGACGCCGTGGACCGCGGCCTCCGGGAGGCCGGAGCGCTCGGCGGCGAGCCGGCGGTCGTCGTCGGTGATCTCGCCGTGGTCGGCGACGGCGTCCTTGAGCACCTCGAGCGCGGTGGGAGCGCCGAGCTCGTGGTGGCGGCGGATGATCTCGACGAGGTTGCGGGACATGGTGAGGAGTGATGAGACAGATCGGTCTTATTCAATGAGAGCATTGCGCGACCACACGGTGTCGTCCAAGCGATCCGGTCGATGATTCGATAGCCAACGCCTATCATGCAGGCGGCATACCGATAGTTCGCGACCATGTTCATCCGCCAGCTCGAATACCTCGCCGCCCTCCATCGTGAGCGCCACTTCGGTCGCGCCGCGGACGCGTGCCACGTCTCGCAGCCGGCGCTGTCGGCGGCGATCCGCGGCCTTGAGCGCGAGCTCGGCGTGCCGCTCGTGCGCCGCGCGCGGCGCTTCGAGGGCTTCACGCCCGAGGGCGAGCGTGTGCTCGTGTGGGTGCAGCGCACGCTGAACGACCTCGACGGCCTCGAGCAGGAGGTCAGCCGCCTGCGCGGCGGCATGGAGGGAACGCTGCGCATCGGCGCCATCCCGACGTCGCTGCCGGCCTCGACGCTCGTCACCGCGCGCTTCCGCGACCGCCACCCGCGGATGCGCATCCAGGTCATGTCGATGACCTCGACGCAGATCGCGGCGGGCCTGCACGCCGGCGAGCTCGATGCCGGCCTGACGTACCTCGACAACGAGCCGCTCGCGCACGTCGACTCGCTCGGGCTGTGGCGCGAGCACTACCTGCTGCTGACGCCCGCCGACGGGCCGTTCGCGTCGGCGGGGACCGTGACGTGGCGCAGCGCGTCGACGCTGCGGCTGTGCCTGCTGTCGGCGGACATGCAGCACCGGCGGATCGTCGACGCGGCCTTCGCCGAGGCCGGCAGCGTCCCGGACCCCGCGGTCGAGACGAACTCGGTCTCGACGCTCGTCGCGCACGCGCGCAGCGGGCTGCCCGGCATCACGGCCCATACCTGGCTCGTCGGTCAGTCCCTGCCCGCCGGCCTGCGTGCGATCCCGCTCATCGAGCCCGTCGTCGAGCACGAGATCGGGCTCGTGACGGCGAGCGGCGGCCAGCGCTCGCCGGTCGTGACCGAGCTGCTCGGCATGTTCACGCCGCTCGAGCTCGACCAGCAGCTGCAGGCCAAGCGGCGCTGAGCGCGGACCGCGCCGGGCGCGCATCCGGTTCGGTGTCGCCCGGCCGCGGCCGGGGAGCTATCCGACGGCCTTCGCCGCCGCGAGGGATCAGCCGCGCGGTCGTCGCCGGTCGCGACACCAGCAAGCGGTCCAGCGTCCTTGAGGGCGTGCGTAGGTCTAGTCGGCCCTGGCCCGACGAGACCTACACGAGCGCCGCAGATCCGCGGCCGATCGGGCTACGCGACGCGGACGATCTCGTCGTCGACCTGCACGAGGTCGCCACGGTGCAGCTGGCGGCCGCGGCGCACGTCGACCTCGCCGTTGACGAGCACCTCGCCGTCCGTGATGAGCTCGCGGGCGTGGCCGCCGGACTCGGCGAGGCCCGCGAGCTTGAGCAGCTGACCGAGGCGGATCATGCCCTCGCGGATCGGGACGTCGCGGGGCTCGGGCATGCGTCCAGCCAAGCACACCGCCGCGCGGCGCGCGGCGCGGCGACGATCCGAGCGTGTCAGACGATGGTGGCACGCTGGTCCGCACGAGCAACCATCTGCCACGGAGCAACATTCGTCCTCGCCGGGCGTTGGCACCCATGTGCCGATCGGCGTGCAGCCGAACGATCGCGGGAGGCGACGCTCGTGGTCGGCGTTTGGTCTTGGCGCCGTCGCATGACTGCTGCTCGTGCGCGTCCGCCGAGGTCGTGGCCGCGGCCGCGGCCACGGGCTGGAACCCGCCCGTCTACGTCTCCGTCCTCGCAGACTCGACGTCCGGCGAGCAGCTCGCGGTCGACGGACGGGGCAACGCGACCGCGGTCTGGGGACAGGCACGCACCGTATGCCCGCGCTGCGACGGCGACGCGCGGGTGCTGGCCGCTGTACGCCCGGCGGGGAGCTCCTGGGGGGCTCCCGTCGAGCTCGCTCCGTCGCACGGCTCGGCGCTGGGGGTCGTCGCGGGCGGAGACGGTCCCGCCACCGCCTCTTGGCAGCAGGGGCCGATGTTGGACACCGCAGCCTGGGTGAGCCCGGGCGCGCCCGTTGCGCCGCCACGCTCCACCGCCGCGGCGATCACCGGGCTCCACGCGTCGCCGTCGCGGCTGCGGCCCGCAAGGTCCGGCCCGCCGACGCGGGCGGCCACGGCGACGACCGGCACGCTGGTCACGTACAGGTTGAGCGCGGCTGCTCGGGTGCGGTTCGGGGTGCAACGCGCTCGGGGCGGTCGCCGGGTGGGACGGCGCTGCGTCGCTGCCACGCGCGGCAACCGCCGTGCGGCCCTCTGCGAGCGCTTCGTGACCATGCCGGGGGCGTTCACGCGCGCTCGGCCGGCGGGGCGCGACCGCTTCCGCTTCACGGGTCGCCTCGCGGGCCGCGCGCTACGACCCGGGCGCTACCGGCTGGCCGCCAGGCCGACCGCGAGAGCGGACGCGCGGGAACGTCGAAGCACGCCCTGGTGCGCATCGTACGTCGACCACCGACCCGCTGAACGCTCGCAGCGCTCGCCGCCATGCGAAGCTTGGCCGCGAGATGCGCGAGCGCCACCGACTGCCGGGCGTCGAGCTCGTCGAGCCCAGCCGGCTGCGCCCGAAGCTGCACTACGAGCTGCTCGCATGCGCGGTCGCGGGCCATGAGCTGATCGGCATCGACGCACGACGGCTGTCGGCCGACGACGCGCTCGTCGCGCGGGAGATCGACGGCGTGCGCTGGCATCGCTGCCTGCGCTGCGACTCGTGGCTGCCGGTCGGCGCGCCGACCGACCCCGCCCGCGACGTGCCGCCCGCGCGCGACGACATCCACCTCCCGCTGCGCGGTAAGCCGCTGCGCGACAAGATCGTCCTGCGCGCCATCGCGGTCAACCGGCTGGTGCACTTCGTCGTGCTCGGCGCGATCGCCGCGATCATCTTCGTCTTCGCCGCCCATCGCGAGGCGCTGCGCGGGCGCTTCTACCAGATCCTCACCGATCTGCAGCTCGGCACGGGCGGCGAGAAGACCCCGAGCCACGGCGTCCTGCACGAGATCGAGCGGGCGTTCTCGACGGGCTCGGGCACGCTGCGCCTCGTCGGCCTCGTGTTCGTCGTCTACGCGCTCGTCGAGGGGATCGAGGCGTTCGGCCTGTGGTACCAGCGCCGCTGGGCGGAGTACCTGACGTTCGTCGTCACCGCCTCGCTGCTGCCGCTGGAGGCCTACGAGCTCGCGCACAGGCTGTCGGCGCTGAAGATCCTGACGATCGTCATCAACCTCGCCGTCGTGGCCTACCTGCTCTACGCCAAGCGGCTGTTCGGCATCCGCGGCGGGGTCGCGGCGGAGGAGCGCGAGCGCGCGATCGACGTCGGCTGGCCGGCGCTCGAGCGCAGCTCGCCCGAGGCCGTCGGGGCGGTGCCGCGCGCGGCGGCGGCGGGCTGAGCCGCAGCGGGGCCCCTGCCGGGTGCGCGGCGCGGGGCGGGGCTCAGCCTCCGGTGGCGCGCCGCACCGACCGGCGCTCCGTCGCGCGCAGCCGCGCCAGGCCCTCGACGATCTCCTGCGGCGGGTGCGTCGTGAACGACAGCCGCAGCGTCCGCTTGTCCGGGGCGGTCGCGTAGAACGGCGCGCCCGGCACGAACGCGACGTCGCGGCGCAGCGCGCGCCGCAGCAGCTCGGTCGCGTCCCAGCCGTCGGGCAGCCGCACCCAGACGAACATCCCGCCGTCGGGGTGGTTGAACTCCGAGCCCTGCGGCAGCGCGTCCCCCAGCCCACCGAGCAGCGCGTCGCGGCGGCGGCGGTACTCCTCGCAGATGAGCTCGATGTGGTCGTCGAGGCTGCCGGTCTGCAGGCAGATGCGGGCCGCGTGCTGATCGACGGTCGAGGTGTGCAGGTCCGCCGCCTGCTTGGCGACGACCATCGGCGCCAGCAGCGCCTCGGGCGCGCGCAGGAAGCCGATCCGCAGGCCGGGCGCGAGCACCTTCGACAGCGACGAGACGCTCACCGTGCGGTCGCGCGCCCCCGGATAGGACGCGATCGGCGCCAGCGGCGAGCCGTCGTAGCGCAGCTCGCCGTAGGGATCGTCCTCGACGAGCCACAGCCCGTGCTCGGCGGCGACCTCGGCCAGTCGCCGGCGGCGCGCGTCGGGCAGCGTGCGTCCGGTCGGGTTCTGGAACGTCGGCACGAGGTAGAGGAACTTCGGCCGGTGCTCGGCGATGAGGGCGGGCAGCGCCTCGGGATCGAGGCCGTCGTCGTCGCAGGGCGCGGGCACGAGCTTCGCGCCCGCGAAGCCGAAGGACTGCAGCGCCGCGAGGTAGGACGGGTTCTCGACGAGCACGGCGTCGCCGGGATCGAGCAGCACGCTCGCGACGAGGCCGAGCGCCTGCTGGGAGCCCGTCGTGACGAGGATCTCCTCGGCGTCGGCCCGCAGGCCGCGGCCCTCGAAGCGACCGGCCAGCAGCGCGCGCAGCTCTGGGTCGCCCTCGGTCGTGGAGTACTGCAGCGCACGGGCGACGACGGTCGGCGCCAGCGCGCTCGCGAACGCCTGCGCGACCATCTCCGCGGGGAACAGCTCAGGCGCCGGCAGGCCTCCCGCGAACGAGATGACCTCGGCGCGCTGGGTGAGCTTCAGGATCTCCCGCACGGGCGAGGACCGGACGTCGCCGAGGCGCGCGGAGAGGGGAGGCAGCGGCTCGGGCACGACCCCCATGATCGCGGTTTTCCGGGGAATTGCAGCCGAGTCGCCGCAAGGTGCTGCTACCGTCTCTCCCACGGGCAGCGCCGCTGTCCATGAGGTTCTTGCTTCGAGTGCGCTAACGCGGTTCGGGTCAGTCGAATCTCCCGAACTCGTTTGATGGCCGAACTCGCGATCCCGCGCGGCCACTGTTAGGAGCCACTCTTCATGTCTTCGAAGTCCTTCGCCGATCTCGGCGTATCCGCTGTGGTGGTCGATGCGCTCAGGGCGCGCGACATCACGGATCCGTTCGCGATCCAGAACCTCGTCATCCCGGACGCGCTCGAGGGCCACGACGTCCTCGCCAAGTCGCCGACCGGATCGGGCAAGACGCTCGCCTTCGCGATCCCGATGGTCGAGCGCCTGAACGCGACCGACCGCCGCCCCGGCGGCCTCATCCTCGCCCCGACGCGCGAGCTCGCCCTGCAGATCGTCGACGACCTGACCGACCTGGCCCACGGCCGGGCGCTGTCGGTTGCCTGCGTCTACGGCGGTGCCGGCATCGAGCGCCAGATCAAGCTCGCCCGTCGCGCCCACATCATCGTCGCGACCCCCGGCCGCCTGGAGGACATCCTCCAGCGCCGCGCGATCACGCTCGAGCACGTCAAGGTCCTCGTCCTCGACGAGGCCGACCGCATGCTCGACATGGGCTTCCGCCCGGCCGTCGACCGCATCGTGGCGAAGACGCCGCGCAGCCGCCAGACGATGTTCTTCTCGGCCACGCTCGAGGGCGACGCCGGCTCGATCGCCAAGGCGTACACGTCCAACGCCCGCCGTCACGAGCACGTCCCGCCCGTCGATCACGACGCGCCGGAGACCGAGCACCGCTTCATCAAGGTCCAGCACGAGGCCAAGGTCGACCACCTCGTCGCCGAGCTGCGCGACGCCGAGCGCGGCCTGACGATCGTCTTCGTGCGCACGAAGCGCGGCTGCGACCGGCTCGTCAAGCGCCTGCGCGACCACAACGTCACCGCGCTCGCGATGCACGGCGACAAGACGCAGTCCCAGCGCGAGAAGGCGCTCGCCCGCTTCGAGCGCGGCGAGGTCGACACGCTCGTGGCGACGGACGTCGCGGCGCGCGGCATCGACGTGCGCGACGTCACGCACGTCATCAACTACGACATGCCCGAGGACCGCGACGGCTACGTCCACCGCACCGGCCGCACGGGCCGCGCGGGTCGCTCCGGCATCAGCGTCACGTTCGTCCTCGGCGACCAGGCGCGCGACATGAGCCGGATCGCGTCGGACCTCGGTCTGCACCGCGAGTTCTCGCTCAGCGGTCTGCCGACCGCGACGAGCGGTGGCGGCGGCGGTCCCCGCAAGCCGGGTCGCTCGTCCGCGCGCCCGGGCACCCGCCCCGGTCGCCGTGAGCGCGCGGCCGCCTCGGCATCGCCGTCACGCGCGGGTCGCAGCAGCAGGTAGATCCGGCGTCGCCGGTGGAGCCGCGCAGCGCGCGACCCCACCGGCGCTCGCTCAGGCGTCGACGTTCGACGGCCAGAACCCGGGCCAGTTGCCCGCGATCGCCTTCGGGTAGCCCGAATCGACCTTGTCGCCGGCGATGTCGTAGCGCACGTACCTGTCGTTCTTGAAGAAGTACGCCTTGCCGTTGTTCCAGGTCGTCGCGGCCTGGATGCCGGCGGTGAAGTCGGCGGGCAGGCCCGCCCAGTTGCCGGCGATCGCCTTCGGGTAGCCGGCGTCGACCTTGTCGGCGGCGATGTCGTAGCGGTAGTACTTCGAGCCGCTGAAGAAGTACGCCTTGCCGTTGGGCCAGCGCATGACGGCGTCGATCTTCGCGCCCGCGAGCCCCGGCCAGTTCGCCGCGATCGACTTGGGATAGCCGGCGTCGACCTTGTCGGCGGCGATGTCGTAGCGCAGGTAGCCGGCGCCCTTGAACAGGTACGCCTTGCCGTTGTCCCAGCGGACGGCGGCATCGATGCCGGACGCGAAGCTCGCCGGGACGCCCGGCCAGTTGCCCGCGATCGGCTTCGGGTAGCCGGCGTCGGTCCTATCGGCGACGGGGTCGTAGCGCAGATACTCCGAGCCCCTGAAGAAGTACGCCTTGCCGTTGGGCCAGATGCTCGTCGCCCTCGACGAGGCCGTCGGGTAGACGGTCGACGCAAACATCGCGTCCAGCGCGTCGACGTCCAAGCCGCCCGGGACGGCCTTGGCGTCCTTCATGATCTCGGCCGGCAGCCAGTAGCACATGATCGAGTGCAGATCGGTCGTCGACGTGGCGTTGAGCGCGGAGTCCGGGATCGGCGTCAGGACGTTCGAGGTCGTCGTCGCCGCGTCCCAGCCGCCGTGCGCCTTGAAGTAGGCGATCGCCTTGTCCTTGTCGATCCGGTTGACGACGGCCTTGCGCAGGTGCTCGTGCGGGAAGCCGAGCGTGTGCCCGGTCTCGTGCCGGACGACCCGGTAGAACTCGGAGTCCGGGGTGTTCATCGTGAACGCCTCGAGGTTCATCGTCGGCTGATCCGGCGCGATCGACAGGATGTCGGTGCCCAGCCAGGACCAGTAACCGCCGTTCTTGCCGCCCTGGCGCGCGATCCGCACCTGGGGGTTGGTCTTCGTCTCGGTGAAGCGGACGTTGGACCACGAGCCCCAGATGTTCATGTGCGACAGGATCCGCTTGCGCAGATCCGCGGTCGGGTCGTCCAGGAAGCCGACCGTGAGCTTGACGCCGCCCGCTCCCCAGTACCGCGAGGTCAGCAGGGCGAGGTGTGCGGGCTCCAGGAGCTGGCGCGGCGCGGCCGCCGCGAGCATCTCGCGGGCCGGCGCGTTGGCGCGGTTGATCCGGACGGCCCGCTGGGCGGCTTCGATCCGCAGCTCTTCCGGCAGCACCTTCATGGTGCAGGAGACGTGCGAATGGGATTCAGACATGAGCAGCCTCGCTGTCGATTGGTGTGTGCGCGCGACGGACGCACCCGTCGCGTCCAGAGGAGTAGGAGCGGGCCGGCGCTGATACACCGGTTTCCGCGGGCGGGTCTCGGCTCACACGGCGCGACCTGCTCCGAGGTAGCGTGCGGGTCGTGACGCAGGAAGCGCTGTTCGAGCCGGACGGCTCCGGCTACCTCGCCGCGGGCTGCGCGCGCGGCCCGTGGGACGCACGCATGATGCACGGGGGCGCGCCGTCGGCGCTGCTCGCGCGCGCGATCGAGGCGACGTCGCCCGGCGAGGACCTCGTGGCGACCCGTCTGACGATCGACTTCCTCAGCGCGGTCCCGCTCGGTCGCGTCGAGGTCAGCACGAGCCTGGCCCGCCCGGGCCGCCGCTTCCAGGTCGTCGACGCGACGCTCGACGCCGGCGAGCGGACGGCGTGCCTCGCGCGCGCCGTCCGCGTGCGTCGCGACGACATCCCCGGCTCCGCGGTCGCACCCGCCGATGCGCCCGCGCCGCTCCCGGCGCCCGACACGGGCGCCCCGCTGGCGCTGTTCACCGCCCGCGAGCGCGCGATGTTCTATCCCGACGCCTGCGAGATCAGCCAGGTCGGCGGCGAGCTGGGCACGGGCGCCGTCGCGGCCTGGATCCGCCTGCGCGGCGAGCTCGTCGCCGGCGAGCCGCCCTCGCAGCTGGCCCGCGTCGCCGCGGCCGCCGACTTCGCCAACGGACTGAGCTGGATCCTGCCCTTCCGCGACTGGCTGTTCGTCAACACCGAGCTGACGATCCACCTGCACCGTGAGGCCGTGGGGGAGTGGATCGGCGTCGACGCGCGCACGACGTCGTCGGCCGGCGGTTTCGGCCTCGCGACCGCGACGCTGCACGACCTGCGGGGGCCGATCGGCGTCTGCGCGCAGTCGTTGTTCATCGAGCCGCGCTGAAGCGAGGACCGATCCGCCCGCGCGGCCAGGCCTGCGTGTCGATACTCACACGGCTGGCACTTGCGCGTTGCAACCACGGCGATCTAGGATCCGGCGACCGATCGAGCCGCTCGCACCCGCTTCCGGAGCATTCCCGGGGACGATCGCGAGGACATCTCAACTTCGACGTAGGTGACCGATTTGTCCGAAGGCCCGAAGCGCTCCACCTCCAACCTCGAGCCCGGCTCGGAGTTCGCCGGCTACGTCGTCGAGCGCGTCGTGGATCGGGGTGGCATGGGGGTCGTCTACAAGGCCGTCGATCCCGACCTCGATCGCCAGATCGCCCTGAAGATCATCGCCCCCGAGCACGCGATGAACGAGACCGCCGTCGCGCGCTTCAAGGCCGAGTGCCGACTCGCGGCCTCGCTGGAGCATCCGAACATCGTGCCGATCCATCGCGGCGGCGAGTTCGAGGGCGTGCTCTACCTCGCGATGCGCTTCGTCCCGGGCACGACGCTGCGCAAGATCATCGACGGCGGCCCGATGGACCTCGCGCTCGTCGCGGACATCGTCGGCCAGGTCGCGGGCGCGCTCGACGCCGCCCACGAGACCGGGCTCGTGCATCGCGACGTCAAGCCGGCGAACATCCTCATCTCCGGCCCTCCCGGCAAGCCGCACGTCTTCCTCACGGACTTCGGCCTGACGAAGCGGCTCGGCTCGGCGAACGAGGCGCTGACGCGCGACGGCGGCTGGGTCGGGACCCCGGACTACGTCGCGCCGGAGCAGATCCAGGGTCACAAGGTCGACCGCCGCGCCGACGTCTACTCGCTGGGCTGCGTGCTCTTCGAGATGCTGACCGGTCGCGTCGCCTACGCCCACGACAGCGACATGGCGAAGCTGTGGGCGCACGTCCAGGACCCGCCGCCGCTGCCGAGCACCGTGCTGCCCGAGCTCGCCGACGCGTTCGACGACATCGTGGCGCGCGCCACCGCCAAGGACCCCGAGCACCGCTACGCGACGGCCGGCGCGCTGGCGGCCGTCGTCCGCCGGGCCGTCACCCTGCAGGAGTCCGAGCGCCGCTCCGCCGACGCGGCGGCGGCCGCGCCGATCATCGATCTGCCCGACGCGACGCGCGACGAGACGTACGTCGCGCCGCCGCCGCGCGCCACGGCGCCGCCCGCGCCCCCGCCGCGCGCGGCGACATCGCCACCGCCGCCACCCAGGGGCGCGGGCGCCGCCGTGCCCGCGGCGGCCGATGACGGCGGCGGCCCGTCGCTGCGGCGCGGCACCGGCGAGCGCGAGGGGACCTCGACGGCAGGTGGCGGCGGCGTGCGCCGCCGCGCCAAGCCGCTCGCGGCGCTGGCGGTCGTGCTGGTCGGCGTCGTCGTGGCGGCCGTCGTCCTCGGCGGCGGCGGCTCGGACGGTGCCAAGCCGGTCGGACAGGCCGTCGACGGCAAGCTCGGGGCGGTGCCCACGAATCAGGTCACCGGCAGCGGCGACGCGGTCATGCGCCTGCACAACAACACGCTGACCGTGTCGATCGACTCGACCGGGCTGCTCGACGGCGCACCGCACGCGATTCACATCCACGCGGGTGGCAAGGGTACGTGCCCGGACGCGTCGGTCGCCGCCAAGCACAACGGCCACCTGTCGATCGCGACGCACGCGGGCGTCCCGTTCTACGGCCCCCCGGTCAAGGCGCTGACGACGCGCGGCGACACGAGCGTCAAGAGCATCGTCTCCTTCAACCGCTTCCCGAAGACGAGCGACGTCGCCTACCGCCGCACGATCTCGCTCACGCCGATCGTCGCCTCGTACATCCGCGAGGACAACGCGGTGCTCGTCGTGCACGGCATCGACTACAACCACAACGGCGTCTACGACGGCGTGCTGGAGCGCTCGGACCTCGATCGCAGCCTGACGGGCGAGTCGACCTCGCCGGCGCTGTGCGGGCCGCTCGTCGCCGACAAGGCCACGGCCGAGGACAAGAAGGCGACCGCCAGCGCTTCGCGGCGCGGATCGCAGGACCTCGTCCTGCGCGCCTCGCTGCAGGCGACGCGGAGCGTGTCGTCGCCGTTGTACTGCCCGCTCCATCTGGGGTCTCGCGACGCGTGACCCGCAGCGTCCCGGCCGCGCGCTCAACCTCACGCCTGGCGTTGCCGGCAGCGATCGCGATCGCCGTGATCGGCTTCGTCGTGCTGTCGGCGGTCGCGGGGTCGCCGGACGACAAGGGCGCGGCGACCGCCGCCGCGGCCCCGACTCTCGCGCTGCGCGCGAACAAGCTCGGACGGATCCTCGTCGATGCCCAGGGCAAGACGCTCTACCTGTTCCGTGAGGACACGACCTCGAAGAGCACGTGCTACGGCGGCTGCGCGCGCGTCTGGCCGCCGGCGATCGTCGAGGGCAAGCCGCGCGCCGGCGCCGGCCTCGTCGCACGCAAGCTCAAGACATCCAAGCGGCGCGACACGCCGCTCGGGCAGATGGTCTACAACGGTCATCCGCTGTACACCGCCGAGGCCGACGTCCAGCCCGGAGACGCGACCGGCCAGGGGTTCTTCGGCACGTGGTTCGTCGTGTCCGCGGCGGGCAAGCAGATAGGCAAGGCGAAGCCGGGCGAGGGGGGATACTGAGGTCATGCCGCGACGCCCAGGACCGCCGCCGCGCGAGCAGGAGGGATCGCCCCGCAGCCCCGACCCGACGCCGATCGTCCCCTCGTCGGGCGGACTCGTGCTCTACCACGGCCGCCGGCTGCCCGTTCCGTCGACCGGGCTGAGCATCGGTCGCCTGGCGGACAACGACGTCCCGATCGCCGACAACGCGGTCTCGCGCCACCACGCCGAGATCAAGCCGGTGCAGGGCGGCTACTGGATCGTCGATCTCGACTCGCGCAACGGGTCACAGCTCAACGGCGAGCGCTTCCGCGGCGAGTCGCGCTGGCTCGCCAACGGCGACACCGTGCAGATCGGCGGGGAGGCGCTGCGCTTCCTGACCGGCCAGGAGACCCGCTTCGACGGCTCGGCGCGCCCGCAGGCGCTGACGACGCATCTCATCCAGTTCCCGGGCGATCGGTTGACGATCGGCCGCGACGAGTCCAACGACGTCGTGCTCGACGACCCGAACGTCTCGCGCTTCCACGTCGAGATCGTGCGCACCGACGGCCGCATCGAGCTGCGCGACCTGAGCTCGCGCAACGGCACGCGCCTGGACGGCATGCGCACGCGCCGCGCGATGCTCGACACCGGCTCGGAGATCGGGATCGGGCCGTACAGCCTGATCTTCGACGGCGACGCGTTCGTCGCGCGCGCCGAGCAGGGCGCGATCCGCCTCGACGCCGAGGGCCTCGGCATGCGCGTCAAGGACAAGGTCATCCTGCGCCCGACCGCGCTCAGCATCGCGCCCGGCGAGCTCGTCGCGATCATCGGCGAGAGCGGCTCGGGCAAGTCGACGCTCATGAAGATGCTGGCGGGCGTCACGAACCCGACCGACGGCAAGGTGACGGTCAACGGCGAGCCGCTCGCCAACCGCCTGACGGACATCGGCTACCTGCCGCAGGACGAGGTCGTCCACGGCAAGCTGACGGTCACCGAGGCGTTGAAGTTCGCGGCCCGGCTGCGGCTTCCGGACGATACGAGCGACGCGGAGTACGACGCCACCGTCGAGCGCGTGCTCGAGGAGCTCGAGCTCGGCGAGCACCGCGACACGCGGATCGAGCTGCTCTCGGGCGGCCAGCGCAAGCGCACGGGCCTCGCGGCGGAGCTGCTGTCCCGGCCGAGCCTGCTGTTCCTCGACGAGCCGACGACCGGCCTCGATCCCGGGCTCGAGACGCGGATGATGCAGTTGCTGCGCGGGCTGGCCGACCGATCGCGCGCCGTCGTCGTGGTCACGCACGCGACGAAGAGCCTGGGCGTGTGCAGCCGCATCCTCGTGATGGGCCGGGGAGGGCGGCTGTGCTTCGACGGCCCGCCCGAGGAGGCGAAGACGTTCTTCGAGGCCGACAGCTTCGACGAGATCTACGCGCAGCTCGATCGCAGGCCGGCGGAGGAGTGGCAGGCCAAGCGCGCCCAGCAGGGGTATGCGGCGGTCGTCGCCGAGCAGCCGCCGCCGCCCGACCGGCCGTCGCACGTCGGCCGCCGTCGGGGGTCGCTGCGCCGCCAGGCGTTCGTGCTGACGCAGCGCTATACGACGCTGTTCACGCGCGACCGGCGCAATCTCATCATCCTCATGGCGCAGGTCCCGGTGCTCGCGTTGGCGATCGTCGGGCTCTTCAAGAGCGGGATCTTCGCCGGCGGCAAGCGCGACGCCGACGACGCGATCACCGTGCTGTTCCTCGTCGTGACGATGGTCGTGTGGTTCGGCTCGATCGACGGCGCGCGGGAGATCATCAAGGAGAAGTCGGTCTACGTGCGCGAGGCGGCCGTCGGCGTTCGGACGGGCGCCTACCTGTTCTCCAAGGCGGCGGTGCTGTTCACGCTCGCGACGATCCAGACCCTGATCCTCATGGGGGTCTTCTACCTCTTCCAGCCGCTGCACTCGCCGACGTCGACGTACCTGTCGATCACGGCCATGATGATCCTGACGAGCTTCGCCGCGGTCGGCATGGGCCTCGTCATGTCCGCGGCCGTCAAGACGCAGGATCAGGCGACGAGCTTCATCCCGCTCGTGCTCGTGCCGCAGCTGTTCTTCGGCGGCTCGATCGTGCCCGTCGCGACGATGAGCACCGGGCTGGCGATCGTGTCCAACGCGGTCGTGGCGAAGTGGTCGTACGCGGGCTTCGGCTCGGCGATCGACCTCAACGGGCGGATCGCCGACAGTCCCGCGCTGGCGAAGGTCAGCAAGTTCGGCGACAGCTACTTCGCGATCACGCCGCTGACCGTCGACCTCGCACTCGTCGTGTTCGTGCTCGTCTTCTTCGCGGGGATCTTCGGGCTGCTGCGCCGCGAGCAGCCGTAGGGCGCCGGGCGAGGCACCGGCGGGGGCCGCGGTGGCTCAGCCGCGCAGGTGGCCGCGGATCGTGAGCGTGTAGCGGTCCGAGGCGGAGCGGGCGCTGATCGAGTCGACGGCGACGCGCTTGTCCTCGAAGATCGCAACCGAGACGAGGTCGCCGAGGTCGATCTCGTCGCCGCCCTGCGGACTGATGACGAGCGAGCCGTCGTCGTCGACCTCGATGCGGGCGTCGGCGTCGATGTCCTCGCCGAACACGCTCGTGTTGCCCGAGACGGTGAGCCCGTTCTCGTCGCTGCCGGTCAGGCGCAGATGCGCCGGCAGGGCGGCGTCGATGTCACTCTGCAGCAGGGTCACGTTGGCGGTGAGCGCGTTGCCGTCCTTGTGCAGGCTGACCTGCTGCATGCGCAGCAGGCCGTCGTCGAGGACGCGGACGTCGACGTCGAGCTTCTTCGTCGCCTTCGTCTGGGCGAGCAGGTCGGGCAGGTCGTCCCCGGAGTCGTCCGACGATCCGTCGTCGGTCTTGTACGAGCCGACGGAGATCGTGACCTTGTCGGCCTTCGTGAGCAGCAGCTTGATCGCGGGGAACGCGCTGATCTCGACGCGCACATCGGAGCCCTGCGCCACGAGATCCGAGCGCAGCCGCTTCGCCGCAAGGCCCGGCAGGACGAACTGCGCGGCGACGACGAGCGCGACGAGGATCCCGGCGAGGGCGATGAGTGCGCGGCGCATTGGTCCGGACGCTACGCGAACCGCGCGCGGTCCGGGCTGATTTCCTCAGCGTGAGACGGCTTGCAGCGAGCGGAGATGCTCGGCCAGGACGCGCATGCGCCAACGCGCGACCGGACGACGTCCGGCAACACGAAGGGTCCCGAGGCGGGACCCTTCGCAAGTGCGGATGAGAGGACTCGAACCTCCACGGGGTTGCCCCCACAGCGACCTGAACGCTGCGTGTATACCAATTTCACCACATCCGCCTGCGCCCCCAACCTTAGCAGCGGAGCCCCTCCAAACCTACCGCCACCGCTCGCTCGCGTGCTCGCTCGAACCCCCGGTTTCGGCCCGCCCACGGCCTCCGAGGCGCCGTTCGAGCGCCGTCCTCGGCGCTCTCGGGCCGGGGCCGGCGAGCGCCCCTTTGGTACCGTGCCTGCGTCGCGTCTCGCCGCTATCGTCTAGGGGACTAGGACGCCGCCCTCTCACGGCGGAAACCGGGGTTCGAATCCCCGTAGCGGTATAGAGGAGGTCCGTGCGCTCGGGGCTCTTCGTTGAGGAGGGGTGCGGGGGATACGCTCGACGCGCTTGTGCGCAGCGCCGCGCCGGTCGCCGGCGGGCGCAGGTGCCCGCATCCGGCCGCGTGGCGCCGACGCTCCCCGGATCTGGGTCTCTGGAGGGCGCCATCCCTACGCGGTCGGGCGGCGCGAGGCTGAACGGTCAGCATCCTCCTGGGCGCTGAGCCACTCAATTGCGCTCATGCAGCGCAGCCACCGGCAGGCAGCGTCGGTCGTGCGGAAGGGCGTGTGAGGCGAGCGGGTCCGTTGTGCGGCCAGTGTGCTTCGAGATTGCCGGAAATCGTCGAGGAGCAGCACGTGGCGATGAGCGCGGATTGCCGGGCTGTGTCGAATAATGCCCGCGGAGAGGGTCATATTCGACATAGCGCGTGCCATGCCGGGCGTGCCGTCGGGCCCGGCGCCGTCAGCCTCGCCAAGCGAACCACGGTGCTCACCGTGAAGACCGCGGTGCTCGCCGCGAACGACGTCGATCGGTGACACGGCCGTCAGGCCGCGGACGCCAGCGGCTGGTATCCGCGGGCTGCTGCGATCGCCGCGATGTCGACAGGCAGCCAGCGACACGGGTCGTTCGCACGCGGATCGGGCGAGGCGCCGTTCGTGCCGGTTCACCGTAGGTCACGCCGCCATTTGCAGGCACCGTGGCGTTGTCGGCACGTATGCGGTTTTCGATATGCCGAGGACATGTACCAGCCCGTTGCTTGCCGGCATGCGCGTGTTGCTCGCGCATGCCCATCCTCATGCTCACAGCCGCCGACCTGACCACGTCGAGCTGCATGGCGTCACGCTCGAGGCGGCTGCTGACACGACCACCGCCATCGGCTCACACGGGCTTCTGCTGCTGCTGAGCACGAACCGCATGCAGCACGCGATCGTCCACGACCTGCCCGGGAGGGCGCCCGTGGGTCACGACCGTGCGCAGCCCGATGCCGGCCTCGGCCTGGCGATCGTCTCCAGCATCACCCCGGCACATGACGCCACCCTCACCCTCACTCCTCGCCCCACCGGGGGGCTGTGCGTCACAGTGTGCCTCCCTGCCACGCCACCGCCCGCGGCGCTTGCCAGACCCGCCGGTGGAGCGGACTGACACTTCCCCGGTCCCACGCATGCTCGGCATGACGTTCATGAAACACGATCCCGCGCACAATGCAACGTCCGTGGCGGCGGCCTCCACTCGCCGACCGGCGAGTCACCCGCTCATGCTCGCGCCGATGTGTGCCGAATGGATAAGCATGGTCGAGGCCATCGTCGTGCGAATGGGCCGCCTGCTGGGCGGCGAGGCGAGCGGCAACGACCGATCGGTTGCCTATGTCTGGTTCTTCGGCGCAAGCTGCCTGACGGCCACCCTGCTGCTCCCGCACCCGAGCGCGGCGAACGACCTGGGGCTGGCCGCGATCGCCGTACTGGGCTACCTCGGTGCGGCGGTCCTCTACACCAGCGCGGGACGCCTCCCGCTGGTCGCGCTCGAAGACCTTCACGTACGGCGGGCAGCTGCTCATCACGGCGCTCGTGCTGCTGTGGGGGCCCGACGCACCATTCCTGTGGTTCCACGTGTGGCTCGTCGTGCACTCGTTTCACGTCTTGGCACCCGTGCGCGCGGCGCGCCAGGTCGTCTTCGCCGCAGCGCTGTTCGTCTTCGCGACGGTTGCGACACACACCCCGTTCCCGGCGGCCACGAGCCTCGTCGGTGTGGGGACCATCGCGGCCACCGGCATGCTGGTCGGCGCCTTCCGCGCGCGCGTCGACGAGCTGCTGCAGGCATCGGCCCGCACCGCCGCCATCGATCCGCTGACCGGGCTCGCCAACCGTCGCGAGTTCGCCGGCTCCTACGCTGCCGAGCGGGCCCGCAGCGCTCGCCAGGACACCCGCGGCGCGCTGCTCGTTCTCGACTGCGACCGCTTCAAGGCGCTCAACGATCGCCACGGGCACGTTGCGGGCGACCTCGCCCTGTGCCGTCTCGCCGAGGTGATCCTCGCCCAGGTCCGTGAGATCGACACCGCCGCCCGGCTCGGAGGGGATGAGTTCGCCGTGCTGCTGAGCGCGCCCGACGCGGGCGCCGCCGCCGTGATCGGTGCGCGCATCCAGCGGGCCTTTGCCTCGGTCGACGGCCCGCCGCCGCCGACGCTCTCGATCGGCATCGTCGAGCTGCCCGCCGACGTCACGGTCGACCTCAACACCGCGCTCGCGGCGGCCGACCGGGCGATGTACCGCTCCAAGAACGAGGGTGGCAACCGCGTCTGCGTCGGCGCGCTGCAGGAATCCCGCGCGAGGCGGCCGGCGGCCCCGCGCCCGCACGTCACGACCATCCGCTGACGACGACGGGCCGCCCGAGGGCGGCCCGTGCGATCGTCAGCTCGGGGAGCTGCGGACGAGCTCAGATGCAGAAGATCCCGAACCCGACCTCCTGGCAGTTGTTGGCGACGGTCGACTGGCTGTTGGCGGCGCTCTGGGTGCCGCCGAAGAGGACCAGCGTTCCGCCGCCGGCATCCTGAGCGAGGTTCTGGCCGGTCGTCGCGTGTTGCGTGTTGGACTGCCCGGTGTCGCCGAGGATGAGCAGGCCGAACGCGAGCTGGGCGCTGTTCAGCGTCGTGTCGGAGTTGTTCTGGGCGTTCTGGTCGCCACCGAAGATGACGATCCCGCCACCGGAGTTCTGGCCGATGTCCTGGGTCGTCGCCGCGCTCTGGTTGTTGGACTGCGTCGTGTCGCCGATGGTGATGAGGCCGCCGGCCGCCTGCTCGTTGTTGAGCTCGGTGCCGGAGTTGTTCTCGGCGTTCTGGTCGCCACCGACGAGCGTCAGCGTGCCGCCGCTCGCGTTCTGATCGATCTTCTGGTCGGTCGTGGCGTGCTGCGTGCTGTCCTGGCCGGTGTCACCGACGACGAGCAGGCCGTCGCCCGAGTCCTGGGCGTTGTTCAGCGTCGTGCTGGAGCTGTTGGCGGCGTTCTGGTCGCCACCACCGAGCACGATCCCGCCGCCGCTGCTCTGGGAGATCCCCTGGGTGGTCGACGAGCTCTGGTTGTTGGACTGGGTGCTGTTGCCGATCTGGATCTGTGCCTGCGCGCCCGCCGCGCCCAGCGCGAGAGCGCCGATGGCGAACGGGACGACGAGAAGCTTGGGGGTCATCTTGCTCCCTGGTTGCGATGTGCGAGACGAGAGGAACGGCTCGACGACAAACGTACGAGCTCCCGTGCACCCCCACGGTGGGGTCCGTCACACACCGGCGGCCGTTCGGCCACACCCCGCGCCACGATGATCGCCGGCCGCCGGCGAGCGACCCGCGACGCCGACGTCCGAGCCGGGCTGCCCGGACCGTCAGCCGCCGGCGGCGGCGAGCTGCGCGTCGACGCGGTCGAACGCGGTGGCGATCGCGGCACGGACGTGCCTGAAGGCGGTCTTCCCGGCAGTACCGAGATCGCCCATCGAGGTCTCGATCGCATCGATCGCGCCGTTGACGATCGCGCGCGCCTTCGTGACGGCGGTGCGCACGCACGCGATGACGGCGGGGCTCGAGACGCCCGCGGCGCCATCCCCGATGGCGGCGGTCGCGCAGGCGACGGCCTCGTTGAGCACCGTGGTGACGTTCGCGATGGCGCCGTTGAGCAGCGCGGTGGTCTGGGCCGAGGGCTTCGGGACCTTGGACTTCGCGGCCGCGCCCGATGGCGCCATGAGCCCAGCAACGACGGCCAGCGATACGACCACTACCAGCACCTTCTTCATCTCGAGCGCCTCCCGTTGACCCCTTGTGGCGTGTGCCGACAAGCCGAACAACTAGCAGCGCGGCCGGCCTGCGTCAACGCGACGGGCCCGCGCGGTCAGCGGCCGATCGTGCTGACGACGCCGCGCGCCCGCGCGGGGAGGTCGGCGATCAGCTCGCGCACCTCGCCCAGCCCGGTCCGCAGCTCGCGGTCGCCGACCTCGACCGGCAGCATCGAGTCCTGCAGCGTCGACAGCACCGTGTCGGTCGAGCCGACCGCCCCGACGGCGGTGGCGACGAAGCCCTTCGCGCCGCTGGACGGCGCGCCCGGTGCCGCGGCCTCGAACGTGCGACCGGGCAGGTCGTGGCGCTCGGCGAAGCCGGCGTGCGCGCGCTTCAGCCGCCCGTAGGCGAGCTGGACGGGGCGAAACAGCCGCTCCTCGAGCTCGTCGGCGTGCTGCTCGTCGAGCTGCTCGTAGGCGGCGCCGAGCGCGGCCAGCGCCACGGCGAGCTCGTCGATCGCCTCGGCGACGATGTCGAGCAGGTCCTGGCGTGCCTGGGCGTTCGTGTAAGCCATGACCCCAGCCTAGTGCTCCTCCGGGGCGGGGACCCCGGCGCGATCAGCCCAGGCCGAGCGCCTCCAGCGGGACGCCGTAGAACGGCGGCGTGCCATGGCGGTTGCCGCCGAGGTCCATGACGAGCAGGTCGAAGGCGGTCTCGACGCGATGGCTGTCGGCCGCGCCGAACCAGTCGGCCGCGATCTCGAGGGTCGTCGCGACCTCGACCGACGCGTTGTCGACGTCGGGCGGCGGCGGCGTGCTGCCCGCCGCCGAGTACGTGGCCCGCAGCACCTCGATCATGTCGACGCGCGGCGGCTCGCCGTAGTCCCACATCGTGTCCCCGGGCGCCATCGTCAGCGGCGGCGCGGCGCCCTCCGGCGGGCCGAGGTGGCGCGTCTCGTCGTCCCACGGGTACAGGAAGCGCGAACCCGGTCCCTCGGCGGCGATGATCGCCTCGGCCTGTTCGCGGTTCAGCACGCGGCCGTGGCCCTCGACGAGCGCCGCCTGCCACACCGACACCCCGCCTGGGCCATCGTCGTGAACGAGCATCATGATCAGGAAAAGCGGTTCGTCGTCGTCCACGTTCGCTCCGATGCTCCCACACGCCCGGATCTTGGCGTCGTCGCGGTCTGCGGCGGCCCGCGGCGCCGGTAGGGTCGTGGCGGATGTCTCACGCGATCCTGATCATGGGCCTGATCTTCGCGTTCGGAGGCAAGTTCGTCGGCGTCGCGTACATCATGCTGACCGAGAACAAGAGCACGGTCCCGTGGGTCGTGTTCTCGCTGACCGGCTACGTGATGATCGCCGGCTCGCAGATGGGCGCGATCGGCTGACGAGGGCCTTGGGCGGCGGTCAGTCGCCCAGCAGGGTCGTCGGCACGACGTAGTAGCGCTTGCCGACCGGCTTGGGGATCGCCGTGACCCCGCGGCGCGTCGCGACGACGGGCAGCGTGCGGTCGATCTCGCCGCCGTTGGCCTCGACCCAGTCGCCGACCGCTTCGCTGTCGCCTCCGGCCTCCTGGACATGGTTGTCCATGAGCACGACCGTGCCCGGGCGCGACCAGATGAAGGGCGCGGGCGTGAGGCCCGAGAGCAGCGTGCGAATTTGATCGTCGGTCATGCGGCCCGACAATAGCGCCATGCCGCGTTCTGGCGACCGGCGCGTCATTTGCCCGCGCCGGCGCATCTGCGAGGGTAGGCTCATAGCTGCCGCCACCGGATGATCGATGCTCCCCGCATCCCGGGCGCGGTTCCGGGTCCTCAGCGGGAGCAGGCAAGCGAGCATCTGATGGCGGATGAAGCGTCGGGACCGGTCAAGGCAGCACACAAGGCGAAGATCCTCGAGGTGCAGCAACGCAACGAGGCGGCCCACAAGGCGGCCAAGGAGAAGCGCAAGGCGGCCGACCTCAAGGCCGAGATCCGTCGCCGGGCCGAGGCCCGCAAGTAGCTCGCCGCGGCGTCAGCCGAACTGCGTCAGCGACAGCACGTTGCCGTCGGGGTCCTTGAACCACGCGACGCAGGTGCCGCCGGGCGCGTTCCAGATGCCGAGCTCGTCCTGCTCCATCCCGTCGAAGCGCGCGAAGTCGACCCCGCCGGTCGTGAGTTCGCGGATCGTCGCGGCGATGTCGGAGACGATCCATCCGAGCACGGCGTAGGGCGCGATCGTCGGCTTCTCGACGGCGACGACGCGCAGCGTCGTGCCGTTGGCGTCGAACACGCAGGCGATCGGGCTCTGCCCCGTGACCCGCAACCCGAGCGCGCGCTCGTAGAAGGCCCGCGCAGCGGGCATGTCGGAGGTCGCGACGAACGCCATCACGTCCGCGGAGCCCAGCCCGGAGCGGAGCGGACCGCCCCCCGGCGCGCCGGAAGCGGCGGCCGCGCCGCCTGGCGTGGCGCCTGTCGGGCCGCCGCCCGTCGGCGAGCCACCCGTGACGGCGCCGCCCAGCGGGGGAGCGCCCCGCGGGCGGCCGCCGGACGCGCGGCCCGTCACCAGCGGTGCGACGACGGCGCCGCCGACGCGCGGATGCAGATGGCCCTTCGGCACGATGAAGAACAGCGGCGCGCGCTCGGCCCCCGGCCCGGCGAGGTGCGCCGGCACGCGGTGCGTCCAGCCGCCGCGTGCCTTGACCCAGGCATCGATCGCCGCGAGGTCGGCCCCGGACTCGATCACCGGTGCCGCTGGGACCGCCGCCATGAAGGGCGGGTGCGGGATCTCGCCGACCGACGGCTCGATGCCCGACAGCAGCGCGACGATCGCGGCGTCGTCCATCAGGCGGCGGCGGTCGGGTCCGACGAATCCCGGTAGCGGCCGGGCTGCCACAGCGGCTCGTCGCCGGCGTTGGCTCCGCGGCTGAGGATGAACAGCAGGTCCGACAGGCGGTTGAGGTAGCGGATCACCTCGGGGCTCGCGTCCTCGACGAGCAGCGCGCGGCGCTCGGCGCGGCGGCAGACCGTGCGGCAGACGTGCAGCTGCGCCGCGGCCGCGGTGCCGCCCGGCAGCACGAAGGACTTCAGCGCCGCGAGCGTGTCGTTGACCTCGTCGCAGGCGTGCTCGAGCCACGTCACCTGGTCGGCGTGCAGGCGCAGGCGCTCGCGGTCGCCGCCGTCGGGCACCGCGAGGTCGGCGCCGGCGTCGAAAAGGTCGTTCTGCACCCGCCGCAGCCAGTCGCCGTAGCCCTCCGGGAGGCCGTCGGTGGCGAGCGCGACGCCGAGCTGCGCGTTGAGCTCGTCGACGTCGCCGTAGGCCTCGATCCGGGGGTGGGTCTTCGGCACCCGGCTCATGTCGCCGAGGTGCGTCTCGCCGCCGTCGCCGAGGCGTGTGTAGATACGCGTGAGGTTCACGGTCATGGTGGGTCCAACGCTACACTTGCGCCGTCCATATGGTCGGTGGTCAAGGGAAGTCCGGTGCGAATCCGGCGCGGACCCGCCACTGTCACCGGGGAAGCCGCTCGCACCGCGCTCGAGGCAGGTCGGAGCGCAAGTCACTGGGGTCGGAGGAGCCCGGGAAGGCGCGAGCCGGTAGGCCCGGAAGCCAGGAGACCTGCCTCCGGCCATCCCGCGCGAACGCCCTCGTGGAAGGGGTCTGCACATGCTCCGTCGTATCCCGGCCATCCTCCTCGGAGGTCTGCTGCTCCCGTTCGGGCTTCCCGCGCTCGCGCCCGCCGCCCCGGTGACGGTCGACCTGCGCGTCGAGGGCAACTCGGCGACGCTGTACGAGGGGTCGGTCACGACCGACACGCGCTCGATCGACATGCACGACGGCACCGGCGTTCACGCCTGCGACGGCACGACGAACCCCGCGACGCCGACGCCCGGCCCGACGCGCGGCGCCGCGATCATCACGGCGGCCGAGGGCACGCCCGGCTTCACGTTCACGGGCACGTACTCGTTCGACATGGGCTTCTCGGTCATCGCCGGCGCGAACGTCGGCTACGACGCGGGGACCGGCCAGTTCCTCGCCGAGTACAAGAACGGCCAGTTCGCGAGCTTCGGATCCTGCGGCGATCAGATCGCCAACGGCGACAAGCTGCTCTACGCCTACGCCGACGGCAGCGAGCAGCTGCTGGAGCTCAAGGCGGTCGTGCCGGTCGCGGGAGCCACCTCGGTGGGCTTCACGGTGACGGACGCCGCGAACGGATCACCCGTCGCCGGTGCCAGCGTCGGCGGCGTGAGCACCGGCGCGGACGGCACGGCCCAGGTGGCGCTCGCCGCGCGCGGTCCGGCGACCTTCAAGGCGACCAAGGCCGGCGCGATCCGCTCCAACGCCGTGACCGTGTGCTCGACGAACGGCGCCGACGGCCACTGCGCGACGGTGCCACCGCCGCCGCTTCCGAGCTGCGTCGCCAACGTCCTCGATGGAAGCTGTGGCTCGCGCGACCAGAAGGCGCCCGCCGCGACGATCACCCACATCAGGGACGGCCAGCGCTTCAGCCGCTCGTCGGCGCCGCGGTCGCTGCACGTCAGCGTCGCGCCGGACTTCTCGGGCCTGCACGTCGTCAAGCTGCGCCTGACGCGCACCGATGGCCGGCATTGCACGTACTTCAGCGGCGGGTCGGAGCGCTTCAAGCCCGGCAAGCGCGGCCGCTGCGGGGCGAAGAACGGCTTCTGGTTCGGCGTCGGCGCCGGCGCGGAGACCGACTACCTGCTGCCGTTCAAGCTGCCGCGCGGGCGCTACGTGCTCGACGCCAACGTCATCGACAAGGCCTTCAACCGCGACGACATGCGCCGTCGCGGCGCCAACCGGGTCGTCTTCCGTGTCACGTAGCGGCGCGTGCCGCGTCGGTGTCGCGGGCGTGCTGTGCGCCGCGCTCGCCGTCGGCGGCTGCGGCCTCGGTGCCGGATCAACCCCGAACGAGCCCGTCTCGCTCACGGTGTCGCGTGACTTCGGTGCCACCTCGCTCGTCCAGACGCCGGGTGCGAAGGTGTCCGGTGCCGACACCGTCATGCGCGTCCTGCGCCGCAACGCGAAGGTCACGACGCGCTACGGCGGCGAGTTCGTGCAGTCGATCGACGGTCTCGCCGGCGGCCGCCGGGACGGCCGGCCGACCGACTGGTTCATCTACGTCAACGGCATCCTCGCCGACAAGGGCGCGGGCGCGATCGACGTCCACGGCGGCGACCGAGTCTGGTGGGATCACCACGACTGGGGCGTCACGCCCGACATCCGCGCCGTCGTCGGGTCCTACCCCGAGCCGTTCGTGCATGGCGTCGACGGCAAGCGCCTGCCGGTGCGCGTCGAATGCGTCGATCCCGTCGCGAACGTCTGCGCGGTCGTCTCGGACAAGCTGATCGCGCTCGGCATCCCGATCGGGCGCAGCAACATCAGCCGCAGCGCCGCCGACGAGTCGCTGCGGATCCTCGTCGGGCCGTGGAAGAAGGTGCGCGGCCGCGACGCCGAGTCCGACGCGATCGACCGCGGACCGAAGGCCAGCGGCGTGTTCGCGCGCTTCGATGCCGTGGGCGACACGCTGACCGTGCTCGACGCGCAGGGCCGCGCGGCGCGGACGCTCCGCGCTGGCACCGGGCTGATCGCCGCGACGCGCTCGAAGGACCGCCAACCCGTGTGGTTCGTGACCGGCACCGACGACGCCGGCGTCGGCGCCGCGGCCCGCGCGCTCGACGAGGGCGTGCTGTCCGATCGCTTCGCGCTCGCGATCTCCGACGACCTGCCGGTGGCGGTCCCGGCGCGTCCGGGCCGATGACAGATCGCGTGATCGCGCGTGTGAGGGGTCGCTGAGCGATGTTCTACGCGCGCCGTGCGACGCCCCTGCATGCCGCGCGCGCGGCGGTCGCCGCGGCGTACGTGTGCGCGCTCGTGACGGCCGTGCTGGCGTTCGAGAACCCGATCGCCCTGGCGGCGGTGGGCGCGTCGATCGTCGGGGCCGCGCTGCTCGCGGGCGCCGGGCGGCTGCTGGCCCGTGCCGCTGTGCTGGGGGTGCCGTTCGCGCTGCTGATCGCGCTCATCAACCCGCTGGCGACCGACGAGGGCCTGACGGTGTGGTTGCGCCTCGGCGTGCTCGGGCCATTCGGGCAGGTCGACATCACGCGTGAGGGCTTGACGTTCGGGGCGATCCTCGGGCTGCGCGCCCTGCTCGTCGTGCTGGCGTCGAGCGCGCTGCTGGCGGCGACCGTCGATCCCGACGAGCTGCTGCGCGGCTTTCGCCGCATCTCCGTGCGCTCGGCGCTGACCGCGGCGCTCGCCATCCGGCTCGTGCCGGTGCTCGGGCGCGACGCGCGGCGCCTCGCCGATGCCAGCCGCTGTCGCCCCGATGCCGCGCCCAAGGCGACGGCCGCCGAGCGGCTGCAGATCGTGCGAGCGGTCGCGACGGGCGCGCTGGACCGAGCGCTCGACGTTGCCGCGACGCTCGAGGTGCGCGGCTACGCGACCGCGGCGGCGGCAGGCGGCGGTGGGCGGGGACGGATGCGTGAGCCGTGGTCGCGCCACGACCTCGCGTTCGCGGCCTCGGCGGCCGGGCTCGTGGCGTTGTCGCTGGGAGCGCGGCTGCTGGGGATCGCGGACTTCGACGCGTATCCGCTGACGTTCGTCGCCGCAGGCGCGCGCGAGTGGCTGCTCGCGACGGCGCTCGTCGTGGTGGCGCTCGCGCCGTTCGCCGACCGCCGTGGCGTGCTGCGATGAGCGTGCTGCGCTTCGAGGGCGTCACCTACAGCTATCCGCACGCGCTCGCGCCGGCCCTGCGCGACGTGTCGGTCGACATCGCGGCCGGGGAGTTCGTCGTCGCGGCGGGGCTGTCCGCCTCGGGCAAGTCGACGTTCCTACGCGCCGCCTGCGGCCTCGTCCCGCACTTCCACGGCGGCGACTTCGCCGGCCGGGTCGTGACCGGCGGCCTGGACACGCGCTCGCACGGGCCCGCGGCGATCTCGACGGTCGCCGGCACGCTGTTTCAGGACCCCGAGACGCAGGTCGTGCTGTCATCCGTCCGTGCGGAGCTCGCCCTGCCGCTGGAGAACCGCGGCCACAGCGCGGCGGCGGTCGCGCGCGGGGTGGAGGAGACGGCGCTCGCGCTCGGGATCGGCGAGCTGCTCGAGCGCTCGACGCACGAGCTGTCCGGCGGCGAGCTGCAGCGCGTCGCGCTGGGCGCGGCGCTCGCCGGGCGACCGCGGCTCGTGCTGCTCGACGAGCCGACGTCGCAGCTCGATCCCGTCGCCGGCGACGAGCTCGTGTGGCTGCTGCGACGCCTCAACGAGGAGTGGGGGACGACGATCGTGCTCATCGAGCACCGGCTCGAGCGCTGCCTCAGCGCCGCCGATCGCGTGCTCGGCTTCGAGGACGGGGGCCTGTCGTGTGACGCCTCGCCGCGCGGCTTTCAGGAATGGGCGGCCGAGCGCGCTCCCGCGCTCGCGACGCCCGCGGCGCGGTTGTTCGTGCGTGCGGGGCTGCGCCCGGCGCCGAGCGGGGTCAAGGAGGCGCGCGCGACGCTGCGCTCGCACGGTCTGCTCGTCGAGGACGCCCCGTTGGCTGCGCCCGCCGCCGAGCCCGAGCCCGGCGCCGTCCCGGGTTCGGGTCGCAGGACGACACGCGGGCACGACGGTGTCGCGCGCCGGCGTCGCGCAAGGGCGAGCGGTCCGCCGCCGGCGCTCGCCTTCCGCGCCGTCTGGCACGAGCGCTCGGGCGGACGAGCGGTGCTGCGCGGCGTCGACCTCGCCCTGGCGCCGGGGGAGCGGGTCGCGCTGATGGGGCGAAACGGCGCGGGCAAGTCGACGCTGCTGCGCCACGCCAACGGGCTCATGACGCCGACCCGGGGCAGGGTCGAGGCGGCCGGGCGCGTCGCGCTGCTGCTCCAGAACCCCAACGACTACTTCCTCGCCGATCGCGTCGGCGAGGAGGTCGGCGCGGCCGCGCTGGAGCGCGCCGGGCTGACGGCGCTCGCCGGCCGCTACCCGCGCGACCTGTCCGGTGGCGAGCGCCAGCGGCTCGCGCTGGCGATCGTCTGCGACGGGGCGCAGCCGCCCGCCGCGCTGTGCCTCGACGAGCCGACCCGTGGCATGGACCGCGCCGCGAAGGGCGAGCTCGCCTCCGACCTGCGCGCGGCCGCCGCGGCCGGCAGCGCCGTCCTCGTCGCGACCCACGACCCCGAGTTCGCGGCGCTGACCGCCGATCGCGTGGTGCTGCTCGCCGATGGCCGCCCGATCGCCGACGGACCCGTCGCCGAGCTGCTCAGCGGCGGCTGGTACTTCGCGACCGAGACGGCGCGGATCGTCGACGGCGCGCTGCTGCCCGAGGACGGGGCCGACGTCCTGCGCGCACGGATGACGATCGAGGCGCGCCCGTGACCCGGCCGCGACCCGCCCGACGCCTCCCGCAGGTCCCGCGATGACCTGGCAAGTCGCCTCCTTCGGCATCCTCGCGCTCGCGCTCGCGGCCGGATTCGCGTGGTACGAGCGCGCGCGGCCCTCGGCGAAGCTGCTGGCGCTCGTCGCGACGCTGGCCGCCCTCGCCGCGCTCGGGCGCGTGGCGTTCGCGCCGATCCCGAGCGTCAAGCCGACGACCGACATCGTCCTGTTCGCGGGCTATGCGCTCGGCGGCGCGCCGGGCTTCGTCGTCGGCGCGGTCGCGGCGCTCGCGTCCAACGTCTTCTTCGGCCAGGGCCCGTTCACGCCGTGGCAGATGGTCGGCTGGGGCGCGGTCGGGGTCTTCGGCGCGGTGCTCGCCCGCGTCTCGGGACGCCGGCTCGGCCGCTGGCCGCTGGCCGCCGCGTGCGCGCTCGCCGGCCTCGCGTACGGGTCCTTCCTGGACTTCCACCTGTGGGTCACCTACTCGGCCCACAGCTGGGGCGAGTACCTGCTCGTGGCGGGTCGCGGCGTGCCGTTCAACCTCACGCACGCCGCCGGCAACGTCGTCTTCTGCCTCGCCTTCGGGCCGCTGCTCGTGCGCTCGCTCGAGCGCTACCGCGACCGCCTCGAGGTCACATGGCACCCTTTGCCCGCCGGCTCGCGTGGCGGCGTGGCGGCCGTCGTCGCGGCGCTCGCGCTGTCGATCGGCCTCGCGGCCGCGGCGGGGCCGGGCGCCGACGAGGCGCGCGCCGCCGATCGCACCCAGGCGCGCGCGATCACGTACCTCGCGTCCGCCCAGAACCGCGACGGCGGCTTCGGCGGCGATCGCGGTCGCGGCTCCGATCCGCTGTATACGAGCTGGGCGGTCATGGGCATCGCGGCGACGGGGCGCGACCCGCGCGCGGTGCGCCGCAACGGGCGCTCCGGCGTCGA
This sequence comes from uncultured Actinomycetes bacterium, assembly GCA_963851015.1. Taxonomy (GTDB): domain Bacteria; phylum Actinomycetota; class Thermoleophilia; order Solirubrobacterales; family Solirubrobacteraceae; genus CADCVQ01. The sequence continues at coordinate 422,396 of CAWKNG010000005.1, forward strand.
CTACCTCGTGCGCGACATCGGCCGCGCGCGTGGCATCGGCGACGTCGAGCGCGCGATCCTCGCGCTGCGCGCCGGGCGGCGCTCGGTGCGCTCGGTCGGCGGGCGCAACCTCGTCGTCGAGCTGATCCGCAAGCGCCGCTCCAACGGCTCGTTCGCCGGGCTCGTCAACCAGACGGCGTTCGCGATCCTCGCGCTGCGCGCGGCGGGCCGGCCCGCGAGCGACCGCACCGTCCGCGCCGCCGCCGGCTGGCTGGCCGGCCAGCACAACCGCGACGGTGGCTTCAACTTCGCGGGCAGGGGCGGCCCGAGCGGGATCGACGACACGGCCGCGGCCGTGCAGGGGCTCGCGGCGGCCGGCAAGCGCGCGACGACGACGGTGAGGCGCGCCGCGGCGTACCTCGCCGCACGTCAGAACGCCGACGGCGGCATGCCGCTGTCACCCGGCGCGACCTCCAACGCCCAGTCGACGGCATGGGCGATCCAGGCGCTGGTCGCCGCGGGCCGCAACCCGGCCACGGTCCGCCGTGGCGGCGGGCGCTCCCCGCTCGCGTTCCTGGGCTCGCTGCAGGGCGCGACGGGCGCGATCCGCTACTCGCGAACGAGCGTGCAGACCCCGGTCTGGGTCACCGCCCAGGCCCTCACGGGCCTCGCACGCAGGCCCTTTCCGATCGGTTGACGCGCCCGCGCTCTCGCCGGTCAAATCGAATCGGGTAGGTTCTCCGCTCGCATGATCGTCGGAGTCCCTCAGGAGACCGTCGCGGGCGAACGCCGCGTCGCACTCGTACCCGAGGTCATCAAGAAGATGGCCGCGAAGGGGTTCGAGTTCGTCGTGGCGCCCGGCGCCGGCGACGACGCGATGCTGTCCGACGCGCTGTACGAGGCAGCGGGGGCGACGCTGTCGGATGACGTCTGGACCGCGGACGTCGTCGCGAAGGTCGCCGCGCCGTCCGACGAGGAGATCGCGAAGCTCGGCGAGAGCACCGTCGTCGTCGGCTTCCTCGGTCCGCTGACGAACACGCGTGGCATCAGCGCGCTCGCGAGTGCCGGCGCCACGTCGTTCGCGATGGAGGCGATCCCGCGGATCTCGCGCGCGCAGTCGATGGACGCGCTGTCGTCGCAGTCCAACGTCTCGGGCTACAAGTCCGTGCTGCTCGCCACCGAGCACCTCGGCCGCTTCTTCCCGATGATGATGACCGCGGCCGGCACGGTGCCGCCCGCGCGTGTGCTCGTCCTCGGGGCCGGCGTCGCCGGGCTGCAGGCGATCGCGACCGCGCGCCGGCTCGGCGCGCAGGTCACGGGCTACGACGTCCGCGCGGCCGTCGCCGAGCAGGTGAAGTCGCTCGGCGCGGCGTTCCTGGAGTTGGAAGCCGGGAAGGGCGCGGAGGGCGAGGGCGGCTATGCCCGCGAGCTGACCGACGAGGAGAAGGCCGCCCAGCAGACCGAGCTCGCCGACAAGATCGCGACCTTCGACGTCGTCATCACCACCGCGCTCGTCCCGGGCCGGCGCGCGCCGATCCTCGTGACCGCGCACTCGGTCGAGAACATGAAGGCCGGCAGCGTCATCGTCGACCTCGCCGGCGAGTCGGGCGGCAACTGCGAGCTGACCGAGCCGGGCGAGGTCGTCGTCAAGCACGGCGTCACGATCGTCTCGCCGCTGAACCTGCCGGCGACGATGGCCGAGCACGCGTCCGCGCTGTACGCCCGCAACGTCCAGTCGCTGCTCGAGCTGCTCGTCGACGACGACGGCGCGCTGAGCCTGAACTTCGACGACGAGATCGTCGCCGGCGCCTGCATCACGCGCGACGGCGAGATCGTCCACCCGGGCGCCAAGAAGGCCGTCGCCGCCGCCGAGACGAAGGCCGAGGATCCGCAATGAGCCTGCTGACCGAGATCGCGATCCTGCTGCTCGCCGCCTTCGTCGGCTTCCAGGTCATCTCGAAGGTGCCGAACACGCTGCACACCCCGCTGATGTCGGGCACGAACGCGATCCACGGCATCGTCCTGCTCGGCGGCCTGATCGCGATCGGCCACGCCGACGGCTTCCTCAGCCGGGCGCTGATCCTCGTCGCGATCATCTTCGGCACGATCAACGTCATCGGCGGCTTCCTCGTCACCGACCGCATGCTGAGCATGTTCAAGCGCAAGCCCGACGCGCCGAAGCCGGACGCGGACGCGCACGAGTAGTCATGGGTCTCGCGACGATCTTCCTGCAGGACGCGGACTTCATCACCGCCGCGTACATCGTGGCGTTCTCGCTGTTCATCATCGGCCTGTCGCGGCTGACGAGCCCGACGACGGCCGTCCAGGGCAACAAGATCGCCGCCGTCGGCATGGCGATCGCGGTCGTCGCGACGCTGCTGAACCCGGCGCTCGACGGCTCGGACTTCCTGCTGATCTTCGTCGGTCTCGCGATCGGGACGGCGATCGGCGTGCCGAGCGCGCGCCAGGTGAAGATGACCGCGATGCCGCAGATGGTCGCGCTCTTCAACGGCGTCGGCGGCGGCGCGGTCGCGCTGATCGCGTGGGCGGAGTTCCGCCAGGCCGGCGGCGACCTCGGCGCGGACCTCGCCGTCGGGATCCCGCTCATGTTCGGCGCGATCATCGGCTCGATCTCCTTCTGGGGCTCGAACATCGCCTTCGGCAAGCTCCAGGGCCTGATCTCCGGCAGCCCCGTGAAGATCCCGGCCGGGCTGTTCGTGAACATCGGCCTGCTGCTCGTCGCGATCGGCGCGGCGGTCGCGATCCTCACCGGCTCCACGAGCGAGGGCCTGTTCCTGCTGATCCTCGTCGCGGCCGGCATCCTCGGCAACCTCGCCGTGCTGCCGATCGGCGGCGCGGACATGCCGGTCGTGATCTCCACGCTGAACGCGTTCACCGGCCTGAGCGCCGCCGCCGCGGGCATCGCGCTGCACAACACGGCGCTGATCGTCGCGGGCATGATCGTCGGCGCGTCCGGCACGATCCTCACCGATCAGATGGCGAAGGCCATGAACCGCTCGATCGGCTCCGTGCTGATGGGCGGCTTCGGCGGCGAGGCGCCGGCGGCGGTGGGTGGGGGCTCGGAGATCGAGGGCACGGTGCGCTCGACGAGCGCCGCCGACGTCGCGATCCTCATGAACTACGCGCGTCAGGTCGTCGTCGTGCCGGGCTACGGCATGGCCGTCGCGCAGGCCCAGCACGCGGTCCGCGAGATGGCGAAGGCGCTCGAGAAGCGCAACATCGACGTCCTGTACGCGATCCACCCGGTCGCGGGGCGCATGCCGGGGCACATGAACGTCCTGCTCGCCGAGGCCGACGTGCCGTACGAGCAGCTCAAGGAGATGGACGACATCAACCCGGAGTTCGGCCGCACGGACGTCGCGATCGTCATCGGCGCCAACGACGTCACGAACCCCGACGCGCGGATGAAGCCGGACTCGCCGATCTACGGCATGCCGATCCTCAACGTCGACGAGGCCAAGCAGGTCATCGTGCTGAAGCGCTCGATGGCGTCGGGCTTCGCCGGCATCGAGAACCCGCTCTTCTACAACGACAAGACCCAGATGCTGTTCGGCGACGCGAAGGCCAGCGTCAGCGAGATCACGTCCGAGCTCGGCCAGCTGTAGCGCCGCGGGTCGCGGACGGTCCGCGGCCCCACCGGCTCACGCGGTGCCTATTCGGCCGGGCGCGAGCAGGGGGCCGGGATCGCCGTCGGTCGATCGGGAGGCGTGGAAGGCGGCCGTCGGGTTGTCTGCCGTCAGCATCGGCAGCGGAGCCGGCCGGCTTGAGCCCGATGGCCTGACACACTGGCCCCGATGATCGCCCGCGCCGACGCGCTGCAAGCCCTCGCCTCGGAGACGTTCGACCTCGTCGTCATCGGCGGCGGGATCACCGGCGCCGGCGTCGCGTTCGACGCTGCGACCCGCGGCTACAGCGTCGCGCTCGTCGAGCGCGCGGACTACGCGGCCGGGACGTCGAGCCGCTCGTCCAAGCTCGTCCACGGCGGCCTGCGCTACCTGCAGAACTTCGACCTCGGGCTCGTGCGGGAGGCGCTGCTCGAACGCCAGCTCATGGTCGCGCTCGCGCCGCACCTCGTCCATCCGCTGCCGCTCGTCGTGGCCGCGTTCGGCGGCGAGCGCCCGGACCGGCGCACGGGCGTCGGGCTGAACCTCTACGACGTCATGTCCGTCGAGCGCCTGCGCCGACCGTCGCGCTCGCGCCTGCGCGGCCGCGGCGGCTCGGCGGGCGGGGGCGGCGCGCCACAGCACGGCGGCGACCCGTCGGAGTGGAGCCCCGAGCGCCACCGCATGATCTCCGGCGCCGAGGTCGTCGAGCTCGTCCCCGCGCTCGCCGAGCGCGCGCCCACCTCCGGCTACCTGTTCTACGACTGCCAGACCGACGACGTACGGCTCGTGCTGACCGTTCTCGCCGAGGCCGAGCGCTTCGGCGCGGTGTGCGCATGCGGCGTCGACGTCACCGAGCTCGTGCGCGACGACGCGGGCCGCGCGGCCGGCGTGCGCGTGCGTTGCTCGGAGGGCGACGAGTTCGTCGTGCACGCGGCGAACGTCGTCAACGCGACCGGCGTGTGGGCCGACCGCCTGCGCCCCGACGAGCTGCACGACGAGGCCGAGGTGCCGCGCATCCGCCCGAGCCGCGGCACGCACATCACGCTGCGTCACGAGGACCTGCCGCTGGCCGCGGGCGGGGCGATCGTGCCGGCCGCCGGAGGGCGCACGATCTTCGCGCTGCCGTGGCTCGGGCGAACCCTGCTCGGCACGACCGACAACGACTTCGAGGGGGCGCTGGAGACCCATCACGTGCCGCCGGCGGCGAGCGACATCGCGTACCTGCTCGATGCGGTGAACGAGTACTTCGGCACGGCGCTCGGCGCGTCGGACCTCACCGGCGCCTACGCCGGCGTGCGCCCGCTGATCTCGACCGGCGATCCGCGCAAGTCCGTCGACATCTCGCGCAAGGCGGAGCTGTACGAGACGTCGAGCGGGATGGTCACGATCACCGGCGGCAAGCTCACGACGTGGCGGCGGATGGCGAAGATGACCGTCGACCGGCTCGTCGACCGCGAGGCGCGCAACGCGCCCTGCCGCACGCACGAGATCCCGCTCGGCGCACCGGTGGCGGTCGCCGACCTGCCGCGGGTGGAGGGGATCCCGGACGCCGGCTACGGCGCGCTCGCGGGGCGCTACGGCCATGCCGCCCACGACGTCCTCGCGATCGCTCGGGAGCGCGGCGAGCTCGCGCGACCGATCGTCGCCGGGCTGCCGGACCTGCTCGCCGAGGTCGTCTACGCGGCCCGTCGCGAACAGGCGCGAACGCTCGGCGACGTGTTGCTGCGGCGCACCCGGCTCGGGCTGCTCGCGGGCCGCGACATCCTCGCCGGCGGCGAGGCCGCGGGCCGTGTCGGCGCGGCTCTTGCGCGCGAGCTGCGGTGGGACGAAGCGGCGACCGCGGAGCAGATCGCGGCGTGGCGGGCGGAGGCAACTGCCGAAGGCGTCGTCGGCAGCACGTAACCTTGCGCGCCGTTGCGGAGTTCTCGCGCGATCGCCCACGTCTGCCCCGAAGGAGTCCACCCGGCCCTGATGCGTCGCCTCTCGATCCTGTTGCTCGCCGCCCTTGCGGCGGTGCTCGTGGCCGCACCCGCGCGCGCGGACTTCTACCTCGGCGAGTCGATCGATGCCCCGAGCCCCGACACGCGCACGCTCGGCGACCTCGACCTCGCGCGCGACGGGACCGGTGCGATCGTCTACACGCGGGCCGTCCTGGGCGTCGATCACGTCTTCGTGGCCCCCTTCGAGGGCGGTCGCTTCCAGCCCCTCCAGCAGCTCGACCCGGGCCTGCCGGGGCCGAGCTCGCAGCCGGTCGTCGGCGCATCCGACGGCGGGCGGCTGGCGATCACGTTCGTCAGCGCCGGCGTCGTGTACGGCGTCGTGCGCCCGTCCGGCGGAGCGTTCGCGGCGCCCGTGCCGTTCGGGCCGGGCGGCGCGCCGGCGGTCGACCTGTCGATCAACGGCACGGCGTATGCCTCGTACACGTCGTCCACGGCCGACGTACGGATCGCGCGGCTCGATCGCCGCACGAACGCCTGGGGCGTGCTCGGCGCGCCGGCCGACATCGTTGCGGCGAACCCCGCGGGCATCGGCGGCGATCGCTCGAAGGTCGCGATCTCCGCCGACGGGATCGGTGTCGTGACGTGGGGCGAGGCCGGCCACGTGTTCGCCCGCAAGATGTTCAACGGCGGGCTGTCCAACGCGCCTCAGGACCTCACGCCCGCGACGTTCGGGGGCCGCGTGTCGACGGTCTCCGACGAGCCCGACGTCGACGCCGAGGACGACTCGAGCTACGCCTGGATCGTCTTTCGCCAGAGCTTCGCCGACGGCGGTTCGCGGATCCTCGCCCGCCGCCAGCGCGGCACGCGGTTCGACCCGCCGGTCGCGGTCGATGTCGGCGACGAGGCCACGAGCGATCCGCGCATCGACCTCAACGGCCGCGGCATCGGCCTCGCGGCGATGGCGGGCGCGACCTCGCATCAGCCGATGATCGACCCCGTCGACCTGCATAACGTCTTCGGGCTCGGCGCGCGGATCTTCTCGTCGAGCCTCGCGCCGCCGCTGACGGCGCCGACGGTCTCCGAGAACAACAGCGCGCTCGTCGCCGCGATCCTCTCCGTGGGCGGCGATCCCAGCGTCGTCGTCGTGCCGTTCGACGACGGCCGGGCCGGCATCACGGGGACGTTGTCGCGGCCGGACGCCGGGCCCGTCGATCCCGCGCTCGGCCTCGACGCGGCCTCCGACCGCGCGGGCGGCGTGCTCGTCGCGTGGGTCCAGGGCGGCGCGGCCGATCGCCGGATCGTCGTCGGCTCCTACGACCGGCCACCGGGGGCGTTCCTCGGCTACACCGGTCAGCGCTGCTGTCGCAACGCGACGCCGGCGCTGAAGTGGCAGCGGGCGTTCAACCTGTGGGGCTCCGTCACGTACGAGGTCTCGATCGACGGCGTCGTCGTGGGACAGACGACGGGCGACACGTTCCAGGTCGTCGCGCCGCTCACGAACGGCACCCACAAGTGGCAGGTCAAGGCGACCGACATCCGCGGACAGTCGAAACGGTCGAGGACGCGGCTGCTGCGCATCGATGCCCGCAGGCCGCTGCTGTCGGTCGGCTACAAGCGCAAGAAGCGCGTCGTGACGATCAGCGCGCGCCCGCGCGACGACGCGCGCCTGAAGTCGGCGACGTCGGGGATCGCCTCGCTGCGGATCTCGTGGGGCGACAAGACGCGCGCCACGCGGGCCAAGGCCGCGATCCGCGCGACGCATCGCTACCGCCGGGCGGGGACCTACAAGCTGACCGTGACCGCGCGCGACAAGGCCGGCAACGAGACGGCCGTCAAGCGCACCGTCCGCATCGGCAAGTGAACGTCGCGCACCACGCCCTGGCCGCCGCGGGGCGCACCCTCGCGCTCGGCGCGCGGCCGTGGCTGATGGGGATCGTCAACGCCTCGCCGGATTCGTTCTCGGACGCCGGCGCCTACCCGAGTCTCGACGCGCGGGTGGCGCGCGCGCGGGAGCTCATCGCGCAGGGCGCCGCCATCATCGACGTCGGCGGCGAGTCCGCGACGACGCGCCGCCCGGCCGTCGAGGCCGCGGAGGAGATCGACCGCGTCGTGCCGCTCGTGACGCGGCTCGTGTCGGAGCTCGGGGCGGTCGTCTCGGTCGACACGTACAAGCCGGCGGTCGCGCAGGCCGCCGTCGACGCCGGCGCCGTCATCGTCAACGACGTCAGCGGGCTGCGCGACCCCGAGCTGGCTGACGTCTGCGCTCAGAGCGGCGCCGCGCTCGTGCTCATGCACACGCGTGCGGCGCCCAAGCAGCGATTGCAGGACCCGGCGTTCTACGACGACGTCTTCGCCGACGTCGCGGGCTTCCTCGCCGAGCGCATGGAGATCGCGCGCACACGCGGGGTTGCAGACGAGCAGATCGTGCTCGATCCGGGCCCGGACTTCGCCAAGACGCCCGCGCAGACGATCGCGGTCCTGCGCCGCCTCGGCGAGCTGCACGCGCTCGGGCGGCCGCTGCTGCTGGCCGTGTCGCGCAAGGACTTCGTCGGGGCGCTGACCGGTCGCGAGCCGCGCGAGCGGCTGGCCGGGACGCTCGCCGCGATCGGCTCCGGGGTCGACGCGGGCGCGCACATCCTGCGCGTCCACGACGTCGAGCAGGTGGCGGAGTTCCTGCGGGTGCGGGCGGCGCTGCGCGGTGAGCTGGAGGTCGACGCGTCGCTGGCGCTCACGGACGACATCCGTCACGCCGCGCGCACGGCGCGTTGAGGTACGCCCGCGGGACGCGCTAGCCTTCAGGTCTACGAGTCGCCGGCCGCTGTCCAACGCGGCCGGGCGCCAACCGACCAATCACAGGAGGACCCGCATGTCCGTCATCTCCCGCTCCGCCCTGGAGTCAAGCTCGCTCGCCGACCTGCACGAGATCGCCGGAGAGCTCGAGCTCGACGGCTACCGCCGTCTGCGCAAGGCCAACCTCGTCGACGCCATCATCGAGCGCCAGGGCGGCGAGGCCGGTGCCGCCGAGCCCGCCGCCGACGAGGACGGCGCGGCCGTCGCCGACTCCAACGGTGACGGCCCCGAGGCCGACGCCACCGACGCCGACGAGCGCCCGGCGCGCCGCTCGCGCCGCGGTGGCCGCGGCCGCTCGCGCACCCGCGATCGCGACCCGGGAGACGGCGACGACGACGCCGACGCGACGCCCGACACGAGCGAGCCGGCAGCGGCGCCGACCGCCCGCTCCAGCCGCCCGCCGCGCTCCGCCCGCGAGAACGGCCGCGGCGACCGCGAGCGCTCCTCGGAGCGTTCCAGCGACCGCTCCGAGCGTTCCAGCGACCGCTCCGAGCGCTCCAGCGACCGCTCCGAGCGCTCCAGCGACCGCTCCGAGCGTTCGAGCGACCGCTCGTCCGAGCGCGACCGCCCGGCCGCCGCGAGCGCCGAGGAGCGCGACGTGACCGGCACGGTCGAGTTGTTGCCGAACGGCTCCGGCTTCCTGCGCGTCTCGCCGCCCGAGCCCTCCGACGACGACGTCTACATCTCCGCCGCGCAGGTGCGCCGCTGTGAGCTCGTGTCCGGCGACGAGGTCGCCGGGCCGGTCCGCGCGCCGCGCCGCTCGGAGCGCTACCCGTCGCTCATCCGCGTCGACACGATCAACGGGCGCTCCGCCGAGGAGGTCTCCGAGGGCACGAAGTACGACGACCTGCCCTGCACGTACGCGACCGAGCGCATCGCGCTGGACTCCGACGACCTGACGCTCAAGGCGATCGAGTGGCTGACGCCGTTCGGCCGCGGCTCGCGTGTCGCGATCGTCGGCGGCCCGCGGGCCGGCAAGACCGAGGCCCTGCGCCGCCTCGCGGGTGCGCTCGCCGGCCAGCAGGACCTCGACTGCTCCGTCGTGCTCGCCGGGGTGCGCCCCGAGGAGATCCAGGACTGGCGCGGGGGCCCGCTGCAGCCGGTGTCCGAGCTGACGCTCAGCGCGCCGTCCGACGCGCACGGTCAGGCGATCGAGCGCGCGATCGAGACCGGCCGCCGCGTCGCCTCGCGCGGCGGACACGCCGTCGTGCTGATCGACACGCTCGAGCACGTCCCGGCGGCGCTGGCACGGCGCGCGCTGGCCGCGGCCCGCAACATCGTCGACAGCGGGTCGCTGACGATCATCGCCACCGCTCGCGAGGCCGTGGGCGGCGAGACGACCGTCATCGCGCTGGATGCCGAGCTCGCCGGCAGCGGCCGCATCCCGGCGCTCGACCTCGCCGCCAGCGGCACCGTCCGCCCCGAGCTGCTCGTGGGGGAGAAGGGCGCCGAGGCCATCGCCGAGGCGCGCGCCACGGCGATCGGCGGATAGCGTCCGCGCGTAGGTCTGGTCGCTCCCGGACCGACTAGACCTACATGCGCCGCCGGGCGGCGTCGACTCGCACCGAGCGCCTCAGCGCGGGACGTACGCGACGCGGCCCCAGGAGGGCTCGGGCGAGAGCTCGATGGCCTCGCCGCCGCGGTCGGGCTGGACGTAGCCGAACGTGTGCGAGTGGACGTCGAACGCGATGTCGAGCTCGCCCTCCTTGACGCGCTGGTCCAGCCATGCCGAGCGGAAGACCAGCCGCCGCAGCCAGTGCACGAGCGAGCGGTCGGAGGGGCCGCAGAGCTCCGGCCAGCAGTCGTTGACGTGCTCGCCGAGCGAGGAGGCGGGGTCCTGGATCTCGCCGTTGACGGCGAGGTTCACGAGGTCGTCGAGCTCGGTCTCCGAGAGCCGGCCGTGGACGAAGCCGAGCTTCAGGGCTGCCTGTTCGCAACGCTCGCTGAAGTCGCGTTCGTTGAAGGTGAAGCGCAGCTCGCCGTACTCGAGGACGAAGTCCTCCCCCGAGTCGTAGTTTCCGCGTCGTTGTGTCTCGTCCATGTGGCCGTCGGCATCCTAGGTGCGAGTCCTGCCCCCAACGTCGGGTGCATGGGAAGTTGCATATCTCAAGGTGTCATAAAGACCGTTTCGCGCGCGTTTCGGCGCACAGGGGGGCGAAATGCGGCGCGTCAGCCCTATAGAGGGCATGACCGATGACGACGCCGCAACCATCCTGCTCGTCGAGGACGACGATGCCACGCGCATGTTCCTCGCCGACAACCTGTCCGCCGACGGCTACGACCTGCTCGTGGCCGACTGCGTCTCCGACGGCGTGCGCCTGCTCGAGCGCAAGTTCCCCGACATCGCGGTCGTCGACCTCGGCCTGCCCGACGCCAGCGGCTACGAGCTGCTGCGCCATGTGCGCAGCGCCGACGGCATCGTCAGCCGCGTCGATCCCGACACGCCGCTCATGGTCCTCAGCGGCCGGGCATCGGAGCTCGATCGGATCCGCGGGTTCGATCGCGGCGCCGACGACTACGTCTGCAAGCCGTTCTCCTACCCCGAGCTGCGCGGGCGGATCTCGGCGCTGCTGCGCCGCGCCGACCGCCGGCCCGCGCGCGGCTGCCTGCGCGCCGCCGAGCTGCAGGTCGACCCCGCGTCGCGGGAGGTGCGCCTGCGCGGCGGCCGCGTCGTGCTGTCGCAGAAGGAGTTCGCGCTGCTGCGGGCCCTCGTTGCCGAGCCGACGCGGGTCTACACGAAGGACGAGCTGCTGCGCTCGATCTGGGGCTACCGCGCGGCGGGCTCGACGCGCACGCTCGATTCACACGCCTGCCGGCTGCGCCAGAAGCTCGGCGTGCACGGTGACCGATATGTGGTGAACGTATGGGGCGTCGGCTACCGCCTGGTCGACGCCCCGCAGTTGCAGCTCGCGGCCGCCGAGGGGTGGTGACGGGGCGCGTGAACGCTTGTCGCACCGCGGCGAGGGGAGTACGGTCGTCGCCGTGGGGGAGGGGATTCGAGGCAGCCGGGCCGGCCGCTGCGTTCGCGTGGCGCTGCTCGCCGTGCTGTGCGCGGGGTTCGGCGCGACGACCGCCCAGGCCAGGACGCTGTACCTCGACGTCGCGTCCAAGGGCGCGCGCTGCAAGGACGGCTACAGCGCCGGCCAGGCGACGAAGGCCAAGACGCCGTGGTGCTCGGTCAAGCGGGCGCTCAACGCGGCGCCGCCGGGCTCGATCCTCGACCTGCGCGCCGGGACCTACCGCTCCGTCTCGCCGACGGACATGACGCGCTCACCGGCCAAGCTGACGTTTCGCAGCCACGAGGGCGAGACGGCGACGATCGCGCAGATTCGCCTGCTGCACTGCAGCAAGCTGGCCTTCAAGCGCCTGAAGATCCGGTACATCCGCATCGAGCGCTGCTCGGGTAGTTCGTTCATCGCCAACGAGGTCGTCTCGGAGGGGCTGTGGGCGTTCTTCTCCAACGACCTCACGTTCGTCGCCAACAAGCTGCACGACACGGACAACGGCCTGATCCTGACGGCCGACAAGCGGGTGCTCGTCGAGAACAACGACTTCCGCAGCATCCCGCGGGCCTCGTTGAAGGGCGCCGGCGGCGACGGCATCCTCGCGCAGTCCGTCTCACGGATCACGCTGCGCCGCAACGTCTTCGACAGCTTCCGCGCCCACGAGGGCACGGAGGCGATCGAGTTCGAGAGCTCCAACGACCGCGTGACGCTGGACGCGAACGTCCTCCACCACAGCCGCGGGGTCATCAGCGTGCAGCACCCGGTCTTCAAGGCGAAGTTCACCAACACGAAGTGGGTGATCGTCAACAACGAGTTCACCGATATGGCGCAGGCCTTCGACCTCGCCAACGTCCCGGGCGCGCGGATCATCAACAACAGCGCGTGGAACACGGGCAGCGGCATGCGCCTGCACGGCGACGCGAAGGACGTCGTGATGGCCAACAACATCGTCGACGTCGCCGCCGTCGAGAAGGCCTCCCAGGTCGGGCGCTCCTTCAACAACGTCATCGGCAAGCTCGCCGGTTCGTATCCGAAGGCCGCGTCGGATGTCGTCGGCATCCCGACGTTCGTCAACCCGGGCGCCGGGGACTACCGGCTCGCCGCCGGCAGCCTCGGCATCGACGCCGCGTCTGCCTCCGTCGCGCCCAAGCGCGACCGGCTCGGCCACGCCCGGATCGGCGCCCCCGACGCGGGCGCCCTGGAGTTCGGCGCGAAATAACTCTCCCGCAAGGGGGGCGAACTTCGCCCTCCCCAGCCTATAGGGGGTGTGGCGCCTCGCAAACGGGACGAGCGCGGCATTTCGGCGAGAGGACCGCGGGTCATGACGAAGGCAAGCAGGGTCGGGCGAGTGACGTGCTGAGCACGCTCGCATGGGCGCTGGCGGCGACCGGGCTGGCGTTCGCGCTCGCCGCCGCGATCGAGCTGCGCCGCCGCCGCGAGCTCGTCGCGCGCGCCTGCCACGAGCTGCGCGGGCCGCTGACGGCGGTCCGCCTCGGCCTCGCCACGATGGAGCGCCGCCTCGAGGCGCCGCTTGATCGGCTCGCCGTGCTCGATCTCGAGCTGCGGCGCGCCTGCCTCGCGCTCGACGACTTCGCCGCCGCCCGCAGCGGCCGGCGCGTCGTCGATCGCACCGAGCCCGTCGAGGTCGCCGAGCTGCTCGAGGAGCAGTTCGAGAGCTGGCACGTCGTCGCCGGGACGTTCGACAGCCGCGTCGCGCTCGGCGCGTGCCTGCCGGGGGCGCTCGTCCACGGCGATCGCCTGCGCCTCGCGCAGGCGGTCGCGAACCTCGTCGCCAACGCGCTCGAGCACGGGCCGGGCCTCGTCGAGCTCGCGGCCCGCAGCATCGACGATCGTCACATCCGCATCGAGGTCATCGACGAGGGCCCCGGACTGCCGGCGCCGGTGTCGCAGCTGACGCGCGGCGCGCGCGGCGGGCGCGGGGCTCGCGGGCGCGGTCTCGCGATCGCCGCCGAGATCGCCGAGCGCCACGGCGGGCGCCTCGTCGCGGCACCGACGGCACGGGGCGCGCGCATCGGCCTCGAGCTGCCGGTCCTGCGGCGGGCGTCGTGACGGCGCGCCGGCGCGCACTCCTGCTCGGCGGTCTCGCGCTCGTGCTCGGCGGGCTCGCGGCGTCCAGCGTCGCGGGGCGCGAGGCGGCCCTGTCGCGGCGCGTGGGCGCGCTCGTCGACGTCGTCGTCGCGAGCGAGCCGATCGCCGCGGGCGCGCCCGTGCGCCCGGCGGCGCTGGCCGTGCGGCGCGTGCCGCGGCGCTTGGCTCCCGGCCACGCGGTGCGGTCGCCGGGCTCGGTCAAGGGGCTCAAGGCGACGGTCGACATCCCGGCCGGCACGGACCTCACGACCGCGCTCGTCGGCGACGGCCGCCCGCAGAGGAGCGGGCCGGCGATCAGCCGCGGCCAGCGCGTCGCGGAGATCGTCGCGCTCGGTTCGCCGCTGCTCGTGACGCCCGGCAGCCGCGTCGACGTGCTCGTCAGCTCCGAGGGGCGCTCCGGCGAGCCCGGCCAGGCGGTGCTGGCGCTCGAGGACGTCGAGGTGCTCGATGCGGCGGCCGTCTCGGCCGATGACGCGCACGGTGGCGGGGCGGCCGGCGCGGCCGCCGGCGAGCGCGTCGCCGCATCGCTGCGCGTCACGCTGCGTGAGGCGGTCTACCTCGCCGCGGCGCAGGACTTCGCCCATCAGCTGCGGCTGCTGCCGCGGGCCGACGGCGATCGCGCCCGCGGGCAGGCGGGGTTGCGGATGGGAGCGATGGGGCCGTGACCGTCAGGAAGGGCGCGCGGACGACGAGGCTGCGGGGCGTGACGGCGCCCGCGTGCGGCGTTCGGCGAGGCGCAGCGCGGTGTCCACGGGGTCGCCCTCCGCGAGGTGTGCGCAGAGGCGCCGGGCGATCTCGGCCGATGCGCCCTCGCCCGCGACGATCGTGTGCAGCCGACGGCCGAGATCGCGGATGGCCGTGGCGTTGTCCGTGAGGTGGACGCTGTCGCGCGCGCACAGCACGACCGCGTCGGCGCCCGTCGAGCCGCTCAGGGCGACGATCTCCCGGATCGGCGTATCGGCCCCGAGGTAGGCGATCCGCCAGCCCTGATCGGAGAGCATCAGCCCGAAGCACACGAGGCCGAGCGTGTGGCGCTCCCCGGCGGGGCAGGCCAGCACGGCGAGCGGCCCGCTGCCGGACTCCCAACCCTGCGCGAGGGCCAGCAGCCGGCGCTCGATGAGGTGGCTGGAGAAGTGCTCGTGGCTGATCGTCATCTCCGCGCGCTCCCAGCGCTCGCCGATCTGGACGAGGGCGGGCAGCACGACGTCGCGGATCGCCACGAGCCGCCCGAACGAGAAGGCGGCGTCGAGCAGCTCGTCGAAGGTCGTCGCGTCGTAGACCTGAGCGGCGGCGATGAGCTCCGCCACGAGGTCGCCGGGCCGTGCCGGGGGGACGATCTTGCCGGCCGTCTCGGCGATGGCGAGCGCGGCCGCCTGCGCCGGGGCGATGCCGTCCGCCATGTGGGCCTGCATCGCGCGGATGCGGATCTCCTCGACCGTCGAATACAGGCGAAACCCGCCCGCGCTGCGTTCGGGATCGAGCAGGCCGTAGCGGCGCTCCCATGCACGCAGCGTCGCCTCCGAGACGTCGACGATGGCCGAGAACTCCTTGATCCGCCAGCGTGAGTCCGTGTTCACGCCGCCCAGTATCTCATGTTGGACTGACCTTTGACAAACCCTTGACAAACCTCGTACAGTGGTCCCCATGGCCTGCACCCCCACGACACCCCGATACGACGCGAGCCAGGCGACCGACCGTGCCCTCATGGGGCACGTCGCCGCAGGCGACGAGACGGCATTCGACGAGCTCTACCGCCGCCACGGGCGCCACGCGCTGTTGCAGGCGCGCAAGCTGTGCGCGAGCAGCGAGCTGGCCGAGGACGTCGCCCAGGAGACGTTCCTGTCGCTGTGGCGCGGCGCGAGCCGCTACCGCCCGGCGCTCGGAAGCGTGCCGGCCTGGCTGTCGAGCATGGTGCGCCACCGCGCCATCGACGCATGGCGGCGCGCCTCCGTGCGGCCCGTCGAGGTCCCGTCCGACGAACATGGCCCCGATCAGCTTCACACGGCGATCGGCTCGGATATGCCCCCGCCCGAGCGAGCCGCCGTCCTCGCGCTGCTCGCCGAGCTTCCCCCCGAGCAGCGCGAGGCGGTCTTCCTGGCGTACTTCGCCGGCATGACGCACGCGGAGATCAGCGAGTGGTCGGGGGTCGCGCTGGGCACGATCAAGAGCCGCATCCGTCTCGGCCTGCAGAAGCTGCGCGGCGGACTCGAGCAGCACGAGCTCGCGCCCGCGACCTCGCTCGCGTCGTCGCGGGTCGTCGATCTCGACGACGTCCGTCGCCGCCGCGCAAGCCCCGCGCTCACACCGACCCTCGTCGCGCCCGCCGCGTGACCTGATTGCTCTCGCCGGGGGGGCGAACTTCGCGTCGCCGGGCCTATAGAGGGCATGGACCGCACCCAGCACGACGCCGCCCTCGACGAGCTCGCCGGCTCGCTGCGCGATCGCCTGCTCGGCGAGGCCGGGCGCCGCGGCGGCGGCGGTGACCTGCACGCGCGGATCCGGGAGTTGGTGGATCGGGAAGCGGGGCTGCTCGACGACGACGCCCGCGAGCGGCTGGCGACCCGCATCGCCGAGCGATCGTTCGGGCTCGGGCCGCTCGAGCCGCTGCTCGGCGACCCGACGGTCGACGAGGTCATGGTCAACGGCCCCGGCCAGGTATGGGTCGAGCGCGACGGGCGCATCGAGCCGACCGCCGCCCGCTTCGACGGCGAGCCGGACCTGCGCCACGCGATCGAGCGGATCCTCGCGCCGCTCGGGCGCCGCGTCGACGAGGCTGAGCCGCTGTGCGACGCACGCCTGCCCGACGGCTCGCGCGTGAACGTCGTCGTCGCGCCCCTGGCCCTCGACGGCTCCGTCCTGACGATCCGGCGCTTCCGCCCGCGCGGCTTCGGGCCCGACGATCTCGTCGCCAACGGCACGTGGGCGGGTCCGCTGCACGACCTCCTGCGCAACGCCGTGCGGGCGCGCTGCAACCTGCTCATCAGCGGCGGCACGGGCTCGGGCAAGACGACGACGCTGAACGCGCTGACGGAGTTCATCGACGAGCACGAGCGGATCGTCACGATCGAGGACGCGGCGGAGCTGCGCCTGCGCCACGCCCACGTGGTGCGGCTCGAGGCGCGCCCCGCGTCGCTCGAGGGGCGCGGCGAGGTGACCGTCCGCCGGCTCGTGCGCAACGCGCTGCGGATGCGCCCCGACCGGATCGTCGTGGGCGAGGTGCGCGGCGCCGAGGCACTGGACATGCTGAGCGCGATGTCCAGCGGCCACGACGGCTCGCTGTCGACCGTTCACGCGGGATCGCCCGAGGAGGCGCTGCGGCGCGTCGAGACGCTCGCGCTCATGGCTGGGCTCGGCCTGCCGCACGAGGCGATCCGCGAGCAGGTCGCGGGCGCGTTGGACCTCGTCGTCCACCAGGCGCGGATGGCGGACGGCACGCGCAAGGTCGTCGCCGTCAGCGAGGTCGTGCGCGTCGCGGGCGGCGCGGCGACGCGCGAGCTGTACTCGCTGCGCGACGGGCGCCCGTCGTGGCGCGCGCCGGTCGGCGACGAGCTCGCGGCGCGCCTGGCGCGGGCAGCGTGAGCTCCACGGGCCACCTCCCGCAGCGGGGGCGCCGCGAGCGCCGGGCCGGCGGCGAGGCCGGTGCGCGTGGCGTGAGCTTCACGGTCCATCTCCCGCAGCGGGGCGCGGCGAGCGCCGGGCCGCCGGCGCGGCCGGCGCGCGCGGCGTGAGCTCGGCGGTCCTGCTCGCCGGCCTTGCCGGCGTCTGCGCGGTGTTCGCCGCCTGGGAGCTCGTGGCGGCGGCGGAGCAGGAGCGCATCGTGCACGCGGCGGGACGCTGGCTCGCGCCCGCGCTCGACGCGCTGCGCTGCGGGCGCGAGCCGACCAGCCCCGAGCGCCGGCGGCTCACCGTCGTGGCGGCGTTGTCGCTCGCCGCGGCCGGCTGGATGCTCGCCGGGCCGCTCGCGAGCGTCGCGCTCGGCGCCGGCGCGCCATGGGTCGCGCGCGCCGTCCTGCGCTCGCGCGCGACGCGACGCCGCGCCGCGATCGCCGCCGAGGCGCCCGCGATCGCCCGCGGGCTGGCTGACGCGCTCGCCGGCGGGCACTCCGTCCGCGGCGCGATCGCCGCCGCCGCGCGCGGGGGAGGCGTGCGCGGGCCGGCGGGCGAGGAGCTGCGGCGCGCCGCGGCGGCGCTCGACCTCGGCGAGCGCACGGACGACGTCCTGCGCGCCTTCGCGCGCCGCGCCGGACCGGGCCCGTGCGACACGCTCGCCGCGGCCGTGCTGCTGCAGCGCGACGCCGGCGGCGACCTCGCGGGGCTGCTGCGCTCGCTCGCCGCCGCGCTCGAGGCACGCGGGCGCGTCGTCGCGGAGGCGCGCTCGGCGACGGCCCAGGCGCGCTTCACCGCGTTCGTCGTCACCGGGATGCCGATCGCCGCGGTCGCGCTCGGCGAGCTTGCGAAGCCGGGGTTCGTCGTGTCGCTCGCGGCGTCGCCGCTGACGGGCGCGATGATCGGCGCGGCGTTCGCCCTGCAGGTCCTCGCGCTCGTGCTCGTGCGGCGGATCGCGCGCGTGGGGGTCGTGCGCTGATGGCGGCGTGGCCCGCGGCGGCCCGCGGCCGGCCCCGGGCGCCGGGTCGGCGGTCGGGCGCCGGCCGTGGCCCCGTCGGCCGCCGGCGGACGACCGGATCCCCCGCGGCGGCGGGCCGGCGACGGGCCGCGAGCGCCCGCGGCGTCGCCGGGCGATGACGGTTGCGGTGCTGCTCGCGGGCCTGGCGGGGCTGTGCGCCGCCGCGGCGATCGCGGAGGTCCTCGGGGCGCCGCGTCCGTCGCGCCGCCGGGGGCGCGCGGGAGCCCGGCCGCGCGGCGGGCACCTCGGTGCGATGACCGTGCTGCTGGCCCAGATCGCGCGACGCATCGGGGTGCGCCCGCCACCGGCCGATCTGGAGGCCCGGATCGCGGCCGCCGGTGGGCCGCTCGGTCTGACGGCGCCGGACGTCATGGCGCTCAAGGCGTCGGGCGCGCTGATCGGGGCGCTGTGCGCGCTCGCGTTCGTCGGCGCGCTACCCGGGCGGCTGCTCGTCGTGGCGCTGCTGAGCGCTCCGGCCGCCGGCTTCCTGGCCCCCGACGTCGCGCTGTCGCGGCGCGCTCGGGAGCGCGCGCGCCGGATGAGCCACGAGATCGCCGACGTGCTCGACCTGCTGCGCGTCGCGGTCCAGGCCGGCCTGCCGGTGGGTCGCGCGCTGGCGGAGGTCGGCCGCCGCTGCGGCGGCCTGCTCGCGGCCGAGCTCGACGCCACCGCGACCCGGCTGGCGCTCGGGGCGACCCGTGACGAGGCGCTCGGCGCGCTCCTTGCCCGCTGCCCGGTCGACGGCATCGCACGCTTCGCCGACGCCGTCGGCCGCGCGGACCGCCACGGCGCGCGCCTGGCGCCGGCGCTCGAGGCGATCGTCGCCGAGGCGCGGGCGGAGCAGGCGCGACGGCTACGCGACGAGGCCGCCCGCGCGGCGCCGAAGATCCAGCTCGTCGTCGCGCTCGTGCTCGTCCCGGCGGTGATGCTGCTCGTGGGCGCCGTGCTCGTGCAGTCGCTGACGTGACGCTGTCGCGGCTACAGGCTCTGGACGAGCACCGCCACCACGAACAGCACCTCGCAGACGACGACCAGGACGATGATCTGGGCCTTCGGGCTCATGACGCTCCTCACTCGGGGTGAGCCAAGCCTCGCAATCACGTGCTGCGCATTCCTTACGCGCGCCGTTCGTCCACTGATCCGCGTCGTGCTCACGGCGGCGCGTCGCCGTGCCGTAGAGACCAGCGGTGGCCGAAGAATCGCGTCGCAGATCGTTGTCGGGCGACGGCCGGGCCGGCGCAGCCATCGCGGCGCGTCGGCTGCTGCCGCTCGCCGCGCTCGCCCTGCTCATGGCGGTCGCGTCGCCGGCCGCCGCGAACCACGCCGCTGACGTGGACTGCCCCGACTTCGCCACGCAGGCGGCCGCCCAGCGCCACCTGCTCGCGCACCCCGGCGATCCCGACGGCCTGGACGGCGACCACGACGGCGTCGCCTGCGAGAGCCTGCCGTGCCCGTGCGCCGGGAAGGGCGCCGCCGCGCCGCCGCCCGCCCCGGCCACGCCGCCGCCGCCTCCGGCCGCGCCCACGCCATCGGCCCCGTCGGCCGCGGGGCGCGTCGTGCGCGTCGTCGACGGCGACACGCTCGAGGTCAGGCTGGCCACGGGTCAGACGGTCAAGGTGCGCCTGATCGGCATCGACACCCCCGAGACGGTCAAGCCCGCGACCCCGGTCGAGTGCGGTGGCCGCAGCGCGACCGCGCGGATGAAGCGGCTCGCGCTGCGCAAGGGCGTCGGGCGCCGCGTCACCCTGACGAGCGATCCGACCCAGGTGCGGCGGCAACTTCCACCGGCCGCGCTGACGACGTCAGCACCTGCGCGCGCAGGATCCTCGCCGGCGTCGCGTGGCGCCGAGCGCCTCGTCGCGCCGGGCGCCCGCCGTCAGGGCTGCTGCTCGGCGAGCGCGGCGAGGCCGAGGCGGAAGTCCGCGTAGTTGCCGAGCGGGCTCGGCTTGGCGATCTCCTGCGGCTTGCCGACCTCGGTGACGTTCACCGACGCGACGACCTTCGCGCTCGAGATGCCGCCGAGCGCCGCGCGCTTGGCCTTCGGGATCGCGAAGACGATCGTCAGGCCGGCCTTGCGCAGCACGCCGTCGCGCACGCCGACCCACGACGCGCCCTTCGACGAGCGCACGGAGCGCACGAGGATCCGCCGCGCGGCGGGCGGGATCTCCGTCGGCAGCCCGACGGCTCGCGTGATCCCGAGCGACGTCATCAGGCCCGCGAGGATGTTCGCGTCGCGCAGGACTCGCCCGACGTTCACGCCGGTATCGATGCGGCGGGTCTGCACGCCGTCGAGCACCTCCGTCGGGCCCGCGCGCTTGTCGATCTCCCAGCGCCCGATCGAGATGCCGAACTGCTCGACCGTGCGCGTCAGGCCGTTGCGACCGCGCGACGACGTGCGCACGAGCCGGGCGCGCACGGCGGCGGGGACCTCGTAGCCCGTCGAGCCGATGCTGACGTACGAGCGGCCGCCGACGGACGTCAGCGTGACGCCGTTGTTGCGCACGCCGACGTCGAGCGCGTAGTCCGGTAGCGCGGCGCCCTTGCGGTAGGAGAACACGCCGCTGTTCGTGATCGAGAACGGCTCGGCGAACCGCGGCACGCCGCCGAGCGTGATCTCGATCTCGCCGTCGATGCGGCCCGAGGCCGCGTTGGCGTTGGGGCCGAAGGCGCGCTTGCCGAGCGCCGCGACCTCGACCGCGCCCTTGGCGTCGCCGGCGTCGCCGGAGTCCTTGGCGTCGCCGCCGCAGGAGGCCACGAGCAACGCCGCCGCGAACGCCGCCAGCGCGGTCGCGGCCCGGCTGATGGGGGA
Source organism: uncultured Actinomycetes bacterium (assembly GCA_963851015.1). Taxonomy (GTDB): domain Bacteria; phylum Actinomycetota; class Thermoleophilia; order Solirubrobacterales; family Solirubrobacteraceae; genus CADCVQ01. The sequence continues at coordinate 443,338 of CAWKNG010000005.1, forward strand.
GTGGGTCGACATATGCGTGTATCTACACACATATCGGCGGGGAAGTCAACGCCGGTTCCTCCCACACGTCCCCACCGTCCATGCACATCGAGCGGCGGAATCCTGCTCCGCGTGCAAGAACGCGCCCGCCGGCCGTGGTCTGCAAGAGCCCGTGCAGGTTGCGGCGCACCGGCACCGGCACGCCGACGCACCGAAAACCCCTGCGTACTCGCATGATTCGAACGAACGGTGGATGACGCCCCGTAAGAAGTGGGAAATCGCGTGCAGATTGGGTTGAGTTGTGGGAGAAGGTGGGGTACCTTCGTCGCAGCGAGCCGGCCTGGAGGGGCTCCTCCCACCCCTCCAGGCCGGCTCTCGATCTTCTCCGCGGCACCGCCGCCTCCCGTAGCGCCCGCCATCTCATGGTCTTCCGCGGCACCTTCGACTATTCCCTCGACGCAAAGAACCGGCTCACGGTGCCGGCTCGCTACCGGGCCGCCCTGTCCGACGGGGTCGTGCTCGCCATGGGATTCGAGCCGTGCGTCTCGCTGTGGCGCCCGAGCGACTACGACGCCTACACGCAGGGGGCGCTCGCCGGCTTTCACCCGCTGTCGCCCGAGGCCCAGAAGCTCAAGCGCTTCTTCTCCGCCAACTCCCTGGAGACCGAGCTCGACGCGGCCGGGCGCATCGGCGTGCCGCCGTTTCTCATGGCGCACGCGAAGCTCGACAAGGAGGTCGTGGTGACCGGCTCCGGCGATGCGCTGGAGATCTGGAACCGCGCGGCCTGGGCGACGTACAACGCCGCCCTCGCATCCGACGTCACCGACATCACATCCCGCCTTGGCCACACTGCTTGAGATGACGATTCCGCACGTGCCGGTGCTGGCCGGCGAGGCGATCGAGCTGCTCGACCCGCGGCCCGGTCAGGTCGTCGTGGACTGCACGTTCGGCGCGGGCGGTCACGCCCGGCTGCTGGCCGGGCGCATCGGCGCGAGCGGCACGCTGATCGCGATCGACCGCGATCCGGCCGCGGCCGAGCGCTTCGCCGAGCTCGCGGCCGAGGTGAGCTGCGCGACGCGCTTCATCCGCGCGTCGTTCGTCGACGGCCTGCGCGAGCTCGCCGAGGAGGGCGTGCGCGCGGACCTCGTGCTCATGGACCTCGGCATGTCGTCGATGCAGATCGACACGTGGGAGCGCGGCTTCTCCTACTCCTACGACGCGCCGCTGGACATGCGCATGGACCCCGACCTGCAGCGCAGCGCGCACGAGCTGGTCAACGAGGGCGAGTCGCGCCAGCTCGAGACGATCTTCCGCGACCTCGGCGAGGAGCGCTACGCCCGTCAGATCGCCCGCGCGATCGTGCGCTCGCGCGAGCGCAAGCCGATCGCCTCGACGATCGAGCTCGTCGACGTCATCACGCAGGCGATCCCGACGCCGGCGCGCTTCGCCGGCGGCCATCCCGCCAAGCGCGTCTTCCAGGCTCTGCGCATATCGGTCAACGACGAGCTCGGCCAGCTCGACGCCGCACTGCCGCTGGCGTGGGGGCTGCTGCGCGAGCACGGCCGCCTCGGCGCGATCTCCTTTCACTCGCTCGAGGACCGGCGCGTGAAGCGCTTCCTCGTCGCGCGGGCACAGGGCTGCATCTGCCCGCCTGATCTGCCGATCTGCGGCTGCGGGCGCGAGCCCGAGGCCGAGCTCGTCAGCCGCCGTTCGATCGCGCCGACGCCCGGCGAGGTCGCCGCAAACCCGCGAGCGCGTTCCGCGCGCCTGCGTGTCGCTTCGAAGCTGAGGGAGGAACAGGGATGAGCCGAACCGCAGCAGCAACGACCGCCGGACGCACCATCGCTCGCACGCCGGGCCCCGCCAAGCCGCGCCGCGTCTCCGGGCCCGTCCCCGCGCCGCGCCGCGACGCCGCCGCGCCGCCGCGGGCGGCCGCGGCCGCCGACTCCGGCCGGCCCGCGCGCGCCCCCCGGGCGCGGATCGACCCGACCGCGCTCGCCTACGCGGACGCCGCGCTCGCGCCCGCTCCGCGCGCCCGCGCGGTCGCGGCCCCGCGCTCGCGCCCGCTGACCAGCCCCCGAACCCGCGCACGCAGCGCTGTGCGCCCGCAGCGCCTCGCGTCCGGCGGCGTCGGCCTCGCCTACGGCGGCGTCGCGATCGCGTCGCGGATGGCGAACGTCGCGATCGACGTGTCCGCGAGCCGGCTCATGGACCGCGTCGTGCGCAGCCGCGTCTGGATCGGCGTCATCGCCGTCGTCCTGACCGGGATCGTCGCGATGCAGGTGTCGCTGCTGAAGCTCAACTCGGGCATCACCCGCGCCGTGCAGACGGCGAGCACGCTCGAGCAGTCGAACGCCGCGCTGCGCCGCGACATCTCGCGCCTCAGCTCGGGCGAGCGCATCCAGCCGTTGGCCGAGCGGATGGGGCTCGTCATGCCCGCCCCGGCGGACGTCGCCTACGTCTCGGCCCGCAACGCGAGCGCGACCGCGACCCGCGCCGCGAAGCGCATGACCGCGCCCGATCCCGCCGGCGCGGGCCTCGGCGGTGCGGTCGCGAGCACGGAGCTCGGCTCGGGCATCTCGCCCTCGACCTCCGCGTCCGCCCCGACACCGGCCGCGGCGGTCACGACCGCTGCGGCCACCACGACCGCCGCCCCCGCAGCGGGCGCCACCGCGCCGCCGCCCGCCCCGACGGTGCCCGCGGCCGGCCCCGGCACGACCGAGACCACGCAGCAGACGGCGGCACCGCAGGTCACGCCGCCGCCCGCCGTCGCCGCGACGACCGCACCCCCGGCGGGAGCCGGCGGCGCCGCCGCGCAAGCGACCCCGTACGCGCCGTAGTGGGACCGCTGGTGGCGTCGTACGCACAGCGGTGCCGGCCCTGGATCGCTGGCTGATGGGCCTCACCGAGCGCCGCATCGGGCTGCTGTTCGCGATCTTCCTCGCGCTGCTCGCGCTCGCGGGCGGACGCACGCTGTGGCTCGGCGGCGTCAAGGCCTCGGCGCTGCAGCGAGCGGCCGACACGCAGCAGGTCAACGAGACCCACGTCCCGGCGCGGCGCGGCGCGATCACCGATCGCCACGGCATCGAGCTCGCGGTCTCCGAGCCGGCGTCGGACGTCTCCGCGACGCCGTACCTCGTGAAGTCGCCGCTGCGCGCGGCCGCGCGGCTCGCGCCGCTGCTCGGCCTGACGCGGGCCGACGTGCTCGACAAGCTCGACACGAAGAGCGGCTTCGTCTACCTCGCGCGCAACCTGCCCGCGGCGAAGGTCGAGGCGATCAAGAAGCTGAACATCGCCGGGCTGACGTTCGATCCCAGCTCGCGGCGCGACTACCCGCGGCGCTGGCTGGCGTCGCAGGTCATCGGCGGCGTCGGGGTCGACGGCGACGGCCTCAGCGGCCTGGAGTACGCGCACGACGACGTCCTGCGCGGAACCGACGGTACGCGGCGGATCGTCAAGGACGGCGCGGGCGACCCGATCGTCGTGCAGGAGACCAAGACCGCGGTCGCCGGCAAGGACCTGCGCCTGACGCTCGACGCCCAGCTGCAGGGCAAGGTCGAGGACGTGCTCGCCCAGGTCGGCGAGAAGTGGCGGCCCAAGGGTGCGACCGCGCTCGTCATGGATCCGCGAACGAGCACGGTGCTGGCGCTCGCCAACTGGCCGCGTGTCGACGCCAACGATCTCGGCGGCGCGCCCGCCTACGCCGCGCAGAACCGCGCCGTCGGCTTCAACTACGAGCCGGGCTCGACGTTCAAGGCGTTCACGGTCGCGGGCGCGCTCGAGGACGGCGTCGTCGAGCCCGACGACTACTTCCACCTGCCGCCGACGATCGAGGTCGCCGACCGCACGATCAAGGAGGCCGAGGATCGGGGCACCGTGGACCTCACGACCTCGCAGATCCTCGCCCAGTCCTCGAACGTGGGCACGGTGCGCATCGGCCAGCGCCTCGGCGCCACGCGCTTCGATCACTGGGTGCGGCGCTTCGGCTTCGGCAGGCGCACCGGCATCGAGCTCGCCGGCGAGGAGTCCGGCCAGGTCATCAAGCGCAGCACGTACTCCGGCTCGTCGATGGGCAACCTGCCGATCGGCCAGGGGGAGTCGGTGACGCCGCTGCAGCTCGCGACGGCCTACGCCGCGATCGCCGACGGCGGCGTCCTGCGCCGGCCGCGGCTCATCGGGCGCATCGGGGGCAGGCCGACCGCGACCCCCGTCGGCAAGCGCGTGATCTCCTCGCACACCGCCGCGCAGCTGCGGACGATGCTGACCGGCGTGACGCAGGCCGGCGGCACGGCGCAGGCGGCGGCGATCCCGGGCTACACGATCGCCGGCAAGACCGGCACGGCCAACAAGATCGACTTCAAGACGAACACGTACTCGAAGACCCGGTACATCGGCTCGTTCGTGGGCTTCGCGCCGGCGCGCGACCCGAAGCTGCTCGTGACGATCATGGTCGACGAGCCGCAGGGCGAGATCTACGGCGCCGAGGTCGCGGCGCCCGCGTTCCAGCAGATCATGAGCTTCGCGCTGCCGTACCTCGGCATCGCGCCGGGCTGAGCCTGACCGTCGCCGGGCCTATCCTCAAGGGCATCACCGCGCGCGACACGACCTGGGCCTGACCGTATGACGCTCCGCGAGCTCTTCGGCGATCGCGCGCCCGCGATGGCGCCCGTGGAGGTGTCGGCGCTGGCGCTCGACAACCGTCGCGTCACGCCCGGCAGCGTCTTCTTCTGCGTGCGGGGCTTCACGCGCGACGGCCACGAGTTCGCCGCCGACGCGATCGAGCGCGGGGCGGTCGCGCTCGTCGTCGATCACCCGCTGGGGCTCGGCGTCCCCGAGATCGTCGTCGAGGACGTGCGGGCGGCGATGGCGCCGGCCGCCGCGCGGCTGCACGGCGATCCGACGGCCACGCTGCAGACGGTCGGCGTGACCGGGACCAACGGCAAGACGACGACGGCGTATCTCGTCCGTGCGCTGCTCGAGGACGACGGTCGCTCGACGGGGCTGCTCGGCACCGTGAAGTCCGTCGTCGGCGGCGTCGAGCACGGGGTCGCCCGCACGACCCCCGAGGCGATCGACCTGCAGGCGGCGTTCGCGGCGATGCGCGACGCCGGCGACACGCACTGCGTCATGGAGGTCTCCAGCCACGCGCTCGCGCTCGGCCGCGCCGACGCGATCCACTGGGCCGCGGCGATCTTCACGAACCTCACGCAGGACCACCTCGACTTCCATCCGACGATGGAGGACTACTTCACGGCCAAGCGCAGGCTGTTCGAGGCGGGGCCGGCGGTCGCGATCGTCAACGTCGACGACCCGTACGGCGCGCGCCTCGCGGCCTCGCTCGGCGATACCCCGGTCGTCACGTTCGGCATCGACTCACCCGCTGCCGAGCTGCGCGCCACCGAGATCCGCGGCGACTTCGCCGGCTCGACGTTCGTCGCCGGCGGGCTGGCGCTGCGCTCGCCGCTGCCGGGGCGCTTCAACGTCTCGAACGCGCTCGGCGCGGTCGCGGCGGCGCGCGCGCTCGGGGTCGACGACGACACGATCATCGCCGCGCTGCGCGACGTGCAGCCGGTGCCGGGGCGCTTCCAGCCCGTCGAGGAGGGCCAGGACTTCGCCGTGCTCGTCGACTACGCGCACACGCCCGACTCGCTGGAGAACGTGCTCGCGGCGGCGCGCCCGCTGACGAGCGGGCGGGTCGTGTGCGTGTTCGGCTGCGGCGGCGACCGCGATCGCGGCAAGCGCCCGCTCATGGGCGAGATCGCGGCGCGCCTGGCCGACCACACGATCGTCACGTCCGACAACCCGCGCTCCGAGGATCCGGAGGCGATCGTCGCCGAGATCATGGCCGGGATCGCCGACGCCACCCGGACCGAGGCGATCGTCGATCGCCGTGCGGCGATCGAGCGCGCCGTGTCGCTGGCCGCCGACGGGGACATCGTCGTCGTCGCCGGCAAGGGCCACGAGCAGGGCCAGGAGCTCGAGGGCGGGCGCAAGCTGCCGTTCGACGACGTGACCGTCGTCCGGGAGGCACTGCGTGCGCGACTGGTCGCCTGAGCACGTCGCCGCCGCCGCGGGCGCCGAGCTGGCCGCGCCGCCCTCCGGGTCGCGGGCGGCGTGTGGCGCGGGCGGCCCGCTGCGCGTCACGATCGACTCGCGCGACATCCGTTCCGGCGACCTCTTCGTCGGCTTGCCCGGCTCGCGCACCGACGGTGGGCAGTTCGCGGGCGCGGCGCTCGCGGCCGGAGCGTGGGGCGTGCTCGTGTCGCCCGAGTTCGTCTCCGACGCGCGCTGCGCCCCGGCCGGGGTCGTCATCGCCGGCGACGACCCGCTCGCGGCGATGCAGTCGCTGGCGCGGGCGTGGCGGCGCGACCTCGGTTGCGCGGTCATCGCGATCACGGGCTCGACCGGCAAGACGTCGACGAAGGATCTGCTCGCGGCGATGCTGCGCCGCCACCGGCGCGTCGTCGCGAGCCGCCAGAACCACAACACGGAGATCGGGCTGCCGCTGACGATCCTCGGCGCGCCGGCCGGCACCGAGGTGCTCGTTCTCGAGATGGCGATGCGCGGCAGCGGGCAGATCGCCGAGCTGGCGACGATCGCCGAGCCCGACGTCGGGGTCATCGTCAACGTCGGGCCCGTGCACCTGGAGATCCTCGGCACGCTCGACGCCGTCGCGGCGGCCAAGGGCGAGCTCATCAGCGAGCTGCGTCCCGGCGCGACCGCGGTGCTGCCGGCGGACGAGCCGCGGCTGGACGCCTTTCGCCGCGACGACCTGCGGATCGTGACGTTCGGCGAAGGGGGCGACGTCAGCTCGCTCGGCGACGTCGAGCTGCCGTTCAGCTCGGCGCACATGCGCTCCAACGCGCTCGCGGCGCTGGCGGCGGCGCGCGCCGTGGGGGTCTCGCCGGGAGGCATGATCGCGGTCGAGCTGAGCGACCTGCGCGGGCAGCGGCTGGAGCTGCCGGGGCCGCTCGTCGTCATCGATGACTGCTACAACGCCAACCCGATGTCGATGCGCGCCGCCCTCGACGATCTTGCCGCGTCCGCACTGCAGTCCGGGCGCCGCGTCGCCGTGCTCGGGGACATGCTGGAGCTCGGACCCGACGCGCTGCGCTTCCACGCCGAGATCGGCGCGCACGCCGCGTCGTCGGGCGTCGACGTGCTCATCGCGGTCGGACCGCTGGCGGCGCACATGGGCGCGCGCTTCAGCGGCGAGCTGCACGCGGTCGCCGACGCGGGCGAGGCCGCCGCGCTCGTGGGCCAGCTCGTGCGCCCCGGCGACACCGTGCTCGTGAAGGCGTCGCGCGGGGTCGGCCTGGAGGCCGTCTCCGAGGGCCTGCTCGCGGCGGCCGGCGACTGATGGGCGAGGTCCTCATCGCGGGCACGGCCGCCCTGCTGATCTGCATCTTCCTGTCGCCGAAGTTCATCGCGTTCTTCCACGATCGCGAGTTCGGCCAGTTCATCCGCGAGGACGGCCCCGCCGCCCATCACGTCAAGGCCGGTACGCCGACGATGGGCGGAGTGATCATCTTCACCGCGATCTCGATCCCGTTCCTGATGCTGTCGGACTACGACTGGCGATCGGTCGGGGTCTACGGCGCGGCGATGCTGTGCGCGCTGCTGGGCTTCGCCGACGACTACATCAAGATCGTGCGACGGCGGTCGCTGGGGATCAGCGGGAAGATGAAGCTCGGCGTGACGGTCCTGATCTCGATCGGGCTGTGGTACATCGCGACCGAGAAGGCGGGCCTGCCGCAGACGCTGCGCCTGCGCTTCATCGACTACCAGATCGACCTCAGCTTCCTCGCCGGGATCCCGTTTCTGATCATGATCTACATCGTCGTCGCGGGCACGACGAGCGCGGTCAACCTGACCGACGGCCTGGACGGCCTGGCGGCCGGCTGCGCGGCGATCATGCTGCTGACGTACATCGGGATCACGTTCATCACGACCGGCCAGCACGACCTCGCGCTGCTGTCGGGCTGCCTCGTCGGGGCGTGCGTCGGCTTCCTGTGGTTCAACGCGTTCCCCGCGACGATCTTCATGGGCGACACCGGCTCGCTCGGGCTCGGCGGCGCGATCGCGGGGCTGGCGATCATGACGAAGACCGAGATCCTGCTGATCCTGATCGGCGGGATCTTCGTCGTCGAGGCGCTGTCGGTCCTGATCCAGGTCTTCTCGTTTCAGACGTTCCGCAAGCGCGTGTTCCTGATGGCGCCGATCCACCACCACTTCGAGCTCATGGCATGGTCGGAGACGAAGATCATCCTGCGCTTCTGGATCGTCGCCGCGATCTGCAGCGCGATCGGCTTCACGCTGTATCAGTACTCCGTCGCGTAACGGTCCCGTGACGGCTTCGCGACCGCCGCTGCCGCCCGGCCCATGGCTCGTCGTCGGCCTGGCTCGGTCGGGGGTCGCCGCCGCGCGCGTGCTGGCCGGGCTGGGCGAGGAGGTCGTGGCGGTCGACTCGGGATCGCCGTCGCCGCACGTCGAGGGCGCGGGGTTCGAGGTCCACGTGCGCAGCGACGGGCTGGCGCTGCTCGACGGTGCGCGCGCGGTCGTGAAGTCGCCGGGCGTGCCGCGCGAGGCCGCCGTGATCGCGGCGGCGCGGGCCCGCGGCGTGCCGGTGCTCGGCGAGGTCGAGCTCGGCTGGCGACTGCTTGGCAACGAGTTCGTCGCCGTGACCGGGACCAACGGCAAGACGACGACGGTGCAGCTGCTCGGACACATGTTCCGCGAGGCGGGCCTGCCGGTCGCCGTCGCGGGCAACGTCGGGGACGCCGTCAGCGGGTTGGTGGGGTCGGTCTCGCCGGCGCCGTGGTGGTCTGCGAGGTGAGCTCGTTTCAGCTCGAGGACGCCGTCGAGTTCGCGCCCGAGGGTGCCGTGCTGCTCAACGTGGCGCCCGACCACCTCGATCGCCACGGCACGTTCGAGGACTACCTCGGCGCGAAGCTGCGCGTGTTCGCTCGCCAGGGCAACGACGACGTGGCCGTCGCGCCGGCCGCGTTCATACGCGAGACGCCCGATCTGGGAGGCTGCGCGCGACGCGTCCCGTTCGGGCCGGCGGCGAGCTCGACGATCGCGCCGGCTTCCTGTGGTGGGACGACGAGCCGCTGATCGCGCATGACGAGATCCGCCTGCGCGGCGCCCACAACCGCTCCAACGCGGCTGCCGCGGCGGCGATCGCCCTGGCGCGCGGCCTCGACATCGAGGCCGTCCGCGCGTCGCTGCGGACGTTCGCCGGGGTCGAGCACCGCTTCGAGGAGGTCGCCACCGCCGACGGCGTCCTGTTCGTCAACGACTCGAAGGCGACGAACGTCGCCTCGACCCTCGTCGCGCTGGCGAGCTTCGCCGATGTTCCGGTGCATCTGATCCTCGGCGGGGTCGGCAAGCGCCAGGACTTCGGCGCGCTGCGGGGTCGCGCAGTCGCGCCTACCTGATCGGCGAGTCGGCGCCGCAGCTCGCGCGGGAGGTCGGGGGCGAGGTCTGCGGCACGCTGTCGGTCGCGGTCGCGCGCGCCCGGGCGGCGGCGCGACCCGGCGAGGTGGTCCTGCTGTCACCCGCGTGCGCGAGCTTCGACCAGTTCGACGACTACGAGGCGCGCGGGCGGGCGTTCAAGGAGCTCGTGGCGTAGGCGAGTCCGGCGGCACGGTCGCCCGTGACCCTGCATGAGGGCCTGCTTCGACCGAGCGCGGCTCGCGGGGCGCGCGGGCGGCGCGCCCGAAACGCGAGGGTTCCGGGCGCGCGCGTCGAACGCCGAAGGCGATGGCAGCCGTCGCCAGGGCTCGTCCCGAGACCCCTCCGAAGTCCCGCCGCAAGCCCAAGCCGGTCGAGTACAACATCCTGCTGACCGCGACGCTGTGCCTGCTCGCGGCCGGCGCGGTCATGGTCTACAGCGCGTCGTCGGCGCCGACGCTGCTCGCCGGGCAGGGCGACGGCACGATGTACCTCTTCCGCTACGTCGGCTACGGCGCCGTCGGGCTCGTCGCGCTGCAGGTGCTCGCGCGCGGCGGACTGGAGATGCTGCCGCGCCTGACGCCCCTCCTGCTCGGGGTCTCGTTCGTGCTGCTCGTCGCCGTGAAGCTGCCCGGCGTCGGCGTCGAGATCAACGGTGCGCGACGCTGGATCGCCGTGGGGCCGATCCAGTTCCAGCCGTCGGAGCTCATGAAGCTCGCGCTCGTGCTGTACGCGGCCGGCGTCCTCGCGACGAGCCCCGGCCGCCTGCGCAACATGGGCGAGGTCATCCGCCCGCTGCTGATCGTCGTCGGCGTCGCGATCGTGCTCGTCGCCTCGCAGCCGGACCTCGGCACGGCGCTCGTCATCTCCTTCACGCTCGGCTCGCTGCTGCTCGTGTCCGGCATCCCGCTGCACCTGCTCGCGAAGATCGCGCTCGTCGGGGTGGTGCTCGTGGCGCTGTTCGCGATCATCGATCCGGAGCGCATGTCGCGTCTGACGTCGTTCATCAACCCGTGGGCCGACCCGACGGACAGCGGCCTGCAGGCCGTGCAGGGGCAGATCGCGCTCGGCTCGGGCGGGCTCTTCGGGGTCGGCCTCGGCGAGTCGGTGCAGAAGGTCTTCTACCTGCCCGAGGCGCACACGGACTTCATCCTCGCCGTCATCGGCGAGGAGCTCGGCGTCGCCGGCATCGCGGGGCTGCTGCTGCTGTTCGGCATGATCGGCTACGCCGGGCTGCGCACCGCGCGCTCCGCGAAGACGCGCTACCAGCAGCTGCTCGCCGCGGGCCTGACCGCGATGATCATGTGCCAGGCGCTGCTGAACGTCTTCGCCGTGCTCGGGATCGCTCCGGTGACCGGCGTGCCGCTGCCGTTCATCTCCTCCGGCGGGACGAGCCTGATCGTGCTGCTCGCCGCGATGGGGCTGCTGCTGAACATCGCGGCACGCAGCACGAGCCACCTGACCGTGCTGCCACCGCCAGCCGGCGAACGGGCCGATGCGCGAGGATCACGGGGTGAGAGTGCTGATCGCGGCGGGCGGGACGGCGGGGCACGTGGTGCCCGCGCTGGCGGTCGCCGAACGGCTCAGGGCCGCGGGGGCTGAGGTCGTCTTCGTCGGCGGCGAGCGCGCTGAGGCGCAGCTCGTTCCCGCCGCCGGCTATGAGCTGCGAACGATCCGCGTGGCCGGCTTGAGCCGCACGAATCCGCTGCTCGCCGCGCGGGCGGCCGCCATGGCGGCGGCGGCCGTCGGTCGCTGCCGGGCGATCCTGGCCGAGCTGCGACCCGACGCGGTGCTCGGCGGCGGCGGCTACGTCGCCGGCCCGGCCGGGCTCGCCGCGCTCGCGCGGCGCGTGCCGCTCGTGCTGACCGAGGCCGACAGCCACCTCGGGATCTCCAACCGCCTGCTCGCGCGCGGCGCGCGGCGCGTCTGCCTGGCGTTCCCGATCGAGGGCCGCAACGGCGCCAGGTACGTCGTGACCGGCCGGCCGGTCGCGCCGCCCGCGACCGACCGCGCCGCGGCCCGCAGGCGCTTCGGGCTGGCCGACGGCGACACGTGCGTGCTCGTCTTCGGCGGCTCGCTCGGCGCGCGCACGATCAACGAGGCGGCGGTGGAGACCTTCGCCGCGGCGCCGTTTGCGGTCCTGCACGCCGCGGGCACGCGCGACTACGAGTCGCTCGTCGCACGCGTCGCCGGCCCGCACTACGACCTGCGCCCGTACATCGACGACTTCGCCGAGGCGCTCGCGGCCTGCGACCTGTGCGTCGCGCGGGCCGGCGGGTCGATCTTCGAGATCGCGGCGGCCGGCAAGCCCGCGATCCTGATCCCGTATCCGCACGCGAGCGCCGATCACCAGACCGCCAACGCCCGCTGGATGGCAGACGCCGGCGCGGCCGTCGTCGTCGCCGACGCCGAGCTCACGCCCGCACGGCTCGCCCAGGAGGTCAGCGCGCTGCTCGCCGACCGGCCCCGGCTCGCCGCGATGGCGACCGCCTCCGCGGGCCTGGCGCGACCCGATGCCGCCCAGGCCGTCGCCGACGAGGTGCTCGCCGCGGCGCGGGCGTCGCGGACGTGAGCGCGACGCTCCCGAGCGCCGAGTGGACGGGCCGCCGGCTGCATTTCGTCGGCATCGGCGGCGCCGGCATGAGCGGCCTGGCGCTCATCGCGCACGCGCTCGGCGCCGCCGTGACGGGCTCGGACCGCGCCGACTCGTCGTACCTCGCGCGGGTGCGCGCCGCCGGGATCGAGCCGGCGATCGGACACTCGGCCCGCAATGTGCCGGCGGGCGAGGGCGTCGAGCTCGTCGTGTCGACGGCGATCGCCGCCACCAATCCGGAGCGCGCGGCGGCGCGTGAGCGCGGCCTGCGCGAGATCCACCGCGGCGAGCTGCTCGGCGAGCTCTCGCGCCTGCGGCGCACGATCGCGATCGCCGGCACGCACGGCAAGACGACGACGGCGTCGATGGCCGCGCACGCGCTCATGCGGCTCGGCTGGGAGCCGTCCTACGTGATCGGCGGCGCGCTGCGCACGACCGGCACGAACGCCGGCTGGGGCAGCGGCGAGTGGCTCGTCGTCGAGGCCGACGAGTCCGACCGCTCGTTCCTGCGGCTCGCGCCCGAGATCGCCGTCGTGACGAACATCGAGCTCGACCACCACACGACGTACCCCTCGCGCGCCGAGCTCGAGCGCGCGTTCGCGGAGTTCCTGCGCGGCGGCCTGCGCGTCGTCGTCGCCGACGAGGCCGAGGCCGAGGCGTTCCTCGACCGGGCCGCGATCGTCGATGCCGCGTTCTTCGGCGCCACCGAGATCACGCTCGACGCCGCCGGGTCGCGCTTCACCTGGGCCGGGGTGCAGGTCGCGCTGTCGGTGCCCGGCGCGCACAACGTCGACAACGCTGCCGCCGCGCTCACGGCGTGCGCGATCGCCGGCGCCGAGCCCGCGCAGCTCGCGGGCACGCTGCTGGACTTCGAGGGCGCAGGGCGGCGCTTCGAGCGCCTCGGGGAGACGGCGTCGGGCGCCCTGGTGGTCGACGACTACGCCCATCATCCGACCGAGGTGCGGGCCGCGATCCTTGCCGCGCGCACGCTGGGCCGCCGCCGGGTCGTCGCGGTCTTCCAGCCGCACCTGTTCTCGCGCACGCGGCTGCTGGGCCGCGAGTTCGGGGAGGCGCTCGCGCTCGCCGACGCGTGCGTCGTGCTCGAGATCTACCCGTCGCGCGAGCGCGCGGAGGACTTCCCGGGCGTCAGCGGGCTGCTCGTCGCGGAGGCCGCCGCGGACACGGGCGGCGGACGGCCGGTCGGCTGGGCGCGCGATTTCGACGCCGCCGAGCGGTTGCTGGGAGCGCAGCTGCGGGCGGGCGACCTGTGCCTCGTGCTCGGGGCGGGCGACGTCGGCGAGCTCGGGCGGCGGCTCGTCGGCGGCTGAGCGCCCGCGCGGACGGCGACCGCCGTCGGGCTCCGCGGCGGGGGCCTACGCCTTCCAGGCGTGCCCGACGAACACCGGCTCGGGTACGAGCTCGACGCCGAACGCGTCGCGCACCCCAGCGGCGATCTCACGCGCGAGCGCGACGAGCTCGGTCGTCGTGCCCGCGCCGCGGTTCGTCAGCGCCAGCGTGTGCTTGGAGGAGATCGCGATCGTTTCCGCGTTGCCGTGGCCGCGCGCGAACCCGGCGCGCTGGATGAGCCACGCCGCCGAGGTCTTCACGTAGCGCTCGTCGGACGCCGGCCATGACGGCGGGACGTCGTCCGGGCCCAGCCGGGTCGCGGCCCGCTCGACGAGCTCTGCGAACGCGTGGCGGCGCAGGACCGGGTTCGTGAAGAACGAGCCGGCGCTGCTCGTGTCGGGATCTGCGGGGTCGAGCACCATGCCCTTGGCGCGACGCAGCTCGAGCACGGCGGCACGCACGTCGCGCAGCGGGGCTCGGGCGCCCTCGTCGATCCCGAGCCGTTGCGCGAGCTCCGCGTAGCGGATCGGCTCGGACTCGCCGGACGGCTCGAAGGCGAAGCTCACCCGCAGCACGACCCAGCGATCGGGGTCGCGCTTGAAGACGCTCGAAGCGGTACTCGAGCATGCACTCCTCGACGTCGAGGTCGTGGACGTGGCCGGTCGAACGGTCGAACGCGCGTACGCCCACGATGACGTCCGCGACCTCCTGGCCGTAGGCGCCGACGTTCTGGATCGGCGTCGCTCCGACCGAGCCGGGGATCCCCGACAGCGCCTCGATGCCGGCGAGGCGGTGCTCGACGCAGAACGCCACGAACGCGTCCCACTCCTCGCCCGCCTGGACGTCGAGCCACACGCGGCCGTCGCTGCGCCGCAGCTGCTGTACGCCGCGCGTCGCGACGCGCAGGACGGTTCCGGGGAAGCCGGCGTCCGCGACGACGACGTTGCTGGCGCCGGCGAGGACGAGCAGGCGGTCGCCCGCCTCGTCCGCCTGCCGCGCGAGCGCGACGAGCTCGCCCTCGGTCGTTGCGTCGACGAATCGGCGCGGCGGGCCGCCGAGGCGCAGGGTGGTGAGCTCGCTCAAGGGGCGGGGGTCGGTCATCGTCGCGGAGGCTATTCGCCGTCGCCGGGCGATCGCATGCCGCCGACGTCGGGCAGGGGCCTCACGGCGTGCGCCGAACTGCATGGGAGATGCCCTCGTTCGCCAGCCGACGCCCGCGCGTCGTCCTCGCCGCAGCCGTCCTGCTCGCTGTGCTCGCCGGCCTTGGCCTGTGGCTGCGAGGCAGCTCCCTCGTGCGCGTGAACGAGGTCGCGATCAGCGGGGTCCACGGCCGACAGGCGGCCGAGATCCGCGCCGCGCTGACCGACGTCGCCCTCGACATGAGCACGCTCGCCGTCGACGACGGGGCGTTGCGCGACGCGGTCGCGACATACCCCGTCGTGCGCGGCCTGCGCACGACGACCGGCTTCCCGCACAAGCTGCGGATCGTCGTCGACGCCTATCGGCCCGTCGCCGCGCTGCAGCACGGAGGCGGCGGCGATCGGATCGCGGTCGCGTTCGACGGGACGCTGCTGCGCGGCAACGCGGTCGCGCGCCTGCCCGTCATCGGCGTGAAGTCGACGCCCGGCGGCGCTCGGGTCACGGACAGCGCGACGCTGCACGCGATCTCCGTGGTGGCCGCCGCGCCGTCCGCGCTGCGCAATCGCGTCGAGCGGGTGTACCGCAATCAGCGTGGCTTGGCGGCGACGGTCGACGGCGGGCCGAAGCTCTACTTCGGCGGCGGCGAGCGGCTGCGCGCGAAGTGGCTGGCGGCGGCCGCGGTGCTGGCGCGCAGCGCCACGCGGGGCGCGAGCTACGTCGACCTGCGAATTCCGGAGCGACCCGTCGCCGGAGGCTTCCAACCCAGATCTGCCATAGTCTCAGGCTCGACTACAGGTTGATGGCGATGAAAACGCGTTTCTCCTGCATAGGTCGAGGGTCACCCGTTCTGCAAGCGAAGTTGCGAGAGTAGACTTCGCGTTGACACGGGTTCTAGCCCGTGCTTACTGTGGTTTGCGCAGGAACGGTCCCGGGAGCCGAAATCTCTCAACGCTAACTCAAGGGTCGGACGCCTTCTCATGGAATCCAGCAGCAGCTATCTCGCGGTCATCAAGGTCGTCGGCGTGGGCGGCGGCGGTACCAATGCGGTCAACCGCATGGTCGACGCGGGTCTGCGTGGCGTGGAGTTCATCTCGGCGAACACCGACGCCCAGGCGCTGCAGATGACCGACGCCGACATCAAGCTCAACATCGGCCATGACCTGACGAAGGGCCTCGGCGCCGGCGCCAACCCGGAGATCGGCTTCGGCGCCGCCGCGGAGTCGCGCGACGACATCAAGGAGGCGCTCAAGGGCGCCGACATGGTCTTCGTCACCGCCGGAGAGGGAGGCGGCACGGGCACCGGGGCCGCGCCCGTCATCGCCGAGATCGCCAAGAACGAGATCGGCGCGCTGACCGTCGGCGTCGTCACGAAGCCGTTCGAGTTCGAGGGCACGCAGCGCACGCGTCAGGCTGAGGAGGGCATCGCCAGGCTGCGCGAGGTCGTGGACACGCTGATCGTGATCCCGAACGAGAAGCTGCTGTCGGTCGTCGAGCGCCGCACGACGATGCTCGACGCGTTCCGCGAGGCGGACAACGTCCTGCGCCAGGGCGTCCAGGGCATCACCGACCTCATCACGATTCCCGGCCTCATCAACCTCGACTTCGCCGACGTCCGCACGATCATGCAGGACGCCGGCTCGGCCCTCATGGGCATCGGTACCTCCAACGGCGAGAACCGCGCGGCCGAGGCGGCGCGGATCGCGATCTCGAGCCCGCTGCTCGAGGAATCCGTCGAGGGCGCGACCGGCATCCTGCTGAACATGACCGGCGGCCGCGAGCTCGGCCTGTTCGAGGTCAACGAGGCGGCCGAGATCGTCAAGGAGGCCGCGGCCCCGAACGCGAACATCATCTTCGGCGCGGTCATCGACGAGTCCCAGGGCGACGAGGTCCGCGTGACGGTCATCGCGACGGGCTTCGATCACGGCCGGCGCGCCACGAGCAGCCCGAGCGTGTCGCAGGGCTATGGTCGCGGGCGCGTGCAGCCGCCGCAGACGCGCGATCGTCCGGCACCGCCGCGCGATCGCAGCCCTCGCATCGACGATCGCCAGCGCTCGTCGCTCGAGATCGGCGACGACGAGATCGAGATCCCGCCCTTCCTCAGGTAACGGTCGATGCGAGGCTGAGCCTCGTGTCTTCGAGGCTCGACCGGCCGTCGAGGGTTCTGGGTCGGACGCTGGGTATGGGTGGACGCGCTCGAATGGTCGTGCCCGAAACCTAGGGTTTTTCTCATGGAGTCAGCGCGTCGTGCTGTCGACACATGTCCGAACGTGATGTGCTGACGATCGCGAAAGGAACCGGGTGCGAGAACGCTGCGTGGCATGGGCGCTTGCGGCATGTGTCGTGCTGGCGGTGTCGACCGCCGGCAGCGCCGTGTCGGGCGCGCAGGTGCCGACGTGCGTCGGTGCCGCCACGCTCGATCCGAGCTCGGGCTGTGTCGACCGGCTCACGTCGGTCTACCCGAACGTCGTGAACCCGCGCAGCGAGGGGCCGGCCTCCTGCCGACCGATCCGCGCGGTCGCGGTCGCGCACTCCTGCGTCATCGGGGCGAGGGAGTCCCGCGCGCGCGTGCACTTCGCCCTCATCGGAGACAGCCACACGGAGGCGTGGGCGGCCGTGCTCGGCCAGATGGGTCAGGAGCAGGCGTGGCGCGGGACGGTCTTCAGCGGCTACGGGTGCTGGATGTCGCAAGCCGTCTACGAGCTGCCCGACCCGCTGCGCGAATCGTGCGTTCCCCCGTACCGCCAGACCATGCGCTGGCTGCGCCGGCACCCCGAGATCGACATCGTGTTCGTCACCCACGAGGCCTCCAAGGGGCTCGCCGGACCGGTGGCGACGATCGAGCCGCGCAAGGTCCTCGGCTTCCAGCAGACCTTCAAGCGCTACCCGCGCAACGTGCGCCGCGTGATCGTGATCGCCGACACGCCCACCGCCAGCCAGGCGCAGTTCGACTGCCTCGCGCGAGCGGTGTCGGCGGCGCTGGCGCCGGCGGGCCCGCAATGCGCGGCGCCGCGCCGGGTGGCGCTCGCGCTGCCCGATGCCGCGGTCACCGCCGCGGCCGGCCTGCGCTCGCGTCGCTATCGCGTGCTGGACATGAACGACCTGATGTGCTCGGCGAGCGAGTGTTACCCCGCGCTCGGCGGGGTCCTGGTCAACCGTGACGTCGCCGGGCACCTCACGAACACGTTTGCGCGCACGATGTGCGCGCCGCTGTGGCGCCGTCTCGAGCCGCTGCTTCCGAGCCCGCTCGCATGAACGCAGACCGACCTACCCGCCCATCTGCCCCAGAAAGGCCTGCCGTGATCGCACAAGCTCGCCGTAACCGTCTGGCCGTCCTGGTCGCGCTGATCGCCGCGGTCGTCGCGCTCGCGGCGACGCTGCCAGTCGACGACGTCCAGGCCGTGTCGTACAAGTCGTGCGTCCTGTCCGCTGCCGAGGCGCAGCCGCCCGCCGGCACGCCGACGTACAACCTGATCGTCAAGCGCTCAGGCGTGACCTGTGCGACGGCGAAGAAGGTCGTCAGGGCCTTTCACGCGTGCCGCTCGTCGGCTTCGGTGCGGTGCGAGAGGAAGCTCCTCGGGCACTGGCGCTGCACCGGCAGGAAGGAGTCGAGCACGCCGATCATCTTCTACGGCTCGTTCAGCTGCACGTACGGCAAGCGCGGCGTCAGGAGCAGCTACCAGCAGAACACGTGACGGTTGCGGGGATGTACGACCCAAACCCTCCAGTCGAACGTTAGACATGCGAGGACGAAGGGTCAACTGGAGGGTGAGTGTAGGTGCCGCTCCCCCCGAGCCGATCAGTTCAGGAAGCGGATTGTCAGCGGGTAGCGGTACTCGCGGCCCAGCCCCGCCTGGGTCGCCGCGACGATGATGCAGACCGTCCAGACGACGGCGATCGCAAGCAGGAGCGCGATCAGGAAGATCCCCCAGAGGACGACCAGCAGCGCGAACGTGATCGCGCCGGCCACGACCGCGTACAGCAGGAACGAGAGGTTGAAGTTCAGCGCCTCGGACGCGTGGCGGCGCACGAAGGGATCGTCCCTCTTGACGAGGTAGACGACCAGCGGGCCGAGCGGCGGCAGCGCGACGAACAGGGCGAGCGGGGCCGACAGGTGCGCCGCGAGCGCCCAGCCATGGGAGTCGCCCTGGCGGATGGCAGGCGTCGCGGGTGGCACCGCCATCGACAGGGCGTCGGTCCAGCGCCGCCCGTCCCAGAAGCGCAGGCTCGGCGAGCCCGCGGGATCCGGGTACCAGCCGGGCGCCGCCGCCGGCGCGGGAGGGGCCGGGTCGAAGGGGTCCATCGCGCGAGACTAGTTGCGGCGTGAACCGCGCGCGACACGCCCCGCGCCCGACCGCGCGGTCGGGCGCGGTCGGGCGCCATCGGCGGGGACGCCTACTTGACGGTCAGCGTCCCGTACATCCCGTCGCCGTAGTGGCCGGGGATGTTGCAGACGTAGACGTACGTGCCGGGCTTGAGGTCGAACGTCGTCGACCTCGAGACCCCGCCCGCGGTTTCGGGCACCTCGCCGACGGAGGTCTTCTCGCTGACGCGCCCGCCGGCGACCTTGAGGGC
The DNA here is from genome assembly GCA_963851015.1 of uncultured Actinomycetes bacterium. Lineage (GTDB taxonomy): Bacteria > Actinomycetota > Thermoleophilia > Solirubrobacterales > Solirubrobacteraceae > CADCVQ01. The sequence goes on from CAWKNG010000005.1 coordinate 462,425, forward strand.
GTCGGCGGCGGCCGAGGTCTTCAGGACGACGATCTCGTGCGGGATCTTGCCCTTGTTGTCGAGCGTCAGCTTGAGCTTGCCAGCCTTGGCGGTGATCGCCGTCGGGGCGAACGCGTACTCCGTCGTCGCGACCGTGACCTTGCCGCCCGACGCCGCGGTCGGGGTCGAGGATGCGGCGGGCTTCGCGCTCTTCGGCGAGCCCGATGCCGCGACCGGGGGGTTGCTGGATCCGCAGCCCGCGACGACGAGCGCGGCAACGCTGGCCGCGAGGGCGAGCAGGGCAATGCGCCGCGTCATGCGACCACCGCCCGACGCATCCCGCGCAGCGCCAGGCCGCCGGCGGCGACCGCGATCGTGGCGCTCTCGACGACGATCGACGTCAGCCCGAGCGGCTCGGTCCAGTTGCCGATGTCGCCGGTCGCGTTGGGCATGCCGACCGTACGGTCGATGACGAAGCCGAGCAGGACGCTGCCCGCCACGGCGGCGGCGCCGAGCAGCGCCACGCGCGAGCGGGTGAAGATCACGGCGCCGGCGACGACGATCGAGGCCGCGATCGCGGCCATGTACATCCAGAACATGTAGCGGGTCTCCGTCCACTTGCCGACGGCGTCGACGGCGTGGATCGCGGCGATCGCCGCGAGGCCGGCCGCGACCGTGGCGCGCACCGCGCCCTCGCGGACGGCGGCGCCAACGCGCGAGTCGAAGTCGTCCGTGCGCGGCATCGCCGGCGGCATGGGACGCGGGGAGAGGCCCAGGCGGGCCGGGGACAGGGTGGCTGACATCGTTGCTCGTGACTCCTTGATGGAAGGGTGACGCTGGAGGCACCATCGGCAGCCGAGATGAACCTCCGATGAATGGTCGTTGAGGGCTCGCCGAGAACGCCTCGTCCGCGTCGTGGCGTTCATCGCGTGCTCATCTGCGCCTGTGACCGTGCGAGCATCGGCTCATGGCGAGGCTCCGCCCCTCAGCGCTCCGCCGGCCATGGCCGCTGCGGATTCGCCTCACCCTCGCCTTCGGCTCGGCGATCGCGCTCGTGCTCGCTGCCACGGGCGCCATGATCCACATCGAGTTCGCCCGCGACCTCGACGGCCGCATCGACGCCGAGCTCGTCGATCGCGCACGTTCCCTGCAGGCGCTCGAGACGCGCGGCGCGAACCCCGGTCAACTGCTCGCGCTCTCGGGGGAGGCGCTCGCGCAGATCTACGCGGCGGACGGGCGGGTCCTGGCGTCGACGCGACAGGCGCGCGGCATTCGGCTGCTGGCGGTCGCGCAGGTGCAGGCGGCGTCGCGCCGGCCGCTGCTCGTCGTCGCCCGCCCGATCACCGGCGACGACGACGGCGTGCGGGTACGCGGGCTGCGGCTGTCCGGTGGCGCCCGAGTCGCGGCGATCGGCGAGTACCGGCGCCAGCGCGAGCGCTCGCTGCACCGGCTCGCGTGGCTGCTGGCGATCGCGCTGCCGGCCGCGCTGCTGCTCGCAAGCCTCGTCGGCTACCTCGTCGCCGGCGCCGCCCTGCGCCCCGTCGAGCGGATGCGGGCGCGGGCGGCGGCGATCGGCGCGTCCGACCGCCACGAGCGCCTGCCCGCTCCCGGGACGCGCGACGAGCTCGACCGGCTCGCGACGACGCTGAACGACCTGCTCGACCGCATGCAGCTCGCGCTCGAGCGCGAACGGCGGATCGTCAGCGACGCGAGCCACGAGCTGCGCACGCCGATCGCGGTGCTGCGCACGCGCCTGGAGGTCGCGCTGCGCGCAGGCAGCGACGATCCCGACGAGCTGCTCGCTGCGCTCGCCGCCGCGCTCGGCGATGGGGAGCGGCTGTCGCGGCTCGCCGACACGCTGCTCGTGCTCGCCCGCGCCGACCAGGACAGCCTGCCGCTGCGCCGCGAGCCGCTCGACCTGCAGGACGTGCTCGAGGACGCTGTCCAACGCAACCGCGCCGCGGCCACCGCGGCGGGCCGCCGGCTCGAGGTCCACGTCGACATCCCGGGCGGCGCGGTCGTGGACGCCGATGCCGACCGGGTCGCGCAGGCGCTGGACAATCTCGTCGTCAACGCGATTCGCTACGGCGCGGGCACGATCGAGCTGCGCGGCCGCGCGGCAGCCGGCGGCGTCGCGCTCGTCGTCCTCGACGGCGGGCCGGGCTTCCCAGCCGACTTCCTGCCGCGCGCGTTCGAGCGCTTCAGCCAGGCCGACGCGTCACACGGGACAACCGGCAGCGGCCTTGGCCTCGCGCTCGTCGACGCGATCGCGCGGGCACACGGGGGGCACGCGGCGGTCGCGAACCGCGAGGCAGGCGGGGCGAGCGCGACGCTCGTCCTGCCGGCGGCCTGAGGCTCAGGCTCCGCCCGCGCGCAGCCGGTACCCCGCGCCGCGCACGGTCTCGAGCGTCTCGATCCCGAACGGCCGGTCGATCTTCTCGCGCAGCGAGCGAACGTAGACGTCGATGACGTTCGAGCGGTTCTCATAGCCCGAGTCCCACGCGCCCTCGAGCAGCGCCGTGCGGCTCAGCACCTCGCCGGGGCGGCGCATGAAGACCTCGAGGATCTGCAGCTGCTTGACGGACAGGTCGATGGCGGTGCCGGCGCGCTCGGCGCGGTGGCGCACCGGGTCGAGGACGAGGTCGCCGACCCGCAGGACCGGCGCGGGCTGCACGACCGGGCGGCGCGCGAGTGCGTGCAGCCGGGCGAGCAGCTCTCCGAACGCGAACGGCTTGACGAGGTAGTCGTCGGCGCCGGCGTTGAGGCCGGCGATACGGTCGGCGACGGCGTCGCGCGCCGTCAGCATGATGATCGGCGTCGCGATGTCCTCGGCGCGCAGGCGCCGGCACGTCTCGACGCCGTCCATTCCGGGCAGCCCGACGTCGAGGCAGATCGCGGTGTACGGCGTCGCCGCCGCCATCCACAGCGCATCCTCGCCGCTGACCGCGACGTCGGCGAGCTGGCCCTCGGCCATCAGCCCCTGCCGGATGAGCTTCGCCAGCTCGATCTCGTCTTCGACCACGAGTACGCGCACGTCCGCATCATCGTGCACGCTGGAGGCCGTGCTGCACGTCCATCGATCCGAACGCGCGGACGCGCTCGTCGGCGCGCTCGGCGCGCTGCTCGCCGCACCGCCGGACGACCCGTTCGCGCGCGAGGTCGTCGCCGTCCCCACGCGCGGGGTCGAGCGCTGGCTGACGCAGCGGCTGTCGGCGCAGCTCGGCACGTCGCCCGGGCGCGCCGACGGCGTCTGCGCGAACGTCGACTTCCCGTCGCCGCGGCGGCTCACCGGCGACGCGGTCGCGGGGGCCGCGGGCATCGATCCCGCCACCGATCCATGGCTCGCCGAGCGGGTCATGTGGCCGCTGCTGGAGGTCGTCGACGACGCCCTGCACGAGCCGTGGCTGCAGCTGCTCGCCGTGCACCTCGGCGCCGGCTCCGACGCGCCCGAGGCCACGCGGCGCGCGCGGCGGCTGTCGGCCGTGCGCCACATCGCCGAGCTCTTCGACCGCTATGCCCTGCATCGGCCGCGGATGCTGCTCGCGTGGGCGGCCGGCGAGAACGACGATGCCGGGGGTCGGCCGCTGCCCGGCGACGCGCGCTGGCAGCCGGAGCTGTGGCGGCGCCTGCGCGAGCGCCTCGCCGGCGACCCGGACCCCGCGACACGGCTGGACGCCGCCTGCCGGCGCCTGCGCGAGGATGCCGGCCTCGTCGACCTCCCCGAGCGGGTCTCGCTGTTCGGCCTGACGCGGCTGCCGGCCGCGAGCCTGCACGTGCTCGGGGCGCTGGCCGAGCGGCGCGACGTCCACCTCTACGTCCTGCACCCGTCGCCCGCGTTGTGGGAGCGCGTCGGGGCCGCCGCCGGCCCCGGCAACGCCGCGACGCGCCGCGCCGAGGACGTCACGCGCAACCTGCCGCGCAACCGCCTGCTCGCCTCGTGGGGCCGGGACGCGCGCGAGCTGCAGCTCGTCCTGCGCGGGGTCGCCGGCGACGTGGGCGAGCATCATCACCCCGCCGAGCACACGGGCGGGACGCTGCTTGCGCGCATCCAGGCCGACGTCCGCGCCGACCGCGCCCCCGCCGGCGCGCCGCTGCCCGGCGCCGAGGACGCGCGCCCGTCGCTGCGTGACGGCGATCGCAGCGTCCAGGTCCACGCCTGCCACGGCCGCGGCCGCCAGGTCGAGGTCCTGCGCGGCGCGATCCTGCACCTCCTCGACGACGACCCGACGCTCGAGCCGCGCGACGTCATCGTCATGTGCCCCGACATCGAGACGTTCGCGCCGCTCATCCAGGCGACGTTCGGCGCCGGGCAGCTCGTGGGTGACGAGGTCGCCCCGCTGCCGGCCGACCTGCGCCCGCCCGACCTGCGCGTGCGCCTCGCCGACCGCTCGCTGCGCCAGACGAACCCGATCCTGGGCGTCGTCAGCGCGCTGCTCGAGCTCGCCGGCGGGCGCGTCACCGCCTCGCAGGTGCTCGACCTCGCCGATCGCGCGCCGGTCCGCCGGCGCTTCGAGCTCGACGACGACGACCTCTCGCGGATCGAGGAATGGGTCGGCGAGAGCGGCATCCGCTGGGGTCTCGATGCCGAGCATCGCGCGCCGTTCCGGCTCGAGGCGCTCGCCGCGGGCACCTGGCGTGCGGGCGTGGATCGGCTGCTCGTCGGCGTCACGATGACCGCCTCCGAGGGGCTGCTCGGCGGCGTGCTCGCGCTCGACGACGTCGACAGTGGCGCGATCGACCTCGCGGGCCGACTCGCCGAGCTCGTCGACCGCCTGCAGGCGGCCCTCGACGCCCTCGCCGCGCCGCAGACGGTCGGCGACTGGGCGCTGGCGATCGCCGCCGCCGCGGACGCGTTGACCGCGACGATGGCGACCGAGGGGTGGCAGCGCGCGGAGCTGCAGCGCCTGCTGGACGACCTCGTCTCCGCCGCGACCCGCGGCGCCACGGTCAACGCGACGTCGCTCGCGCCGGCCGAGCTGCGGGCGCTGCTCGCCGAACGGCTCGCGGGCCGCCCGACGCGCGCGAACTTCCGCACCGGGCACATGACGTTCTGCACGCTCATGCCGATGCGCTCGGTCCCGCACCGTGTCGTCTGCCTGCTCGGCCTCGACGACGGCGCGTTCCCGCGCCGCACCGCGCGCGACGGCGACGACCTCGTCCTCGCGGATCCGTGCGCCGGCGACCGCGACCCGCGCAGCGAGGATCGCCAGCTGCTGCTCGACGCGCTGCTCGCGGCCGGCGACCATCTCGTCGTCACGTACACGGGCAACGACGAGCGCACGAACATCGAGCGCCCGGCCGCCGTGCCGGTCGGCGAGCTGCTCGACACGATCGACGCGACCGTGCGCGTCGGGGACGGGCGCCGCGCGCGCGAGCACGTCGTGGTGCGCCACCCGCTGCAGCCGTTCGACCGTCGCAACTTCGTCGCGGGGCGGGTCAGCGGTGAGACCGCTTGGAGCTTCGATCGCGTCACCCTCGACGGCGCCCGCGCGCTGACGGCGCAGCGCACGACCGCGACGCCCTTCCTCAGCGGCCCGCTGCCCGAGCGGCGCGGCGACGTCGTGGAGCTCGACGATCTCGTCGCGTTCGTCGAGCATCCGGCGCGCGCGTTCCTCGTCCAGCGGCTGCAGATCCGCGCGGGCGACCGTTCCGACGAGCTGCGCGACGGGCTGCCGGTCGAGCTCGACGCCCTGGAGCAGTGGGGCGTCGGCCAGCAGCTGCTCGAGCAGGTGCTGGCCGGGGTCGCGATCGACGACGCCATCGAGGCCGAGAAGGCCCGCGGCCGGCTGCCGCCCGGCAACCTCGCCGATCCCGTGGTCGGCCGCGTGCGGCGCACCGTCGAGCAGATCGCGGCGCAGGCGCGCGCGGCCACGGGGGAGGCGTTCGAGCCGCAGTCCGTCGACGTCAAGCTCGCCCTGCCCGGCGAGCGGCGGCTCAGCGGGACCGTCGCGAACGTCGGCGAGGGCGTGCTGCGCGCGGTGGCGTTCTCCCGCGTCGGCCCGCGCCACCGGCTCGCGTCGTGGGTGCGGCTGCTGGCGCTGTCGGCGGCACAGCCCGAGACGGCGTTCGCGGCGCTGACGATCGGCCGCGCGCGCAAGGGCGCTCGCGACGCCGACGTCACGATCGCGCGCCTGCCGGCGCTGGCCGGCGATGCGCCTGGCCGGCGCGCCCGCGCGCTCGATCAGCTCGCGATCCTCGTCGACCTGCGCGACCGCGCGCTGCGCGAGCCGCTGCCGCTCGCCTGCCTGTCGTCGGCGGCCTACGCGCGCGCCAGGATGCTCGGCAAGGACCCCGAGCGCGCCGCCCGCGAGCAGTGGACCTCGGGCTTCAACTTCGCCGGCGAGGACGCCCAGCCCGCGCACGTGCTGATCTTCGGTCCGGCGGCGCCGTTCGACGACCTGCTCGCGCCGCGCCCGCTCGCCGACGAGGCGGGCGACGGCTGGGAGACCGGGGAGACGACGCGCTTCGGCCGCTGCGCGCTGCGGCTGTGGACGGGACTGCTCGCGCACGAACAGGTCGGCGATCTGTGAGCGTCGCGGCGTTCGACATCTGCGGTGCGCTGCCCGAGGGCGTCACGGTGCTCGAAGCGAGCGCGGGCACCGGCAAGACGTACACGATCGCGGCGCTCGCAGCGCGCTACGTCGCGCAGGGAACGCCGCTCGACGAGATGCTGCTCGTGACGTTCACGCGGATGGCGACCGGCGAGCTGCGCGAGCGCGTCCGCGAGCGCCTGGTCGCGGTCGAGGCCGGGCTGCTGCGCGCGCTCGCCGGGGTCGCCGAGCCCGGCGGGGACGACGAGGTCGTCGCGCTGCTCTCCCGATGCGCCGAGGACGAGCTGCGCGAGCGCTGCGACAATCTCGCGCACGCGCTCGCGAACTTCGACGCCGCGACGATCGCGACGACGCACGGCTTCTGCCAGGAGGTGCTCGGCGGCCTCGGCCTGGCCGGCGACCTCGCGGCCGGCACGGTCTTCGTCGAGGATCTGTCGGAGCTCCTCGACGACGTCGTCGACGACCTCTACGTACGCCGCTTCCACGGCCGCGAGACGCCGCCCTTCGACCGCGCGCAGGCCCTGCGGATCGCGCGCGCGGCGACCGACAACCCGACGGCCCCGATCGAGCCCGAGGACGCGCCCCCGGGAACGCAGCGCGCGATGCGGGTGCGCTTCGCGCACGCCGTGCGCCACGAGCTCGAGGCGCGCAAGCAGCGCGGCGCGGTCATGACCTACGACGACCTCGTCGGCGGGCTGCGGGCAGCGCTGAGCGGGCCCGGCGGGGCGGTCGTCGCGGCGCGCCTGCGCGCGCGCTTCTCGGTCGTGCTCGTCGACGAGTTCCAGGACACCGACCCCGACCAATGGGCGATCATGCGCGACGCGTTCGGTGCCGGCGGGGGCACGCTCGTCCTCATCGGCGACCCCAAGCAGGCGATCTACGCCTTCCGCGGCGCCGACGTCTACGCCTACCTCGAGGCGGCCGCGACGGCCGGGGCGCGGGAGACGCTCGCCGTCAACTGGCGCAGCGACCAGCCGCTGCTCGATGCCTACGACGCGCTCTTCGCCGGCTCGCGGCTCGGCCACGAGGGGATCGTCTACCGCTCGGTCCGGGCCGCGCCGCGCAACGAGCGCGCCCGGCTTGAGGGCGCGCCGGTCACCACGCCGCTGCGGGTGCGCGTCGCGCGCCGCGACGCTCCCGCCGCCGCGCTCACGGACAAGGGCTTCGCCGCGAAGGACGGGGCGCTGCGCCACATCGCCCGAGATCTCGCCCACGACCTCGTCGCGCTGCTGTCGTCCGAGGCCACCGTCGCGCCGGGAGACGGGGCGCGACCGCCGCGGCGCGAACCGATCGCGCCGGGTCACGTCGCGGTGCTGGTGCGCACGAACTCGACCGCCGCGCTCATGCGCGACGCGCTGCACGAGGCCGGGATCCCGGCGGTCGTCAGCGGCGCGGGCAGCGTCTTCGGGACGGCCGCCGCCGGCGAGTGGCTCGACCTGCTCAAGGCGATCGAGCGTCCGGCGTCCGGTCCGCGCGCGCGCTCCGCGGCGCTGACGTCGTTCTTCGGCTGGAGCGCCGCGGACGTCGCGTGCGCCGGGGAGGGGGCGTGGGAGGAGGTCCACGGGCGCCTGCACGAGTGGGGCCGCGTCCTGCGATCGACCGGTGTCGCGTCGCTGACGGAGCGGATCACGCTGACCGAGGGGCTGCAGGGACGCGTGCTCGCGCGCGCGGACGGGGAGCGGCGGCTGACCGACCTGCGCCATATCGCCCAGCTCGTGCACGGCGCCGCGACCGCCGAGCACCTCGGGACGACGGCGCTCGTGTCGTGGCTGCGACAGCGCATCGCCGATGTGGCGCGCGACAGCGGCAACGAGGAGCGCAGCCGGCGCCTGGAGTCCGACGACGAGGCCGTGCAGATCCTCACGATCCACCGCAGCAAGGGCCTCGAGTTCCCGGTCGTCCTGTGCCCGGACCTGTGGGACGGCCGCCGCCCGACCCGCGGGGCCGACTGGATCGCCTTCCACGAGCCCGTGCACGGCGACCAGCGCACGATCGACGTCGGCGCAGGCGGGCCCGATTGGCAGCGCCACCTGACCCAGCACAACGCCGAGCAGCGCGGCGAGGACCTGCGGCTGGCCTACGTCGCCCTCACGCGCGCCCGTCATCAGGCCGTGCTGTGGTGGGCGGGCTCGTTCGACAGCCGCTACTCGGCCCTCGCGCGCCTGCTGTTCGCGCGCGACGAAGACGCCGGGTCGCTGCGCCCGCAGACCCCCACCGACACCGCCGTGGTTGCGCGGCTGACGGAGCTCGCGGAGGCCGTCCCGGGTTGCATCGGCGTCGAGGTCACCGCTGCGCCGAGCGGGGAGGTCGCGCGCTGGAGGCGCCCGCGGCAGGCGCCGGCGGCGCTGACCGTCGCGACATTCGGGCGCGGCATCGACGCGAGCTGGCGGCGCACGTCCTACAGCGACATCACGGCCGGCGCGCACGACCCGATCGTCGCGAGCGAGCCGGAGGAGGGCGTCGTCGCGGACGAGCCGCTGCCCGGCACGGCGATGCCCGGCCCCCTCGCGGGCGATGGCCGGCCGACCGGCCGCGAGCCGGGCGTGGGGGGCGCGTTCGGTGGCGAGGCGGGCGCGGTGAGCGCGGTCGGTGGCGAGGCGGGCGCGGTGAGCGCGGTCGGTGGCGAGGCGGGCGCGGTGAGCGCGGTCGGTGGCGAGGCGGGCGCGGTGAGCGCGGTCGGTGGCGAGGCGGGCGCGGTGGGCGCGGTCGGTGACGAGGTCGGTGGCGATGCCGGCGCGGCCGACGAGGCCGCGCTGCGGGCGGTGGCGTCGCGGCTCGCCGCGATGCCCGTCGGCGTCGACGTCGGGACGTTCGTGCACCGCGTGCTGCAGGCGGCCGACTTCGCCGCGCCGGACCTCGACGCGGAGCTGTATGGACAGGTCGTCGAGCTGCAGGCCCGCCGGCGCGTCGAGATCGGCGATCCCGGGCTCGTCGCGGCCGGGCTCGCCGCGGCGCTGCGCACGCCGCTCGGGCCCGTGTTCGACGGCCGGGCGCTGTCCGACGTCGCCCGCGCCGACCGTCTCGACGAGCTGGAGTTCGAGCTGCCGCTCGCCGGCGGCGAGGGCGCTCGCGACGGCGACGGCCTGGAGCCCGCCGCGCTCGGCGCGCTGCTGCGCGAGCACCTCCCACCCGGCGACCCGCTGGCCGGCTACGCCGACCGCCTCTGCGACCCCGCGCTGCGCCGCGGCGTGCGTGGCTACCTGACCGGCAGCCTCGACGCCGTCGTGCGCGCCGGGGACCGATTCGCGATCGTCGACTACAAGACGAACTGGCTCGCCGCCCCGGGCGAGACGCTCAGCGCCTGGCATCACCGCCCGGCGTCGCTCGGGGCCGAGATCCGCCGCTACCACTACGGCCTGCAGGCACTGCTCTACACGGTCGCGCTGCACCGCTACCTGCGCTGGCGTCTGCCCGGCTACGACCCCGATCGCAACCTCGCGGGCGTCCTGTATCTGTTCCTGCGCGGGATGACCGGACCCGACACGCCGGTGCTCGGCGACAGCCCGTGCGGCGTGTTCGCCTGGCGCCCGCCGGGCGCGCTCGTCGCCGCGCTGAGCGACGCCCTCGATCGCGGCGCTCCGGCCGGCGCTCCGCCTCGCGGCGCGACCGCGGGCCCGCCCGGCTCAGGCGGTGACGCGTCATGACCGAGCTCGCCGACGCCCACGACGTCCGCCGCGCGCGCCACGCGCCGGAGCCGCTGCGCGCCTTCAACGACGCCGGTGTGCTGCGCGCGGCCGACGTCCACGTCGCGCTGCGCCTGCTCGCGCTCGGCGACGAGGACGACCTCTCCGTCGCGCTCGCGGCGGCGCTCGCCGTGCGCGGGCCGCGCCTGGGCCACGTCTACGTGGACCTGGCGACGATCGCGGACCAGGCGACCTCCGACGACGCCGAGGAGCCGGTCGCGCTGCCGGGGCTGCCGTGGCCCGACGTCGCGGACTGGACGGCGGCGCTGCGTCGCAGCGCGCTCGTCGCCGACGGCGAGGACGACGCGGCGGCGGGCCGTCCGCTGCGCCTGTCGGGCAGCCGCCTGTACCTCGATCGCTACTGGCGCGAGGAGCGCCAGATCGCGGCCGACCTGCGCCTGCTCGGCGACGGCGCGGCCCCCGGCGTCGACATCGGCGTGCTGGCGGCCGGCCTCGAGCGCCTGTTCGCCGCCGACGGCGACGAGCGCCAGCGGCTCGCCGCCGCGACCGCCACGCTGCGACGCCTGGCGGTCGTCGCGGGCGGGCCCGGCACGGGCAAGACGACGACCGTCGCGCGGATCGTCGCGCTGCTCGCCGAGCAGGCCGCCGCCCGCGGCGAGCCGGCCCCGCTCGTAGCGCTCGCGGCGCCGACCGGCAAGGCGGCGGCGCGGCTCGAGGAGGCCGTCCACGCCGAGGCCGCGCAGCTACCGCTCGAGGACGTCATCCGCGACCAGCTGCTGGCGCTGAACGCGTCGACGCTGCACCGGCTGCTCGGCTGGCGGCCCGGCAGCCACAGCCGCTTTCGCCACGACCGCGCCAACCGGCTCGCGCACGACGTCGTCATCGTCGACGAGACGTCGATGGTGTCGCTGACGCTGATGGCGCGCCTCGTCGAGGCCGTGCGCCCCGACGCGCGGCTCGTCCTCGTCGGCGATCCCGGGCAGCTGACCTCGATCGAGGCCGGCGCGGTACTCGGCGACATCGTCGGCCCCGCCGCGACCGGGCCGCGGATGCGCGCGCCCGCGCGCCGCGCGCTCGAGCAGGCGACCGGGCGCTGCGTGGCGGCCGCGCAGGCGCCGGCCGGCGTGAGCGCCGGCGACGGGATCGTCGTGCTCGATCGCTCGCATCGCTTCGGGGCCGCGATCGCGGCGCTCGCGGACGCCGTGCGTCGCGGCGACGGCGACGCGACCGTCGCGGCGCTGCGCGCCGGCGCGAGCGACGTGAGCTGGATCGAGGCCGACCTCGGCGAGGGCGCCGCGCCCGACACGCTCGAGCCCCTGCGCGCGGGCGCCGCCGCCGCGGCACGCGCCGTCACGCGGGCGGCCGCCGCGGGCGACGCCGCCGGCGCGCTCGATGCGATCGGCTCGTTCCGGCTGCTGTGCGCGCACCGCCGCGGGCCGCACGGTGCGAGCACGTGGCGCGCACGCATCGAGGGCTGGCTGGCGGAGGAGCTCGAAGGCTTCGGCGGGCACGGCGCCTGGTACGTCGGGCGCCCGCTGCTCGTGACCGAGAACGACCACGGGCTGCGTCTGTACAACGGCGACACGGGCGTCGTCGTCGCGGGCGGCGGCGACGGACGGGTCGTCGCGGCGTTCGAGCGCCGCGGCGAGATCGTTCGTGTCAGCCCGGCGCGCCTGGACGCCGTCGACACGGTCTACGCGATGACGATCCACAAGGCGCAGGGCTCGCAGTTCGCGACGGCGGCCGTGGTGCTGCCGCCCGCGAGCTCGCCGATCATGACGCGCGAGCTGCTCTACACGGCGGCGACCCGTGCTCGGTCGCGTCTGATCGTGGCGGCGACGGAGGACGCGATCCGGGCGGCCGTCTCGCGACCGGTCGCGCGCGCCTCCGGGCTGCGCCTGAGGCTGTGGGGCGACGAGACCGTCGAGTAGCCCGCCGCGGCACGTGCGTTCAGGCCAAAGAGACCTGCCGGAATTTCAACGGTTTGGCGCGCCGGAACGCGCCGAGCGCTCCGCTAGCCTGAGATGGGTGACGTCGCCGACGCTCAAGCGCACCTCCCTGTTCGCGTGTCACGGTGACGCGGGCGCGAAGCTCGTGCCGTTCGCGGGCTGGGAGATGCCGGTCCAGTACGGCGACGGGATCCGCGCCGAGCACCTCGCCGTGCGCGGCTCGGTCGGCATCTTCGACGTCTCGCACATGGGCGAGGTCGAGTGCTCCGGGCCTGGAGCCGAGGCCTTCCTGCAGCACGTCTGCAGCAACGACGTCGCGACGATGGCGATCGGCCGCGCGCAGTACTCGCTGCTGTGCAACGAGGACGGCGGCGTCCTCGACGACCTCTTCACCTACCGGCTGGGGCCCGAGCGCTACCTCACGGTGACGAACGCCTCCAACCACGACGCCGACGTCGCCTGGCTGCGCGCGCAGGCCGGCGGCTTCGACGTCGAGATCCACGACGCCTGCGACGACTACGCGATGCTCGCGATCCAGGGGCCGGTCGCGCGCGAGCTCGTGCAGGCGATCGCCGACGCGCCGCTGCCGGCGCGCATGACCGCGGCCCGGGGAATCGTCTTCGGCCGTGAGACGCTCGTCTGCGGAACCGGCTACACCGGTGAGGACGGCGTCGAGCTGCTGCTCGATCCCGAGGACGCGCCCGCCGTCTGGGACGAGGTCGTGCGCCGCGGCGCCACGCCCGCCGGCCTCGCCGCGCGCGACACGCTGCGCCTCGAGGCCTGCTTTCACCTCTACGGCAACGACCTGTCGACCGAGCGCGGGCCGATCGAGGCCGGGCTCGGCTGGGCCTGCAAGGAGGACACGGGCTTCATCGGCTCGGGCGCCGTGCGCGCGGTCCGCGCAGCCGGCCCGAGCGAGAAGCTCGTGCCGTTCAAGCTCACCGGTCCCGGCATCGCGCGCGGGGGCAACGAGGTCGCGGGCGGGGGCGTCGTGACGAGCGGCACGCTGTCGCCGTGTCTCGGCATCGGCATCGGCATGGCCTACCTGCCGGCCGCGCGCGCGGTCGTGGGCGAGACGTTCGAGATCGACGTGCGCGGCAAGTCCCGGCCGGCCGTCGTCGCAAGCAAGCCGCTCTACACCAAGGAGACCGATGGCTGAGGCGAGCTACCCCGATGACCTGCGCTACCACCCCGAGCACGATTGGGCGATGGTCGACGACGGCGTCGCCACGTTCGGGATCACGTGGTTCGCGCAGGACGCGCTCGGCGAGGTGGTCTTCTTCGACCCGCCGCAGGTCGGCACCTCGGTGACCGCCAGCGACTTCTACGCCGAGATCGAGTCCGTCAAGGCCGTCTCGGAGGTCATCGCGCCGCTGTCGGGCGAGATCGTCGAGGTCAACCTCGCGCTCTCCGACACGCCGGAGGCCATCAACGAGGATCCCTACGGCGAGGGCTGGATGGTGAAGGTCAAGCTGTCCGATCCGAGCGAGCTCGACGCGCTTCTCGACCGCGACACCTACGTCGGGACGTTGTCTTGAGCGGCTACACGGCGGCCACCGCGCAGGACATCGCGCACATGCTCGAGGTCATCGGCGTCGCGTCGATCGAGCAGCTCTTCGACGGCATCCCGGCCGGGGTGCGCCTCGACGGCGACATCGACCTCCCGCTCGGCCAGCCCGAGCAGGCCGTCTACGCCGAGCTGCGCCGCCTCGCCGAGCGCAACACCTCGACGGAGGACGAGGTCTGCTTCCTCGGCGCCGGCATGTACGACCACTACGTGCCGTCGATCATCGACATGCTCATGTCGCGCTCGGAGTTCCTGACGCCGTACACGCCCTACCAGCCCGAGGTCAGCCAGGGCGGCCTGCAGGTCATGTTCGAGTACCAGACCGCGATCTCCGAGCTGACGGGCCTGCCGGTCTCCAACGCCTCGCTGTACGAGGGGCCGAGCGCCGTCGGCGCCGCCGCCTACCTCGCCAAGATCGCCAACCGGCGCACGCGCATCGTCGTCAGCCGCGGCGTCCACCCGCACAGCCGCGAGACCCTGCACACGCTCGCCGCCGGCTACGGCATGACCGTCGACGAGATCGCGCTGACCGACGGCCTGACCGACCTCGACACGCTCCGCGCCGCGCTCGCCGACGACGTCAGCGCGGTCATCGTGCAGCAGCCGAACTTCCTCGGCACGATCGAGGAGCTGCAGGCGCTCTCCGACGCCACCCACGAGCACGGCGCGCTCATGATCTGCGCCGCGGATCCGCTCACGCTCGGCGTCATCGAGGCGCCGGGCAACCAGGGCGCCGACGTCTGCGTCGGCGAGGGCCAGTCGCTCGGCAACCGCCTCGACTTCGGCGGCCCCTCGTTCGGCTTCTTCGCCGCGGCCGAGCGGCACATCCGCAGCATGCCCGGCCGGATCGCGGGGGAGACGACGGACGCCGACGGGCGCCGCGGCTTCGTGCTGACGCTGCAGACGCGCGAGCAGCACATCCGCCGCGAGAAGGCGACGTCGAACATCTGCACGTCGCAGGCGCTCAACGCGCTCGGCGGCGCGGTCTACCTGAGCTGGCTGGGCCGCCAGGGGATCGTCGAGCTCGGCGAGCTCATGCTTCAGCGCACGCACTACGCGCGCGAGACGCTGAGCGCGGTCGACGGCGTCACGAAGCTGCACGACTGGCCGGTCGTGCGCGAGTTCGCGCTGAACATCGAGGCGCCGGTCGATCGGGTCATCGAGCGCTGCGCGCAGGCCGGCATCAACGCCGGCTACGCGCTCCGGCGCTCCTACGCGGAGTACCCCGACGGGTTGCTCGTCGCGATCACCGAGCAGCGCTCGCGGGCCGAGATCGACCGCTTCGCGATCGTGCTCGCCAACGCGGTCGCCGCCGAGCGCGCGCTCGTCGCGTCGGAGCTCGCGGCATGACCGCGCTCGACGGCGGTGCCACGCCACAGCAGCGCGAGCGCGCGACGACGATCTTCGAGAAGGGCGCGCCCGGGCGGCGCGCGTTCACGGCACCGGACCTCGACGTGCCGGAGGTCGACCCGCTGCTGCTCGTCCCCGAGCGCCTGCGCCGTGCCGAGCCGGCGCGCCTGCCGGAGGCCTCGGAGCCGGAGATCGTGCGCCACTACGTCAACCTCTCCAAGCGCAACTTCGACCTCGACTCGGGCTTCTACCCGCTCGGCTCGTGCACGATGAAGCACAACCCGCGCCTGCACGAGCGCGTCGCCGGCCTGCCGGGCCACGCCCGCCTGCACCCGCTGCAGGACCCGCGCCGCGCGCAGGGGGCGCTGGAGCTCATGTTCAACCTCCAGCAGGCGCTCGGCGAGATCGCCGGCCTGCCGCACGTCTCGCTGCAGCCCTCGGCCGGCTCGCACGGCGAGCTCGCGGGGCTGCTCGTGACGCGTGCCTACCACGCCGATCGCGGCGAGCGGCGCACGAAGGTCCTGACGCCGGATTCGGCGCACGGCACGAACCCCGCGACCGTGACGATGGCCGGCTACGAGGTCGTGAAGGTGGCGCTCGACGCGGCCGGCGGCGTCGACGTCGACGACCTGCGCGCGAAGGCCGACGGGCAGTGCGCCTGCCTGATGCTCACGAACCCGAGCACGCTCGGGATCTTCGACCCGAACATCGAGGAGATCGCGGCGATCGTCCACGCGGTCGGCGCGACGCTGTACTACGACGGCGCGAACCTCAACGCGGTCATGGGCTACGCCCGGCCCGGCGACATGGGCTTCGACATCGTGCACTTCAACCTGCACAAGACGTTCACGCAGCCGCACGGCGGCGGCGGCCCGGGCGCCGGCCCGATCGCGGTGTCCGAGCGGATGGAGCCCTACCTGCCGCGCCCGCAGGTCGTGCGCAAGCCGCCCACGAACGGCGGCGGGCCGCTGTTCGACCTCGACCACGACCGTCCGAAGTCGATCGGCAAGCTGCGCGGCTTCCAGGGCAACTACGGGGTCTTCGTGCGCACGTACGCGTACATCCTCTCGCTCGGGTCCGACGGCCTCAAGGACGTGTCCGAGGTCGCGGTGCTGAACGCCAACTACCTGCTCGCGCGGCTGCGCGCCGAGGTCGGCGACCTGCTGCCGCTGGCCTTCGGCGAGCGCTGCATGCACGAGTTCGTCCTGTCCGGCGCGCCGATGAAGAAGGAGCTCGGGATCCGCACGCTCGATCTCGCCAAGCGGCTGCTCGACCACGGCATGCACCCGCCGACGGTGTACTTCCCGCTCGTCGTCGAGGAGGCGCTGCTGATCGAGCCGACCGAGACCGAGACGCGCGAGACGCTCGACGAGTTCGTCGACGCGATCGTCGCGATCGTGCGCGAGGCGGCCGAGGACCCGGAGGTCGCGCGCAACGCGCCGTACACGACGCCGGTCCGGCGCCTGGACGAGGCGGGCGCCGCGAAGCGCCCGCGCGTGCGCCAAGCGCTGTAGCCGTCGCGATCGGCGGCCGTGTCACGGTCGCGGCGTGACAGGCAGGAGGGGACGCCCCCCAAGCTCGCCGACGCTACCCGGCGTGGCGTGTAGGTCTTGTCGGCCCTGGACCGACTGGACCTACACGTGCTCCTCGGCCACGGCGGGATCGCCGGCGCGGGCGGTCGTCCGTGGTATCGTTCACCATATGGTGAACGATCCGTTCCGGGCCCTGTCGCACCCGATCCGCCGCGGCATCGTCGAGCGCCTCGCCGCGGGTCCGGCGACGGTCGGCGAGGCCACGAGCGGCTTCGGGGTGTCCAAGCCCGCGATCTCCAAGCACCTCAAGGTGCTGGAGGAGACCGGCGTCGTGACGCGCGTGATCGAGGGCCGGACGCATCGGCTCTCGCTGGAGCCGGAGGTGCTCAGCGTCGCCGCCGACTGGATGGATCGCCAGCGCGCCCTGTGGGGGCGCCTGTTCGATGTCGTCGACGAGTACCTGAAGGAGGAAGGATCGTGATGAACCTGCCGCCGATCGTGTCGCCGCGGGAGTGGAACGCCGCGCGCGAGGACCTGCTGGTCAAGGAGAAGGAGCTCACCCGGGCCCGCGACGCGCTCGCCGCCGAGCGCCGCCGGATGCCGCGGCTGGCCGTCGGGAAGGACTACCGCTTCGAGGGCCCCGACGGCTCGGTCAGCCTGCTCGACCTGTTCGCGGGGCGCCGCCAGCTCGTCGTCTACCGCTTCTTCTTCGAGCCGGGCGTCGACGGCTGGCCCGAGCGCGGCTGTCGCGGCTGCTCGTTCATGGCCGATCAGGTCGCGCATCTCGCGCA
Organism: uncultured Actinomycetes bacterium; assembly: GCA_963851015.1. GTDB lineage: Bacteria > Actinomycetota > Thermoleophilia > Solirubrobacterales > Solirubrobacteraceae > CADCVQ01. The sequence goes on from CAWKNG010000005.1 coordinate 479,788, forward strand.
CCTGAACTCGCGCGACACGACGTTCGCGAACGTCTCGCGCGCGCCGCAGGCGGAGATCGAGCGCCTGAAGGCGCGGATGGGCTGGGAGATGCCGTGGTACACGATCACCGACGACTTCGACGCCGACTTCGGCGTCGACGAGTGGCACGGCACGAACGCCTTCCTGCGCGACGGCGACGAGATCTTCCGCACGTACTTCGTCGACAAGCGCGGCGACGAGGCGCTGGGCAGCGCCTGGGCCTACCTCGACATCACGGCGCTCGGGCGCCAGGAGGTCTGGGAGGACTCGCCGGAGGGCTATCCCCAGACCCCCGCCTACGGGTGGTGGAACCGCCACGACGAGTACGACGAGGCGACGGTCTTCGAGCACGCCCTGTCGGAGGCGACGGCGTCGCAGCGCGGACCGAGCAGCACGTGATCGACGGCGCCTCCACGCTGCGCATCGAGCGCACGTTCCAGGCGCCCGCCGAGCGGGTCTTCGACGCCTGGACCAGCGCGGAGGTCATCCGGCGCTGGTGGCAGGCCGAGGTCGGCTGGGAGACGTCCGAGGCCGAGGTCGACCTGCGCGTCGGCGGCGTCGTGCGCGTCGTCATGCGCGACCCGGCCGGGGACGCCGACCACGGCGGCGGCGGCCGCTACACGGAGATCGAGGCGCCGCGGCGCCTGGCGTTCACCTGGCTGTGGGACGGCGACACCCGGCGGACGCTGATCGAGATCGACTTCGAGGAGGCCGACGGCACCACGACGGTCCGCTTCACGCACAGCGGCCTGTGGGACGAGGCGGCCGTGCGCTCGCACGAGGGCGGCTGGGGCCGGATCCTCGACAACCTCGGACGCGACCTGCGGGCCCGGGCGTGACATCCTGCGCGGCGTGTCCCTCACGATCTTCTCCGGCATCCAGCCCACCGGCCGCAAGCACCTCGGCAACTACATCGGCGCGATCACGCAGTACGTCGCCGGCCAGGACCGCGGCGATCCGGCGATCTACTGCATCGTCGACCTCCACGCGACGACCCTCCCGTACGAGCCGTCCGAGCTGCGCGAGCGCGTGCTCGACACGACCGCGATCCTGATCGCGGCCGGCCTCGATCCCGATCGCTGCATCCTGTTTCGCCAGGGCGACGTCGCCGAGCACTCGGAGCTGTGCTGGCTGCTGACGTCGGTGACCGCCCTCGGCGAGCTCAACCGCATGCATCAGTTCCGCGACAAGTCGGCCGCCCAGCGCGAGCTCGTCTCGGCGGGGCTGCTGCTGTACCCGGTCCTGCAGGCCGCCGACGTGCTCGCGTACCGCGCCGACGAGGTGCCGGTCGGCGAGGACCAGCGCGAGCACCTCGAGCTCATGCGCGACGTCGCGGAGCGCTTCAACGCCCGCTTCGCGGCCGAGGGCGACGAGATCCTCGTCGTTCCCGAGCACCGGATCCCGACGGTCGGCGCGCGCGTGCGCGACCTCCAGAGCCCGGAGCGCAAGATGTCGACGACGGGCGGCACGGAGCTCGGCACCGTCCTCGTGCTCGACGACGCGGCGACGATCATGAGGAAGTTCAAGCGCGCGGTGACGGACTCCGACGACCCGCCGACGATCCGCCGCTCGGACGACAAGCCCGGCGTCACGAACCTGATCGAGATCCTGGCCGCGGTGCGCGGCGTGACGTCGGACGAGGTCGAGGCCGAGATGCAGAGCGCCCGCGGCTACGGCGACCTCAAGACCGCCGTCGGGGAGGCCGTCGCGGCCGAGCTGGCGCCGCTGCAGGAGCGCTACGTCGCGCTGCGCGCGGACCCCGCCGCGCTCGAGGCCGTGCTCGCCGCGGGCGCGGACAAGGCGCGCGCGATCGCCGCGAAGACGCTGGTCGACGTGCGCGAGGCGATGGGCGTCGGCCGGCCCCGCGGCTGATGGTCGCGCACAGCGGGAACGCGGTGGCGCCCTCCGGGCGCCGGATGGCGCCGTGCTCGATCGCACTGCGCGGCTGACCTGGCGCCGACCCAAGCTGGTCCTGGCGCTCGTCGGCCTTCATCTGCGTCGCGGTGCGCCGCGAGGTCAACCGGGTCGCCGCCGCGCTGCGCCGCACGCGCTACGTCGGCCACGTCACGAACCCGCTCGCCCGCGGGCCCGAGGCCCGCGCGCTCGTCGAGGGCAACGGGCGCTCGCTCGTGATCGCCGCGAACCTCTCGATCCAGGACATCGAGAGCGACGGCGGAGACGCCGCGCTCGACGCCCGGCGGCGGATCGGCTTGAGCCCGCTCGACGTGCGCCTCGGCGGGTTCGCGGTCAGCTTCAAGGAGGTCAACGACCAGACGCGCTCGGACCTCACGAAGGCCGAGCTGATCGCGTTCCCGATCCTCACGGTGCTGCTGCTGCTCGTGTTCCGCGGGGTCGTCGCGGCCGCCGTCCCGGCGCTCGGCCTGCTCTCGACGCTCGGGACGCTGCTCATGCTGCGCGTCATGTCGGGCTTCGTCGACACGTCGCTGTTCGCGCTGAACATCGCGACGGCGCTGAGCGTCGGGCTCGCGGTCGACTACGCGCTGCTGCTCGTCTCGCGCTACGACCCTGCTGCTGCTGTTCGCGCTGACGGGGTCGATCATCCTGCCGATCAAGACGCTGCTCATGAACATGCTGACGCTCGGCGCGTCGCTGGGCGTGATCGTGTTCGCCTTCCAGGATGGTCACCTCGACGGCCTGTTCGCCTACAGCGGCCCGTCGGCGATCGAGCTGACGAGCATGGCGTTCCCGTTCGCGGTCACGTTCGGCCTGTCGACGGACTACGCGGTCCTCGTGATGGCCCGGATCAAGGAGCACCACGACCGCGGCGCCTCCAACGAGGAGGCGATCGCGCTCGGGATCGGCGCGACGGGGCGCGTCATCACGGCCGCGGCGGGGGCGATCGCCATCGTCTTCCTCGCCTTCAGCGTGAGCGAGGTGTTCATCATGAAGCAGATCGCGCTCGGCGAGGCGGTCGCGGTGCTCGTCGACGCGACCGTCGTGCGGGCGCAGCGCCGTCGGGCCGCGGCGGTAGCCTGAGCGTGATGGACGCCGCCTCGCTCGAGCTCGATCTCGAGGTCTTCTCGGGACCCTTCGACCTGCTGCTCACGCTCGTCCTGCGCGAGGAGGTCGATCTGCTCGAGGTCTCGCTCGCCGACGTCGTCGTCGCCTACCTCGACCACCTCGAGGGCCGCGGCGAGCTCGACCTCGAGGTCGCGACCGAGTTCCTCGTGCTGATCGCCGCGCTGCTGGAGCTCAAGTCGCGGCTCATGCTGCCGCGCGCCGACGACGATCCGCTCGACCTCGAGCCCGGCGAGGCCGCGGAGGAGCTGCTCGCGCGGATGCTCGAGGCGCGCCGCTACCGGCGGGCGGCCGAGCACCTCGCGGCACGGCTCGCGGGCGAGGACGGCGTGCGCTACCGCTCGGCTCCGCTGCCGCCGGAGCTGCGCCGGACGAACCTCGCCGAGGCGGGGGCCGTCTACGACCCGCGCCGCCTCGGGACCGCCCTCGGCGGGCTGCTGCGCGTCCCCGAGCGCCTCGACCTCGGTCACGTCACGGTCCCGACGATCACGGTCTCCGAGCGCCTGACGCACCTGCGCGCGCTGCTGCGCCGCGGCGCGACGACGTTCGACGAGGCGGTCGCCGGAGCCGATCGCGTGACGATCGCCGTCACGCTGTTCGCGCTGCTCGAGCTCTACAAGCAGGGTGAGGCGATGTGGAGCCAGGAGGTGCCGTTCGGGACGATCGCCATCTCCGCGGCGACCCGCTCCCCACGTGCCGAGGCGGTGGCGTCGTGGCGCTGACCGAGCTCGCGCGGATCCTCGAGGCGCTGCTGTTCCTGAGCGCGGACGCGATCACGGTCGAGGACCTCGCCGAGGCCGCCGACTGCGACGCCGACGAGCTCGCGGACGCGCTCGCGGAGCTCGACCGCGCGTACGCCCCGGGCGAGCGCGGGCTGGCGCTCAAGCGCGTCGCCGGCGGCATCGCGCTCGCGACCGATCCCGTCGCCGAGGAGGCCGCGCGCCGCCTGCTCGCCAAGCCGCGCACGCCGCCGCTGACGCCGGCGCAGGCCGAGACGCTCGCGATCGTCGCCTACCTGCAGCCCGTCTCGCGCCCGGAGATCACCCGCATCCGCGGCGTCTCGGCGGACTCGGCGTCGGGCACGCTGCTCGATCGCGGCTTCATCGAGGAGGCCGGCCGCTCGCAGTTCGGCGCCGTCCTGTACCGCACGACCGATCTCTTCCTGAAGCTGTTCGGGCTCGACACGCTCAAGGCGCTGCCGAGCGTCGCCGAATGGGACCCCACGCCCGAGGAGGAGGCCGACCTTCGCGACCGCCTCCTGCGCGCGGGCGAGCAGCGCGCGGGAGACCCCGCAGCCCAGTAGCGGCCGCGCACGGCTGAGCGCGGGGTCCCGGGCGTCGGTCAGGCGGCGGTGGCCGCGAGCTGCCCGCAGGCGGCCGCGATGTCTCGTCCGCGCGTCAGGCGCACGGTGACGCGCACGCCGTGCTCCTCGAGCGCCGCGCGGAAGACCTCGATCGCCTCGGGGCCCGAGCCGTCGTACGGCGAGCCGCTCGGGTTGTACGGGATGAGGTTGACCTTGAAGACCTTCGGGTCGAGCACGCGGGCGAGCTGCACGGCCTGCTCGTAGCGGTCGTTGACGCCGGCGAGCATGACGTACTCGATGTAGACGGGCCGACGCTTGGCGGCGTGCCAGCGGATGCACGCGGCGAGCACGTCGGCGAGCGGGTAGCGCTCGTTGACCGGCATGATCTGCGAGCGCAGCGCGTCGTCGGCGGCGTGCAGCGAGAACGCGAGGCGCAGCGGCATGTCCGTCGCCGCGAGGCGGTCGATGCCCGGGATCCAGCCGACCGTCGAGACCGTCGTGCGGCGGTGCGTGATGCCGACGTCGGGCAGCCGCCGCGACGCGGCAAGCACGGCGTCGAGGTTCATCATCGGCTCGCCCATGCCCATGAAGACGAGGTGGTCGACCTCCTCGATGCGGCGGAAGTGCAGCGCCTGGTCGAGGATCTCCGAGGCCGTCAGGTTGCGCCCGTACTTCATCGCACCGGTCGCGCAGAACGTGCACGTCAGCGGGCAGCCCGACTGCGACGACACGCACAGCGAGCGGCGGCCGTCGCGGTAGCGCATGAGCACGGCCTCCACGGCGCGGCCGTCGTGGGTGTGAAAGAGCGTCTTCAGCGTGCCGTCGCGCGACTGCGCCTCGGCGGTGACCGTCAGCGTCGAGAACGGCACGTCCTCCGCCAGCCGCGCGCGCAGCGCGGCCGGCACGTTCGTCATCGCCTCGTAGCCGGCGGCGCCGCGCGCCGCCCACTCCCACACCTGCTCGAAGCGGAACGCCGGCTGGCCGGCGTCATCCAGCGTGCGTGCGAGCAGGTCGAGGTCCACGCGACCATCGTAGGACGCCCACCGGCGCGCCCTGCGCCGGCGTTCAGCCGACGTCGTCGAACGTGAAGATCGCGCTACCGGCGGCGGCCAGCATCGGCACCCCGCTCGCGGCGAGGTCGTGCGCGCCCTGCATGTGACGGTGCTCGGGCACGTGCATCCGCAGACCCGTCGCCGCGTCCGCCGACCACGCGCCGACATGCATCCGCTCGTACTCCTCGCGCACGAGCGCGATCCACCAGCGCAGCTCCTCGACGTCCGCCATCCGCGCCGAGATCGCCGTCGAGCGCAGCCCGTCGTCGGTCAGCGGCTCGAGGATGATCACGAGCGACTCGGGGTTGCGGTTGAGGAACTCCGACGGCGTCACCGACCCGGTCTCGAACTCGCGCTTGCGCAGGCACATGCGGCGGATCGGGCCGAGCTCCCGCACGGCCTCCGCGAGCGCCACGCCGTCGGGAACGGTGTCGGCGCCGTAGCGCGGATAGAAGCGCTCGAGCGCGACGAACACGCCCTGGTCGTGCATCCAGCGCTCGGCGAGCGCGACGAGCTCGGCCTCGCTGCCGTGAAACGGCAGCGTGAACGTCGTCATCTGCGGGGTGTAGAGCGACACGCGCCGTCCTACATGAGGTCGAAGAACTCGAACAGCGCGCTGCCGTTCGCGGCGAGCATGGGCACGCCGCTCTCGGCGAGGTCGTGGGCGCCCTGGGTGTGCCAGTGGTCGGTGACCTGCTGGCGCCCGCCGTGCTCGGGCTCGACCGCCCACGCACCGCGGTGCATCCCCATCGCGGCCTCGCGCACGAGCACGGCCCATTCGCGCAGTCCGTGCTCGTCGCCCATCTTCGACATCATCGCCGTCGCTCGCAGCCCGTCCTCGGTCAGGGGCTCGAGCACCACCGTCATGCACTCGGGGTTGCGCACGAGGTGCTGGCGCTCGTTGATCGCGCCGTCGAAGAACGGGCCGCGGCGCAGGCTCAGCCTGCGGATCGGCTCGTGCTCGGCGATCGCCTCGGCGATATCGGCGCCGAGCGGCAGCGAGACCGCCGTGTACTCGGGGAAGAAGCGCTCGGCCGAGACGTACAGCTCGTGCTCGGCGGCCCACCGCGTCGCGATCGCCATGAGCTCCTCGCGCGTGGCGTGCAGCGCCAGCGCGAAGAAGATCATGTCCGGCAGAAACGGATTGGGCTCCTCCATGCGACCATCGTATGGTGCGCCTCGCCAAGTTCCTCGCCCATGCAGGGGTCGCGTCGCGACGTGGCGCGGAGGAGATCGTCCGCGCCGGCCGCGTCACGGTCGCCAGCGTCACCGTCACCGATCCGGCCCGCGATGTCGACATCGACAGCGGCGTCGCCGTCGACGGCCGCTACCTCGAGGGCCCGGAGGAGCGGATCGTCTTCGTCGTCCACAAGCCATCCGGCGTGCTCTCGACGGCGCGCGATACGCATGGCCGCAAGACCGTGGTCGACCTCGTGCCGGCCGCCGGCTCGCGCCTGTACCCCGTCGGGCGCCTGGACGTCGACAGCACCGGCCTGATCCTCGTGACGAACGACGGCGACCTCGCGCAGCGCATGACGCACCCCTCCTTCGAGGTGCCGCGCACGTACCGCGCGACGGTGCGGCCGTCGCCGGTACCCGAGCACGCGCTGCGCAAGCTGCGCGAGGGCGTCGACCTCGACGACGGGCGCACGCTGCCGGCGAAGGTCCGCCAGCTCAAGCCCGGCGTGCTCGAGCTGACGATCCGCGAGGGCCGCAACCACCAGGTCAAGCGCATGTGCGAGGCGGTCGGGCACCGCGTCCGCACGCTCGAGCGCATCCGCTTCGGCGGCCTGCGCCTCGACGACCTCGCCGTCGGCGCGCACCGCCGACTCAAGGGATCCGAGGTCGAGGCCCTGCGGCGCAGCGAGCCGCGTCCCGCGAGCGAAGGCTAGAGTCGCCGCGTGTTGCGTCCTGCAAGCTGGATCAGGCCGGCGGGTGGAAGTCCCGTCCCGGTAGGCGCTGGAGCGCCGGGTAGCAGGCCCCGGTTCGTCATCGAGAGGTGGCGGGCTGAGCGGGGTGTCGAGAGCCTCTTTGGAGGGAGCAAGCGCGTGGGCTGGGATTGCAGCCTCGTCAGACTCACAATCGGGGAGCCGAGCCGCTCATGTCACGGCGAAGGCCATGTCCGCCAGTCCCATTCCGGAATTGGGTGCGGCGGGTCCCTGCGGGGTAGGGAGACTTGCACGCGCGCATGGTCTGATCACGGAACAGGAGAGGCCCGTCTGCGCAGCCTCGTCAGCAAGGACCGCTTGTATAAGCCGATGGCGAAAGCGAGCGGAGCGTCAGCGGGAGTCCGAGGGGGTCGTAGTAGTGATGATCGGCGTGCAGAACAACGCGCCGGGAGCGAAGGACCCGTGCTTTGGTCATGTGTGCGACAGAGGTGAGCGTTAGGGCATGGTTGCGGTAGCGCAGCCCAACGACCTCGGCGAGCTACCGCTCGTCGTCCCGTGCGCCGGCATCGGTCTTGATGGCGGGGGCGGGGACGCGCGAGAACTTCAACGCACGCTATACGCATGTGCAAAGCGGTCCCCGGATCGTCGTTTTCATGCGCTGTTTGACCGTGTCTGCAGGAGTGACGTCCTGCGGGAGGCGTGGAAGCGCGTGAAGGGGAACCGTGGGGCGGCCGGCGTCGACAGGATGACGTTGGTCGAGGTTGAGGCGTATGGCGTCGAGCGGTTGCTTGGCGAGCTGCAAGATGCGCTTCGAGATGGTTCGTATCGTCCCGCGCCGGTTCGGCGCGTGATGATTGCCAAGTCAGATGGTGGCCGCAGGCCATTGGATCTCAGGGAGGGCCGTGAGGGTTTTGACTTTCTCGGTTGGCATTTCCGGGCGCGTGTGTCGGGCCGGTTGCTGGAGCGCGGCGTTTGCCGCTACTACCTGCACCGTTGGCCCGCTCAGCGCTCGATGAAGCGCATCCGTCAGAAGATCAAGGCCAAGACCGCCCGAAACCGCGTCGGGATCGGGGATGTCCGCGAGCTGATCGCGGAGCTCAACTCGATCCTGCGTGGCTGGGGCAACTACTTTCGCACCGGCAACGCCGCCGGCAAGTTCGTTCAGCTCGACCGCTACGTCGCGTGGCGGCTCAAGCGCTTGTTGATCAAGCGCAAAGGCCGCAACCTACGCGTCGGTGAGGCCGCTGCTTGGACGCCCGACTGGCTACACGCTCACGGCCTTCATCGGCTGATGGGCACGATCCGCTACCCCGGGGCCGCGTAGGCCATGCGCAGAAGATCATCGGTAAGCCGTGTGCGGGAGAACCGCACGCACGGAATTGAAAGGGGAATGGGGAACCAGACCCGCCGCTGGCGGGCACTGCGCCCCTGACTACCAATGCGGCTCTTCGCGTTGCGCGGCGCCTCGTCCGTGGACCAGAACGACGCCCAGGCGATCCTCGGGTCGACGGAGTGGCTGCTGCGCGAGATCCTGAAGCTCAACGACCTGCATCCCTCGGACGTCGTGAGCTGCATCTTCACGCTGACCGACGACCTCGATGCGGAGTTCCCGGCCGTCGCGGCCCGCAACATGGGCTTCTCCGGTGTGCCGCTGCTGTGCGCGCGCGAGGTCCCGGTCCCCGGCGCGCTGCCGCGCATCATCCGGGTGCTCATGCACTACTACGCGCCCGACGCCCACGTCGCCCGGCACGTGTACCTCGGCGAGGCGCGCAAGCTGCGCCAGGATCTCGCCGGCGCGCAGTAGGGACTCGTCGGTCGCGCACCGATCGCGCACGGCGGTCACCCCGCGAACGCGCCAGGCGGGTTTTCCCGCAAGCCGCGCGCGAACTGGTATGACCGGCCCTCAGACAACGGCGAGGGGGAGAGATGGACTTGACCAAGCTCACGCAGGGCGATCGGATCGTGCTCGGAGCAGGGGTGCTGCTGCTCGTCAGCCTGCTGTTCTTCCCCTGGCATCACATCGACCTCGGCGGCGCGTTCAAGGCGCTCGGCGCGCTGGCGGACAACGTCGACACCTCGGTCGACCGCTCGGCGGTGCAGTCGCCGAACGCCGGTTACGGGCTGCTCGCGCTGATCGTGACGATCGTCATGGTCGCCCAGATCGCCGCGTCGAAGCTGTTCGGCGTGAAGCTGCCGGACCCGCCGGCGCCGTGGGCGCAGATCCACATGATCGCCGGCATCGCCGTGTTCGTGCTGCTGCTGATCAAGCTGATCGTCGAGACGTCGTCGCTCGGCTTCGGCGCCTACGTCGGGCTGCTGCTCGCCGCCGCGGTGGCCTACGGCGGCTACACGATCAAGCAGGAGGCGGGCACGCTCGCGTAGCCCGCCGACCCGATGTCCGCAGGCCGGCGGCGTCCCGCCGCCGGCCTGCGCCACAATCAAGCGCATGGCGATCGAGTTCTCAGCGCGCATCCGGCGCATCCCGGTGTATCCGACGGCCGGCGGCTACGCGCTCGGCGACGACATGGCGATGCTCGCGTCCAACGAGTCGCCGGACCCGCCGCTCGCCGCGGTCGTGCAGGCCGCGCAGCGCGCGGTCGCGGGCGCAAACCGTTACCCGGACCCGTCGAATGCCGCGCTGAAGCGCGCGCTGAGCAACCGCTACGGCGTGCCGGCGTCGCGGATCGCGATCGGCAACGGCTCGTGCGACATCCTGCTCGCGGCGGGTGACGCGCTGCTGGAGCCGGGTGCCGAGCTCGTCTACGCGTGGCCGTCGTTCAGCGTCTACCCGCACCTCGCGGCCGCGTCCGGCGCGCGCGCGATCACGGTCGCGCTCGACGACGACCACTGCCACGACCTCGAGGCGATGCTGACCGAGATCACCGCCGCCACGCGCCTCGTCATCGTCTGCAACCCGAACAACCCGACGTCGACGGCGCTGCCGTTCGCCGACATCGCGGCCTTCGTCGCACGCGTGCCGCGCCACATCGCGGTGATCGTCGACGAGGCCTACTGCGAGTTCAACGTGCTCGACGATCCCGACACGACGCTCGACCTGCTCGCCAAGCACTCCAACCTCGTCCTGCTGCGGACGTTCTCGAAGGTGTACGGGCTGTGCGGCCTGCGCGTCGGCTTCGCGCTGTGCGGCTCCGAGGACTTCCCGCGCGCCGTCGACCAGGTCCGCCAGCCGTTCTTCTGCAACGTGGCCGCGCAGGCCGCGGCCGTCGAGGCGCTCAAGCACCAGGACGCCGTCGCCGACCGCGTCGAGCGCGCGATCATCGCCCGCGTCGAGGTTCAGAGCGGGCTCGAGGCGCTCGGGATCGAGCCCGCCGAGTCGCAGGCGAACTTCTGCTGGTTCGACCTGCCGCAGGACGCCGACGAGGCCGCGGTCGTGCGCGGCCTCGCCGAACGCGGGGTCATGGTGCGCGCCGGCGGGGCGCTCGGCCGCGACGGCGCGCTGCGTGTGACGTATGGCACACCCGCGCAGAACGTCCGTTTCCTCGACGCGCTGGCCGCCGTGCTCTAAGGTTGGCCGTCGCATGAGCCGTTCGAGCGACAGCAGCCGTATCTCCTTTACGTTCGCTCGTCGCTATTTCGCCTGGCGATTTATCTAGGCGCTCGGCTCACCGCACCGTTCTCACCCGCCCTTCTCGCCGAGCGCCACGCAGGACCCCCGTCTCCAGGCGTCTCCTCGAAAGGACTTTGAACGTGATGATCGGCATGACCCCATCTGCCCCGTACCAACTCGGATCGCTCGCCGCGCGCGACGGCGAGCCCAGCGTCCTCGCCGTCGGAGACCGCCCCCTCGGCGGCGGGCACTTCGCGCTGATCGCCGGCCCCTGCACCGTCGAGACACGCGACCAGACGCTGTCGACCGCGCAGGTCGTCAAGGACGGCGGTGCAACGATGCTGCGCGGCGGGGCGTACAAGCCGCGAACGAGCCCGTACGCCTTCCAGGGACTCGGTGAGGCGGGCCTGCAGATGCTCGCCGAGGCGAAGGCGCTGACGGGACTGCCGGTCGTCACCGAGCTCATGGACGTACGCGATCTCGAGGCGGTGCTCGAGGTCGCAGACATGATCCAGATCGGCGCGCGCAACATGCAGAACTACGCGCTGCTGACCGAGGTCGGCCGCACGCGCACGCCGGTCATGATCAAGCGCGGCCTGTCGAGCACGATCGAGGAGCTGCTGATGGCGGCGGAATACGTGCTCAAGGAGGGCAACGAGCGCGTCGTCCTGTGCGAGCGCGGGATCCGCACGTTCGAGACGGCCTACCGCTTCACGCTCGACCTCGCCGCCGTGCCGGTGCTGAGATCGCTCAGCCATCTTCCGGTCGTCGTCGACCCGTCGCACGCGGCCGGCCGGCGCGACCTCGTCGAGCCGCTGTCGCTGGCCGCGGCCGCGGCCGGCGCCGACGGCATCGTCGTCGAGGTCCACCCGGAGCCCGACGAGGCCGTCTGCGACGGGCCGCAGTCGCTGCGCTGCGACGACTTCGCGCGCTTCGCCGCCCGCGTCCACGCCGTCGCCGGGCTCGTCGGCGAGCGCTGCGCGGTGGCGGCCTAGGTCATGGTTCCCGTCACCGCAGAGGAGCTCGCATCGGGCGTTCGCGATCGCCGTATCGAGCGGGTCACGTCGCTGACGACGCCGCAGGGCCTCATCGAGCGCCTGCCGCTGACGCAGGCGCTGGCCGAGGTCGTCGTCCGCGGCCGCGCCGACACGCACGCGATCCTGCAGGGCACCGACGACCGCCTGCTCGTCGTCGTCGGCCCGTGCAGCGTCCACGACGCGCACGCGGCGATCGCGTACGCGCGGCTCCTGAGCGAGAAGGCCTCCGAGCTGTCCGCCGATCTCTGCGTCGCGATGCGCGTGTACTTCGAGAAGCCGCGGACGACGACGGGCTGGAAGGGCATGATCAACGACCCGCACCTCGACGACTCCGGCGACGTCGACACGGGCCTGCGGACCGCGCGTGAGCTGCTGCTCGAGGTGCTGGCGCTCGGCCTGCCGATCGGCTGTGAGTTCCTCGATCCGATCACCCCGCAGTACATCTCCGACACCGTCGCGTGGGGCGCGATCGGGGCGCGCACGACCGAGAGCCAGGTCCATCGCCAGCTCGGCTCCGGGCTGTCGATGCCGGTCGGCTTCAAGAACCGCACCGACGGCAACGTCCAGGTCGCCGTCGACGCGGTGCGCGCGGCCGCGGCGAAGCACTCGTTCGCGGGCGTCGGCTTCAGCGGCACGCCGGCGATCCTGCACACGGCCGGCAACCCCGACGGGCACGTCATCCTGCGCGGCGGCAGCGCCGAGCCCAACCACACGCCGGACGGGGTCGCGCGCGCGCTCGCCAAGCTGGGCACGGCCGGCCTGCCCGAGCGCGTCGTCATCGACGCCTCGCACGCGAACAGCCGCAAGGATCATGAGCGCCAGCCCGGCGTCGCGGCCGAGATCGGCGCGCAGGTCGCCGCCGGAAGCCACGCGATCGTCGGCGTCATGCTGGAGTCGTTCCTCGTCGCCGGCCGTCAGGACCTCGTCGAGGGCGAGCTCACCTACGGCCAGTCGATCACGGACGCCTGCATGGACTGGGACACGACCGTCGAGGTGCTCGACGGACTCGCCGCGTCGGTGCGCGCGCGGCGCGCCGCGGCCTAGGGCGCGCGGCTGCCTGCGATGCGAGTCGCGCTGCTCGGCGTCGGGCTCATCGGAGGCTCGATCGGCCTGGCCGCGCGAGAGCGACTCGGCGCGCACGTGATCGGCTGGAACCGCAGCCCCGCCGCGCTCGAGATGGCGCTCGAGCTCGGGGCGATCGACGAGGCGGTGGGATCGATCGCGGAGATCGGCGACGCCGACGTCGCGATAGCGTCGGTGTCCGTCGACGCGCTCGCGGGCGCCGTACGCGAGCTCTGCGACCTGCTGCCCGGCGCGGTCGTCACCGATGTCGGGTCGACGAAGCAGGCGCTGGTCGAGGCCGTCGATCGCGCGCAGTTCATCGGCGGCCACCCGCTCGCGGGCGCCGAGTCGACCGGCGTGGCCCACGCCCGCGCGGACCTCTTCGACGGTGCGACCTGGTACCTGACGCCGCGCGAGCGCACCGCCGGCGTGCTCTACGAGCGCCTCGCGCGCTTCGTCGCCGGGCTCGGCGCGGTGCCGACCGCGATCGACCCGGCCGACCACGACCGCCTCATGGCGGCGGTGTCGCACCTGCCGCATGTCGTCGCGAACCTGCTCGTCGCCCAGGCCGCCGAGGCGCTCGGCGGCGAGACGATCCCGGCCACCGGGCCGTCGTTTCGCGATGCGACCCGGGTCGCGGGCGCGAACCCCGCGCTGTGGGACCAGATCTACCGCGCCAACGCGAGCGCGCTCGGCGCGCAGATCGACGACCTCGTGCGGCGCCTGGGGGAGGTGCGGACGCTGCTGACCGACGGGGGCGACCTCGTCGCGTGGCAGCAGGAGGCCGCGCGCCAGCGTGGTCGTCTGCTCGAGGTGGGGCTCGTCGGGGGCAGCGTCCGTGAGATCCGCGCGACCGTGCCCAACAGCCCGGGCGTCGTCGCGCAGCTCGCGCTCGCGCTCGGGCGCGCGGGCATCAACATCACGGACATGTCGCTCGCGCCCGAGGCCGACAACCGCACCGGCGCCATCTCGCTGTGGGTCCACGCCGGCGATGCCGAGCGCGCGATCGAGCTCGTCGACGGGCTCGGGTTCCCCGCGGCATGAGCGACGCGTTCTTCGCCCCGGCCGGGCCGCTGCGCGGCGCGGTCACCGCGCCCGCCGACAAGTCGATCTCCCACCGCGCGGCGCTGTTCGGCGCGATGTCGACCGGCACCGTGCGGATCGCCAACTACCTGCACGCGGACGACACGATCTCGACGCTCGACGCGATGCGCGCGCTCGGCGCCTCGGTCTCGATCGACTCCGCCTCGGGGGACGTCGTCGTGCGCGGGGTCGGCCTCGACGGGCCGCGGGAACCGCCGCGCGCCGTCGACGTCGGCAACGCCGGCACGCTCATGCGCCTGCTGCCGGGCTGGCTCGCCGCCCAGGAGGGGCGGGTGTTCGAGCTCGACGGCGACGCCTCGATCCGGCGCCGGCCGGTGGACCGGATCGCGACGCCGCTGCGCGAGATGGGGGCGGTCATCGAGGCCACGGACGAGCGCTTCGCGCCGTTGCATGTGCGCGGCACCCCGCTGCACGCCATCACCTACGTCCTGCCGGTCGCCAGCGCGCAGGTGAAGTCGTGCGTGCTGATCGCGGGGCTCTCCGCCGACGGCACGACGACGGTGACCGAGCCCGAGCGCAGCCGCGACCACAGCGAGCGGATGCTCGCCGGCGCGGGCGTGCCCGTGCTACGCGACGGGGCCGACGTCTCGCTGTCGCGGGTGAGCGCGCTCGACGCCCAGAGCCTGCGCGTCCCGGGCGATCCGTCGTCGGCGGCGTTCATGGTCGCGGCGGCGGTGCTCGTCGGCGGCTCGCGCGTGCTCGTGCGCGACGTCGGCACGAACTGGACGCGCGTGGGCTTCCTGCGGATCCTCGAGCGGATGGGCGGCGCGGTCGTCGGCGAGCTCGAGCCGGTGCCGTCGGCCGGCGCGGCCGTGGCGACGGGGGAGCCGGTCTGCGACCTCGAGGTGTCGGCCGGGCCGCTGCGGGCAACGACCGTCGAGTCCGTCGAGGTGCCGCTCGCGATCGACGAGCTGCCGCTCGTCGCGCTGCTGGGCTGCTTCGCCGACGGGGAGACCGTCGTGCGGGGAGCGCAGGAGCTGCGCGTCAAGGAGTCCGACCGGATCGCCGGCGTCGTCGACGGCCTACGCGGCCTCGGCGCGGAGATCGAGGCGACCGAGGACGGGTTCGTGGTGACGGGCACGTGCGGTCTGCGCGGCGGGACGATCGACGCGAAGGGCGATCACCGCATGGCGATGCTCGGCGCGATCGCGGGTCTCGCCTCGCGCGAGGGCGTTCGGGTCATCGGGATGGACGCGGCCGCCGTGTCCTACCCCGGCTTCGAAGCGGACCTCGCGAGCCTTGCCTGACCCCGCCGTCTCCAGGTCAACCTGCGTCGCGCACGTGCTCGCGCTCGCGCGGGCGTAGGGGTGCGTAGGGTCCATCGCCGATGTCCGACGCGACCCAGCCCCGCGGCGCCGGCGGGCACCAGACCGCCGCCACGGTGGGCATGGCCGCGCTCACGTTCGGAGCGCTCGGCGTCGTCTTCGGCGACATCGGCACGAGCCCGCTGTACGCGCTGCAGGCCGTGTTCACCGCGCACGACCACGCCGTCAAGCCCGACGCGGCCGGTGTCTACGGCGTCATCTCGCTCGTCTTCTGGTCGATCACGGTCATCGTCTCGCTGAAGTACGTGACGTTCATCATGCGCGCCGGCAACGACGGCGAGGGCGGCATCATGGCCCTCATCGCGCTCGTCCAGGGGCTCTCGCTGAAGGGTCGCATGAGCAAGGCGGCGCTCGTCGCGCTCGGGATCTTCGGGGCCGCGCTGTTCTACGGCGACGGCATGATCACGCCCGCGATCTCGGTGCTGTCGGCGGTCGAGGGGCTGAAGGTCGCGGCGCCGAGCCTGGAGTCGCTCGTGCTGCCGATCGCGCTCGTCATCCTGACGCTGCTGTTCGGCATCCAGCGCTTCGGCACCGAGGCCGTCGGGCGCCTGTTCGGCCCGGTGATGGCGCTGTGGTTCTCGGTCCTCGCGATCAGCGGCCTCGTCGAGGTGCTCGACAGCCCGGCGATCGTCAAGGCGCTGTCGCCGAGCTACGGCGTCGCGTTCTTCCTCGATCACCCGGGGATCGCGTTCCTCGCGCTCGGCTCGGTCGTCCTGGCGGTCACCGGCGCCGAGGCGCTGTACGCGGACATGGGCCACTTCGGCCGACCCGCGATCCGCCGCGCGTGGTTCTGGCTCGTGTTCCCCGCGCTGACGCTGAACTACCTCGGTCAGGGCGCGCTCATCCTCGGCTCGCCGCAGGCGATCGAGAACCCGTTCTTCCTGCTCATGCCGCACTGGGCGCGCGTGCCGATGGTGCTGCTCGCGACGGTGGCGACCGTCGTCGCGTCGCAGGCCGTCATCTCGGGGGCGTTCTCGGTGACGCGCCAGGCGGTGCAGCTCGGCTTCCTGCCGCGCCTGCGCATCCGCCAGACGTCCGACGCCGAGGGGCAGATCTACGCGCCGGGCGTCAACGCCGTGCTGTACGTCGCCGTCGTCGCGCTCGTGCTCGGCTTCGGCTCGTCGGCCGCGCTCGCGTCCGCCTACGGCATCGCGGTCACCGGCACGCTCGCGATCGACACGATCCTGTTCTTCGTCGTCGTGCGGATGCTGTGGCACAAGCCGAGGTGGGTCGTGTTCGGGGGCGGCGCGGCATTTCTCTTCGTCGACCTCGCGTTCTTCTCGGCGAACGTGCCGAAGATCGTCCACGGCGGCTGGTTTCCGATCGTGCTCGCGCTCGTCGTGTTCACGCTGCTGACGACGTGGCGGCGCGGCCGGGGGCTCGTGGACGCGCGGCGCGCGGACGCCGAGGGGCTGCTGCGCGACTTCGTCGAGGAGGTGCGCGCGATGGATCCGCCGCTGCACCGCGTGCCCGGGACCGCCGTGTTCCTGACCGCGGGCAAGGAGCGGACGCCGCTCGCGCTGCGCGCGAACATCGACCACAACCGCGTCCTGCACGAGAGCGTCGTCATCGTCTCGGTCGTCACCCGCCGCGTTCCGCACGTCCACCGTTCCGAGCGCGTCGTCGTCGACGAGCTCGGCTACGCGGACGACGGCATCCTGCACCTGACGATCAGCTATGGCTTCCAGGACACGCACAACGTCCCGGCGGCGTTGCTGCAGGCCTCCCTCAAGGGCCTCGAGGCCGCGATCGACGTCGCCAACGCGACGTACTTCGTCTCGCACATGACGATCGTCCGCGGCGACGGCGACGAGCTGCCGGCGTGGCGCAAGAAGCTCTTCCTCGCGCTGTCGCGCACGTCGACGAGCCCGGTCGAGTTCTTCGGCCTGCCCGAGAACCGGATCGTGACGCTCGGCTCCTACGTCGAGCTCTGAGCGTGCGCGCGCCGCGAAAAGGATCCCCGAGGCCGTGCCGCGTCTCGGTAGTGTCCGAAGCCCGGCGCACCGGACTCGTTCCGCTGCGCCCTACAGAGGGTAAGGACGGCTGAGCATGGATCTCGATCTCGACAGCCCACCCGCAGCGCTTGCCACCCTGCTCGACAGCGGCGAGGAGAACGGCTGTGTCAACCTCTCCGAGCTGGACGCCATCGCGCGCCGCCTCGACGTCGACGACGACGACCTGCCCGCTCTGCACGAGGCATTCGAGGCGCGGGGCATCAGCGTCACCGACGACTGCGGGCGCAGCAACGTGCCGCAGACGGACTTCGGCAACGGCGGCCTCGCGACCGCCACGACCGACGCGCTGGGCCTGTTCCTCAACGAGATCCGCCGCCATCCGCTGCTGAACGCCGCGGAGGAGGTCGAGCTCGCCAAGCGCATCGAGCAGGGCGACGTCGCCGCGAAGGAGCGGATGATCAACTCCAACCTCGCGCTCGTCGTCTCGATCGCCAAGAAGTACCCGCAGAACGAGCTGCCGCTGCTGGACCTCATCCAGGAGGGGATCTTCGGCCTGATCCGCGCGAGCGAGAAGTTCGACTGGCGGCGCGGCTTCAAGTTCTCGACGTACGCGACCTACTGGATCCGCCAGGCGATCCAGCGCGGGATCGAGAACAAGTCGCGCACGATCCGCGTGCCGACGAACATCGCCCAGCGCGAGCGCAAGATCCAGCGCGCGCAGCGGACGCTGAACGTCCGCCTCGGGCGCGAGCCGTCCAACGAGGAGATCGCCGCCGAGACCGAGCTGCCGCTCGCGCAGGTCGTCGCGATGGGTGACATCGCGCGGACGGTCACGAGCCTCGACCGAGCGGTCGGCGACGACGGCGAGACGGCGCTCGGCGAGCTGCTCGGCGACGAGCGCGCGGGGCCGGCCGAGGAGGTCGAGGTCGCGCTGCGCGACGAGGCGCTGCGGACCGCACTGGCCGGCCTGCCGGCGCAGGAGCGCAAGGTCGTCGAGCTGCGCTACGGCGTCGACGGCTCCGACGGCCCGGTCGGCCTGCGCGAGGCGAGCAGGCGGCTCGGCATCACGCAGCCGGAGACGCGCAAGCTCGAGGAGCGCGCGCTTGAGCGGCTGGCCTCGCTGCGAGAGCTGGAAGCTCTACGCGAGGCGGCGTAGGAGACCACCGCCCCGCGTGCGGGTGGGGACGTACCCTGATCTCGCGGGCCGTCAAACGTGTCCCGCCGCGCCTACTGCGTGACGGTGATCGTGCCGCTCATCGTCGGGTGAAACGCGCAGTAGTACTTGAACGTCCCGGCCTTCGTGAACGTCACGGTGCGGGTCTGCCCCTTCGTGATCGTGTCGCTGTCGAAGCTCGGCGGCGTTGCCTTGTCGGTGAGCGTGTGCGGTGCGCTGTCCTCGTTCGTCACGGAGACCTTCGCGCCGACCTTGACGGTCGCCGCGTCCGGGCTGTAGAGGAAGTTCTTGATGTCGATCGTGCTCGTCGCCGCCCCGCCGCCGGCCGGGGCCTTCGACGTGGCGTCGGAGGACTTGTCGTCTCCGCAGCCGGCCAGGAGTGCCGCGCCCGCGAGCGCGGTCAGGATCACGTGTCTCATGGTCGTGTGATCGTGTGCGGCCCGCGATCGGATCACAAGGGGGTGGGCCAACCCGCCGGCTGCCTTGATGTCGTGGTGCTCCCGACGGTCCTGACGTCGGGTCGCGGGACGACCTCGACTCAGGTCCGGGCCTGCAGGTCGCGGAACGTCTTCGGGATGACACCCGACGCGCCGAACACGCTCAGCTTGTTGATGGCCGCGACGTCGGACACGATCGCCGATCCGTACGCCGCGCGCATCGGGGCGTTGAGCTGGTTGAGCAGGCCGGTGACGACGCTCGACTGCGGGATGCCGAGGGCGCCCAGCAGGTCGCTGACCGTTCCGAGCGTGAAGCACAACAGGCGCGTGACCAACGGCAGCGGGGTGCAGACGTCGTTGCGCAGCTGGGTCATGTTGATCGACGAGAGTGCGGGCGGGGTGATCGTGACCTTGGCGCTCTTGCCGTCGGCGTTCACGCCACCCTTCACGTGGGCGCCGTTGTCCAGGACGATGACCTCGCGGCCGGGGGTCGCGGCGTCACCCAGGCCGAGCCCGCCGTCGGCGACCGGGTTGCGCTGGAGGTTGAGCGCGTAGACGACGCCCGAGAAGGTGTTGGTCTGCGGCGCGTTCGATGCGGTCGGCGTGCCGGTGGGCGTGCCGTTGCCGCGCAGGATGACCCGGCCGCTGCCGATCACGAGCGCCTTGTACTGGACGCCCGCCGCCACGCTGAGCACGCAGTACTGATCTCCGGTCCCGACCTTCTCGATGAAGACGATCGCGTTGGCATCGCGCGTGCCCGTGTTCGTGGTGAACGTACAGACGGTGTTCGATGCGGCGGTCCCGCCGGCCGACGACGAGTAATACGTGTTCGATGCGATCGCCTGGGTGCGCAGCTGGTTGATCGCCGCGGGGGTCGCCGTGGTCGTCGTGGGGTACTGCTCGAGCTTCCCGCCGGTGACGAGGTTCGTGACGATCGGCACCGCGGCGAGCGCGCCGATCGTCCCGGACACGCATGTCGAGAGCGTCGAGGCCTGCACGTCGAGGGCGCCGCAGCGCACGGCCGTGACGCCCGTGAGCGGGGACGCCGGCTGCGTCGGGTCGGCCGCGACCGTCGGCGTGCCGCCGAACAGCGTGGTCAGCACGTTGCCCGCGATGCTGTTGTCGAGCGTGTTGACGACCGTGCCGAGATCGTCCTTCAGGCCGCCCGACACGAGCGCGTACTTCGGGTTCAGGGCCGCCGTCGTGCGGACGAGCACGAGGCCGGTGACGACGCGGGTCTTGCCGTCGACGGTCGCCTGCGCGCGCACCCAGAGCTTGTTGTTGGCGTTCTGGTCGTAGCCCAGCTTGGTCGTCAGCAGCGTGTCGCTCCAGACGGCGGTGGGGTCGACGTCGTCACAGACGTTGACCTGCCACGTCGCACCCGCGTACGCCGCGTCGGTGTAGCTGGCGTTGAGGTTCGTGCGCAGCTTCGAGATCCGCGTGTCGGTCGTGGCCGCGGTCGATCCGAGCGCGTCGCCGAAGCCCATCCCGGCGGCGCCGCACGTGAGGTTCGGGGTCGGGACGGTCGCCGGCCAGTTGCGTCCGATGACGAATGCCTCGTTGCTGAGGACGCTCTCGGCGAGGTTGAACGCGCGGTCGCGCGTGCGTTCGCTCGTCGACTGGCTGGCCTGGATGTCGACCGACGACAGCAGTGCCAGGCCGAGCCCGAGCATGATGATCGTCGCCATCAACGCGGTGATCAGTGCCGAGCCGCGGTCGTCGTGGCGCAGGCGTCTGATCAAGGAGTGCATGTGATGTCCTTCGTGATCGTGTTGGTCACGCCGAGGCCGTTGGTGACGGTCGCCACGACCGTCGTGATGCCGGTCGGGATGGTCACGCCGCCGCCACCCGGCGTGCCGATGGCGATGCCGCCGGTGTTGGCGTAGGTCACGGTCAGCGGGCCGTAGTCCGCGAGGGTCGCGCTGAGGCTCAGGAACGCGGTGCCGTCCGGGTTGCACTTGGCCGGCAGGTCCGCGGCGGTGATCGGCAGCGACCCGGAGGAACGCCGCGCTGCGCTGGCCTTCAGCGTGCTGCTGCTGGCCTTGCCGCCCTTCGTGGCGTCGAGGCTCAGCGTGATGCCGACGTTCTTGATCGTCGCGAGCGAGGCGGTGGGGACGGACGCGGCGCCGTCGTAGGAGAACGCCGTGTTCGCCGTGGACCTCAGCGTCGCGAGCCTCGTGCCGCTCGAGCAGGCCGCGACCGGCACCGCCGGCGACGCGGTCACCGTCGAGGTGCCGTAGAGCTCGCCCGTGTCGACGCACAGGCGCTGGACGCGGGTGCCCGCTGGGTCGGGGACCGTGTAGACGAGGTCCGACGCGGTCGCCGTCAGGATTCCCGAGGCCCCGCGAAGGTCGCGGACCGCGCTGTCCATCCGCTCGCGCACCTGCTGGTTGGCGTCGGTGAGCTCCGTCTGCTGCGCGGCGCTCGTCGAGAACTGGTCGAGGCTGTAGAGCGTCGCGAACAGGACGATCGTCGAGATCGTCATCGCGACGAGCAACTCGACGAGCGTGAACCCGTCTTCGCCGTCTCTGAGGTCGGAGAGTGTTGGCATCAGGTCTGAAGGGGGTTGGTGAGGATGGTGGTCTGGCTGACGCTGCCCGAGTGGCCGCTGCGCGACCAGCTGACGTCGATGCGGACGCGCCGCATGTCGTCGGCGGCGGCGTCGTACGCCACGGTGCTGGTGGCGCCCACGGCCGTGGGGCAGAGGCTGACCGGGGCGACGGCGCTGACCAGGCCGGTCACGTAGCCCGTGATCGGGTTGCCCGGGCCGGTCGCGTTGCAGACCGTCTGCAGCAGGCTGCCGCTCGCGGCGAGTCCGATGCCGATGCCGAGCACGTTGACCGAGCTGGCAACCCCCGGGGGCGGCGAGCCCGGCGCGACGACGCCGTTGGAACCGGCGCAGAACGTCGCGTCGCCGACCCCGATGCCGTCGGTCGGGTCGTCGACCGAGCACGCGAACACGGTGACCGTGTAGGTCGCGTTGCGCCGCGTCACCTGAAACGTCGAGTTCGGCGGTGAGCCCGACACGGCCGTCGCGCTGTCCGACGCGGGCAGCGAGTTGCGCAGGACCGCCGGCGCGCCGGCCATCGTCAGGCTCGAGTAGGCGAACTGGCGGCTGCGCTCGACGAGATCGCGGGCGAGGTTCGTGCCCTGCTCGCGAGCGGTGGTGCGGGCTGTGCTGGACATGCTGCCCTCGAGGAGGACAACGGTGCCCAGCACGCCGATGATCAGGATCACCATCGCGATCATCACCTCGATGATCGTGAAGCCGTCCTCGCCAGCGGACCGGCGCCGCTCGTGAGCAAGACGCGACATTGCGCGTTTCAGGCGCCGCGGTGGAAGCGGACGACGTCGAGGCGGCGGGTCACGTAGGACCCTCCGTCAGCGGTCAGCCACGTCAGCCGCACGTACTTGCCGACGGGGATGTCGACGTAGCGGCAGACGCCCTCCTTGCGGCGGCAGTCGACGTCACCGGAGACGATCGTCGTCGCCGGGATGGCGAAGACGGCCTTCTTGCGGTTCGGCGACCACTTCACGAACACCGCGGCGACCTTGCCGTCGGCCTTGAGCGTCTTGAGCTGCTTGAGCCCGCGGCGCAGCTTGGTGCCGTGCTTCTCGCCGAAGCGCACGTCGACCGTGTCGACGTCCGCGGCAACCGATGCCGTCGTCGTCTTCTTGGGCGTCGTCTTCTTCGTGCCGCCGCTGCGGATGCTGAGCTGCGTTCCGCTGGAGTCCGTGATGATCACGGGCACCGGCTTCGTCGAGGACTTCTTCGCCGCCTTCGCGGTCGTGCTGGTCGCGGTGCTCGCCGGCGGCGCCGCGGCGGCGGCCGCGGTCTTGACGGCGCTGGCGGGCGGGGCGAACGGATCCTTGCCCTGGGTGCCCTTCGTCTTGTGGCGCGGCGTGACGGCCTTGTCGCTGGCCGTGACGAGCTTCGAGCCGGTCGTCGGGAGCGTGCCGGCCTCAGCCGGCGGCGGTGTCGCCGAGGCGTCGGGCGCCCCGGACGGAGCGGACTTCATGAACAGCAGGGGCGCCGCGACGGCGACCACGATGGCGAGGGCCAGGATCGGCCACAGGCGCCGCCGGACCACTTCGTCGACGAGACTGCGCAACATCATGACCCTCCCGGAGTGGTAGCCGCTGCGGTGGCCGCAGGCGGCTGAGGCGTTTCGGCGGCGATGTACGCCGTCGCGGACACGGTGGCCTTGATGAGCGAGTCGTCGGCCTGAGCGCGTCGAGAAGCCCAGCCCCTCGATCGTCACGAGCCGGCCGTCGATCTTGAGGTGTCCGGACCGCGCGGTGACGGTCTTGCGGGCGGCGGCGAGCACGTTCACGAGGTCGAAGTACTGACCGGTGAAGGTGAACGAGAACGGCAGCTTGGCGAGACCGCCGTCAGGCGTCGATGCGCCCGGCGTCAGGTTCGCGGTGGGCGCCGTCGTCCCGGCGGGCGTGGCAGCGGCGACGCTGCTCGGCTGCAGGGCGGCGACGTTGAGCGTGCTCTTGTCGGCGCCGGCGCGGTGCTGCAGCTGGCGCAGCAGCGTCGAGATGGCGCCGCGCGCCGGCACCGCCTTGTCCATGCGCTTGAGCACGCGGACGTTCTTCGGGTAGGCCTTGCGCGCTGCCTCGTAGCTGGCGAGCTTGCTCTGGGCGGCGCTGAGACGCGCCTCCTGAGCGGCGACGTTCGTACGAACCTCCGCGCTCTCGGCCCGCTTCGGCGACAGTCGCGAGCACCCAGAGGGCGGCCAGCACTGCTGCTCCTGCGAGCACGGTTCCGATGATCATCCGCGTATGCGGAGATGCCGAGCTGATCACTTGGTGCCTCCTGCGGCGGTCGCGGCGGTCTGGTTGGCCGGGGCGGTTGCTCCCGCGGCTGGGGGTGTGGTCACGGCCGGGGTGGCCGGGGCACCGGGTGTGCCGGTCGGGCTGGCGGCAAGCGCGGCGAGCGCCGCGCTCTGCTTGAAGTACGTCACGAGCGAGAACATCGAGGGGTCCTGCCTCCCGCACGCGGTGTTCGACGATGCGCTGGCCGCGGCGTTCTGGGACTTGATCGCGCGCTCGGTGCGGATGAACCCGACCTCGCTTGCGGCGCTCATCGAGTAGAGGCGGTCCATGTACTTCGGAACGTCCTTCTCGACCTTGGCGCAGCCGGTCAGCTCGATGGCCGGACCCGGGCGTGCGCTGCGCAGCGCGGACGCGCTCGCGCCGGCGCCTTCCACCGTCGTGGTGGGGGTCAGGGTGCCCCTCGCCGACGTCAGCCAGACGTCGCCGGGCGCCACGCGCGAGAGCTCCGTGAGCGAGCGATCCCAGTTGAAGCGGGCGCCCGCGATCGTGGTGACCGCGGTGCGGCGATCCTTCGTCGCCTTGTCGAAGTTGGCGTACGGCTCCAGGGTGGCCGCCTGCTGCTCGGCCTGCACGACCTGTCCGCTGATCGTCGCGATCCGCTCCTTGCCGGAGCTGACCTGGTTGGAGACGATGACGAGGTAGACGACCGCCGCGGCGACGATCGCTGCGACGCCGCACACGACCTGGGCGACACGCGCGTTCGGTGCCGCGTCGATCTGGCGGTGACCGCTCTTCGCCGTGACGGGCCGCAGGTCGGGCCGCTCGCCGCTTCCGGCGAGGGCCAGGCCGACCGCGACGTCGAGACGCTCGGGCGGGACCGCCACCGTGCCCAGGTCGGGCCAGCTGTCGCGCCCGGCGGGCAGGACGGGGACGTTGAGCTCGTCGCGCAGCATCTCGCTGACGCCGGGCCATGTGGTCATCGCGCCGGTCAGGACGACGCCGCCGATCGGGCGGGCGTCGGGGCGTGCGGAGTAGAACCCGCGCGAGGACTGGATCTCGGCGATGACGCGGCGCAGCCCTTCGCGGACCTGCTGGGAAACGGCCTCCTCGAGCTCGGGGGTCATGCTGGACGACCCCGAGGCCGGGCTGACGCCCATCGCGGCGATGTGCCCGCGCGCCTCCTCGTGGGTGATCCCGGTGCGCTCGGCGAGCCCGGCGGCGATCGACTCCGAGCCGATCGACGCGGCGCGGACGAGCAGCGGCTCGCCGCCCTCGGCGATGACGACGTTCGTCAGCGCGCCGGCCTGGACGTAGAGGATGGCGTCGCCGCCCATCGGCGGGTGCTCGAGCGCCCTGAGCATCGCGAGGCCCGAGAGCTGGATGCGCTCGGCGCGCAGGTGCGCACCGGCGAGCGCGCGGTTCAGGCGCTCGATGCCGTCGACGCGAGCCGCCGCCATCAGCACGCGCTGCTGGCGGGGACCGCTGCCCTCCGGCGACTTGCCGATGCAGCGGTAGTCGACGACGAGCTGGTCGAGCCCGACCGGCAGCAGGTCACCGGCCAGGTGGCGGACCGCGCTGTCGAGGTCGTTGCCGCTCAGGGAGGCCGGCAGCTCGACCATGCGCACCATGAGGCGCGGGTGGGCGAGGCCGACCCGCACGTCGTGCGGCAGCTTGTGCTCCGTGAAGAGCGCACGCAGCTCGACGGCGAGCTCGTCGGCGTTGACGACCTCGCCGTCGACGACGAGCCCGACGGGCAGTGGATGGACGATGGCGCGCCGCACACGAGCGCGCTCGGTTCCCGACGACTGCAGGACGACGATGGCGTCGGGACCGATGTCGAGGGCAACCGTGGTTGACGATCGCCGCGTTCCTAGACGGACCGTTCCGTCGGGAAGCAAAGTTGAGATCCGCACGCTGCTCTCTTCGACGCTCGCACCGGTCCGAACAAGAGGACCTTGAGGCGACTGGACGCATGACCTAGCGCCTCGCGAGCGTCCAGATCGCGCGGATCGGACACGCTGGGGGAGCGCCGCGTGCCAAGCGGGCGCGCGCCAAGCGGACGTCCGCTCCGAGCGCGCCGTCGACTGGCGCGGGACTGCGGTTTGGATGTAGCGTCCGCGTCGACCGCCGTTGTCGTGTCGAAAGGATTGGCGTGAGGACCCCCGGATCTCGCCTGACGCTGTGCATCGCGATCTCGCTCGTGGCGATCGCGTCGACCGCGCCGTCCGCCGGCGCCGCCGGCGGGGCGGGCTCGGCGGTGAAGCTCTACGACGTCGACGGGGTGCGCGATTCGCTGGACCGGTCCGCGGTCGTGGCGACCGGCGCCGCGATCCTCGAGGTCGACCACGCCGCGGTGCTCGTGAGCGCGTCGGCGTCCGATCTGCGCAAGCTGAGGCGCCTGCGCTACGAGGTCACCCGCCACGTCAGCGCGAGGCCGGCGACGCGGTGGCGCGGCATGCTCGCGCGCGCCGCGGGCTTCCCGGCGTCCGACGCGGCCTACCACAGCTACCAGGAGATGAGCGACGAGACGCTCGCCGTCGCCAACGCCTATCCGTCGCTCGTGCAGCGCACGCAGATCGGCACGAGCTACGAGGGCCGCGCGATCTGGGCGCTCAAGGTGTCCGACAACGTCGCGACCGACGAGGCCGAGCCGGAGGTGCTGTTCACCGCCAACCAGCACGCGCGCGAGCATCTGACCGTCGAGATGGCGCTCTACCTGCTCAACGAGCTGACGAGCAGGTACGCGACCGACGCCCGCATCAAGGCGATCGTCGACGCGCGCGAGATCTGGATCATCCCGAGCATGAACCCCGACGGCGCCGAGTTCGACGTCTCGACGGGCTCCTACGCGATGTGGCGCAAGAACCGCCAGCCGAACGCCGGCTCGACCCAGGTCGGCACCGACCTCAACCGCAACTGGGGTTTTCAGTGGGGCTGCTGCGGTGGCTCGAGCGGGACGTTCTCGTCGGAGACCTACCGCGGCGCGGCGCCGTTCTCGGCGCCCGAGACGCAGGTCGTGCGCAACTTCGTGCAGTCGCGGCGCATCGGCGGCGTGCAGCAGATCAAGACCGCCATCGACTTCCACACCTACTCCGAGCTCATCCTCTGGCCGTACGGCTACACGACGGCCGACACGGCGCCGACGATGTCGACCGACGTGCGCAACACGTTCGCCACGCTCGGCCAGAACATGGCGACGACGAACGCCTACAAGCCAGAGCAGGCCTCGGATCTGTACATCGCCGACGGCGCGATCGACGACTGGTTGTGGGGCGCGGAGGGGATCTTCGGCTACACGTTCGAGATGTACCCGAAGAGCTCGAGCCCGGGCTTCTACCCGCCCGACGAGGCCATCCCGGCGCAGACGTCGCGCAACCGCGAGGCCGTGCTGCGGCTGCTGGAGATCTCCGACTGCCCGTACAAGGCGATCGGCAAGGAGACGCAGTTCTGCGGGATTCCGAGCGCGACGATCTTCTCCGACGACTTCGAGTCCAACAAGGGCTGGACGGTCAGCGCGAGCGACACCGCGACCCGCGGCCGCTGGGAGCGCGGCGACCCGGCGCAGACGACGTCGAACGGGGCCAAGCAGCTCGGCACGACGGTCAGCGGCGTCAACGACCTCGTCACCGGCCGCCTCGGCGGCACGGCCACGACCTATGACCTCGACGGCGGCACGACGACGATCACGTCCCCCGCGATCGCGCTGACGGACGGCGAGAACTACACGCTGAGCCTCGCCTACTACTTCGCGCACGCGACGAACAGCTCGACCGCGGACTCCCTGCGCGTCAAGGTCATCGGTGACACGACGCAGACCGTCCTGCAGGAGCTCGGCTCGACGACCAACGACAACGCCGTCTGGGTGCCGGCGACGATCAACCTCAACGCGTTCGCCGGCCAGACGGTGCGGATCGCGATCGAGGCCACCGACGCGGCCGGCGAGAGCCTCGTCGAGGCCGCCGTCGACAACGTCGTCGTCAAGCGCTGACGGCCGGCGGAGCCACCCGGTCCGCCGTCTAGGCTGGGCCGGGTGAAGGGCT
The DNA here is from genome assembly GCA_963851015.1 of uncultured Actinomycetes bacterium. Taxonomy (GTDB): domain Bacteria; phylum Actinomycetota; class Thermoleophilia; order Solirubrobacterales; family Solirubrobacteraceae; genus CADCVQ01. Next base: position 507,574 of record CAWKNG010000005.1, read on the forward strand.
TCGCCTCCGACAACTACGCCGCCGCGCATCCCGACGTGCTGGCGGCGATCGCCGAGGCCAACGACGGTCACGCGCCGGCCTACGGCGCCGACCCCTGGACAGCGCGCGCCGAGGAGCTCCTGCGCGAGCACTTCGGCGACGGGGCCCGGGCGTTCCTCGTCTTCAACGGCACGGGCGCGAACGTCCTCTGCTTCCGCGCGATGTGCCGGCCGTGGGAGTCCGTGCTGTGTGCCGCGGGCGCCCACATCAACGTCGACGAAGGCGGCGCGCCGGAGCAGATCGCCGGCGTCAAGCTGCACGCGATCGAGACACCCGACGGCAAGCTCACCCCCGAGCTCGTCGCGCCGCGGCTCGGGCGCAGGGGCGACGAGCACGCCGTCCAGCCGCGCGTCATCTCGGTCACGCAGAGCTCCGAGCTCGGCACGCGCTACAGCGCCGAGCAGCTCACCGAGCTGGCGGACTTCGCGCACGGGCACGACCTGCTGCTGCACGTAGACGGGTCGCGTCTGTCCAACGCCGCCGCCGCGCTCGGCGTGCCGTTGCGCGCGATCGCCACCGACGCCGGCGTGGACGCGCTGTCCTTCGGCGGCACCAAGAACGGCCTGCTGCTGGGAGAGGCGGTCGTGTTGCTTGCGCCCGGCCTCGCCGACGGCTTCGCCTACCTGCGCAAGCAGACGCTCCAGCTCGCTTCGAAGGGCCGCTTCCTCGCCGCGCAGTTCATCGCCATGCTCGACGGCGATCTGTGGCGGCGCAACGCCGCGCACGCGAACGCGATGGCGGCCCGCCTGTCGGCCGCGGTCGCCGGCGCACCCGGCGTCACGATCACGCAGCCCGTCGAGGCCAATGGCGTGTTCGCGGTCATCCCGGCCGGGGCAACGCGCCAATTGCGGCAGGCTTTCCGCTTCTACGTGTGGGACGAGCACAGCGGCGAGGTACGCTGGATGTGCTCCTGGGACACAACGCCCGAGGAGGTCGACGCGTTCGCATCCGCGATCAGGCGGGAGTGCGCGGCGGCTGTGCAGGCCCCAACGACCTGATTGCCGCCTGGGCCATGGTGATCCGCTGAATTTGGGCCCTCCGTACGTAACGTCACAGACCTCGTGTGCCGAAGATGGGACTATGGGTACCAGCACTCTCATGAACCGCAGCTACCGCATCGGACGCGACGGAACCTCCGTCGTCTGTGATCTCGTCGCAAGTCGCGGCGAGGTCGACGTGTTGCGTGAGGCCCTGGGCTGGAAGCGCGACCGGCTCGCGCGCGTCGACTACGACGCCGCCGAGGACGTCCTCGTGCTGCGCAGCTGGATCTCGCTCGACGACCTGCTCGCCTCGACGGCGGTCTTCGGCGACGAGGCCCCCATGACGTGGACGCACGATCAGGCGCGGATGCTGTGCGAGCTGGCCTGCACGTACGTCGCCGAGCGCGACGTCGACAGCTACCAGCCGCCCGAGGAGCGCGAGCGCATCGCGACGCTGCGGGCGCTGTCGGGCACGCTGATGGACTGCTGCTGCGAGTTCGCGACGGCCCAGCAGCAGGTTCGCGAACCGCCGCTCGCCGTCTAGCGCCGGTCCGTCGGCACGTCGGCGCGCCAAGCCGCCGGCGGCGCGCACGGCCTCGCTACGCTCTCCGGCTGAGGTGGAGGCGAGGAAAGCGTGAGCAATGAGCGAGTCAGAGCAGACTGAGCAGCCCGAGCAGGAGTCGTTCGAGAACGTCATCGCTCAGGCGATCGAGCGTCAGGAGACGCAGGTCGAGGAGCACATCTCGGTGTTCGGCGCGGAGCATGCCGAGACCCTCGTCATGCGCTCGGAGCTCGCCTACTCCTACTGGCACACCGGCCGCCACGACGAGGCGATGGCGATCGAGGAGGACGTGCTGGAGATCTCCGAGCGCACGCTGGGCTCCGATGCCCCGGGCACGCTGCGCGCGCGGGTGAACCTCGCCGCGACGTACTGGTCGGCCGGCCGCCACGACGACGCGATCCGCATCGAGGAGGAGGTGCTCGAGGCGACCGAGCGCGTCTTCGGTGTCGATCACCTCGACACCATCACGGCGCGCTCGAACCTGTCGTTCTCCTACGCCTCCGCGGAGCGCCTTGCGGACGCGATCGCCGTCCTGCAGCAGGTCCTCGCCGACCGTCTGCGCGTCATCGGCGCCGACGAGGAGGAGACGCTCGAGACGCGTGCGAACCTCGCGTCGACGTTGTGGACCGCCGAGCGCCTGGACGAGGCGATCGCCGTCGAGGAGGAGATCGCCACCGAGGCCGCGCGGATCATGGGCGCCGACCACCCCGACGCGCTCACCGCGCGCCGCGACCTCGCCGCGTCCTACCGTGCGGCGGGCCGCACGGAGGAGGCTCGGACGGCGCAGGAGAGCCTGGTCGCCGACCTCGAGCGGGTCCTCGGCCTCGACCATCCGGCGACGCTCGGCGCCAGGAAGATCCTCACCGAGAGCTGACCGGCCGGTTCTCGGCCGTGCCGCAGAAGTGCTGCAGGTCGCCGGTCACGGCGATCACGCCGACGAGCTTGCGGTCGCCGTCGAGCACGGCGACACGGCGTGCGTCCGTCGTCAGCGCGAGGTCGCGCGCGACGTTCGCGGACGCGTCGAGGCCGATCGTCTGACCCGGGTCGGCGATCTCGGCCGCGATGCGCTCGGGATCGCTCTCCTCGGCGACGCGGGCTGCCGTCAGCGAGCCGACGTAGCGCCCGTCGTCGAGCAGGAACGCCTGGCGGCGGCTCGTGCTGGCGTCGAAGTACGCGCGCACCTCGGCGACCGTCGCGTTGGCGTCCAGCGAGGTCGTCCTCGCGTGCAGGACGTCTCGGACCGTCAGTTGGTCGGCTTCGTCGATTCGGATCTTGGACATCCGCACATGATGGCGGGCGCGTGCAACGGGGACAATGAACGGGTGCCCATCGCTCCGTTCATCATGCTGGCCGCCGAATCCGAGCCGCCGATCGAGGAGCTCGCGCTGTCGCTCGCGGCGGAGTTCAGGGAGATCGACGAGGACGCGGCGCTGGCCCAGCTCGACAAGCTCGGGGCCGAGGTCGCGGAGGAATGGGCGGCTCGCACGGGGCCGCGCGCCGGCGTCGAGGCGCTGCGCGAGGTGCTGGCCGAGCGTCACGGGTTCCGCGGCGACGGCCGCCGCTATGACCACCCGGACAACTCGATGCTGAACGTGGTGCTCGAGCGACGCCGCGGCCTGCCGATCCTGCTGTCGGTGCTCTACCTCGCGACGGCCCGCCGGGCGGGGATCCCGCTGAGCGGCGTCGGCCTGCCGGGGCACTACGTCGTCGGCGACTTCGTCTCGGGACCGCCCGTGCTCGTCGACCCGTTTGCGGGCGGCACGCCGATCCAGCCCGAGGAGCCGCGCTTCGTGCGCCAGTGGAGCGTGCACGAGACGATCCTGCGGATGCTGAACAACCTCGTGGGCTCCTACGGCCGCCGCGCGGATCTGTCGCGCACGATCCACGCCGCCGAGCTGCGGCTCGCGCTGCCACTGGAGGCGCAGAAGGTCTACGCGCTGCGCACGGAGCTCGGCGCGCTGCGCGCCCGCCTGAACTGAGCACAGCCGGAAGGCGGGAACGATGCCGGGAATCCGGGCACGGACGCCCGGACTCTCGTCATCATCCGGCCGTTGCTAGCCGTTGTTCTCGCTCTGACCGGACTGCGGCACCGATCCGGCGCCGGTACGGCTGGGGGAGTCCGGGTCGGGCCCGCCGTCGCGCGTGGCGTCGGCGTTGTCGCCGCCGTCGCGCGGGACCTTCATGTCGGGGTCGACCTCGGTGAAGCCGCCGAGCGCGGCGTCGTTCATCTCCTGACCCTCGGGAACGGTCTGCGGATCGGACATGTGGCCTCCTGGCGTCTCGCTTACGGGGTGTTCTGACTCAGCCGTACCCGCACATCCCGCGAGGCATGAGCCCGATTTCCCAATGCGCCCCGACCGCCTGTTCCGGGTACGGTGACCTCATCCCGATCCTTTCTCGAAGGGAGCAATCGATGGCGACATGCGGTCACGAAGGTTGTACGTGCGAGGCGCGCGAGGACGGCTTCTGCTCGGACTACTGCGCCGGCCATGCCGATCACGAGGGGCACGAGGCGCACGAATGCGGCTGCGGCCACAACGTCTGCGACGCGACGGCCGCCGCCGCCGAATGAGCGCCGTCCGCTGAGCGCCGGGACGTCGGACATGGCTGACGTCCCGGCGCGCGAGCGCTGGAACGAGCGCTACGGCAGGGACGGCTTCGCCGCGTTCCCGCCGACCCCCGCGGCGTGGCTGGTCGAGCACGAGGAGCTCCTGCGAGACCTCGCGGATGGGCATGATGCCCGGGCGATCGACGTCGCCTGCGGTGACGGGCGCAACGCCCGCTACCTCGCGGAGCTCGGCTTCAGCGTCGAGGCGGTCGACGTCTCGGACGTCGCGGTCGCGGCGCTGCGTGCGGCCGCGGCCGAGCGCGGGCTGAGCATCGACGCCCGCGCGCTCGACCTCGAGCACGAGCCGCCCGCGAGCGCGGCCTTCGACGTCGTCGTCTGCACGAACTACCTGCAGAGGGACCTGTTCGCCGGGCTGCAGGCCGCGCTGCGCCCGGGCGGCCTGCTGCTCTACGAGACGTTCTCGCGCGCGCATGTCGAGGAGCTGGGCAAGGCGTTCAATCCCGCGTTCGTGCTCGATCACAACGAGCTGCTCGAAGCATTCGCGGGGCTGCGCGTCCGCCACTACCGCGAGGGCGTCGTCGATCGCCACGGCTCGCCGCGCGGCGTCGCCGGCATCGTGGCTCAGCGCGTCGATTAGCCTGACGTCGGTGGCGACCCTCCCAGCAATCCGGCTGACCGTCATCGGCGGCTACCTCGGCGCCGGCAAGACCACGCTGCTGAACCACGTCCTGCGCGACGCGGGCGACCGCCGCCTCGCGGTACTCGTCAACGACTTCGGGTCGATCAACATCGACGCCGAGCTCGTGGCGTCGCGCGACGGCGAGATGCTGAGCCTCACGAACGGCTGCATCTGCTGCGGGATCGGAGGCGACTTCATCGCCGCGCTCGCCAGCCTGCGCGACGTCGACGACCCGCCCGAGCAGGTCGTCGTAGAGGCCAGCGGTGTCGCCGACCCCGCCCAGATCGCCGTCTTCGGCGACATGCCCGGCTACGTGCGCGACGCGGTCGTCGTCGTCGCGGACGCCGAGACCGTGCGTGCGCGCGCCGAGGACGAGCACACGGGCCACCAGGTGCGCTCGCAGCTACGTGCCGCCGACCTGCTCGTCGTCAACAAGACCGACCTCGTCGACCCGTCCGCGCTGGAGCGGCTGCGGGCGTGGCTGCGCGAGACCGTCGGTCCGTCGACGAGCATCGTCGATGCGGCGTTCGGAAACGTCCCGACCGACGTGTTGATCGGCGCTCGCGACGTCGGCGCGCCTGCCCGGCCGGGCCACGGTCACGATCACGCCGGTCACGACCACGCCGGGCACGATCACGGGGGCCACGGCCACTACGACAGCTGGAGCTGGAGCGGCGACGAGCCGCTCAGCGGCGCCGGGCTCGTCGCGGTGCTGCCGGGGCTGCCCGAGGGCGTCGTCCGCGCCAAGGGCATCCTGCTCCTGCGCGAGGACCCTACCCAGCGCTACGTGCTGCAACTCGTGGGGCGCCGCTACTCGATCGAGGCGCAGCGACCGTGGGGCGAGGAGACCCCTGCCTCGCGGGTCGTCGTGATCGGCCTCCCCGGCTCGGTCGACGCACAGGCGCTCGACGCGACGTTCGCCCGGCTCACCACGACGACGACGAGCTGAGCGCGGGACGCCGAGGCCGCCACGCCCGCCTCGGTTCAGCCGGCTTGCGGGTCGTACGCGAGCGGGTCGTAGGGCAGGTCGGGATGCTCGCCGGTGTTCGACAGCTCGTAGCTGCGCACGCGCTCCTGGGCGGGATCGAAGGCGACGGCTCGCGTCAGCGTGAACGGGGCCGAATGCTCGGTGCGGTCGAGCACCTGCGCGAGGCGGCTGGAGACGTAGCCCATCGCGCGCATCGTCCGCACGCGACTGGCGAACAGCTCCTGGCCGACGAACAGCGCGTTGTCGCGCAGCGCCTCGACGAGCGGCGCGGGCACGTTGTGCAGCGCGGCGGCCTCGTCCCTGGCCCACGCCGCGAGCTCGTGCGTGCTGCGGTCGATGATCGCCACGCGCGTGTAGAAGCCGTAGAAGACCTGGTGCAGCGCGTCGGCCTGCTGGTCGTCCGGGAGGTCGTCGATGTAGTCCTGCAGCGTGTCGACGAGCGATGGCACGGGTTCGGTCGGCTGCTCATGGTCGGGGCACATGAGCGAGCAGCGTGCCCGACGGCCGTTACAGACCCGTTACGCGACGCGCGAGCGGGCGCTCAGCGCGCGAGGATCACGACGAGCAGCACGAGCACGATCGCCATCAGCAGCCCAGCGCCGATCGCGTAGCTGCGCCACTGCGAGCGCCAGAAGGCGATCCGCGCCGGGTCGCTCGCGTGATGGCCCTCGGGCGGCGTGCCAACCCAATCGTCGTCGTCCATGCCGTTACTCATACCCAATGGCGGCGGTCGCGGTCAGCGCCGCGATCGGCGGCGCTCCAGGACCCAGGCGACGGCCGCCGCGAATGCGAGGTGGTCGAGGATCTGGGGGATGGGCGCCAGCGCGCGGATGCGCGGGAAGCGCCGCCCGATCAGGCCGAGGTCGAGCGCGGCGATCGCGAGCCCGGCGGGCACCGACCACGCCACGATCCGCCGCCGCGGCAGGGCGACGGCGAGCACCATGGCCCAGCCGAGCGAGAGCGCGCCGTGCGCGAACATGGCCGCCGGCAGCAGGCGCGACGCGCGCTCCTCGCCGGGCAACAGCAGCGTTCCGGCCGCGAGGGACGCCTCGACCGGACTGGCCCCGGTCGCGAGCGCGTGCGTCGTCGAGGGCGCGCCGCTCAGCACGGCCGCGACGGCACCGGCGATGAACGCGTCTTCCACGAGGTCCCGATCGAGCATGGGCGCGAGGCTAGAACAATCGTCCAGTTGCAGGCCCAGACCGGTGCATGCCGAACGTGCCATCGCTACGATCAATCATTCGTCCGACGGACCGGGGGAATTCCTGTATGCAGATCAAGCTCGTATCGCTTGAGGATGGGATCACGTCGTGTGGCTTTCGGAAGATGGCCGCGTTCGTCGCGCGCATCAACGAGGACACGGAGTCCTGTTATGTGTCGACGAACCGCTATCGCAGCATCCGCAACGGACTGCGCGGGACGCTCGGCAGCGCCGGCTCGCTCGAGGACGAGGATCTCGACCTCGCGGCACGGGAGCTCGCGCAGGCCGACCTGGTCGGCTTCTCGTCGATGACGGGCTACTCGGACCTCACCCGCAAGCTCATCGAGCGCGTCAAGGTGATCGACCCGTCGACGTACGTCATCTGGGGCGGGATCCATCCGATCATCCACCCCGAGGACGCGATCCTCTCCAACGTCGACGCGATCTGCGTCGGCGAGGGCGAGTTCGCCTTCCAGCAGCTCTACGACGAGCTGATGGCCGGCCACCAGCCGACGAACATCAAGAACTTCTGGTTCAAGGACGGCAAGGGTGGCGACGAGGTCATCCGCAACCACTTCCTGCCGCTCATGTCGACCGACGAGATGGAGAGCCTGCCGTTCCCGCAGTACGGCGAGGGTGAGCTCATCTACCAGGGCGGCGAGGGCTTCATCCCGATGCGGGCCTCGGACTACATCGAGAACGACGGCCTCAGCTACACCACGCTGTGGTCGATCGGCTGCCCGTTTCACTGCTCGTACTGCGGCAACACGAAGTTCATCTCCAACGATCCGAAGTACAAGCGCATCCGCCACCCGAGCGCGCGCTACATCGTCGACGAGGTCAAGACCGCGCGCGCTCGCTTCCCGCACCTGAGCCAGGTCTCGTTCCACGACGACAGCTTCATGGCGATCCCATACCGCCAGATCGAGGAGTTCGCCGAGCTGTGGAAGGCCGAGCTCGACCTCCCGTTCGCCGTCTACGGCGTCATCCCGAACTACGTCAACCGCGACAAGTTCGAGCTGCTGACGTGGGCCGGCATGAACCGCGTGCGGATGGGCATCCAGAGCGGCGCGCGCAACACGCTCGCGTTCTACAAGCGCCCGTCGCCGCCCGAGAAGATCCTCGCGGCCGGCGCCGTCAACGCGTCGTTCTCACCGAAATACCACATCCCACCGGCCTACGACATCATCACGGACAACCCGATCGAGTCGGCGCAGGATCTCAAGGACACGCTGCAGCTGCTCTATGACATGGAGCGGCCGTACACGCTGTTCATCTACTCGCTCAAGGTGATCCCGAACACCGAGCTCGAGAAGGCGATGAAGGAGCGAGGGATCGACATCGAGGAGATCTCGGCGACGTTCATGTCGATCCCGCCGCGCGTCAACAACCTGCTCCTGTACCTGCTCTGCATCTGGCGCCCGCCGGAGTGGCTGTGGAAGCGGCTGCTGAGCCGGGTCAAGGCGAGCACCGAGGAGCAGCCGCTGTATCCGCGCATCGGCCATGTCCTGCGCACGGCCTACCTGACGCGGCGCGCGCTGAGCCATCTCGTGAAGATGGACTTCTCGGCGATCCCGGGCCGCTCGGGCTACATCGCCTGGCGCGTCGGCCTCATCGGCCTGTGGCGCAAGCGCGTCGTCAACCGCATGCCGCGCCCGCCACGCCCCGAGCGCGAGATCGCCAAGGACATCCGCGAGGGCCGCGTCGTGACCGTGGTGCCGGCGGAGCAGCGCGGCGCCGCGTAGGCGGCGTCCGGCGCTCTCGAGGCGGCGCGGCGCGAGACGGGTGTCGCCATCGCACGCGGCAACGGTGCCGATGCCCGCGGCGAGGTCCGTTTCGCTGGTGAAGATGCCGTGCTTGAGCAGGCGGCGCACGAGGATCGAGAAGAAGATCTCGACCAAGGTCCTCGAAGCATGACCGAACCAACTAACCGGATGAACGACGAGTTGCGCGGGCTCCGGGACCTTTTGCTCCGCGTTGGCCGTATGACGTCGTGTGGATTACGACGCGATCGCCGCAGCAGTCGTTGTACCTGGCGCGCCGTGCCCGGAGGCCGATAGCGTCGGGACTGCCGGCATGCGTCACGTCGTACACCAACGAGGGCGAGGGCAGCAGGCGGCAATGCGGGAGGCATCGGGTTCGGCGGCTGCCGCTGCTGCTGGCTGGCGGTGCTCTCTGACACGCTCGCGCGGGGCGAGCGAGGCGGCCGTGATCCGCGCGGCGCAGGAGGGTTCAGAGGACGCCGTCGACGAGCTTTTCGCGCGCCACTGGGGCCAGGCGTACCGTGCGGCGTTCCTGGTCACGGGAGACGCGGCCGCGGCTGAGGACATCGCTCAGGAGGCGTTCTTGTCCGCGCTGCGTGCTTTGCCGAGATTTGACGTGCGTCGCCCACTGCGCCCGTGGCTTCATCGGATCGTCGTTAACCGCGCGATCGACTTCTCGCGCGCGCGGGCATTGCGCAACGAGGTCGGGGCTGATTACGCCGGCGAGTCGGCGGCGACCGCGAGTGACGATCGGCGCGCGCTGGATGAAGACGTAGTCGCGGCGCTGAGCGTCCTGAGTGCTGAGCAACGGGCGGTGGTGGTGCTGCGGTACCTGCTTGAGTTCACCCCCGGCGAGATCGGCAAGATCCTCGATTTGCCGCGTGGCACCGTCAACTCGCGTCTGCGGCGCGGACTGGATGCTCTCGGCGACGTCATGAGGAGCGAGCATCGATGAACGAGCGCAAGCTCCGTGACGCGCTACGCGGTGCGGTCGATGACGACGCCGATGCTCGGCAGCGGTCGTGGCGCGTGGTGCAGGCAGCGTACGCGAGCTACGCGCCACGCCGGCGCCGACGCCATGTTCCTCGTGCGGCTCTTGCGCTGGCGGTGGCGCTGTTGCCTGTGGCCGTCGTCGGCGGGGTGGCCGCCGCTGCCCCGCGTAGCGCGGTCGGGCATCTCGTGCGATCCGTACTCGGGGTCGGCGAGAGGCACGCGCGTCCGGCGCTCGTGAGGCTGCCGGGCGCAGGCCGGCTGCTCGTTCAGGCGGGCGAGAGCGCCTGGGTCGTATCCGGCGATGGCGCCAGGCGGCGCCTGGGCGCCTACTCCGGGACCTCGTGGTCGCCGCACGGGCTGTTCGTGGTCGCGTGGCGCGGCCAGCAGCTGACGACGCTTGACCCCGGCGGCCGGGTGCGCTGGTCGCTGGCGCGGCCCGAGCGCGTGGCGTTCGCGCGCTGGGGACCGGTCGACGGTTTCCGCATCGCCTATCTCGCCGGTGGCGAGCTGCGCATCGTCAACGGTGACGGGACCGGTGACCACCGTTACGGCGCGGCGAGACGAGACGTGGCACCGGCATGGCGGCCGGACAACACGCACGTGCTCGCCTACGTCGACACCCGCGACCGGGTGAACGTGATCGCTGTCGACGCGCGCCGGCGGCTGGGACGCACGGCGCGTCTGCCCGGCCTCGTTCGCCTCGAGTGGTCGTCCACGGGACGTCGCCTACTTGCCGTCACGCGCGATCGCCTGCTGCTCTTTGACAGCTCGGGCCGCCGGCTTGGCTCCCGCCCGATCGCTGCGAGGGCCGCCGTGCAGGACGTCGCGTGGGCGCCGCACGGCAGCGAGGTCGCGGTCGTGCGCCACTCAGCGGCGATGAACCGCAGCGAGGTGGCACTGCTGAACGCGGCCCATGGGCTGCACAAGCGGGTGCTGTTCACAGGTCCGGGACGCTTTGAGGGCCTCGCGTGGTCACCGACCGGCGACCGGCTGCTGATCGGATGGCCGGCCGCCGACCAGTGGCTGTTCCTGCGCCCCCGAGGCGGCGGACGGCTCACCGCGGTGGCGAACATCGCCGCGCAGTTCATGCCATCAATCACGCATCCGCTGTTTCCGCGCTCGGTGCAGTGGTGCTGCGGCATCCCGCCACGCCACGGTCCGTAGCAAGACCACGCGGGACCTCTGACGCCCGCGGCTGCGTATCTCCCGCATGCACCGTCGATGCACAGTCGCAGTGGTCGGGCTGATCTGCACCAGCATCGCGGCATGCGGATCTCAAAGCAGCCGGCCGGTGACACCCTCCTCCGCGGCGCGATCCGCATCCTCCCCCGTCGGATGTGCCGAGGGCGGGAGCAATCCCAGCCCGCTGGGGTCGGGCTGGAAGGCGACCAGCGTCGTCAGCGGACCGCTCACGCTCGCCTACGTCAAGCAGTACGCCGACCAGCCCGCCGGCGCCTTCGAACCCGCGCGCGCATCGCTGCGCCGCATCGTCGCCGATCCCGGCGGCGACCGAGCGCGACTGGTCGCCCGGCGGACGCTCGAGCACACTCCACGGGGCAGCTACGCCGTCGCGGAAGCGCTCGTGCGCATCGCGGCCGGATCGCAGGCGACCCTCTCGGTCGCCTCAGCGCAGCGCTCCTCGGCCGCTCTGATCTATACCCGCCACGCGCGTAACCAGGAGCGCCCCGGCGCGCCTGGCGCCTACCGGGTGGCCGACGGCGAGCCATCCGTCGCGTTCCGCGCCTGCCGGCAGGCCGACACCGACTTCCTCGGCGGCATCGTCGTCGCAGGCCCACGCTGCGTCACGATGACCGTCACCAGCCCCGGGCGCCGCCCGGCGCGCCTGCGGCTGGCGTTCGGCAAACACAGCTGCGACACCGCCACGAAGCTCGCCGATCGCGGCAAGGGCTACCTGCATCGCGACCCGCAGCTCGGCGTGGCATGCGCGAAGGCCAACTCGATCGCATGTGACCGCGTCGGGTTCGGGGTCTGGCTGAAGCGCCCAGCCAAGCGGGTGACGGCGACGATCAACGGCCGGGCACTGCTGCTGCATGCCGGCGGCCTCGGAGGTCACGGCCCCCGGTACTGGGAGGGCTACCTGAAGCCCGCGGGGCTGATTCGCGGACCGCTGAAGGTGACACCCGATCGCGGCCGCTACTACTGGCGGGGCACGCATCCCAAGGATGCCAGGGTGCTCATCGTGATCCACCGAGCAGGCGGATCGACCGACCGGACAGCGGTGACGGTCGCGCTCGCAGCCGGGTGGGGATAGGCATGCCGCGGCGCCCTCACACGTGTTTCGTCGGCGCGGCGATGCTGTTTGGTGCGGCCTGCAGCGTGATCGCGCTCGCGGGCTGCTCAAGCGCGGTCGACCCTGCGTCTTCGGCGGCAGACGCCGGCCATGGCGGGACCCGGACCGCGGTGGGCGCCGGGGTGAGCGTCCGCTACCCCCGGGGCTGGCAGCTCGTCGCCCCGCCGATCACGGCTGTCTCTTCCCCGGTCGAGCGCCTGCTGCTGACCTCCTACACGACCAGTCGTGGCGGCAACTGCAGCCCTGACCGGGCCGAGCGCGATCTCCCGGCCAACGGCGCGCTCGTCTACCTGTTCGAGTACCGCCCGGGGCTCGGCGACGTCTGGGCGCATCTGCGCCGCCGCGGCTTCCCGCCTCAGCCCGCGCACTTTGCGCTGCGCCGACGTGACGTGGCCAGCTTCGAGTGCTGGCATGTCCCGAGCTACCTGGTCCGCTTCCGCGCCGCGGACCGCGCGTTCCAGATGCACGTCGCGCTGGGCAAGAACGCCAGCGCGGCACGCCATGCGCAGGTCCTCGGCGTCCTCGACAGCCTGCGCTTCTCCACGCTGCCCGCGCCACCACCGGACCCCTACGCCGGCTGGCGAACGCTCGAAGACGAAACGGGCGACAGCATCCGCACGCCACCGCGCTGGCCCGCCGCAGCCACCACCTCTCCACGCCGCTACAGCCGTCCGCGCACGCTGTTCTTCGCCAGCAACCCTGCGTTGCCGGGGCTGCCGTCCGCGCCACCGCGCCGCGCACGCACCGCCCGACACCTCCCAAGCCGCTTCCCGGCGCGCGCACTCGATGCCTTCCCCGACAACGGTGTCCTGCTGTGGATACGCGAAGACCGCAAGGGACCGGCCTCCAACGCCTTCCCGCCGATACCGCGCCGCCCCTGGCCCCAAACTGGCGACTTCCAATCTGCGCCGATCAATCCGGCGCGCGGCTGGCCCAGGCTGCGATGGGAACGAGCCGGCGGCGAAGCCCAGCGCCACCGCTTCTCGGTCTGGGTCATCAGTGCTCCCGGCGCGACGGAGAGCGACCGTGCCCTGGCCCGCAAAGCCGCCACGGCACTGGCGCTCTCCAGCGGCGACTTCCGCGATGCCCGATGCAAACGCGCATGCAGGACCGGATGAAGCGGCCGCAAGACCGGATGAAGCGGCCTGTACGTCAACCTCGAGGTGTCCGGCGGGCCGAGGAGACCTCGGCATACCCGACGTCAGCGGGGCGCCGGCCGGGATGGAAGTCACGACGTACTTGTCGGTTCTTGTCGCGTCCTCCAACGGTACCCCGAGACGCGGGCCGGGGCCTGCTCGGCCTACTGGGCCGCCGACGCTGAGTCGCCGCGCAGCTTGCCGCGCGACCACGTGGCGTACGCACGGCTGCTCGAGCGGTCCTGCTTGGGATCGGTGAGCTTGATGCCGACGCCGTTGCCGAGCGCCTGATCGATGAGCCCGACGTACTGCTCCTCGATCGAGCTGACGCCCACCAGGCGTGGCGGCGGGTCGGCTTGCCACTCCGCGAGCTGCGCGAGCGCGCGGGCATGAACCTTGTCGCGGGTGAAGTAGAGCTCGAGCTCGGCCTCGACGCCGGACGGCGAGGCGGTGCGCACCCATCCGTCGGTCCCGGCGGCGGGGTCGTCCTGGTCATGCCACTCGACGCGCTCCGCGCGGATCGCGACGTAGAGCGGGGCGGTCGCGCCGGAGTCCAGGACCGCACGGATCGTGACGCCGTAGAAGGCCCCGTCGCGCCGGATCAGCAGGTCGCCCATGTGGGCAGGATATGGGAGTTCGGCGGTCAGCCCGCTGCGCGCATCGCGACGCGCACCGCCAAGGCGCTCAACGCCGCGGCCGCGGCGTCGCGGATCTGCGGATCGCCGATCAGCCCGTCGGGCCCGACCGCGTCGCGTGAGACCGGGCTGCGGATGACCGCCGCCTCGACGATGTCCGTCCCCGTGTACGTCAGGACGCTGCGCAGCGACGCGTGCGCGGCTGCGCCGCGGCCCGGCCCCGAGACGTCCACCCAGCCGACGGGCATCCCGTAGGTCTCGCCGCCGCCGACGGTCCAGTCGAGCAGGTTCTTGAACGAGCCCGGCAGCGCGCCGGCGTACTCGGGCGTGCAGAACAGCACCGCGTCGGTGGCGGCGAGCCCCGCCCGCAGCTCCGCCACCGCCGCGGGCACGGGCCCGCCCTGCGGATCGTCGTCGGGATTGAAGTGCGGGAGCCGGCCGAGCCCGTCGTAGAGCGTCGCCTCGACGCCGGAGGGAGCGGCGGCGGCAGCCGTGCGCAGCAGCGCGCTGTTGGATGAGCCGGAGCGCAGGCTGCCCGAGACCAGCAGGATCCGGCAGGGCTCGACCACGACCTCAACGCTACCGTGGGCGTCGCATGCGCCGCGCGACGACGATCTCCCTCGCCAGCCTCGTCGCCGTCCTGGCCGCGGCAGCGGCGACGACCGCGCCCGCGAAGCCGCAGCGCGCCACGGCGAGCGCCGTGCCCGCCGCGGCGAGCACGGCCACGCGCCCGCCGATCATCCACAAGCACATCCCCTTCCCCGCCAAGCGCAAGCGCGAGATGGCGGCGTACGCGCGCCGCCACTACGGCATCGACGGCTACCGCCTGACGCGACCGCGGGTCATCGTCGAGCACTACACCGTCAACGACAGCGTGCAGGCCACGTTCAACACGTTCGCTCCCGACGTCGCCGACATCGAGCTGCACGAGCTGCCGGGTGTCTGCTCGCACTACGTCGTCGGCGCCAACGGCCAGGTCTTCGAGCTCGTGCCGCCGAGCCTCATGTGCCGCCACACCGTCGGGCTGAACTACACGGCGATCGGGATCGAGCACGTGGGGCGCTCCGATCGGGACATCCTCGCCAACCCGCGCCAGCTGCGGGCGTCGCTGCGCCTGACGACGTGGCTGCGCTGCCGCTTCGAGATCGGCGTCGGCAACGTCATCGGCCACAGCGAGTCCGTCTCCAGCCGCTATCACCGCGAGCGCGTCGCGCGGCTGCGGACGCAGACCCACGGCGACTGGACGCACGCCGACATGCAGACCTACCGCGCCAAGCTGCGCGCGACCTCCTGCTGAGCGGGTCGCGCGCGTCGAATCTGCTATCCCGGGGCAGCATCGCGACGTCCGCCTACGTGCGGGGCCGCACGCGCGCGGGATGCCAGCCGCCGACGTGCTCGGGCAGCGCCGTCCCCGGCGCGAGCTGCGGGTCGGCGCGCGGCGCGCCGGGAGTCAGCACGAGCGGGATCTCGCCCGCCCAGACGTCGCGGTCCATGTCGTCGTCGTCGTCGACCGGCGGGCCGCCGCGGATCTTGGCGGAGGCCTCGTCGAGCGACAGCGCGAGCACCTGAGTGCCCTTCAGCTCCTTGCGGTTGGGCGGCCGCACATGCTCCCAGCGCCCGGGCACGAGCTGCTCGGTGAAGCCCTCGAGCGCGCGCATGCGCTCGTCGTCGTCCTCGACGAGCCGCGCGACCCCGAGCACCGTCACCGAGCGGTAGTTCGCCGAGTGATGAAACGCCGAGCGCGCGAGCACGATGGCGTCGAGCAGCGTCACCGTCAGCGAGCACGGCGCACCGCCGGCGAGCGTGCGCACCATCCGGCTCGCGGTCGAGCCGTGCAGGTACACGACGTCGCCGATGCGGGCGTGCAGCGTCGGGATGACGTAGGGCTGGCCGTCGTCGACGAAGCCGACGTGGCAGACGATCGCCTCGTCGAGGATCGCCTCGATCCGTTCGCGCTCGTAGACGGCGCGCTTGGGCGCGCGACGTACGCGAACGCGGGGAGTGGGGGCGGTGGTCGACATGCCCGCGACGCTATGGCGCGACTGGTCCGGTGAACAGGACCAGCCGGGCATGAGAAGATCGCACCAGTGGACCTCTTCATCGACCTGCCCCGCGAGGGCGGCGGCCCGTTGCGCCGGCGCCTGGAGCGTGAGCTGCGCGAGGCCGTGCAGGCGGGCCGGCTGCTGCCCGGCACGGCGCTGCCGTCGACGCGGGTCCTCGCGGCGCAGCTCGGCGTCTCGCGGGGCATGATCGTCGAGGCCTACGCGCAGCTCGTCGCCGAGGGCTACCTCAGCACGCGCCAAGGCGCCGCGACGGTCGTTGCGGCCCGCGCGCTGGCCGGGTTGGCAGCGCAGCCGCGCGCGCCGGGCATCCGGGCCGGCCCGCCACCTCGCTATGACTTCCGCTACGGCACCCCCGACCTGTCGGCGTTCCCGCGGACGGCGTGGCTCGCGGCCGGCGCGCGCGCGCTGCGTGGGCTGCCCGATGCGCGACTGGGCTACGGCGATCCACGGGGCGAGATCGAGCTGCGCGAGGCGCTGGCGGCGTATCTCGGACGCGCCCGCGGCGTGGTCGCCGACCCCGAGCGCCTGCTCGTCACGGGTGGCACGCGGCTCGGGATGTCGCTCGTGTGGAGCGTGCTGCGCGCGGCGGGCGCGACCCGCGTCGCGGTGGAGAACCCCGGCTGGACGGCGCAGCGCGACACGGCACGCGACGCCGGTCTCGAGCCCGTGCCGGTGGACGTCGACGAGCAGGGCCCGTGCGTCGACGAGCTCGCGGCGCTCGGCGTCGCCGCGGTCGTCGTGACGCCCGCACACCAGTGCCCGACCGGCGCGGTCCTCGCACCCGAGCGCCGCGCGGCGCTGCTGCGCTGGGCACACGACCGGGACGCGCTCGTGGTCGAGGACGACTACGACGCCGAATACCGCTACGACCGCGACCCCGTCGGCGCGCTGCAGGGCATGGCGCCCGGGCACGTCGTCTATGCCGGCTCAGCGAGCAAGACCCTCGCCCCGGCGCTGCGGATGGGCTGGCTGCTGCTCCCGCCCGCGCTCGCGATCCCTGCCGCCGACCGCAGGTGCGCGCACGACCGCGGAGAGGCATTGCTCACGCAGCTCACGCTCGCCGATCTGATCTCGAGCGGCGAACTCGATCGCCACCTGCGGCGGATGCGGCGCCGCTACCGCTCGCGCCGCGACGCGCTCGTGGCGGCGATCGCGAGCGCGCTGCCCGGCGCGCGCGTCGAGGGGATCGCGGCGGGTCTGCACGCGCTGATCCGGCTGCCCGCCGGCGCGGACGAGGATGCGACCGTCCATGCCGCCGGCGAGCGGGGCATCGCCCTCGACGGTCTGGCGGGCTTCGCCTTCGACGGCGCGGCGGGCGGCACCCGTCAGCCGTCGCCGCCGTCGCTCGTCATCGGCTACGGGAACCTCGCCGAGCCCGCGATCGCGCGCGGGATCGCGGAGCTCGCCCGCGCGCTGCGCTGAGCCGAGCGTGACCGCGCCCCTCCGACCGTCCGGTGGACCGCAGAACGACAACCGGCGCCGGGCCATGTGGACCCCGGCGCCGGCGATCAGACCTTCGACAGCGGTCAGGCGGCTTCGCGCAGACCGGCGAGGCTGGGCTCGTCCTCGAGGCTGCGCATCGCGCGCTCCTCGAGCTGACGCGTGCGCTCGCGGCTGACGCCGAGCTCGCGGCTCGTCGCCTCGACCGTGCGCTCGCGGCCGTCGCGCAGGCCGAATCGCAGCTCGACGACGTTGCGCTCCTCGAGCGTGAGGCGCCCGAGCGCCTTCGCGACCGTGTTCTCGAGCTCGGTCGACACGACCTGTTCGCTGGGGCCGGGGCCCTCGCTGGCGATGAAGTCACCGAGGTGGCTGTCGCCGTCGGTGCCGATCGGGACGTCGAGGCTTGTCACGACGCGTCGCGCGTCGCGGAGCGCGTGAACGTCCGCGATCGTCATGTCGGCCGCGTCCGCGACCTCCTGGTCACTGGGATCGTGCGACAGCTTCGCCGTCAGCTCGCGCTCGACGCGGGCGAGCTTGCGCTCGCGCTGCTCGATGTGGGAGGGCAGGCGGATCGTCCGCGACGTGTTCGCGAGGCCGCGCTGGATGCTCTGACGGATCCACAGGGTCGCGTATGTCGAGAACTTGAAGCCCTTGCGCCAATCGAACTTCTCGGCCGCGCGGATGAGCCCGAGCGTGCCCTCCTGGACGAGGTCGCCGAGCGGCAGCCCGAGGCCCTGGTAGCGGCGCGCCTGCGAGACGACGAGGCGCAGGTTCGAGTTGATCATGCGGTCCTTCGCGGCGATGTCGCCACGCTCGATCCGCTTGGCGAGCTCGACCTCCTCGGCAGCCGTCAGCAGCGCGTGGCGCGACGCCTGGTTGAGGAAGATCTGCAGTGAGTCGGAGGCCGCCTCAGCCTGCGCACGGCGCTCGGTGCGCCCGCTGTCTGCGGCCGTTGCGCGACGCGGCGCCCGCTTCGCAGGGGCGTCGTGTTCGCCGCGGCGGCGGCTGGGCGTCGGTGTGGTAGTCCTGGCCATGCGTTCCCTTTCAGACGTATCGAGGCGACTCGGCTCGCGACGTGCCTTTACCGGCGGCTCGGCGCGTCCGCGGTGGGCGGAACATGCTCTGCTTGGGTAAGGCGGTCGAGCGGACGGGTGTGGTACCCGCACGTCGCCAAGCGGAAGAATAGCAGATAGTTGCGCGAACAACAACGGTTCTGCGAAAGGGACCTCTGGGCGGGCCCAACGGTGGCCCGCAACGCTCCCATGACTGTAGCGACGAGCGTCTGCAAGCCCATTTCGCGGCGGTTGTAGGAGGCCTCTTTGCGCGCCAGTTTACGCGTGCTATCCTCGGCGCATTCGCGAAGCGTGCGCCCTCGGGACATCCCGGAATCTGGCTGCACAGGGAGCATATTCGCGACGAAGCAGGCCCCTCCGAGGGGGAGGGTTCAGGACGATGGCGGGCGCGGGAAGGCGCCACAATCTCAATGTTTTGGAAGGAGCACACGTTGGCTCAGAACGCATCGCTCGGCAAGATCTCTCCCGGCGGCGGCGCCGCATTTCCGACGGTCATGGATGCACCGAAGCTTCTGCACCCCGTCAGCGCCGCGACGATCGAGCGTCTGACCGGGCTCAAGCTGCCCAGTGACACCGCGAACACGCGGGGCATCCACAGCCGCTAGCAGTTGCTGAGCACGCGGACCTCGTCCTGAATCGGTCCGGTCGATTCGACCGGGACGGCAGGACGAGCGGTCGCGAAGGTCGTATCTCGTGGGGCGCCAATGGCGCCCCACGACTGTTTCGGGGCCGATGGTCATGCGGCGTCGCGCGGGTGCGCTCGCGGGTACGGCCTGAGCACCTCGGCGGCAGGAGTCTCGCCGAGGGGGTCGTAGTTCGACAGTACCCGAGCATCGGAGGAGACCATGCCCCAGCACGACAAGCCGAGCAGCGCGACGGGCAACCCGGCCGCACCGCCACTGCCACCCGCTCCCACGAAGGTCGACCCCGTCGCGGCCGCCGAGGAGCACCTGGCGAACGTGGACATGAAGGCTCAGCGCGAGGCGCTGAAGAGGCTCAGCCGCTCGCTCTGATCGGCGGCGAGCCGCAGCGCCGCCCTCAGGGGCGCTCGCGCTGTCCGGACAGGTCCATCATCGCCCGCGCGACGCTCGCGGCGAGCGCGTCCGGACGGCGCTCGTCGATCGTCACGCGGGCGCGGCCGCCGCGCTTCAGGGCAACGCGCGGGGCGGCCGTCGCGCCGGGCCGCGTCGCCACGGTCAGGGTGCTCGTGCGCGCGGGCGCCCGTGCCGGCGTACCGATCGTCACGAGCAGGCGTCGGCCGTCGCCGCGCAACGCCGAGGCGATCGCCGACGTCGTGCTCGACCGCGGACGCGTCGGGACGGCGGCCGCCAGCGCCGGTGCCCGCAGCGGTGGCGTCGCGCTGGCGGAGCCCGCATCGATGACCGTGACCCGCGTGCCCGCCGCGTGGTGTGCGGAGATCCACGATCCCAGCGCGCCCAGCTCATGGCGCAGCGCGGCCGCGTCGTAGCCGCCGTCGACCACGAGCGCGATCCTCAGCGCGGCCGGCTGCTGCGGCCCGGACAGCAGCCCGGGCATGCCGACGCCGGGCAGCGAGCGGGAGGTTCGCGCGGGGCGGTCGACCGCGCCGCCGGGCGCGCCGCCGTCGCCCCCGCCCCCGAGCAGGAGGGCGAGCAGCGCGAGCACCAGCGGGAGCGCGAGCAGCCCGAGCAACAGCCGGCGCGGCAGGCGCAGACCGGCGAGGGCGCGCAGCAGCCGCCTCGTCGCCGCGGCCGTTGCCGAGCCCGCGCCGCGCAGGCCGTCGCGCAGACGGGTGACGAACCCCTTGAGCGCCCGCGTCAGGGTCGGATCGCGCAGCAGCGCGTCGAGCTGGTCGAGCAGCGCCCGCAGCCCGGACGGCTCGCCCGGGCCGGTGTGCGATCGCGGGGGTGCGATCTGTGCGCGGATCTCGCGTTCGGGCGCCGGCGCGACCTGTGCCTGGGGCGTGGGCGGACGCTCGTCGACCGCCGCGTGGCCGGCGTGGACAGGCTGGCGGGACCGTCGCGGCGTGCCGGGGCCGCGACGACCCGATCCCGAGCGCGGGCCCGGGGCCGAGCGCGGGCCGCCGCCGGCTGGCGCGCGGCGGGTCAACGCGTCTGGGACCTCGGCGCGGCGAGGTTGCGGCCGAGCAGTTCGGCGATCAGCGCGTCGACGTCGGCCAGCTTGTCGGGCACCGTCAGCGGGTCGCCCGCGAGCGCGGTCTGGGCGTGGTGCGCCTCGCCGACGTCCGGCGTCGCGCGAAACGGGGCGTCGTCGCGCGGCTTCCAGGTGCCGTAGAGGTGCGGGAACTCGTCGGCGCGCTGCAGCAGCGCGACCTCCGGGTGCAGGACGGCCTCCTGTCGCATCTGGCGCTTGGCGTTGGCGACCGTCGTCGCGATCTCCGCGCGCTGGGTGACGAGCGATCCCACCTCCCTGGCGAGCTGGAGGCGGACGCGATCGCGATGGGCCAGCGTGTCGGCCTCGCGTCGGCGGCGACGATCGCGCGCCTCCCGTGACGGGTCGACGAGCAGGTAGGCGACGCCGATCCCGAGCAGGAAGACCGCGCTGGAGACGAGGAAGTAGACGCCCTTGTCGGCGGCCTGCGGCGTCGACTGCTGGGCGAGCCGGGCCGCGGCGGCCCCCCGTGCGCCTGCCGCCTGGCCGGCCGCCTGGCGCGCGGCCGCCGCGTTGTTGGCGCTCGTGCGCGCGCTCTGCACGCCGTACCAGAGGCCGAGGCCGCAGACGATGATCGCCACGGAGATGAGGTAGCGGGCGGTCGACGGCAGGCCGCGCTCGAGCAGCGGCTGCTTGCCGTCGGCGCCGGGCTCGGGCTCGGGGTCGCGGGTGTGGGCGAGGCGCAGGTTCTTGCCGACGGCCTTCTGGCCGACCGCGATGAGCAGCGCGATGACCATTGCCGACAGCGCCGGCGCACCCTCGCGCAGGAGCGTCGGATCGCTCTCGCGGAAGCGCGCGAGCTCACGAAAGCCGTCGTAGGCGAACAGGGCCTCGGCGATGCCGACGGCGATGAACAGCGCGAGCAGGCCGCCGCCGGCGGCCATCCGCGCCGAGATGCGCGCGCGCCAGCTCGCCGCGGCCGGTTCCGGCGGCGCCTCGCCCGGCGGCGTCGCGATCGTCTCGGCGGCGGCGTTCGCGCGGATCAGGTCGTCGTCGAGCGCGCGCACGCGGACCGCCGACTCCATGAGTGGCCCGAGCCGCGCGCCGATGACGTGGTCGGCCTGCTGGGCGATGCTCTCGGCGACGATCTCGCCGCGAACGCGATCGGCGTCGTCGCGCGGGTGCCCGGACGCGGTCCGCGAGCCGTCGACGGCGTCGGGCGCCGGGCGCGTGCCGTCGGCGATCGGGCGCTCGGCCTGCTGCGCGGACTCGGTCGGCTCGCCGATCGCCGGGATCGACAACAGCGGAGGGGCGACAGGTCGTGTGTCGTCGTCGTCCGGCTTCATCACGCTCTCCTTCGGTTCATCCGTGGGATCACAGCTCCGTGGTGGTCGCGCAGTGCTTGGCGTGGGTCTTCTCGCAGGCGGTCAGCCAGATGTCCACGAGCTCGTCGGTGCGCTTGGCGGACTGGTTGACACGCCCGGGAAGGCGCCCGAGGCCGATCGCCTGGAGCACGTCGACCGTGCCGGCGCCGCCGATGAGGTGACCGAGCCGCGACGCCAGGCTCGACGCCGAGTCGCCGGCCTCGATCCGCTGCCTCAGCATGAGCTGGTCGGACGCCTGGGCGCCGTCGGACACGAGCGTCACCGCCTTCGCGCCGGATCGCGTCCTGACCGTCGTCACGGCGTTGCGCACGGCGCGGGCGATGTCGGATGTGCCGCCGCGCGTCAGATCGCGGACGCGTCGCGTCAGGGCGAGGTCGTCGCGATTGACGCCGAGCGCCGAGTCCAGCGTCGCGCCGAGCGCGGCGCGCAGGTTCTGCTCGTCCGGCCCGCGGCGCGTCTCGTCGGACTGCTGGAGCGTCGCGACGTCGTCGTCGTAGATGACCTCGACGGAGTTCGCGTCGCCCGCGAAGACGACCATCCGCAGGTGCCCGCCGGCGGTGATCGTGTGCTCGGCCGCGCGCAGGGCGGCGGAGCCGACGTCCCGCGCGAGCGTGCGGTCGGCGATCGCACCGGTCGCATCGACGGCGATGACCGTGCTCACCGGACAGTCGGCGGGCGCGGAGATCGAGCCCGGCGTCGAACCGGCGGTCGCGGCGCAGGGCGCGTCGTTGCCGCCGCAGCCGGCCAGTGCCAGGGTCGCGAACCCGCCGAGCAGGGCGAATCGGATGCGGCGGCATGGCATCGAGGCAACGACCCCCTGAGATCGGCGATACGGCGTGAGGGAATGGTAGATACCCGGATACGCCGGCATGCAGGGTTCGGCGCGACCGGGCGCCAGCGCGAACTGGCATCGCCGCGCCGATGACGATAGGTTGGCGCCTCGCCGCCCGTGCACGCCGCCACGCGCAACTCCCTGCTCGGCATCACCGCCGCGCTGCTCGGCTTCCCGACCACGGCCGGGGCGACGCTCGCGACGCCGGTCGAGATCCCCGCAGCGATGGGCGAGATCCCGCAGGCGATGGCGTTCTCGGACGACCGCAGCGGCGTCGTCGTGACGCAGGTCCCCGTCGGGGCGGACGGCGGCCCGACGCAGGCCCTCGTGAAGTTCCCCGCCGGCACGCGCGAGACGTTCGCGGACACGACCCTGCTCGACAGCGCGCAGCGCAGGGACGGCGGCGTCGACCTGCTCGTGCGGCGCGGATCGGACCTCACGCTGCGACGCGTGAAGCCCAACGGCAAGGCCTACGACCTGTTCTCGGTCAGGACGACGTCGGGTCGCGCGGCAATCGCCCGCGGCGCGACGCGCACGGTCGTCGCCTGGCGCGAGGGTACGACGCTGCGGCTCGTCACCCGCCCGGACAACGGCATCCCGTCCAAGCAGCGCATCGCCCGCCTCAAGCTGCCGTCGGTCGCCGACCTCGCGCTCGCGGTCGACGTCAGCAACCGCCTTGTCGCGGCGGTGTCGACGAAGCGCGACGGCCTCGTGCTGGCCTCGCTGTCGGCGCGCGGGACGGTGTTGCAGCGGCAGGTGTTCCCCAAGACGAGCGGGCTCGTCTCGGCGGCTGTCACGTCACACGGGCGGGTCGGCGTGCTAGTCGAGGACACCGGCATCGTGGGCGACAGCGGCGCGTGCGTGACCGACGGCGGCGGCCGCCACATCCGCGTCGCGCTGCGCGAGCGCAGGGCCAGGCGCTTCCGCGACGTGCAGACGATCGAGTCGCCGCCGTTCGGCTGCGGCTCGTCGGGGGCCCTGCTGCGCGCGGGGCCCAGGGACATCTTCGCGTTGCTCTACCAGGGCGGCTCCGTCGACCTGCCGCCGCTGCTCGCGCGTGTCAGCACGGCGACGAGCGGCCACCGCTTCACCGCCGCGCAGACGCTGGCCGCGAAGGCGCGCGCCGACACGGCCGTCGTGTCCTCCGGCGGGAAGGTCATCGCCGCCCTGCTGCGCGAGACGACCGACCCCGGGCTCAGCGCGGGAGCGCTGTCGGTGCTGCGCACCGGCGTGCCCGAGGAGCCCGTCTCGACGGGCCTGGCGTTCGCACCGCTGCTCGGGCTCGATCAGGGCGGCCAGCCCGTGCTCGCCTGGCGCACGGGCGGCTCGCTGCTCGTCGCCAACGAACGGCCGTAGCGCCGCGTCCACTCCGGCGCGACCGCGCCGCGCCCGCGGGTGGCGGGCGGCGCGGCCGGGCGGTGGTGCCTCAGCTCGTGGGCTGCGGGACGATCCGGATGTAGGGCTTGGGCTCGTCCCAGCCGTCGGGGTAGATCTCCTTGGCCTGGTCGTTTGAGACCGAGCCGGCGATGATGACGTCGTCGCCCTGCTGCCACTGCGCGGGCGTCGCGACCTTGTGGTTGGCCGTCAGCTGCAGGCTGTCGATGACGCGCAGGACCTCGTCGAAGTTGCGTCCGGTCGTCATCGGGTACACGAGGATCAGCTTGACCTTCTTGTCGGGACCGACGACGAAGACGTTGCGGACCGTCTGGTTTTGCGCGGGCGTGCGCTTGGTCGGGTCGCCCTCGGTGTCGGCGGGCAGCATGCCGTAGGCGACGGCGACCTTGAAGTCCTTGTCGCCGATCAGCGGGAAGTTCGGGGCGGTGCCCTGGGTCTCCTCGATGTCGGCCGACCAGCCGGCGTGGTTCTCGACCGGGTCGACGGACAGGCCGATGACCTTCACGCCGCGCTTGTCGAACTCGCCCTTGATCGAGGCCATGTAGCCCAGCTCGGTCGTGCAGACGGGCGTGAAGTTGCGGGGATGCGAGAACAGCACGCCCCACGAGTCGCCGAGCCAGTCGTGGAAGTTGATCGTGCCCTCTGTCGTCTCGGCCTCGAAGTCCGGAGCCGTGTCACCGATGTACAACGCCATGAAGTTGTGCCTCCTGAAATGCGTGCGAGAGATGTGCCCTTGACCCAGGTCGCCGCGCCAAAGCAGGACCCTGAGGGCTCGCGCCGATCATATTCACCGGCGTGCCGGATCCCGCGCCGGCACGGTGCGCCGGCCATCCCGCTTGCCACGGGCCGAAAGGGCTACCGTGGGTGCATGGAAGACGACGACATCCTGATCCTGGTGAAGAGGCTGGCACGCGCGCATCCGTCGGGCGGAACGGTCATCGAGCGGGCGGCGATCATGGCCGAGGGCCCCCAGTCGAAGGCCGTCATGACGTGGATCCTGGCTCACGGCGGCACGCCCGAGGTCGTGGCTGCGAGGGCCTCGGCCCGCCACGGCCTGCACGGCGCCCGCGTCGATGCCAGCGGCACCTCGGAGGCGCGCAACCCCGCACGCTACGTGCTGCCGGCCGGCGCGCTGGACTGACGCGGCGCCGGCCGTATCGCGTCGTGCGCTGAGCTCGGCGGCCCGCGCTCAGGCCCGCGCCGGCGGGATCGCCGAGCTGAGGATCGCGTCGAGCGGACCCGGCAAGCGGGCATCGAGGTCGTCGCGGCGCAGCGTGTTCAGGCGCGCGGTGCCGCGCGACCGCTGCCGGACGACCCTCGGCTTCTCGCAGGCCTGGAGCTTCTTCGTGAACCTGCCGATCGGCATCGCCATGGCGCTCGCGGCCCGGAGGCTCGTGGAGGACCGACGCGGCGTCGGCACCGGGCACGGCGCGGACGCGCTCGTCGCGGCCTCGTGACCTCGGCGCTCATGCTCCTCGTGCACACGATCCTCGAGGCCGGCGTTCAGGGCTGGGGTCGCTGCGCACACTTGGCTTCGGCGCCGCCGGGATCGCCCTGCTCGTCGCGTTCGTCGTGTGCCAGCGGCGCGCCGCAAAAGCGCGCGACGTCCCGCCGGCCGTCGTGCTGTTCGGCATCGGCGCGGGGCCGTCGTTGCCGTCCCTGACGACGCTCGCGATGCGGTCCGGGCCGACGCGGTCGGCTGCGGCCGAGGGGGCGGGTGCCCGAGGGCGCGGCGGTGCTGGAGTCGGTGTGACGTGAGGCGGGCGGCGGGCGCCTAGACTTCCGCGCCCGATGCCCGCCGACCCGCTCAAGCCCCTGAAGGAGCAGTTCGGCGCGCGGTTGCCGAAGGGCGTCTCGGCGCTGTCGGCGGCCGAGGCGAAGGACCTCGCGGCGGCGCTCGTCGACGCCGAGCGCAGGCAGACAGATGAGCTCGATCGCGCGATCGATCACACGCTGCGCTTCCTGCCGTGGCCGTTGAACGCCGTCGTGAGAAGGATCCTCATCGGATGACGCTCGAGGGCCACGCGGAGGTCCTGAAGCTCGCGCTGCTGCTCGGCGTCGAGCCCGAGCGCCTCGCCTACCTCGAGCAGTTCGACCCCGCGGACGTGCGTGCGCTGCGCGAGCGCGCGACGGTGCGTCTCTACGAGGGCGACCGGCGCCTCGGCAGGGTCGCGCTCGCGGCTCGCATCCCGCCGGTCCCGATGACGGCCTGGATCGCGCAGCACCTCTTCGGGCCGCTGCTCTGTGCGCGCGTCGCCGGGCTGCTCGACATCGGCCGCGCCGTCGGGATCGCCAAGCGGCTGCCGCCGGAGTTCATCGCGGACCTCGCAATGGAGCTCGACCCGAGGCGCGCGCGCGAGATCATCTTCGCGCTGCCGGCCGCGCTCATCGGCAAGGTCGCCGACGTGCTGACGCGGCGCGGCGAGTGGATCGTCATGGGCCGCTTCGTCGGGCACATGACGGACGACTCGCTGCGGGCCGCGTTCGGCGTGATCGACGATGCCGGTCTACTGCGGATCTCCTACTTCGTCGAGGAGAAGGACCAGCTCGACCACGTCGTGCGGCTGCTCGACACGGAGCGCCTGAGCGGAGCCATTCGCTCGGCGAGCGCGGAGGATCTGTGGCCGCAGGCGCTCGACCTGCTGACGCGCGTCTCGCCCGAGCTGGCGGGCTGGCTCGCGGACCTCGCGAGCGACGAGGACGACTACGTGCTCGACGGCATGGTCCATGCGGCCCAGCGCGACGGGCTGTGGGAGATCGTCCTGCCGGTCACGCGGCAGATGTCCGAGGAGGGGCTCGCGCGCTTCGCGACGCTGCCGGCGCTGCACGCGCCGGAGGTCATCGCCGCGGTCATCGACGCCGCCGACGCCGGCGGCCTGCTGGCCGAGCTGCTGCCGCTCGCGGCGCTGATGCCGCCGCAGGCGCGCAAGATCGTCGCCGAGCACGCGCCGAGCCTGCTCGGGTAGGACGGACGGGCCGAGCGGGAGGCGATGTTCGCGGCGCGTGTGAGCTTGGCGTCGCTCGCGCTCGGCGGCCGACCGCTGCCAATCGTGCATGCGCGTCAGCGGCGTGGCGGGGGCGGACGGCGCTCGGAGCGGGCGCATGCCACGCACAGCACGACATCGGGCATCACGCGCAGCCGCCCGGACGGGATCGGCCGCCCGCAGGCATCGCAGCAGCCGTAGGTCCCGTCGTCGAGCTTCGCGAGCGCCCGTTCGGTGCGCTCGAGGCCATGCTCGAGCGAGCTTCCGACGCCGATCTCGGTCAGCCGGCTGATCGCCTCGGTCGTGCCATCGCCGATGCGCTTGCCGAAGCCCTGTGCGGCGCCGAGCTCGGGACGCTCGGCAAGCTTCGCGATGCGCACGCGGGCGTCGTCGCGGCGTTGCTCGAGCGTGCGGCGCACCGCGTCGAGGTCGAGGTCGTCGGCGGGGGGCGGCATGCAGCTCGTCGTACCCGGACGCGGGGCACGACGTGCCCACTCTTCGAGCACGAGCGGCGACCATCTCCGCGACGACCCGCACGATGCCGCTCGATGAGGCTTCGTCAAGTGCGTGCCGAAGCCTCGGTTGCGACGCCGCGCAGCCTTTGCCTGCGGGGTCGTGGCGGATACGCTGTGCGTGTGTCCGGACAATGGCTTGGCACCGAGGTCCCGTTGCATGCGCATCACGAGCGCCCCGGCGGTATGGGGCTGCACATCTGCGCGGTCGTGCAGCGCGGATCAGGGTCCCCCAGCGAATATGTCGAGGTCGTCAACGACGGCGCTGAGGCGGTGCCCGTGACCGGCCTCGAGCTGACGGACTGCTCCGGAGAGCACCATGAGCACGTCTACTCGTTTCCGCAGGGCGAGCTCGCCGCCGGCGAGACCGCCTACGTCTACAGCGGGAAGGGCACGAACCAGCGCACGCCCACCGGCGACGTGATCCTGTACGCGGGCCTGCCGGCTGCGGTCTGGAAGGACGAGTCGCATGTCGCATTCCTGCGCCAGCCCGATGGCAGGATCATCGACACGATGCGCGCCGGGCGCCCGCCGCGCCACCCGCACGGCCACTAGACCGCGCCAACCGCGCCGACGAGCACGATCGCGGCGTCGCCGTCGTCCTCGCTGCCGTCGACCGACAGCCCGACGGCGATGTCGGCGAGACCATCGCCGTCGACATCGCCCGCCCGATGGCCCCCGACGACCCTCACGGCGCCGCTCGTCGGGCCACCGTCGCAGCCCGGCGACCTACAACCGCTTCTCGCCGAAGAAGCTCGCCACGGGGTTGGCGTTGAAGTTCCCGATCGCCGCGTAGCCCGCGCGCTCGTACAGGCGCTGCGCGTGCGGCTGGCGCGGGCCCGTGTCCAGGCGCGCGAGCGCGTAGCCAAGCTCGCGCGCGCGGCGCTCGAGCTCGACGAGCAGCTCGCGCGCGACGCCGCGCCCGCGCGCGGACTCGAGGACGAACATCTTCTTGATCTCGCAGGCGCCGTCGGGCAGGCGCTTCAGGCCACCGCAGCAGACCGCGGCCTCGCCGTCGACGTTCCTCGACCTGTTCTCTTCGGAACCTCCTACTTGGTAGCCGACGATGAACGTGCCGCCCGGCGGGCTCAGCTCCTCGGGGCCGGCCTTCGGCATGTCCGGCCCGTCGAGGACCAGGCCGTCGTACATGACCGCGATCTCGTCGCGCATGGCCTGTGCGAGCGCGGCGGCCGGCTGCTCGTCCATCGGACAATCGCGGAACTCGAGCATCGCGATCAGCCCGCGGCCCACGCCGCCGCGAGATGGACGATGACCGCGGACGCCGCCGCCATGTCCTGCAGCGAGGCCCACTCGCGAACGGAGTGGTATGCGTGGCCGCCGGTGAAGATGTTCGGCGTCGGCAGCCCCATCGCACTCAGGCGCGAGCCGTCGGTGCCGCCGCGGATCGGCTCGCGGATCGGTGCGAGGCCCTCGGCACGCAGCGCGGCGATCGCGTGCTCGATCACCGCGGGGAACGGCGCGAGGTAGGCGCGCATGTTCGGGTACTGCGCGACGACGTCGATCGTCATCGAGGCGCCCGGCGTCGCATCGACGATCGCCTGCGCGGTAGACCGCACGAGCTCGGCGTGGCCGGCGAGCAGGTCGTCGTCGAAGTCGCGCAGGATCATCCTGATGCGCGCCGAGCCGGCGTCGCCGGTCAGCTCGTAGACATGGATGAAGCCCTCGCGGCCCGACGTCGTCTCGGGCGTCAGGCGATCCTGGGGGAGCGCCGCCACGATCCGTCCCGCGATCCGCGCGGCGTTGACGAGGATCCCGGTCGCGAACCCCGGATGGACGTCGACGCCGGTGATCGTGATCGTGGCCTCGAGCGCGGAGAACGTCTCGTCCTGGATCTCGCCGAGCGACGAGCCGTCCATCGTGTACGCGCAGCGCGCGCCGAACGCCTCGACGTCGAACAGCGTGGCGCCGTCGCCGATCTCCTCGTCGGGCGTGAAGCAGATGCGGATCGTCGGTCGAGGCAGCTCGGGGTGCGCGTGCAGGTACGCGATCGCGGCCATGATCTCGGCGACGCCGGCCTTGTCGTCGGCGCCGAGCAGCGTGTCGCCCGACGAGGTCACGATGTCGTGGCCGGTGCGAGAGGCGAGGTGCGGCTCGGACCGCGGGTCGAGGATCGTGGCGTTGCGCGGCAGCACGATGACGCCGCCGTCGTAGTCACGGTGCACGATCGGCACGACGCCCGCGCCCGGCGCGTCGGGGCTCGTGTCGACGTGTGAGACGAGCCCGAAGACCGTCGCGGCGTCGCCGCCGCCGCTCGCCGGCAGCGTCGCCGTGACGTAGCCGTTGGCGTCGACCGCGGCGTCGGCGAGCCCGATCTCGCGCAGCTCGCCGGCGAGCAGGCGGGCGAGCTCGAGCTGGCCCGGCGTGCTCGGGCTCTGGGTGCGGTCGCGCGTGGACTGCGTGTCGATGCGGACGTAGCGGTCCAAGCGCGCCAGCACGTCCGGCGCGAGCGCTTCCGCGAGTGATGAGGTGTAGGTCGCCATCGTCGGGTACACGCTATTGGGCACTCGACCGCCATAGTGGGCGATTCGGCGAATGGGAGGGGAGAACGTTGAGCGCGAACGGCGAGTCGGAGACCCTGCAATCGCGGCTCGAGGCGACCGAGGAGGGCGAGCCGGAGGGCGTGTCGACGGCTCGCTCCGACGCGACGATCGCCGACCCCGCCGCGCTGCTCGCGCATCTCGATCACAGCGGCCACTTTCACCGCGACGGCCGCATGGGCCGACTCTTTCACCGCGGCATGGTGTCCCTGCGCGAGAACGTCGAGAGCTCCAGCCTGCACGTCTCGATCGACGGCAACCGCGTCAGCGCGCACGTCGACGAGGCGTCCCCGCTGGACCTGCGATCGGACGGCTCGTCGGGCTACTCGGTGCGCCGCGCGCTCGTCCACAACCTCGCGGGGATGGCGCAGGACGCGATATCGCTGATGCGCGGCCGCCAGGGCGATCACCGCTGCGTGCTGAACTGCGAGTGGGCCGCGCGCGAGGCGCTGGATCGCCCGCTCGCCACGGTCGAGTCGGGCTGGAACGTCCAGCTCGAGGCGCGGGTCGCCGGAGCGCTCGATGCCGCGCGCCTGCGAGCGGCGCTGGCACGGGTGCTCGGCCCGAGCCTCGAACGCGATCCGCTGGAAGTCGTCGACTGTGCCGACGATGCGGCCGTGGTCGCCGCGCGTGCGCGGCTGCAGGGGATCTCCGTGGCGGTCGGCGAGCGGCCGCCGCTGCGGGTCGTGCTCGCGCGCCATCCGCGCGGCGACACGCTCATGTTCAACCTCAACCATGCGGTCACCGACGGTCCGGGCGCGGTCCAGGTCCTGCGCGCGGTCGCGCGCGCCTACGTGGGCGAGGCCGCCGACGGCCCGCTCGACCTCCTGGCGCTGCGCGACCTTCCGGTGCGGCCCGTGCCGCCCTCCACGGCCGTCCCGGTCGTGCGCGCCTACGAGCGGGCCGTGGAGCTGCTCGGCGACCTGCGCGCGCGCCCCGCACGCATCGCAGGCGACGGCGGAGACGACGACCGGGGCCATGGCTATCACCTCGTCGCGCTCTCGGCCCAGGAGACACGCGCCGTCGTCGACGTCGCGCACGAGGGCAACGCCGGCGACGTGCTGATGGCGGCGCTGCACCGCACGATCGCCGACTGGAACCGCCGCCACGACGAGCGCGGGGGCAGCGTCGGCGTGCTCGCGCCTGCTGACGTGCGCCCGGATGGATGGCCGCCCGATCGCATCGGCAACTTCTCGATCAACTCGCGGGTCTCGACGAGCCGCCGCGACCGCTCGAGCGCGTCACGGGTGCTGGGCGCCGTCACCGCCCAGGGCTCGCGCAACAGACGCAACCGGACCGGGATCGAGCTCATCGCCGGGCTCGAGCGGGCCGGGATGCTCGCGCTGTGGGCGAAGCAGTCGAGCGTCGTCCTCGCGCCGCTCACGGCGCACGACCGCGTCGACTGCGCGATGCTCGGCCACCTCGGGCCGATCGGCGACGCGCCGTCGTTCGGCCCGGACGCGGGCGAGACGCTCGAGCTGTGGTTCTCCCCGCCGGCGCGGTCGCCGAGGATCCTGTGCGTCGGAGCGCTCGTCGTCGGCGGACGGCTGCAGCTGACGTTCCGCTACCCGCTGCGCCTGCTCAGCCCGGACGCCGCGCGGCGCTTCGCCGAGTCCTACGTCGCCCATCTGCGCGACGTCGCGGCGGTCACGTCGCCGCGACCGCGGCTCATCGTGGCGACGGTCGTCGATCGCGTGCAGCGGCGGTTGCGCAGGCTGTCCTGACGATCACGGTGGGTAGTTTGCCGCGGCCATGCGTCGGAGACGCCCGGATGGCGCTTCGGTCGAGCGCCATACGATCCGTCCATGAGCTCACTTCACGTCTGCGGTCCGGATTCGGCGGCCCGACGGCCGAGGACCTCGGACGTCGCGGGACTCACGGTCGCCGACGTCATGCACGCCGACGTCGAGGGTCTCGCCGCGACGACGACGGTCGGCCAGTTGCGCGCGTGGTTTGCGATCAGCGCGAGCCGGCGGCTCGCCGTGATCGTCGACGACGGACGCTACGTCGCGGCGCTGACCCCGGCGAACCTTGCGACGGAGGCGCCGGACGACCGACCCGCGCTCGACTTCGCGATGGCGTATCCGACGATCTCGCCCGGCATGCCGGCCGCGGCCGGTCGCGATCTCGCGATCGCGACCAACCCTCACCGCGTGCCGGTCGTCGACGGCGACGGGCTCCTGCACGGGGTGCTCGCGCTCACGACGGACCTCATGCACTTCGCATGCCGGCCGACGCCGGCACCCGGCTGATCGGCGCCACGAGCCCGCGCGCGCGGGCTCCGCCTGCGGACAACCCGCAGTCCGCGCGCGTGCTCCTGCGGATGGCGGCCGGCGCCGATCCGACGAGTCTGTGGGGCGAGATGCACACGACCCGCCCGGCAGCCGTCGACCTGCACTGGATCCCGCTCGGCGCCGGCGGTCGGTGTGTGCGCCTCAACGGTCGCGCCTTCGAGGCGATCGCGGCGGCCCGGCAGCGGCGGCCACGCCGTGACCTCTACCACGCCGTGCTCGTCGTCGACATCGGCGACGAGCGTCACACGATCGAGCTCGCGCCCTCGCCGGACGGCGACGGGGCGAGCCGGGGCGTGGTCGCCACGGGCGCCGTCGGCAGTCGCCAACTCGGTCGGCTGCGCTGGTTTCGCTACGAGGTGCGCTGCTGGCGCGACGGGTGCATCCCGGATCTCGGTGCGGCGGTGGGCGGACCGATCCGCCTGACGAGCGATGCCGGCGTCGCCGGCCGCGTGCTCGACCTCGCCGCCATCGTCCCCGTCCCCGTGTGGGGTCGTGACGCACTGCACGCCGGGGAGATGTGGAACTCGAACTCGGTGATCGCGTGGATCGTCGCGGCCGCGGGACTGCCGGCCGGCGACCTGCGACCGCCCGCGGGCGGCCGAGCCCCGGGCTGGGATGCGGGCCTCGAGGCGCCACAGCGGATCGGATCCGGGCCACGACGACCGTCGCCGCGAGCCCGCCGACCCCGCCGATGGCCTGCCGTCCGCTGAGCGGGTCGCCCGCGAGACGCCCCCGGACCGACCCGTCGTCACGTGCTCCGCTGGCCGGCGTCCACGGCCCGCGAGCGGCGGCATCCCGCGGTCAGCGCGCGCCGATCGCGCGCGGCCCGCCGCGGCCCGCAGCGGCAGCATCTGGTCGCGGCGCGGCGGCGGACATCCCCCGCTGGAGGGACCGCGCTCACCCGGGCGCCAGCCGACGACGTCGTGCTCGCCGCCCCACCCGCCGCGGTCGCGGCACTCGATCGCCGCCACCATCAGCGCCGGGACGAGGTCGGGAATGCAGGCGAACGGGGGATGCCGGCGACACGGAGCGGCGCCGCATCGACTCGCGAACACCCGGCCCTGCGGGCATCATTGCCGTGGATGGACGAGCCCGGTGAGCCGCTGCATCGCCCGCTGCGCCACGCGCCGTCGCTGCGCCGGCTGCTCGCGCTGCTGCTGTTCGTCTTCGCCGGCCTCGTCGGGCTGCTGTTCCTCGTCGCGTCGATGCAGTCCCGCGGCGTCACGAAGCAGGCGCACGCCGAGAACCGGCGCACGACGTCGTTCCTCGTCGCCGACGGCCTGCGCCAGAGCTCCAACGACCTCACGAACATGGTCCGCCTGTACGTCGCCAGCGGCAAGCCGCGCTACCGCGCCTACTACGACGAGATCCTCGCGATCCGCGCCGGCACGGCGCCGCGCCCGCTGCACTACGACAGCTCGTTCTGGGACCGCGTGCTGGCGAGCGGCAAGGGCTTCGTGCGCTACGGCCCGCCGCAGTCGCTGACCGCCCAGATGCGCGCGGCACAGTTCGCGCCCGCCGAGTTCCGCGCGCTGCAGGCGTCGCTGGATGCCTCCAACGGGCTAGCCGAGATCGAGCGCGGCGTCATCGCACGCGTCGCTCGGCGCATCGGCCGGGGGGTCGACGCGCGCTATCAGGACGACGTCCGCGGCGACTACGCGCGCCTGATCGACGACGACTACCTCGCGTCCAAGGGCCGGATCATGCGCGCGATCGGGCGCTTCACCGGACTCGTCGACCGGCGCACGCTGCGTGAGGTGCAGGACGCGCGGGCGCATGTTCGCGCGCTGTCCGTCGTGCAGTACGCGATCCTCGCGGCGATCGTGCTCGTCGGCGTGCTCGCGCTGCTGATCCTCACCCGGCTCGTCCTGCGCCCGCTCGACAACCTCATCGCGGCCACGCGCCGGATCGCGGGCGGCGACTACGCGCAGCGCGCCGAGATCCGCTCGGTGTCCGACCTCGAGCGTGTCGCCGGTTCGTTCAACGAGATGGCCGGCGCGATCGAGTCCGACGTCGCCGCGCGCGAGCACGCGGAGCAGGAGGCCGTCGCCGCGCGCCAGGCCGCCGAGCACGCCAACCGCGCGAAGTCGACGTTCCTGGCCGCGATGAGCCACGAGCTGCGCACGCCGATGATCGGCGTCACGGGCATGCTCGAGGTGCTCGCGCAGTCAGACCTCAGCCCGGCCCAGCGCCAGATGGTCGCGACGGCCGACAGCTCGGCGCTGTCGCTGCTGCAGATCATCGGCGACATCCTCGACCTGTCGAAGATCGAGGCCTCCAAGCTCGAGCTGTCGCCCGCCACGATCGACCTGCGCGCCGTCGTCGGCGCGTGCGCGGAGACGTTCGTGCACACGGCGTCGGCGAAGGGGCTGCTGCTGGCGTGGAACGTCGACGAGCGCCTCGCGCCCGCGCTCGTCTGCGATCCGCTGCGCCTGCGACAGGTGCTCAACAACTTCCTCTCCAACGCGGTGAAGTTCACCGAGGTCGGCGGCATCGAGGTCGACGTGCGGCTGCTCGACGAGGCCGACGACGTCCAGACGATCGAGATCGCCGTCAGCGACACGGGCATCGGCATCAGCGACGAGCAGCAGCGTCGGCTGTTCGAGGAGTTCGCGCAGGCCGAGAGCACGACGAGCAAGCGCTTCGGCGGCACCGGCCTCGGGCTCGTCATCAGCAAGCGCCTCGCGGTCTTGATGGGCGGCGACGTCGCCCTCGAGAGCGCCGTGGGGAAGGGCACGACGCTGCGCGTGACGCTGTCGCTCGCGGTCGGCGACCCGGCCGACGTCGAGGCGATGACGATCACGAGCGTCGGCGGTGCGCCGATGAGCCGGCCGCTGCCGACGCGCGAGCAGGCGCGGCGCGAGGGCAGCCTCGTGCTGCTCGTCGAGGACCACCCGGTCAACCGGACGGTGCTCGTGTCGCAGCTCGAGACGATCGGCTTTCACGCCGACACCGCGCCCGACGGCCAGGACGGCCTCGACGCCTGGCGCAGCGGCGACTACGCGCTCGTGCTGACGGACCTCAACATGCCCCGCATGGACGGCTTCGAGCTCGCGCGCGAGATCCGCCGCCACGAGCGCGAGGCCGAGGACGGCCACGTGCCGATCCTCGCGCTGACGGCGAGCGTCATGCAGGGCGAGCCGGAGAAGTGCCGTGCGGCCGGCATGGACGACTTCGCGGCCAAGCCGACGACGATCCCGTTCCTCGCCGGCAAGCTGCGCCACTGGCTGCCGGACGTCACGTGGGGTGCGGTGGACGCGACGCCCGTCGACGCACAGCCGCCACCCCCGCCGGCGTCGTCCGGCGAGGGGCCGATCGACCCGTCCGTGCTCGAGGAGATGACCGGGGGAGACGCGGCGCTCGCGGCCGAGGTGCTCGACGAGTTCATCACGACGACGCGCGCCGATCTCGACGCGCTGGGCGCGGCCTGCGCGGCGGCCGAGATCGACGATGTGCGCCGGCTCGCGCACCGGATCAAGGGCGCGGCCCGTGCCGTCGGGGCGCGGCCGACGGCCGAGCTCGCGCACCAGATCGAGAGCCTCGCGGCGCTCGGCGGCGACGACGGGGCCCGCTTCGAGGAGCTGCGCGGCGAGCTGTCGGGTGCGCTCGACGCGCTCGTCGCCGTGCTCGGCGGGACGTAGCGACTCTTAGAGAACTCCGAGGTTCGCGTTACGGGCCGTTCATGGATGAGGCGCAGAATGCTGTTCAGGTTCTCTCCGTCGGTCGGATAACCCTCCCCCCATCCGACCGACTTGCCTGACCCGGGTGCAGAAGTCCGGGTGTGAGCAGGGAATCTCACGACATCGTGTCCCGGAGCGTTCGATGCGATCGTGACCGCGAGTGCGGCGGGGCGGCAAGACGCCGCCCCGCGCCCGCTCCCCGCGCCCTACGCACGGTCCGACGAACCGAGTCGCGCCGCCATCTCGACGGCCCGTGCAACGGCGAGCCGGGGGCTGCTGAGCACCGGGATCGCGAGGTCCTCGAGCAGCGCGGCGGCGGGCGCCATGCTTGCCTGGGCGAGCACGACGACGTCGGCGGCGGCGGCGACGGCGCGGACGTGGCGGGCGACGTGCTCGTAGAAGCCGGCGAGGTCGCCGCGCTCGAACAGCCGCCAGGCGTCGAGGCATGGGGCGTCGACCACGACGGCCCCGGTCCCCGCGGCGTTCGCGCACTGCTCGAACAGCGCCCGCGTCGGGGCGAGCGTCGACTCGACCGCCGCGACGACCGCGATCCGCCCGCCGCCTGCGACGGCGCGCTCGGCCAGCGGGCGGTCGATGCGCAGCACGGGAGCGCCCACCGGCCCGGCAAGCCGCTCGGCGTGGCCGCTCAGCGTCGAGCACGTGCAGACGATGACGGCGGGCGCGTCCGCGGCCAGCTCGTGGAGGCAGGCCCGCAGGCGCGCTTCGATGCCCGCGTCGTAGCCGCGGGCGCGTACGTCGGCCAGCAGCGACTCGTCGGCGAGATGAACGTCGCGCGCTTCAGGGGCGAGGTCGCAGAGCAGCGCCCGGAACACGGGGATGTGCAGCGGCGAGGTGTGCAGGAACGCGACGGTCGTCACGCGTGCAAGCCAACCACGTGGCGCGGCGGCGCGCACGCGGGTCGTGCCGGCCGGATCGCGCGGCATCGGCGACGCAAGCTCGAACGTGCAGCACCCGCACGCGGCCGCCCGCTCAGCGGTCGGCGCGCCGCACGATCACCGTGGGGGCGCGCACGTCTACGGTGACGACGGCCGTGCCGTCGGCATCGAGCGGCACCCGCCCGGCGCGTTCGCCGGACCCACGCTCGATCTCGACGTCGAGCGCGGCGGAGTCCTCGTCGGCGGTCACGTGATGGGCCCAGACCTTGAGCTGCGCGGGGACGGGCGCGACGCCGGTCCAGTCCGGCGTGACCGCCATCCGGCGTAGCGAGGTGAAGCGCGGGATGTCGCCGGCCGTCGCGCGCAGGCGTAGCTCGTCGCCGCGGTCGTACTCCAGCACGATGTCGGTGCACAGCGGCCGGCCGGCGCAGACGACGGAGAACGTCGCCGCGGCGTCGTCGTCGACGTGACGCAGCTCGACCGTGGCGCGCGCGGCGAAGGTCCCGCGTCGCATCATGCCCACGGTCATCGCGAGCGCGAGCGCGGTGACCGCGAGCGCGCAGGCGCGCTGCATCGGGTCCTCCCACAGGACGAGCCCGTGCAGGGCGACGCCGCCGAGCGCGACGACGTAGACGGCGACGAGCACCCAGCGCGCCGCCGGCAGGCGATACCCCGAGGCCAGCAGCTCGCCGCGGTTGCGCGCCGCCACGAGCAGCCCGACCGGGAAGACGCCGGCGAGCAGCGCGACGACGATGACGCCGAGGAAGCTCAGCACGTCCGCGAGCGAGATCGTGTTGGTCGTCGACTGCCACGCCGCGAACGCGAAGACCGCGGCCACCGGGCTGACGCCCGCGAGGAAGCGCGCGCGGTCGCCTGCGAGCACGTGGCTCGCCCGGGCCCCGATCGCCGCGCGCCGGCCGCCGGCGGATCCGATGCGGTCGGGGGAGTCGCGGGGTGCAGCGCCGCCGGACGGCGAGACGTGACGGGGTCGCGTCACGTGTCCCGCGTCCGGTCCGGGCGCGGCGCCGTCCCCGTCGGGGGCCGTGAGCGCCTCCCACACATCGGCCGTCAACCGCCCGCCGCGGCGCCTGCCCGCGCGCGCGACGTAGCGGCGCTCCCCGCCGCGCACGCTCTCGCTGACGAGCCCGCGCTGCGCCAGCGACGCCAGGATCTCGCTCGCGACCGCGGGCTCAAGCTCCGTCGACGACGCGATCTGCGCCGCGCTCGCCTCGCTTCGGCGCAGGACGAGCGCCAGCACCTCGGCCTCGCGATCGGGTAGCCCGAGGATCGACGACAGGCTGACGCCGGCGCTGTCGTAGTCGCCCTCGTAGCGCAGCGCCATCGAGCTCGACAGCTCCGCGCGCAGCTCGTGGTCGCTCGCCGACAGCACGTTGACGACGAGCTCGTGGCCGCGGTCGCCGAGCTCGCGCAGGGGCGCGGCGGCGAACGGCTCCCACGGCCCGGCGACCGGCGCCGTCGCCTCGACGGACCGCGCCGCCGCGCGGCCCGCCGCCGCACCGGCACCCACGTCGGGCTGGCGATCGACGTTGCCGCGCCGGCGCCGGCGGTCCGTGAGATCGGCGGCGGCCCCGGCGCCGTCCCCGACGTCGAACCGCACGCGCGCCGCGCCGCGATCGAGGCCGACGTACGTCACCGCCACGCTCGTGCGAGCGCCACGACCGCGCGCCGACAGCACGATCCGCGCGCCGCGCCGCGGCAGCACGAGCGTCAGCGGCGCGCGCGACGGCAGCCGCTCGCGCACGAGATAGAACAGCGCGAGCGCGGAGTGCACGGACGCCATCCCCATCCCGAGCACGACGAGGATCCCGCCGAGGGCCAGCACCGCCGGCCCCGCCTCGTCGGCCAGCGGCGACAGCGCGGTCCCGGTCTCGCGCACGAGCGCGTCCGGCGCGACGGCGCCTGTGACCGCGACGACGAACAGCACGTACAGCACGATCGCGGTGAGCTGCGCGGCGACGACGCCGCGCACCAGCGTCCGACCGCCCGGATCGCGCCCGAGCACGACGCGCGCGCAGTTGCTCACGGACAGGTGGCCGAAGAACGCCGTGAACGTCACGCCGAAGACGAGCGCGAGCGAGGAGCGCTCGAAGCTCGCGTCGCCCGTGAGCGGCAGCGACACGCGCGTCAGGTTCGACGGCTCGACGTGCGCGAACGCGAGCGCGCAGACGGCCAGGATCAGCGTGATGTTCAGCGCGCCGACGACGAGCGCCGACGTCACGGTCGCGTCGATCGACCCGCGCCGCAGGATCAGCAGCTCGACGACGAACAGCGCCGCCACCCATCCGAGCGCCGGCACCCCGGTGGCATCCGTCAGCGTCACCGACACGCCGATGTAGTCGGCCTGCATGCCCATCAGGCAGATCCCGACGAGGCCGACCGTCAGCACGATCGCCCCGCTGCGCCCGAGCAGCTCGGCCACGACGCGGCCGATGTAGGCGTCGCCGTAGCGGATCGTCGCACTGCGGGTCAGCGCGTCGGCCATGAACGCGACCGTCAGGACGTTGACGAGCCCGAGCGCCACGAGGATCGCGACCGCCGGCATCGGCCCGACGGCGGCGACCGCGATCGGCAGCGCGACGATCGTCGAGCCGACCGTCTCGGTCAGCGTCAGCGCGTACGCGGTCCAGAACGGCGACAGTCCCTCCAGGCGGCCGCGGACGCCGGCGCGCGCCCACCGCACCCGCTCGCGCGGCGGCGGGCGGTCGACGTAGATGCTGTCGATCGGCCGTGCGTAGAGCTGCTCGAACGCCGCGGCCACGCGTGGATCGTCGAGCCCGAGCGCCGCGCGGATTGCGTTCACGCGCCCGCGCACGAGGCGGTACTTCTCACCCAGCCGCTGCGCGAGCGCCGCCTGCACGCGCGGGTTGCGCGCGACGAGCGATGCCCAGCGCGGCGCCTGCAGCTCGAGATCCTGGATCGTCGGGCGCAGCGGCGGCTCGCGCCCGAGCGCGAACGCCTCGATGAACGCGAGCTCGCGCTGCTGGGCCGAGTCGCGGGTGGCGAAACGCGCCATCGCCTGGCGCGACTGCGCCGTCAGCCGAGCGGTGCGGCTTTCGATCAGGAACAGCAGCGCGCCCGCGCGCCTCGCCGGCAGCCCGGCCAGCAGGCGCTCGCGGTCGAAGAGGTCCTCGAAGGCGTCCGGCGCCACAGACCGACTAGCCGATGACCCGGACGGCGAGCTCGTCGTAGAGCGCGACGAGCGGATGGTCGGGCTGATCGAGCACGAAGACGCCGCGGCTGGAGAACGCCATCAGGTCGTCGGAGTGGGGGAGCACGACGGCGACATCGCAGCCGTAGGCGGATTCCACCCGCGCGCGGACGTCGGCGACATCGAACACCGACGGCGTCTTGTTGACGACGAGCATCATGTCCGGCACGCGCAGCTTGCGCGCGACGGTGACCGTCACGTGCGTGCCCTCGTAGTCCTGCTGGTCGGGGCGCAGCACGATGACGACGGCGTCCGAGACGGCGATCGACAGCAGCGTCTCCTCGTTGAGCCCGGGGTGCGTGTCGAGCAGCAGCAGGTCGAGCGCGAGCTCGTCGACGAGCGCGCCGATTCCCTCGTGCAGCAGCGAGACGTCGTAGCCGTCGTGCATGACGCGGGCGATGTCGGTCGCGTCGATGCTGGACGGGATCAGGAACACCCGCCCACGCAGCGACGGGTCGAGCCCGTCGGTGACGTCGAGCGCGACGTCGGCGATCGCGCAGCGCCCCCACAGGTAGTCGTTCAACGAGCGCGCGATCGTCGACTGGTCGATGCCGAGCAGGATGTGGATGCCCGGCGACTGGATGTCCGTGTCGACGACGCCGACCCGCAGCCCGCGTCGCGCCGCCAGCGCCGCGACGTTCGCCGTCGTGTTCGACTTGCCGGTCCCGCCGCGGAAGGAGTGAAAGGCGACGACGCGGCTCATCGCCGTGCCCGCAGGGCGTCGGCCTTGCGTTGCAGGTCGCGGAAGTAGTCGGTCTCGGTGATCTCGGCGACCTGGCGGGCGGACTTCGCCTCGTCGATCTCGATCCGCAGCTCGATCACCTGCTGACGCAGGGCCCGCTCGCGCGCCTGCACCTCGCGCGCCATCCGCTGGAAGACCCGGGCCAGGTTGCCGAGCGCGTCCTCGCGGACGGCGACGGGGTCCAGGGCGCCGGCGTGAAACGTGCCGTCCTCCACCGCCGCGGCGGCGTGCACGACGTGGCCGACCTGCTCGAGATACTCGCGCTCGAGATCGGCGAGCCGCTTGCGCGCGAGGCCGGCGTTGATGCGCGCGCGCAGCAGCGGCGGGCTGAACGGCTTGGGAAGGTAGTCGTCGGCGCCGAGCTCGATGCAGCGCACGATGCTGTCGGTCTCGTCGAGCGAGGAGATCATGATCACCGGCAGGTGGCGCAGGTCCGCGTCGGCACGGATGTGCTCGAGGACCTCGTAGCCGTCGAGCTCGGGCATGAGCACGTCGAGCAGGACGACGTCGAACGGCTCGCGCCGCACCGTCTCCCAGCCCGCGCCGCCGTCGTTGGCGGTCACGACCTCGTGCCCCTCGCGCTGCAGGTAGGACGCCAGCAGGCGGCGATTGATCGGGTCGTCGTCGACGACGAGCAGCCTGGCCGGGTGCGTGCTCAAGTCGCGCAGCCTACGCCGTCCGCACGCGACCGTTCAGAGGTAGGCGCCGCTCGGCAGGAAGGGCGCCAGCGGC
Source organism: uncultured Actinomycetes bacterium (assembly GCA_963851015.1). Taxonomy (GTDB): domain Bacteria; phylum Actinomycetota; class Thermoleophilia; order Solirubrobacterales; family Solirubrobacteraceae; genus CADCVQ01. The sequence goes on from CAWKNG010000005.1 coordinate 549,336, forward strand.
CCGAGGTCGCCGCGAGCGAAGATCGCGCCCCAGTCGCCGATCGCTAGCCCGGCCTCGAGGCCGACCCGGAACGCCCACTGGTTCTCGCCCGTGACGAAGTCGATGCTGACGGTCTTGCCCTCCGCGCCGCCGAGCATCGCGCTCCACAGGAGGTCCTCGGCGGCCTCCTCGGTGCGGGCGGCGAGCAGGTTGACCGAGCCCTCGCTGGCGCAGGCGAAGCCGTCGCCGTCGACGACGAGCAGCGCCGAGCCCGGCCGGTCGAGGTGCGCCGGGAGGTCGCGCAGGTGCGACGCGCCGCGCACGTGACGCGAGGCCGCCTCGATCGTCCCGGCGTCCGCGGCGAGGTCGCCGGGCCGGCTGCGCAGCAGCGCCGGCGCGCGGCGACGGTCGCAGACGCCGGACAGGCCGAGCGCCGGGAGCAGCCGGAAGCCGGGGCTGCGGGCGTAGCGACGCAGCGCCGCCGGGTGCATGGAGGAGACGATCAGCCCGCCCGGCACGCCGGCGCCGTACGCGAGCGCGGGCGCGTACAGCCGGCTGCCGATGCCGCGGCCCTGGTGCTCCGGCAGGATCGCGAAGACGCTCAGGCCCCAGAGCCCCTCGCGGAGGATCGCCACCGCCAGGCCGACGATACGCCCGTCGAGCTCCGCGACCCAGCAGCCGCCCGGGTCGGTGCGTTGCACATGGGCGATCCGTGCCGTGGCGCCGGCGGCGCGGACCGCGTCCTGCTCGGCCGTCAGATCCTCCGGGTAGATCGCCTCGATCGACGTCCGCGCGACGGCGGCCGCGGCGGCGCAGTCCCCGGCCAGCAGCGGGCGGATTCTGGCGTCGGCGCCAGGCGGGTCGCGCGGCACGGTCATGGCCTCGCAGGGTAGAACGCCACCATGCGCACAACGGCGAAGACTCGAACCCAGTCGTTCCGGCGGATCCACCAACACCACGTAGGGCGGTCATGACGGCCTGGCCGGCGCTCCGCGTCGAGGACTGGACCGACACCCGCGAGACGCTGCACATGTGGCTGCAGATCGTCGGCAAGGTCCGCCTCGTCAAGGCCGCCGATGCTGAACCACTGGTGGCAGGCGACGACGTACGTGACGCCGCGCGGCCTCACGACGGGCTCGATCCCCGACGGCGATCGCACGTTCGCCATCGACCTCGACCTCCACGACCACGAGCTGCGCATCGATGTCGACAGCGGCGCGCGAGCGGTCGTGAAGCTCGAGCCGAAGTCGGTCGCGACGTTCTACGGCGAGCTCGTCGGCGCGCTGCAAGAGCTCGGCATCGAGCTGACGATCAGCGCGACGCCGAACGAGGTCGATCCGGCGATCGCGTTCGCCGAGGACGAGCAGCACGCCTCCTACGACGCCGATGCCGTGCACCTGTTCTGGCGCCAGCTCGTGCAGGTCGACCGCGTCCTGCGCGCGTTTCGCGCTCGCTACACCGGCAAGGTCAGCCCCGTGCACTTCTTCTGGGGCGCGATGGACCTCGCGTGCACGCGCTTCTCCGGTGCCACGGCACCACGCCATCCCGGCGGCGCGCCGAACTGCGGCGACTGGGTCATGGTCGAGGGCTACTCGCACGAGCTGTCGAGCTGCGGCTTCTGGCCGGGCGGCGGCGAGGAGGGGGCGTTCTACGCGTACGCCTACCCCGAGCCCGCCGGCTTCGCCGCGCACGTCGTGACCCCGGCCGAGGCCGGCTACAACCCGGACTTCCGGCAGTTCCTGCTGCCCTACGAGGCGGTGCGCACCGCCGCCGACCCGGACGCGACGCTGCTCGGCTTCCTGCAGAGCACGTACGAGGCGGCCGCAATCGGCGGCGGCTGGGATCGCGCGGCGCTCGAGTACGCGCCGGTCGAGGGCGCGCGCCCCGGCTGAGCGCCGCGATCGTCGCCCGCCGCCCGTCCGCGCTACTCGCGCTCGATGCGTGCCAGGCCACGCCCCTCGTGCCAGTGCTCGATGACGAGCAGGTCCTTCGCCTCGTTGAGCCCGACGAGGACCATCTCGTCGATCTCGGCGCGAAACAGCTGCGCGTCGCGGTCCGGCGGCTCCGCGCCGCGGGTGCGGAAGATGCGCAGGCGCCGCTCGGGCTCGACGATCTCCTCGGCGCGGCCCGAGAACTTCGCGTCGCCGAGCCACCGCGGGTCGGCGATCGACGCGCCGTGCAGGGCGAATCGCGGGTCGCGCTGCAGGTCGAGCGCCTTGCGCGCGCCCGGCATCGATCCGAACCACACGTCGCCCTCGGCGAGGAACGTCTCGATGCCGCTGATGCGTGGCGCGCCGTCGGCGCGCAGCGTCGCGATCGTCTTGTGCGGGCCGGCGTCCAGGCGCTCGCGCACGCGGCCGACGAAGTCCGGCTCGGCGGTCTCGATCTCGCCCCAGCTCGCCATGCGCGGATCCTACGCCCGGCGCGGCGAGGGGTCGCGCTGTAGCGCGTCCCGACCCGTGGTCCTGCCACCCAACGTCAGGACGCCGGGCCAGGCCGGCTGTCCGCGCCGGTACGCTGCGCCTGCGATGCCCGCGACCCGCGTCCTGTTCGTCTGCATGGGCAACATCTGCCGCTCGCCGACCGCCGAGGGTGTTATGCGCGCGCTCGTCGCCGAGGCCGGCCTGAGCGACCAGATCGAGATCGACAGCGCCGGCACGGGCGGCTGGCACGCCGGGTCGCCGCCGGACGCGCGCTCGGTCGAGGCCGCCGCGCGCCGCGGCATCCACCTGACGGGCGGCGCGCGCCAGGTCCGCGTCAAGGACTTCGACGACTTCGATCTGCTCGTCGCGCTCGACCGGGCGAACGAGCGCGACCTGCTGCGCCTCGCGCCCCACGAGCGCGCCGCCGCGAAGGTGCGGCTGCTGCGCGAGTTCGATCCCGCGGGCGCCGGTGCCGGCGCCCGCAACCGCGACCTCGACGTGCCGGACCCCTACTACGGTGAGAGCGACGGCTTCGGGCATGTGCTCGACCTCGTCGACGCGGCGTGCCGCGGCCTGCTCGCCGAGCTGCGCGAGCGTGCCGACGCTGCGTGACGCGCTGTGCGAGGCGCTCGGCGGGCCCGTCGGCGACCTGCGCCGGATCGCCGGCGGCGACCTCAACGACGCCTACGCCGCCGACCTCGACGACGGCCGGCGCGTCTTCGTCAAGACCGCGGCCGACGCGGCGCCCGGCGCGTACACGCGTGAAGCCGAGGGTCTGCGCTGGCTCGCGGACGCGGCCACGATGCCCGTCGCGCGGGTGCTGGCATGCGTCGACGAGCCGCCGGGTCCGCGCTTGCTCGCGCTCGAGTGGATCGAGCACGGGCAGCGCGACGCCGGCACCGACGCGCTGCTCGGCCACGGCCTCGCGGCGTTGCACGCGGCGGGCGCGCCCTGCTTCGGTGGCGAGCACGACCTCGTCCTCGGCCCGCTGACGCTGCCCAACACGCCGCACGAGGACTGGCCGCGGTTCTACGCCACCTGCCGCCTGGAGCCGCTCGCGCGGATGGCCGCCGATCGCGGCGCGCTGCCCGCCGGCGGGCTCGCGGTGCTGGAGCGCCTCGTCGGCCGGCTCGACGAGCTCGGCGGGCCGGCCGAGCCGCCGGCGCGGCTGCACGGCGACCTGTGGAGCGGCAACGTGCTGATCGCGTCCGACGGGCGCCCGTGGCTCATCGATCCCGCCGCCTACGGCGGCCATCGCGAGGTCGATCTCGCGATGCTGTCGCTGTTCGGATCGCCCGGGCCGCGATTGCATGGCGCCTACGAGGAGGTCGCTCCGCTCGGCGACGGCCACGAGGATCGCGTCGCGCTGTGGCAGGTCATGCCGCTGCTCGCGCACGCCGCGCTGTTCGGTGGCGGCTACGGCGCGTCGGCCGTCGCCGCCATGCGCCGCTACGTCGGCTGAACTCGGCCCGCTCGTATATATACCCATATGGGTATACGATGAGCGGCATGGCACGCGCGGCGACCACGGCAGACGCGTTCAACGCGATCGCCGAGCCGCGGCGGCGCGCGATCCTCGATGTCCTGGCCGGGGGAGAGCGCCCCGTCAACGACCTCGTCCGCGAGCTCAAGATGGGGCAGCCGCAGGTCTCCAAGCACCTGCGGGTGCTGCGCGAGGTCGGCGCGGTCGACGTGCGCGACGAGGGTCGTCGACGGCTGTACCGGCTCAACGGCCACGCCCTCAAGCCCATCCACGACTGGGTGATCGCCTACGAGCGCACATGGTCCGAGCGCTTCGACGAGCTCGATGTCGTGCTGGGCGAACTCCGCGACGAGCAGCAGGGAGATGATGGATGTGACGAGTAGCGCAACGGCGACCGTGACGCTTCCCTGCGACGAGGAGATCCTCATCACGCGGGAGTTCGACGCCCCCAGCCAGCTGGTCTACAGGGCGTGGACGACCCCGGAGCTCGTCCGGCGCTGGTGGACCGGCCGGCGCGGCGAGCTGACCGTCTGCGAGATCGACCTGCGCGTCGGCGGGCGCTGGCGCTACGTCATGGTCGGCCAGGGCGGATGGGAGGTCGCCTTCAACGGCGAGTTCGCAGAGCTCGTCCCCGGCGAGCGGATCGTCACGACCGAGGCCTTCGAGGGCATGCCGGACGCCGAGCCGGCACTGAACATCATCACGTTCACCGAGGCCGGCGGGCGCACGACGCTCGAGCTGCTGATCCGGGTCACGAGCAGGGAGCTGCGCGACGTGATCCTCGAGTCCGGGATGATGACCGGCGTGCAGGAGCAGTTCGCGCTCCTCGACGCGCTCGCGAGCGCGCTGCGCTGAACGGTGCCGCGGTCCGGGCGGGCATGGCCCGGGGAGGGGCATGCCGGCGCCTCAGGCCCGGCGCAGGCAGGCGACCGCCGCGTGCGGCAGCGCGCGCTGGACGAGCGCGTCCTGCGCGCCGGCGGGGCAGCGGGCCCGCGACGCGACGCGGTCGGTCACGCGGTACGCCGCCTCGGGCAGACCGCAGCGCACCTCCTCGAGCCCGGCGATCTGCGGATCGGTGACGCAGTCGCCGCGCTCGATCACGGCGGGGCCGCCCGACAGGCAGACAAAGCGCTCGGGCGCGACGGTCGCGCGGGTGACCACGTCGAGCGCCGAGCGCGGGCAGCGCGCGCGGCCGGTCGTGACGGCGGCGACCGTTCCCCAGTGCGCGCGGGATCCGCAGCGCGTCTCGGGATCGGCGGTCCCGTGCGTCGGGTCGGCGATGCAGTCGCCGGCAAGCAGGATCCCGCCGCCGCCGCCGCCGCCGGGGTCGCCGGCATGCGGCGCGCGCAGGCTGCGCAGGCAGCTCCGCTCGGTCAACGAGCCCGCGAACGACACGATGGCGTCGGTGGCGGGCGGGCATGGCGCCGCGCCCTGTGACGTCGTGGCGAGCACCCGATAGCGCGCGTCGGCGTCGGAGCAGTCCACGCGCGTCGCGCCGTCGCCTCCGACGCGCGCGCAGCCGGCGCGCTGCGATCCGTCGCCGCGGCCGTCGGCCCACAGCGCGAGCGCCGCGACGAACGCGATCGTGCCGGCGAGGATCGTCAGCGCGCGCGGCGCGCGGCGGCGCGCGGTGCCCTGCTCGTGCTCGATCGCCGGCGTCCCGGCGACGACCGCGCGCGCACCCTTGGGCACCGGTACGACGTGCTCGCCCGCGACATGCTCGAGGATCGCCGAGCGCACGCGCTCGCCGCGGCGCCACAGCCGCGGATCGACCTCCAGCCACGAGGCGCTGCCGACGAGCACGAGCACGCCGTCGTCGTGGTCGACGACGACCTGCACGTCGTCGAAGAGCATCGTCACGACCGGCCCGCGCCGGACGACGTGCGACAGGCCCTCGTCGCCGACGAGCAGCACGCCGCGGCGCCACGCCGCCCAGCCGATCGCCGCGCCGGCCGCGCGGTGGCGGCGACCGTGCACGCGCGGCCCCGGGGTCGGCGCCGCCAGGGCATCGAGGTCGTCGATCGCGACTCCGGGGGCAACCAGCAGCAGGAGCGTCGTCGACATCAGCTCGGCGGCGAGCGCGACGTCGGCCGGCTGGAGCTCCCACAGCCGGTCGACGATGTCCTTGCGCGAGCCGTGGCGCGAGCCGAGCAGCGCCTCGGCGGCGACGAAGCGCCCGAAGCTGTAGGGGGTGTCGCCGATCTCCGCGAGCCATGCGCCGATCGCCGCGCGCAGCTCGTCGAGCTCGAGCGGCTCACGCGCAAGCGCCGCGACCTCGCGGACGATCGCGCTGCCCGCCTGTTCGAGGTAGGCATCGGCGACGGGCGCCGCGAGCAGCCCGATGAGCTCGCCGGGGCCGATCTGCTCGACGGCCGCCGACAGGTGGCCCGGCGTGCCGGCTGCCTCCAGGCGGCCGCGCAGCAGCGCGAACGCGAGCCGCCCGGCCAGGGTGCACGGCAGCTCGACGGACGCGCTCACGCCGCCCGGCGGCCCGCTCGCCCGCGCCGGGAGCACGACGGTGTCCAGCGCGGGCGCCGACGCGGGCGGGTCGCCGCCTCCGGCCCCGAGCTCGAACGACAGCTCGAACGGGTCCTCGGCGAGGAGCACGAGCGCCGCGTTGGCGGCCGTGAACGCGCGCCGCGCGCGGCGCGCGACGTCCTCGGCGCTCGCCTTGTAGGGCCCATAGCGCGGCAGGTCGGACGTGCCGGGCCCGCGGCTGCCGAAGCGCTTGCCGAGATGCAGCTCGCGCGGGCCGCGATGCTGCTCGGCGACCCCGGACCTCGCGCGCCGCAGCTCGCCGTCGATGCGTGCCGTGTCGGGCTCGGCGAGCAGTTGCGCGAGCGCGCGCAGCGTCTCGCGGACCGCGTGCTCGGCGCCGGCCAGCACGATCGAGCTCAGCTGACCGTCGATCCGCGATTCGCGCACGGCGTGCCCGATCGGCAGCCCGGCGAGCGCGGCGCGCAGGGCGAGCTCGGTGATGCCGGTCAGAGCGAGCGGCTCGTCGAAGGTCCCCGCCCGCAGGAACACGACGACGACGACCTCGCCCGACACGGACTGAAAGAACGTCGGGACGGCGGCGTCCTCGAGCCAGCCGTTGTCGTCGTGATCGGTCATCGGCGCTCGTTCGCACTCTGCCCGATCCGGGCGGACGGGGAGGCCTGACGGCGGCCTCCCCCCAGATGGGGGGAACGGGTGGTGTCCGCCGACGATGGCCGTCATGGTCCGTGTGTGCTCGATACGACGACGCACCGCAACGGTGGACGGCTGTCCGTGCTCGACGGCTCGTTCCTGCGCATGGAATCCGGCCAGGCGCACATGCACATGGGCTTCAGCGCCGTGTTCGCCGCCCCCGACGATCGCCCGCGCCCGACCGCGAGAGCGCTGCGCGAGCGCGCGGCCGGCCACCTGCACGAGGTGCCGTGGTGTCGCTGGCGCCTGGACGACGCGCCGCTGGGCCTGTCCGAGCCGCGCTGGCAGGCCGCCACGGACTTCGAACTCGACGCGCACATCGTCGAGCTCACGACGCCCGAGGATCGCGTCAGCGCCGAGAGCTTCGAGGCCCTGCGCGCGGCGGTCCTGTCCGCGCCGTTGGATCGCTCGCGGCCGCTGTGGCAGATCTCCCTCGTCCCGCGGCTGGCGGACGGCCGCGTCGGGATGATCGGCAAGGTCCACCACGCGCTCGTCGACGGGATGGGCGCGCTGCAGTTCGCGAAGCTGATCTTCGACGACGAGCCGTCGCCCGAGGCCGGCGCGACGGCGGCGCCCGCGCGGCCGTGGCGCCCGGGTGGGCGCGCCGGCCGGCTCGGCTGGGCACGGGATTCCCTGTCGCGCGCGCTCGACGACGGCGTCGGCGCCCTGCTCGACGCGACGACCGCGGTGACGCATCCCGAGGCGGCGGCGGCCCGCGTCGTGCGCCGCGCCAGGCTGCTCGCGGGGGCACTGCGCGAGGATGTCCTGCCACACGCACCGCGGTCCGCGCTCAACGGGACGATCGGCGCGCGCCGGACGCTCGTCGGCTACCGCGCGGGCCGCGACGAGCTGCGGGCGGCCCGCGCCGGCGGCGGCACGATGAACGACATCGGCCTGACCGTGGTGGCCGGAGCGCTGCGCGCGCTCGCGCTGCGTCGCGGCGAGTCGCCGTCGGCGCCGCTCAAGGCGTCGATCCCGGTCAGCACGCGTGGCCTCGGCGACACCGCCGCCGGCAATCAGATCGCGATGGTCGCGGTCACCCTGCCGACCCACCTCGACAGCCCGCAGGCGCGCCTGGCATACGTACGCGACCAGATGCGGCGGCTCAAGCACACCGATCGCACGGCCGCGGTCCAGGCGCTCTACGACGCGGCCGGACTGCTGCCGCCGCCGCTGCGCTCGCCGGTCGCCCGGGCGCTGTCCGCGCCGCGCCAGTTCAACCTCACGATCTCCAACCCGCCCGCGCCGCGCGGCTCGTTGTACCTCCTGGGCTGCGAGCTCGAGGAGGTCTATACCGCCGTCCCGATCGCGCAGGGGCACGCGCTGGCGATCGGCATGGTCCGCTACCGCCAGGAGCTGTTCGTCGGGTGCTACGCCGACCCCGACGCGCTGCGCGACGTCGACGACCTACCCGCGCTGCTCGCGACCGAGCTGCACGCGCTGGGGAGCGTCGCGGCGCTCGCGGCCGACGCCGTGCGACGCGCTGCGCATCCGAGCGCCGGCGTCTCGCGATCGGTGGGGCTGGCCGCGCTCGCCGGCGCCTGAACCGACTTACTCGCGCGCGTCCTCGCCGGCCAGCGCCGACAGGCCGAGCACGATGAAGGCGCCGAGCAGCGCGACCCCGATCGCGTGTGGCCACGCGCTGTCGCCGATGACGAGGAAGGCGGCGCCGACCCCGAAGCACGCCGCGGCGAGACGGGTGGCCGTGATCGTCGCGGCGAGACCCTCGGTCGGGCCGGCGAGCGCCGCGCCCGGCGTGATCGTCGGTGCCGCGCTGAACGTGCCGCGCAGCGCGAGCCGGAACAGCAGCGCGAGCGACGGGAACAGGATCAGCCCGCCGGCGAGGATCGAGATGACGAGCAGCAGCTGGACGTTGTCGGGCGCGGCCGCCTCGCGAACGGTCAGGCCCGGCAGCAGCAGCGGGCTCTGCGCGAGCGCCCACCCGCCGACGACGGCGGCGACGGCGACGGCGGCGCTGATCCGCGCCGCGCCCAGGTGCCAGCGGTAGACGAGCACGAGCGTGGCGATCCCCGCCAGCAGCGAGACGGCGACGCTGAGCACGGCCGGCGTGTCGACCAGTCGGTCGAAGATCCAGCGCGCGTCGGAGCGCACGACGAGCGCGCCCGCGATCGCGGCGAGCCCGGCGATCGCGCCGGTGACGAGCGCTCGGGTGCGGAAGATCGCTGCCATCTCGTGGTCGCCCTCGCGGCGTGCGTCGGCGGCGAGGTAGACGGCGGCGAGATAGGCGCTCGACAGCAGCGCGAGCACCCCGGCCATGATCGAGGTGGGGTTCAGCCAGCTCGACCACAGGTCGCCGGCCGCGTTGCCGACCGGCACGCGCTGCGAGGCGATCGCGCCGGCCGCGGCCGCGAGCGTGAACGGGGCGATGACCGAGCCGACGGCCGTCAGCGTGTCGACCGCGCGCAGCTCGGCGGCGCTCGCGCTGGCAGACCGCAGGGCGTACGCGACGCCGCGCAGGACGATGCCGAGCCCGGCGGCCGTGAGCGCGACGGCGAGCGTCGACGCCATGGAGGCGAACGCCTGCGGATAGCCGGTCCAGACGACGACGAGGACGAAGATCAGCCAGACGTGGTTGGCCTCCCAGACCGGCGCCATCGAGCGGTGTGCGTGTTCGCGGATGCGCTGCGCGCGCTCGCCGCGGCCGGCGAGCAGCTGCCAGATGCCGGCGCCGAAGTCCGCGCCGGCGAGGATCGCGTAGAGCGCGACGCCCTGCAGCGCGAACAGCATCGGCAACGAGTAGAGGTGCAGTCCGAGCATGCGTCAGCCTCCGCCGGTGACGGGCGCGGGTTGCGGCTCGGGCTCGGCGATCGTCGCCATCGGTGCGCGAGCCAGGCGCCGCAGGATCCAGGCGACGGCGACGATCAGGCAGGCGTAGAACGCCGCCAGCGTCGCGTAGCCGACGGGGATGCCCTTCGCCGCCGTGACGGCGTCGGTCGTGCGCATGACGTGGTAGACGACCCACGGCTGGCGGCCGACCTCCGTCGTCACCCAGCCGCCGATGAGGGCGACGACCGACGCCGGCCCGGCCAGCACGAGCAGCCGGTAGAACCAGCGCCCCGACGGCACCCGCTTGCGACGCAGGCGCGTGAACAGGTACCAGGCGCTGAGGGCGGCGAGGAACGTGCCGAGCGCGACCATGAGCTGAAACGCGATCCGGGTCACGTTGACCGGCGGGCGATCGGCCTCTGGAACGGCGTCGAGCCCCTGCACGACGGCGTTCGGGTCGTGGAAGGCCAGCAGCGACAGGCCCTTCGGGATCGGGATCCCGGCCTTCACCTCGCCGTCCGCGTACCAGCCGAGCAGGTGCAGGGGCGCGCCGCGCTGGGTCTGCCCGACGCCCTCGAGCGCGGCGAGCTTCGTCGGCTGCGTCTTGGCGACCTCGCGCGCCGCCCAGTCGCCGACGAGCAGCTGCGTCGGCGCCGCGAGGGCCGCAACCGTCAGCGGGATCGTCAGCGCGATCCGCTCGTAGCGCCCCCAGCGCCCGCGCAGGTGCCCGACGGCATAGGCCGCCGCGACGAGAAAGCCCGTGACGATGAAGCCCGCGAGGTACATGTGCACGAGCTCGAAGCCGAGGTGCCCGTTGCCGAACAGCGCCTGCAGCGGCCGCACGTCGGTGACCTTCCCGTCGACGAGCTTGAAGCCGCCGGGGTCGTTCATCCACGAGTTCACCGCCAGCACGAACAACGATCCCGTCAGGCCCGCGACCACGACCGGGATGCCGCTGATGAAGTGCGCGCGCGGCGTCATCCGGTTCCAGCCGTACACGTAGATCCCGATGAAGATCGCCTCGACGAAGAACGAGAACCCCTCCAGCGCGAAGCCGAGCCCGAAGACCGCGCCGAACGTGCCCATGAAGCCGGGCCACAACAGGCCCATCTCGAAGCTGAGGATCGTGCCGGTCACGACGCCGCAGGCGAACAGGGCGACCATGACCTTCGTCCAGCGCATCGCGAGGACGCGGTAGACCTCGTCGCCGGTGCGCAGCCACAGCCACTCGGCGCGCAGCACCATCGCCGGGAACGCGATCCCGAAGCACACGAGCGGGATGTGCACGGCGAACGACAACGCCTGCATCTGGCGTGCCTCGAGCAGGTAACTCTGCTGCACCGCGTCGAACATGTCGGGGAGCTTCACACGTGCGGCGGCGTTCGCAAGGCCATCCTGCCCTCGTCGAGCGAATACGCGACCCTTGCGACATGGTCGAGGTCACGATCTACACGCTGCCGGGCTGTCTGCATTGCTTCCGAGCCCGCCGTCGGCTGCGGCGCAGGGGCGTCGACTTCGAGGAGATCAAGGCGGGCCGCGACGTCGAAGGCGCGCGCGCCGATCTGCGGGCGCGGTTCGGCGCGGGCACCTTCCCGCAGATCGTCATCGGCGATCGCCACATAGGCGGCGCCGATCAGCTCGTCGCGCTGGCCAAGTCCGGCGAGCTCGACGCGCTGTTGCGCGTGTAGATGCCGCTCGCACCGCGCGTGATGGGTACGCTCGGACCATGAGTGAGACCTTGCGCGTCGTGCGCGGCTGGATCTATGTCGATGGCACTCGTCGCGACGATGGCGCGATCGAGCTGGGGACCGGTGGCGAGCTGCGCTTCAGCCCGTTCGACGCGGTCTCGGAGCGCGCGGACGCGCACATCACCTGGGGCCACATCCTCAAGGCGTCGGTGCAGCGGCTCGCGTTCTGGCAGCGCTAGGCGCGGCGGAGGCAGCGGGCGGCGGTCGCGACACGATCGCCACCGACCGCCGATCCACGGCCGTCGATCGCTCGCGGGATCGCATGCGACATCGCCATCTCGCCGGTGGCTGCGCCGTCAACTGCCATTCTGTGCACGACATAGATGCGAGATCGGCAGCTCGGCGCCGGAGCCCTCGTCCACCTGGCAATGTCGCATTGCTCGAGCAGCTCGGCTAGCCCACCGCCACGCGGGCTACAGCTCGACCTCACCGGACACACACGTCAGCGTCCCGCCGCCGACCCAGATCGTGCCGCCGGCATCGTCGTCGCGCTCCACGTGGACGCGCCCGGCGCGCCCCAGCAGCGTGCCCTGCGACACGACGTACGGCGCCGTCGCGCGGCCCGTCCGCAGCAGCCACGGCGCGATCGCCGCGTTGAGGCTGCCGGTGACCGGGTCCTCCACGAGGGCGCCGTCCTTCGGGAAGAAGGCGCGCACCTCGAACGCCTCCGGCGAGCCAGCGGGGTGGGCGCCGACGATGCCGAGGTCGAGGTTCGCGCTCCCCGGTCGCACCGCGAGCACCGCGCCCGCATCCTCGAGCAGCACGGCGACCCAGCCCGGCCCGTTGTCGGCCCACTGGGCGTCGAGGATCTCGTCGCGATCGATCCCGAGCAGCGTCGCGATGCGCTGCACGAGCGCCTCGTCGACCGGTCCGTCGCGCAGCAGCGGCGGCGCCGCGAACGACAGCCCGGCGTCGCCTTGGCGGATGCGCACGAGCCCCGCGGCGCATTCCTGCACGACCTCGTCGCGGGGCTCGCCACCCTGCATCGCGAGCCAGGCGTGGCAGGTGCCGAGGGTCGGGTGCCCGGCGAACGGCAGCTCGGCCACCGGCGTGAAGATCCGCACGCGATAGTCGGCGCTCTCGTCCGACGGCGCCGTGACGAACGTCGTCTCGGAGAGGTTCGTCCAGCGCGCGAACCGCTCCATCTCCGCGGTGCTCAGCCCCGCGGCATCGAGCACGACCGCGACGGGGTTGCCGCCGTACGGCGTCGTCGTGAACACGTCGACCTGGGCGAAGGGGCGCAGCATGCGCCGAGTGTCGCACGCCGGGTCAAGACCACCTCAGCCGACGGATCGCGCAGCGGGCACGAGGGACGCGATCGCGGTGAGGCCGGCTTGCGGGCGCATCGGCGATGATCTGCGCATGGCGTATGACGAGGATCTCGCGAACCTCATTCGTGAGCTGATCGCCGACCAAGCCGGCGTCACGGAGAAGAAGATGTTCGGCGGGCTGGCCTTCCTCGTGGGAGGCCACATGGCGGTCGCCGCAAGTGGCCAGGGCGGCCTGATGGTGCACGTCGACCGCGAGCAGACCGAGGACCTCTTGAAGCAGCCGCACGCGGGGCCGTTCGAGATGCGCGGGCGGGCGATGCAGGGCTGGCTGCGCGTCGACGAGGACGGCGTGCGGACGAGGCGCGAGCTCGAGCCGTGGGTCCGGCGTGGCGTCGCGTACGCGCGCTCGCTCCCGCCCAGGTAGCCCGGCCCGCCGGCGCGGCGTAGCCGGGCGTCGCGGGTCGTGGCGGTGTCGGCGGCGACGAGCGAAGGAGAAGTGAACGACCGTCGTGATCGCGAACTGCCGGCGCGCGAGCGCGAGCACGTCCGTCGTCAGCGCGCCCCGGCGCGGGTCGTCGGGCCCAGGGGGCTGAGCCCGAGAACCGCCGGGCCGCGCCGCTGCTGCCAGGTCAGCTGGACGTCGACGTCGATCCCGGGCGGCGGGTGCGCGGTGCGCGGCGGGAGCTTCACGAGCCCGCTCGAGACGAGGTACGGCGCGAGATAGCGGCCATCGACCTTGGCCGGCGACCACGACAGCTGCTCGCGGCTCGCGCGGCCGTCGGGCGCTCCCGCCGCGCGCCGCAGGAAGAGGTCGCTCGTGCCCGTCAGCAGACGGCCGCTGAGCACTTGGCGCAACGGCGGAATATCGATGCTCGCGCCCGCCCGCGCGGCGATGTGGGCCGCCGCGACATCGGCCTGCTGGCAGGCCAGCCCGCCGTGCTTGATGGGGCGGTCGGTGGCATCGCCGATCGCGTAGACATCGTCGAGGCCGTCGACGAGCCCGCAGTCGCCGACCGCGATGAACCCGTCGACGTTGCAGGGAACGCCGTCGAGCGGGCGTCCCTCGTGGATCGGCAGCGCGACGATCTCGTCGACGACGATCGGCGGACCGTCCCCGGTCTCGATCTGGCCTGCGAGCCCGATCTCCGCCCGCACGCCGGTGTGCAGGACGATGCGAGCGGCGTCGAGCAGTTGCGCCACGGCGGCGCCGGCCTCGGGGCCGAAGATCTCGAGCGGCTGCGACTCGGGCGTCACGATGTGGACGTCGACGGGGTTCGCGTTCATCGCCCAGACGTCGCGCGCTGTCATCAGCGCGAGCTCGTACAGCGGCAGGGACCAGGTGCAGCCGGCGGGGACCACGAACGCGACCGAACGCGACCGGTTCTGCTCGAGGCGCATCAGCACGCTCGTGAGTGCTCGCGGGTCGGGCCCGAACGTCAACCCATGCTCGAACGCGGCGACGCGCGCGGCGCCGTGTGCCAGCACGAGCACGTCGTAGTCGACGATCTCGCCGCAGGACAGCGTCACCGTCCTGTGACCGGGGTCCACGCGGTCGGCGGTGGCGAGGACGAAGCGTCCGCCGCGTGCGGACATGAAGGCCGCCAGCGGCACGTGCTCGACGTGGCCGCGGTTGAACGGTACGGCGACCGCCAACGGGGCCAGCAGGAGGTCGGGCTGCGGCGCGATCAGCGTCACGCGCAGCCGGGCCTCGGCGAGGTCGTGCACGGCGAGCGCCGTCTCGATGGCGGCGATTCCTCCGCCGACGATGACGACTCGCAGCGGCGCGATGTGGGTGGCATTGCTCATGCAACGACGCTACGTCCATGGTCGGCGTGCGCCATCCGTTCAGATCACGCCGCCGCATCCGCGTGAACTACGTACAGCATTCGAGCCGCCTCCCGCACGTGCCGACAGGTATACGTGGCTTGACAAATCTATTGGTCGGTGAGAGGGTTGCGGCCGTGCATGACGTCACCGTCATCGACGACCCCGCCGCGGCCGAGGCCTCGCTGGACCCGATCCGCTCCCGGCTGCTGTCCGCGCTGGCGCAGCCCGGCTCCGCGACGACGCTCGCCGCCACGACCGGCCTGACGCGCCAGAAGGTCAACTACCACCTGCGCGCGCTCGAGCGCCACGGCCTGATCGAGCTCGTCGAGGCCCGCCGCAAGGGCAACTGCACCGAGCGCGTCATGCAGGCCACCGCGGCGTCCTACGTCATCTCGCCGGCCGCGCTGTCGGCGGTCGCCCCGGATCCGGGGCGGGCGCCCGATCAGCGCTCCGCGCGCTGGCTGCTCGGCGTCGCCGGGCGCCTCGTGTCCGAGGTCGGCGAGCTCATCGCCCGGTCCCGCGTTGCCGGCAAGCCGGTCGCGACGCTCGGCATCGACAGCGAGCTGCGGTTCGCGTCCGCCTCCGAGCGGGCCGCCTTCGTCGTCGAGTTGGCGCAAGCCGTCAACGGCCTCGTCGCCAAGTACCACGACGAGCACGCGACGGGCGGTCGCGACCACCGCTTCGTCGTCGCCCTGCATCCGAAGATCACCAGGCCCACCACCAGCGAGGAGCCCCGCCATGAGCCGTGAGTTCGAGGTCGTCCGCGAGATCGACCTACCGGCGGCGCCGGACGACGTCTGGACCGCGATCACCGCCCACCCCGCGGCGTGGATGTTCCCGACGGGCATGGAGATCGCGCCCGGCGAGGCGCCTCCGGAGGGCGCGCCGGTGACGACGTGGGATGCGCCGAACCGGCTCGTGATCCGCATGGAGGCACCCGACGGCAGCTTCAACGCGCTGGACTACGCGATCGAGGCGCGCGCGGGCGGGACCGCCCACCTGCGCTACGTCCACAGCGGCATCCTCGCCGACGGCTGGGAGGACCAGTACGACGCGATCGGCGGCCACACGGACTTCTACCTGCACACGCTCGGCCAGTACCTCGAGCACTTCAACGGACGCGCCGTGACCTACGTCGGGCAGCCGTCGTCGGGGATCGAGGGCCCGCAGGGGGCAGGTGGGGAGGACGCGATGGACACGCTGCGCGCCGCGCTCGGCATCGGCGACGGCGCGGCGGTCGGGGACACGGTGCACGCCGTGCTCGGCGGCGCCGGAGCGCTCGACGGCGTCATCGACTACCTCACGCCCGAGTTCGTCGGCGTGCGCGACGGCGACGGGCTGTGGCGCTTCTTCGGCCGCAACCACTTCGGCAGCGTCGTCGGGATGAGCGCCCACATCTTCCGCGACGACGTCGATGCGGCGCGGGCCGAGCAGGTCCTCGAGGCCTGGCTGGACTCGCTGTACGCCTGAGCCCGGGGTGGTGGCTTCGGGCTGAGGCGCTACCTCGCCCGACCCCGCCGAGCGTCCCGCCCGAGGATCCTGTCCCGGGACGCCCACAGACGCCGGAGAGGCCGCTGGGGGCCGCGCGCGCGGGGCGGCCCGGCGGACGAGGTGGTCGCGCCCGGCGACGGCCGCGGCCGGCGGGCGCCATCCGCGTACGCCGTGGCGGCGGGCGGGACGGGCGCCGGCAGCCGAAGGGTCGCGCCGCCCATCACGGCAACGTGTGATCCTTCCGCGTAGCCAGACCGCAGGTCCGTTCGAACGGCGAGCGGCACGACCGACTCACGCCTCGTCCGCCTAGGGCGCCGTTCACCCGCCACTCCTACCGAATGTAGACCCCTTCGCAATGACGAGCGTTGCCGCCATGCAGCACCTGAGCTCCGAGGACCTCGCCGCGATCGCGCGTGAGTTCGACGCCATCCAGCGCGAGGTCCGCGCCGACCTCGGCGCGGACGACGAGGCCTACATCCGCCGCGTGATCGCGGTGCAGCGTGCGGCCGAGTCGTTCGGCCGCGGCCTGCTGCTCGCGGCGCGCTGGCGTCCCGCGCTCGTGGGGGGCGTCGCACTGATCTTCCTGGCGAAGACGCTGGACAACATGGAGATCGGCCACAACGTCATGCACGGCCAGTGGGACTGGATGCGCGATCCGAAGATCCACTCGTCGAAATGGGAGTGGGACGCCGCCTCCACGTCGAAGTCCTGGAAGCGCTCGCACAACTTCCAGCACCACACCTACACGAACGTCATCGGCCGCGATCGCGACCTCGGCTACTCCGCGATGCGCGTGGCCCCCGAGCAGCCATGGCACCCGGTCTACCTCGCCCAGCCCGTCTACGCGGTCGCCATGGCGGCCGTGTTCGAGTGGGCCATCGCGATCTACGACATGGAGCTCGACGCCGTCCGCCGCGGCGACAAGTCGCGTCAGGAAGCCGTCCGCGAGCTGACGGCGTTCGCGCACAAGGCGTGCGCTCAGATCACGAAGGACTACGTCGTCTTCCCGCTGCTGTCCGGGCGCTCGGCGCGCAGCGCGCTGCTGGGCATGCTCGCCGCGAACGTCGTGCGCAACTTCTGGCTGCAGACGATCGTCTTCTGCGGTCATCTCCCCGACGGGGGCGAGCTGTTCAGCGAGGAGCAGTTCGAGGGCGAGAGCCGCGGCGAGCGCTACGTGCGCCAGCTGCTGGGATCCTGCAACCTGGACGGCGGCAGGCTCTTTCACATCATGACCGGCCACCTGTCCTTCCAGATCGAGCACCACCTGTTCCCGGCCGTCCCGAGCAACCGCTACGCGCAGATCGCGCCGCGCGTGCGCGCGGTCTGCGAGCGCTACGACCTGCCCTACACGAGCGGCCCGCTCGGCCGTCAGTACCTCTCCGCCGTCAAGAAGATCGTGCGCTTCGCCTTCCCGGGACCGGCGATGGCGTACCGTGACGGCCGCGTTCGGGCTTCACCCCGGCGTCACGCCCCCGGACCGCCATCTAACGGTCGCGGGGGTACGTTCGTGGCGGCACCCGAGACGGCCGCCCCGCAAGCGGTCGGCGTGGCCCGCCGGGCCGACGCGCTCTGATCCCGTCCCCCCGCAAACCTAGCCCCGCTCACCTCGCGGCGCTTCACCATCGCAGGCCGGCGACGATGTTCACGGCGTCGTCGTCCGGCGCGTGGAGTGCGTGCACGTGGCCACCGTGTCGCAGCACGTCACCGAGCAGCTCGTTGATGTCGTGGCGGCGCGCGTCGGCGGGCGGAGTGTCGGGCACCATGACCGCGAGCTCCTCGATGCGCCCTTCGCGCGCGAGCGTTCCCGCTTCCTCGACGCTCTCGACGCGATGTCCAGGCCGCCGCTCCCGCAACGACTCCACCAGCGCTTCGCCGTCGCGCGTCCACGAGGCGTCGCGTGCCCGATCGACGCGCGCGGCGAGCTCGTCGCGCGATTCGTCGAGCACGTGGGCGCCATCGCCGCCGATATGGACGAGATCGTCCCGGCGCAGGGACGCGCAGATGGCCTTGACGACGGCTGCGTCGCCGAACCACATCACGCGCTCCCAGCAGCGCTCGGCGGCGAGCCGGTCGATCAACGGTGCGGCGACGCCGACGAGCTCGGCGACGGTCGCGTTGTCGAGCTTCTGCTCATAGGCATCGCTCGACCCGATGGTGGACATGGCCCCGACACCGCTCGCGCCCGAACGGCCCGAGGCGACCGCGTTGGACGGGCCATCGGTGTCGCGCCAACTCGCGGTGTCGACGCCGACGGCGTGCCGGGCGAGCTCGTCGACCGTCCCCCGGGCCGATTGGTACACGGCGATCCGATCGCGGGCGACCGTCACCACGCCACACTCTCCGAACCGCTCGATCATCGCGACCAACGGCAGCGTGTCGGGGCTGGCGTCCCGCGTGACGAGCGTCGCCACGCTCGGCGGCAGGTCGACCCAGATGGCATCGCGCGCCGGACCGCCGACGGGGATGAACCCCGCGATCGAGAACGGGCCGCGAAGCGTCTCCTGCACGCCGGCTTGGAGATGCTGCATCGCGTCGTGGAGCTGCTCCGCCGACTCGGAGTCCTCGCGCGCTGCTTCGATGAGGGCGCACTGGTTCTTCAGCTCGATGCGGGCGCGATCCGGCTCAGCGGGGTCGGCTCCGGCGTAGACCGACAGAACGCCCAGCGGCGCTTCGAGGCGCACGATCGACGCCAGCAGATCTCTCCTCAGCGCCCGGCGTGACGGCGGCGCGTCGGGGGCGCTCGTCTCATCCGCGCGATGCATGACGGGTCCTCTCGGTGCGCGTGACGGCGTCGTTGAGCTGGCGCACGGTGTCGTCGCGGACCTCCTGCAACGCGGCGCGCATCTCTGCGCGCGAGGACGTCGACACGACCCGCTCACGTCCGGCGATCCAGACCTCCAACGTCACGCGCTGGTCGACGCCGTCGCGCTCCTTGACGCTCAACTCCATGTCGACCGCGTCGTCGTCGAACGATCGCAATCGCGCACCGAGCGGAGCGAACTGCGCGACGATCTCCTCGCGCTCGGACATCAGGAAGCCGGTGGCAAGCCGAAGCCGGCCGAGCCCCGTGCTCGCCGCGATCTCGTCGCGGCTCGATCCTTGACCATCCATGTGCGGCTCCTGTCTCGGCTTGCGGGGACGACCGAGGTGATCGCCGCTGCAGAGAGCCTCATGACTCGACTACCCGCTGACGAACGTTCGAAGCCGATCAGGAGCAGGTCGCAGGGCGCGTCGCACGGCGACACGACGACGACGGCTTGCCCGGGGAGTCCGGTCCGGAGGCATCGCGCACCGGAGCGAGGACGGCAGGATCATGGGTTCGGCTGCTCGTCCTGGTTGCGTCCGGCCAGTTCGTGTGGTTGAGGATGTCGCCGCAACGCCATGATCGCGACGTCGTCGCGCAGCGGGCGGTCGACGTCGTCGAGCGCGAGCATCAGTCGGTCGACGAGGTCCTGAGCGCTGGCCTGCGCGGGCCCGGACAGCAGTTGCGCGACGCGCTGTTCGTCGACGCGGATGCCGTGCAGCTTGGTGTCGTGAATCCCGTCGCTGCAGATGACGATCGCGTCGCCGACCGCGAGCGCGAGTCGACAGGTGACGAACGTCGGGTCCTCGACGGCCCCGAGCATGGTCCCGCACGCGGGCGTCGTCTCGATGCGCCCGTCGGCGCGTACGATCAGTGGTGGCGGGTGTCCGGCGACCGCGAGCGTCACGGTGACCACCCGGGAGGACGTGTCGATCTGTCCGTAGACCGCGGTACAGGTCTGCATCGGCCCGTCGGTGTGCATGAGGAGCGCGGCGTTGAGGTCGGCGACGATCGCATCTGGGGTCTCGTGCAGCATCGCTGCGGTGCGCATCGTGTAGCGAGCCAACGAGGTGATCGCGGCGGCCTCGGGGCCCTTGCCGCAGACGTCGCCCAGGAAGAAGCCCGATCGGCCGGGAGCGAGCGGAAACAGGTCGTAGAAGTCGCCGCCGACCTCCTCGGGCGCCGACGGCTCGTAGCGCACGCCGACGTCGAGCCCGGCGATGGTGGGAAGACTCGGGGGTGACAGGCTGCGTTGCAGCGTGCGTGCCAAATGCTCGGCGCGCTGCTTGAGCCCGAGTGCCTCGTCTCGTAGATCGCGTTCGTGGCCTAGCTGTGCGACGAGCATCTCGCGGTCCACGAGCGAACGCCGTCGCTCGCGTGCGGCCTGTTCGCGGTCGCGTTCGGCCATCAGGCGGTCTTCGGCTGCTCGCACCCGCTGCTCGGCGGCGTAGGCTCGCTGATGCACGGCTCGCCGGTCCGCGGCACGCGTGGGGATGTCTGCGCCGGCGGACGCGGCTACGTCATCGGGCTGCTCGCCCGGGGCGGCGGCCTGCGCCATCGCGACATCACGTGCGGCGGCCGCCTGATCGCGCGCCATTGCCGCGACGTCGCGAGCGTCGGCGATCGCGTCACGCTGCTCGGCGGCCCGGAGCCTCGCCGTGTCGCTCTGATCGTCGGGACGGCGGCTCGTATCGGTCGGTGCGGTTCGCGTGCTGGTCATTGGTGCAGATGGGAGGCGTGAGTGATTTGAGATCGCGGTCGCCGCCCGGTCAGCCTCGGCGGCTGTCGAGGAGCTGGCCGTCGGCTCGAGCGACCAGTTCGCTGGCGGTGTCGTCGCCTTGCAGTTCGGCGAAGCCCGTGCCGATCGCGCCGGCTTGGCTGCTCGCGGCGAGTGCGGCGGCGACCTCTTTGAAGCGTTCGCGCGCGTCGCTCATCGTCAGGTTGGGCATCGCGCACAGAAACTCGTCGCCGGCGAGACGGATGATCAGGTCGTAGGTGCGTAGGTGTTCGCCGATCAGCGTGACGACGTGCTTGAGCATCTCGTCTCCCGCTTCGTGGCCCTCGCTGTCGTTGATCGCCTCGAGGCCGACGACATGGACGTACACGACGACGAGCGGCGCGTCGACGCGGTTGCAGCGGTCGAGTTCGTGGCCGAGGTCGGCGAGCCCGGCGACGCGGGCGCGGGCGCCCGTGAGCGGGTCGTTCTCGGTGACCGCGAGCGCTCGAGCGAGCGACTCGCGATCGGCGAGCGCTCCCAGCCGGTCGCGGGCGCCCTGCTCTCGATCGTCTGCCGCGGCCTTGCGGTCGGCGGCCGCTTGGGCGCGATGCTCGGCCGCCTGCGTGCGGTGCAGCGCGGCGCGCTTTCGCTGCTCGGCGGCGCGCAGGATGATCTCCTCGCCACTGACAGCCCGCCGGCCATCGTGCTCATACGCGGCGTCCTGGTGGGTCATCGCGAGATCGCGGGCGGCGGCCGCGTGGTCGCGTGCGCGGGCGACGACGTCGCGCGTGTGTGCTGCCGCGTCGCGCTCGTCGGCGCTCTGCAGCCGCGCGCCGGCGGTCCGCTCGCGCTGGCGCGTCGTCCGCTGACGGATGTTGCGGCTGACCCCATATGCCTCAGGGTCGACGCCGTGCGCAAGGTCACGATCGCTCGCGGCCTGATCGCGATCGGACGCGTCCTGATCGGTATCGGCAAGCGCCTGATCACGCTCGCCGCTGGTGTGGTCGGCGTCGGACAGCGACTGATCTGAATCGGCGAGCGTCTGCTCGCTGTCGGCAAGCGTCTGCTCGCAGTCGGCAAGCGTCTGCTCACGGTCGACGAGCCCACCCTCGGTAGCGGGGGTGCCGTTGTCATCCTGTCGGCCGACGCGCCCGTTGTCGTGCTGCTCGGGGCGATCGCCTGACGGTGTGCGGGCCACGACGGGCCTCCAAGACGGCTCGATGACGGGTCTCGGAGATCCCCGCACCAATCCAATTGACGCCTACGAGGCTACTCCTCGCACGAAGCGTGGGTGCGCTCAATTTCGCTGGGAGCGCCGATGTCGGTGTTCGCGGACCGGGGCGTCTGCTCGCGTGTGCGGGTCTCAGGTCCGCGAACGCTCCTCAGGTTGGCCCGTCCAGACGCGCCATCGGCCGACCGTTGGCGCGCGGGGGGCCCAACGCGCCGCTGGTCTCGACGCGCTCCATCACCGGGCTCGCGAGCGCGCGATCCATCGATTCAGGGGTCCGCGGCAGCAACGCCTCCAGATCCGCGATGACGGCCGCGACAGCATCGCCGTCGGTGATAGGCCGTGGACGCCGCTCGTGCTCCCCGGCTCCTTGGCCGGTCATGTCGCGCCCCGTGCTGCCGGGCAGCTGGACGCCGTCGAACGTGAGGTCCGTGACGGTGAGGCCCCACGTCTGCGCCTGATGATCGACGATCTCGCGGACGCTCCGAGCCACGCGGTCAGGTTCCGAGAGCGTCGCGCCGAGGGTGTGACGTCCGACGACCACGCGCACCGCGCTCTGCACGATCGACTTCATCTCGGCGTTGACATTGGCGACCGACGCGTCGACCCGTCGGAAGCACAGGACGGCGGAGACATCCACGCATACGTCGTCGCGCGTCGCTGCCGGCGCGAGGATCGGCATGGTGACGATTCCCAGGGAGACGCGGTGCATCCGCTCGACGAGGCCGACGACGACCCGTGACAGGCGAAACTGCTCGCCGCGCTCGTAGCGCTTGAGGATGCGCAGGCCGACGGCGACGCTGACCGCGCCCAGCGCGACGAATGCGCCGAGCACGTAGATGACGATCATGTCGGTGCTCGGCTCGGCGCGCGGACGGCGGACGAGCGGTGCTGCGACGACCTGATCATGGTTGTGGTCCTTGTCCTCGTGTGCCGACGGCGTTGCACCCCGCATACTCCCCTCCGGCCGGTGATACGACGCGTCGTGGGTGCGAACTACCTGTCGAGGAGCGCCGACGTGTGTTCCATGCGCCGGACCGTCATGCGCTCGACGGCGGCGACGTGCCGGCTCGCGCCCGGGCGGCCTGACGGACGAGGTGGTCGCGCTCGGCGACGTCTGTGGCTCGACGGGCGGCATCTGCGTATGCCGTGGCGGCGGCGGGCAGGTCGCCGCGCAGCTCGTGCAGGTGGGCGCGGACGGCGTGCCAGCGATGGCGTTCGCCGATCACGTCGCGTAGCCGGTCGGTCTCGCGCAGCCCGGCCGGGGCGCCGAGGACATGGCCGACCGCGACCGCGCGGCCGAGCACGGCGGCGGGATCCTTGCGCACCGGGTCGTCGGTGAGGGCCACGAGCTCGTCGTACCAGGCGAGGATCTGGGGCCAGTCGGTTTGCTGGGCGGTGGCCGCGTCGTCGTGCAGGGCGGCGATGGCGGCCTCGACCTGGTAGCGGCCGGGGCGCCGTTGCGCCGTCTGCATCGCCAGCGCCGACTGCAGGACGCGCACGCCCTCCGCGATCTCGCGCCTGTCCCACAGGCGACGGTCCTGTCGGTCGAGCGTGACGATGCGGCCCTCGGTGTCGAGTCGCGCGGGGAGGCGGGCGTGGTTGAGCAGCATCAGCGCGAGCAGCCCGCGGGCCTCGGGTTCCTCGGTGGCGAGGGTGAGTTGGCGGGCGAGCCGGATCGCGTCGCCGGCCAGGTCGACCCGTCCGGCGTGGCCGGCCGTGTAGACGAGGTAGAGCACGCGCAGGACGACGGCGAGGTCGCCGGGCTGGTCCAGGCGGCGCCCGCGCAGGGTGCGCTTGGCGCGGCTGATCCGCTGCGCCATCGTCGCCTCTGGGACGTAGAAGGCGTCGGCGATCTCCCGGGTGCTCAGGCCGCCGACGGCGCGCAGGGTCAGCGCCACCTGGGACGCGGGCGCGAGATCGGGGTGACAGCAGCAGAACAGCAGGAAGAGGGTGTCGTCGCCCTCCTCGGTGGCGGCCGGCCGCGGCCGTGGCGATCGGGCGCCCGCGTCCTCGCGGCGCTCGCGGGCGGCGTCGCTGCGGCGGGCGTCGACGAGCCGCCGCGTCGCGACCGTCGCCAGCCACGCGTGCGGGTCGCGCGGCGGATGCTCGGGCCACACCCGCAGCGCCTCCAGCAGCGCCTCCTGCAGCGCGTCCTCGGCGGCGTCGAAGTCCTCTCCCCGCCGAACCAGGCCCGCGAGCACCCGGGGAATGAGTTCCCGCCCGAGCCCGCGCAGAGCGGGTTCGGGCGGGACCGCAGCAGGCCGTCGCATCGGCTCGTCGGTCACGCCGGGTCAGTCCTCCGAGGATGCCCCCGACATGATCTCCCGGACGTCGATCCACTCGTACAGCGGCTCCCCGCCCGGGCCGGGCTCGGAGGAGACGTACGCCGCCAGCTCGACCGCCCGCTCGTGCGACTCGACGTCGATCATGTACCAGCCCGCCACGAGATCGCTGGTCTCGGGCAGCGGGCCGTCGGTGGTGACCGGAGCAGCGTCCGGGCCGCCGTAGCGCACCCAGGTGCGCGCCGGCGTGAGCGCCTGCGCGCCGACGTACTCGCCGTTCTCCTCGAGCAGCTCGCTGACGTGCCGGAGGAACGCCATGTGCGCTTCGACGTCCTCGGGGGCCCACTGGTCCATCGGGGGAAAGGGGTGGTGCGGCTCCGGGCCGCCGCGGTAGTGCTTGAGCAGCAGGTACTTCGGCATCGTGGTCTCCTTGTGTCGTGGGCCGCGCCTGTCGAGGCCGCCTCACCTGGTGAGCGGAGCGGGCCGGTGCTTCTCGACATGCAATCAGTCATCTGGCTCCGAGACCGTCGCGCAGGGATCTGCTCGACGGCTCAGGGTTCCGACCCTCGCGCCACCCGCCGGCGCGCCGTTGCGCGCGCAGAGGCGCTCCGCGAGTATCACGGGCGCATGAGCGAGCGTGGGGGGCTTTCGGAGCTGTTCTGCATCGACCTCGCGTCGTCGCGCGAGCATCCGCAGCGGACGGAGCGTCGCCGTGCCCACCACGGGCTGTCGGAGCGCACGACGTTCGTCACGGCGTCGCCGGTGTCGGTCGACGACGTCCCTCCGCTCGCGCGCACAGAGCGCACGCGGATCGGGCTCGCGATGATCGTTCGCGACGAGGCCGCGGTGATCGAGCGCTGCCTGCGCTCGGTGCTTGCGCTGGTCGACACGTGGACGATCTGCGATACCGGGTCGCGCGACGGCACGCCCGAGATCGTCGAACGGGTCCTGGCGGGACTTCCGGGCGAACTGCACCACCGGCCGTGGCACGACTTCGGCCACAACCGCAGCGAGCTGCTCGAGCTCGCGGCTCACAGCGCCGACTACCTGCTGCTCGTCGACGCCGACATGACCCTCGAGTGCCACGGGCCGCTCGTCGGCCTGACGGCCGACGCCTACCTCCTGCGCCATCGGGGCGATCCGGAGTACGCCGTGCCGCGGCTCGTGCGAACGGGTCGGCGCTGGCGCTACGAGGGATCGACGCACGAGTACCTCGCCACGGACGGCCCCTACTCGCAGACGCTGCTGCACGAGCTCGTCGTCGAGCACCACGGCGACGGCGGCAGGCGCCACGAGAAGCTCGACCGCGACCGCCGGTTGCTCGAGCGCGATCTCGAGCGCGATCCCGAGAACGCGCGCGCCCTCTTCTATCTCGCGCGCACGCTCCACGATGCCGGGGACCACGCGCGGGCCGCCGAGCTGTATCGCCGCCGTGCCGGGCTCGGCGGGTGGGACGAGGAGGTCTACTACTCGCTCTACCAGGCCGGCGCGCTCACCGGCGAGCGCGATCCCGACGCGGCGCTCGGCCTGCTGATCGACGCGTGGCGGCTCAGGCCGACCCGCGCCGAGGCGCTGCACGAGCTTGCGCGGCAGTGCAACGACCGCTCGCGCCCGCACGCCGCCTACCACTTCGCCGAGGCAGGGCTGCGGATCCCGTACCCCACCGATGACCTGCTCTTCGTCCATCGCTGGATCTACGACTGGGGCCTGCGGATCGAGAAGGCGGTCGCGGCGCATGACGCGGGGCGCCCCGCGGAGGCGCTCGCGCTGAACGAGGAGCTGCTCGCCGATCGCAGCCTTCCGCCGCGCGCGACCGACACCGCGGAGGCGAACCGGCGCCTCGCGCTGCACGCGCTCGGCCGGGGCGACGAGGCGCAGGACGACGTCGCGGCTCTCAGCGAGCTCGCGCCCTCCGCGAGGTTCGCCGAGGTGCGCCTCGACGTGAGTCCGGCGTGGCCGCAGTTCAACCCCTCGATCGCGGCCGACGGCGACGGCTTCCGGATGATCGTGCGCACGGCGAACTACCGCCTCGAGGACGGCGCCTACCACTTCCTCGAAGCGGGGAACGTGTTCCGCACGATCAACTACGTCGTCGCCCTCGACGCCGCACTGCGCGTCACCTCGGTGGACGTGCTCGAGGACGCCTCGGCGGGGCCGCCGGTCCAGCCGGCGAGGGTGCTGGGCTACGAGGACTGCCGGCTGCTGCGCGTCGGGGATCGCTGGGTCGCGACCGCGGCGGTCTATGACCGCAACGTCGAGGAGCGCTACGAGGTCGCGCTGCTCGAGCTCGACGGCCCGCGCGTGGGCACCGTGCAGATCGCCGGCAGCACGCCCGGGCGACACGAGAAGAACTGGATGCCGTTCACGGACGGCGGGACGCTGCACCTCGTCTACGGGCTCGACCCGCCCGCCGTCCTGCGCTGGGACGCCGGCACCGCGTCGACGACGGTCGTCACCGGCGACCCGGGTCGCGAGCGAGGCCGCTACCGCGGCGGGTCGCAGGGCGTGCAGGTCGACGGCGGATGGCTGTTCGTCGTGCACGACGTCACGGGCTCGGGAGCGCAGCGCCGCTACGTGCACCGCTTCGTGCTCCTCGACGCCGAGCACCGTCTCGCGGGCGTGTCGCCGCCCTTCACGTTCGCGCACGAGCTGATCGAGTTCTGCGCCGGCATCGCGCCCCGCGGCGGCGACCTCGTCCTCAGCTTCGGCATCGACGACCAGGAGGCCCACCTCGTCGTCGTGTCCCGGAACGAGGTGATGGAGCTGCTCGCGCCGGCCGCAGCCGTCACGGACGAGGCGGCCGTTGCCAAGATGAACGCCGACGATTAGATTGCGCTCTCAAGACCACGGGGATAGGGGCGAGATGATCGACGAGGACGACCAGGCACGCGCGATCGAGGACGGTGACCGCGAGGGGGCCGGCAACGACGCGATCACCCGGAGGGCCGCGATCATCGGCGGCGCTGTCGCGATCGGCGGTGTGGTCATCTGGACACCGGACTCGCTCGCGCTCCCGTCGCGCAAGATGCGCCGCGCGCAGGGGGACATCGACCAGGCCATCCGGCTCGTGCGCTCTTCGCGCGTCTCCAAGAGCCTGCGTGCCAAGACGCTTCCCGACCTGCTCCGGGCGAAGTCGACGATCGACGGCCACGCCCGCGCCGAGGTCGCCGCCCGCAGTTCCAAGACCCGCGCCGCGAGCGCGCGCGCCGCGCAGATCGGCGTCCCGCCGGTGCTGTGCGCGATCCTGCAGGCCCTGCGCAATGCGTTCGCCGGGAGCCCGGCCGCAGCGTCGATCCTGCCGATCCTGGACCGCCTCCTGGCCACATTCGGCTGCTCGACGGGTCCGACGGGTCCCACCGGTGCGACGGGCGCATAGCGTCTGCGGTGCACGCGCCGACTCGCACGTTCCCCATCCACGCCGGTAGCCGACGTCGGGGTCGGCGCCGCCGAAGCTCGGCGCGCCTGCGCGCACGCCGCCTGAGCGTCCCGCAGTCGGATCGGTGCTAGACGCGCATGCCGCCCGGGGAGCGCGAACATGGTTCACGGCTGCCGATCGAGTTCAGGGCGACCTTGAGCAAGGCCGAGCACAAGGGCGCGTGGACGTGCGTCTATTGGGATCGGTCCGCCGACTTCTTCGGGACGCGAGGGCTCGTGAAGGTTCGCGGCACGATCGACGGCGAAGCGTTCGAGTCCTCGTTCATGGCGCAGGGCGACGGCCGTCACCGGCTTCCGGTGAAGGCGTCGCTGCAGCGGGCGATCGGGAGGACGGTCGGCGACGAGGTGGTCGTGCGGATCGACGAGCGGCTGAACTGAGCCGAGAGGCGTGGCATGGAGCGCCGGGTCGACGAGGTCGTGGTCCATTACGCCGAGCACGGCAGCGGTGTGCCGCTCGTCGCGCTCCACGGCGCCGGTGTTGATCATCGCGAGATCGAAGCGGCGATCGAGGCTGTCGTTCCCGGCGAGGGCTACCGGCGGATCTATCCGGATCTGCCGGGGATGGGTCGCACGACGACCGACGGCCTGACCTGCAACGACGACGTGGTGACGCTCCTCGGCCGCTTCATCGATGAGATCGTCGACGGGCCGGTGCTGCTGCTCGGGCACTCCTACGGCGCGTACGTGGCTCGTGGCATGGCCGCACGGCGAGAGGGCAGGGTGCTCGGCCTGGCGTTGCTGTGCCCGGTCGGAGAGCGCGTGCGAACCGTGCCCGAACCCACCCTGGTTCGAAGCGAGGTCGACGTGTACGACGAGCTCGATCCCGCGCAACGGGCGGGGTTCGACGAGTACTTCGTCGTACGCACGCGGGCGACCGCTCGCCGCTACCGCGAGCATGTCGCGCCGGGCACGACGCTCGTCGACGAGGCCGCGCTGAGGCGCATCTTCGCCGGCTGGAACGTCGACGTGGGGTCAGGCACCTTCCCAGCGCCGACATTGATCGTGGCCGGGCGGCGGGACTCCGTCGCCGGGTACATCGACGCCGGCGACCTGCTCGAGCGCTACCCGCACGCGACCCTCGCCGTGATCGAGGACGCCGGCCACGCGCTCATGCACGAACGGCCCGAGCTGCTCGCCAGCTTGTTCGTCGACTGGCTCGATCGCTCTCGGACACGAGACCACTGAGCGTCGAGCTGCGAGTCCTCGGGCGCCGACCCGCGGCCGAACGGCTCGCCTCGACGGGTGTCGGCCGGACCGGCGGGCCGGCCCAGGCCTGCCCGCGGTGCTTGCGAGCGCGCCCGTCGTCGGGGCGGGCTTCCGGTGCTGGCGGTCCGGCGTTGTCGCATCGCAACCGCGGCCGCGCGGCTCGTCTCGCGTGCGCTCGCTGAGCCACCCGTCTGGGGCGCCGGCGCGCGGCGCGGATCGGGGCGTCCGGTCTGGGCGCGACGATCATCCGATGGCACTGACCGCGCTGGGATCTCACGCCCGCGAGCTTGGCGACGTTCTACGGGCTGCGACGCCCACGCATCGTCGCTTCCGGGAGCACCTGGTCGTCATAAAGGTTTATGCGATCACGGTGGTTGCCGCGCTCGCCGGGGCGTTCGGGAGCTTCCTGCAGAAGCGTGGCCGAGAGCTCGCCGACGAGCACTGACGCGAACTCGACTACGCGGCCCGGCCGGGGGTTGCCGACCACGCGGCGGCGATCTGCGCGACGTGGCGGTGATCGGTGCCGCAGCAGCCGCCCAGCAGCCTGATCGACGGCAGCATCTCCCGCAGGGCGGCGTTGTCGCGCGCGAGCGCCTCCGGGTCGCCCTCGTCGAGCTCCTCGGCCTCGTCGAGTTCGGCGTGGCTCAGCGCCGACGCGTTGACCCGCAGCCCGCCGATGCGCGCCAGCGATCGGCGTGCCGTCCAACCCGGCGGCGATGTGCGTCGGGTGGGCGCAGTTGATCAGGAAGAACTCCGCGCCACCACCGGTCGCCTCGTCGACGCGCTCGACCGCGTCGGCAAGCGATGTCCCGTCCGGCAGCCGGCCGTCGGTCTCCACCGTGAACCCCGCCACCACCGGCACGCCGACGGCGGCGGCCGCCTGCACGATGCCGATCGCCTCCTCGGGATAGGACAGCGTCAGCGCGGTGATGCGCTGGACCCCGGCCTCGGCCAGGACGCCGATCTGCCAGCCGTGGTAGTCCGCCGCCTGCTCGCCGGTCATCCGCTCGCCCACGACGTAGCCGTCGCCGCGCGGCCCGAGCAAGCCGTTGAGCAGGACGTCCGGACGCCCGTCGGCCAGCTCGCGAGCGAATGCGACCGCGGCGCGGTTGGCATCCGCCAGTGCGTCGTCGTCGTAGCCGAGCTCCGTGCCCCAGTCGGGATTCGCGCGCCAGGTCGCCGTGTCGAGAACGAACGGCAGTCCGAGCTCCTGGGCCATGTCGAGGAACGGCTCGAAGTAGCGGCGCAGCGCCGAGCGCCCCCGCTCGTCGGCAACCAGCGGAAACGCAGCGAAGCACGGAAGCTCGAACCCCTCGCGGAACAACATGACGGTCTCGATCCCGCCGTCGGTCAGCTCCACCGCACCAGATGCCATCGAGACTCTCCTCCCTCCGAGGTTCGTCCGGGTCCACGCTCGTGGGACGAATCGTATTCCCGGCGCGGGCCTGCGGTCGCGACCCTGTCCGCGTGGATGCCATCCGCACGATCCCACGGCCCAACGCGACGCCTCCGAGCCCTCGGCCGTCCCGACCGAGCGCCATCCACGTCGGCCATGCCGCTCATTGGTCATCCTCGGGGTGCCTCGACCCCCGCCGGGTGAGAGCCTGAGCCGCTAGCCCGGTGCAGGGCCACTGTGAGACCTGCTCCTCCCGGCGGGGCGAGGTGCCGCAAGCGGCAACAGGACGTAGCCCCGTTGAGGGCCCGTCAATGAGCACCCGCAACGGTACCTCCCGGTCGGGGCGCTGTGAAGCGCAAGCGATCGAAGGGAGGCAGCTGTGGCAGACAGGTACGCGGGAGTGGATTGGGCCAGCGAGAAGCACGACGTGCTCGTCCAGGACATCACCGGTGAGGAAGTGCTGGCCGCGACGTACGTTCATGATGAGCGCGGCCTGAGCGCACTGTGCAGCACGCTGGTGCGCTTGAACGTCGTGCTGGTCGCGATCGAGCGACCCGACGGACTGCTGGTCGAGCGGCTGCTGGATGCCGGGCTGCGCGTGATGGCGATTCACCCCAACCAGGTACATGCCGCCCGAGCGCGCTTCAGGACCAGCGGCGGAAAGTCCGATCGCTTCGACGCGTTCGTGCTCTGCGAGCTCGCCCGCACCGACCATCACCGCTTCCGGGTCCTGGTCGCCGACAGCGACGACACCAAGGCGCTGCGCGCCCTGAGCCGTGCCCGCGAAGATCTCGTGCAGACCCGCGTCGGCCTGGCCAACCAGTTGCGCGCCGAGCTCGAGCGCTTCTGGCCGGGTGCCGCGCAGATCTTCGCCACGGTCGACAGCCCGATCGCACTGGCGTTCCTGGCACGCTACCCCGGCCCGATCGACGCGCAGAGTCTGGGCGAGAAACGACTCGCGGCGTTTCTCGCTCGTCACGGCTACTGCGGACGCAAGCAGCCCACCGAGCTGCTGGCCAAGCTGCGCAGCGCACCCGCGGGACGCGCCGGCAAGTCTGAGATGGAAGCTCGACGAGCGATCGTCCTTGCTCTCATCGCCGCGCTCAAACCGATCGTGACGAAAATCAGCCACCTGACAAGCGAGATCGCACACCGACTCCGCGCGCATCCCGACGGCCACATCTTCGTGTCGCTGTTTCGCGATCCCAAGAGCGTCGTCTGCGCCGCCGCGCTCTTGGCCGAAATCGGCGACTGCCGTGCGCGCTATCCCACCGCGCAGGCTCTCGCCGCCGATGCCGGCATGAGCCCCGTCGCCGTCGAATCGGGCAAACGCAAGGTCGCGTCGTTTCGCTGGGGCTGCGACAAGCGCCTGCGCGACGCCACCTGCACGCTCGCCGACGCCACCCGCCACTGGCATCCCTGGGCCGCCGACCGCTACGCCACAGCCCGCGCCCGCGGCCACGACCACCAACGCGCGATCCGCACCCTCGGACGCGCATGGATCCGCGTCCTGTGGCGCTGCTGGCAAGACCATGCCGCCTACGACCCCGCCCGCCACCGCGGCCTGCAAGACCACATCGCCGTCACGATTCCCAACGGGTCCAGGCCCCGCCTGGACCTGACAGCCACACAGCGGATGGCCGGCGCCGCCGTCACCCGCAGGGCGGCGCGCAGCGCCGAGCGCGAAGCGCTTGACGGCAAGCCAACATCCGCTACCCACACGGAGGGTTGACACAGGACGTCTCACGGCCCTACGACCTCGAACACCTGGTCGGGCCGGGCGGCCAGGAGGCGGCTCGTGTGGGTCGCCTTCATCGCGGTGAACCGCCGCTCGTCGTGCTCGCCGCGTTCGGCCGCGCGGGCCAGGGCCATGAACTCGTCGTCCACCATGCCTGGGCGAACCAGGAGCGTGCACGCGTTGTCGTGATGGGGTTACGACCACAAGTCTGGGTGGGACAACGCTAAGTATTAGTCGCCGTGGAAGTCGAGCAATGGCGTGTGTCGCGACGGACGAACGCGCGCGTTCTGCGGTGTTGTCATTTGCAGAGTTCGCTGGTTTTGATCCAGCCGGTGAGTGTGGCGTCGGGGGCGAACACGACGCGTGTCCATGTGCCTGATCGGTTGCGGCGTAGAATCGCGGCGGGCCACCCGCGCTCAATGTAGGCGTGCGAGCGGCCACCGGGTGCGTCTCGCACGTGGACGCCGAAGCTCGCGGTGCAGACATGTGCCAGTCGCCGCTCGCCTCGCTTGAGCGCGAGTCGGAACGCGGGGGTGACGGGCAGGATCGAGCCGTAGGCGTCGGGGCGCCGGCAGTTGATGCCGATGGTGAAGACGACGGGATGCGCGAGGCCGCGGTGCGTGACGCGAAACCGCACGCCTGTCGAGTATCCGGGGATCGCGTCGCCGAGAGGGTTGACGTACGCCGGTAGCTCGCGGTTGGGGAACTGCAACCCGGCGTACTTCATGCTCTTGGGACAGGTGAGCGTGAGGCCCGGGAAGTGGCCGCTGGCATCCTTGTGGAGGGTGCTGGGGCCGGCTGGCACCCGGATGCGCGCGGTCCGGATCGTCAGGCCCTCGGGTATCGGCTTGCCCCGCGTGACGGTACGCCCCTTGGAGTCGCGAAAGCTGAGCAGCTGAAACGGTGCGGGGTCTCCGGGCGAGTGGACCTCGGACTTCAGCACGACGATCCCGCCCGTTGCGGCGAGCGCGACCGCGGCGACGACAGCGGTCGCGGTCTTCGCGCTGCCGCCTGCGACGAGCTTGGCCAGGCTGGCCAGCAGCGGCAGTCCGAGCGTCGGGTTGAGCGCGTGCAGTCGCTTTGAGAGGCGGCGGATGTCGCGCTGGTAGGCGCGGCAGGCGTCGCAGCCCTCGACGTGGCGCAGCGCATGCTCTGTCGGACGGACGCCGCGGTCGTCGGCGGCCAGCAGCGTCGCGCGGACGTCGAGGCAGGCGGCGTCTCGGGCGTCGCGGGTCTTGATGAGGTTCTCGCGTGCTCGGCTGGCGAGCTTGTGGGTTGCCATCACGCTGACGCCCAGACGCGCGGCGATCTGCTCAGGGGTCTGATCGTCCAGTTCGCGGGCCAGCAGCGCGTCGCGTTGGCGCACGGGCAGGTCGGCGAGATCTTCGACCAGGCGGCGTAGCGTTTCCTTGTGTCTCAGCACGGTTTCTGGGTCCTCGCGGCCGGGGCCGGTGAAGCTGTGCTCTGCGTCCAGGCTCTCGTTGCCCCAGCGTTTGCGGCGCACTTCGTCGATCGCGCGGTTGCGCGTGAGGCGATACAGCCATGGCCGCAGCTCGTCGGGCACGTCGCCCGCGCGTAGCGCCTGGTGTGCGCGGATGAGGACGTCTTGTACGACGTCCTCGGCGTCATGCTCAGAACGGCGAAGCAGCGTGCCGGCGTAGCGGGTGAGGGCGCTGCGGTGGCGCGCGTCGAGCGTCGCGAACGCGCCGCCATCGCCGCTGCTGACGCGCTGAGCGAGGACGCGGTCATTATCACGCGAGCGCTGAAGGACGGAGACCATGGCGTTTGAGGACGCTAACGCCGCGCCGCCATCGGCGACACGGCGCGCACGTCGGCGTCATGATTACTGCAGGAACCCGTCGAACTTGATCTTGGACGGCAGACCCGCTGCCTTCGTGGTCGCGGTGGCGCGCAGGTGATACATCATCGACCCGGGCGAGTTGCGGAAGGTGCTCGCCTTGTTCGTGAGTTTGTAGTGCGCGGTCTTGCCGGCCAGCGTCAGCGAGAACGTGCCGCTGCATGGACG
This sequence comes from uncultured Actinomycetes bacterium, assembly GCA_963851015.1. Lineage (GTDB taxonomy): Bacteria > Actinomycetota > Thermoleophilia > Solirubrobacterales > Solirubrobacteraceae > CADCVQ01. The sequence goes on from CAWKNG010000005.1 coordinate 583,368, forward strand.
CGTCGAACTGACCTTCGCGGCTTGGACGCAGTCGACGTGGATCTGCGTTGCCTTGACGGTCTTGTCCTTGACGCCGTATCTCGCGAAATCGCGGATGGCCTTGCGCATCGCGGCATCTGACTGCGGGTTGTGGATCGTGGCCGTGGCGGCGCCTGGAGCGATAGCGGCGAGCGCCAGCGCGATCGGCATGAGCTTTGAGATCTTGGCGGTCATGACAGATGTGCTCCTGTAGACGGGGTTGGCGGGTATGACCTGACCACGGACGAGCACCACGCAACTGCCGATCGCCCGCCTAAGCTGGCGCGTTGACGCTCACGACGGCTGCTTCGAGAGCAGTGTGTGCACGGGCCAACGAGCTTCAGGCGGAGGGGCGGGACATGGCCGCGCGTCGCGCGCCGCTGTGAGATGACGGGACGCATACCTTCGTTCGCGACCGGGTCCGCGCGTTCGCGGACTCCGACAAGCCGATCTAGTGGGTCGCCTTCGTCGCGAGCCTTGTCGGTCGGCCACTCGCCTACGGGGCAGTCGGCGTCGCGGGCGTCACGGGTCTTGATGAGGTTCTCGCGCGCACGGATCGCGAGCTTGCGCGCAGCCATCACGCTGACAGCCAGCTGCGCGGCGACCTGCTCGGGGCTCTGGTCATCAAGCTCGCGCCCCAGCAGCGCGATGCGCTGGCGCACCGGCAGATCGGAGAGATCCTCGACAAGGCGACGCATGCTCTCCTTGTCCCGCAGCACACTGGCGCGGTCAGCACGGTCATCGCGCGAAACGATCGACTCGCCGTCAAGCGCCTCGTTACCCCAGCGTGCGCGACGGACCTCGTCGATCGCGCGGTTGCGCGTCAGCCGGTACAGCCACGGGCGCAGCTCCTCAGGTCGCTCGCCCGCACGCAACGCGTCGTGCGCACGGATGAGGACGTCCTGCACAACATCCTCGGCGTCATGCTCACAGCGGCGCAGCAGCGATCCGGCGTAGCGCGTCAGCGCGCCACGATGGCGCTCATCGAGCATCGCGAACGCCGCGCCATCACCGGCGACCACACGACGAGCCAGCTCGCCATCATCACTGCGCAACCGCACCGAAGCCATCTGACACACAACGCTAACGCCGCGCCGCCAACCCGGCACGAAATCCGCGTCGACGGCTCGCTCGTGTCACCGTCGCGCCCCGCCCCAAACGCCGGACGCCGGCCGCACACCACCCACCCAGGCTTGAGCGTTAACGCGCCAACACGAGGAAGGTGCGGCAGTTCGCGCGGGCTGATCCGTGGTCGCGACAGACACCCACCACCAAGCACCAAGGAGCCCATGTCATGCGCATCACCAGCCTGAAGATCGCCGTCCTCGCCACGCTCGCGACGCTCGCGACCGCCGCACCCGCCCTCGCCGGCCAGATTTCCGCGGTCTGAGCAGCCCGGGCTGCCCGCCAGCCCGCCACGCCACCCCCGCACCCCTCACACCTCAAGGAGCCATCACCATGCAGACCAGCACCCGCATCCGCACCCGTATCGCTCGCCTGTCCGCCGCTTGTGCACTGACGCAGGGATTTCTCATGAACACGATCCGCACGAGCATCGCCGGCGGCGCCGCTGGCGCCACGTTCGCACCGCGTTCGGCGCGCTACACCGCCGTTCGGAGGTTGACCCAGGCCGCAGCCGGCCTGGCTGTCGCCGCAGCTGTGGCGCTGTCGGGCGCCTCACCCGCCAGCGCATCCTCGCAGGGATGCACCGGCGTCTCCGACGGGATGACCTGCTTCAACATCAATGGCACCAGCACGCACGTAGACAGCTTTGTGCAGGTCCGTGACAAGGCCGGCGGAACCCCTACGATCTGCAACTACCAGGCGAACTTCACCGTCGAGCAGAACGGCGCTGTGTACTGGTCTACGTGGTCGACGTTTCACGCTGGCTGCATGTACTTCTGGCGCGCGACGCGCACCGTCACCGTGAACGCCGACTTCCGCGACCCGTCGAGGGCGTGCGGATCGTGGTACGAGAACGGCTCCCGACTGGGAACGGCCTGCAACCTCATCTCTCGGTGATGACCGGTGAGGGCGGCGCTGCGGCGCCGCCCTCGTCGTGCCCCCGCGCCATGCGCCCTCTACATACCATCATGCCGCTCCTGCTGGCGGCGGTGTTGCTGGCCTCGTGCGGTGGGTCCTCCGACGACACCGCTGCCGGGACGCCCAAGCCCGACGCCGACGCAGCCCTGCGGGCCACCGTCCGCGCCGACGCCTTGTCGCGCGCCGCCCACACCACGCCCTTCCAGGCACGGCTACTCCGTGACGGCCGTGTCACCTTCGCCGAATACGCTCGCACGACGCACGCCCTAGCCGGCTGCCTCCGTGCCTTCGGCGGCTCGATCCAGGTCGGGCCGATCCGGCGAGGACCGGGTGGCGAGTTGGGATTTCGCTGGAGCCTGCGCCACCAAGGCCCCGGCCGCATTACCGCCGAGCGGCGCGCCCGTCGAGCCTTCCAGCGTTGTTACCTCGCGTATCAAGACGACGCTGCGACCGTGTACGCCAACGGCCGCGTGGTGGCGCCCAGCAGGCGCGGACTCGTGCTCTCGATGCTCGCGGACTGCCTGCGACGCTCCGGCGTGCCGGTCACCGGGTCGGCGAGCATGCCCAACGTCATGCGCGCGCTCGAGGCGGCCGGACCTCGTGGCTTGCGCTGCGCCGATCGCCACGCCGACATTTTTCGCCGACCGGACCTATCGTAGATGAAATGTCGGAGGCGAAATTCTGCCTGCGCGTGGCCAGCCCACTGGGGCTGGCCAGCCGCATTCGGGGATTCGCCTACGCGCCTTGGCGGACGCGAGGCTGCCGCGGGATCCTGATGTCCTCGACGTACTCGTCGCCCAGCCGAGCGCCAAGCGGGGCTCCCCGGTCGCGTCGGTGCGGCCGGTCGGCCGAGGTCGTGAGCGGTTGATCGGCAGCGACACAGCCGTTGGCGCAGCGCGACGAGCTGCGTCGTGGTTGCTGCTCGGACGCGCTCGCGGGCGCCGGCGAGCAGGCACTCGACCTGCCGAGCAGCGCGGACCGCCGTCCCACCGCCCGCGCTGCTTGAGCTGTGCGACCAGCTCGAGGCAAACCCTGCGGACCTGGAGGGCCGCTACGCGTACCTGTTCGTGGACGCGAAGATCGAAGAGGTCCGCGACGGCGGCCGCGTGCAACGCAAGTGCGTCGTGATCGCGCATGCCGTTCACGAGACCGGGCGCCGCGAGATCATCGGCCTGGACGTCGGCAAGGCCGAGATCGAGGCCTTCTGGACGGAGTCTTTGCGCTCGCTTGTCGCGCGCGGCCTGGTCGGCGTCCAGCTCGCGATCAGCGACGCGCATCCCGGACTGAAGGCGGCGATCGCGCGGGTCATCGGTCGCCGTGGCAGCGCTGCACTGTGAACTTCCTCAGATGCCTGTGCGCGCCTCACGCACCCGGGCCAGCTCGGCCGGCCGCTAATAGCCATTAGTGGCCGCGCTGGACCAGTTGGACGGCGACTAACGTAGCTCGGCGGTGGGGGCGATCTCGTGCCGACCGCGGCCACTAATAGGTTCGCGCCGAGATGGACGGCTGGCGCGACCCGCTGCAGGCACTGAAAGCGTACGAGACATGGCTCGCGCGTCAACCCCTGTCCTCGCGCACGCGCGGGGAGTACGTCCGTTGGGTGCGGCTGTTCTGCGGCTGGCTTCAGGATGGGGCGGACGAGCGCGCGCTGGGCGCCGACCCGCTCGCCGACCTCGCCGCGCGTGATTACGCGGCTCGGGACTTCAAGCGGTTCTTGAAGTCCGAGCGTGCGCTGGGGCCCGCGTCGGTGAATCTCGCGCTCGCCGCGGTCGATCATCTCTATCGCCAGCTCGGGCTCGGGCGCGCGAACGTGCGCCGCGAGTCGCTGCCTGTCGCAGCGCCGAGGGCGCTGTCGCGTGACGAGCAGCGTGTGCTGTTGCGCGCGGCCGAGCGCGCTGGCGCGCGCGATCGCGC
>CAWKNG010000006.1:0-22311 GCA_963851015.1 uncultured Actinomycetes bacterium
CGGTCGCGACCGTAACGTCCCACGTCAGCGCCTTTCCGCTCTGCCATGGTACAAGTGTCATGCCGTCTGGACGTTTCCCATCACTTCGTGACAGGCCTGTTGGTTCTTTAGTGATCGGCACTCCCGCTGACGTGAAAGCACGAGAAATGATGTCGTTGATGGCTTGATGTCGCGTTATGCGGCCCTGTGCTTTCTTACACACCATTGAGTGTATCCCCCACGCTTCTACGGTTGCGCCGCACTGGCATTCATGCGGCACGCATACACTAAGGCCCAGCCTCATTGCGACAGCGACCCTGACCGCTTCATCATCCAGCCGAAGCCCACATACGGCGATTGGTAGAGCTGACAACCAGTCCCCAGAATGTTGTGTGGTTGCAGCTAGGTGGCCGCGATGGCGCAGCAGGACTGCGGCCAGTGCGGTTCCGACTGCAAGACCTACTCGCAGTCGATCTTCGACGGACGTGAAGAGCGGGCTGAACCTGTGCGGGCCGGGCGGCAAGGAAACGACCCGCATGCTCAAGGCGCTTGCCGGAGAGATCGACGCGGTTCCGCCCGCGAAACTCAGACGGCGATGCCGCCGTATCGCCTGCTGTTGCGGAAGAGATCGCGCGCGCCGCCGCGTCGCGCGATTGCCCGGACGACGTCACGTTCATGGCGCGCCGCCGCCTCAACACGGCAGGTTCGGAAAAAGAGACATGGCACGTCGAGTTCGACATCGGCGAGTCGCGTCTGGATTATCAGGTCGGCGACAGCTTCGGTGTTTTTGCGGCGAACGATCCCGCGTTGGTCGAGTCGGTGCTGACGCGCGCGCTCGACGCGCCTTCCAATTTCCGATCGCCGGACGAACGTTGCGCGAAGTGGCTGCCAGCGCGCGCGCCGCAGATCCGCCGCCGACGACCGGCCGCCGATCGCCCCGCGGTCGGACTCGGCCGGCTCGCCACGGCGGATGAAGAACACGTGCAGGCGCTTGTCGTGCTGCTCGGCGAACAACAGCGCGCGCGCCGGGCGCCCGTCGCGTCCCGCGCGTCCCGCCTCCTGGTAGTAGGCCTCGATCGAGCCCGGCACGGTCGCGTGGCACGACCGTCGCACGTCGGAGCGGTCGATCCCCATGCCGAACGCGTTGGTCGCGACGACGACCGGCAGCGCGCCGTCCATGAACCGGCGCTGGACCGCCGCGCGGCCGCTCTCTCCCGAGCCCCGCGTGGTAGACGCCCACGTCGTCGTCGAGCGCTCGCGACAGCATGGCGGCGAGCCGCTCCGCGCCGGCCCGCGTCCCGGTGTAGACGATCGCGGGCCGCGCGCGCGGCTGCGCCAGCGCCGCCGCGATCTGCCGGTGCTTGAGGTCCGCCGTCGCACATGCGATGACCGCGAACGACAGGTTGGGGCGATCGAAGCCCGTCGACACGCGCACGGGATCGCGCAGCCCAGGCGCTCCTCGATGTCGCACGCAACCCGCGGCGTCGCGGTCGCCGTCGAAGCGATGATCGCGTCGGCGCCCAGCCGCCGCGCCGCGCCGCCGAGACGGAAGTAGACGGGGCGAAAGTCGTGACCCCACTGCGACACGCAGTGCGCCTCGTCGACGACGAACAGCCCGACCCGCGTCCGTGCCATGGCGTCGACGAACGGCGCCGACGAGAAGCGCTCGGGGGCGACGTACAGCAGCCGCAGCTCGCCGGCCGCCGCGCGCGAGACCGCGGCCCGGTTCTCCGCCGCGTCGCACTGCGCGTTCACGACACCCACGCGGCCGGGCGCCACGCGCGCCAACGCGTCGACCTGGTCCTGCATGAGCGACACGAGCGGCGAGACGACGAGCGTCAGGTCGTCGCGCAGCAGCGCTGGGAGCTGGTAGCACAGCGACTTGCCGGCGCCGGTCGGCATGACGACGAGCACGTCGCGCGGCGGCGGGCCGATCGCCGCGCGCACGGCGTCGCCCTGACCGGGCCGGAAGGCGTCGAAGCCGAAGTGCTCGCGCAGGGCGACAGCGGGATCCATGACGCACGCGACGTTAGATGCCGACTGCGCGAAACCGCCTGCCTGCGCAGACTTGTCACAGTCGCTGCGCAGTGTTGTTACAGACCGCAGCACAGAAGTCGGGTTGACGTGGCCCGAACCAGGGGTACAGTCGAAGCACACCGATGCCGGTACATCTCGTCTTCCGCTGTCAATACTGCGATCGCAAACCCGATCCGCTGACGCAGCTGAGCCTGGAGAAGACGATCGGTGAGGTCGTGTGGGGCGCGTACCTCGACGCGATGCCCGAGCGGTGGCTCGTCTGGCACGGCAAGGGTCTGTACGGGCCGACCCGCTACGCCTGCCCCGATCATCGCGGCGACCTCACCCAGTACCTGCGCCACCACTACGGCACGATCGGCTTTCACCCGTGGAAGAGCCCGCCGTATCCGACGTCGCTACGCAGTGCCGACACCGAGCGCGCGGTCGCCAACGGCGCCCGCTCGGCGATGCCGAAGTGGGGCTACGGCCCGCAGGTCAAGTAGCGCGTTCCTGCAGGATCTTCGCGACGCCGTTGAGCACGAGCGCGCGTGCGAGCGTGGTCGGGCGCAACCCGACGAACGCGGCTGCCTGCGCCAGGCGTGCGTGATCGTCACGTCGTAGGCGCATGTTGACCTGCGCGGTCGATTGCCTCACGGGATGAGTGTGAGTCGGCACCGGCAGCGGAGCCGCCGTGCGACGAGCGCGAGTCCCGGTCTCGAACCGCTCGTCGGCGACTCTCACCGCTTCGAGGTCCATCTCGAGCGCCAGCGACAGGGCCTGCTCGCGAAGGCGTTGGTCGGTGACCTGGGTGGCGGCGAAATAGCGTTGCTGACGGCGGTACGGAGCCAGCGCCTGTTCCCAGAGGCGACGCGGGATCTTGTCGAGCTCGAGTTGCGTGTAGCTGATTTCGCCGGCGTCGTCGCCCGCGTCAGCGTGGATGGGGAGGTCGCGATCGGGCACGAGTAGCGTGCGCTATCAGGGGTGATAGCGGCTGCTACTCATCGTCGGGCACGGACACCGCGCTGCCCGCCGCTGCCACAGATTCGTAACGGCGTCGCGTGCGGTTCTGCGCAGATCGCGAGTCGGTTGCCGCATTCAGGCCGCGGGCCGGCTGTCAGCCGTCGACGAACTCGCCCGCCAGCAGGTCCATGAACAGCCCGTCGCGCCACTCGCCGTCGCGGCGTTCGTAGGCCCGCAGCACGCCGACCGGCTTGAACCCCAGCCCCGCGTACGTGCGGATCGCGCGCGCGTTGTCGGCCGACGGGTCGATCGTGAAGCGGTGATGGCCGCGGCCGATGAAGTGGCGGATCGCGACGCGCAGCGCCTCACTTCCGTAGCCACGCCCGTGCAGCGCCGTCGCCAGCGCGATGTCGAAGCCGACATAGCGGTACTGCCACCACTCCTCCGCCTCGTAGAGCAGCCAGCCCGCGACCTCGCCGGCGACCTCGATGACGAAGCTCGAGCCGATCTCGTCGAACGCCGTGTCGGGATCGAACGGCCCCCACCAGCGCGACACGTCGGGCTCGGACAGGATCGCGCCGAGCGCGTCGCGGTCCTCGTCGCGCGCACGTCGCAGCGACAGCCGCTCGCCGTGCAGCACGACGTCGTCGGGATCGGGATGGGCGGGATCGGGATGGGCGGGATCGACCGCGGACATCAGCGCGTGCAGGCCTCCGGCAGCGACACGATCACCCCGGTGGCCGACGCACCCTCGCCGGGCGGCGCGTTCATCTTGCACCACGCGTAGCGCCCGTCGGCCAGCGAGCCGCTGACGAGGAACGGATGGAGCCCGCGACACCAACCGGAAGCGTCCAGGCACCCAGTCGGGCTCCGAGGGACTCCCAGCGCGTCGCCCGAGGCCTGTCCGCTGGTCCGGCCATGTCCATCATGCCCGCAGCCGGCGGCGCGCGCAAACCTCCAGCTCGCTACACGCGCACGAGCGGCAGCTCGAGCGCGTACTTGCCGTTCGCCTCGGCCGTGCCCTCGAGCGGGTACGAGCCGCTGAAGCAGGCGTCGCAGTGCTTGTCGGACGAACCGCGCACGGCCTCGTAGACGCCTTCCAGCGACAGGTAGGCGAGCGAGTCGGCATGCAGCTCGGCCGCGATCTCGTCGACCGTGCGGCCGTGGGCGATCATCTCCTCGCGCGTGGACATGTCGACCCCGTAATGGCACGGGTGCTTGATCGGCGGGGCCGAGATCCGCAGGTGGACCTCGCGCGCCCCCGCCTCGCGCAGCATCTGCACGAGGTGGCGCGTCGTGTTGCCGCGCACGATCGAGTCGTCGACGACGACGATCGACTTGCCGCCGACGATCTCCGGCAGCGGGTTGAACTTCAGTCGCAGGCCGTGCTTGCGCAGCTCCTGGCCGGGCTCGATGAACGTGCGCCCGACGTAGCGGTTCTTGATCAGGCCGTCGTCCTGCGGCAGGCCGGACGCCCGTGCGAAGCCGCGCGCGGCGGGGGCGCCGGAGTCGGGCACGGGGATGACGAGCTCGGCGCCGATCGCCGGGGCCTCGCGTGCCAGGATCTCGCCCATGCGGCCGCGCATCGCCTGCAGGACGTCGCCGTTCATCCGCGAGTCGGGGCGCGAGAAGTAGATGTACTCGAAGACGCAGAACGCCTCGCGCGCACCGGACACGAGCTGGCGGTACTGCAGGCCGTGCTCGTTGATCCAGACCATCTCGCCGGGCTTGACGTCGCGAATGCGGGTCGCGCCGATGATGTCCAGGGCGCAGGACTCGCTCGCGACGCAGTAGCGCTCGCCGAGCTTGCCGAGCACGAGCGGACGCAGGCCCGCGGGGTCGCGGAAGGCGATCAGCGTGTCCTTCGTCATGAGCACGGTCGAGAACGCGCCCTGCAGGCGCGGCACGACGTCGGCGACGGCGTCCTCGATGCGCTCGGCCTCATGCGAGGCGAGCAGCGCGGCGATGATCTCCGAGTCCGAGGTCGAGCGGAAGGTCACGCCGGCCTCGCGCAGCTCGGAGTGCAGCTCGACGGCGTTGATGAGGTTGCCGTTGTGGCCCAGCGCGAGCTCGCGGCGGTCGGAGCGGTGCACGGGCTGCGCGTTGTCCCAGCCGTTGGATCCGGTCGTCGAGTAGCGCACGTGCCCGACCGCCACCTGACCACCGAGCGCGCGCAGCTTCTGCTCGTCGAAGACCTGGTTGACGAGCCCCAGGTCGCGCAGGGTCATGATGTGGCCGCCGATGTCTGCGGCAGCGATGCCCGCGGACTCCTGCCCGCGGTGCTGTAGTGCGTACAGCGCGAAGTAAGCCAGACGCGATACGTCGTGGCCGGGCGCGTAGATCCCGAACACTCCGCACTCGTCACGCGGCCCCTCGCGGCCATCGAGCGTCGTCACTCCGCAGAGGATAGCCCGGGGTCCGGCGCGAGCCGCTGGACGCGATGTCATAGTGCGCGCTCGGCGCGCTCGCAGAGAGGCCGCACCTTTCGATGATGTCCATGACACCGACGCAACCCGCGCGCAGGTCGCCCATCCGGCGCGCCCCAGCCGCCGGCGCCGTGGCGGCGGTCGCCGCCGTGCTCGGGGCGCCCGCCGCCGCCGAGGCCGCGCGGGTGACACGCGGCGCGCCGATCGCGCCGAAGCAGAAGGTCGTCTCGCTGCTGGATGTCAAACGGGTCTCCGCGCGCCCGCAGAGCGCCGGCCGGACGCTCGCCGCCGTCGCCGAGGTGCGACCCATCACCTTGACGCGCACGACCCTGCCGGTGCTCGCCACGACGAAGGACGCATCCGGCAACGCATGGCTGAAGGTGCGCCTCCCCGGCCGCGTCTTCAATCGCCGCGTGCCGCCGCGGTCCGGATGGATCACCGCCGTGAGCACTCGGCGATCGACGCTGCGCTGGCACCTCGTGGTCGATGTCGCAGCGCGCCGCGTGCTGGCCTACCGCGACGGGCGCCTGCTGCGCAGCTTCAGGGCGGTGGTCGGCAAGTCCTCGACGCCCACGCCGCGCGGCGAGTACTTCGTCGAGGAGCGGTTGCGCATGCCCGTCGGGCTCCCCGGCGGCCCGTTCGCCCTGGCCACCAGCGCCCGCTCGCACGTGCTTCAGGAGTTCGAGGGCGGTCCCGGCCAGATCGCCCTGCACGGGGTGAACGGCTTGGGTGGGCGGGTCGGCACGGCCGTGTCACACGGCTGCGTGCGCCTGACGACACGGGCCATCTCGTGGCTCGCCCAGTACGTCAAGGCCGGCGTGCCGCTGTCGATCCGCTAGCGCGCGCCGGCGGCGCGCGCGGCCGCGCCGCGTGGAACATCCGTCCGTTCGCTACAGCGCCACCGCAACTTGCCGATGACGCGAGCAGACATGCTCCTCTTCATCGTCATCGCACTCGCGATCCTGTGGGTCACCGGCACGGTCCTCGGGCTCGCCCTCGGAGCGATGCTCGCCCGTGCGGACGGACGCCGGCCGGAGCACCCGGCCCGCCCCGACCGCACCCGTGCCCGCACGCTGCGCCACGAGCTCGACCGCCTGGCGCCAAGCGATCGCGTGCTGCCGACCGCCTGACGCGCGCTCAGCGCACGACCTGGACGGCGGCCATCATGCCGCGGTCCTCGTGGTTGGCGACGTGGCAGTGGATGACGAACTTGCCGGTGAAGTCCGTCGGTTGCATGCGGATGACGACGGTCGACTGCGGCGGCAGCGCGACGTTGTCCTCGTAGTCGACCTGGGCCGTGCGCTCGCCCCGGACGCTGATGACCTGGAACGGGTTCACATGGATGTGGAACGTGTGCCATTCCGTGTTGGCGTTGACGAGCCTCCACTCCTCGACGGAGTTGAGCTTCATCGTCACGGCGACGTGCGCCGGGTCGAACGTCATCCCGTTGATCAGGAAGTCCGTCGGCGGCCCGGTCTTGTCCTCGGGCGGCGTCTCGCAGCTCGCGTCGCCCGCGGCCACGGACATCGACGCCATCGCGTGATGCGACATGCCCGCCATCGCCGGCGCGCCGTGCGCCATGCCGGCGATCGGGATCATCTCGCGCTCGTTGAAGCAGATCGTGCGGTAGCGGTCGGGGGTCGTGCGGCGCAGGTCGACCGGCGCCGCGTACGGCCCGGGCGGGACGCGATCGTCCGCCGGCCGGCCCGACGAGACGACCGTCAGCACGGTCTGGCCGGGCGTCGGGCCGCCGTTCTTCGAGGTCGTGTCGGCCTTGTCGCCGCCCGGGAACTGCGCGAACGGCAGCGCGGTCATCTTGTAGCGGCCTGGGGCGCCGCCGCGCACGAGCAGCTCGCGCCGCGACCCCGGGCCGATCATGAGGTTCCTCGTCGGCTTCATCCAGCGCAGCGTGTTGCCGTCCTCCGCGAGCACCTGGAGGTTGTGCCCGCGCAGGTTGAGCACGACGATGCGGTTGTTGTTGGCGTTGAAGATCCGCCAGCGCTGGAGCTGGCCGGGGCGGATCTTCACGGTCGGGTTGATCGCCCCGTTGACGAGCAGCGGGGTGAAGCGCTCGTTGGTCTCCGCGTTCGGGATCAGGCTGCCGGGATAGTCACACGCCTCCGTGCCGCTGCCCTTCGGGTCCGTCGTCGGGAACGCGACCGAGCGCCCGTGCGTGTCGCACAGCTCGGTGCTCTGGATCATCATCAGCCGCTGCGGGATCTTGGCCATGATCCGGTCGAGGCCGCCGCGCACGACGATCGCGCCGGACAGGCCCGCGAAGATCTGCTTGGCCACGAACATGTGGTGATGCGGGTGATACCAGTACGCGCCGGGCTCGTGATCGGTCGGCAGCGTGTAGCGGTAGGTCTGGCTGCGACCGGGGCTGAGGTGGCGGTAGACGTTGTCGTGGTCGGCGCGCGGTGAGACGTGCAGGCCGTGGACGTGGAGGTTCGTCACCTGACCGGCCTGCAGGCGGTTGACGAGCTTGACGCGGAGCCGGTCGCCGGGGCAGACGACGAGCGTCGGCCCGGGGAACGTGCCCTCGTAGGTCTGCGCGTGCTTGTAGGCGTGGCCGTCGATCTTCGCCGTGGCGTAGCTCATGCGCAGCCGCGTGTCGAGCCGGCCGTCGCGTGAGAAGCGCATCGGGGGCTCGGGGAAGCCGTCGCGGATGACCGTCGGGAACTTCCCGCCGCAGTGCGACCGCGTGGCCGCGCCCGCGCTCTTCGCGTCAGAGGACGACAGCGAGATCCCGCTCAGCACGAGGCTCGCGAGCAGGAGTGTGACGGACCCGGCGGTGATCGTGAGCTTCGGCGCGCGCCGCATGATGTGCGCGAGCATAGACCGCACTCACATCTCGTGAGAAATCCTATTTCTTGTGAAATCAGGGAAACAGCGGCGCGAGCGCGGCGTGAGCCTCGCGCAGCTCGTCGAGCGTCGCGACGATCCGGGCGTCGCCGGCGCTGACGTCGAGCGCGTCGCCCCCGACGGTGCCGAGCACGTGCATCGGGACGTGCTCTGCGAGACGCGCCAGCGCCTCGACGCAACCGGACACGACGAAGCCCGAGCCCGGCGACTCGCCGAAGAGATCGCGCTCGAGGTCGTCGCCGGGGGGGCCGAGGTCGAGCTTCACGCCGAGCCCGCCCGCGAGGCAGGACTCGGCGATCGCCACGAGCAGGCCGCCCTCGGCGGCGTCGTGCGCGCTCGCGAGGTCGCCCGCGCGCACGGCGTCGCGGATCGCCTCCTGCGCCGCCCGCAGCGACGCGATGTCGATCGCCGGCAGCCCGTCGGGCAACGGCTCGCCGCGCAGCTTCGCGAGCTCCGAGCCCGGCAGCGCCGGGACGAACGGCCCGGCGAAGCCGACCACATCGCCGGCACGCGCGAACCCGCTGCGACCGGCGGCCGCCGCCGACGGCAGCTCGCCGACCATGCCGACGACCGGCGTCGGGTAGATCGGCCCGCCGCCGCTCTCGTTGTAGAGCGACACGTTGCCGCCGACGACCGGCACGTCCAGGGCGCGGCAGGCATCGGCGAGGCCGCGGATCGACTCCGTCAGCTGCCACGCGATGTGCGGCTTCTCGGGGTTGCCGAAGTTCAGGCAGTTCGTCAGGCCGAGCGGCTCGGCGCCCGTGCAGGCGAGGTTCGCCGTGCATTCGAGCACCGCCTCGATCGTGCCCGTGTACGGGTCGCACGCGACGCGGCGCCCCGAGCCGTCGATCGACACGGCGATGGCGCCGCCGCCCGGCATGGCGAGCACCGCGGCGTCGGCCTGCTCGGGCCGGCGCACCGTGCGCGACTGCACGATGCAGTCGTACTGCTCGAACAGCGGATGGCGCGAGGCGATGTTCGGCGACGCGAGCAGCGCGAGCAGCGTGATGCCCGGGTCGCTGACGTCCGCGGCGAGCGTCGCGACCGGCGGCGGGTACAGGGGCTCGGTCGGCCGCGCGGGCGAGAGGTCATACAGCGGGCAGTCGTCGACGAGCGCCTCGACCGGCATCTCGCCGACGACGTTGCCGGGGCCGTCGAGCACGCGCAGGACCCGGTCCTCGGTCACCGACCCGATGACGACGCCGTGCACCTCCCACTTCTCGCAGACCTCGATGACGATCTCGGCACGCTCGGGCGTCGTCACGCACAGCATCCGCTCCTGGGACTCGGAGATCATGATCTCCCACGGCTCCATCCCGGCCTCGCGCAACGGCACGCGCGAGACGTCGATGTCCAACCCGACCTCGCCCTTGGACGCCATCTCGGCGGACGACGACGACAGCCCGGCCGCGCCGAGGTCCTGCAGGGCGACGAGCAGCCCGCGCGAGAGCAGCTCGAGCGAGCACTCCATGACCTTCTTCTCCGCGAACGGGTCGCCGACCTGGACCGTCGGGCGCTTGGACGCGTCCTCCTCGCCGAGCTCCGCCGACGCCAGCACCGACGCGCCGCCGATCCCGTCGCGCCCCGTCGAAGCGCCGAACAGGATCAGCGCGTTGCCGACGCCCGTCGCCGCGCTGCGGATCAGTCCGTCGGCGCGCGCCAATCCCAAAGCCATCGCGTTCACCAGGCAGTTCTGCTCGTACGGGCCCTCGAAGTAGACCTCGCCGCCGATCGTCGGCACGCCGATCGAGTTGCCGTAGTGGCCGATCCCGCCGACCGCGTGGTCGAGCAGATAGCGCGTCCGGGCGGACGAGGGCTCGCCGAAGCGCAGCGAATCGAGCACGGCGATCGGCCGCGCGCCGATCGCGAAGATGTCGCGCAGGATGCCGCCGACGCCGGTCGCGGCGCCCTGAAACGGCTCGACGGCCGACGGGTGGTTGTGCGACTCGACCTTGAACGCGAGCACGTAGCCGTCGCCGACCGTCACGGCGCCGGCGTTCTCGCCCGGGCCCATCGCCAATCGGGGGCCCTCAGACGGCAACGCGCGCAGCAGCTTCTTCGAGTGCTTGTACGCGCAGTGCTCGCTCCACATCAGCGAGAAGACCGCGAGCTCGACCTCGTTGGGCTCGCGGCCGATCTTCTCGCAGATCAGCGAGAACTCGGCCTCGGTCAGCCCGAGCGCGAGCGCGCGATCAACCGTGCGCATGGGCCATCGAGAGGAAGATCTTGAGGCCGTCGACCGAGCCGGTCAGCGGATCGACGGCATGCTCGGGGTGGGGCATGAGCCCGAAGACGTTGCCGGCGGCGTTGCGCACGCCGGCGATGTCGCCGAGCGAGCCGTTGGGGTTGTGCCCGGGCGCGTAGCGCAGGACGATCTGCCCATGTGCGTCGAGGGACTCCAACTGGTCTGGTGGCGCGTAGTAGCGGCCGGTCGTGTGCTTGACCGGGATCGACAGCCGCTCACCCGGCGCGCAGTCGCTCGTGAACGGCATGCTCGCGTTGACGACGTCGAGGTCGACCTGCAGGCAGCGGAAGCGCAGGCCCTCGTTGGGCAGCAGCGCGCCGGGCAGCAGCCCCGCCTCGCACAGGACCTGGAAGCCGTTGCAGATGCCGAGCACGAGCCCGCCCTCGCGTGCAAATGAGATCACGGACTCCATGACCGGCGAGAAGCGCGCGATCGCGCCGACGCGCAGGTAGTCGCCGTAGGAGAAGCCGCCCGGCACGACGACGGCCTCGACGCCCTGCAGGTCGCGGTCGCCGTGCCACAGGATCGTGGCCGAGGAGCCCGGCACGCGCTCGCACGCGAGCACGGCATCGGTCTCGTCGCACGAGCCCGGAAAGCGGATGACCCCGAACTTCACCGCCGATCATCCCCGTCCGGGCACGACGTGGTCGATCGATGGGAAGCGGGCGAAGTCCCGGTCGAACGAAGCGACGGAGCCGCCGTGCTCGAGCGCGATCGCCGCGATCACCGCGTGGGGTATCAGGTCACCCGTGGCATCCGCGTCCTCGCAGATGCGTCGCAGCAGCCCGAGGTGCTGCGGGCCGGCATCGAGGCGCAGGTGGCGCGAGTGTGCCGACACGGCGTCGACGAACGCGAATGCCTGGGCCAACGGCGTGGGCACCGGGAAGGAACGTCGATTGGTCGTCAGGCGCAGGAACGAACCCCATACGACCGTCGGCACCGAGAAAGGCTGGCTACCGGCGAGCAGCTCGTCGAACCATGGCCGTGCGATGGCGTGGTGCACATGGTCGTCGCGAAACGCGGCGAGCACGACGTTGACGTCGAGGACGAGCAAGCTCAGCGTCGTTTGTCGAGTTCCAGGCCATCGTCGAGGAACTCGTAGATCGCGCGGTTGGAGCTGAGGTCGAGTCCAGGTGCCGAGCCCGTGCCGCCCCGGAAGATCGGGACGGGTGGGTTGCCTGCATGCTCGTCCCTGACCGCGAGCTCGCGACGCAGCCCGTCCTCGACAAGCTGCCCCAGCGTCTGGCCGCGCTCCTTCGCACGGAGCTTGGCGGACGCAAGCAATTCGTCGTGAATCGAGACCGTGGTGCGCATGACGCATCACGTGCATCATTCAGCTGGATTCGAGGATCTCGTAGTCCTCGATCAGCGGGTTCACGAGCAGCTTCTGGCACATCGCCTCGAGCTGCGACGGGTCCTCGACGTCGAGCTCGATGAGCCGCCCGACGTGGACGTTCGCGACGCCCTCGAAGCCGAGCGCCGGCAGCGCGCGCTCGACGGCGACGCCCTGCGGGTCGAGGATCCCGGCCTTCGGACGGACGAGCACGCGCGCCCTCACGGTGCCACCAGCGCGAGCCAGGAGTCGAAGGACTGGCCCGTGATCTTCTCGTAGGCCTCGATGTACTTCGCGCGCGTGCCCGCGACGACGTCGTCGGGGATCGCCGGCGCCGGCGGCTTCTTGTCCCAGCCGGTGCCGGTCGCCCAGTCGCGCACGAACTGCTTGTCGAAGGACGGCTGCGAGCGCCCGACCTCATAGCCGTCGGCGGGCCAGAAGCGCGACGAGTCCGGCGTCAGCACCTCGTCGCCGACGCGCAGTACGCCGTCGGCGTCGTGCCCGAACTCGAACTTCGTGTCGGCGAGGATGACCCCGCGCGAGGCGGCGTGGTCGGCGGCGAACGTGTACAGCGCGATCGAGAGGTCGCGGAGCTGCTCCATCAGCGCGACCGAGCCCACGATCGACGCCGCGCGATCGAAGTCGATCGTCTCGTCGTGGCCGACGTCGGCCTTCGTCGAGGGCGTGAAGATCGGCTCGGGCAGCTTCTCGGAGTCCCGCAGCCCCTCGGGCAGCGCGATCCCGGCGACGGAGCCCGTGGCGCAGTAGTCCTTCCAGCCCGACCCGGTCAGGTAGCCGCGCACGACGCACTCGACGGGCACCATCTCGAGCTTGCGGACCGCGAGCGCGCGCCCGCGGACCTCGTCGGGCACCTCGTCGGTGGCGGACACGAGGTGGTTGGGCACGACGTCGCCGGACTGCGCAAACCAGAACACCGACAGCGCGGTGAGCACCTTGCCCTTGTCGGGGATCGGCGTCGGATGCGTCACGTCATACGTCGAGATGCGGTCCGAGGCGACCATCAGCAGGCGGTCGCCGAGGTCGTACATGTCGCGGACCTTGCCGGTCGCGAGATGGGGGAGCGAGTCGAGCGTCGTCACCCGCCGCAGGCTACCAACGGCCCCGGCCGCCCTCCCTCGCCGACGTGCGGCCCCCGCAACGCTGCGGCGGGGTCTGTGTTGCGAGAGCAAACGGCCTGGCGCCGGCACCCGCACGAAGACCGAGGAGAACCATGTCCCGCACGTCGAAGATCATCGCCATCACCACCGTGGCGATGCTGTCCGCCCCGCTTGCGATCGCTGCTACGAGAGACACGATCCGAGAGGGGATCCGAAACCCCGTCGCCGGCGACGCCACGCAGGAGACGCAGATCATCGCCCGCAGCGCCAAGGACACCTATGGCACGCGTCAATCGAACCTCGGCGAGGGCGGGGGCGCGATCTACGGCTGCCGCTCGTCGCTGGACAAGCAGGCCCCGGCGGACCCGAAGCGCAGCACCCCGTGCCTGCGCGTGAACAACCTGCGCAGCGGCAAGGCGTTCGACTTCCAGTCCGGCACGAGCCCGATCATCGGCCTCATCCAGGCGGGCAGCAACATCCGCACGCCGCGGCCGGACGCGGCGCCGTTCGTCACGAACGCGACCGCGATCGCCGCCGGCCTGAACGCCGACCGCGTCGACAGCCTGCACGCCAACGAGATCGTCAGCCAGGCGGCGACGGCCGCCGTGCAGGCGATCAGCGGCGGCGGCGGAGCGGGCGCGGCGGTCTGCCCGGTGGGCACGACGCTCGCCGGCGGCGGCTGCATCGAGACGTCGCCGCGGGCGGCGAAGTCCTACACCGACGCGGCCGCCGAGTGCGGGGCCGCCGGCCGCCGGCTCGTGCCGCCGGACGTCCTGCTCGGGGCGCGCGGCCTGGGCGCCATCAACCTCGGCAGCGGCGAGATGAGCGCGAACATCACGGCCGCGACGCTGGCCCTGCTGCAGGGCTACGCGACGGTCAGCGACGCGGGCACGATCGGCGTCCAGGTGCTCGCCACCGCGTCGCCGTTCCGCTGCATCACGACCTGATCCGCAGCGCGCGCGGCGCGAGAACGAGCAACGGCGCCGCCCGATGCAGGGCGGCGCCGCCTCGCGACCTTGTCCGAGCCTGCGCTCAGACCTTGAGCTTCAGCGACTTCGAGTTCCTCGCGCCGACGAGGTTGTTGCCGAGGAAGCGCGACACGACGGACACCTTGCCGTGCTTCTTGATCTTCTTGGCGTTCATCCGGATCTTCGCGGAGTAGGTGCAGTCGGACTTCAGCTTCACGGTGCCGCGGGCGAGCGTCGTGAGCGCGCGCTTGATCGTGATGCGCACCTTGCCGCTACAGACGTCGCCGGCCGTCGCGGGCGCGCAGTAGGCGAGGTTCGTCACACCGGCCGCGCACTTCACGACGGCGGCGGTGGGCGCCATCTTGCCGGTGACCTTGAAGATTCGTGGACCCTTGAGATCGGCCTTCGGGGTCGACTTGGCGGACAGCGTGGACTTGACGAGCTGCTGGACGGTTGCGCCGGTGGCCAACGGCACGGACAGCGGCAAAGGCCGCGAGACACGGCACGACGAGGATGAGGACACGCTTCACAGGGGGCTCCTTCGGGGCGAGGTCAAGGTCCTATCGGCATCTGACGCTCGAGACCGGACCCGATATCCGTCCACGTCGACGTCGGTTCGCGACGCCCGCTCGTCAGCCGGCGCGCCAGACGAGGCTGCGCTCGGCGCCCACGCGCGCCCGCAGGCTGCCCGGCGAGACGCGCGCCGGGACGCGCACGAGGAACGTGCCGTGGCGGCGCACGGTGACGCCGCGGACGGCGATCCAGCGGCCCCCGCGGCGGCGTTCGATCGTCACGCGGCCCGCGATCGGGCTGCGTCCCCAGGCCTCGAGCGAGCGCCCGCGGCCCGGGACGCGCTCGACGACGAACGGGAAGCGGAACGCGCGCACGGCCGGCTTGGCGCGGCCGTCGAGGCGATACAGGCCCGACTGGTTCGTCTCGCCGTAGCTCGGCACGGGCGCCTCGTCGACGATCCGAAACCAGGCGATCGTGTCGACGCCGGCGCGCCACAGCAGGTACAGCGTCTCGTCGAGGAAGCGGGCGTGGCGGGCGAGCGGGATGCCGTTGGGATCGGGCGGGTTGGAGTCGTAGGAGACCTCCGTGACCCACACGCGGTGGCGCTTGCGCGGCAGCGCGCGGCCGCTGCGCTCGGCGGCGCGCAGGATCCGCGTGAGCTTCGCCATGCCGTTGATCGAGACGTCGTCGGCGTAGTTCTCCTTCCAGCGCGGCGACGCCGCTCGGGTAGGGGTGGTGGGCGAGGACGTCGAAGCGCGCCGGGTTCGCGCACTTCGACGGCTTGAGCTTGCCGCCCTGCTTCAGCTGGCACAGCGCGCTGCGCCAGAACAGGGCCGGCGCGATCCGCCGGCCGCCGCGTCCGGATCGCCGAACGGCGCGGTGCCGGCGCTGACGACGAGCGTCGTCGGCGTCGACGGACTTCACGCCCGCGTAGAAGGCGTTCAGCATCGCGCCGGTAGAACGCGGGCGAGGCGGCGAGCCGCCCCTTCCACTGCGGCGTGAGGTACGGCGGCCAGGTTGGGCTCGTTCCAGACCTGAAACGCCCTGACGCGCGGCAGCGTCGAGCCGGGCGGCGCCGAGCGGATCGGGGTAGCGGCCCGAGTAGCGCCGCGCCAGGGCGGCGCCGTAGTCACCGATCGCGGCCGGGTCGGGCGCCAGGTTCCCGGCGGCGACGTTCGCGGGGCGTCCGGCGCCCTCCGCCCACGCCGGCGCGCCCGGAGAAGACGAGCAGGATCTGGAGCCCTTGCGCGCGGCGGCCCGCACGGCGCGCGTCGGTCGCGCGGAAGTCGTACGCCCGGTCGGCGGGGTCGCGCGGCCGAGCGGGGCGCGTCGGCGGCGGGCCAGCCGGCGTCGATCTTCACGATGTCCGCCCCGGCGTCGGCGGAGCGCGCCAGCCAGGGCGCTGACGCCTCGCGGTAGACCGGGTCGTAGAAGCCGAGCGTCAGCGAGGCTGTCGCCTGCGCGCCGGTGGCGGTGACGGCCAATCCGGCCATGGCGATCAGTACGGCGAGGAGGATGCGCATCACGCTCTTGATCGGCGCGAGCGCGCTGCGGCATGAGCCACAGCGCCGAGTCGTCGCGAACTCGGCGCGGTCACGCGCTCGGCGGCGGCCCGATGCGAGACGGCCTAGCCGGCGCGGACGTGCTTCGTGCTCCCGTTGCGGGGCTGCAGGACCTGGTTGCCCTGGAAGCGCGCGCGCACGCTCAGGATGCCGACGCGCGTAGCGCAGCCGGGTGTGGAACGTCACCCGGCTGCGGTACGTGCAGTCCGACCGCACCGTGACGTTGCGCGACGAGATCGTCGTGCCGCGCTTCTGGTAGCGCACGTTGACCTGGCCCGAGCAGATGACGGCGCGCCCGGGCAGCACGCAGTAGCGGATGTCGGTCGCGCCCGGCGGGCAGATGACCGGCACGCAGTTCCCGGCGCCCGGGGTCGGGTTCGTGTTCGCCGCGCAGTAGCGACCCGGCGGGACGATCCGGCCGCGTCGTCGTGAACTTGTACGGCCGCGTGCGGTCGCGCTTGGGCGTCGTCGACGAGGTGATCGACACCGAGCCGCGAACGAGGGTCGGCGACTGCGCGACGCCGGGCGTGGTGCACAGGAGCACGGCGAGGAGCGACAGCGTCCCGGTCAGGACGAGCGAGCGTTTCAACGGTGACTCCTGAAGGAAGGCTGCGGGCACGAGTTGTCGCTACATACGGCGCGGGCGCGCGCGAGGCTGACGCGCCGCGCCCGCGACGGCTCGCGGCGGCTCAGCGGACGAGCCAGGACAGGCTCGTCTGGCCGCCGACGCGGGCGCGCAGCGTCGTGCGCCCGCGCGCCGCGATGCGCACGAGGAACGTGCGGTGGCGGTGCGCTCGCACGACCTTGACGAGCTTCCAGCGCGGTGCCGGCGCGGCGTTCGATGCGCAGCATCCCGGTGACCGGCGAACGCCCCCAGACGCGCAGCGAGCGGCGCCAGGCCCGCTCGGCGACGAGCGGGAAGCGGAAGGCGGTCCGTGCGGGCTTGGCGCGGCCGTCGGCGAAGTAGATCCCGGACTGGTTGGACGCGGCGTAGCTCGGCTGCGGGCGGCTGTCGCGGACCTGAAACCACGTGATCGTGTCGACGCCCTGGCGCCAGAGGACGTAGAACGCCTGCTCGAGGTAGCGCGCGTGGGTGGCGAGCGGCACGCCGTCGGGGTCCGGCGGGGAGGAGTCGTAGGAGACCTCCGTGACCCACAGCCGGTGGCGCTTGCGCGGCAGCGCGCGGTGCGAGCGCTCGGCGGCGCGCAGGATCTTCGTCAGCTTGCGGATGTCGGGGATCGAGACGTCGTCGGCGTTCAGCGCGCGCCGCGTCGGCGCGCCGACGGAGTACGGGTGGTGGGCGAGCACGTCGAAGCGCGGGGCGACGAGCAGCTTCGTCGCGCGCAGCCTGCCCTTGACCGTGCGCTGGCAGAGCAGCTCGCGGACGAAGCGCGCGGGCATGATCCGATGGCCGTTGGGCAGCGGGTCGCCGAACGGCGCGGTGCCGGCGGTCACGACGAGCGCCGCCCGGCGCACGGACTTCACGCCGAGGTAGAAGGCGGTCAGCATGCGGCGGTAGTGCGCGGGGGCGAACGTGCGGCCGGCGCTCCACTGCGGGCTGAGGTACTTGTCGAGGTTGGGCTCGTTCCAGACCTGGAAGGCGTACCACGCGCGGCAGCATGCGGCCGGGGCGCGCGGGGTCGGGGAACGTGCCGGAGTAGCGCCGCGCGAGCGCGGCGCCGTAGTCGCGCAGCGCGGCCGGGTCGGGCTTCCAGCTGCCCTGCGACGCGTTCGCCGGCCTGTTGGCGCCCTCGGCCCAGCGCGGAGCGCCGGTGAACGAGGCCAGCACGCGCAGGCCGCGCGACGGTCGCCGCGACGACGGACGCGTCGGCGCGGGTGAAGTCATACGACGGCGACGCCGGGTCGCGGGCGTCGAAGTTCGCGGGTCGCGTCGGTCCGCCGGCGACCGGCCAGCCGACGTCGATGCGCACGATGTCCGAGCCCGAGTCGGCGGCGCGCTTGAGCCAGGGGTCGCGCAGCGGCGCGTCGGCGGTGAAGACGCCGTCGAGGAAGCCGATCGCGAGACCGCGCGACTGCGCCGCGGAGGCGCTCGCGGGTGCGGTGACGGCGACGGTCGCGGTGACGGCGGCCAGCGCGAGGCCGAGCAGCAGCGCGATCCGGCGCGGTCGCGTCACGCGGCCGGCGACGCTCAGGACGCCGAGCGGCGGCGCATCACGACGAGCGTGATGACGCCGAGCAGGCTGGCGATCAGGATCGCGGGCAGCAGCACGCCCATCCCGCCGCCGCCGTCGCTGCCGGCGGCGACGTCGAAGACCTGGGCGATCGGCGAGCGTCCCTCGCCGGCGGACACGGACCCGGCGCTCGGCGAGCCCGAGCTGCGCTGCGGCGAGGTCGCGTCGATCGCGTCGGCGAGCGTCTTGCCGTCCGGTCCGAGCTTCTCCAGCCGCGCGCGCTCGGCGGCGGTCAGCGCGCTCGACGAGCCGCCGCCCGCAGCGGGCGGCCGCGGCCGAGCGTTGCCACTGGCGGCCGGAACCGTCTCGAGGTACTCGTCGATGGCGGAGTTGCCGGGCGGAGCGTTCGTCTTCTGGGTCTGCGCTGAGGCGGCGGCCGGTGCGGCGATCAGCGCCAGCGCGACAAGCGCGGCAAGCAGGCGAGGCATATGAGCAATGTACGCACGAGCGGTCCGCGGGCTGACAGTCGCATATTCTGTCGCCTTCCCCACGCGGACGCGAAACGGCGGCGTGGATGCTGGGCGTAGGTGGGTGACGGGGCTCACGCCGACCGGCTATTGGATGTGGCCCGCGTCGCGTAGCGCGTCGAGCAGTTCGCCGGTGGTGAAGACGACGTTTGCGTCAGCGACGACGGCGGCTGGCAGCGAAATCGTCGAGTACCTCTTGCTCGGCTGCGCCTTGAGCGTCGATCTGCGCGCCGATCTGTTCGGAGAGACGCAAGAACACTTCGCGGCGAACTTCGACGGGCAGCTCGGGTGTGTCCCAGGGCAGATAGAAGCCGGCCGGCGTGCCGTCGCGGGTGACGAGGATGACGTCGTCGGAGCGGAACATCTCGCTTGCGTGGTCGCGGAAGTCTCGAACGGTCACGACCTTCATGTGGTCACCAACATGGTCACACGGTACATCGTAGCGCCCGGCGCAACTCGCGGACGGCGTTCGGTTGCTTCGCGGTCCTCGAGCCGCGTCACCATTTCTGTGCGTCAATCCATATCGATATCAAGAGGCTCCGATAGACAACCGAGCGGAGCCAGCATGCGTATCTGTATGCTGATCTGCATGCCTAGCACGAGCGTTCGCATCGACAGCGCGACCCATCGAGAGCTCAAGGAGCTGGCCGCGCAGCTGGGCTCGAAGCGTCGGCGCGACCGTGGCCTTGGCCGTGCGCCGGCTGCGTCAGGAGCAGATCGGAGCTGAGCTGAAGGCCGATCTCACGCCCGCCGAGACCACGTGGCTGGATGCTGACCTCGGGTGATGTCGTGGAGCTGGACCTCGGTGCCCCGGCCGGGCGCGAGGCCGGCTTTCAGCATCCCGCGATCGTGGTCACGGCCCAGCGCATCCTCGATGCGACACCCACGGTGGTCCACGTCGTCCCGCTGACCTCGACGATTCGAGCCTTCGGCTCGGAGGTGCGCGTCGACGCCGACGCATCCAACGGCCTGGACCACGCGTCGGCCGCCCAGTGCCAGCATCTGCGGGACGTATCGACGGGCCGGGTCGACGCGGTGCGCGGCAACGTGGGAGCCGCGGTGCTGTCCGAAGTGCGCGAGGTGATCGCGGTCATCCTCGATCTGCCGCATTACGTCGTCGGCGCTTACAGCCCGCGCCGCGACATCACGTACGGCACGGTGCGCAGGAGGATCTTGACGTCGCCCCACAGCGTCCAGTTCGACACGTAGAGGTGGTCGAGCTTGACCATGTCCTCGAGCGGGACGCGAGCCGAGCCCGCGATCTGCCACTGGCCGGTCATGCCCGGCGTCAGACGCAGCCGACCACGACGCGCGCCGAGGATGCGTCCGTCCTCGTCGGCGACGAGCGGTCGCGGGCCGACAAGGCTCATCTGGCCGAGCAGGACGTTGAAGATCTGCGGAAGCTCGTCGAGCGACGTGCGACGCAGCGTGTGGCCGATCCTCGTGATCCGGGGGTCGTCGTCGATCTTGAACAGGCCGTCGGCCTCGTTGAGGCACGAAGCTCGTGCTTGAGGCTGTCGGCTCCAGTCGACCATCGTGCGGAACTTGAAGATGCGAAACGGCTCGCCACCGCGTCCGACCGGACCTGCCGAAAGAGGACGGATCCGGGTGAGTCAGCTTGATCGCGATCGCGATGAAGGCCATCACGGGCGGGCCAGGAATCAGCACGAGCGATGCGCCGACCAAGTCGAATGCTCGCTTCAGGAGCCTCGAGGACCGGCTCAGCTGGGAGTGACGGACGCCGAGCAGCGTCACGCCGTACAGATCGTCGAAGTCGACGGACGATCCGACGACCTCGAGCATGTCAGGCAGCAACGAGACGCGTGTCCCCGCCGCTCGAGCGGCCTCGAGCAACTCGAACGTCATCGCGTTGGACAGGCTGTGCGGCCCGATGATCAGGCGGTGGGCGCCCGCCCGAGCGATGACCTCCAGCAGCGCGCGAGCCTCTGCGCTGAGGTCGACTCCGCCGTCGACCGGCGCTCGTCGATGGCGACGTGCGCGACGAGGTCGGCGGGTAGCTCGTGGCGCTGGAAGATCGTCTGAAGGCGCATATAGGAGCGGTCGTCGCCAGCGAACAGGCAGCGCTCACGCGGCAGCTGGCGATTCGTCAGCCGTGCGCGCGGCGCGACGGCCAAGGATGGCGGTGACGACGAAGACGCCGCGATCACTGCGGCCTGAGTCTTGCTCGCCGGGTCGCCGATCAGCAGCCAGTCCGCGAGCCAGACCGCGAGCATGAGCAGCGCTGCGAGCTGCACCAGCTGTGGGCAGTTCGTCGACGGTCGTCTTGCGGATCCGCTGGTCATCGCTGTCATAGAGGCCGAGCGTCTTGGCCGCCGCGATGAGCCCGGGGGCGAGCAGCAGTGCGACCGGGTGGAGCGTGTCGCCCGACAACGCGTACACGGGCACGAGCAGCGAGACCGCGAGGGCAGCGAGGTCAGCGACCGAGAGCGAGCGGCGCAGGCGGCGCTCGCGGGTGTTGCTCTCCTGGCACAGGCGCGTGGCGATTCGCGCCAGGAAGGATCCGCGCTCTCGACGAGAGCTGGTCTCGGGTGGGGCGGCGAACGCGGGCACGCATGCCGTCGAGGTCGGCGGGAGAGTCGCGCACCCGTTCGTGGGCTCGGTGCAGGTCCATAGGGCTTGTCTGCTACTCGCCGCACCAGGCAAGACCTGACACGGCACCGAACTATATGCGCCGACCGTGGCGCTCCCGATGCCGACGAAGGTAACACATGAGCCCGGCCAATTAGGGCCAATCCCGTTCGACATTTGGGCCAGTCGCTGCGGAAAACTCCAATCCATCGTCCAGCGAATCCGGCGAGCACCAGGACTCCGGCGACGCACCAGGTAATCCGGCGATGCACTAATTCCTTGCGCGGCCGATTTTCACGGATTTCAAACTTCCCAATCGTCGCCGGCGCGATCGCCGTCGACCGCGGCGATTTCGTCCATCGCGGCGCGCATGCGACGCAGCGAGCGCGACAGGATCTGCTGCACGTTGGCGAGGCTCAGGCCGGTCGCCTCGGCGATCTCGGGTCCGGCTCAGCTCGCCGCCGAAGCGCAGCGCGATGATCTCGCGGTCGCGCGCGGCGAGGCTCGCCAGCGCCTGCTCGAGATCCGGTTCGAGCCCGAGATCTGGGGATGGCGGGTGCGACGAGCGCCACGTGGCCGTCGTCGAGGTCGTCGAGGGGCTGCTGGCGCGCGCTGCGGTCGGCGCGATGGTGGTCGATCGAGCAGGTTGCGCGCGATGACGAGCAGCCACGTGGCGACGCCGCTCGCGAGGGGTCGTAGCGCGACCATGATCTCAGCGCACGCTCGAACGTCTGCTGGGTCAGGTCCTCGGCGTCGGCGCGGTTGCGCATCCGGTAGGCGAAGAAGCCGTACACCCGCCACACGTGCTCGTCGTAGACGGCTGAGAAGTCGCGGGACGGGATCAGCGCTCCGATGTTCAGGTGATGCACGGTATGCGCCCCGGCGGTCGGTCACATGTGGCAGAACGCGAATATTGTCAAAGGCTTGAGACAAAGAATCGGGACGAATTTCGGAAAGGACGTCTTCGCGCGAGCGGGCGGACGATTCCTCGATCGGCCGTCAGCCTCGGGTCCTCGTCCACGTATGGTCGTCCGATGGAGCTCGCCGCCTCCGGGACCCCTGCCGCGCTCGCGCAACC
>CAWKNG010000007.1:0-300597 GCA_963851015.1 uncultured Actinomycetes bacterium
TCTCGTCGAGGAAGAAGATCGTCGGCTCGCCGGTCGCCTTGCGCCGGTGGGCGGCGCGCTCGAGCACCTTGCGCACCTCGGGCCGCCCCGCCTCGACGGCCGACAGCTCCTCGAACGCGGCCTTCGCGGTCGCCGCGACCAGGCGCGCGAGCGTCGTCTTGCCGGTGCCGGGGGGCCCGTAGAGGATCATCGAGTGCGGGCGGCCGGTCGTCAGGGCGCGGCGCAGCGCGGTCCCCTCGCCGAGCAGGTGCTGCTGACCGACGACCTCGTCGGCGGTGCGCGGGCGCATCCGCACCGCGAGCGGCGCCTCGCGAGCGGGCACGCCGGTGCGCGTGCGCTGCGGCCCATCGTCCGGTGCGAACAGCTGACCCTCCACGCGACCAGTATCGCGGGGCGCCGAAGCACGTCGAGCCGCGGGTCGCCGGACCCGCGGCTCGTGCGCGCGCACTGCCCGGGACCCGCAGCGGCGGGCGGTGCGCATCCGCGGCCTCAGCGCGCGCGCTTGTACGCCTCCCAGGTGTGCAGCGGGGTGTTCGTCATCGCGGCGACGACCGCACGCGAGAGGCCGTCCTTGCCCTGCCCCCAGTCCGCGATCTGCTCGCGGGCGTCGAACACGCCGGGGAAGGCGGACTCGGTCGACATGTCGAGGTCGGAGATCGCGATCGCGTGGATGTGCTTGTTGTTGACGTAGCTGCCGGTGTGGCGGTACCAGGCGGCGAAGCCGACCTTCGTCAGCGCGGTCACCATCGCATGGGGCGTGCCGCAGCCTCCCCGGCTGACGGAGACGTCGATGGCGCCGCCGCCGGCGTGGGTGCCGGCCGAGCTGCCGTCGGGACCGGTGAAGGAGCCCTTCGTGACGTCGTACGTGCAGCCGCGCAAGCGGCCGGCCTCCTTGAGCATGGCGATCGTGCGGGCGTTGAGCGTCACGCCGCTGTAGGGCGTCCGCGGGCCGGGCGCGGTGACCGGGTGCGTCAGCGTGAAGCCGAGCTCGCGCAGCGACCCCGGTCCCGGGATGCCGTTCGCGCCCAGCCCGGAGGACCCGGGCCGGCGCTGCCAGGCGGCGTAGGCGCCGAACGTCTCGGCACCGAAGTTGCCGTCGACGGTGACGCCGAAGCCCTTGCGGCGCAGCGCCCGCTGGATGCGCTTGACGTCGGGAGCGGCGCCGGCGGTCGTTGCGTTGTTCGGGCGGTACTGGTCGAGCTGGGAGGCGATCACCACCCGCTCCATGTCGACCGTCGCCGCACCGGCGGTGGCCGCCTGTTCGGCGAGGTCGACATCGAGGGCCAGCCGGGCGATCGGACCGTGAAGCTCAAGCCGCTCAGCCGGGCCCTGCTCGCCCGGCTCGCGCTCGTGCCGGGCGAGCGACTGGACACCGAGCGGCTCGCCGCCCAGCTCGTCGTCAAGGTGGCGCCCGGCACCACCGTCGGGCCGGACATGCGGAGCCGCCCAGCAGCAGCTCCGCAATGCCCAGTGGCAGCTGCGCAAGCGCCTCGGCAAGGGACGCGGCGCAGCGAGGCTGCTGGGCTCCGGGCGCCACTGGGTCGCGCTCGAGGGAGCCCGGACCGACTACCGCGAGTTCCTCGACGCCGTCGACCGCGGCGACGGCGAGCACGCGCGCACGCTCGCCTCGCGCGGGGAGTTCCTGGCCGGGATCGACGATCCGTGGACGGCCGACTACCGCCGCCGCGTCGAGCAGGGGCCGCGGCGGCTCGAGACCCCCACCGGCGGCGGGGGCAGCGCCCGGCCCGCGGGCTCGGCCCGACACCGGCAGGCGGACGCGCCGGTGGCGTCGCCGGGCACTGCGTCGGACCCGGAGCGCGACAAGCCGCCACGGCCGGATCGGTGGCGGGCGCTCAGGCTCGCCGCGTTGGCCGGGCTGCTCGTCGGCCTCGCGGCAGTCGTCGTCGGCCAGCTGTCCGGCGAGCGTTCCGCCGTGCCCGACGCCTCGAAGGCACCGGCGGACATCGCGAGCAACGACGACGCCGTCGATCTGGGCTCCAAGCCGCCGGGTCGTTGCCAGCGCCTACTGCCGACGCGTCACCTCCGACCATCACGACCATCAGGGCCGCCGGGCGCGACGTGGGGCAGGTCCGGACGTACTACCAGCCTGGCCAGCAGCGCTCCTGCGCGAAGCTCGTCAAGCCACGGGACAGCCCGCTGCACGGGGCGCTGACGCACCTGGCGCTGACGTTGTGCGGCGACCAGAACCGGTGCGAGCGCGACTCGCACGCCTACCGAACCGACGCCGGTCCCGTCGTCGTGTCGTCGCGCGATGGGTGCGTGAGCTGGCGCGTGTCGATGGGCGACGAAGCGGGCAGGTGGCTGGTGCGCGACCGCGTGAACCGCACGGGCTGCAGATAGCGCCAGGCGGGTCGCCGCAGGGCCGGTGGGGGCGACGCCGCCGGGCGCCTGCGGTCGACCGTCGCGGCTCGCGCCAACCGCCGCTATCTTCGGTCCCGATGACGCGTGCACGCATGACGCTCGCGGGCGCGGCCCTGCTGCTTGTGGCCTCGCTCGTCCTGACCGCCTGCTCGGACGACCAGGGCGCGTCCAAGGGCGACCCGGTGGCCGGCAAGAAGCTGTTCGCGGCGCAGGGCTGCAGCGGTTGCCACACGTTCAAGGCGGCCGGCTCGAGCGGCACGACGGGCCCGGATCTGGACACCGCGAGCCCGACGGTCGCCAAGGTCATGCATCAGCTCTCCAACCCCGGCGGCCTGATGCCGAGCTTCGCGGCCAAGCTGTCGGACAGCGAGAAGCGCAACCTCGCCGCCTTCGTCGGGGCGAGCAACGCGTCCGGCAAGGCGGTCGCGGCGCCCTTCCGCGCGGACTCCAAGCGCCTCGCGGACTGTCGCGACGGCAACTTCGAGTGCCTCGAGCAGGCGTTCGGCAACCTGACGTTCAACGAGGGGCCGAAGAAGGCGCTCGCGCTGCTCGAGACCGATTCGACGAAGAACACCGCCGTGGCCGCGGACTGCCACCGGATCGCGCACCGCATGGGCTCGGCCGCGCTGACGCGCTTCCACGACAAGGTCGCCGAGGCGTTCATCGCCGGCTCGCCGGTCTGCGCCTCCGGCTACTACCACGGCATCATCGAGCGCGCGTTCCTCGGCCAGCCGACGAACAGGCTCGCGATCGTGGCAAACCAGCTGTGCAGCGACTCGAAGATCACCGATCAGCAGTTCCTGCTCTACCAGTGCCTGCACGGCCTCGGGCACGGCCTGATGATCTACACCGGCTACGACATGCCGGTCGCGCTGAAGACCTGCGACGGCCTGACCGGCAACTTCGGGCAGGTCTCCTGCAGCGGAGGCGTCTTCATGGAGAACTTCAACTCGTCCTACGGCGTGACGTCGAAGTACCTGCGCAAGAACGACCCGATCTACCCCTGCGACTGGGTCGCCGAGCACTACAAGGGCCAGTGCTACGGGCTCGTCACCGCCAACATCCTGCGCACGACGAACTACGACCAGAAGAAGACCGCGGCCGGCTGCAACCGCAGCGAGCCGGCGTGGGTCGAGACGTGCTTCGAGTCCTTCGGCCGCGACGTCTCGGGGATCGCCGGCAAGAGCGCGCGCAAGGCGCTCGCCAGCTGCCGGCTCGCGGGCGAGCACGAGGGCGACTGCCTGTACGGCGTCGTGCGCGAGATCGTCAACTCCGACGCGGGCGGCGAACGCGGGGCGCGCTTCTGCACGAAGGTCCCGTCGCGCGACCGTCACCGCTGCTACGCCGGCGTCGGCTCGGTCATCGCCGCGATCGAGCCAACCCAGCGGGCGCTGCGCGCGGAGTGCAAGCGGCTCAGCGGCAAGCGGTCGCGCGCGTGCCTCGAGGGCGCGGGCGTCGTCGCTCCGAAGGCGTGAGCGCCGGAGCCCCGCGCGTCGGGAGGGTTAGCATGACCCTCGTGGCGAACCTGCAGCAGGAGACGACCGAGCTCCTTCAGCGGCTGATCCGCTGCAACACCGTCAACCCGCCCGGCAACGAGCGCGTCGTGCAGGAGCTGCTCGCCGCCGAGCTGCGCGAGGCCGGCTTCGAGGTCGACCTGGTCGGCGCCGTGCCCGAGCGCCCGAACCTCGTCGCGCGGCTGCGCGGCACGGGCGACGGCCCGACGCTGTGCCTGCTGTCGCACGTCGACACCGTGCTCGCGACCGCCGCCGACTGGCAGCACGACCCCTGGTCCGGCGACCTCGCCGACGGCTTCGTCTGGGGTCGCGGAGCGCTCGACATGAAGTCCCAGACCGCCGCCGAGGTCGCGGCCGCCCTGTCGCTCGCCCGCGAGGGCTGGCGCCCGCAGGCCGGCGACCTGCTCGTCGTCAGCGTCGCCGACGAGGAGGTCGGCGGCGAGCTCGGCGCGATGTGGATCTGCGAGAACCATCCGGACCTCGTCCGCTGCGACTACCTGCTCAACGAGGGCGCCGGCGCGGTCTTCCCCTACGACGGCGAGCGCTACTACGGCGTCTGCGTCGCGGAGAAGGGCGTCTTTCGCTTCCGCCTGACGACCGACGGCGTGGCCGGCCACGCCTCGATCCCGCGCATCGGCGACAACGCCCTGCTGAAGATGGCGCCGCTGCTGGCGGCGATGGACGCCCGCCAGCCGGGATTCGACCTCACCGAGGGTCCGCGCGCGCTGCTCGAGGGCCTGGGACTGGAGCCCGACGGTGGGGCGGGCGGGGTCGAGTCGGCCTTCGAGCGCCTGCGCGCGACCGACCCGGGGCTCGCGCTGCTCGTCGAGCCGCTGCTCGGGGTGACGCTCGCGCCGACGCGGATCTCCGCCTCGGCGAAGATCAACGTCATTCCGGCGAGCGCCGAGCTGCGCGTCGACTGCCGCGTCCCGCCGGGGATCGGCGAGGAGCAGACGCTGGCCCGCATCCGCGAGGTGCTCGGCGAGGACGGCTACCGGCTCGAGTTCACCGAGAAGGTCGTCGGCAACCAGTCGCCGGTCGCTTCGCCCCTGATGGACGCGATCGCGGCGTGGATCGCCGAGCACGACCCGGGGGCGCACGTCGTGCCGACGGTGCTGCCCGGCTTCACCGACTCGCGCACGTTCCGCAACCACTTCCCGGACTGCGTCGCGTACGGCTTCTTCCCGCAGCGGCACACGACCCTCTATGAGACCGCGCCGCTGATCCACTCCGCCGACGAGCGCATCGACGTGCGCGACCTCGGCTTCGCGGCGGGCTTCTTCCGCGACATCACGAAGGAGATGCTCGGTGGCTGATTCCCCGGCAGGACCCTCGGCGGTCGCGGACGACGCTCCCGCGAAGCTGCGGCTCGGCGGCATGGCGCTGCGCAACGGCCTGCTCGTGCACGGCCCGACGCACTGGGCCGCCGCGGTGCGCCGCGACGACGGCACGATCCAGGCGGCCTCGGGCCGCAAGCCGCGGCTGAAGGGCGTCGACAAGATCGCCGGCGTGCGCGGCGTCGTGCGCCTCGGCGAGGCGATGCTCGTCATCCCGCTCGTCAAGCGCGCGCTGCCCGCCGCGAAGCTGCCGTTCCAGGACGCGCGCGTGCTCGGGACGATGGTCGCCACCGCCGCGGGCGGGCGTCTCATGCGCGGCACGATGAAGTCCGGCATGGGCACCGAGACGGCCATCGCGATGGTCTCGCTGCTGCCGAGCCTCGTCGCGCTGCGCGGCGGCGAGCTCGCCGAGTACCACGGCGTCGAGCACAAGGCGATCGCCGCGTACGAGACCGACAAGCCCGACGCGGCCGACGCCGCCAAGGAGCACGACCGCTGCGGCTCGCACCTGATGGCGCCGCTGCTGGCCTCGAACCTCGCCGGCGCCGCGCTGCTGCGCCACACCCTGAAGCGCCCCGGCCCTGGCGCGCAGGCCGCGGTCGGCCTCGCCTCGCTGGGGATCGCGGTCGAGGTCTTCGTCTGGAGCGAGCGCCACCACGACTCCGCGGTCGCGGGCATCCTGCGCCGGCCCGGGCACGAGCTGCAGCGGCTGCTCGGCACGCGCGAGCCGAGCGAGGCGCAGCTCGAGGTCGGGCGCGCGGCGCTCGCCGAGATCCTGCGCGTCGAAGCCTGAAGTCCCCGTGGGCGACGACGTCGTCGCGCTCCTGCGCGCGCTCGTCGCGATCGACTCCGTGAACCCGGCGCTCGTCGCCGGCGGCGCCGGCGAACGGCGGATCGCGACGCACATCGCGGGCTGGGCGCGCGAGGAGGGGCTCGTCGTGGACGTGCTCGAGGCCACCCCGGGACGCCCGAGCGTCGTCGTGCGCGCGGCGGGAACCGGCGGCGGGCGGACGCTGCTGTTGTGCGGGCACATCGACACGGTCGGCGTCGCGGGGATGGATGCGCCGCACGAGCCGCGGCTGGACGGCGACCGCCTGCACGGGCGCGGCGCCTACGACATGAAGGCCGGCGTCGCGGCGGCGCTCGTCGCGTGCCGCGACGCGGCACGGCTCGGGCTCGCGGGTGACGTCGTCGTGGCGGCCGTCGCCGACGAGGAGCACGCGAGCCTCGGCGTGCGGGAGGTGCTGCGCCACGTCCGGGCCGACGCCGCGATCGTCACGGAGCCGACGGAACTCGAGCTCGTCGTCGCGCACAAGGGCTTCGTCTGGATGCGCGTCGAGGTCGAGGGGATGGCCGCCCACGGCTCGCGCCCGCATCTCGGCGTCGACGCGATCGCCCGCGCAGGGCCGATCCTCGTCGCCCTCGGCGCGCTCGACGACGCGCTGCGCGCGACGCGGCACCCGTTGCTGGGCGCCGCCAACGTCCACGCCTCGCGGATCGCCGGCGGCGGCGAGCTGTCGAGCTACCCCGCGGCCTGCGTGGTCGAGCTCGAGCGCCGCACGCTGCCCGGCGAGCGCGCGGCCGACGTCGAGGCCGAGCTCGCGGCGCTGCTCGATGCCTGCCGCGACGCGGATCCGCGGCTGCGCGCGACCCAGAGCACGCTGCTCGTGCGCGAGCCGTTTCAGATCGACCCCGGCGCCGAGCTCGTCGCGCTCGTTCGCGAGGCCGCGACGGGCGTCCTCGGCGGCGTGCCGCCGATCGGCGGAGCGAGCTACTGGGCCGACGCCGCCTTCATCGCGGCGAGCGGCATCCCGACGGTCATCTTCGGGCCCGGCGGCGAGGGCGCCCACGCGGCCGTCGAATGGGTCAGCGTCGCGGACACCGAGGCCGTCACGCGCACGCTGCTCGCCGTCGCGTCGCGCGTCTGCTCGCAGGCCCGCGGCTGACCGCGCGCCGGGTCGCCAACAGGCGTCCAACCGCGCTTGAGCTTTCGCCGCGAGCTGCCGAAGGGGTGGTGATGGCACAGCCCTCGTTCCTCGATCAGCTGCGCGACTTCGGCACCCAGTGGGCCGGCGTCTTCACGATCATCTTCATGTTCGTCATCGCGTTCTTTCTCTGGAAGACGCTGAAGCTCATGCCGAAGACCAAGCCGGTCCAGATCAAGCCGGAGGTCAAGTCGGCGATCGCCTGGGAGGACATCGCGGGCGTCGACGAGGCCAAGGACGAGCTGCGCGAGGTCGTCGACTTCCTGCGCGACCCCAAGCGCTTCGCCGCGCTCGGCGCTCGCGTGCCGAAGGGCGTCCTGCTGCACGGCCCGCCCGGCACCGGCAAGACGCTGCTCGCGAAGGCCGTCGCGCACGAGTCCGGTGCCCAGTTCTTCTCGCAGTCGGCCGCCTCGTTCGTCGAGATGTTCGCCGGCCTCGGGGCCGCCCGCATCCGGCGGCTGTTCGCCGAGGCGCGCAAGAACGCGCCCGCGATCATCTTCATCGACGAGCTCGACGCCGTCGGCGCGCGCCGCGGATCGGACAACAACGGCGAGCGCGAGCAGACGCTCAACCAGCTGCTCGTCGAGATGGACGGCTTCAACACGAGCGGCGACCTCGTCGTCATGGCGGCATCGAACCTGCTCGAGAAGCTCGACCCCGCCCTGCTGCGGCCCGGGCGCTTCGACCGCCAGGTGTTCGTCTCGCCGCCCGACGTCGAGGGCCGCGCGAGGATCCTCGACGTGCACACGCGCGACAAGCCGGCCGACGGCGTCGACCTCAGGAAGATCGCCGCGCAGACGAGCGGCCTGACGGGCGCGGACCTCGCGAACCTCTGCAACGAGGCCGCGATCCGCTGCGCGCGGCGCGGCGACACCCAACTCACCGACGAGGACTTCGACCAGGCGCTCGATCGCGTCATCGCGGGCGTGCAGTCGCGGCGCGTGCTGAACCCGCACGAGAAGGAGGTCGTCGCCTACCACGAGGCCGGTCACGCGCTGTGCGCCGAGCTGCTGCCGAGCGTCGACCGCGTCCACAAGATCTCGATCGTCCCGCGCGGCCAGGCGCTCGGCTACACGCTGAACCTGCCCGAGGAGGACCGCTACCTCAAGACGCGCGAGGAGCTGCTCGACCACATGACCGTGCTGCTCGCCGGCCGCTGCGCCGAGCAGATCGTCTTCGGCGAGGTCACGACCGGCGCGTCCGACGACCTCAAGCGCGTCGCGAAGGTCGCCCGCGCGATGGTCTACGAGTACGCGATGGGGGCCCCCGGCGGCGTCCAGCGCGCCGTCGCCGACGACGAGGGCCCGTCCGAGCAGTTCCGCCGCATCCGCGACGAGGAGCAGCACGACCTCGCCTTCCAGGCCGAGCGTGCCGCGACCGAGCTCTTGTCGGGCCGCCGCGACAAGCTCGAGGAGTTCGCGCTGGCGCTGCTCGAGCACGAGGTCCTCGAACGCGAGGACATCGACCGGATCATGGACGGCGTGGCGCGTGTCGAGCGCCGGCCGGGCCTGGCGTCGCTGTCGGTCGTCGCGGCGCGGGCGCACGGCGCCGGCGACGAGGAGCCGCCAAACGGCGGCGGACGTAGGGCCTCCAAGCCGCCGCAGCTGTCCGGCGGCTGAGCTCGGCTCCGCGAGCGACGCGCGGCGTCGCGGCCGCAGCCGCGACGCCCACCTCACAGCCGGCTGCTACCAGACGAAGTTGCCGTCGCCTGCGACGGCACGCGACGCAGCGTGACCCGCGACGTCGGGCTCGGCGTTGAGCTTGCCGCGGATCGCGGCGAGGGTCTCGAGCTCGTCTCGGCTCAGGTTGCCGACGGCCTCCACCTGATCGGGCGAGAGCTCGTCGAGGTTGAAGCCCGCAGACTTCAGGATGTCCAGGTCGGACATGTGTTCCTCCTTGTCGTAGTGCGACCGGGCGACCCGCGCCCGGCCGTTGCCCTTCGTTTCGCCGGCCAGGACTGCCGGCACGGCAGCGACCTCGCTGCCCGACGAAGCTGGTTGTGGCGCCCGCGCGGCGGCGCTGTCGGGCTCCGCGCGGTGCGCGGCCTCGACGACGTCGGCGACCGCGGCGAGCCCGACGCCGGCGCCGACCGGGACGCGCGCGGCGAGCACCCCGATCCCGAGCACGGCCAGGGCGCCGCCGGCCGTCGCGAAGACGAAGCCGACGCTCTGCCACTGCGCGAGCGCGGCCCCGGCGATCGGCGCGAACATCTGCAGGCCGGTCGGGATCGCGCTCGCGGACGTGCTGACGCGGCCCATGAGCTCGGGCGGCGTCTCCTTCTGGATGATCGTCGGCGAGGCGACGAGGATCCCCGCCGACGCCACGCCGACCACCATCAGGACCGGCGTCCACAGCCACGGCGCCAAGGCGAGGTCGGTGACGAGCGCGAGCCCGACGAGCGCGACGCAGCAGCCGACGATCGCCGTGCCGCCGCCGAGGAGCGCGAAGGGGTTGACGTCGCCGCCGTAGCGGCCCACCGCGATCGTGCCGATGACGCCGCCGGCCCCGATCCCGGCCACCGCGAGGCCGAACAGCGCCTTGCTGACACCGAGCTGCTGGAACGCCAGCGGCGACAGCGTGTCGAAGCAGAACAGCAGGAAGATCGTCGCGCCGAAGCCCGCGATGCAGAGAATGAGCGCGCGCCGGCCGGCGATGTACGCGAGTCCCTCGCGCAGCTCCGCCCAATAGCCGCCCTGCTCGTCGTCGTCCTCGCCGCCGGCGCGGCGGGCCGATGGGTCGTCGATCGGCAGCATCCGGCTGAGGATCGCGGCCGAGACGAGGAACGTCGCGGCGTCGACCGCGAACGCGACGCGCGGGCTTGTGACCGCGACGAGCAGGCCACCGAGCGCGGGTCCGATGACCTTCGTCGACTGCTGCACGAGCTGTGACAGCGCGTTCGCCGCGTGCAGCTGCGTCTCGGGTACGAGGATCCGGATCGTCGCCTGGTCGGCCGGGGCGAAGAACGTCGCAACGGTCGTCTTGAGTGCGATGAGCGCCAGCAGGACCGGAAGGCTCGGCGCGATGACGAAGCCGGCCACGATGACCGCGCGCAGGAGGTCCGATCCGATCAGCACCCGCTTCTTCGGCCAGCGATCGACGAGCACGCCGGAGAACGGCGCGACGAAGATCCACGGGATCGCGATCGCGATCGACACCGCCGCCAGCGACGCCGGGCCCATCTCCCACACGTAGGCGACGAGCACCGCCAGCGCGATGAAGTCCAGCCAGTCGCCGAGGTTGGAGACGATCTGGCCGGAGAACAGCAGCCGGTACTCGCGCAGGCGCAGCGGCGCCGACATGCCCTCCCGGCGTGTCACGCCACGATCATCGCCTCGCGCGACGGCAGGGAGGCGTGCACCTCGGCGAACACGTCGACGGCGGCCTGCAGCGTGTGCAGTCCGGCGATGCCCATGAGCCGCTCGTGCTCGACGGTCAGAGCCAAGCCGTCGATGAGCTCGTAGAGCTCGCGCTTGTGCTTGATGTCGAGCCGCTCGTGGCGGCGGATCGCGCGAAACGCGTCGCGCGGATGGCCGGTCAGCCGCTGGAGGTGATCCGCGAAGCCCTCCGGCGGGGAGTAGCCCTCGACGACCCCCATGTGACCGAGCAGCGAGACCGGGTGCGCGTGGCGCAGCCAGTAGTACTGCGCCCCGACGAGCGTCGCGACGCGCGGCGACGGGATCCTTCGCAGCGCCGCCTCGCGGTCGCCGCCGAGCGCCTCGAGGTCCTCCAGCAGCCAGACGTCGTGGCCGGCCTCCTCGGGCCCGTGATGCTCGAGATACGGCACGAGCTGCGCCGCGACCTCGTCGTGCGGCGCGAGCTCGCGGGCCCGCGTTGCCGCGGCCTCGATGAGCGGGACGGCGGAGCGCACGATCCCGTGCCAGATCGTGAGGTACATCGGGTACAGCTCGCGCACCCGCTCGTCGCCCCAGATCCGCGACGACGTCTGCGCGACCGCCGGGTAGGCGAGATCGAGCTTCGCCCGCAGCCGGTCGGACGCACTCACGACGCCACCGGGTCGACGAGCAGGTCGCTGATCACCCCGATCAGCGGATCGGGCGCGACGTCGCCGGCCGTCCGGTCGAAGAGCTTCCAGCAGAGATCGCAGATGCTCGTGAACGGGGCGTCGGCGAGGTCGGAGAAGCGCGGGTGCGCCGTCAGCGCACCGGGTCCGACGCCGCCGATCGCGCGCAGCAGCGGATCGGCGCGGAACGCGTCCATCTCCGCGGTCAGCGAGGCGCCATCGCTCGCCCGACGACGCAACGCCTTCGGGCCCCAGCCCATGATGACGCTCTCGTTGCAGCATGCCGTGACGACGCCGTCGTAGCGGATCATCGGCGAGGCGACCATCGTGCAGGGCGCGAACGAGCTGCCCGGCTGGTGCTTGGAGCGCATGAAGACGTCCGCCCCCCGGCCGGCGGTCAGCGGCGTCAGCGGCCGCAGCTCCGCGTGGTCCTGCCAGCCGTCGCCGAAGGCTCGGCGCAGGAGCTCGCGAGCGCGCGGCACCATGTCGTCGACGTCCAGCACCTGGACGACGATCCACGCCCCGGCGCGGCGGATCGCGCGCGCGGCGTTGACGTAGTGGCCGTCGCCGACGCCCTGTGCGTGGAACGCGTCGGTCGAGAGGAAGACCGTCGTGCAGCGGTCGAGCACGTCGGCGATCCACGCGGGCGGGTCCGGCCGCTTCGCCCAGACGCCGGACGTGTAGACGACGAGCCGCTTGCCCTCCTCGGTGATCCGCCGCGCCGCGAGCGACAGGCCGCGGCGCTCGACGAACGGCTCGCCGCCGGAGATGCCGACGACGTCGTGGTCCTGTGCGACGAGCCATTCGACGATCTCTCCGAACAGCGCGAAGTCCGTGATCGTAGGGCTGTCGCGACGCGAGTCGACGGAGCAGTGCGCGCAGCCGACCGGGCAGCGGTCGGTGATGAACAGCAACGTCGAGCGCCCGCGCTCGTGGCGGATGTCCTCGATCTCGCGCCAGCCGAGGTGGGCGGTCACGACGCCGCTCCGAGCGGGGCGGGGGATCCGAGCGTCACGAGCTGCGAGTACTCGCTCATCCCGAAGCGGCGGATGAAGCCGGCGGCGCCGGAGTGGCGCTGCAGCGCGAAGACCTGCTCCTCCATGAGCCTGCCGGAGGGACCGTCCATGTACGCCTGCACGCGGCTGACGAGTCCCGGGTCGTCGGAGAACTGCTGGCACGTCGAGCAGTAGCCGTCGCAGCGGATCGTGGCGCCGGCGTGGCGCGCCGCGACGTACTCGGGGCCGAACGTGCGGATCGCGCGCAGCAGGCTCGACGACAGCGAGCGCGCCCGGATCGCCGGCCACCCGTCGGTGGCCGCGTGACCGAGGCGCAGGTGCGCGGGCGCCGGGCCGTCGACGACGTCGTCGTTGCCGCACGCGACGACCGTGCCGTCGAACGCGACGAGCGGCCAGGCGGCGAGCGTGCACGGGTTCGCCTCGACGGACGGCGGCGCCGTCGCATCCTCGGGATCGAGCCAGTCCGCGGCCCGGCCGTACGCGTTGACGGCGTTGACGAGCATCGGGACGCGGCCGTCGAAGCGCTCGCGGATCTCCTCGCTGCGCTCGACGAGGTACGGATCGTCGGCATCGAGGCCGACGAGGTGGACGCTGACGTCCTTGCCCTCCGACAGCAGCACGTCGAGCACGCGGTAGACGTCGGCGCGGCGGACCTCCCGCTCGTGGAAGACGTCGAGGCTGCAGGAGAAGTGATCGAGCGCGTCGATCGCCCGCTTGATCGGTGGCGGGATGCGCCTGGACTTGGCCCAGAACATGCCCGACAGCGCGGCGGTCCGGCATCCGACGAGCGCCGCGCGCTCGGCGAGATCGAGCACCAGGGCCGGGCGCAGGAACGCCTCGCCGCCGGAGATCGCGAGCGCCTGCGGGTGGTCGTCGGCGGTGAAGCTGTCGACGAAGCGCACGAACATCTCGGCCGGCGCCTCCTCGCTGGAGAACGTCGAGTTCGTCGCGCAGTGTGCGCAGCTCAGCGGGCAGCGCCGCGTGAGTGCGAGGGATACGCCCGCTGCGGGAACGGCCCGCAGGGCGAGGTAGTCGACGAGGTGCAGGGGGACCTCCTGTGCCAGCCGTTTTCCGTGCGTCACCGAGGCTCGCAGGGCCTCTGGGCCTGTTGTGTGTCACTGCTCACGCGGAGCAGTTCGAGTGTCCCACAGGCCCTCGCGGCCTGCCAGCCGTACATCAGTCCACGATCAGCGCCTCGGCCGCCTCGAGCAGCGCGATCGCGGCCGCCCGGCGTGGGCCCTGGAGCGCGTCGATCGTCGCGGCGAGCCGCGCGACGAGTGCCCCGTCGCCCTCCCCGTCCTCCAGCATGCGCTTGGCGCGCCGCCCCGCGCGCACGACCGACACGGCGATCGCCGCCTGCTTGGCGAACGCGCCGAGCAGGTCCATCTCCTCTACGCCGGAGAACGAGCGCTCGCGGCGATCGAGCACGTTGAGCACGCCGAGGGGCTCCTCGTCATGCAGCAGCGGCACCGACATCATGTGCTTCGGGACATAGCCGAGGCGCTCCGCGCCTGCGCGATCGAAGCGCGGGTCGCGCGTGACGTCGTCGATGATCATCGGCTCCTGCGAGCTCAGGACCCAGCCCATGATCCCGCTGCCGGCGGCGATCCGGCGGCCGACGAACGTCTCCTGGCCCTGTCCGGTCGCCGCCTCGAAGACGAGCTCGTGCGCGTCGACGTCGTAGATGAGAATCGACGCGGCGCCTGCCGAGAAGATCCTCAGCGCGACCTCGACGATCGACTGCAGCAGCGCGCCGTAGGCGTCGTCGGCTCCGATGATCCCCGCGGCCACCGCCGGGCCGAAGCCGCCGCCGGCCGGACTGCTGCTCATGGCTCACTCCTGACGTTGCCGGCCGTCGCGCGCAGGAGGCTCTTGACCTCGAACGGCGTCAGCCCTGGGTGTTTGGAAAGGATGCGGGCGGCGATGCCCGAGATGTGCGGCGTCGCGAAGCTGTTGCCGGTCGCGCGGATCGTCGCGTGGTCGAGCCACGCGATCTCGACCTCGACACCACAGGCGAGGAACTCCACCGGCGGGAACGGATTGGCGTAGAACTCGATCGGATCGCTGCCGGAGTGGCTCCCGACGGAGACGACGCCCGGGAAGCGCCAGGGGTAGCTGATGACCGGCATGTTGTGCGCCGCCGCGACGAGCAGCGTGTTGGCGAAGTACGCGAGGTCCGACAGCTCGCGCAGCTCCGCGACGAAGCTCGCCTTCGACATCGAGAGGCTGAGGTTGACGATGTCGTAGCCCTGCTCGAGCGCGTGGCGCAGCCCCGCCAGCAGCACCGCGCCGCGGCCCGTGAGCGCGCGACCGAGCGTGCGCACGCTGTGGA
Source organism: uncultured Actinomycetes bacterium (assembly GCA_963851015.1). Taxonomy (GTDB): domain Bacteria; phylum Actinomycetota; class Thermoleophilia; order Solirubrobacterales; family Solirubrobacteraceae; genus CADCVQ01. The sequence goes on from CAWKNG010000007.1 coordinate 14,588, forward strand.
TCTCGCACGCCGGCGCGAGCGCGCGGATGATGCCGGCGCACGCGGTGCCATGGCCGAAGAGGTCCCCGTCGTGGTCCTCGGCGACCCGCGGCTCACCGTCCTCGCCGAGCTCGACGAAGACGGCGCTGTCCACCCCACCCACCGCGGGGTGCGTCCCGTCGATCCCGCTGTCGATGATGCAGACCGAAACGCCCGCGCCGGTCGCGTCTCCCCACGCCCAGTCGCGCGCGTCGGTCAGCGGGAACGGCGAGCGATGCGTCGCGGCGAGCGCGGACTCCCGATCCAGGCTCCACGCAGGCAGTTCGAGGCCGGAGCCGTCGTGATCGGCATGCAACCCCATCGCACGATCCTAATCCCGCCACGCAACCAACCGTGCGCGCGCAGGCCCCCGCGGCCACTACGATGGGCGCGTGTTCACCCGCGTCGACCACATCGGCGTCGCCGTCGAGGATCTCGACGCGGCGCTCGCGCTCTACGAGGGCGACTACGGGATGACCCTCGCCCACCGCGAGGTCATCACCGAGCAGGGCGTCGAGGCGGTCCTGCTCGACCTCGGCGAGAACCACGTCGAGCTGCTGGCACCACTCGGCCCGGACACGCCCGTCGGCAAGTTCCTCGCCAAGCGCGGCCCCGGGATGCACCACGTGGCCTACCAGGTGACCGACATCGAGGCGGCGCTGTCGTCGCTGCGCGACGCCGGCATCCGGCTCATCGACGAGCAGCCGCGCACCGGCATCCGCGACTCACGCGTCGCCTTCCTGCACCCCAAGTCGTCCGGCGGGGTACTGACCGAGATCGTCCAACCCGCGAAGGGACACTGACACCACCATGGCTCTGCAGCGCGTCACGATCGGCTTCACCGGCACCCAGACCCTCGGGGTCCGGCTTGACGAGCCCGACCTCAACGCGCTCCTGCAAGCGCTGCCGAAGGGCGACTGGTACGACGTCACCGTCGACGACGGCACGATTCGCATGAACCTCAGCCAGGTCGTGTACGTCCGCACGAACCTCGACGAGCATCGCGTCGGGTTCGGGGCCGGGGGGTAGCGAGGACGCGCATGAGCGCGATCCCGCCCTATGGCGCGGAGGAGCGCTGGCGACGCACCGTCGACAATCGCCACCGCCCGCTGAAGCTCAAGGTCGGGCGGCTGTTGCGCGAGTTCGGCTACGCCCGCCTGGACCCTGACGTCACCGCGGCGATCGAGGCTCGCCTCGAGCGCGTCGGGCTGCGCGTGCGACCGCCGCTGCACACGGTCACGGGCGATCAGATCATCACGCTGGAGCTGCTGCGTCCCGCGGTCGGGGGCGCGCCGTACGAGCCGCCGGTGACCAGCGACTTCGCCGCCGTCCCCGTGCCGGAGGCCTACCAGCCGCTCGTCGACCCGCCCGCGCAGGGACGGTTGCTCGACGTCGACCAGTACACGCCCGACTCGGAGCAGGCACGGCTCGTACAGGCGGCGGTCGAGGCGGAGCGCCGCGCGCGCGAGGCCTACGACCAGGCCGCGGCGGCGGCCGCGGAGCGCATCGCCGCGCTCGAGCGCGAGCTCGCCGCGGAGCGCCAGGCCAAGGCCCGCACCGCCGGCCAGTCGGGGAGGATCCGCCAGCGGATCGATCTCGAGCGCGAGGACGCGACCTTGCAGCTCGCCGACCTCGCCGCGAACGAACGCGCCGCGAGCGAGCAACTCGACGCCGAGCGCACGAGGATCGCCGACGGCGACGACCGCCGGCGGCGCCCGCTTCACGACGTCGATGACGCGATGCAGCGCGCCCGGGCCGATGCGCCCGAGGACCGGGAAGGCGGGTCCTGGAACACGGCACCGGCGGTCGCGCCCGGGCCGGCGGCCGAGCCCGAGCACGTCGCGCGGCCGGACCCGCGGCCCGGGGCGTGGCCGCCGCAGACGCCGGACTCCGAGCGCGAGCCCTGGCACCCCGCGCCGGTCGTGGTGCCGTCCGATCCGATCGCGCCGGAGCGCCTGCCCGGGGACGGCCGCGCGCGTCTCGGCATGCTGCTCGTGACGTTCATCGCCCTCGCGGCGATCGCCGCCGTGAGCTACGCCATCGGTCACGGCGACGACCCCAGCGCGCAGGCGGGGCCGCCACTCGCCCAGCAGGCATCGCGGGCGGGCGTGAAGCTGCGTTTCCCCGCCGGCTGGGTGCGCGCCGCGCGCGCGCCGACGATCCCGGGCCTGCGCTTCACGAAGCCGATCGCGCTGTCGGCGGGCGACAGCGCCTTCCCCGGGCTCGTCGCCGGCGTCGTCCGGGACGCCGTCGGATCGGACCTCCTGCCGGCTTCCATGCGCAAGCGCCTGCCGGCCGCCGTGCCGGCGGCGCAGCCGGTGCGGCTCGGCGAGACGCAGGCGCTCAGCTATCCGCGGCTGAAGCTCGACGGGTTCGCCGACGCCGTCACGATCTACGCGGTCCCGACCGCCGACGGCTCGGCCGTCGTGGCGTGCGTCGGCCCGGCCGAGGCGAGCGAGTTCTTCGACGCCTGCGGTCGTGCGGCATCGACGCTCGAGATCGACGGTCTGCCGTCGCTGCGCATCGACGGTGTACGCGCGCTGCCGCTCGGCCCGGCCCCGGGCTACGGCCACCGCATCGCGGACGCGGTCGGCGCGCTCGACACGACGCTACGCACCACGGGTGAGGATCTGCGCAAGGCCCGTACCGCGACCGGCCAGGCGAAGCTCGCGGCCGCGATCGCCCGCAGCTATGCGCGGACGGCATCCGTGCTCGATGCCGGGGCCGTCAGCGCGCGCGACCGTGAGGGCCACGACGCGCTCGTCGCCGCGATCCGCTCCGCCGGGGATGGTTACAAGCGGCTCGCATCGGCCGCGCGTGACCGCGACGGCGGCCGCTACGGCGACGCGGCGGCCGCCGTGCGCTCGGCGGAGCGCCGCCTGCGCGAGGCGGTTGCGGCGCTCGGCAAGCTCGGCTATGGCGCCTGATGGTCGATCGCGCACGCCGACGCCGCAACATGGCACCCTGCGAGCTGTTGGAGGTAGGCCTGAGTCTTTGCGAGGGGAGCGACCGCGTGCTGGATAGCGAGCTGTGTGGCCGGACGAGAGCAGCCCTGTGCGGGCTGCTCGCGCTGCTGGCGTGCCTGACGGCGCCTGAGCTGGCGCGCGCGGCGGCCGTCGCGACGACGACGATCACGTTCCCGACCGACGTCAAGGTCGGCCAGAGCGGGCTCGCCGGCTCGATCACCCTGCGCAACCAGAACAGCGGTCCGAACGCCGGCGGCGCGAACGTCGTCTGCAATGCCGGCGACCCGGTCACGACGTGCCTGGCCTCCGACACCGGGATCGTGCTGACGCCGTCGTGCAGCGCGCTGGCGGGCGACGCGTGCTCGCCGTCGGGCGCCGATCCGGGCGTCTTCGCGATCGCGCCGTCGGCGACCGGCCGCCTCGGCTCGTCGTGCGCGGGGATCGCGTTCGACGCCTCGATCGTCAACGCCGCGTTCGGGACCGTGCGCTTCACCCCGCTGCCGGCGGGCGCGCACGTGTCGCTGCCGGCGGCCGGGACGTCGTGCGTCATCGACTTCCAGGTCAGCGTCCTGAAGACGCCGGGCGTCGACCAGAACCCCGCGCTGGACGGCGCGCAGACCGCCCAGGCCACCGAGCACACCCAGGTCCTGGAGCCGTTCGGCCCGTCGGCGCCCGGCGCGCGCGCGCTGGACACGTCGAAGTCGACGGTCGCGGGGCTCGGCTCGCCGACGATCCAGACGCAGGCGTCGCCGGCGATCGACCTCGGAGCGGGCTCGCTGAGCGACAGCGTCGCGGTCGGCAGCCGGGTCAGCCCGGTCGCGGGAGCGACGATCGACTTCCGTCTCTACGGCCCCGACGACACGACGTGCGCCGGCGCGCCCGTCTTCGCGTCGACCGGCGTGCCCTATCCGGCCGCCGGCGGCACGGTCACGTCGGCCGCCTTCGCGCCGGCGGCAGCGGGGACCTACCGCTGGACCGCGGCGTACAGCGGGGACGCGAACAACAGCGCCGTCGCCACGGCCTGCAACGCCGCCAACTCGACGACCGTCGTGTCGCGCCGCGCAAGCTCGACCGCCGACCGCGACAAGGACGGCGTGCGTGACGCCGTCGACCGTTGCAGGACGGTCGCCGGAGACATGAGCAACGGCTGCCCGAGCCTCCTGAATGCCGATATCCGCGGCGTCTGGCGCGTCAACGACCTGCTGTCCAAGCTCGTCTCGCTGACCGTCGCAGCGCCGAAGGGCTCGCGCATCGAGCTGACCTGCAAGGGACGCCGCGGCGCGTGCGCCTTCTCGAAGGTCGTCGTCCGCAAGACGACGAAGCGGATGACCGGGCTGACGCGCAACTTCGGCCGCACCCGGATCTTCCCGGCGGGGACGCGGATCACGGTCAAGGTGCGCAAGGCGCTGAGGCGCGGCAGCTACGAGCGCCTGTTGACGCGCACCGGGCGGCGACTGCCGAGCGTCGCCGATCGCTGCCTGAACGCGAGCGGCAAGGTGCTGAGTTGCCCGCGCTGAGCGGTCGTGGCATCGGCGCGGTCGTCGTCGCGGCGATCGTCGTCGCCGCGGCCGGCTGGGGCGTCGGCAACGCGTCGTCGAGCGGCGGCGAGACCGGCGCGCGCGACGCGCTTCCCGAGAGCTTCACGCCGTCCCGCGATCGTGTCGAGATCGGCACGCTCACGCGTCGGCGCGATCTGCCCAAGCTCGGCAGCTCGCCGGCCAAGGCGTCGACCCCGAAGAAGACGAGCAAGGCGCCCTCGCGGCCGGTGCCGGTGCCGGCGCGGCCGGTGCCGGCGCCGCCACCGCCGCCGCCCCCGGTGGCGACGCGCCCGCCCGTCGTCGTTCCGCCGCCCCCGCCGCAGAGCACGCCCGGCGGGGACTTCAGCACCACGGGCGAGACGTAGGAGCTGCGCACCTCCGGGTGACCAGACCGATCGGGAATCGAGCAGCGGGCCCCCGAGACACAGCTAGCGTGTGACCGACGACGACGCCCCGCCTTCACCAGATGGAGACACGATGAGCATTGCCACGCGCACGGACACGCAGTCGTCGGCGCCGCACGTTGCCGACGGTCACGACCTGATCCGCGTGCACGGCGCGCGCGTGAACAACCTCAAGGACGTCAGCATCGAGATCTCCAAGCGCCGGCTGACGGTGTTCACCGGCGTCTCCGGTTCGGGCAAGAGCTCGCTCGTCTTCGGCACGATCGCGGCGGAGTCGCAGCGCCTCATCAACGAGACCTACAGCGCCTTCGTGCAGGGCTTCATGCCGACGCTGGCCCGGCCCGAGGTCGACGTCATGGACGGGCTCACGACGGCGATCATCGTCGGCCAGGAGCGGATGGGTGCCGATGCACGATCCACGGTCGGCACCGCCACCGATGCCAACGCGATGCTGCGCATCCTCTTCAGCCGGCTCGGCCGGCCGCACATCGGCTCGCCCAACGCCTTCTCCTTCAACGTCGCCTCGGTCCGAGCGAGCGGTGCCTTCACCGTCGAGCGCGGTGCCGCCAGCAAGACAAGGGCCGTGAAGTTCACCCGCACCGGAGGCATGTGCACGCGCTGTGAGGGCCGGGGCTCGGTCACCGACTTCGACCTGTCCGCGCTGTACGACGACGGCAAGTCGCTCAACGAGGGTGCGCTCACGATCCCCGGCTACAGCATGGAGGGCTGGTACGGCCGCATCTTCCGCGGCTGCGGCTTCTTCGACCCCGACAAGCCGATCCGCAGCTTCACGAAGGCCGAGCTCGACGACCTGCTGCACAAGGAGCCGACGAAGATCAGAGTCGACGGCGTCAACCTGACCTACGAGGGTCTGATCCCGACGATCCGCAAGAAGTTCCTCGCCAAGGACGTCGACGCCATGCAGCCGCACATCCGCGCGTTCGTGGAGCGGGCGATCACGTTCACGGCCTGCCCCGAGTGCGACGGCACCCGGCTCAGCGAGGCGGCACGGTCGTCGAAGATCGAGGGGATCAACATCGCCGACGCCTGCGCGATGCAGATCTCGGACCTCGCCGCATGGGTCAGCGGCCTCGACGAGCCGTCGGTGGCGCCGCTGCTCGCCACGCTGCGCCACACCCTCGACTCGTTCGCGGAGATCGGGCTGGGCTACCTCTCGCTCGACCGGCCGTCGGGCACGCTGTCGGGCGGCGAGGCGCAGCGCACGAAGATGATCCGTCACCTCGGGTCCGCGCTCACCGACGTCACCTACGTCTTCGACGAGCCGACGATCGGGCTGCACCCGCACGACATCCAGCGGATGAACGGCCTGCTGCTGGCCCTGCGCGACAAGGGCAACACCGTGCTCGTCGTCGAGCACAAGCCGGAGGTGATCGCGATCGCGGAGCACGTCGTCGACCTCGGTCCGGGCGCCGGCACCGAGGGCGGCGCGGTGGTCTTCGAGGGCACCGTCGCGGGGTTGCGAGCGAGCGACACCCTGACCGGGCGCCACCTGGACGACCGCGCCTCGCCGAAGCCGTCGGTGCGCACCCCCGCGGGGGTGCTGGAGGTGCGCGGTGCCGACACCCACAACCTGCGGGACGTCGACGTCGACGTCCCGCTCGGCGTGCTGGTCGTCGTCACCGGCGTCGCCGGCTCGGGCAAGAGCTCGCTGATCCGCGGCTCCGTGTCGCCCCGTGACGGGGTGGTGTCGGTCGACCAGGGGGCGATCAAGGGCTCACGGCGCAGCAACCCGGCGACGTACAGCGGGCTGCTCGACCCGATCCGCAAGGCGTTCGCGAAGGCCAACGGCGTGAAGGCCGCGCTGTTCAGCGCCAACTCCGAGGGCGCGTGCCCGGCCTGCAACGGCGCCGGCGTGATCTACACCGACCTGGCGATGATGGCGGGCGTCGCCAGCACCTGCGAGGAGTGCGAGGGCAAGCGCTTCGAGGCCGGAGTCCTGGAGTACACGCTCGGCGGCAAGGACATCAGCGAGGTGCTCGCGATGGCGGTCACCGAGGCCGCGGCGTTCTTCGGCGCCGGGCCATCCGGCGCCCGAGTCCCGGCGGCGCACAGGATCCTGCAGCGGCTCGCCGACGTCGGGCTCGGCTACGTCAGCCTGGGCCAGCCGCTCACGACGCTGTCCGGCGGCGAGCGCCAGCGGCTCAAGCTGGCCACCCAGATGGCCGACAAAGGCACGATCTACGTCCTCGACGAGCCGACCAACGGCCTGCACCTCGCCAACGTCCGGCAGCTGCTCGGCCTGCTCGACCGGCTCGTCGACTCGGGCACGTCGGTCATCGTCATCGAGCATCACCAGGCGGTCATGGCGCACGCCGACTGGATCATCGACCTCGGCCCCGGCGCCGGGCACGACGGCGGCCGGATCGTCTTCGAGGGCACGCCCGCGGACCTCGTCGCGGCCCGCTGCACCCTCACCGGCGAGCACCTCGCGGCCTACGTCGGCACCTGACCCCGTCGTGCCCTCGCCGGCTCAGGGTCCGGACCTCACGGACCCTCAGAGCTCACGCCGCGCGAGCGTGAGGAGCCGCTCGCTCGCCTTGGCTCGCAGCGAGCGCCCCAGCCAGCGCTCGAGCTCGATCTCCTCCGAGCGCGCGAGGTCGCGGGCGAACTGGTCGTCGAGCGTCGCGCAGAAGGACGCGTCGGACACGCACAGCGTCGCCTCGTCCTGCAGCTGAAACGAGCGGTTGTCGAAGTTCACCGATCCGACCGACGACCAGCGCGCGTCGATCGTCAGCGTCTTGGCGTGCAGCATCGTCGGGCTGAACTCCCAGATCCGCACGCCGCTGCGCAGCAGCTGCTCGTAGGCGCCGCGCCCCGCGAGCCGGACGAAGCCCTTGTCGATGTGCTCGCCGGGGACGAGCAGGCGGACGTCGACCCCGCGACCGGCGGCTTCGCAGAGCGCCTCGATGAACGCCGGCCGTGGCGCGAAGTAGGCCGCGGTGAGGTTCAGCCGCTCGCGCGCGCAGGCGATCGCCAGGAAGTACAGCGCCTCGACGTTCGTGTCACCGACGCCGGCGCTCGATCGCACGAGCTGCATCGTGCAGCCGTCGCCGAGCGGCTCGAGCTCGGGCAGGTGGTCGGGGCCGACGAGCACGTCGCCGGTCGCCTCGAGCCAGTTCTCGGCGAACGCACCCTGCAGCGAGCGCACGACGGGCCCCTCGACGCGCACGTGGGTGTCGCGCCAGTGGTCGGGGTCCTGCGCGTCGCCCGTCCACTCGTCGGCGATCCCGACCCCACCGACGAGCCCGACCCGACCGTCGGCGATCAGGAGCTTGCGGTGCGTGCGGTTGTTCAGCCGGCGGATCGCGTACGGCTTCGGGGGGCGGAAGATCGCGAGGTTGACGCCCGCATCGCGCATCTGCCCGGTCAGCTCGCGGCCCATCTTCGCGCTGCCGATGGCATCGAAGAGCACGTTGACCTCGACGCCTGCTGCCGCCCGCTCGCAGGCGGCGTCGGCGATCTCGCGGGCGATCTCGCCGTGCCAGTAGACGTAGCTCAGGAGGTTCACGGAGCGCTCGGCGCCGGCGATCGCTGCGAGGAAGGCGGGAAAGATCTCGTCGCCGTTGATGAGGATCCGCGCGCTGTTGCCGCGCGTGATCGGGGCGCTCGTGATCGCCTCGGCCGCGCGCAGGAAGGCGTCGGACCCGGCCTCGAGCGCCGCCCCGCGGAGGTCGTATCCGTCGCCCCGCTCGCGGCGGTGTCGCAGCGACTCACTGCCATACCACGCGAGCCCGAAGGCAGCGATCGCCGCCGGCCAGCGCCTGTTCATCCGACGACGACCCGAAAGCCGCCGGGGCGCAGCGTGAAGCGGGCGGGCTCGCAGCGGCAGACCTCGCCGTCGACGTTGAACGTCGGGTCCGCGCCCGCGATCTCGAGCTCGAACGAGGCGGCGCGGCGATGCGCGACGCCGGCCTGCTGCGTGAGCCGGCCGCGACGCATCCCCCAGGCGCGACGGGCGAGCCCGAGCCGCGACCCGGCGGGGACGATCGCGACGTCGAGCAGCCCGTCGCCGGCACGCGTGCCACCGATCTCGCTGCCGCCTCCGAAGGCCCCGGTCGCACCGACGACGACCTGCCAGGCGCGGCCGTCGAACGCGCGGGCGCCGTCGGCCGCGATGGCGCAGCGCACAGGCTGGGCGCTGACCGCGGCCTTGATCGCGCCGGCCGCGTAGGCGAGCGGGCCGAGGCGCTGCTTGTGCGGCCGGGCCTCGCGGGCGGCGACGACGCTGAGCCCGGTCGCGGCGGCGTTGACGAACGGGCGGGCGGGGTCGCCGCCGGCCAGCGCGAGCTCGGCATGGCGGGTGCTCGCGAGCGGGTCGCGCGCGAGCGCGCACGCCTCCTCGACGTCCGTGGGCAGGCCGAGCGCGCGCGCGAAGTCGTTCGCGGTCCCGGCCGCGATGACCGCGAGCGGGATGCCCATGTCGGCGGCGAGCAGCGCGATCAGGCCGATCGAGCCGTCCCCGCCGGCGACGACGAGCCGGTCCGGCGCGCCGGCCGTGCTCAGCGCGCGCGTCGCGGCGGCGAGCTGGGACGCGTCGAGCCCACCGCCGTCGCCCGACGCGAGGTCCTGGATCGCGGTCACGCTGACGTGCGCTCCGTCCGCGCCCAGGAGGGCGGCGAGGCGCTCCGGCTCGGGTGCCGTGCCGGACTTCGGATTCGCGACGAGGGCGAGGCGCATCCGCGCATCCTGCCCGACGGCGGCGGTCGGCAACCTGGTGCCCGACCCCGCGCCGGCGGTCTTTGGCGGCAAACCACCGCCCACGAGGGGAAATCCGACATCGCCGGGCGTGGGGCGGCCCGATGCGACCCGAGAGGCCCCACGACGTGGCGCGGGTTCGCCGCGCTCTATCGTGGTCGCCCGCGTGACCACCGCCACGACCTCCTCGCCGCCCGTCTCCGATCCCGCCGCGCGGCGGTCGTTGCTCGCGCGCCTGCGCGGCGGTCCGGTGGCGCGGGCGATCGGCCGCCTCGACGTGCGCCTGTACCGGCTCCTGCGCGAGGACGCCCAGAGCGCACGCCTGGAACTGCCGATCCGCCGCTTCTCGAACCTCGGCGAGCACGCGGCCGTCTGGCTCGCGCTCGGGGCGACCGGCGCGGCCGTCGACGCCCGCCGCCGCCGCCATTGGCTGCGCGCCGCGCGGACGGTGCTCGGCGCCTATCTGCTGAACACGGCGCTGAAGCTCGTCGTGCGGCGCAAGCGCCCCGCGCTCGACCAGCTACCGGCGCTCGTGTCGACGGCGACTTCGCTGAGCTTCCCGTCCGCGCACGCGTCGTCGTCGTTCGCCGCCGCGCGGGCGTACTCGTCGCTGATCCCGGCCGGCCCGCTGTACGCGACGGCGACGGCGATGGCGCTGTCGCGCGTCTACCTCGGCGTGCACTACCCGTCGGACATCGCCGCGGGCGCGCTGCTCGGCACCGCGGTCGCAACGGCGAGACGGCGATGAAGGTCGGCATCGTCGGGATGCCCAACGCGGGCAAGTCGTCGCTCTTCAACGCGCTGACGAAGGCCGGCATCGAGGCCGCGAACTATCCCTTCACGACGATCGAGCCGAACGTCGCGGTCGTCGCGGTGCAGGACGAGCGCCTGAACCGCGTGGCCGAGCTGCTGGGCGCGTCGAACATCGTCCCGGACACGGTCGACTTCCACGACATCGCGGGCCTCGTCGCGGGCGCGCACAGCGGCGAGGGCCTCGGCAATCGCTTCCTCGCGAACATCCGCGAGACCGACGCGCTGATCCACGTCGTGCGCGCGCACACCGACGCGAACATCATCCACCCCGACGGCCGCGTCGATCCGCTCGCGGACATCGAGACGATCGAGACCGAGCTCATCTTCGCCGACCTCGAGCAGGCCGAGCGCCGCCACGCTCGCGTGATCCGCGACGCCCGCGGCGGCGAGCGCGCCGCCGTCGCCGAGGAGGCCTGGCTGCGCGAGCTCATCGACGCGCTGCACGCCGGGCGCCCCGCTCGCACGGTGCCGGCACCGAAGGACGCGCCGCACGCGCTGCGCGACCTCGGTCCCCTGACGGCGAAGCCGGTGCTGTTCGTCGCCAACGTCAACGAGGGCGACGAGGACGTCCCGGCGGCCGTCGCCGCGCACGCCGCCGCCCAGGGCGCCGTCGCCGTCGCGATCTCGAGCCGGATCGAGGCCGAGCTGGCGGAGCTCGACGACGAGGACGCGGCGGAGATGCGCGCCGACCTCGGCGTCTCGGAGTCGGGCCTGCAGCGCGTCGTCGGCGGCGCGTTCGCGCTGCTCGAGCTGATCGCCTTCTTCACCGCCGGCGCCGACAAGCCGGCGCAGTCGTGGCACCTCAAGCGCGGCCAGACGGCGTGGCACGCGGCGGGCCAGATCCACTCCGACATCCAGAAGGGCTTCGTCCGCGCCGAGATCGTCGGCTGGGACGAGCTGATCGACGCCGGCGGCTACTCGGGCGCCCGCGACCGCGGCACGCTGCGCCTGGAGGGTCGCGACTACGCGATGCGCGACGGCGACGTCATCACGGTGAAGTTCACGCCGTAGCCGCGATGCCGGACCGTCGGCTCGGGCGCCGCTCACGGCGCCGCGCCGGCTCCCTCGGGGTTCCGCGGATCCAGGCGCGTCGGCCCGGCGTGATGCGTCGCCGCCGGCGTGCGGCGCGTGAACGACGCGCGCCGCACGACCGCGGTCAGCCCGGTGCGTCGGCCGGTGGGCGCCCGAGCAGGTACGCCGTCAGGCCCGCAAGACCGAGGACCGCGTTGGTGAACAGCACCGGGCCGGAGTCGTTGGCGAGCGCGCCGGCGACGCCGACGGCGAGGCCACCGATCAGCGCGGCCGCCCACGCACGATGCGGGAGCGCGGCGTAGAGGCGGTCGCGGTTGCGCCACGCGAAGGCCACGGCGAGCAGCGCGGCGAGGACGTGCACGGGCGTGGTGTCGCGCGTCAGGACCCGCCACGCGAGCTGGTAGCGGCGGGCGACGAGCTCCCACAGCTCCGACGGGTTGTCCGCGCGCAGCAGGTTGCGCGTCAGGTGGCTGCCGCCGGACAGGCCGAGGTCGAGCACGATCAGGGCGCCGAGCGCGGCGACCGGAACGAGCGCCGCCAGCGCGACACGCCGGACCGTGACCCTGCCCGGCAGCATGACGAGCGTCGCGGCCGCGACGCCCGCGCCGACCGTGATGACCCCGCCGACGTCGGCCCCGAGCCGCCCCCAGCCGACGACGACGAGCAGCGCGAGCCCGGCCGACGCGTACAGGACGAACGTGCCGCGCGTGATCTCACGACCCGCCGTCAGCGCCGCGAGCCCGACGAGCAGCACGATCGGCAGGATCGGCTCGAGCTCGTTGGAGACGCCGTAGAAGCGCGAGCCCGACCCGACGCTGGGGCCGAGCGCCGACACGGTCAGCAACGGCCCGCCGAGCGCGAGATCGACGCTGTAGGCGACGAGGCAGACGGCCGCCGGCACGAGCGGGGCGCGCGCCCAGGGCACGATCCGCTCGGTGATCCCCGCGAGCGCGATCGACAGCCCCGCGACGAGGAACACCTCGCGGCTGCGAGCGACCGGCTCGACGGCCGCCGCGACGAGCACCGCCGACGGCCACCACAGCAAGCCGAGGGCGCCGACGCGCAACGCGGGGCGAGCCGCGCAGCGCATGCCGCGCCACGTGCCGATCAGCAGGAAGAGGATCGCGCTGAGCGCCACGATCGCCTGAAACGACGCGGCCTGACGCCCGTCGCGCATGCGCGTCCAGCGCGCGCGCAGCGCGTCGAGGCGAGCGACGCTGACGGGCGCCCCGGACTCGATCCGCGTGCCGCGCATGTGGTCCGGCGGCTGGACGCCAAGCCACGACAGCACCGTCGGCGCGAAGTCGACCGAGGCGACGAGCCCGGCGCGCCGCGTCGAGGCCGACGTCGGGCTCGCGCCGTCGCCGTCGCCGTCGCCGTCGCCGATCGCGAACGCCGGTTGCTGCAGGTAGCGCAGCGGCGGCGCGCCGCCCACGGCGCGCGGACCGGGGCTGTCGGGCAGCTGCACGACGAGCAGCAACTCGTCGCGGTCGCGACCGGCGGCCAGCGCCGAGAGCTGTGCGCGGCCGGCTTGGCCCGCGGGCACGGACACGACGACGAGACGCCGCGTGCGCGACAGCTCGATCGCGCGCGCGGCGAGCGTGGCGACCGAGCCCCGCGACGTCCGCGCGACCCGTCCACCCTCGTCGGCGGCGGCGATCGCCGCACCCAGCGGAGCATCGCCGCCGGCGACGAAGCCCGCACCACCGGGCACGGAAGCTCCGAGCAGCCCCGGCCGCAGCGTCGTCGAGACATCCAGCGCGCGAGCGCGAAACGCGTCCCAGTTGGAGAACGCACCCGCCGCGGCGTCGAAGCGCAGGTCGTCGTGCTCGCCGTCGCCGTTTGCGTCGACGGCGCCGTAGAGGCCCGGCGGCTGGCGCGCGCCCTGGGAGATGTCGAGCAGGACCTGCTGGCGCTGATAGCCGCCCTGCGTCGAGCTCCAGAGGCCGGCGCGCAGGCCCGGTAGGGCCCCGAGGAACTCGAGCATCGCGTCGTGCGGCGGTCCCGAGTCGCCCGCGGCCGGCGCGACGAGGACGTCCTGCGGGTCGGCGGCGTAGAAGGCGAGGATCGCGCGGCGAGGCTGCGCCGCGCCCGCCACGGCGGGAGCCGGCGCCACAGCGCAGAGGACCAGCGTGCACCAGACGATGACGCACGGGCGCGGGCCCATCGCAGGCGACCCTAGCCCCGCCCGTCCAATCGCGCCGCCGCACGCACGCGCGTCAGGACTGCTCGAACGGCAGCCACACGTGAAACGTCGTCGCGCCGGGCTTCGAGTCGACGGTCAGCGAGCCGTCGTGACGGTCGACGACGATCCGCCGCGCGACCTCCAGGCCCATGCCGGTCCCCTTCCCGATCTCCTTCGTCGTGAAGAACGAGTCGAAGACGCGCTCCAGCAGCTCGGGTTCGATGCCGGGCCCGTCGTCGGAGATATCGACGAGCGCGCAGGGCCCGTCGCGGCGCGTGGTGATCGTGATCGTGCCCGACTCGCCGAGCGCGTCGATCGCGTTGTCGAGCAGGTTCGTCCACACCTGGTTGAGCTCCGAGCCGCGGATCGTGAGCTTCGGCAGCGTGCGGTCGTAGTCGCGCACGAGCGCGATCGTCGTGTGCTTGAGCTTGTGCCCGAGGATCACGAGCGTGCTCTCCAGGCCCTCGTGCAGGTCGACCTCCACGACGCCCCCGCGGTCCATGTAGGCGTAGGTCTTGACGGCCCCGACGAGCTTGGACATCCGCTGCGTCGAGTCCTGCAGCTCGCTCACGAGTCCCTCGGCGCTGAGGGTCGCCGCGACCCACTTCAGCGCGCCCGCCGTCGCGGGGCCGGCGAGCCCGGCAACCTGCGCGAGCCAGACGTCGTCGACGCCCGCGGCCGCGAGCGGCTCGGCGATCCGCCACGGCTCCGGGACGCCGAGATCCTCGAGCGCCTCGAGCAGGGCCTCCTCGGCGTCGGCCGCGTCGAGGGCATCCAGCGCGGTGCGCCCGGCCGCGCCGTCCAGCGCCTGCTGATGCAGCGTGAGCAGCCGCTCGGCATCGACCCGCTCGACCCCGGCCGTGACGAAGGCACGCAGCGCGCCGTTGATGACGTCGAGCGCCTCGGCGAGCTGGGACGCCGCGCGCTGCGCGGCCGCCGCCGGGTTGTTGAGCTCGTGCGCGAGACCGGCCGCCATCGTCCCCAGCGACGCGAGACGCTCGCGGTTGGCCTCGATCTCCCCGATGCGCCGCACGACCGGGGCGACCTGCCGCATGACGCGGCGGTGCACCGACGGCTGTGAGAGCGCCAGCCGGACGAAGTCCTCCGGCGGGATCTTCGCCATCCGGCAGTCCGTCTCCGCCACCATCCGAACGCCCATCGGCGCGTCGGTCAGGGCGGCGATCGCCCCCATCCACGTCGGCGCGGTCTGGCGACCAACCGGCTCGGGCTGCTCGCCGTTGAGCAGGAACGAGCGCGCGGTGCCGCCGAGCAGCAGCTGCAGCCCGGCGGCCGGCTCTCCCTGCTCCTCGATCAGCTCGCCCGCCGGCACCTTGCGGCAGCGCACGGCGTCGAGCCACGGGCCGAGATCGTCGTCGGAGAGGTCGTCGAAGAGATCGATCGAGCGCAGGTCCGCGAGCGTGACGCCGTCGCCCATCCGTCCGCCTCAGCCGTCGAGCAGGTACTGGTGGATGAGCGACACCGCCATCGCGCCCTCGCCGACCGCGCTCGCGACGCGCTTGATCGAGCGGGCGCGCACGTCGCCGGCGACGAACACCCCGGGGACGCTCGTCTCCAGCAGGTGCGGATCGCGGGCCAGCGGCCAGCCGTCGCCCTTGACGTCGGGCCCGGCGAGGATGAAGCCGCGGTCGTCGCGCCTGACGACGTCCGCGAGCCAGTCCGTCCGTGGCGACGCGCCGATGAAGACGAAGCAGGCGTCGCATTCCAGCTCGGACTCGGCGCCCTCGGCGTCGCGCAGGCGCAGGCAGCGCAGGCGGTCGCCGTCGCCGTCGGCCGAGACCGCCGAGGTGCGCGTGCGGACGTCGATGTTCGGAAGGGCCGCGATCTGCTCGATGAGGTAGTGCGACATCGACTTCTCCAGCGACGGGCCGCGCACGAGCATCGTGACCTGGCTCGCGTAGCCGCTGAAGTGCACCGCCGCCTGGCCGGCCGAGTTCGCCGCGCCGATGATCACGACGTGCTGCTGCGAGCACGACTTCGCCTCGGTCAGCGCGGCCCCGTAGTAGATCCCGCTGCCGGTCCGCTCGGCGAAGCCTGGCGCGTCGTACTGGCGGTAGGAGACGCCGGACGCGATCAGCACACAGCTCGCGCTGAGGCTGCCGCCACCGCTCAGCTCGACGATCCGGCCGGCACCCTCGACCTCGAGGCCGACGGCGTCCTGCACCGTCAGCAGCTCCGCTCCCAGCCGGCGTGCCTGATCGGTCGCGCGGCGCGCGAGATCGGAGCCCGACAGCCCCATCGGGAAGCCGAGGTAGTTCTCGATCCGGCTCGACTGGCCCGCCTGGCCGCCCGGGGCCTCGCGCTCGATCATGACCGTCCGCAGTCCCTCCGAGGCGCCGTAGACGGCCGCGCCGAGACCGGCGGGGCCGCCGCCGACGATGACGAGGTCGTAGTGGTCGCACGCGGGGACGCCGGCGACGCCGAGGCGCTCGGCGAGCTCGAGCACGGTCGGCTGCTCGAGCACGCTGCCGTCCTCCAGCAGGACGACCGGCAGGCGGCCCGCGTCGACGTCGGCCACCTTCAGCAGCTCGCGTGCCTCGCCGTCTCGCTCGATGTCCAGCCAGCGTGCGGGGACGCGGTTGCGGGCGAGGAAGTCGCGCAGGTCGTGGGACTCCTTCGAGAAGCGATGACCGATGACCCGCACCCCGCCGGCCAGCAGCGCGGCGCCCGACTCCCACGTCGTCAGCAGGTCCTCGACGACCGGGAACATCTGCTCCTCCGGCGGATCCCAGGGCTTCAGCAGGTAGTAGTCCAGCGCGACCTCGTTGATCGCGGCGATCGCGGCCGTGGTGTCGGCGTACGCGGTCAGCAGCACGCGCTTGGCCTCCGGGAAGATCTTGCGCGCCTCGACGAGGTACTCGGTGCCGGCCATTCCGGGCATGCGTTGATCGGCGATCAGCAGCGCGACCTGATCGCCTCGCGCGTGCGACTGGCGCAGGAGTCCGAGCGCCTCGGCGCCCGACGGCGCGCGCAGGATGCGGTAACGCTCGCCGAACTGGCGGCGCAGGTCGCGCGAGACGGCCGCCAGCACCGCCGGCTCGTCGTCGACGGCGACGATCGCCGGGCGCCGCTCACGTTCGCTCATGTCGGGACTGCCGCGGGCATCGCCGACATCCTCTCAGGCCGCCCTTGCGCGGTGGCGGACCTCACGCGGCGCGGCGGCGCAGCTCGACGACCTGAGCCTCGCGCGGCGGGCGATTGCGCCAGATGTCGCGCAGGCACAGCGCGTCGAGCACGAGCAGCGCGCCGACGAAGCCGAACACGGCGAGCACGAGCAGCGTGCGCGGCACGAAGGAGCCCGAGTCCGACAGGGCGGCGCGCGCGACGGCCGCGGGGTCGTTGCGGTACAGCGGCGTCGCGCGGAACTCGCGCTGCGCGACCGCGAACGCCGGCTTCGGCGTGCCGTCGTAGGCGATCAGGGCCTTGTTGTGGATCGAGTCGCGCGGCGGAGGCTCGTTGCCGCCGCCCTCCCAGTGTGGCTTGACGGCGAACTCGCGCGCGGTCCAGTAGATCGCGCCGCCCATGAAGCCGAGCCGGTCGATGATGTCGAGGTTGCGCTCGAGATAGCGCGTCTGGAACGCATACGTCAGCTTCTTGTCCTCGGGCCCGTCCTCGATCGCCTCGGCCCCGAACTCCGTCATGACGAGCCCGAGCTTCGGATACTTCTCGTGCATCCGGCGCAGGTAGGGCTCCAGGTCGGCGAGGTTCGCCGTCGAGGCGCTCTTCTTGCCCGGGTACCAGCCGTAGTACGAGTTGATGCCGAGCAGGTCATAGAGCCGGTACACCGGCTGCTTGGGGACCTTCGGGTAGGAGAGGATGTCGACCGCGACGGGGCGCGTGGGGTCGAGGTCGCGCGCGAGCGCGGCCGCGTTCTCGAGCCAGACGCGGGTCGTCTTGACCTTGTCGGGCCGCGCGGCGAGCTCGTTGGCGACCGAGTTGACGATCACCGACGGGTGGTTGCGCGAGCCGAGGATCGTGTTGCGCAGGTCGTCGAGCTCGTAGGAGCGCTGGCCCGGGGTGCGCAGCCGCACGTCGCGGTGATAGACGGGCGCCTGGCTCCAGACGAGGATCCCCTCCTCGTCGAAGCGCGTCAGCAGCCGGGGGTCGAGCAGGTAGTGCGCGCGGGTGACGTTCGCGCCGAGCGATTTCAGCTCGTCGACGATCGTCTCGATGTCGGCGTCGGTGAGCGCCGGCCCGCGGCCGGGGATGTCCTCCTGGATCGATGCCCCGCGCAGGTCGAGCACCCGGCCGTTGAGGCGCAGCGCACCGTCGACGACGGCGACCGTGCGCAGGCCGATGCGGCGCTGGTCGTTCTGCACGACGCGGTCGCCCAGTGCCGTGCGCACGCTCGCGTCGTACAGCGACGGGCTCCCGGGCTCCCACAGCTTGGCGTCGCCGCGGACCCGCACGCCGAAGCGCACGCGCACGCGCTCGCCGGGGCGCAGCGTGCGCGGGCGGATCCCGCCGCTGGAGACGTGCCCGTCGGGCGCGCGCAGCGAGAGCCGCACCGAAGGACGCCGCGCCTTGGAGCTGCGGTTCTCCAGCCAGCCGTCGACGAGCGCGACCCAGCGGCAGTCGTTGCCGTCGCAGCGGCGCTTGGGGAGCACGCCGACGTCGTGCAGCACGACCGGGCCGCGGGCGACGAGCGAGACGGCGCGGGTGATGCCGCCCCAGTTCCACCAGCCCTCCCGCGTGCCCGGCACGCGGCGGTTGTCGGCGCGCACCACGAGCGTGTTCGGGCGGCCCGGGAGCAGCCCGACCGCGGGCAGCTCGAACGGGACGTATGGGTCGCGGTGGCTACCGATCTCCTTGCCGTTCAGCCACACCCGCGCGGACCGGCGCACCTGCTCGAAGCGCAGCCACCAGCCCATGCCCTGACCCGTCGGCGGGCCCGTGAACGTCACGCGGTACCAGCCGACCGTGCCGGGAAAGGACTCCGCCGTCGGGTCGGCGTTGAAGACGCGCGGGACCGTCGTCGGCTCCCAGCTGGCGCCGACGGACCCGCTCTGCCAGTTCGCGGCGAGGCCCTGGTCGTTGCGATCGAAGGAGAACTGCCAGCCCTGCGTCAGCGGGACTGCGGGCGGCGGATCGGCGGCGAGCGCACCCGCCGGGAGCGCGAGCGCGACGAGGATCGCGAGCACGTAAAGCGGGACGCGGAGCACCTGGGCGCACATGATGGCGCAAAGATCGCGCGCGGTGTCCGGTTGCGAGCGAACGGCCTCATCCGCGGCCGGGCGCCGCGACCAGCTTGTCGAGTCGCTCGGCGAGGCGGTTCATCCCGCGCTCCCGGGCCGCGGCGGCCGCGGCCGCGGCGTCGGTCGGTGCGTCGGCGGGGCGCTCGAGGTCGATGTCGCGCAGCGTGGCGATGTCCTTGAACGCATGCAGCGCGGCCGGGTCGGCGGTCAGCGCACCGGCCATGCGTGGCGTCATGCTGCCCGGCTTGGCCGCAGCCGCGATCGCGCCCTCGAGCGTGCCGTGGGCGCGCAGCAGGTCGCGCGCGCCCTTCGCGCCGATCCCCTTCGCGCCCGGCAGGCCGTCGGACGGGTCTCCGCGCAGCGCGATGAAGTCCGCCACCTGCTCGGGCTCGATGCCGTAGCGCTCACGCACCCCGCCGGGGTCGACGACCTCGGGGCCGTCCTTGCCCCCGCGCGGGAACAGGACCGTGACGTGCTCCGAGACGCACTGGAACATGTCGCGGTCGCCCGTGAACAGCAGCGCGTCGCCGCCGGCCGCCTGCTCGACCTTCGCGAGCGTGCCGAGCAGGTCGTCGGCCTCGAGCGTCTCGTCCGACAGGCTGACCCATCCGAACGCGCCGAAGAAGCCGGGCGCGTCCGCCCACTGGCGTTCGAGCTCGGCGGGCATCGGGGGCCGGTCGGCGTGGTAGGGCGCGTACAGCTCGGCGCGATAGGCCGCCTTCTCGGCACCGAAGCAGAGCACGACCGCGCGCGGGTCGTAGCGCTCGAGCACGAACAGGATGAGGTTCGCCATCCCGAGCAGTGCGTTGACGGGCCGGCCGTCGTCGTCGGTGATGCTCTGCGGCAGCGCGAAGAACGCCCGGTACAGCAGCGACGGAGCGTCGACGGCGAGCAGCGGGCCGGGCACCGGGCGAACCCTAGATGACCGCTGCGGCTTCGGGAACGCGCCTACACTCCCGCCGATGATCACCGTCACCGATCTCGACGAGCTGCGCGCGAGGATCGGCGAGGAGCTCGGCGTCAGCGACTGGCATGACGTCACACAGGAGGCGGTCGACGCGTTCGCCGACGTCACCGGCGACCATCAGTGGATCCACGTCGACCCGCAGCGTGCGACGCAGACGCCGTTCGGCGGGACGATCGCCCACGGCTACTACACGCTCTCGCTGCACCCGAAGCTCAGCGCGCAGCTGATCGCCTACGAGGGCTTCTCGTTCGCGGTGAACTACGGCCTGAACCGGGTCCGCTTTCCCGCCCCGCTGCCCGTCGGCAACCGCGTCCGCATGCGGCTGGCGCTCGTCGACGTCGAGGACGTGCTCGGCGGCGCGCAGATCACGATGAAGCTGACGTTCGAGGGCGAGGGCGCGCTGAAGCCCGTCTGCGTCGCCGAGTCGCTGACGCGCGTGTACGACGACTGAGCAGCGCCGTGTATTTCCCCTGACCTGAGTTGCTCTCCCGAGGTAGGCGTCTGGATGGCGCCGTACATCGGACTACAGGGAGCACCCCATGCACCAGGCCACCGCACGGCGTCTCGCCGTGCTGCTGTGCGCCGTCGCCGCGCTCGGCGCGGCGTTCGCGCAATCCGCAGCCGCCGCCGTCCTGCCGGACTCCAAGGGCACGGAGTTCTGGCTCGCCTTCCCGCACAACTACTACGGCGGCGCCACCAAGACACTGTTCATCAGCGGCGACGACGCGACGTCGGGCACCGTCACGGTCCCCGACGCCTCCTTCACGCAGGCCTTCACCGTCGCGCCGGGGGCGATCACCTCGGTCGAGCTGCCCGGCTCGTCGGAGCTGACGACCGCCGGCATCGGCGCCTCGGTGCACGTCACCGCCGCCAAGGAGGTCACCGTCTACGGCCTCAGCCGCGAGCAGTACACGACCGACGCGTATCTCGGCCTGCCGGTCGACGTGCTCGGCAAGAAGCACACCGTCATGGCGTGGGGCACCGGGCTCGGCGGCAACTCGGAGTTCGCGGTCGCGGCGTCCGCGGACAACACGACGCTCACGATCACGCCGACGGCCGATACCGCCGACGGCCACACGGCCGGTTCCCCGTACACGGTGAACGTCGGCACGGGCAAGGCCTACCTGGCGGTCTCGACCGGCGACGACCTGACCGGATCGATCGTGTCCTCCGACAAGCCGGTCGCGGTCTTCGGCGGCCACGAGTGCGCGAACATCCCCGACTCGAACACATACGCGTGCGATCACGTCGTCGAGCAGCAGCCGCCCGACGAGGCGTGGGGCAAGGAGTTCCTCACCGTTGCGCTCAAGACGCGCCTGAACGGCGACACGTTCCGGATCCTCGCGTCCGAGCCCGGCACCGTCGTGAAGATCAACGGCACGACGGTCGCGACGCTCGGCGCCGGTCAGTTCCACACGCAGCTCGTCGATGGCTCGTCGTCGATCTCGTCGAACAAGCCGGTGCTCGTCGCGCAGTTCTCCAACGGCTCGTCGTTCGACAACGTCACGTCGGACCCGTTCATGATGCTCGTCCCGCCGTACGAGCAGTACCAGACGGGCTACACGGTGTCGACGCCGGCCTCCGGCTTCGTCGCCAACGAGATCAACCTCGTCGTCCCGGCCAGCTCCGTGGGCGTCGTCAAGATCGATGGGACCGCCGTGCCGGCCGCGTCATACAGCGCCATCGGCTCGAGCGGCTTCTCCGGCGCGCAGGTCGACGTCGCGCTCGGCAGCCACACGGTGACGGGCACCGGCGATCCCTTCGGGGTCTTCGTCTACGGGTTCGACGACTATGACTCCTACGGCTACCCGGGTGGCCTGTCCGTCGCCCCGATCGCCCGCGTGACGAGCGTGACGCTCGCTCCGGCGACGGAGACCCGCCAGGTCAACACGCAGGGCTGCGTCACCGCGACGGTGAAGGATCAGAACGCCGCCGGCGTCGCGGGCGTGCGCGTCGACTTCGACGTCACGGGCGCCAACGCCGAGTCGGCGTCGGCGAACACGGATGCGGCCGGCAAGGCCGACTTCTGTTACACCGGCACGCACACCGGCAACGACGCGATCGTCGGCGCCGTCGGGCAGATCTCCGGCTCGGCCGCGAAGACGTGGACGGCGGCGATCCGGGCGACGAAGCTCACCGCCAACCCGGTGATCCTCAGCATCGGGCTGCTGAAGATCTACCTCGCGCCGACCGGGAAGCTCGAGGCGCTGAACCCGACCCAGCCGCTCGGCGGCAAGCCGGTGACGTTCAAGGCCGGCGCCACGGTGATCTGCACCGCGACGACGGCGGCCGACGGCACCGTCGGCTGCAACGGCGTGCTGCCGCTGCTGCAGAGCATCCTCGTGCTCGGCAACTACACCGCGACGTTCGCGGGCGACGCGCAGTACAGCCCGTCGACGGCCACGGGATCGCTGATCCACTGACCGGCCGACGCGAGCGACGGCACCCGACGAGGGGCGCCCGCGGGCGCCCCTCGGCCGTATCTGGTCAGCGGACGCGCACGGCCGGCCCGGACTCGCCGCGGAAGCGCACGCGGTACAGCCCGGCGACCGGCGCGCTCGCTCGGTAGCGGCCACCCGCGCGCGTCTGTGTCTCGAACTCGTCGACCCAGCGGCCCGCGACGCGGCGCTGGAGGGAGACCCAGCTGCCGGCCTTCGCCGGTGCGACGCGCCCGGACACGACGCCGGCGGTCGCCGTCCGCGCGACCTCGCGGGTCGTCGCGATGGACGCCGAGGCGGATGCCGCGATGCCCGGCGACGCCCCACCGGTGCCCGGCGGCGCCGGAGCGACGGGCGTGCTCGGCGGCGGCGCCTTCGGCGTGTTGCCGTCCCCGCGCGAACCGCTCGCCGTGATCACCGTGAAGCGCGCCCACGTGTCGTAGAGCCCCAGTTTCGAGCGTAGCTGCGGCCCGCTGACGTTCCTCGTGCCGCCCGTGCCGACGACCTGGGCGCGGACGACGCGCGGGGAGCGGCCACGGCGCAGGACGCGGATCTGGCGCAGCGACCCCTTGACGAGGCCGCCGAGCCGAGCGCCCGCAGACCCGAGCGTCATCCGGCGCTGCCAGCGGTGGCGCGGCGAGACACCGTCGTAGGGGTCGTCGACGGACACGAGCCACGGCTCGGGCTCGGCGCCGAGGAACGAGTTCTCGACGTTCTCGGTCTGCCCGCCCGAGGTCGAGAAGTAGTACGTCACGATCGGCGTGCCCCGGTAGGTGACGACCTCGCCCGCCGTGGCGGCGACGGCGGCGTTCGTCGCCGGCTCCTCGCCGCCGATCCCGACGTAGTGCTGCGAGCGCGTGTCGGCGTACTGGTCGAAGCCGTTGCCGTCCTTCGTCGTCGCGATCGCGTAGGTGCGCGCGGCGACCGCCTGGGCGCGCAGGGCCTCCGCAGGCCAGTTCGTCGGCACCTCGCCCGCGACGACGCCCCGGACGTAGTCCTCGAGGCCGGCGACGTTGATCGCGGCGACGCCGAGCGCCGCGGGTCGCAGCTCGAGGTCGCCGCGGTAGCGGCCGTCGGTGACGTCGTTCTGCGCGCGCCCGCGCAGCCGCACGCCGGTCGACGCGCCGCTGACGCGCAGCGGCGCCTTGTACGTCCCGAGGCTGCGCCCGCGCGACGTGGTCAGCACGATCGCGCCGCCGAGCGCGCGCGAGCCCGTGTAGGTCTGGGCGGGGTCGAGCTTGCGACCGCCCTTGCCCGCGACGGCGCGCGCCCCGCGAAACGAGATCCGCGCCGCGTTGCGCAGCAGCACCCGCACCTCGGTGCTGGCGCCGAGCTTCGCGAGCTGCGTGCCCGTGTAGTAGTGGGCGAGGATGTACGCGTGGTCCATCCCGTGCTGCGCGAAGCCGTAGGCGCCGTACTGGCTCATGCCGACGCCGTGCCCGAAGCCCCCGCCGCGCACGATCAGCCGCGAGGCCGCGCCGGCAGGCGTCGCGGCGATCGCGATCGCGGCGATCCAGGCGAGCGCGGTGAGGAGGCAGAGGCTGGAGGCGGTTCGCATCTTGGATTCGGGACACCCCGCCCGAGCGGGAGTTGCGCCCCGGGCGGTCGCGGGTACTCCGGTCCGGGCACGGCAGCCTACGGACCCGTCGCGCGCCGCGACGCACCAACCGCCGTCTTCGAAGCGAGGATGATCCGCACATGAGCACGACCGGAGCACGCGCCGCGACCCCCACCGAGCAGGCCGTGCTGGACGCGGTCGCCAAGCAGCTGCTCATCGCCGGCGAATGGCGCGACGGCGCGGGCGCAAAGACCGTGGCGGTCGAGGATCCCGCGACCGGCGAGACGATCGCCGAGGTCGCCGACGCGACGGGCGACGATGCGCTCGACGCCCTGGCGGCGGCGGACGAGGCATTCGGGGCGTGGCGACAGACGCCGCCGCGGGAGCGCGGCGAGATCCTGCGCCGCGCGTACGAGGGCGTGGTCGCGCGGACGGACGAGCTCGCGCTGCTGATGACGCTCGAGATGGGCAAGACGCTGGCGGAATCGCGCGCGGAGGTCACGTACGCGGCGGAGTTCCTGCGCTGGTTCGCCGAGGAGGCCGTGCGGATCGACGGGCGCTACACGACGCACATGGCCGGGACCGGCCGCCTGCTGACGATGAAGCAGCCGGTGGGGCCGTGCGTGCTGATCACGCCGTGGAACTTCCCGCTGGCGATGGGCACGCGCAAGATCGGCCCGGCGATCGCGGCGGGCTGCACGATGGTCGTCAAGCCGGCGAAGCTGACGCCGCTGTCGATGCTCGCCCTGGCCCAGGTGTTGCAGGATGCCGGGCTGCCGGCGGGCGTGTTGAACGTCGTGACGTCGTCGTCGTCGGGCAGCGTCATGGAGCCGCTGATCCGCGACCCGCGCACGCGCAAGCTGTCGTTCACGGGCTCGACGGAGATCGGCCGCAAGCTCATGGAGCAGGCGTCCGACCAGCTCCTGCGGCTGTCGATGGAGCTCGGCGGAAACGCGCCGTTCGTCGTCTTCGAGGACGCCGACCTCGACGACGCGCTCGACGGCGCGATGATCGCCAAGATGCGCAACATCGGCGAGGCCTGCACGGCCGCCAACCGCTTCCACGTGCACGAGTCGCTCGCGTCTGAGTTCGCGGCGGGTCTCGCCTCGCGGATGGGGGCGCTGACGATCGGCCACGGCGCCGACGACGGCACCGACGTCGGTCCGTTGATCGACGAGGACCAACTCGACAAGGTGCAGGAGCTCGTCGACGACGCCGTCGCGCGCGGCGCCACCGTGCTGTGCGGCGGTTCGCGGGTCGACGGCCCGGGCCACTTCTACTCGCCCACGGTGCTGTCCGACGTGCCCGCCGACGCGCGCCTCCTGCGCGAGGAGATCTTCGGCCCGGTCGCGCCGGTGCGGGCGTTCTCCGGCGAGGAGCAGGCCGTGCGCGAGGCCAACGACACGGAGTTCGGCCTCGTCGCCTACCTCTACACGTCGGACGTCGCCCGCGCGCTGCGCGTCAGCGAGCGGCTGGAGACCGGCATGGTCGGGCTCAACCAGGGCATCGTCTCCAACGCCGGCGCGCCGTTCGGCGGCATCAAGCACTCCGGCTTCGGCCGCGAGGGTGGTGCGGAGGGCATCGACGAGTACCTCGAGGTCAAGTACGTGGCGCTGCCCGAGCCGTGAGCGTCACGGCGATCGGGCGCCTGACGCCGCCCGGTCGCGTCGGGCTTGGCGAGAAGCCCGCCATATGCGGGGGTTCGACGACAAGACCGGCGGCGGGCGCCGTCCCGCCGGACGTCGGCGGCCGTCAGCCGCCCGCGAGCACGACGTCGTAGCCGTCGGCGCGCAGCATCGCGACGACGACGTCGCGGTGGTCGCCCTGCAGCTCGATGACGCCGTCCTTCGCCGAGCCGCCGACGCCGCAGCGCTTCTTCAGGCGCCCCGCGAGCTCGCGCAGGGCCGCATCGTCGAGCGGGACGCCGGAGACGGTCGTCGCCGTCTTGCCACGCCGGCCGGCGGTCTCGCGACGGACCTTCACGCGACCGCCCTCGGCCGCAGGCGCGGCTGCCCGGCGTGCCTCGAGCGCCTTGCGGCGGTCGCCGTCGTCGCTGGACCAGACCACCTTCGCATCGCCGCGCTTCGCCACCGTGCGGACGCTACCGGCCGCTGCCGGGCGGCCGTCCGTCAGGAGCGACGTCGATCGCGGGCAGCCCGTCGATGGAGCGCCGGTTCTTCTCGGCCTTGTAGGCGTCGATCGCGGCGACGCCGCCCACGCGCAGCTTCTTCTGGGCCCACAGCGGCGCGTGCTCGCGCTGGCCCTCGTGCGACATGAGCGGCACGCCGAAGCCGCACGCGTCGGCGATCCGTTCGATCTCGACGCGCACGATCGCGCGCCGCGACTCGGGCAGCGCGGCGTCCTCGAAGGCCGCCTGGGCGAGCAGCTCGTCGTACGCCGGCTCGCCGGGCAGCAGGACCTCCCCGCGCCCGTGCAGCCGCAGGATCCGCGGCGGGCCGTCGAACGCGCACAGCATCACGACCACGCGCCCGTTCTCGCGCACGTGCGCCACCGTCTCGGCGCCGCTGCCGACGATGTCGAGGTAGGCCACCGTCGTCGGCCCCAGCACGCGCAACGACCCGATCGGGCCCTTGGGCGAGACGTTGACGTGGCCGTCGGGGTCCAGCGGTGCGCTGCCGACGAAGAACAGGGGCTGCGCGGCGATCCAGGCCGCCATGCGATCGTCGATCTCGTCGTAGCTTCGGCCCATGTCAGTGCCCGTGCGCCAGGAGCCGATGGGGGTGTGGCTTGCGCATCGCCACGGAACGCTACATTCTGCGAGCCGCATCGTTCACGCGGCGATGAATCTTCCGCGCCCGCACTCGTTGCGCGCGTGCCCGCGGCGCTGGGAACGTGACATGACACAGAACAGGGACGAGTGAGCAGTCGTATAGCCGGGGGCCTGGTCGGCGTCCTCATCACGACGGTCCTCGCGGCGGTGGCCTGGTTCGTGGCCGTCTCGTCCGCCTCGCCCGACCCGACCCCGGACAGCGTCGTCCTCGCGCCCCATGGCGCGCCGCCGACGATCTATGCCGGCCCGGGCGACCGTGTGCAGCTCAACGGCCGCTGGCGCTTCCGCAAGGATCCCGACAACATCGGCTTCGACCAGGGCTACCAGGCCGGCAAGTTCGGGGGTGGCGAGCTCGTGCGCGTGCCGTTCGTGCCCGACGCGACGAAGATCTCCGGCCGCAAGGGCCAGTTCACGTTCAAGGGCAGCATCGGCTGGTACCGCACGCACATCACGGTGCCGACCGACGGGACCTACGCGATTCGCTTCGAGTCGGTCAACCACCGGGCCCGCGTCTACGTCGACGGCAAGCTCGAGGCCAAGCACAAGGGCGAGTACCTGCCCTTCGAGGCGCGCGTGAAGCTCAAGGCCGGCGAGACGCACGACCTCGTCGTGCGGGCGAACTGGTACGGCCCGACCGCGATGAAGCGCGACGGCTGGCACCGGCTGTGGTTCAACTTCGGCGGCATCAACCGTGGCGTCTCGATCCGCCGCATCGGCCCGAGCGAGATCAGCTACCCCACGATGAACACGAAGCTCGCCGCCGACGGCACGCGCGGTCGTGGACATGGCGATCCACCTGCGCAACAACATCGAGCCGCGCCAGGTCGGCGTCAAGGGCGTGCTCGTGCGCGGCGACCGGAGGGTCGACTTCGAGTTCCCGCCCGAGCCCCTGGCGACGTACGGCACCGAGGTGCTCCGGACCCAGGTGCGGATCCCGAACCCGGACCTGTGGTCACCGTCGGCGCCGAACCTGTGGGACCTCGAGCTCGACGTCCCGGGTGAGTCCAGCTACCGCGCCCACGTCGGCCTGCGCGAGGTGCGCGCGGACGGCACGGATCTGATGCTCAACGGACGCCCGATCAAGCTGCGCGGAGCGTCCTTCCACGAGGACGCCTTCGGGCGCGGCGACGCCCTGCGCCCCGCCGATCAGGACCGCCTCGTCAGCGAGCTCCGGGCCGTCGGTGCCAACGCCACGCGATCGCAGCATCCGATCGACCCCGGCCTGCTCGAGCGCCTCGACGCCGCCGGGATCATGATCTGGCAGGGCATCGGCCCGACCGACGCCCCGGGCAACTGGACCTCCGTCGGCGCGCAGCGCGTCCGCGCCGCCAAGGAGCGCGCGCGCACGAGCATGCGTCAGGGCCAGCTGCACCCCTCGATCATCACCTGGAACCTCGCCAACGAGGTCGCCGGCAACGGCCACGACAGCGAGCAGGTCGGCTACATCGACGACATGGCGACGGAGCTGCACCGGACCGATCCGAGCCGCCCGGTGGCGCTCGACATCTGGGGCGCACACCCGCCGACGGAGACGTCGAAGCTCTACAGCCACATCGACATGATCGGCTGGACGAACTACATCGGTTGGTACGAGTCGACGAACGCGAGCTCCGACGCGCTGCGCGACCTCATCAGGTCTCGCCTCGCGAAGCTGCGCGGCGTGTTCCCGAACAAGGTCATCGCGGTGACCGAGTTCGGCGCCGAGGCCAACGGGCGCAACGACACGACCTCGCCGGGCGGCTACGCGTTCCAGGCGCACCTGCTCGACCTGCACCTGCAGACCTACGGCGCGATCCCGAACCTGTCGGGCGCGCTCGTCTGGAACCTGCGCGACTTCGCGGTCTCGCCCGACTTCTTCGGCGGTTCGATCAAGAAGCAGGTGCCGGACATCGTGCTCGTCCGAGGCCTCAATCAGAAGGGCCTGTTCGACAGCCGCTTCAAGGCCAAGCCGTCGGTGGCGGTCGTCAACGACCGCTTCGCCGCCCAGGCCGCCGCCGAGCGCGGCCCGTAGCCGCGCTCAGCCGAAGCGCCGCAGCCCGAGCCGCGCCGCCGCGCCGAAGACGACGATCAGCGCGCCGAGGTGCGCGAGCGCCTGGCCGATGCCGGGCGAGGCGCCGTTGACCGCGGCGTCGATCGCCTGCAGCGAGGGCTTGAACGGGAAGCAGGCCGAGATGACGCGGATGACGTCGTAGAGCAGCGGCGACACGCCGCCGCTCGGCACGAGCGCCAGGAACGCCAGCGGCAGGGACAGCAGGAACGCGAGCAGCGACGCCGCGCGCACCTCGCGGGCGAGACAGCCGATCGCGACGCCCATCGCGGCGAACGCGAGCGCGCCACCCCCCAGGGCGAGCATCCACAGCACGATCCGTCCGGTGTTGAGCGGCACGAAGAAGCTGACGCCGAGCAGCATCACGAGCGTGACCGCGAACGAGCACGCGGCCGCGAGCACGATCTTCTCGACGAGCAGCCAGCTCCCGGGGACGAGGCCGCGGGCCAGGCGCGCGAACGTGTTCTCCTCGCGTTCGAGCGCCAGCAGGCCCGACGCGAGCAGCACGCAGACGAACATCAGCGAGACCGTCACGGCGACGGCGACGGCGAACGTGTCCAGCGGCGTGCGGCGGCCGCTGAGGATCGTCTCCTCGACGTGGACGGGCTTCTCGACGGTGTTGAGGACGTCCTTCGTGCGGGCGGCGTTCGCGACGCCGATGTTCGCGAAGTTCAGGACCGGGGCGAGCTTGCGGCGCGTCGCCGCCGACGGGTTGTGATCCATGACGTACTTGACGCGCTCCTGCGCCCCGCGCAGGCCGAGCAGCTTGAAGTTCGTCCCGAGGACATCGAGGTTGCCGCCCTCGATGATGACGTCGACGTAGCCGGCCGCGATCTTGTTGACCTGCTTGGCGAGGGCGGCGTCGGCGAGCGCGAGCTTCGAGGAGATCGTCGAGCGCACGAACGACTGCTTGAGCGCATCGCCGTTGTAGATGACCTCGACGCTGGCCTGCGAGAAGCCCCCCGTCGACAGCTTCGTCGTGAAGTCGGGCGGGATGATGACGGCCGCAAGCGTCTCCCCCGAGCGGACCTTCTCGAGCGCCTGGTCACGGTTGA
This sequence comes from uncultured Actinomycetes bacterium, assembly GCA_963851015.1. Lineage (GTDB taxonomy): Bacteria > Actinomycetota > Thermoleophilia > Solirubrobacterales > Solirubrobacteraceae > CADCVQ01. The sequence continues at coordinate 44,329 of CAWKNG010000007.1, forward strand.
GGACGTCGACCTGCTGGATCGACTTGAAGAGCTCGTTCGTGTACGTCTTGATGTTGATCTCGTCTTTGCCGAGCCGGATCGTCGAGCGGTTCTCGGGGACCTGGTTGAGGAACGCGACGCGTGGCTTGTCCGGGCCGCTCGAGAGCGCGAAGCCCATCAGCGTGGCGATCGCGATCGGGTAGACGATCAGCAGGCCGACGAGCAGCTTCGAGCGCCGCAGGATCTGCAGATCCTTCAGGAGCAGCCAGCGCATGGCGCTGTCAGTGACCCTTCGTCTTGAGGAATCCGACGAACGCCTGCTCGAGGTCCTCGCCGTCGACGGCCTGGGCCTGCGCCTTCAACTGCGCCGGCGTGCCGTTGAATAGCAGCTCACCATCGGCCAGCACGAGCAGCCGATCGCCATGGCGCTCGGCCTCGGAGATGTCGTGCGTGCAGAACACGACGCTCGTCCCGCGTTCCGTCAACGCCCGGATGAACCCCCACAGCCGCTGACGCTGGCGCGGATCGAGCGCACCCGACGGCTCGTCGAGCAGCAGCACCGGCGGATCGGCGAGCAGGCCGACCGCGATGTTCACCCGCTGGCGGTTACCTCCCGACAGGCTGCCGAGCTCGTCGTCGGCGCGCTCCTCGAGTCCCGTCTGCTCGAGCATCCGCAGCACGACCGCGTCCGGATCCTCGACGCCCTCCAAGCGAGCGAACAACCGCAGGTTCTGCGCCACCGTCAACTTCCCGTACACCGCCGTCTGCTGCGGCACCCACCCGATCCGCTTATCCGCGTTCGGACCATGCTGCGCCACCGTCCCCGAGTCCGGGACGCGGATCCCGCCGAGCATCGTCAACAGCGTCGTCTTGCCCGCCCCGTTGGGCCCGATGATCGCCAGCAGCTCACCCGGCGCGACGTCGAAGCTGACGTCGCGCACCGCACGGCGCTCGCCGAAGCTCTTGCAGACGCCGCGCACGACGAGCGACGGCGCATCGAGCGCCGCGGGACCGGTGACGCTCACGGCTACTTCTTGCCCTTGAGCTCGTTGCGGATCGACTCGCCGAGGGCGTCCAGCGTGAGCTGGAGGTCGTCGTAGGAGCCCAGCTGCGTGGGAGCCTCGACCGCCTTGGCCTGGCCGATCTCGTCGATCGTGATGACGGCGTCGACCGTCGCGCTCGTCATCCCGCCGAGGACCCTGCGGTCCCCCTTGGCCACGACGAGCTTGCCGACGAGGTGCGCCTTGCGCAGGACGTTGTCGGACTTGCCGACCCAGACCTCGCCCTTCGCGACCGTCGTCGAGCGCGCGAGCACGCGCCGCGCCTTCGGCGTGACCGCGAGCGGCAGGCCGACCGCCTCGGTGACGCGCAGCGCCGTCAGCAGGCGAAACAGGCGCGCGATGTCCGCGAAGACGAGCTTGGGCTGCAGCTGCGCCGTGATGTGCGTCGTCGGGACGCCCGCGATGCTCTCGTCGCCGGCGACGATCGCGTTCTTCTGCCAGATCTGCGGGTTGATGTAGAACATCGACGCTGCCTTCGTGAGGCCGTTCTCACGGTCGGCCGCCGGCGCGACGATCTTCTTCGAGATCGCCGAGGGGAGCTTGTAGCCCGTCGAGCCCAGACGGATGTAGCCCGTCGAGTCCTTGACCACGAGCGCGCCGCCGATGGCGTGGTTGTTGAGCACGAGGCCGACGTCGATGTCGATGTCCGGCGCGTCGGCCCCGTCGGGCAGGTTGTAGACGCCGGACGCGGTCAGCTCGGAGGTGCCCTTGTAGCGCGGGACGCCCTTGATGTCGACGTCGACCGTACCGTCGATGCGGGCCGACGAGGCCTTCGCGTTGGGTCCGACGATCTTCTTGATGATCGCGGTGGCCTGCGCCTTCTTGGCGGCATCGTCACCGCCCCCGGACGAGCCGCTGTCCTTCGATCCGCCGCCACAGGCGACGAGCGTCATGGCGGCCAGCGCCAGCACGAATGCAACGAGCTTCGAACGCGGTGCGACAGTCATCCTCACGGCTCCTCAGGCTGACGAACCGCGCGCCATCTTGCGCAGGTCCATCGCCTCGTCGTAGGTATCTGGATCCACACCGTGCTCGATGGCGACATCGCGCAGCATCCGACCGGATGCCGCGGCGTCCTTCACGATCGCGGCGCCCATGTCGTACCCGATGTACGGATTCAGCGCCGTGGCGGATGCAAGCGTCGACTGCGCCGAGCGCTCGCAGCCCTCGCGGTTGGCCTCGATGCCCTCGACGCAGCGCGAGGCGAACAGCCCGCACGTCGTCGTCAGGAGGTGGATCGAGCCGAGCAGGTTGCGCGCGATGAGCGGGATCCGCACGTTGAGCTCGAAGTTGCCCTGCATCCCGCCGATCGTGATCGCGGTGTCGTTGCCGATGACCTGCGCGGCCACCTGCAGGACGACCTCCGGGATCACCGGGTTGACCTTTCCCGGCATGATCGACGAGCCCTTCTGCAGCTCGGGCAGGAAGATCTCGCCGATGCCGGCGCGCGGGCCGGACCCCATCAGCGCGAGGTCCATCGCGATCTTCGTCAGCGAGACGGCGACGACCTTGAGCGCGCCCGACAGCTCGACGAGCGCGTCGCGGTTGGCCTGCGCCTCGAACGGGTCCTCGGGCGCCGCGATCTCGAGGCCGCTGCGCGCGGTCAGCAGCGCGCGGATGCGCTCGGCGAACTCGGGGTGCGTGTTGAGGCCGTTGCCGACGGCGGTGCCGCCGAGCGGGATCTGCGCGACCTGCGCCAGCGCGTTGCGCACGCGGCGGGCGCCGAGGCGGATCTGCGCCGCGTAGCCGGCGAACTCCTGACCGAGCGTGACCGGCACCGCGTCCATCAGGTGCGTGCGCCCGGCCTTCACGACGTCCTCGAACTCGGTTGCCTTGGCGGCGAGCGCGGCCTCGAGCGTCGCCAGCGCGGGCAGCAGGCGGTTGGACGCCTCGTCGAGCGCGGCGAGGTGGACGGCGCTCGGGAAGACGTCGTTCGAGGACTGCCCCATGTTCACGTGGTCGTTGGGGTGGGCGCCCTCGCCGGCGAGGTTCGCGATGACCTCGTTGGCGTTCATGTTCGTCGACGTGCCCGAGCCCGTCTGGAAGACGTCGATCGGGAACTGGTCGTCGTGGTCGCCCGCGACGATCGCGTCCGCGGCCGTGGCGATCCGCTCCGCGAGCTCGGGATCGAGCTTGCCGAGGTCGGCGTTGACGCTCGCGGCGGCGCCCTTGATCGCCGCCAGCCAGCGCACGACGGTGACCGGGACGCGCTCCCCGGACACCGGGAAGTTCGCGACCGCCTTCGACGTCTCGCCGCCCCACAGCTGTCGATCGGACTCGCTCATCACCATCCGTCCTCGCACGTCGTGGCTCACCGGTCGACACAACGGTATCTGGCCGGCGCCCGGTGGGCCGGCTCGGGACGATCGGTAGCCTCGTCGGAGTGGACACGAACGCGCGCGAGGCGCCGCGCAGGCGCAGGTCCGGGCGCCCGGGCTCCAAGCTCGAGCTCGTGCTGATCGTCGCGGGCGCGCTGTTCTTCGCGCTCGCGATCCAGGCCTTCGCGGTCAAGCCCTACGTCATCCCGTCGGGCTCGATGCTGCCGACCCTGCAGATCGGTCAGCGGATCCTCGTCGACCGCTTCTCCCACACGCTGGGATCGGACCCCAAGCTCGGCGACGTCACGGTCTTCCATCCGCCGAGCGGGTCCGCCGTCAAGCTGGGCGGCCAGTGCGGCATCGCCGGCGAGGGCCCGTCCTACGAGCACGGCCCGTCGATCGGGCAGTCCTGCTCGCGGCCGACCGCGGGCCCGGCGGACGACAACTTCGTCAAGCGCGTCGTCGGCCTACCCGGCGACCGCATCGAGATCCGCGACGGCCACGTCGTGCGCAACGGCCGGCTCGCGAAGGAGCCGTTCGCCGACGGCTGCTCGGATCGCGACTGCAACCTGCGCGCGATCGTCGTGCCCCGCGACGCGTACTTCCTGATGGGTGACAACCGCGACGAGTCCGACGACAGCCGCTACTGGGGGCCGGTCCCGCGCTCGTGGATCATCGGCAAGGCCGTCGTGACGTACTGGCCGCCGAGCCGCATCGGCTCGCCCTGACCCGCCCGGCTCAGGCGCAGAAGGCCGTCAACTCGCGGGCGACGCCGACCGGATCGTCGTAGGCGATCAGGAAGCCGGTTCCCGGAAGCACGCGCAGCAGCGCGTCGGGCAGCAGGTCGCGCGCCTCCTCGGCGCCCGCGAGCGGGTGATAGCGATCGCGGTCGGCCCACAGCAGCAGGACGGCGGACTGCAGGTGCGGGTATGCCTCGAGGAGGTCGGTCTGGGCGCCGGCGGGCCAGCGCCGCACCCACCGCGACCACGACCGCGCGAGGTTCGCGTTGCCGGCGACGTCGGCCGTCGCGTGACGCACGAGGTCGCGTGCCGCGGGGTTGCCGCGCGCGGTGAGCTTCATCCCATGCTCGGGCCGGTACGCGAGGCGGACCGCGCGCGAGGCGGCGCGGTCGAGCCCCGGCAGCGACGCGGCGGGGGCGAGGACGCGGACCGGCACCGGCACGCGCGATCGCTCGGGCGGGCGGTGCAGGCGGTTGGGCATGAGCACGAGCCGCGACGGCGACAGCTGCCCGGTGACCGACGCACGCAGCAGGATCTCGGCGCCCGCCCCGTGGCCGCCGACGAGCGGATGCGGGCCGCACGTCTCGCGGCAGAAGTCGGCCATGATCTCGGCCAGCCAGGCGATCGTGTACGGATGGCGCGGGCGGTCCTCGGAGTCGCCGTGCAGCGGCAGGTCGGGCAGCACGAGCCGGAAGCGGTCGGTGAGGTGCTCGACGATCGGCGCGAACTCGCGATGCGACAGCGCCGCGCTGTGCACGAGGCACAGGCTCGGCCCGACGCCGGCCTCGCGGTAGGCGATCCGCGCCCCGTCGGGATGGTGGTACAGCCGAAGCTTCATCCGCCGGCCTCGCCAAGCCGGATCCCTCGCGTCAGCGCACGGCGCGCGGCCGGCGTCGCGAAGTCGTGTGGCGCGGCCCGATCGAGGCGCCGCGCGAGCTGTGCGGCGATGCCCGGCGTATCGGCGGCACCGCGGCGGACGGCCCCGACGAGATAGCCGAGCTGGAGCGCCGCCGCGGCGTCCCCGCCGGCGCGGGCGCTGAGCCCGTCGGCGATCTGGGTCAGCGAGACGCCGACCGCCGGCAGGTCGGCGTCCGCGCGCGCCCGGCTCACGCAGCGCGACAGCGGCGACCCGTCGCTGAGGCGGACGCTCGCCGGCGCGCGGGCGAGCGCGCGAGCGATCTCGTCGACCGGCTGCAGGCAGGCGGCGGGCAGCGGCGGGGGCTTGGACGCGCCGCAGCCCGCGAGCAGCGCCACGGCGCACAGCGCCGCCGCCGTTGCCGGCACGATCACGGCTTCGGCGGCTTCGCGGCCATCGCGCCCAGTCCCGAGCCCGCGACGGAGTCCGTCGAGACCGAGTCCGCGATCCGGCTGTGGATCGCCAGCTCGGTGTCGAAGTCGGCGCGGTCGGCGTGGCGGTATTCCAGTCCGCGCCCGGTCATCAGCGACGCCAGCGCCTCGACGTAGCGCCCGTCGAGCTGCCGGCCGGCCACGCGCCGCAGCTCGGTGATCGCCTGGAAGGAGGTCATCGGGTCGCGGTAGGTGTCCTCGGCGGTCAGCGTGTCGTAGACCTCGGCGACGGCGACGATGCGCGCGACCTCGGGGATCTCGTCGCCCTTGAGCCGGTCGGGGTACCCGCGCCCGTCGATGCGCTCGTGGTGCGCGCGCACGATCTGCGCGACGGGGCCGTAGACACCGAGGTCGCGCAGCATGTCCGCCCCGAGCTCGGGGTGCTGGCGGATCGCCTGCCAGTCGTCCTCGGTCAGCGTCCCCTGGCGCTCCATGACGCGGTCGGGAAGCGCGAAGCGCCCGATGTCGTGCAGCAGGCCGGCGGTGTGCGCGAGCTCCGCGTCGCGCTGGCTCATCTTGCACTCGATCGCGATGTCGCGCGCGAACGCCGCGACGGCCGCGCTGTGACGCGCGGTGCGGCTGTCACGGCGATCCAGTGAGCGGACGAGCGCCGACAGCACGCCCCATGACAGGGCGGCGTACTGGCCGGCGCGCTGGCGAGCGATCACCACGAGCCGCGACATGTAGTTGAACGCGATGATGATGAGCACGACGAACAGGCTCGCGGCGAGCTCGAAGCGGGCGCTGATGCCCGCGATCGCCAGCGTCAGCCCGACCGTCAGCGCCAGCGACGGCAGCAGCTCGCGCGGGTGACGCAGAGCCTCGCGCAGGCGGCCACCGTCGACGAGCACGACGAGGGAGCGCAGGATCACGAAGTTCAGGGCGAGGTACAGGACCGCCGCTACGGCGAGGGCCGCGATGTCCCCGGCGCCGCCATCCATCGTGCCGCCCGCCAGGCTGTGAAACGCGAGGCCGGCGACGAGGCTCGGCACCGCCGAGGCGGCGATGTTGACCGGTAGGACGAGAATCCGGGAGCGCTGGATCGCCCAGGCGCCGAGCTCCGCGACCGCCGCGACGGCGAAGGCGGCGGCGGGACCGGCGAAGGCCACCGCGAGCATGCAGCAGACGAAGGCCGCGGAGATCTGCAGCGAGCCCTCCCACTTCGACGCGCCGAGGATGCTGATGACGGCGCAGGCCGCCAGCACGTAGACCAGCGGCGACAACAGATTCCCGCTCGGAGCGAGGATGAGAACGGGCACCGAGCCGGCGAGTAGGGCCAGGGCGACCGCGACAGCGGCGCGGCGGTGCGTCGGAGCGGGTGCGACCGTCACGGGGAGACTCTACGACGTTCCCCGCGACGGTCGATCACACCAGGTACCTGCTGGGCGATCGGCGGCGCCCCATGCGCCGCCTCTCGCCGCGGATCACGTCGTGCGCCAGCCACCTCCAGTCGCGGCGATCACGGCAATTGCGGCGATTGCAAACGGGTACACGCGAAGCTTGAAGCTTGTCATCTCGACCTCCGGAGTAGTGAACGGATCGCCACCGTAGCTCACTCCGTACGTCAACGGAATCTTTATGGACATAAATCGCACCCATTCATGTGGTAACGTCGTAAATGCCCGGGCTAGCAGCGCGAAAGCTGAATACTCGCCCCTTTGTACACTCGGGCTATTGACGTGTGGCCGGCGGTGTGCTGGATGGGTGAAACGGCCAAATTCACCCTAAACGACTAAAGGCGCGCGAGTAAAGGCTCAACGGCGTGCGGCCCGGCGTGTCGACGGACCGACTGGAGGCGTGCCCAACGCGCCGCTTCGAAGGCTGTCGATACACCACCAGAGGTCCTTGCCCGTCGCGTGAGACACCGCACCCGAACTGCCCAGGTTTGGGAGCCCAAGTTGCCGGCTTTCGCCAACCGGTTTGCAAACCGACCCGCTTTCGCCCGATCATGTTGGTGTGCGCACACTCAAGACCAGCGAAGCGGCGTTGCTGCTCAATGTCAGTCCGAACACGCTGCGGGCCTGGGAACGGCGCTTCGGCTACCCCAAGCCGCAGCGCTCGGCCGGCCGTCATCGGCTCTACACGCACGGCGAGGTCGCGGCCCTGCGCGACGCGCTGCAGCAGGGCCTCTCGATCTCGTCGGCCGTCAGCCGCGCTCGCGAGGCGCTCAGCACGGACACCCATACGCTCGTCGGCGCGCTCACGGGCTTCGAGCTCGAGCGGGCCGACATCGCGATGGAGTGCGCGCTCGCGCTGCGCTCCGTGGAGCGCTCGGTCGAGGAGGTGCTGCTGCCGTCTCTCGACGAGCTCGGCCTGCGCTTCGGCACCGACAGCGCGCCGTGGGCCTTCGCCGCCCGCTGGGCCGACAGCTGGCTGCGCCGCGCGCAGCGTCTCGCCCCGCCGCCGTCGCGCCCGCTGGCGATCCTGGTCGGTGACGCGACCCGCTCGGAGATCGACCCCGATGCGCTCGCCGTGCGGGCGTTCGAGCTGTTCTGCGGCCGGGCCGGGGCCCGGGTCATGGCGCTGCCGGTCGGCAGCGTCTCGGGGCTCGGGGACGTCGTCGCCGCGCTGTCGCCGGACGCGCTCGTCATCGCGGGCAGCCACGCCCCCGACGACGACGTCGCGCAGTGGGCCTACCGCGTCCGCGCGGCGTCCGGTCAGCTGCCGCTGGCACTCTTCCGGCGCGCGCGCCATGGGGCGAAGATCCGCAGCGCCGCCGGCGCGCGAATGCTGCCCGACGCCCCGTTCGGGGCGCAGCGCCAGCTGCTCGCGCTGCTCGACGACGGCAGCGGAGCGAGCTTCGATGCCGCGGGCGCCAGAACGCTGCACACGTCGCCGCTGATCGCGCGTCAGGCCCAGGCATGAGGCGGCTGCATGCAGTCCGGCCGGCCGAGTTCGACGAGCGCGGGCTGGCGTTCGTCTCCTTCTGCGGTCATTGCGGGACGCCGCCTGGGCCCGAGGTCGTCGCGACCGGGTCGCGCGTCTGCGCCCACTGCGGCCTCGGGCTCGTGCTGCAGGCGCCGTCCGACGTCGCGCCGCGCAGCGACGAGCCGTTTCTCGTCATCGACTCCACGCTGTCGGTCTGCGCCGTCTCCGCCCGCGCCGAGGCCCTGCTCGAGACCGACGAGACGGTGGCCGTCAACCGCCACATCGCCGACTTCCTCGTCCCGGCCGATGCGAACGCGCCGAGCGCGGAGAACCTGCTCGTGCTGCTGGTCGACGCGGCGTCGGGATCGGGCGCGCCACGGACAGCGGTGGTGCGCCCGCGCGAGGAGTTCGGCGTTCGCTTCCGGGCGCGGATCGGACCCTGCGGACCGCCGCATGCGGCGCTGCTCGTCCTCATGGACTGAAAGGCCGTAACCTTCGCGGCGACGCTCGTGCCACGCGGTCTGCTCCGGTCGGGAGGCGTTCGCAGCGGGCGGACCCACACGATGAGTGTCCTCCGCACCCATGCCGCAGCGGCCATGTTGGGCGTAAGCCCGAACACGTTGCGGTCATGGGAACGCCGCTTCGGCTATCCCACGCCGCACCGGACCGCCGGCGGGCATCGTCAGTTCGATCTGGCCGAGATCGAGGCCCTGCGCCAGGCCTTCGAGGAGACCCACAACGTCTCGTCCGCGATCTCGATCGCGCGCGAGCGCGGCAGCGGCCCCTCGTCGCCGGCTCGTCTGCGCTCGGCCCTGCGGCGCTTCGAGGAGCTCGAGGCCGACCGCATCCTCGAGGAGAGCCTCGCGGTGCGGTCCGTCGAGCGCACCGTGGAGGAGGTGCTGCTGCCGGCCATCGACAGCCTCGGCGCGCGCCAGGGCGAGCTGCCGTCCGCGGAGCTTGGCTTCGCCTGGCGCTGGGCGCAGGGCTGGCTGGCCTCCGCCAAGCGCGTCGCTCCCCCGCCGACACGCTCAGGGAGCGTGCTGATCTTCGACGCCAGCCTGCCGTGTGACATCGACGGCCTGCACGCGCAGGCGCTCGAGCTGTGCCTGCGGCGCACCGGCGTGCGCACGCTGATGCTGACCGCGCAGCTCGACGCGCCCCGGATGTCGCACGTCCTGCGTACGCTGCACCCGCGGCTCGTCGTCCTGACCGGTCGCTGCGCCTGGCTCGAGGCCCTGTCGCGCATCGCCTACCAGTCGCGCAGGAGCGCGCACGCCGTCGACGTCTTCGACTTCCGCGGCGCGCTCGCCGACTGCGACGCCGTCGGGGTGCCGCGGCTGGGGACGAGCGCGATCGGCGCGCGCGACCTCATGCTCGCGCGCCTCAACGCCCGCGAGTCGCAGGTCAACGGCGCGCCCGCGCTGGCGCGCGTCCTGTAGCGCGGGCGCCGGTTCGTCGGCGGCCGCACCGTCCGAGCCGGGAGGTACGGTGCGCGCCAGATGACGCTCGTGCCCGGCGACCCGCTGGCCCATCGTGCCCTCGAGTCGCTGCTGCGCGCCGAGGCGTCCGTTCGGCGCCGGCTCAGCGCGGACCTCGAGCGCGAGGGGCTGTCCGCCACCGGCTTCTCGCTGCTGGTGATCCTGACGACCGCCGGGGGCGATCTCGAGCTGCGCGTCCTGCGCGCGCGCCTGCGGACGTCGAAGGCCAACGCGACCGAGGTCGTCACGACGCTCGAGCAGCGCGGGCTCGTCGATCGCCGGCGGATGATCAGCGACCGCCGCGCGGCGACCGTCGCGATCACGACCGAGGGCAGCGAGATCGTGGACCGGCTGTTCCCCGAGCACAGCGTCCGCGTCGCGCAGGCGTTCGCGGTGCTCGACGAGGCGGAGAAGCGCAGCCTCGCCCAGATCTGCCGCAAGCTCGCGGCCTGACGGCCTGACGTCGGGTCCGCGGCACGCGTTCAGCCGCTGCGCGGGCGGCGCACGGCGCGCAGGCGCCGGAAGTCGTCCGTCTGCCACGCGGCGAGCGCGTCTCCGTGCGCCGCGACTGCGAGGCTGATGCCACGGGCGTCCTCGCCGGGCCGGGTCAGCACCTGCCGGTGGCCGAGGCTGCCGGCGGGCGTCACCGCACGGGTAAGCACCGCGCCACCGGAGCGACCATGCTCGCGGCGCTGCCACAGCAGCGTGACGCCGCCTCGCCCGTCGGCCGCGATCGCGAACTCGCGAGCGGTCTGAGACCCCGCCGTCACGGTCCGTCGAACGCTGGTCACCGTCGCGAGCCGCAGGCGGCCGGCCCGCGATCCGCGATCGTCGCCCGGAGCCGTCGCGAGGTAGGCCACGCGGACGATGCTGTTGCTCGTCACGACGACGCGCGGAGCGACCGCTCGCTCGGCCGACGACGAGAGCGCCAGCGGCGCCGAGAACACGCCCCCTGGATGCAGGACCGAGACGAACAGCCGGTATGTGCCGGCGACGAAGCGCCGCCACGAGACCGCGATCGTGCCGTTGCCGCCGATCGAGACGTCGGCGTCGCGAACCGTGCCCGCGCCGTCCGAGAGGACCGCCGGCGTAGTGAACGCGGCGCCGGGCGCGCGCGCGGCCACGGTCACCCGGCCGCTGGATGCCGTCGCCGCGAGGACCGTGCCATCGGCGGCCTGGGCGTAGCGGGACTGGCTGGAATCCGGCAGCGTCGCGTTGGAGGACACGAGCAGCCGCCCGCCGATCGAGTCCGCGAGCTGCACGCGCATCGGCGGGAACGCGTCGCGGCGCCACCACAGCAGCGTCGGATGGTCGGCGAGCGTGCCGGACGGCGGCGTCGCGAACGTCGGGTCATATGCCGAGCTGCCGGGGCCGCTCAGGCTGATGGCACGCGTGCGTGAGCCGCTCGGACGCAGCGTCGCGCCGAGGACGCGGTGGTTGCCCTCGACGTAGCGGCGAAACGCGAACAGCGCGCTGCCGTCGGCGTCGAAGGCGACGGTGGCGAAGCCGACCGCATGGTCCTGCTTGTAGAGACCGAAGGGCTCGCCGAAGCCGCGCGTCGGCGTTCGGCGCGCGCCGTAGGCGGCGTTGTTCGCCGACCACGCGAGGACCGCGCGGCCGGTGGGACCGATCGCCGCGACCGGCCTGCCCGGCACGTGGCTGACCGTCTCCACGCTCCCCCAGGGCTTGGCCGCCGGCGAGCTCGCCGGAATCGCCAGGCACCCGGCGGCGACGGCGGCGGCGGCGACGACGTGATGGATGTGTCTCATGGGGAGAGCCTGCCCAGGGGGGCGCTTCCTACACTTCCTCGTCCATGCCGATGCGTCCAGTCGATCCCCAGCAGTCGTTCCCCGACCTCGAGCTCGCGGTGCTCGAGCGCTGGCGTGAGCGCGACGTCTTCAAGGAGTCGCTGCGCCGCCGCGAGGGCGCGCCGCCGTGGGTCTTCTGGGAGGGCCCCCCGACCGCCAACGGCCCGCCGGGCGTCCATCACGTCCTGAGCCGCGCGTTCAAGGACATCTTCCCGCGCTATCGCACCATGCGCGGCTACTACGTCGAGCGCCGCGGCGGCTGGGACTGCCACGGCCTGCCCGTCGAGATCGCCGTCGAGAAGCAGCTCGGCATCTCCTCCAAGGAGCAGATCGAGGAGTACGGCATCGCGGAGTTCAACGCCAAGTGCCGCGAGTCGGTGTTCACGTTCCTCGAGGAGTGGAACAGGCTGACCGACCGCATCGGCCTGTGGCTCGACCTCGACGGCGCGTATCGCACGCTCGACGCGACCTACGTCGAGTCGGTCTGGTGGGCGCTCAAGCAGATCGCCGACCAGGATCTGCTCTACGAGGGCCACAAGGTGGTTCCGTACTGCCCGCGCTGCGGCACGGCGCTGTCGAGCCACGAGGTCGCGCTCGGCTACCAGGACGTGATGGACCCGTCGGTCTACGTGCGCTTCCCGGTCGCGCGCGACGGCGGGCCGCTGCAGGCGGGCGACGAGCTGCTCGTGTGGACGACGACGCCGTGGACCCTGGTCTCGAACGCGGCGGTCGCCGTCGATCCCGAGCTCATCTACGTACGTGCGAAGACCGGCAGGCTCGACGCGCCGGTCGTACTCGCCGAGGCGCTCGTCGAGCAGGTGCTCGGTGACCCGGCGGGTGTGCAGATCCTCGAGCGCTTCCCCGGCGCCGCGATCGACGGCGTGCGCTACGAGCCGCCCTTCCAGTACATCGCCGGCAGCGAGTACGGCGAGCGCGGCCACACGGTGCTCCTGGCCGACTTCGTCACCGCCGAGGACGGCACGGGCCTCGTGCACACGGCGATCGCGTTCGGCGAGGACGACTTCCGCCTCGGCGCGCACTACGGCCTCAACGTCGTCAACCCGGTGCGCCTGGACGGCACGTACGACGAGCGCATCGGCCGCTACGAGGGGCGCTTCGTCAAGGACGCCGACGCCGACCTCATCGAGGACCTGCGCTCACGCGGGCGGTTGCTGCGCGCCGAGTCCTACGAGCACTCCTACCCGCACTGCTGGCGCTGCTCGACGCCGCTGCTGTACTACGCCAAGCCGTCGTGGTACATCGCGACGACGAAGCTGCGCGACGAGCTGCTGGGGTCCAACGAGCAGGTCAACTGGCATCCCGAGCACATCAAGGAGGGGCGCTTCGGCCGCTGGCTGGAGAACAACGTCGACTGGGCGCTGTCGCGCGAGCGCTACTGGGGCACGCCGCTGCCGGTCTGGTGCTGCGAGCAGGGGCACGTGACGGTGATCGGCTCCTTCGAGGAGCTGGCCGAGCGCTCCGGCGTGCTGCTGACCGACCCGCACCGACCGTACGTCGACGACGTGACGTTCGCGTGCGCGGAGTGCGGCGGCGTCGCGACGCGCGTGCCCGAGGTCATCGACGTGTGGTTCGACTCCGGCGCGATGCCGTTCGCCCAGCGCCACGAGCCGTTCGCCGGCGAGCTCACGCTCGACGAGCTGTACCCGGCCGACTTCATCTGCGAAGCGCTCGATCAGACGCGCGGCTGGTTCTACTCGCTGCTCGCCGTGTCGGCGCTGCTGCGCGGCGGCGAGAAGCCCTACGACCACGTCGTCTGCCTGGGCCTGATCCTCGACGGCGACGGCCAGAAGATGTCGAAGTCCAAGGGCAACGTCGTCGCGCCGTGGGACGTCATCGACCGCTTCGGCGCCGACGCGCTGCGGTGGTACTTCTTCACCTCCAAGCAGCCGTGGGACGGCTACCTCTTCTCGCTCGAGTCGATCGGCGAGGGCGTGCGCCTGTTCCTGCGCCAGCTATGGAACACGTACGCGTTCTCGACGCTCTACGAGCCCGACTCCGCGCGCGCGGACGCGCCCCTGACCGACCTCGACCGCTGGGTGCGCTCGCGCCTGAGCGCGACGGTCGACACGGTGACCGAGCGCCTCGACGCCTACGACGCGACGACGGCGGGGCGGGCGATCGCGACCTTTGTCGACGACCTCTCCAACTGGTACGTGCGCCGCTCGCGACGGCGATTCTGGGACGGCGACGGCGCCGCGCACGACACGCTGCGCCACTGCCTCGTGACCGTGTCGCAGCTGCTCGCGCCGTTCATCCCGTTCGTCGCCGACGAGATCTACGACAACCTCGACGGCGCCGAGCCCAGCGTCCACGTGACGGACTGGCCCGTGCCCGAGCCGCGCGATCCCGTGCTCGAGACCGCGATGGCGATCGCGCGCGAGACCGTGCGGCTCGGGCTTGCCGCGCGCGGCGCCGCGAAGCTCAAGGTCCGCCAGCCGTTGCACGAGGCCGTCGTCGTTGCCGCCGGGCCCGAGCGCGAGGCGATCGAGCGGCTCGCCGACGTCGTGCGCGACGAGCTCAACGTCAAGGCGCTGCGCTTCGTGTCGGAGACGAGTGAGCTCGGCTCCTACACGCTGAAGCCCAACTACCGCACGCTCGGGCCGCGCTTCGGCAAGGCGATGCCGCAGGTCGCGGCCGCGGTCGCCGCGCTCGACGCGAGCCATGTCGCCGAGGCGCTGCGCGACGGCCGCCACGTCGGCCTGACGATCGACGGTCGCGAGCACCCGCTGTCCGAGGACGACGTCCAGCTCGTCATGGCGCCGCTCGACGGCTATCAGCTCGAGCGCGAGGGCTCGCACGCCGTCGCGCTGGAGCTGAAGCTCGACGACGGCCTGCTCCGCGAGGGCCTCGCGCGCGAGATCGTCCACGCCGTCCAGAGCGCGCGTCGAGACGCCGGCCTGGACATCACCGATCGCATCGTGCTGACGCTCGGCGGCGACGAGGAGCTGCTCGCCGCGGCGCGCGCGCACGAGCGCTACCTCGCCGGCGAGGTGCTCGCCGTCGGGGTGCACTTCGCCACCAACGGGCAGGGCGAGCTCGCCACCATCGAGGGCCGCGAGCTGCGGATCTCGGTCGCGCGCAGCTGACGCCTCCGGACGCCGGGCGAGCACAGCGGCGCAGACGACGCCGTAGCATCCGCCGCACCGCACCGCCCGTTCGCCGACGACACGCGTAGCGGGCACGAGACGCGGATCCCCGGGCTCGGCTGAGAAGCGCCTCAGCAGGCGCGGCCGGCTCCCGGGCTGCGGATCGCGAGGAAGCGCCCGAACAGCAGGTAGCAGCCGAAGACCGCCGCGCCCTCGATCGTCGCGATGATCGCCACGACGAGCGCCGCGACCGCGACGCCCGCCGCCGGGGGGCCCTCGGCGGCGAGATGGGCGCCGCCGGCGAGCAGGCCCGCCAGCAGCGCGACGGCCGCGCCGAAGCGCCATGGATGGCTGTGGGCCGCCCGCGCGAGCGGCGAGCCGGCGCCGAGCGTCCGTGCGACGAGCGGTCGCACGGCGGAGGCGAGCCGTCCGGCGATCGGCGCGGCCGCGCACGCGTCGAGGATCGCAAGCGCCGCGAAGCGAACGTCGTCGAAGGCGTCCTCGCTCGCCGGCTCGGAGCCGTGACGCTCGAGCGCGCGCAGGCGGCGCCGCGCGACGAGCACCTGCGCGAGCGCGACGGCGGTCGCCGCGAGCGCCGCCAGCACGAGGCCGAACACGAGCGCGGCGTGCTGCCCCTGCCCCGCCGGCATGCGGACGAACGCGGCAACGTCGATCAGGAGGCTGATGCCCACCGCGCCGAGAGCCGTCGCCGCGCTGCGGTTGGCGAGCCGCAGCGCGCCCGACCGGCACTCGGGCTCGCCGCGAACGCGTCGGCAGCGGATCACGGCGAGCACGCCGCACGCGAGCGCGAGCTGGACGGCGATCGAGCCCACCACGCCGGCCGCCCCGCTCGTGACGGCCGTCGCGGGGGTCCCGGCGTGCACGGCGGGGATCTGCGTCGTCACGGCGAACAGCGCCGCGAACGCGCCGACCGAGCCGCACACCCCCGTCCCCAGACGGGCGGTCGCACGCCCCGAGCTCGCCCGGGCGTAGCCGCGCGCCACGAGCTGCGGCGATCCGAAGCGGGCGACGGCCTCGTGCGCCGCCGCGGTCGCAGATCGCCCGCCGCGCCGCAGCTCGGCGACCGCGCACAGCAGGTGATCCTGCGCCTCGGCCAGCACGTCGGCGCGCGGGCGGCGCGGCAGGTCGAGCTCCCGGCCGAGCCGCGCCAGGTAGTCGTCGATGGGCGCGTGCTCCGTCATGCGGCGGCGCCCAGCACCGCGTCGACCGCTGAGGTGAACCCTCGCCAGGCCGCGCGGCGCTCGCCGAGCGAGCCCACGCCGGCGGGGGTGATCGCGTAGATCCGCCGCCGGCGCGGCGCGGCCGTCGACCACGAGCTCGACAGCAGACCCGCCTTCTCGAGCCGGTGCAGGGCCGGGTAGACGGTCCCCTCCGGCAGGTCGAACTGCCCGCCGCTACGCTCGCGCAGCTCCGCGATCACGCCGTAGCCGTGGGCCGCGCCGCCCGCGAGCACGGCGAGCAGCAGCCCGTCGAGGTGTCCCTTCAAGGCTTCCGCGCTCATGCATCGCAAGGCTACGCCTCGTATTACTAGGTGTCAACCGGGTGCGGCCGACCGCCTGCTTCCCAGGCGCACATCCGGGTACCCCGTCAGCACGTGCCGGGCGCCCATCCCGCGTGCCGGCCATCCCGAGCCAACCAGAGGGAGTCGCATGAGCGAGAAGACACCGCCTCCGACCACGACCGACGCGGGCATCGGCGCCCCCAGCGACTCGCATTCGCTGACCGTCGGCTCCGACGGCCCGATCCTGCTGCAGGACCACTACCTGCTCCAGAAGATGGCCCAGTTCAACCGCGAGCG
Organism: uncultured Actinomycetes bacterium; assembly: GCA_963851015.1. Classification (GTDB taxonomy): domain Bacteria; phylum Actinomycetota; class Thermoleophilia; order Solirubrobacterales; family Solirubrobacteraceae; genus CADCVQ01. The sequence continues at coordinate 60,854 of CAWKNG010000007.1, forward strand.
CGTACCGGAGCGCGTCGTGCACGCCAAGGGCGCCGGCGCGCACGGCTTCTTCGAGGTCACGCAGGATGTCTCGCAGTTCACGAAGGCCGACCTCTTCAACGGCGTCGGCAAGCGGACGCCGATGCTCGCCCGCTTCTCGACGGTCGCCGGCGAGCTCGGCTCGCCCGACACCCTGCGCGACCCGCGCGGCTTCGCGCTGAAGTTCTACACGCAGGAGGGCAACTACGACCTCGTCGGCAACAACACGCCGGTCTTCTTCGTCCGCGATCCGTCGAACTTCCAGGACTTCATCCACTCCCAGAAGCGCCGCGCCGACACCGATCGCCGCGACAACAACATGCAGTGGGACTTCTGGACGCTGAAGCCCGAGTCCGCCCACCAGGTCACGATCCTCATGAGCGACCGCGGGACGCCCAAGACCCACCGCCACATGAACGGCTACGGCAGCCACACGTTCATGTGGGTCAACGCGGGCGGCGAGCGCTTCTGGATCAAGTACCACTTCAAGACCGACCAGGGCGTCGAGAACTTCACCGACGCCGAGGCGGCCGAGATGGCCGGCGAGGATCGCGACTTCCACCGTGCCGACCTGTGGGACGCGATCGCGAACGGCGACGCGCCGTCCTGGACGCTGAAGGTGCAGATCATGCCGTTCGACGACGCGCCGGGCTACCGCTTCAACCCGTTCGACCTCACGAAGGTCTGGCCGCACGACGACTACCCGGAGATCGAGGTCGGCCGGATGGTCCTCGACCGCAACCCGTCCAACTACTTCACCGAGATCGAGCAGGCCGCCTTCGAGCCCGCGAACATGGTCCCCGGGATCGGCCCGTCACCGGACAAGATGCTGCTCGGGCGGCTGTTCAGCTACCCCGACGCGCACCGCTACCGGATCGGGACGAACTACCTGCAGCTGCCGGTCAACCGCCCGCAGTGCCCCGTCCACAGCTACAACAAGGACGGCGCGATGCGCTTCGAGAACCCGGGCGACCCGGTCTACGCGCCGAACACGGCCGGCGGACCCGCGGCGGACGAGGCGCGCTATGGCGACGACGCGACGTGGCACAGCGACGGCGACATGGTGCGAACCGCCTACGCGCTGCGCGCCGACGACGACGACTTCGGTCAGCCCGGCGCGCTCGTGCGCGACGTCATGTCGCAGGCCGATCGCGACAACCTGGCGTCGAACGTCGTCGGCCACGCCTCCGACCCGGACGTGACGCCCGAGATGCACCTTCGCGTCGTCGAGTACTGGCGCAACGTGGATCCGGACGTCGGCGCGGCCGTCGCCGAGGGACTCGGCGTCGCGACGCCGGCCCCGGTCGTCTGAGGTCCTCGACCTCCCCGGTCCGCTGTCAGCGGGCCGGGGTCCCTGCGGTGCTCGCCTACGCCGCGGGCGTGAGCTCGAGCTGCTCCAGGAGCTTGCGCTTGGGGTAGGAGCCGATGATCGTCTTCGCGGCGGTGCCGTCCTTGAAGAGGATCATCGTCGGGATCGACAGCACCTGGTACTGCGCCGCCGTCCGCTGGTTGTCGTCGACGTTGAGCTTCACGATCTTGATGTCGGCGTGCTCGGCGGCGATCTCCTCGAGGATCGGCGCGACGGCGCGGCACGGACCACACCAGGGTGCCCAGAAGTCGACGAGGGTGGCCTGGTCGGACTCGATGACCTCGGCCTGGAAGTTGTTGTCGGTGACCTCTGTCAGCTGACCCATGTCGCGCTCCTTCGAAGTTGGAGGACACCACTATACAAAGTGAAGCGGGCGTTCTCGGGGTGAGCCGCCCGGCTACCCGGCGAGCGAGACGAGCAGCCCCGGTGTGACGTAGACCTCGACGAACGCCGCCGCCACGAGCACCGGGATCGCGAGCAGGACCGTGACGGCGGTCGCCGCCAGCAACTGGTGCCAGTCGCCGCGGCGGCTGGCGATGATCCACGCCGCCAGCGGCAGGAACAGCGCGACGAGCTCGGGCAGCGCGTGCGGCAGCAGACCGAACAGCAACAGCCCCGACGACAGGCCCAGGTCGTTGGCGAGCGTGCTCGTCGCCATGCCGAGGACGTATGACTGCGTCAGCAGGGAGAACGCCGTCGCGCACGACACGAACGTGATCGCGAGCGGCCCGGCCTTGTCGTGGACCCAGCGCCAGGCGCCGCTGTAGCGCTCGGCCTCGAGCGGCAGCGAGCTGCCGGCGATGAAGCCGGCGACGCAGGCCATGGCGTGCAGCGCCAGCACGAGGCCGTTGCGAAACAGCACCATGCCGACGTCGTGCAGGGTGGGCGACGTGTGCAGCCCCGACAGCACGAACGGCGTCGGATCGGGCCGTGTGCTCGCCGCGATCACCCACACGGCGGCCAGCAGCAGCGTCGCGATCGCCAGCGAACCGGCCAGCCACGCCCCGACGACGGGCAGCGGGCGCTCGTTCCACGCGCCGAGCGTCTCGCGCGTGTGGGCCATTCCCCGGACGAGCACGAGATCCGATGCGGCCACCCGACCCACATCGGCGCGCCGCAGCGCGCCGCGAGTCAGCCGCGCTCCCGCTGGCCGGATGTGCGAACGCCGCGGCCGAGCGCGGCACGACGGCGCCCGAAGCGCAGCTGGGGGACGAGCACCGCCGCCTCGCAGGCGATCCGCCAGGTCATCTTCGACGTCCCGTGCTGGCGGTCGCGGAACACGATCGGCAGCTCGACGACCCGAAATCCGGCGCCGAGCGCGCGATGCGTGAGCTCGACCTGGAACGCGTAGCCGCGCGAGCGGATCGATGGCAGGTCGATGCTCTCCAGCACCTCGCGGCGAAAGCACTTGTAGCCGCCGGTCAGGTCGCGTACGTCCAGCGACAGGACCATGCGCGCGTACCACGAGCCGCCGCGGCTGACGATCCGCCGCAGCAGCCCCCAGTCGGTCACCGCGCCGCCGGCGACGTAGCGCGAGCCCAACACGAGATCGGCCTCCTGCGCGGCGGCGAGCAGCCGCGCGAGGTCCGCCGGGTCGTGCGAGAAGTCGGCGTCCATCTCCAGGACGAAGGCCGCGCCACCGTCGAGCGCGCGCGCGAAGCCCGCGAGGTAGGCGGGCCCGAGCCCCTCGCGCACCGTGCGGTGCAGGACCTCCACGGCCGGCAGCTCGGCGGCGAGGCGGTCCGCGATCGCGCCCGTGCCGTCGGGCGAGTCGTCGTCGACGACGAGGATGCGGTGCGCGCCCGGTGCGGCGCGCTCGAGCACCTCGATCGCGGCGCGCACGATCGCCTCGAGGTTCTCGGCCTCGTCGAAGGTGGGAAGGATGAGCCAGGCGTGTCCGGACATCGGCCGCGCGTACCCTACGGATCGACGTGAGCACCGACCCCTCGAACCTCGACATCGCCGCCGCGTTCGACGAGCTCGCGGACCTCTACGAGCTCGACGGCGCGGTCGTGCACCGCGTCCTCGCCTACCGCGGCGCGGCGAAGAGCGCGCGCGAGGCGACCGTCTCCGTCGCGGCGCTGACCCGGCAGGGCACGGTCACGTCGCTGCCCGGGATCGGCAAGACGCTCGCGGAGAAGCTCGTCGCGCTGCTCGATACCGGGACGATCCCCGCGGCGGAGAAGCTGCGCGCGAAGTACCCGCCCGGCCTGCTGCAGATGACGCGCCTGCCCGGCCTCGGGCCCAAGCGCGCGCGCAAGCTGTTCGACGAGCTCGGGATCGACTCGCTCGCGACGCTGCGCGCGGCGGCCGAGGGCCAGAGGCTGCGCGACGCCAAGGGCTTCGGCCCGAAGTTCGAGGCCTCGGTGCTGAGCTCGATCGACGCCGGCATCGGCGAGCGCCCGGCGCAGCGCGTGCTGCTGAACCGCGCGCTCGAGATGGGCGAGCAGATCGTCGCCGCGCTGCGCGCGCACCCGGCGGCCGAGCGCGTGGAGCTCGCCGGCTCGGCGCGCCGACAGGCGGACTCCGTCAAGGACCTCGACATCATCGCGACGGCCTCGGACCCGGGCGCGCTCGCGCGCGCGCTCGGCGAGCTGGACCTGATCGAGTCCGCGTCCGCCCCGAACGAGAACGCCGCTCGCGGACGCACGCACACCGGCCTGCCGGTCGACCTGCGCGTCGTGTCGCCGGAGAACTTCGGCAACCTGCTGCAGCACTTCACCGGCTCGGCGGCGCACAACATCGCGCTGCGCGAGGCCGCGGTGCGCCGCGGGCTGCATGTCTCCGAGTACGGGATCCTCGACGACGCAAGCGGCGAGACGCTGCGCTGCGCGACCGAGGAGGAGGTCTACGAGCGCCTGGGGCTCGCGTTCCCCGCCCCGGAGCTGCGCGAGGACCGCGGTGAGCTCGCGCCCGGCTTCGAGCCGCCGGCGCTGATCGAGCTCGGCGACCTGCGCGGCGACCTGCACATGCACACGGTCGCCTCGGACGGACGCAACACGATCGAGGAGATGGCGCGCGCGGCGCTCGCCCGCGGCTACGAGTACATCGCGATCACCGACCACTCGGCGACGCACGGCTTCGGCGATCACGTCACGCCCGACGACCTGCGGCGCCAGATCGAGCGCGTCGCGGACGTCAACGCGCGCCTGGACGGCATCGAGGTGCTCGCCGGCACGGAGACGAACATCCTGCCGGGCGGCGCACCGGACTACGACGACGACCTGCTCGCCCAGCTCGGCTGGGTGATCGCGTCCGTGCACACGTCGTTCGGCATGCCGGGGCCCGAGATGACGAAGCGCATGGTCGCCGCGATCGAGCACCCGTGGATCGACGCAATCGGCCACCCGACCGGCCGCAAGATCACGTCGCGCCAGCCCTACGCGCTCGACCTCGACGCCGTCATCGAGGCCGCGGCCCGAACCGGCACGATGCTCGAGATCAACTCCGCGCCCGACCGTCGCGACCTCGACGACGTCCACGCGCGGGCCGCGATGCAGGCCGGCGTGCTCGTGCTGATCGACTCCGACGCGCACGGTGCCGAGCGCCTCGCGCACGTGCGCTGGGGCGTCGCGACGGCGCGGCGCGCGTGGCTGACGGCGGCCGACGTGGCGAACACGCGGCCATGGGCCGAGTTCGCCGCGCTGCGCAAGCGGGCGCGCGCCGCGTGATTGCTCCAGCGGCGCTCCCCACATGTTGCGACCGCTGCGTCGGCGACCCCTGTGCCGGTTGGCGAGGGGCCGCCGAGGCCGTGCCGCGAGTCGCCGGTCAGATCGTGACCGGGGTCCCGTCGAACTTGTTGAACGTGCAGCCGTCGAACGCCTCGCTGACGGTCGCCCGGAAGTCCATCAGGGTCCGCAGCGCGACCTCCTCGCCGAGCCGCAGGGATTCGGCGTAGTCCGAGCGCCAGTGCACGCCGGAGATGTTGCGGCTGATGCCGATGTTCGACGCGAGCTTGTTGAGCTCGCCCTCGACGGTGAGCTTGTCCTTGTCGGCGCCGGTGTAGGGCACGAGCTTCGTGCCGTCCTGGGCGGGGGTCGAGCTGACGTTGGGCACCATCGGGTCCTTCAGCGTGAAGGACCCGTCGAAGAACCACTTCAGGATCGTCACGCACGCGCCGGCCACGGTGGCGTGCCCTGAGCCGTAGGACGGGTGCAGCGGTGAGCCCTCCGTGAACGCCATCGGCAGCAGGTACGAGCCGCCGTTGGCGGCGAAGACCTCCGAAAGCGCGGCGGAGTTCAGGACGTCCGCGTGCAGCGGGTAGCTCGCGGCCTTGATCTTGTGGTTGTGCACACGCGCCGCGTACACCTCCGGGCGCAGACGACGATGCACGAGCCACTTCTGATACCAGATCGCCTTCAGCGCGCGCGTCGAGACCTCGCCGAGGATGCTCTTGATGTGCGGCGGGCCGAACGTCGCGAAGCCGTCCTGGTTCTGGGACTTGCCGTACGGGTTGCCGGGGTTCAGCGGGGCGCCGAATCCGCTGCGCAGGGGATCGCCCGCGACGACCGGAGCGGCGAGGATCAGGCACGCGTCGAAGTACGCCTGGAAGAGGACGTCGATGTGGACGTACTGCCCGGAGTCGCGCCCGTTGCGCACGTAGCGGGGGACGGGGTCATACGTGTTCTCGGGGGTCTTCGTGCCGCGCTGGGCGGCCAGCCAGTCGTCGTAGTTGGTCAGGAAGTCCTTGTGCGGTGTCGTCGTCTGGATCCTCTGCTCGATGATGTCCGAACCGAACTTCGCCGCCTTGAGCAGAAACTGCGAGACGTAGGGGCCGACGAGGTCTCCCGGCGCGAACCCGCGAAACAGCGTGCGCGGTGTGACGAGTCCCCCGATCTTGGGGCCGCGGAAGTCGCTGAGCTTGTTGAGGTCGGCGATCGCCTTGGCGATCAGCGGCGGCGTGGTCGCGTTCTCGTAGGTCGTGAACGCGATGTCGCGGGTCAGCGCCATCCAGTAGTTCTCGACCATCTCGCCCGCCGTCTCGGCGCTGTCGAACTTCGGCGGCGGCTTGAGATACAGGTGATGGGAGTCCGCGCCGGCGCTGTCGAAGCACAGCCCCGCCTGCGGGTTGACGAGCTTGCGCCGCTTGGACAGATCGGGCTCGCCCATCGGAATCGCCTCGAAGTCATCGGGATCACCGCTGCTGGCGGCGAGCAGCAGCGCGTCGTAGGCGTCGGCGTCGACCTCGCCCAGGTCGTTGTGAGGGAGGCCCTTGGAATAGCTCGCGGCGCGGCCGGCGACCGTGTCCTCGTCATGGTTGGTCGGGTGTCCCGGCAACGGCAGCCCGGCTTGGACATTCGCCTGCGTGACACGGATCTTCCTGGACGCGTGGACTCGCTCGATATTGGCGTTTGACATGACCTTGTCTCTCCTGGTGGTTTGGTTGTGTAAGCAAGACGGTTGCGGCGACACGCGCCGCGCCCGCCGAACCCGGGGCGCTTCACCCGGGCCGGCGACGGCGCGTTCGTGCGCAATCGGTCAGGCGGTGTGATCGTCGCGTCGCAAGCGGGCGCCGCCGAGCGTGGCGGCGAGCACGAGCGTGGCCGCGACGAGGACGATGTCCTTGATGACGTACTGGCCCTCGAGCGTCGGCGCGCCGTGCGGTCCGGCGAACAGGCGGCCCGGCATCAGCACGAGGGGCGACAGGATCCCGACGAGCTGAACGACGAGCAGCGCGACCGTGGCGCGCATCGCACGCCCGCTCAGGAGCGCCACGCCGATGACGCACTCGAGCGTCGCGACCAGCGCGAGCGCCACGCCGCCGTGCAGGAGACCCAGCGTCAGGGTCGCGGTCGTGGTCTCCACGAGGTTCTGCGCGGGACTCACGCCGGGGAAGAACTTCAGGACGCCGAACGCGACGAACATCACCCCCATGCTCAGCCGCAGGCCGGCGACGCTGTGCGCGATCAGCCAGCGCTCGCAGAGCGCGCCGACCTCGCGAGCGCGCGCCACCGCGACCAGCGGGCGCGCCGTCCTCGGAGGCGGATGCGCGGTGACGGGGACGAGATGATGGGAACTGGGAAATGCGGACATGCTGATCACGGCCTTCTCTTGAGTGACAGATGTCTGATGAGAGGCCGGCGCCCGTGACGGTGATACGCGGTGAGCGCAACGTCACACAGGTGAAAGATCTACGGCCGGGCTGCTGAGCTTGAGTCCCGGCGGCGCGGGCGCGGGCGGGGCGCGGGGCTGCGCACGACCTCCCCGCGGCGATGCCGAGGACGGCGAGCAGCCTGCCGAGCCGGCGCTAGGGCTCCAGCAGGCGCGCCAGCAACTGCTCGCGCACGACCGCGTCGACGGCCGCACGGCGAAACGGCGCGAGCGCCACGGCGGCACGCGTCGCGTAGTCGGCGGCCGGCGTGTCGAGCGCGAGGCGCAGCGCGGCGCCGAGGGCCCCGGGGTGCTCGACGACGATCCGCTCGTCGAGCTCGCGCGCGATCGCCAGCGCGGCGTAGGGCCCGGGTGCCGCGGTCGTGACGAGCACGCAGCCGTCGGCGAGCGCCTCGAGCTGGGCGACACCGTAGTCCTCGCGCCGCGGCGCGCAGACGAACACGCGCGCCCGCCGCAGCAGGGCGCGGTACTCGTCCGGCGCGAGCATGCCGGCGACGCGCACGCCGGGCGCGTCGATGGGGGCCTCCGAGCCGGCGACGACGAGCTCCTCGCCGGCGCGATGCGCTCGGGCCCACGCCTTGAGCACGAGGTCGAGGCCCTTCTTGTGGGGGTTCGCGGCGTACGTGATCGCGGTGATGTCGCGCTCCGCGGCCGCCGGCCCGGAGGCCTGCACCGGGATCGGCACGACGACCGCATCGGCGTGCGGGCGCGGCGTCTCGTCGAGCGCGGCGGGGTCCTGCGGCACGAGCAGCGTCGCGGCCGCCAGGCGGCGGCGCTCGAGCGGGCGCTGCCACAGGCCGTGGCGGCCGGGCCGGTTGGCGGCCGCCGGCGCGTCGTAGCGGATCGCCCCGGGGCGCGGCCACAGCAGCGCGGCGGTCACGGTCGAGTACAGCACGGCGCGCGGGTCGTGCTCGGCGATCCCGGCGACGGCCGCGGCGCGCGCCGCGCGCGCCCAGCGCAGGTCGGTGCGCATGTACGTGCGCACCTCTGCCGGCGGCCGCGCGGTGACCACGGCGACCGTCGCGCCGGCGCGACGCAGGGACCCGGCGAGCTCGGACTCGGCCGCGCGCAGGCCGGCCGTCGAGCCGAGCGAGACGAGCAGGATGTCGGCGCCGGGCATCGGCTGGCATCCTCCCGCATCGCGTGCCCGGCGCCGATCCCGACCTCACGGCCGTCCTCAGCACCCTGTCGAGCGTGCCGATCGGCGGCACGCTCCTCAACGTCGCCGCGGTGCTCGCCGGGACCGCGATCGGCGTCGCGGTCGGCGGTCGCCTGCCGCCGGGCCTGCAGCAGCGCGTGCTCGCCGGTCTCGGCCTCGTCACGGCGGTCATCGGCGTCGACCTTGCGCTCGCGTGGCGCGCGACGAGCCCGCTCTACGTGCTCGGCGCCGTCCTCGTCGGCGGCCTCGTCGGCGAGGCGCTCGACATCGAGGGCCGGCTCTCGCGGCTCGGCGACCGACTGCAGACGCGCCTGCGGCGCGACGGCTCGCACTCCACGATCAGCGAGGCGTTCTTCACCGCCAGCCTGCTCTTCTGCGTCGGCCCGCTGACGGTCATCGGCTCGTTCGAGGACGGCCTGCGCGGCAACCTCGAGCCGCTGGCGACGAAGTCGCTGCTCGACGGCTTCGCCTCGATCGCGCTGGCCTCGACGCTCGGCATCGGCGTCGCGCTCGCCGCCGGCACCGTGCTCGTCGTGCAGGGGGCACTGACGCTCGGCGCGGGCCTCTTCGACGGCCTGCTGCGGGGCGAGGCGCTCGACGCCATGACGTCGACCGGCGGCGTGCTGATCATCGGGATCTCGCTCAAGCTGCTCGAGCTCAAGGACGTCAAGGTCGGCAACTTCCTGCCGGCGCTCGTGCTCGCGCCGCTGCTCGTCGGGCTCGTCGGCCTGCTGACCTGAGCTCGTCTAGCGTGCGGCGCCGTTCACCGAGACCATGTCGCGGCGTAGGCCCGGCGCCCGCACGAGCTTGATCGGCTTGAAGGGCGAGGTCGGCTCGACGTAGAACGCGATGCCGTCGCGCTCCTCGATCGCCGACACGGCGGCCTCCTGGCGGCGCCACGCCAGGGCGCCGATGATCGCGAAGCCCGTCGCGATGCCTGGGATCTGCGGCGCGACGAGGCCGAGGCCAAGCGCGAGGATCGTCGACAGCAGCAGCGGCCACATGCGGTTGACCAGCAGCGCGCCCGGGCGCTGCTCGGGCAGCGACGTCGTCGACTTCGCGCTCGCCAGCAGCCGCGCGATCGGGGAATTCGCCTGGGCGCGGCGGCCCATCCAGCCGCCGATCAGGACGGCCACGAGCCACCAGCCGGCGACCACGAGGACGATCACGTCGCCCGCGGGATCCGAGCCCGAGGCGAGGACGGTCACGGCCGCCAGCGCCGTGGCCGCGCCGCCACACAGCAGGACGGCCGCACGGAGGAAGTCGACGAAGCGCACGAGGCCGGGCTACAGCAGGGCGGTCAGCAGCTCGCGCACGCCGATCGGGCCCTCGACGAGCACGTCGGCGGCCTCCTCGAGCTCCGGCGGCGTCTCGTCGGAACGCACGCCGACGCAGATGGCGACGCCGAGGCCGCCCTCCACGACGAGCGCGTGCAGGCCGTCGAAGGCGTCGATGTCGGTGCGGTCGTCGCCGACGTACAGGCCGGCGGCGAAGTCCAGGCCGCCGAGCAGCCGGCGCACGCCACGGCCCTTGTTCATCTCGACCGGCGGGCGCACCTCGAGCACCTTGCGCCCCCAGTGGACGTAGAGCCCCTCGGCCTCTGCGCGGTCGGCGATCGCGCGCACGGCGTCCTCGGCAGCGGCCTCGTCCGGTGCGCCGCGCCAGTGGAAGGCGGCGATCGCCTGCTTGTCCTCCGCGCGGACGCGCAGGCGCTGCAGCTCGGGTGTCCAGGCGGCGCTCGCGAACCGCCGCACCGCCGGCTCGTGCGCGGCCACCTCAGGGTCGATCTCGACCGCGCCGCCGCCCGCCGGCAGCAGCTCCGAGCCGTGGTTGCCGACGTAGGCGATCGAGCCCAGCGAGACGATCCGTCGGGCGACCTGGGCCTGGCGGCCGCTGATGCAGCCGACGAGTCCGTAGCGCTTGGCGACGGCGATCAGCTGCGCGCGCGTCGGCTCGGGGATGTGGGCGTCGTCCGCGTGGCGGACGATCGGTGCGAGCGTGCCGTCGATGTCGAGCAGGATGGCCGCGCGGGCCGGATCTGCCCGCAGCGGCTCGAGCGCCTCGGCGAGCGTGGCGGAGGCTGACATGACTTCTAGTATGCCGCCCATGCCGTCGCGCCGGACCAGCAGCCTGGCGCTGATAGGAACGATGGCCGGGTTGTTCAGCGGCCTGTTCGGCGTCGGCGGCGGTGTCGTCATCGTGCCGCTGCTCGTGCTCTGGCTCGGCTTCGGCGAGCGCGAGGCGACCGGCACCTCGCTCGCGGCGATCGTCGTCATCGCCGCGGTCGCCACCGCCGTGCACGGCGCCTACGGCAACGTCCACGTCGGCGACGGGCTGCTCGTCGGCGTGCCCGCGGTCGCGGGCGTCATCGCGGGCACGCAGCTACAGCGGCGCATCACGACGCGGGCGATCTCGCTGATCTTCGCGGCGCTGCTCGTCGTCGTCGCCGGGGACCTGCTGCTGCGGTGATCGAGGCGCTGCTCATCGGCCTCCTCGCGGGCGTCGTCGCCGGCCTGCTCGGCGTCGGCGGCGGGGCGCTGTTCGTGCCGGCGCTGACGCTCGGCCTGGGCCTGAGCCAGGTCGACGCCGAGGCCACGTCGCTGCTGGCGATCATCCCCGTCGCGCTCGTCGGCGCCTACCGCCAGCATGGCCAGGGCAACGTCGACCTGCGCACCGCCGGGCTGCTCGGCGCGCTCGCCGTCGGGGGCGCCGCGCTCGGCGCCGTGATCGCGAACGCCGTCCCGGAGCGCGCGCTGGAGGTCGGCTTCGCGCTGCTGATCCTCTACGTCGCGGCACAGCTCGTCCGGCGCGCGTTAGCGGGTCTCCCGTGAACGTTGTGCGTGAAACGCCGGGATGCCGGCGCCGCCAGGCAAGGACGCAGGACCGAGGGTGGCCCCCTGGGCCGCCGAGCGTCCGAGGACGCCGCTGGCGGTGATCGGCGCCCGTCGTTTCGCGTGCAACGTTTGCGAGAGGCCCACCTGCAAGCCGGAGGGCGACGCCGTCACTTGAGCCCGTGCTCGAGCGCTTCCTTGACGGACGCGTCGAGGGCGTTGAGGCGGTACAGCGCGAGCGCCTCGGGCGAGCCGAAGCGGATGCCGGCCCGCCCACCCGCCGCATCCGCGCCGTGGTGGCACAGGACGCAGTGCGCGAGCGCGACGAAGCGGCCGTTGTCCAGCTCGGAGATCGTCGCCGCGCGGTCGCGCAGCAGCGCCAGGCCGAGCTCGACGTGGCCGAGCAGGCGGCCCGCGTCGGTGACGCCGATCTCCGCGCCGTACGTGAACTCGCGCGTCTTGCCGAGGTCGTGGACGAGCGCGGCGGTGATGAGCAGGTCGGAGTCCAGCCGCGGGTGCAGCTGGCAGGCCTCCATCGCGAGCGTCCCCACCGCGACCGTGTGCTCGAGCAGGCCGCCGAGGTAGGCGTGGTGCCCGCCGCGCGTGCACGGCGCGCGGCGCCACTGCTCGCGCAGCGTCGCGTCATCGAGCAGCGCGGTCAGCAGCGCGCGCAGGCCGCGGTCGTGGACCTCGCGGGCGAGGTGCTCGAGGAAGCCGTCGAGCTCGTCGAGGTCGCGGTAGGCGACCGGCAGGAACGCGGCCGGCTCGGCCTCACCCTGGGCCGCGCGGCCGATCGTGCGCAGCTCGACCTGCAGCTCGTCGCGGAAGCGCTCGACGCGACCCGCGACGCGCACGAGGTCGCCGCGCTCGAAGCGGCCCGCGAGCACGTCCGCGTCACGGAAGGCACGGCCCTGGACGGCGCCCGTGCGGTCGCGCAGCTCGACCGCGAGGTACGGCGTGCCGCCGCGCGACATGAGCCGATCCTTGCGCGTGCAGGCGAAGACGCCCTCGAGCTCCTGCCCCGCGCGCAGGGTCGCGATCGTCATCGCTTCGAAAAGGTGGCTGACCGCATCTGCCCATGATGTACCTTGAATCGGATGCAGCCATTGATCTGGGAGAGTCGGCCCGACGGACTCCGAGCCCCCGCGATCGTCTGCGCGTTCAGTGGCTGGAACGACGCCGGCGACGCCGCTTCCGCGGCGCTGACGTTCATCGGCGAGTCCCTCAAGGCCGAGCGCTTCGCCCGCATCGATCCCGAGGACTTCTACGACTTCCAGGCCACGCGGCCGCAGATCGGCTTCACCGAGGACCGCAAGCGCGAGATCACGTGGCCGGGGATCGAGATCTTCGCCGCCCGCGTCCCCCGCGCCCCGCGCGACCTGATCCTCGTCCAGGGTCCCGAGCCGTCGATGCGCTGGCGCACGTTCTGCCAGCACATCATCGACCTCGCCGAGGTGCTCGGCACGCAGCTCGTCGTGACGATGGGCGCACTGCTCGCGGACGTCCCGCACTCGCACCCCGTCGCGATCTCCGGCCTCGCGTCGGATGCCGCGCTCGTCGAGAAGCTGTCCGTGCCCGAGACGACGTACGAGGGCCCGACCGGGATCGTCGGCGTCTTGCACACCGCCTGCGCCGACGCCGGGCTGCCGTCGGCGAGCCTGTGGGCGAGCGTCCCGCACTACGTCGCCGCCGCGCCGAACCCGAAAGCCGCGCTGGCCCTGGTCCGCAAGATCGAGAGCCTCGTCGCCGTGTCCGTCGACGCGACCGAGCTCGAGAACGCGACCGGCGACTACGAGCGTCAGGTCTCGCGCGCCGTGCAGTCCGACCCCGAGGTGCAGGCGTTCGTCGAGCGCCTCGAGGAGGCCGCCGGCCAGGACATCACCCCGCTCGGCCCCGGTGAGCTGCCGTCCGGCGACGCGATCGCCTCGGAGTTCCAGCGCTTCCTGCGCCAGCAGGGCCCCGAGCGCTAGACGCGTTCAGCCCCCGACGACCGAGACCCACAGCCCGACCGACAGCGCCGTCGCCGCGCCCGCGGCCAGCGCGATGAGCCGGCGCGGGCCGGCGGACCCGACGACCAGCCCCGACAGCATGCCGGCGAAGCCGGTCCAGCTCAGCGTCATGACGATGCCGATCGCGAGGATCGCGTCGCCCATCCCGACGACGCGGCCCACGAGCGCGCTCAGCAGGCCGAGTGCGACCGGCACGACCACGGCGAGCGTGGCGATCGCGCCGATCCGCTCCCCCGACCCGGGCGTCCGGCGCCCCCGCGAGCCGGCGGGGCCGACGGGCGCGACGTCCGGCGGCGCGGTCGCCTCCTGCCCGGAGGCCCGGGAGAGCGCCGGGCGCCACGAGCGGCCGGTCACGCGGTAGACGACCGCCGGCGTCAGGGCGAGCAGCACGGCCCCGGCGATGGCGTTGCCCGTCGCGAAGCAGACGACCAGGACGATCGCGGCGACGATCAGCACCGCGGCGGCCCGGCGGCGCTCGAAGGGGGTCAGGGTCACGACCCCGAAAGGCTACGTGAGGTCGGTGACGTGACTTGCGATGTTGACGACCGTCCCGCTCGGCTCGCGCACGAAGAACCGCCGGATGCCCCACGGCTCGTCGGTCAGCGGGTAGACGATGTCGAGCCCCCGTCGCTCGGCGTCGGCATGCGCGCCATCCACGTCGGCGACCTCGACGGACATGTTCACCCGCAGCACCTCCGGGTCGCTCGCGTCGTCGCTCGCCCAGGCGATGATGACCTGCGTCGTCGGGACCGAACGCGAGACGAGCATCAGCAGGCCGGCCTGGTCCATCGCGACGCGGAAGCCGAGCAGGTCGACGTAGAACGCGCGCGTGCCCTCGGGGTCGTCGGTGTGGACGACCGGGATCGCGCGCCGGATGGCGCCCACTACGCGACCACCTCGTGGCCGGGCAGGTCGTCGATGGTGAAGGTGAGGATGTCGCTCATGTGCGCAGCTTGACACGCCGCCCTCGACGGGCTCAGTATCGGAGGCTCGGCAGGTTTCGAAGGGTGAGGGAGGACTTCGATGAGGAATCTCAGAACGGCCGCCGCGGCGACCGCCGTCCTGACCGCGATCGCGAGCGCGTACGCGCTGGGGTCGTCCACGAGCGGCGGCCGTGGCTCGGCGAGCGCGGCGCGATCGGGTCCGCCGAGCCTGCTGAGCGTCTACGAGCGCGTCCTGCGACAGGCGCGCTACATCGACCTGACGCACACGGTGACGCCGCACAGTCCGGTCTGGAAGGGCTTCGGTCCGTCGGCCTTCAAGCCCTCGCTGAACCCCGAGACGGGCAAGCCCTACACGTACGCGGCGGACGGCTTCGAGGCGACCTCCTACGAGCTCTCGACCGACCAGCTCGGAACCCAGCTCGACCCGCCCGCGCACTGGGCGCCCGAGTACCCCGCGATCGACGAGCTGCCGGCGACGTATGCCGTGCGGCCGCTGGTCGTGATCTCGATCGTTCGCCAGGTCGCGCACGACCCGAGGTACGCCCTCCGCGTGGCGGACATCCATGCCTTCGAGCGCCGCCACGGGCGGATCCCCGCGGGCTCGGTCGTGATGGTCCGCTCGGACTGGTCGGAGCGTTGGCGCGATGACCCCGCGAAGGCCGCGGCGCTCGCGGCCGATCCGGACTTCCCCGGCGTCTCGCTCGACGCACTGAAGTTCCTGCACCTGCGGCGTCACATCCTCTTCCACGGCCACGAGCCGCTCGACACGGACACGACGCCAACGCTCGAGGGCGAGGCGTGGCTCATGCACCACGGCTACGCACAGGCGGAGGGCGTCGCGAATCTCGGCGCCGTCGCATCGACTGGCTGCCTCGTGAGCATGGGCTTCCCGAAGCTGCGCGGCGGCCTCGGCGGCTACGCGCGCTACATCGCGATCTGCCCGCCGGGCAGTGCGCACGGCGCCCGCATCTCCGACGACGAGACGCCGCTCCCGAGGCGCTCGCCGTTGCACTGGAGCACGGCCCTCGGCTACCGCGTGCGCTGATGGCGCGTCGGCGCCGGGACGGCCCCGACCCCGGGCTGCGTGGCGGCCGCCCGGGCGGTCGGGAAAGCCAACCGACAAAAGTACACACGCCCGCAGTGACATCGTCCACGCTCGCTGGTCATTAACGGTATCCGTGCATAGGTTGAACCTTCGAGTTCACCACCACCAAGGGGTATCACCATGAGCACGGTCACATATCAAGTGCAGAACCGGTGGGGCGGCGCAGATCGTCCGTGGCACGAGGGCGGCAAGTGGGTCATCGGCGGGCGTGCCGACCAGGCCGTCGTCGCGATCGACGTCACGACGACCGACGGCGGCAGGACGCTGACCGGCACGATGACGTACGCCGGCGAGGGCCCGATCGGATTCCGCGGCACCCTCCGGGGGTCCAACAACTACGCCGTCGAGAATCAGTGGGGCGGCGACGACGCGCCGTGGCATCCGGGCGGCACCTTCGTCCTCGGCTACCGCAGCGGCCAGAACGTCGTCGCCATCAACATCGAGTCCTCCAGCGGCGGGAAGACGTTCGCCGGCACGATGACCTACGCCGGCGAGGGTCCGATCGACTTCACGGCCACGCGGGTCGAGGGCGCCGCGATCACCGTCGAGAACCAGTGGGGTGGCCATGCCGCGCCGTGGCACGTCGGTGGCACCTGGGCGATCGGCTGCCGCGACGCCCAGGGCGTCGTGGCGCTCGACATCGCCTCGACGGACGGCGGCGAGACCCTGAGCGGCGAGATGACCTACGACCGCGAGGGCCCGATCGGCTTCACGGCGGCCCGCCAGGGCCTCAACAACTACGCGGTGCAGAACCGCTGGGGCGACGACCCCACGTGGCACCCGGGCGGGCTGTGGATCATCGGCTATCGCACCGGCCAGAACGTCGTCGCGGTGAAGGCCACGTCCTCGGACGGCGGCAAGACACTGAACGGGACGATGACCTACGTCGGCGAGGGCCCGATCGGGCTCAAGGCCGCGTCGGCGACGACGGCAGCGGCCGCGCTCGTCTGACGCGACACGACAGCGGGTCGCCACGCGGTGGTGACCCGCTCGCGCGCGAGCTCAGCGCTCGCTCGCCGGGCAGGCGATGCGAAAGTCGCACATCGAGCAGGCGGTGTGCGACGGCGTCGGCTCGAAGTCCTGGGCGAGGATGCCGGCGCCGACCTCGTCGACGGTGTCGGCGATCCAGCCGGCGTCGATCTCGTCGCTCGGCACGCGGACCTTCTGGTCGTCGAGCACGTAGAGGTAGGACTGCTCGGACGCGTCGAGCTTCCACGCCTCGCGCGCGCCGACGGCATACAGCGACAGCTGCACGTCCTCCTTGAGCGCCGCCGCCGAGCGCGGGCGTCCCGTCTTGTAGTCGATGAGCTCGTACGCCCCGCCGGGCAGCCGGTCGACGCGGTCGACGCGCCCGCGCAGCGTGTGCGCCCCCATCCGAAAGGAGAACGCGCGCTCGAACCAGACCGGCTGCACCGGCTCGTCGGAGATGCGTTGCTCGTAGCGGCGCATGGCGAGCGTCGCCTTCGCGCGCAGCTGGCGCTCCTCGTCGGAGTCGCCGAAGCCGTGCCTGGGCCAGGCGCCGTCGAGCATCGACAGCAGGTCGAGCGCGGGGCCGTCGCCGGGCTGGTGATAGCGCTCGAGCACCTGATGCACGAGGATCCCGAAGCGCTGGTTGATCGTCGGCTCCTGCGGCACCCGCAGGACGCGCGCGAACTTGTAGCGCAGCGGGCAGGCGCGGTACGTCTCGATGTCCGACGCCGACAGCATGAGCCCGTCGCCGCGCCGCGGCAGGAAGGCGATCAGCGACGGCTCCGAGCGCGCGGCGCGCGCCGCCGCCCGCGCGCGGTCGTCGCGCTCGGCGTCCAGCAGCAGCTCGTCGAGCGTCGAGGTCGTCAGCACCTCGCGCTGGATCGGCGTGACCGACGCGGCCAGCAGGGCGTTCACCGGCGCGAGCGCGTCCGCGACCGACTGGCCCGCGGGGCGCTCCAGCAGGGCCGCCACCTTCACCAGCTCGAGGTAGCGCGCCACCGCGTGCGTGATGTCGAGGTCGGTGTCCAGACGCAGGTCGCCGAGGCCCTTGCCGACCCGCGCGACGTCCGACAGCAGCTCGTCGCGCAGCGCCTGGAACGTCGCGTGCAGCGCCTCGGCCGGCCCGAACAGCTCCTCCTCGAGCAGCTCCCACTCGGCCCCGAGCGCGATCCGGGCCTCCTCGGCGAACGGCGACGGCGGCTGCAGCGCGCCGCTCGCCGCCCGCGCCGGGTAGGCGAGCACGAGGCCGCGCGCGGCGCGGGTCATCGCGACGTGCAGCAGCCGCCGCATCGACGCGACGTGCGCGGCGCGGTCGTCGGGCCCCAGCGTCTCGCGCAGCAGCGCGTCCGGGATCGGCTCGGCGGCGCGCAGCCGCGCGCCCGGCATCCGTGCCGACGTCAGCCCAAGCACGAAGACCCAGTCCAGCTCGCGCCCCGCGGCCGCGTCGAGCGCCATGACCTGCACGGCGCCCGCGCGCGGTGGCGCGGCGTCCTCGTCGCGCAGCTCCGTCTCCGCCACCGCGGCGGCGTAGCGCGCGAAGTCGCGCGGCGTGGCGTGCGGCGCGCGGCGCGCGTAGGAGGTCGCCAGCTCGCCGAGCCGCGCGAGGTGCACGAGCCGCTCGACGACGTCGGCCTGCGCGCTGAAGACCTGCTGGCGGCGCAGCCCCAGGCGCTCGACGAGCCGGTGCACGAAGAGGTCGGGGCGGTCGGAGTCCAGCGTCGACGCCGATTCGCGGTAGAGCTTCAGGAACGCGTGGATGCGCTCGCGGGCCTCGGGCGGAAGCTGGGGCGACTCGGTCGCCGCGACGAGCGCCGAGACCATGTCGAGCTTGCGCCGCCGCGCGATCTGCACGCAGCGCGCGAGGTCGACCGAGCGCAGCGACACCGGCGGCCGGCCGAGCGCGCGCACGACGGCGCCGGCGTCGTTGGGGTCGGCGAGCAGGCGCATCCAGGCGAGCACGTCGCGGACCTCGGTCTGGGCGAAGAAGTCCGCCTCGCCGACGGTCCGAAAGCCGATCGCGCGCTCCTCGAAGGCGACGCCCACGTCGCGCCCCTCGTCGCGCAGCGAGCGCACGAGCACCCCGATGCGCTCCGGCTCGCAGCCGGCGCGCACGAGCCGCTGCACCTCCGCCGCGACCGCCTGCGCCTGCGCGCGCTCGTCGTCGGCCTGCCAGAAGCGCACGGTCCCGCCCGGCGCCCCGGCGACCGGCGCCGCGCGCCGGCCCGGGATCGGCTCGACGACCGCCGCCGCGGCGTCGAGCACCCGCTGCGGGCAGCGCCGCGAGCTCTCCAGCCGCACGACGGCGGCGCCCGGATGCGCGGCCTCGAAGTCCCGCACGTTCTTGGCGGCGGCCGCGCGCAGGCGGCGCGCCGCCTGGTCGTCGTCGGCGGCGACGGTGATCGACCCGTGCTCCGCCGCGAGCAGCTCGACGAGCAGCGCCGCCGCGAAGCCGAGGTCGGCGAACTCGTCGACGAGCACGTGGCGGTAGCGCTCGGCGACCCGCGCGCGGACGTGCGGGCGCTCGCGCAGCATCGCGATCGCGCGCAGCACGAGCTCGCCCGCATCGAGCGCGCCCTCCTCCGCCAGCAGCCGGTCGTGGTCGAGGTACAGGCGGGCGAACTCGACCTCGCGGGCGGCGCGGTCGCGCGCCGCGTCGTCCTCGGTCGGCAGCGCCTCCGCCCAGGCGGCGTAGTCGGCGGCCGAGACGAGCTCGTCCTTGAGCCGGTCGATGCGATCGATGACGCCGGCCAGCAGGACGGCCGGGCGCCCCCCGATGTCGTGGCGGCGCAGGTGCAGGTCGTCCATGCGGTCGAGCAGGACCGCGAGGCGGTCGGCGCGCGTCGCGGGCGCGAAGAACGGATCGACGCCCGCCTCGGCGGTCTCGTCGCGCAACAGGCGCGCGCAGAGCTCGCGCACGCTGTGCACCGCGAGCTCCTCGTACGGGCGGTCGACGGCATCCTCGATGCGCCGCCGCAGCCCGGCGGCAGCGGCGCTCGACGGGCTCAGCACGAGCACCGACTCGGGCGCCGCGCCCTCCGACACGAGCCAGGCGAAACGCGCGACGAGGACCGTCGTCTTGCCCGTTCCGGCGCCTCCCAGCACGAGCACCGGGCCGCCGTCGTGCGTCACCGCGCGCCACTGGGCCGCGGTGAGGTCCGCCGGCGCGGCGGAGGCCGATGACCCAGACACCGGACTAGTATGCCCCGCGATGACAGAGATCTCGACGGCGCTCCAGGCCGACTGGCTGACGGCCTGCCGCACCGCGGCGCAGGGCCTGCGCGACGTCCTGATCGCGCATCCGACGAGCCACGAGCGCGTCGTCGAGACCGGCGATCGCGGCGAGGGCGGCGATCGTACGCTCGTCATCGACCAGCTCGCCGAGGACGGCGTCTTCGCCCAGCTCGATGCGCTGCACGCGGCCGGCGCGCGCTTCACCGCGATCAGCGAGGAGCGCGGGGTCGTCGACTACGGAGGCGGCGACGTGCGCGTCGTCATCGACCCGCTCGACGGCTCGCTGAACGCCAAGCGCGGCATGCGCAGCTTCTCGCTGTCGATCGCGGTCGCCGATGGCCCGACGATGGCGGACGTCGTCTTCGGCTACGTCTACGACTTCGGCGTCGACGAGGAGTGGACGGCGCGGCGGGGAGAGGGAACGTGCCTGAACGGCCGTCCGCTGCCCGCGTCGCCGCCCGAGCGGCGCATGAGCGACGGGCGCCTGGAGCTCGTCGTCTTCGAATCCGCGTCGCCGGAGTGGATGACGCCGTGCATGCCCGGCCTGCTCGAGAACGCCCACCGCGTCCGCGCGCTCGGCTCGATCGCGATCTCGATGTGCCAGCTCGCGCCCGCGCGCTGCGACGGCATGCTGACGCTGTGGCGCACGCGCTCGGTCGACATCGCCGCCGCCCAGCTCATCGCCCGCGAGGCCGGCGCGCACGTCGCGTTCCCGGCCTTCGCGGACCCGCTCGGCGCGCCGCTGGATCTCGAGCCGCACTCGCCGGTCGTCGGCGCGCGCAGCGCCGAGGGCCTCGCGCGGCTCGTCTCGATCGTCAGCTGAGCTCCAGCCGCGCGGCGGCCCGGGACGCGCTCCGTCGCCGCCCGCGCCTCGCCGGCCGGGGGGCCCGCATGCCGCGTTCGCCATGATGGATGCGTGATCGATCGCGCACTCACCCGCCGCATCGCCAACGCCGTCGCCCGCGGATCGCGCGACGACGGCGCTCCGCCGCCGCTGCCCGGCGACCTGGTCGCGATCTGCACCGACGCCAAGCTACGGGTCGTCACGTACACCGGCCTGACGCCGCGGATCGCGCTGCCGGTGCCCGAGTCGGTCGAGCGCCCCGCGTGGATCGCGGCCAACGTCGACTCGATGGGCGCGCTGCTCGATCCCGTCGGTGAGCGGCTCGCCGGCGCGAGCGCGTTCGCGGGGACGATGACGAAGGCCGCCGGCGGCCTGTTGTCCGCCGAGGCGGGGGCGCTGACCGGCTACCTCTCCCAGCGCGTGCTCGGCCAGTACGAGTTCGCCTTCGCCGACCCCGACGCGCCGGCGCGGCTGCTGTTCGTCGCGCCCAACATCTCACGTGCGGCGCAGCGCCTGGACGCCGACCCCGAGCAGCTGCTGACATGGATCGCCTTCCACGAGGTCACGCACGCCGTCCAGTTCACGGCGGTCGCGTGGCTGCGGCCGTATCTCGCCGGCCTCATCGACGAGCTGCTGGGCGCGCTGGACCTGAAGCTCGACGCCCGCGCTCTGCTGCGCGTGCCCTCGCTCGACGAGCTGCGCGAGCGCGTCGACGCCGTCAGGCAGGATGGCCTCATGGGCGCGATCGGCGGCGGTGCGCAGCGCGAGCTGCTCGGCCGCGTGCAGAGCGTCATGGGCGTCATCGAGGGTCACGCCGAGCACGTCATGGACGTCGTCGGTGCGCAGGCGCTGCCGTCGCTCGCGGAGCTGCGCTCGGCGCTGGACCGCCGCCGCCGCGAGCGCCCGCCGCTGCTCGCGCTGCTGGAGCGGCTCATCGGCCTCGACGCGAAGATGCGCCAGTACGAGGACGGCAAGCGCTTCTGCGACGCCGTCGCCGCGGCCGGCGGCGCGGCCGCGCTGCACCGCGTCTTCGACGGACCGGAGCTGCTGCCGAGCGTGGACGAGCTGCTCGACCCCGATGCGTGGCTGCTTCGCACCGGCGTGCACGCGCTGGCGTCCTGACCGCCGCGCGCGCAACCTTCGAGCGACGCGGCGCGTTGGGTTCCGTGTGCGACCGATCTCCTCACTCGCCCTCGCCGCCCTTGCGCTGCTCGCCATGGCGCTTCCCGCCGCCGCGGACGGCGCGCCCGGCTCGCGCCGCGAGCACGCCACGCACGGGACGGTGCGCAAGCTGTGCGAGCCCGTGCGCGTGCGCAAGTGGCCGCAGGGACCGAGCGTCGGACGCGTCGCCGCCGGCCGCGACCTGCGCCGCTACCACTTCGACGGCGCGTGGGCGCTCGGCGTCACGACGAAGCGCCCGTTCCTGCGCGGCTGGGTGCTCGTGGAGGCCTTCTGCCGGCCGTCCGCGCGGGGCCGCCGCGCGGCCCTCGTAGCTCGCGAGCTGGCGGCGCATCCGCCAGCCGGGCGACCCGGCACGCCGCTCGCCAAGCCGCAGCTGCGGCGCGTCTGCGCGCCCGTCATCTACGTGCGCGACCGCCCGCTGAACCGGGCGATCGGGCTGCTGTACGTCGGCGACACGGTGATCGTCACGCGACGGGCGCGCAACCCGTGGCTCGGCGGGATGGCGAACGGCCACGTCAAGCGGCGCGGCTGGATTCCGCGCGCGGCGCTCTGCCACGGCCTCGACCGGCGCGCCGCCGGGCATGCGCCGGTCGCCGGGCCCGCGGGCCGCACCGTCCTGGCGCCGCCCGCGGTCGTGCCCTGCGGCGCGCTCGTCTCGGGACGGCGGATGATCGAGGTCGGGCTGCTCGGGGCCGGCGACGTCGGCGCCGAGCTGCACGACCGCGCCGGCCGGCTCGTCTCCGGCGCACGCTTCACGCATGGCCATGCCGGACGCTGGCGCTACGCGGCGGCCGGTCCGTATCGCTGCGGCCAGCGCTACACGGTCGTCTACGAAGCGACCGGCGTCCAGATGCGCCTGGCGATCCGCGTCGCACCGCGCGGGAAGGGCGCGGCGCGTGCCGCGGCGCCGCTGGGCCGCGCGCTCGCCGTCGCGGCCGCCGCGGCCGCGAGGACCCCGCGGCTGACCCGTTCGACCGTCGTCGAGCCGATCGCCGCGCGCGCCGCCGCCGGCTGCGCGTCGCGACCCCAGAGGAAGTTCGCCCACGGCGGCAACGGGCCCGTCGACCACCGCTTCCACGCACGACCGGCGATCTCGTCGGACGGTCGCCACGTCGCGTTCGACCTGCCCGCGGCGGGGATCGTCCCCGGCGACCGCAACGGCGTCCGCGACGTCTTCGTCCGCGACATCGCCCGCGGGCGTGCCGAGCTCGTCAGCGTCGCGCGCGACGGTGGGGTCGGCAACGCGACCAGCCGTGCGGCATCGATCAGCGCGGACGGGCGCCTCGTGGCATTCGAGTCCTCGGCGTCCGACCTCGTCGCCGGCGATCGCGACGGCGTGCGCGACGTCTTCGTCCGCGACCGGCGCAGCCGGACGACGCGACGCATCGCGCCCGGCCGCAGCCCCGCGCTGAGCGCCGACGGCGCGTTCGTGGCGTTCGAGGCGGCGGGCGCCGTGATCGTTGCCGACCTCGCCACCGGGACGCGGCGGCGGGCCGCGCTCGCCGCCTACCGTCCCTCGCTCAGCGCCGACGGTCGCTACGTCGCGTTCGAGTCGCGGCGCGCGCACTCCAAGCGCGATGCGAACCACGACTGGGACGTCTACCGGCTCGATCGCGAGACCGGGGCCGTCGTCCTGCTGAGCGCCGGACCCGACGGCCCGTCGCGCAGCGGCCAGAGCCTGTCGGCCGTGCTGAGCGGCGACGGCTCGATCGCCGCGTTCCAGTCCGATGCGCCGCTGACGCGCAACGACCGCAGCGGCCTGCGCGACGTCTTCGTCCGCGACGTGGCCAAGCGCCGCACGACCCTCGTCAGCGCCAACCGCTGCGGGCGGCCGGCCGACGGCTACAGCCGCTACCCCTCGATCAGCGCCGACGGCCGCTTCGTCGCGTTCGACTCGCACGCGACCGACATCGTGCGGGGCGCGCCGCGCGGGCGCGGGCAGGTCTACCTGCGCGACGTCGCGGCACGCCGCACGCGCCTGATCAGCTCGAACGCCGACGGCCGCCCCTCGTCGCGGACGAGCTTCAGCCCCGCGCTCGCCGCCCGCGCCACGATCGTCGCGTTCCCGTCCTTCGCCTACGACCTCGGGCCGAAGGACGCAAACCACCGCGTCGACGTCTACCGCCGCAACGTGGTGCGGGCCGTCACGGTTCGCCTCAGCAAGGGCTGACCGTTCGGGGGTTTACAAACATGTGTTCGGGTATTATGGTCTACAGAGCAGTTAGAACTAACAACCTTAGTCCGTAGGAGGAACTCGACATGGCCGAGACCACCGCCCCCAAGACCGATCCCGTCGCGACGGCCGAGAAGGCCGCGGCGACACGCAAGACGAACGCGACGAAGCGCTCGACGGCTGCCAAGAAGGCCGCGCAGACGCGGGCCGCCAATCGTGGCGCCGATGCTCGAAGCACCGCCGCCACGAAGGCCAAGGCGACCGCGACGCGCACCCGCACCGCCGCCGTCAAGGACGCGGAGGAGGCCAAGAGCGCGGTCGCACGCGCCGGCGAGATGGCCGAGAAGGCCGTGCTCGTGCAGGTCGGCGCGGCCCTCATCGCGCGTGAGCGCGTCGGAGATGCCGTCGACAAGCTGCGCTCGACGTACTCCACGCGCAAGAAGACCGAGACGCAACTGCGCCACTTCGAGCGCCGCGGCTCGAGCGCACTGAAGTCGATCGAGCGCGACGCCAGGAAGACCCGCGCGCGCATCGAGAAGGACATCCGCTCGTTCGCCAAGGACGTCACGAGCCGCGAGCTCGTGACCGCGCGCGTCGAGAACGCGGTGCAGAGCGGGAAGACCGCGGCGACGAAGGCGACGACGACGGTGCAGGAGCGCATCACGGCGCTCGTCTGAGTCTCGAGCCCGCACAGCAGCACCCGACGCCGCGCCCGGTCTCCCGGCGCGGCGTCGGCCGTCGTGGGGCCAAGCGACGCCATCGCCACCGGCGCGATGGCGGGCGGTTCTAGACTCAAGGGCATGTCGACCAAGGACGAGATCCTCACCGCGCTCGAGCGGGTCATCGACCCCGAGCTGCACAAGTCGATCGTCGAGCTCGGCATGGTCCGCTCGATCGAGATCGCCGACGGCGGGCGCATTGCCGTCATGGTCTCGCTGACGACCGCGGGCTGCCCGATCCGCAACCACTTCGTCGAGGCGGTGACGCGCGAGGCGCTCACGGTGCACGGCGTGACGAACGTCGACGTGGCGTTCGACGTCCTCTCCGACGCCGAGAAGGGCGCGTTGCAGAAGACGCTCGGCCGCGGCTCGCTGCCCGCCGGCGCGCTCGCGCAGGTCGCGAACGTCCTCTGCATCGGCTCGGGCAAGGGCGGCGTCGGCAAGTCCACGCTGACGAGCAACCTCGCCGCGGCGCTGACCCTCGAGGGCAAGCGCGTCGGCATCCTCGACGCCGACGTCTGGGGCTACTCGATCCCGCGCATGTTCGGCCTCGGCGGCGAGCGCCCGCCCGTGTCCCCCGAGCGCAAGATCCTGCCGATGGAGGCCCACGGCGTGAAGGTCATGTCGATCGGCTTCTTCGTCGAGGAGGACGCCGCCGTCGTGTGGCGCGGCCCGATGCTGCACAAGGCCCTGACCCAGTTCCTCGAGGACGTCGCGTGGGGCGAGCTCGACTACCTGCTCGTCGACCTGCCCCCCGGCACCGGCGACGTCTCGATGACCCTCGCACAGCTCCTGCCGCAGGCGAAGTTCGTCATCGTGACGACGCCGCAGCCGGCGGCGCAGAAGGTCGCCCGGCGCGCCGCCCAGATGGCTGGGAAGGTGAGCCTGGAGGTCGCGGGCATCGTCGAGAACATGGCCGGCTTCACGACCCCGTCGGGTGAGCGCTTCGCGATCTTCGGCGAGGGCGGCGGTCAGGCGCTCGCCGACGAGATCGACGTGCCGCTGCTCGGCAAGATCCCGCTGACGATGCCCCTGCGCGAGCAGGCCGACGCGGGCACGCCGCTCGTCTTCACCGATCCCGACGACCCGGCCTCGCAGGCGATCCGCCAGACGGCGCGCGGGATCGTCGCGCTGTCACCGATCGAGCTGCCGGTCCTGCAGAGCACGCCGGAGGCCAAGGGCTTCAGCCTGCCGATGGCGCGCTGAGCCCGCGCTCGCGCGGCGCCGAACCCTCTCGGAGGGGCCCGGCGCCGCCGCGAGCCCGCCGGCTAGGCGTTCGCCGTCTCGGCGGCGCGACCGGCCTCGGTCGCCGCGGGGACCTCGACGAGGCGACCCGTCTCGACCTCGTAGATGTAGCCGTAGATCGGGATGCCCGCCGGTACGAGCGGGTGGTTGCGAATGCGCGTGACGTCCTCGGTGACGCTGTCGGCGAGGTTCGCGATCGTCAGCCAGGCGATGTTGTTGGCCTCGTCGGAGCCGGGACCCTCGCCGACGTCGTAGAAGCCCTCGTCGCCGAGCGCCGCCGTCTCGAGGCTCTTGGAGAGCAGCCCGCGCATGACCTCGTCGGTGAAGAACTCCATGCCGCAGTTCGTGTGGTGGATGACGAACCACTCGCGCGTGCCGAGCAGCTTGTACGAGATGACGAGCGAGCGGATCGCATCGTCGCTCGCGCGGCCGCCGGCGTTGCGGATGACGTGGGCGTCGCCCTCGGCGAGGCCCGCGTACTTGGCCGGGTCCAGGCGCGCGTCCATGCAGGTCAGGATGGCGAAGCCCCGTGCGGGCGGCATCCCGAGCTCGCCCTTGGCGCCGAAGTCGGCGGCGTAGGCATCGTTGGCTGCGAGGACTTCCTCAAGGATGGGCATGTTGCGGTCTCCGATCTCCGTGAATACGACCCCTGGTATCGTAACACCTAATATCGATCGGAAAAGGGGTATTTGCGGATGGACCCCGCGGGATGCCCCTGTCAGCGACGGATGGGCGGGCGACGCGCCACGCGCAGGCGCAGGTCGCGTGTCGCCCGCGCCGACCCCTGCGTCGCGATGATCCGCAGCAGGTCGGCGGAGCGGGCGCTGCGCGGGAGCTTGAAGACGACGCGAGCCACGCGCCTGCGCGTCGAGGCCGAACGCGAGCGGCTGACACGGACACGGGCGTCGCGCAGCGCCCGGTAGGAGATCCTGACCGGCCTGCCGCCGCGCCCCGGGGCGACGTCGACGCGCACGTACAGGCGCCCGCGGCTGACGTAGCGGCCGATCCGCAGGGCGCGCGCGCCCGTCGCGGCCGACGACGCGCCCCCGCCCTGGGCCGACGACGGCTGCTCCGCCAGCTCGGGTGACGGCTCCTGGCGCCAGACGCCGACGGCGTAGCGGAACGCCTGCAGCGCCGGCTTCGCCGACCCGTCGGAGCGCAGCAGCCCGGTGTTCAGCGGCCAGCTGTCCTTCTGGCCCGCGTTGAGCGCCTTGTCGATCCAGCGAAAGACGACGAACCCCCGCAGGCGAAGCGCCCGGCGCGCCCGCTGCATGAGCACGATCTCGTCGCGCACCCGCGTCGCCTGCGATGCCTCGGTCGTCGTGACCAGCGATCCCGGCCCCGCGCTCGCCCAGCCGAACTCGGTCGCCCAGATCGGCCGCTGCGTGTCGCCGTGGCGGTCGAGGTCGGCGCGCGCACTGCGCAGGATGTCGAGCGCCCCCTCGGGGTCGCGGGCGTAGGGATGGATCGCGAGGGTGTCGAACGTGCCACGCGCGCCGGCGGCGTACATCCCGTTCAGGTAGCGGGCGACGGGGGTGCCGCCGAGGCTCTCGGGCAGACCGGCGGTGACGATCTCGGCACCGGGATCGGCCGCTCGGATCGCACCCGCCGCCGCGCGCAGCAGGCGCGTGTACGCCGCGGGATCCGGACCGGTCGCCCAGAACTGCGCCGTGTTCGGCTCGTTCCACACCTGCCAGCTGTGGATCGGGACGTAGGGAACATCGGGCTGGGCCGCCCAGAACGTGCCGTTCGGGCCGTAGCGCTGGACGAGCAGGCCCGCCAGCACCGCGAAGGCCCCGGCCTGCGCCGGCGGGTACATGTCATCACCGGGCGCGACCGCCGGGCCCGTGCTGCGCCACGGCGGCGCGTCGAGGATCACCGGCAGCACCGTCATCCCGGCGGCGGCCGCCGACCCGACGACGTCGTCGTAGACCGCGTAGTCGAGGACGCCCGGCGCCGTCTCGATTCGCGACCACAGAAACGGCTGGCGCACGATCCCGACCCCGGCCGCGTGCTGGGCCGTGCCGACACCCAGCCGGTCGCTGCTGTTGGCGCGCTCGTGCTCCTCGCTGTAGATGCCGACCGAGTCGGCCGGCACCGCCGCGCGCGCGACCGGCGCTGCCAGGCTCGCCAGCGCCACGACGGCGCAGGCGGCGAGCCGGGCGCGGCGCGGAACCGTCAGGCGCCCTTGGAGAAGTACTCGGCGTTGATGGCGGTGAACTTCGTCCACTCCTCGGGAAGCTGGTCCTCGGCGAAGCACGCGTCCACCGGGCACGCCTCGACGCAGGCGTCGCAGTCGATGCACTCCTCGGGATCGATGTAGAGCATCTCGACCGTGTCGTAGTCGGGCTCGTCGGTGGTCGGGTGGATGCAGTCGACGGGGCACACCTCGACACACGAGTTGTCCTTCGTGCCGATGCAGGGCTCCGCGATGACGTAGGCCATGAAGACTGTTCCTTCGCTTGTTGGCTTGAGGTGGGGCGGCCGGACATAGTATCCAGGCGTGCTCCTGCTGACCGGTGCCACGGGCCTCGTCGGCAGCGCGTTGCTGCGCCGCCTGACCGCTGCCGGCCACCCCGTGCGCTGCCTCGTGCGCGATCCGAGACGGCTCGGACCCGACCGCGTGCGGGTGCAGATCGCGCTCGGCGACCTCGCCGACCCGCCGTCGTTTCGCAACGCCCTGCGCGGCGTTCGCACGGTCGTGCACCTCGCGGCGGCGATCCGCGACCAGCGCGCCGGATCGATCGAGGAGCTCAACGGGATCGCGACGTGGCGCATGGTGCAGGCGGCCGAGCGAGCGGGCGTCGAGCACTTCGTCTTCTTCAGCTCGCTTGGCGCGGCGAGCCACGACCGCACGCGCGTGCTGCGGGCGAAGGCGCTCGCGGAGCGGGCGGTGATGGCGTCCGACGTCCGTCACACGGTGTTCGCCCCGTCGCTCGTCTACGCCCCGGGCGACCGCCTGCTAACGCTCGTCGAGCGCACGGCCCTCGTCGCGCCCGTGATGCCGCTCAGTGGGCGCGGCGCGGCGCTCTACGAGCCGATCTGGGCGGACGACGTCGCGGACTGCGTCATGGCCGTGCTCGGCCGCGACGCCGAAGCCCGCGACCGCTACGAGCTCGCCGGCCCGCAGACCCTCTCGCACCGCGAGATCGTCGCCCTCGTGCTGGCCGCCGCCGGGCGCGCCCGTCCGATCGTCAGCGTGCCGTCGCCGCTCGTCAACCGCATCCTGCGCGCCGCCGAGGTGCTGCTGAAGTCGCGCGCTCCGGCGACCTGGGACGAGGCGGAGCTGCTCGAGGTGTCGATGACGAGCGCCCGCGGAACGGCCGACGTCGTCGGCCTCGGCATCACGCCGCGACCGATGGCGGCCGTGCTCGGGGCTACGGGGCTTCCGGCGGCGCGCTGACCGCGGCGCCGACGGCGAACGTGCGGCCGATGCGGTAGGGGATCGCGACGACGACCTGCCCGGTCAGCGGCTGGAAGGCGACGCGGCTGCCGCGTGCGACGAGCACGCTCGGCGGCGACAGGCGGTCGACCGCGAACGGCGCGGCACCCCGCCGGACCGCCGCGTACGTCGCCGCGCGCGGGGGCGCGCCGGCCTGCGACAGCACGGCCCCCCACGTGATCGCGATCGCGCGATCGGGCCCGGCCGCGACATCGTCGAGGATCGCGCCGCGCTGGCGTGAGACGACGCCCGCGGCGACCGGCCCGCGCGGGCCGACGCGCGCAAGCCTCACGGAGTTCGCCTTCGCGGTGTGGTGCGTCCACGCGACGTAGGTCGCCCCCGCCGAGTCGGCGAACGCCATCACGGGCGCCTCCCGGATCTCGGTCGTCGCGGGCCCGCAGCGCCGCTCGAGGCGCCGCGAGCGCCAGGCCCCGTTCGCGCGCACCGCGACGCCACAGGCGCCGCCCTCGCGCCCCCACGCGATGACGATGCGCCCGCGGTCGGTGATGAGCGCGGTGAGGCGGCGATCGCGATCGACCGGCAGGTCGCCGATCCGCGCGATCGGACCCCAGGGCTTGCCGGCGAGGCGCACGCGTACCCCGATCCTGCGCCCGGCCGGGAACGCGAAGACGCGGTCGCCGCGCGCATTGATCGCTACGCTCGCCGACCTCGCGATGGCGAGGTCGCGCGGCTTGCCGAACGCGTGCCCGTCCGTGCGCTCGCGAACCGTCACGAACGGCAGCCGCTCGCTCTTGTAGGCGACGATCGCGTCGCCCGAGGCGTTGGACGCCGACCACGTGGCGGCGACGAAGTCCGCGAGCCCGTGCAGCGGCCCGAAGCCGCCGTCCGAGCGCCCGTCGGCGACGACGACGCGCCGCCGGCTGCCGGAGCGCGCGACGAGCAGCGCGCTCTGCCCGGCGAAGAGGTGCAGCTGCGCCGATGCGGGCTCGACGTCGGCGAGATCCGGCGGGCGCGTCCAGCCGCCGGCCGGGTCGCGCAGCGCGAGGCCGCCGAAGACCGGCGGGACGCGTCCCTGGAGTGCGCCGGCCCAGCTCAGCACGCCGCGCCCCTGCCCGTCGAAGGCCAGGTCCTGCAGGGCGTAGACGCCCTCCGAGGCGCCGATCGGCTCCAGCTGCCAGGCGGCCGCGGCGGCAACCGCGGGCGACGCGAGCGCGACGGCCACCGCCACTGGGACCAGCCAGCGCCGTGCCCGGCGACAGAGGGGAGACTCGCGGTTCATCGTGCGTCCGGCGCGTTCGGTTCGACACCGTAGCGCGTCGCCGCACGCGCCGGATCGTCATGCAACGTGGAGGGACCCGGCGACTGCCGGGCCCCTCCTTGCGACTGATAACAGGTGCTTCACCCTGTGGACCGGTGCTCGTGGCACCCGGCCTGCGGGCGAGGCGCCTCTTACATCATGCCGCCCATGCCACCCATGCCGCCGCCCTCGTTCATGCCGCCGAGGGACATTTCCTTGCCCTCGATCTCGCAGACGATGGCCTCGGTGGTGAGGATGTTCTTCGCGATCGAGGCGGCGTTCTGCAGCGCCGAGCGCGTGACCATCGCGGGGTCGATGACGCCGGCCGCGACGAGATCCTCGATCTCGTTCGTGGCGGCGTTCAGGCCCCAGCCCTTCTTGGCCTTGCGGACGTCGTTGATGACGACCGAGCCCTCGAGGCCGGCGTTGTGCGCGATCTGACGCAGCGGCTCCTCGAGCGCGCGCAGGATGATCTTCGCGCCCGTCTTCTCGTCGTCCTCGTACTTGTCGAGGTCGATTGCGCCCTCGGCCTGCAGCAGCGCGACGCCACCGCCGGGAACGATGCCCTCCTCGAGGGCGGCGCGGGTCGCCTGCAGCGCGTCCTCGACGCGGTGCTTCTTCTCCTTCATCTCCGTCTCGGTGGCTGCGCCGACCTTGACGACGGCGACACCGCCGGACAGCTTCGCAAGGCGCTCCTGGAGCTTCTCGCGGTCGAAGTCCGAGTCCGTGGTCTCGATCTCGTTCTTGATCTGGTTGATGCGGCCCTTGATGGCGGCCGGATCGCCGGCGCCGTCGACGATCGTCGTCGAGTCCTTGCCGACGACGACGCGACGTGCGCGGCCGAGCTGCGAGATCGTGGTGTTCTCGAGCTTGAGGCCCATCTCCTCGGTGATGACCTCGGCGTTCGTGAGGATCGCGATGTCCTCGAGCATCCGCTTGCGGCGGTCGCCGAACCCGGGGGCCTTGACGGCAACGCCGGTGAACGTGCCGCGCAGCTTGTTGACGACGAGCGTCGCGAGCGACTCACCCTCGACGTCCTCGGCGATGATCAGCAGCGGCTTGCCCGACTGGATGACGGCCTCGAGGACCGGCAGCACGTCGCGCACCGAGGTGATCTTGGAGTTCGCGATCAGGAGGTAGGGGTCGTCGAGGACGGCCTCCATGCGCTCCTGGTCGGTGACCATGTAGGGCGAGATGTAGCCCTTGTCGAACAGCATGCCCTCGGTGAACTCGAGGTCCATGCCGAACGTCTGGCCCTCCTCGACGTTCACGACGCCGTCCTTGCCGACCTTCTCGATGGCGTCGGCGATGACGTCGCCGATCTCCTCGTCACCGGCGGAGATCGTGGCGACGCGGGCGATCTGATCCTTGCCCGCGACGTCCTTGGCCTGCTTGGCGATGTGGCCGACGACCTCGTCGACCGCGCGCTCGATGCCGCGCTTGAGCGCGAGCGGGTTGGCACCGGCCGTGACGTTCTTCAGGCCGCTGCGAACGATCGACTGCGCGAGCACCGTGGCCGTCGTCGTGCCGTCGCCGGCGACGTCGTTGGTCGCCGTGGCGACCTCGCGCACGAGCTGGGCACCCTGGTTCTGGAAGACGTCCTCGACCTCGATCTCACGAGCGATCGTGACACCGTCGTTCGTGATCGTCGGGGCGCCGAACTTCTTGTCGAGGACGACGTAGCGACCCTTCGGGCCGAGCGTGACCTTGACGGCGTTGGCGACTGCGTCGACGCCGTACTGCAGCGCGTTGCGTGCGTCGACGTCGTAGAGAATTTCCTTATGCATGAAGGCTCCTGATTCCTAGATGATCTTGGCGAGAACGTCGGACTCGCGGAGCACGAGGAGCTCCTCGCCGTCGATCTTGATTTCCGTGCCGCCGTACTTCGAGTAGAGGACCTCGTCGCCCTCGGCCACGTCGAGCGGGATGCGCTTGGCGCCGTCCTCGTCGAACTTGCCGTCGCCGACGGCGATGACGAGACCCTTCTGCGGCTTCTCCTTCGCGGTATCGGGAAGAACGAGGCCACTCGCGGTGAGCTCCTCCTCCTCGATCGCCCGCACGATGAGCCTGTCGCCCAGGGGCTTGAGCTTCATGTTGTGCTGACCTCCAAAGTCGGGTGCGTGGGATTGGCACTCCCAGTAGGAGAGTGCCAAGTGCTGAGCGCAACTCTAGCGCACTTGGCACTCGCGGGTGAAGAGTGCCAACAACATCTTCACGTCCATGCATCCAACCCGGCGGACCGGGTCTCACGCGGACGGCGCCGCGGGGGCGAAGCTAGTTCTGGGCGCCGCCGATGCCGTGCATGCGCTCGGTCATCGTCGGGGGGTTCTCGATGATCTGCGAGAAGCGCACGACCGTGACCGTGTCCTCGAGCGTGACGTCCTTGCCGTAGATCTGCTCGAGGAACTTGACCATCTCCTCGGTGCGGCGGAACTCCGGGTTGTCGTGCTCGATGTCGCGCGGCGAGAGCTCCTTGACGCGCTTGACGTCGACGGAGTCGATGACGGCCAGGAAGACCTTCTCGCGGGGCGAGTGCTGGTAGCCGATCGTGACCAGGACGGCCTGGTTCTTCTCGTACTTGTGGGACTTGTCGCCGAGGCGGATCGTCGCCGTCTTGCGGCCGCGCTTGAGCTGGTCGGCGAAGATCGTCGAGTAGAAGTTGAGAACGCGCACGGTCGGCAGACTACTTGGAGCGCTCGACCTGCGACAGCGCGCGGCGCACCATGTCGCGCTCGCCCGCATACGTCAGCGTCTCGACGGCCTCCGTCGCCGGCACCCAGCGGGCCAGCTCGACCTCGTGATCGTGGTCGTCGACGTCGCCCGAGACGTACGTCAGCAGGAAGAACTCGACGACCTTCGCGATCCGCCGGCCGCCACGCTGATACCAGTAGCGGACCTCGCCGAGCGAGTCGACGAGCTCGGCCTGCACACCGGCCTCCTCGCGCACCTCGCGCAGCGCCGCCTCCAGCGGGGACTCCTGCCCGTCCGGATGGCCCTTCGGCAGCGCCAGCACGCGCGAGCCGTCGGCGGCGCGGCGGGTCGGGACGATGACGACGACCTCCTGGTCGGCGTTCATGACGACGCCGCCGGCGGAGAACTCCGAAGGCATCAGAACACGTAGCGCTGCAGCGCCGCCGGGTCGTGGACGGTGACGCGACCGCGGCCCTGGGTGACGATGCCGGCCCGCTCGAGCACGGCGAGGAAGCGGCTCGCGGACTCGCGCGAGGAGCCCGCGAGCTGGGCCACGTCGGCCTGCGTGACGACGACGAGCACGTCGCCCTCGCCGGCGCCCTCGCTCTGCGCCTGGATGACGAGCTGGCCGAGCACGCCGGCGACCCGGCTCTGGACCGTCTGGAAGGACTGGCGCGAGATCCGCTCGTTGGCCTCGCGCAGGCGCCGGCCGAGCGAGATGACGAGCTTGACCGCGAGGCCGGAGTGCTCGCGCAGCAGCCGGCGCATGTCGGGCCCGAGCACCGCGACGGCCTCGAGCGGGTCCAGCGTCTCGACGGTGGCCGAGCGGCGCTCGTCATCGAACATCGCCAGCTCGCCGAAGATGTCGCCGGGCCCGAAGTGCGCCAGCGTCAGCGTGCGGCCGTCGCCGTGCTCGCGCACCGCCCGGGCATGCCCGCTGCGAACGATGTAGCACGTGTCGCTGCTGTCGCCCTCACGGAAGATGACGTGCCCCGCGTCGAAGCTGCGGGGGACCGACACGGCCGCCACCTGGGCAAGCTCGCGCGGTCCCAGCGTCTCGAACACCGGCACGTGCGCGAGCAGCTCGATCGCGGGCTGCTCCCGTGTGTCCATGCGTGCAGCAATACCACACGCGGCCGTCCGAGTCGCGGGACGCGGCCCGCGCGGGGCCGTCGCACAGGCATGCACACACGTCCCGGACCCACCCTTCGCGGACATGCCGCGCGGGCGCCGGCCGTCTCTCAGGCGGGGTCGAGGGCGCCCTCGCGGCGCCGGCGCCGGGTCACGCGGACGCCGATCGCGACGAGCGCGGCGAGCAGCCCCAGCGGAGCGGCGATCGCGAGCGCGACGAGCGCGACGCCGGCGATGACCTCGAGCACGCGCAGCGCGTCGTGCGCGGCGTCGCCGGGCGACCAGCCGCCGCCCGATCCCGAGCCGCCGCCCGGCTCGGCGGCGGTGCCGCGAACGACGAGGCTGACGCTCGACAGGTCGGCCCGGCGGCGCAGCGCGGCGAGATCGCCGTCGAGGCGCGCGATCTGGCTGCGCACGTTGCTCAGGCGGGCCTTGAGGCTGTCGATCTGGCGCTGCGTCGTCGCGCGGCCGAGCGCCTTGAGCAGCCCGCGGCGCTCGGCGCGCGCGTCGGACAGGCGACCTTCCGCGGACGTGAACGAGCCCGTGATGTCGACGAGGTTCTGCTGGCGCTCCGCGACGTGACCGAGGCGCGACAGCGCCGCGAGGGCGTCGTCGAGCTTGTCCGTCGGGATCCGCAGCTCGAACGTCGCCTCGCCGTGGGAGCCCTGCGTGGCGCTCGAGGAGGAGGCGACGATGCCGCCGAAGCGGTCAACCGTACGGATGACGCCATCGGAGGTCGCATCGACCTTCGAGTTCGGGACCCGTAGGGCGAGCAGCGCGCTGCGCTCCTGCTTGCGCGCACCGGCGACCGGGCTTGCCGGCGAGCTCGCCACCGAGCCGCCGGAGCGCTTCGCCTGGCCCTGAGGCGCGCTCTGGTCCGCCGCGACGCCGCCCGACGA
This sequence comes from uncultured Actinomycetes bacterium, assembly GCA_963851015.1. Classification (GTDB taxonomy): domain Bacteria; phylum Actinomycetota; class Thermoleophilia; order Solirubrobacterales; family Solirubrobacteraceae; genus CADCVQ01. The sequence continues at coordinate 96,184 of CAWKNG010000007.1, forward strand.
CGCGGAGGGCGCGGGCACCGCCGCCTTCGGACCCGCGGGCGCGGACTCCGTGACCGCCGAGCCCCCTCCGGCGCCGTCGACGGCCGGTCCGGCGGTGCCGTTGGTGATCTGCGCGGGCGGCGCGGACAGGGCGCTCACCGCGTCGTCGTCACCGTTGCGGGCGCCGAGCACGACGACGAGCGCCACGAGCACGGCCGCGAGGACGCCGCCCGCGGGGACGAGCACCCAGCGCCGCCGCGCGGGGCGGCGCGGCGGCGCTGGGTGCTCCTGGGAGCGGGGAAACCCCTCGGCGACCTCGTGCTCGAGCCGGGCGGCGAAGCCGGGGCTCATCTCGGGCGCCGTGGCGCGGATGTCGGCGACGAGCCGCTCGAGCTCACGCAGGTCGGAGTCGACGGGGTCGCCGGCGAGCGCGCGATCGAGCGCGTCCAGCTCGCGGGACTCCTCGGGGCTCAGGGGATCACGCTGGCGCATTGCAGGCCTTTCTCAGCTTCATGACGGCTCGATGGACTCGTGTCCCGGCGTTCGTCTCGCTCGTCCCGAGCAGGGTCGCGAGCTCGGCGTTGGACAGCCCGCCGTGGAACTTCAGCGCGACGAGCTCGCGGTCGCGGGCGGGGAGCGTCGCGAGCGCGGCGCGCACGGTCGTGCGGCGCACGGCGAGGTCGGCCTCCTCCTCGGGGGCCGTGGCGAGCTCATCCGGCAGCTCTCCGATCAGCGGGGCCGAGCGGCTTCGCCGCCGCAGCTCGTCGAGCGCGGCGTTGCGCGCGATGCCGAACAGCCAGCCGCGCTGGCTGCCGCGCTTGTCGTCGAAGCTGCTGCGCCGCCGGTAGGCGCGCTCGAACGCGAGCGCGGTGACGTCCTCCGCGCTGGCATCGTCGCCCAGCAGGGTACGCACGTAGGCGTACAGATCGCGTGCGCACTCGCGGTACAGCGCATCGAAGCTCGCGGTCGTCGTGTTCAGGGGTTCAGTCATGGTCAGAACTCCGCTCATGCGACTACTACGACGTCGCGCCCGGATCATCACGCCTGCGTGCCGGCGCGGCCCGCGGCAGGCGGCTCGCCGCGGTGCGGCCGGCCGCTACGCTGGCCGCATGTCGCCACGAGCCCTCATCGTCGCCGGCCTGCTGGCCGTCGTCGCCCTGCCGACCGCGGCCACGGGTTCGCCGAGGAAGAAGAAGATCCCCACCGTCGAGGCGTCGCGTCATCTGTGGGCGACGGTCAACGTCTGCGATCCGACGATGCCGCCGCCCGGACTGCCCGACACGATCGGCGTCCGCGCCTCGATGCCGGGATCGCGCGATGGCCGCGAGGTCATGTTCATGCGCTTCCGCATCCAGTTCCTCTCGGACGCCGACCAGAAGTGGCACAACGTCGTGCAGGGCGGCGATTCGACGTGGATGAGGGTCGGGCTCGCGCGCTACAAGGCGCGCCAGTCGGGCCGCAACTTCCGCATCACGCCGCCGGCCGGCAAGCCGTCGCTGACGCTGCGCGGCAAGGTCAACTTCGAGTGGCGCCTCAAGGGCGAGGTCGTGCGCAAGGCGGCCGCGCTGACGACGAAGGGCCACAAGTCCAGCGCCGGCTCGGTCCCCGCCGGATACTCCGAGGCGACCTGCACGATCACGGCGTAGACGTCGTCCCGCCCGTCGGGGCGAACAGCCGCGGGTCGTTGGAGATGACGCCCGTCACGCCCATCCGCTCCAGGCCGGCGATCCGCCGGCGATCGTCGACCGTCCAGACGTAGAGCGCCCCGCCGGCCGCCTCGATCGAGCGCGCCAGGCGCGGCGTCGCCAAGCGCCAGTGCGCCATCAGGGCGTCGATCTCGCCGCGACGGATGCGGTTCGCCGTGACCGACGGCAGCGCTGCTCGCATGTACTGGAGCAGCCCGAAGGCGGGCAGCGCCACGAGCGGGTTGCGCAGCGGGTCGCGTCGCAGGCGCGGAACCGACCAGCCCAGCTTGATCTCCGGGTGGCTCGCGCGCAGCAGCTTCAGCGAGCGCTCCTCCATCGTCGAGACGAGGCTTCGGGCGACGAGGCCGTGGCGCACGAGCGCGTCGGCGACCCGCTCCTCGTACCCGGCGAACTTCAGGTCGACGATGAAGTCGAGGTCGCGGTACGCGGCGCCGGAGGCCACGAAGTGCGCGAGGCCCTCGTCGAGCGTGTGCGGGGTCCGGCCCCCGGCGTCCTCGAAGTCGTGCGCCAGGACGAGCTGGCCGCTGCCGTCGGGATGCTCGGCGATGACGTCGAACTCGATCGTGTCGACGCCGGCCCGCAGGGCGGCCTCGAACGACGCGAACGTGTTGCCGGGCGCGATGTGGTCGGCGCCCTTGTGCCCGACGCGGCGCATCGCCGGCGCGCTCACGACTGGCAGCCCGCGCACCAGTACGTGATGCGATTGTCCTCGCCCTGGCCGCGGCTCGAGATCGGGGTCGCGCAGCGCGGGCAGGGCCGGCCGGCGAGGCCGTAGACCCGGCGATGGCGATCCTGGTCGCCGTCCTGCGCGGACTGCTGCATCTTCGGTCGCGCGGCGCGTACGATCGCGAGCGCCTCGTCGTCCGAGACCTGCCCGGCCGGGCGCCAGGGGTCGACGGCGACCGCGAAACAGGCCTCGGACTTCCACATGTTGCCGATGCCCGCGAGCGTGCGCTGGTCCAGCAGCGCGTCTGCGATCGCGCGCGTCGGGTCGTCCTCGCGCAGCCGGCGCAGGAAGGTCTGCTCGTCGAGCTGCGGCGCGAGGATGTCGGGGCCGAGCGCGGCGAGGCGGCGGTCGAAGCGCGTGCGCGACTCCGTCAGCAGCTCGAGCAGCGGGCCGTCGAACTGGACCGCCTCGCCGCGCGGGGTGCGCAGGACGAGCCAGGCGCGGCGCGCGGCGCGGCGCCAGCGCTGCCCCTCGCGGTAGGTCCCCCACGAGCCCGTCATGCGCAGGTGCGAGTGGATCGCGAGGCCGTCCTCGAAGCGCACGAAGAGATGCTTGCCGTGCGCGTCGACGGCGGTGATCGCGCGGCCGGCGAGCTTCTGTGGCCAGCGCTCGCCGCGCAGGCGCGGGCTCGGGTGGGCGATCTCCGGGACGAGCCCGACGACGAGCGGGCGAATGCGGCGCGCGGCGTAGTGGATCGTGTCGCCCTCGGGCACCCCGTGAGCGTACGCCGTCGAGCCCGCGGTTCAGCCGTCAACGGCGACGCCGGCCACGATCACCGTGAAGGTGGTCATCGGTGGTGCGCCAGGCTGGCTCTACGCATGCGCCCGTATGCCGTCGACCGGGGCGCGCTAGCGTGGCCGCATGGACGGCCTGGAGCGCATCGTCGGCTGCGGCCACGTCGAGCGTGCGGCCGTCGTGGGCGACGCCGCGGTTGCCGGGGTCGCGGCGCGAGCGCTCGTGCGGCCGGGGTGCGCGGAGGAGGTCGCCGCGGTCGTGGCGTGGTGCTACGAGCGCGACGTGCCGATCGTGCCGGTGGGCGGGCGCAGCGGCCTCGCCGGCGGGGCCGCCGTGGTGGGTGAGTCCGGGGACGCCGTGGCGATCGCGCTCGATCGGCTCGACGCCGTGCGCGACTTCGATCCGCTGCTGTGGCGGATGCAGGCCGAGGCGGGCGTCACGACGCACACCGTGGCGAGGCTCGCGCGCGAGAACGGCCTGTACTTCCCGCCCGATCCGGGGGCGCCCGAGCAGTCCCAGCTCGGCGGGACGATCGCGACGAACGCGGGCGGCCCGCACGCGTTCAAGTACGGCGTGACCGGGGACTGGGTGACGGGCCTGGAGGTCGTGCTCGCGCCGGGCGAGCTCGTGCGCGTCGGCGGGCCCGTGCGCAAGGACGTCGCGGGCTATGACCTGTGCGCGCTGCTGTGCGGCGCCGAGGGCACGCTCGGCATCGTCACCGCGGCGTGGCTGCGGCTCGTGCCCGCACCCGAGGCGCAGCTGCCGGTGCTCGCGACGTTCCCCTCGACCGAGGCCGGCTGCTCGGCGATCCTGCGGGTGCTCGGCAGCGGGATCGCCGCGGCGGTGCTCGAGTACGTCGACGCGGCGGCCGTCGCGCTCGCGGGCGGCGCGCCGGTCGGCGCCCGCCAGGCCACGGCCCGCGGCGCATCCGTGCCGGGGGCCGTGCGCGCCGGCACGGCGGCCCGGACCCGTGGCGTGGCGACGGGGGGCTTCGCGGTCCTGGCCGAGGCCGACGGATCGGCGGCCGAGGCGCGGCGCCTGAGGGGCGAGCTCGTCGAGGCGCTGTCGGAGGGCGCGACGTCGGTCCACGCCCCCGAGGACCCCGCGGGGATCCGGGAGCTGTGGCGCTGGCGCGGCGGGGTCTCGCACGCGGTCAGCGCCGCGCGCGGGGCGAAGCTCTCCGAGGACATCGCCGTGCCGCTCGATCGCCTGCGCGAGGGGATCGAGGAGATCCTCGCGATCGGCGCCCGCCACCAGCTCGAGGCATGCTCGTGGGGTCACGCGGGTGACGGCAACCTGCACGCGACCTTCCTGCTCGAGCCCGGCGACGAAGCGCAGCGGGCACGCGCGGACGAGGCCGCGCGTGAGCTGTTCGACCTCGCGCTGCGCCTCGGCGGCACCGTCAGCGGCGAGCACGGGATCGGCGTGCTGAAGCGCGGTCAGCTCTCGCGGCAGTGGGCTCCGGGCGCCGTGGCGGCCGAGCGGGCGATCAAGCTGGCGCTCGATCCGAAGGGGTTGCTGAACCCCGGAAAGAAGCTGCCCTAGGAGGGTTTGGCGAAAGTCGGTCGGAGCATTGGCGAAACATTAGCCGCGCGCGCGGCGGTGCATCGTGAAGTGGGCGAAGTTCGTGCCCCTCGTTCAGGCTCCCGACACAGACGAATGGGATTCATGGCTTGAGACGGCTGGCGCATCGCTCAATGATGGCGGAGGCGCGCAGGACAGCTTCGTCGATCTGCGGCAGGGTCACGACACGATCGCCGACGAACCCGAGTTCGACGTTCATCTCCAAGACTTCGAGATGCAGATGCTCGTGAGAGGCAAGATCCGCGGTGTTGACGGAGATGAGTTCATCACCATCACCCATTGGATACGGCCGATATTTGGCAGCCGTGAACTCCACGGTGATGTCCTCAAGGCCGCGCCTAACGATCTTGAAGCGTGGTCTGCCCACAGCAGCGATGGCGGTGTAGCTCTCATCATGCTTGTCGCGGTTGCTGACCGTGCTGAGCACGGCGAGTGGGTCGTTCGCAGCCCATCGGCCCCGCTGGTATGGCTGGACATCATCAATAACGCGACGGTGACGCGAGGCAACTCCCTTGAGCAACTTGTCTCGCTTGATGATCCCATTCTTGTCGGGCTTCACGTAGGGGTCCCGTTCCCTAAAGATCGGGAAAGCCGTTCCGCGTTGGTGGACGTTGCCGCTGTCGATGACCAGTTGCTTGACGAGTTGGTCCAGGGCGGACCGGGCTTGGTAGGCGATCTCGGAGAGTTCGAGAGCCCACTCGGGGTCGGGCGCGCGATCGACACGGCAAACGATCGTTTGATCGTCGCCGTTTGCTTCTACGACGATCCGATAGGGCATCGCATCGAGATAGGCGGCGGCTTCCGCGCTGAGCGTGTCGAGCTTGTCCTTCGCCCTCGCGACCTTCCGGCGCACGGTGGATAGGTCGGCCTTGCGCATGACGATGATGAGCCTAACCGACGGTCGCTTACGCGGCGATCGGCACCCTGCCAAGAGCGGTTGCGAGCTTCGCGAGGATCGTCAGGTCGGCGTGCAGCGCGACTCGCTCGATCCCACGCACGCGCAGCGGCAGGAGCGACCATTCGTGCTTCAAGCGGCCGAACTCGCGCTCGACCGCCCACGGCTCTTGTAGAGCGCGCTGGACTTCGCGGTGTGGCGAGGGATCAGCGGGTGCAGTCGGTCGGCCTTGACCCACGTCGACTTCGGCTGGCACTCGCCAGTCGGGCAGCGCCACTTGGTCGCCTGCCGCTTGTAGTCGGTTCCGGCGAATGTCCACTCGCCATGCTCGCAGCAGCGCGGCTTGTGATCGCCACGGACGACGGCGAGCGTCTGTCGCAGCGGCGTGACGGGGCACACGCCGCGCTCCATGCATCCGTCGTGGAACGGGCCGTTGTCATAGCCCTTGTCCGCGATGGCGTTACGCACATCGAAGCCGCCAGCCTTCACGGCATCCAGCAGCGGCAGCGCCACGGTTGTCTCGGCATCGCGGGCGGAGCGAATCTCCCACGCGACGGGAAGGCCGGTGAGGGTGTCTACGGCGGCGTGGACCTTGTAGCCGTAGTACCCGCCGCCCTTGCGCGTCGAGACTGCGGAGCGGTGCCCCCACGATGCGTCCGGGTCGCTGTACTCGCTCAGCTTACGCTCGCGCCCGTTCTTGGATGCGAAGCGCTGCCCGTTGGCGTACGCGGGGAGGTCGGATCCGTCGATGGCGATGTTCTCGCCCATGCCGGGGTTTGCCTCGCGCAGCCGGCCGAGCACGGCAGCGATGCAGGAGTCCAGCAGCGGCTTGTACTTACGCAGCTTCGCGGTGAAGCGGTAGCACGCCCACTCCGAGGGGCACCCGTCCGCGCAGCCGAGCGCGGCTTGCAGCGCGTCGTGTTCCGCGACGAGTCGCACGGTCCGCGTCCACGTCGGGATGGCGTACATGCTCTTGGCGAGCGCCATGCCGATCATGCAGCGGATCGGGTAGCCGGGACGCCCCGTCCAGCGGGTCGCCTCAAGCTCGCGGACCAACCCCGCAATCTCGGGAGAGTCGAGCAGTCCTGCGAGCTCGAACGCGGCCGAGCGCGGTGCTACTTTGGGAACGTCCACGGAGCCACAATCTCCTTGGGCCAGACCCCCGGCGACGCCAATCGCGCGGGGGTCAACTATTCAGTAACGAGGACCCAATCTATCAGCCGCATCGGACGGAAAAGCCCCGGAAACACTGGGCTTTCAGGGCGGATAGACTCGCGATCGTGCGCGACCGGATCATCGCCGTGGTGGACTCACGATTCGTCACACGAGTCGGGAACGTCGGGACTCTGCTCAAGATGGCGGGAGTTGGAGCGGTGATCGTGATCGCCGTGGTCGCCACGATCGCCCAGGTACTGCCGCTCCGGTGGTGGATGCCTCTGGCGTGCTTCGTCGTCTGGTTCGCCATGACTACCGTGATCGTCATCTCGTGGCGCAGGAATGTCGACCACGGCGCCTCAGGAGCGACCGATGGGGCTCCCGACCAGCACGAACACAGCCGCTATGAGTCAGACAGCGCGACTATTGCGCCCATGGATGATGGGCCACTTGACTTGACCGACCGCTTGGCGCAGTTGTACGAGGAAGGGCGGGAGTTGAAGAATGTTCTTCGGTTGTCCTCTGCCCCTGCGCTCGGAGAGGCGGTCCTCCAACTGCCACCTAAGACACGCATCCAGTCGGGCGAGTGGACGCGAGCCTGGGACGGCAAGGTAACGGCTGCTCTGCACGACCAAGTGACGATGTTGGCCAAGTGGCAGTCGCGAGCGCGGCTCCCGGTCGCTCATCCGACCCTTCGTCGCATCGAGCCGTCGAGCACGATCGCCGAATTGCGAGCGTTCGTAGACAAGAAGCTCGACTGTCTCAGGGAGATCATTCGAGAACTTGGCGAGGTCAAGCCTCATCACCCGGATACAAATTGAGCAAGCGATACAGGTTCGACCTGCTTATGCTGAGCATCCTCGCCACATCCGTCATCGGGATGCCTTGCTTGAGCGCGAAGCGCACGGTCTCCGCGAACTGTCCATCCGCGCGTTCCCGTGCGGCGTCAAGCGCAGCTTGTCGGTCGTTCTTGGCCTGCTCCAACATCGAAACTACGACCGATTTGTCGAGATATACAGGGTCGCGGACAGACATCGGTGCCCACACCGTAGTCATTGCGACCAGTAGCTTGTCGGCGCTCGTGAAAGTCGTGGCTTGAGTTCGCGGGCTCGATCATCGCGACGTGCGCTTGCGAGGTTTCGCAGATGACCCTACGCTCGCTACATGACCATCGACCGTTACGAACAGCGCACATTCATCCCCGACGACGACTCGGCGAGCAAGGCGAACTGGCCCGCTCCGAAGCCTGCGAAACCTCCGGTCAAGGACAAGGCACGTGCCAGCGAATGGCTGCCGGGGGCGATCCTGCTCATCTGCGCGCTGGCCGTCGTGATCGGTGGGCTGATCTAGGGGTAAGCCATACTGGGACCCTGGGGTACGCTGACCCTCGTGATCACGAAACAGCCCGTGTTTGCCGGTCCGCAGAGTTTCGCCAAACCCTCCTAGGCGGTCGCCGGATCGGGCCCGTCGGGACCCGGGAGGCGACCGCGTTCGACACCCGCAGGTGAGATGCTGCGCAGGCGCTACGCGCTGAGCGTGAGCTTGCTCGGGCCCGCGCGGAAGCCGAGCTCGACGAGCATCGGCTCGTGCAGCGAGCCCACGACGGGCTCGCCGTCGACGCGCTCGAGCGACAGCTTGCGCCCGCGGCCGCCGGTCACGAACGCGGCCAGTGCCTCGAACGCCGGGTACAGGCGCGCGTCGCCCGGCTCGGCGAGCGTGACGATCCCGCGGCCGCCCTTCTCGACGTAGAGCAGCGGCTCGGCACCCGCGAGCACGACGTACGCGCCGCCGACGCGCGACGGGCGGCGACTCGGCTGCGCCTCCCCGGTCGGGGCGTCGCGCTTGGGCCACGGCAGCGCGGCGCCGTAGGGCTGCGCCGGGTCCGTCGCGGCGAGCACGACCGGCGCGGACTCCTCGACCGCTCGCAGTCCGCGCAGCCGCTCGACGGCGCCCGGCAGCGCGAACTGCGCGCCGCCGAGGCCCTCGACGAAGTAGCCGCGGCGACAGACGCCGAGCGTCTCGAGCTGCGACAGGGCGTCGTAGAGACCCGAGAAGCCCCCGGCGATGCTCTCCGCGAGGACCTGCTCGCGCGTGACGATGCCGTAGCGCTCGAGCAGCAGCTCGGCGATCGTGCGCCTTCGATCGGGCCCGCCCGCCCGCTCGGGCTCGCGACGGAAGATCGTGTCCGTCAGCGCCCAGCGACCCTGCACGGTCGCCGAGGCGCCCGTGCGGCGGGCGCCGAAGCGCCGCGCGGCGTGGCGCGGCGCGCGCTGGGCGCGCGCGAGCGTCAGCCGCGGGGCGCGCAGGGGCGCGAACGCGTCGTTGGTCACCTCGCCCGCCCAGACGAGGTCCCACAGCGCCTCCTGCAGCTCCTGCGGCGCGAGCGCGACCTCGGCCAGCAGGTCGGTGAAGAAGCACGGCGAGGCCGTCAGGCGCTCGCGCAGGAGGTCGTGTGCCGCCGACGCGGGCACCGGCGCGGTGCGTGCCGCGGAGGGCATGCCGGGCCGGCCGATCGCCTCGGCGTCCTCGCGGAAGTACAGCGCGACGCGGCCCGTCGAGCGCCCCAGAGAGCCCGCGCCGACCCACACGATCTCGCCGGACGCGCAGAGCTGATCCAGCCACACCGGCGAGTAGGCCCCGGTGCGGCGCGCCAGCACGTCGCGCTCCCAGACCTCGGCCGGCAGCGCGAGCCCCTGCAAGGGCACGAGCACCTCGCGCAGCCGATCGATCCCGGCTGGGTGGACGGCTCCGATTGGGTGCCGGTCGACGCCCTGCCACGAGGGCAGGAACGCCGCCAGCGCGCGCTGGTCGGCCGGCTCGATCTCCTTGCGCAGCGCGGCGAGCGACGCGCGCCGCAGCCGCCGCAGGACCTCGGTGTCGCACCACTCGGGCTCGCCGGGCCGCCCGCCCGGTCGCAGCTCGCCGCGGACGATGTCGCCTTCGCGCTCCAGGCCGAGCAGCACCGCCGTCGGATCGACGCCGAGGTCGCTCACTCTGTCGTTTCCGCGACCTCCTACCTGGTAGCGCGCCCGCAGCTCGCCCGTCGTGAACGGGCCGTGCGTGCGGGCGTAGCGCGCGGCGAGCTTCGTCAGCGCGTCGGGCACGTCGGCGATGAACGTCGCCGGCAGCCCGCCCGGCGGCACCGCGCCGAGCGCGTCGCGGTACAGGCCCGCGTCGTCGGCCGCGACCCAACGCGGCTCGCCGCCGATCCGCAGCACGACCGCGCGGCGCTCGTCGCGCAGCGCGGACAGCATCGCGTCGGCCTCCTCGGGTGCGATGACGCGCTCGCGGACCTCCTCGAGCGTCAGGTCGCCGACGCGGCGCAGGACGTCGGCGAGCGCGTCGCGCGTCTCGGCACGGGTGCGCTCGGAGCGGTGCTGGAGGTCGGCCTCGACCTGGTCCAGGGCACCGGGATCGATCAACTCCCGCAGCTCCTCCTGGCCGAGCAGCTCGCGCAGCAGGTCGCGGTCCAGCGACAGCGCCGCCGCCCGGCGCTCCGCGTTCGGCGCGTCGCCCTCGTACATGTACGTCGCGACGTAGTCGAACAGCAGCGACGACGCGAACGGCGACGCGGTCGGCGTCTCGACCTCGACCAGCGACAGCTCCCGCGCGTGCAGGCCGCGCAGCAGCTCCATCAGGCCCGGGACGTCGAGGACGTCGCGCAGGCACTCGCGGTAGGTCTCGAGGATGATCGGGAAGTCGGGGTAGCGCTTGGCGACCTCCAGCAGCGACTGCGACTTCAGCCGCTGCTGCCACAGTGGCGTGCGCCGGCCCGGGTAGGCACGCGGAATCAGCAGCGCGCGGCCGGCGTTCTCGCGGAAGCGCGCGCCGAACAGCGCGCTCGACGCGAGCTCCTGCACGACCGCGTCCTCGACCTCGTCGGGCTCGAGCATGACAAGGTCAATCCAATCCCGCCCGCCCGGCTCGTCCGCGTCCGGCAGGTGGACGATGATCCCGTCGTCGGACCAGATCGCGTCGGATTCGAGCCCGTACTGCTCGCGGATGCGGCGCGACAGCGCGAGGCCCCAGGCGGCGTGCACGCGCCCGCCGAAGGGCGACAGGACGCACAGCCGCCAGTCTCCGATCTCGTCGCGGAAGCGCTCGACGACGATCGTGCGATCGGACGGCACGACGCGGGTCGCGGCCTGCTGTTCGAGCAGGAAGTCGAGCAGGTTCTTCGCGGCGAGCGGGTCGAGGTCGTAGTCGGCTTCGAGCGTCGCGGCGTCCTGGTCGACGGCCCAGCGGCTGAACGCCCCGATCGCCCGCCCGAGCTGCATCGGCCGGCCGACGCCGTCGCCCTTCCAGAACGGGACGGCGCCCGGCGCGCCCGGCGCGGGCGTGACGACGACACGGTCGCGGCCGATCTCCTCGATGCGCCACGTCGACGCGCCGAGCAGGAACGTCTGGCCCGCGCGTGCCTCGTAGACCATCTCCTCGTCGAGCTCGCCGACGCGCCGGCCGTCCGGCAGGACGACGCTGAACAGGCCGCGGTCGGGGATCGTGCCGGCGTTCGTGACGACGAGCTGGCGTGCGCCCTTGCGCGCGCGGATCGTGCCGCCGACGCGATCCCAGACGATCCGCGCGCGCAGGTCGGCGAACTCCTGCGACGGGTAGCGGCCGTCGAGCATGTCGAGCACGTTCTCGAGCAGCGCCCGCGACAGCTCCGCGTAGGAGTGCGTGCCCGTGACGAGCGCGTAGAGCTCGTCGACGGGCACGCCGCCGCCCGCCTCGCCCCCGTCGTCGTCGACGGAGGCCGCGATCGCGACGATCTGCTGGGCCAGCACGTCCAGGGCGTTGCGCGGCACGACCGTCGGCTCGATCTCGCCCGCGCGCATGAGCTTGCAGACGACGGCGCACTCGAGCAGGTCGGCGCGGAACTTCGGGAAGATCCGGCCCTTGCTCGTGTCGCCGACGTTGTGGCCGGCGCGGCCGATGCGCTGCAGCCCGCGCGCGACGGACTTCGGCGACTCGACCTGTAGCACGAGGTCGACGGCGCCCATGTCGATGCCGAGCTCCAGCGAGGATGTCGCGACGAGGCACGGCAGCTCGCCGGCCTTGAGCATCTCCTCGACGACGAGCCGTTCCTCGTGCGCGAGCGAGCCGTGGTGTGCACGCGCGATGTCGCGCGCTGCCACGCCCTCGGGCAGGTCGGCGTTGGCGAGCTCGTTGAGCCGGATCGCCAGGCGCTCGGCGCCGCGGCGCGCGTTGACGAAGACGATCGTCGAGCGGTGCTCGCGCACGAGGCGCAGGATCTCCGGGTAGATCGCGGGCCAGATCGAGCGGCGCGTCGCCTCGCCCGCGATCAGCGGCTCGAGCGGGTCGGTCGAGACCGTCCCCTGATCCGGCTCGACCATCGACTCGACCGGGACGTGGATCTGGAGGTCCAGCGGCTTGCGAACGCCCGTGTCGACGATCGTGCAGCGGCGACGCGGGCCGACCATGAAGCGCCCGACCTCCTCGAGCGGGTTCTGCGTCGCGGACAGGCCGATGCGCTGCGGCTCCCGGCCGCCCGCCTGAATCGCCGCCAGCCGCTCGAGCGTCAGCGCGAGGTGCGCGCCGCGCTTGGTCGCGGCGACGGCGTGGATCTCGTCGATGATGACCGCCTCGACGCCGGTCAGGATCTCGCGCGCGGCGCTGGAGAGCATGAGGTACAGCGACTCGGGGGTCGTGATGAGGATGTCCGGCGGCCGGCGGCGCATCGCCGCGCGGTCGCGCTGCGGCGTGTCGCCGGTGCGCACGCCGACGCTGAGCTGCGCCCCGATCCCGCGCAGCGGCGCACGCAGGTTGCGGTCGATGTCGTAGGCGAGCGCCTTGAGCGGCGAGACGTAGACGAGGCGCGTCCCTCGCCCTCGCGCGTCGGCATCCGTCTCTCGCGACAGGCGGTCGAGCGCCCACAGAAACGCCGCCAGCGTCTTGCCCGAGCCGGTCGGAGCCGAGATCAGCACGTGCTCGCCGGTCGCGATCGCCGGCCAGGCCCGCGCCTGGACCTCGGTCGGCCCCTCGAACGCGGCGTCGAACCACTCCCGGACGGCGGGTGTGAAGTGCATCAGCGGCACGCGCTCCAGGCTAACCGCGATTGCGGCCATTTGGTGACCGCATCCCATCGTCGGCCATTCGTCCAGCGTGCGACGCCGGAGCACCCGGACGAACGTCCACGCAGGCGTCCAGGCGCACGACCCGGCGCGCGGATCGCGTCGATGAGGACACCATGCCCATTCGCTCGCTGCTTCTCGCGCTTGTCTGCTGCATCGCCTTCCCGTCCGCCGCGCTCGCCGCGACGCCGACCCCCGTCCTCGACGCCGAGGAGGTGGCGTTCTGCCAGGCGATCAACACGTACCGCGCGCAGCACGGCCTCGGTGCCGTCAAGGTGGCGGTCACGATGACGAAGGCCGCACGCTGGATGAGCGCCGACATGGCGACCAAGGACTACTTCAGCCACACCGACAGCATCGGCCGCAGCTTCTCCGCCCGCCTGCTGTCGTTCGGCTACCGCGGCACCACCGTCTCCGAGAACATCGCCGCGGGGTCGGCGAGCGGGAGCGGCACGCTCGACCAGTGGCGCAACTCCGCGCCCCACGACGAGAACATGCTGAATCCCGCATGGCGCTTCATGGGCATCGGCCGCGCCTACGCCGCCGACTCGACCTATGGCTGGTACTGGACGGCGGACTTCGGCACCACGTCCGACACGACGATCGCCTGCTGAGCCGGTCGGCCGAGCGAGCCCAGCGCATCGGCGGGCTCGGGCTCGACCTTGAGGCAGCGCCCCGCTCAGATCCCCGCCAGCGCTCGCGAGCGCGCGAGCGCCGCGTCGAGCATCGCCGGCGTCAGTCGACCCGTGAACGTGTTCTGCTGGCTCGGGTGAAAGCAGCCGAGCAGGATCGGCGCGCCGGGGATCGCGACCTCGGTGCCGTGGCCGAAGCGCGGCCGTGGGCGCGGGAGCGACACGTCACGCGCGGCCAGCAGGCGCAGCGCCGCCGCCCAGGCGAACGCGCCGAGGCAGACGACGACCCGCACCTCGCCGAGCAGCGCCAGCTCACGCACGGCGAACGGCAGGCACGCGTCGCGCTCGACGGGCGTCGGCTTGTTGGCCGGAGGCGCGCAGCGCACCGCCGCCGCGATCCACGCGTCGTGCAGCAGGAGGCCGTCGCCGGCGTGCCTCGACGCCGGCTGATTGGCGAAGCCCGTGCGATGCATGGATGCGAACAGGAAGTCGCCGGAGCGGTCGCCGGTGAAGACGCGGCCGGTGCGGTTGGCGCCGTGCGCGGCCGGCGCGAGCCCCAGCAGCAGGACCCGCGCCGCCCGATCGCCGAAGCCCGGGATCGGACGGCCCCAGTACGTCTGCGAGGCGTACGCCGCGCGCTTCTCGCGCGCCACCTGCTCGCGCCACGCGACGAGCCGCGGGCAGCGCCGGCACGCGACGATCTCACGCTCGAGCCCGGCGAGCCCGTCCGCGCTCACGCTCCGGGCGGCTGCGACAGCAGCCCGAGGATGAGTCGCTCGACGATCGGCTGCAGGTCGGTCACGCGCTCCGGGTGGCCCGTGCGCAGCTGGCGCGAGATGAGCTCGAACGTCGCGCCGACGATCGCGAACGCGTCGTCGGGCGATGCGTAGGCCGGGCCGCCGCCGCGCTCGGCGGCGCGCACGGTCTGCTCGTACATGACGACGGCGATCGCGCTCAGCGCGTTGTCGCGCAGCTCGGCCACGCGCGGGCCGGCGCCGACGGTCTCCACGATCATCGCCTGCGCCATCGCGGGGTTCGCCTCGATGCCTTCGAGGATCGCGCGCAGGCCCGCGCGGTGGCGGGCCGCGAAGTCCAGCCCGCTGGCGCCCGAGCCGTCGACGAGCGCTTCGGCGAACGACCGCGAGGCGAACCCGAAGAGCGCGACGAGGCACTCCTCCTTGTTGGCGAAGTGCTCGTAGAAGGTCGCCTTCGACATCCCCGCCTCACGGCTGATCGCCTCGGCGCTGGCCTCCGCGTAGCCGACCCGCGAGAAGACGGCCGCGGCGGCTTCGAAGAGGCGCTTCTTCTGGACCTCGAGGCGAACCTCGAGCGGCGGGGCGTGTCGGCCTCGCGGTATCGGCGCCGTGGACGGCGTGAGCTCGGTCACGAACGCCCAGTCTAGATAGGCTCCTGCCGGTGAGAACCGTCGCCGCCCTCTGCCTCGTCGCGCTCGCCATGAGCGGCTGCGGCGCCGCCGCCAAGGACTCCGCGAAGTCGTTCAAGGGCGAGCAGGCCGCGATCGCGGCCGCCGTCGAGGATCTCGAGACGGCCGCGCGCAAGAACAAGCCGGACACCGTCTGCACGAAGCTGCTCAGCGCCAGCCGGCTGGCGACGCTCAAGGAGCAGGGGACGAACTGCAAGACCGCCGTCAAGGAGGCCTTCCAGGACGCCGACTCGTTCGACCTGACGGTCGACAAGATCGTCGTCGACGGCACCACGGCGACCGTGAAGGTCATCTCGGGGAAGGGCTCGGACAAGAAGACCGACACGCTCACGGCCACGCGCAGCGGCGCGGTCTGGAAGCTCGACTCGCTGGGCTGAGCGTCCGCGACCCCGCGGTCAGTCCTCCAGGCGCGAGCCGTATTGGCGCTCGTAGTACTCGCGGTAGTCACCCGAGCGGATCGGCTCCCACCAGCCCGGGTTGTCGCGATACCAGGCGACGGTCTGCTCGAGACCCTCGGCGAAGTGCACCTGTGCCTCCCAACCGAGCGCGCGCACCTTCTCGGAGCCCAGCGAGTAGCGGCGATCGTGGCCGGGCCGGTCGGTGACGTACTCGAGCAGTCCCTCGTCGGCGCCCGTCAGCTCGATGATCCGCCTGACGACCTCGATGTTCGGGCACTCGTCGGGGCCGCCGACGTTGTAGGCCTCGCCCGGCACGCCGTGCTCGAGCACGTGGCCGATCCCGCGACCGAAGTCCTCCACGTAGAGCCAGTTGCGCACCTGCATCCCGTCGCCGTAGACCGGCAGCCGATCGCCGTGCAGCGCGTTGAGGACCATGAGCGGGATCAGCTTCTCGGGGTACTGGTACGGGCCGTAGTTGTTCGAGCCACGACAGATCAGCGTCTCGAGGCCGAACGTGTGGAAGTAGCTGGAGACGAGCAGGTCGGCGCCTGCCTTCGTCGCGCTGTACGGCGACGACGGGGCGAGCGGCGAGCTCTCCGTGAACGAGCCGTCCTCGATCGAGCCGTAGACCTCGTCCGTCGACACCTGCAGGTAGCGCACGCCCGCGGCCCGCGCGGCCTCGAGCAGGACCCACGTCCCCATCGCGTGCGTGCGCACGAACGCGTCGGGATCGGCGATCGAGCGATCGACGTGCGTCTCGGCGGCGAAGTTCACGACGGCATCGACGCCGGCCATCGCGTCCGCCACGGGGTCGGGATCCTCGATCCCGGCGTGCACGAAGCCGACGTCCAGGCCCGCCAGGTTCTCGCGCCGCCCGGCGTACGTCAGCTTGTCGAGCACGACGATCTCGTCGCCGTGGTCGCGCAGGCGCAGGCGCACGAAGTTCGAGCCGATGAAGCCCGCGCCGCCGCAGACGAGCAGCCTCATGCGATCACCCTGGTGGCGAGGTAGTCGCGAACGCCGTCCTGCCAGGGCGCCAGGACGATCGGGTTCGAGCGCTCGGAGCCGAGCACGCTGTAGGCGGGGCGGGCCGCCGGCCGAGCGTGGTCCTCGCTCGTCGCCGCCAGCACGCGGCAGTCCAGCGCCGCGCGCGCGAAGACCTCCCGCGCGAGCTCGTTCCACGTGCACGCGCCGGCGCCCGCGATGTGGTGGATGCCCGTCCGCGACGGTTGCTCGGCCAGCGTCACGAGCGCGTCCGCGAGATGGCCCGTCCATGTGGGACAGCCGACCTGATCGGTCACGACCGAGACCTCCTCGCGCTGCGCTGCGAGCGTCAGCATCGTGTCGACGAAGTTCCTGCCGCCGGCGCCGAACAGCCACGCCGTGCGCACGATCGCGTGGCGCGGGGTGGCCGCGGCCACCGCCAGCTCGCCCGCGAGCTTCGTCTCGCCGTAGACGCCGAGCGGGCCGGTCGCGTCCGATTCCAGCCACGGCTCGCGCTTGGAGCCGTCGAAGACGTAGTCCGTCGAGACGTGGACGACGAAGGCGCCCGCCTGGGCGGCGGCGGCGGCCACGTGGCCGGCGGCGGTGGCGTTGACGGCGAGCGCGCCGGCGCGGTCGGACTCCGCGCCGTCGACGTTCGTGTACGCCGCGCAGTTGACGACGACGTCGCTGCCGTGCGCGAGGATCGCGGCCAGCACGGCCTCCGCGTCCGTCACGTCGAGCTCGCTGCGCGGCGCCCCGAGCACGACGTGGCCGCGCCGCGCCGCGGCGCCCACCACGGCGCTGCCGAGCATCCCGCCGGCCCCCGTCACCAGCAGCCTCACAGGATCCCGATCTCCGAGTTGTCGCCGACCATGAAGCGGTACGCCTTCGGCTGGCGCGCGCCGCGCATGATCGTCACGTTGCGGCCCAGCAGCGAGGACTCCATCCGCCCCTCGAGCTTGGAGACCGTGCAGCCCGTCAGCAGGATCGAGTGCTCGACCTCCGCCTCGCAGATCACGCAGTCCTCGCCGATCGCGGTGTACGGACCGACGTAGCAGTCGGTCAGCCGCGCCCCCGCCCCGATGATCGCCGGCCCGCGCACGGTCGTGCGCTCGAGGCGCGCGCCCGCCTCGATGACGACGCGGCCCTCGCACGACGAGTCGACGAGCTCGCCCTCGATGCGGCGCTCGACGCGGTCGAGCACGAGCCGGTTGGCCTCGAGCATGTCGTCGAGGCGGCCCGTGTCCTTCCACCAGCCCTGCACGATGTGCGGCTCGACGCGCTTGCCGCCGTCGACGAGGTGCTGGATCGCGTCGGTGATCTCGAGCTCGCCGCGCGCGCTGGGCTCGATCGCGCGCGAGGCGTCGTGGATCCCCGCCGTGAACATGTACACGCCGACGAGGGCGAGGTCCGTCGCGGGCTCGGACGGCTTCTCGACGAGCCGGACGACGCGGCCGCCGTCGAGCTCGGCGACGCCGAAGTTCTGGGGATCGGGCACCGGCGTGAGCAGGATCAGCGCGTCGGGCCGCGACGCCCGGAACGACGCGACGAGCTCGGTGATGCCGCCCTGCAGGAGGTTGTCGCCGAGGTACATCACGAACGAGTCCCCATCCAGGAACGTCTCCGCGGTCAGCGCGGCGTGCGCGAGGCCGAGCGGCTCGTCCTGCTCGACGTAGGTGATCCTCACGCCGAACTGCGAGCCGTCGCCGGCGGCCTCGCGGATCTCACCCCCGGTCTCCGGGGCGATGATGATCCCGACCTCCTCGATGCCGGCCTGGGCCATCGCCTCGATGCCGTAGAAGAGCACGGGCTTGTTGGCGACCGGGACGAGCTGCTTGGCCGACGTGTGGGTGATCGGGCGCAGGCGCGTGCCCTTGCCCCCCGAGAGGATGAGGCCCTTCACGCGGTCGCCTCGCGCGTCGCCATCAGTGGACCGCCGCGTCGAGCTTGCGGTGATCCCATGTCGCTCGCGAGCATTCGACGAACTGCAGCAGGACGCGCTTGGGCGCCTGGGCCAGCACCATCTCGCGCACGTCGGCGGTGAGCTCGCCGTCGCCGGTGGGCGAGTAGCGACCGTAGAGCTCGAGGCCCAGCTCGGCGACGCGCTCGGTGTCGCGATGGATCGTCACGTCGACCTTCAGCATGATGCCCCTCAACTCGTGGTACTCGCTGCCCGCCTCGACCTGCAGCGTCGCGCGCGGGTCGCGCTCGAGGTTGCGCACCTTCTGGGACTTCGCGAACGTCCACGACCACAGCTCGCCGTCGCGGACGACGTACCACAGCGGCATGAGATGCGGAAACCCGTCCTTGCCGTTCGTGGCGCAGACGACGGTCCGCTCCTGCTGGAGGAACGCGCCGGCCTCGTCGGCCGACATCCTGATCTGATCGCGGCGGCTCACGGGCGGGACTGTAGCCAGCCCCGCCCGCTCACCTCCGTCGATGGCTACTTGTCCTTGAAGATGTACACCGTCTCGCAGTGCTTGATCTTCTTGGTCTCGTTGCGGTTCAGGCGGATCTTGTCCTTGCCCGATCCGCAGTCCGCGTTCGCCGCCGGGCCCGCGGTCGCGATGTTGATGAAGTCGACGCCGGGGCCGCCCTTCACCGTGTCGCGGCCGAACGACGCGTTGACCGTGTCGTTGCCGCTGCCGGCCGACAGGTAGTCGGTCCCGGCACCGCCGTTGAGGTGGTCGTTGCCCGTCGAGCCGTAGACGCGATCGTTGCCGAGGCCGCCGGAGATCGTGTCGCCGCCGCTGCGACCCTCGATGCAGTCGTTCCCGCGGCCACCGTCGATGCGGTCGTTGCCGCCGAGACCGATGATCCGGTCGGCGACGTTCGTGCCCGTGATGCGATCGGCCTTGTTCGTTCCGATGATCGCGTACTTCGGTGCTCCGTTGCCGCCGAGGCACGGGCTGTTGCCGTACTTCTTGCGAGCGAGCGGCAGGGCCACGACGGTACCGCCGCTGGGGCCCTGGTATGGGCGCCCGATGATGATGTCCGGCTTGCCGGAGCCGATGACCCCGCCTTCCCGGATGACGCAGAAGTTCGACGCGAGATCGAGCGTCGATCCGTTCGGGCAGACCTGGCCCGGCGTTGTCGGGTTCTGCTTGTCCGGATCGCAGACCGGGCCGTTGTAGCCGGCCTTGGTCTCCGCGACGACGAGGTCGATGACCGGCGTGCCGTTGCCCCGGATGACCTTCACGTGCATCGCACGCACCGTGAGCGAGCCGTCGGCCCCGACGACCTTCTCGTTGAGCTTGACGTCGACGAGGAAGCCGAGCGGCTGGAGCGCGTTCGTCAGCGCCGTCAGCAGTCCGTCGAGCGGCACCGGCGCGCCGAGCACGGTCAGGTCGGCGACCTGGCTCGTCCCGGTGATGACCGGGGTCAGCGACCCGGCGGTGCACGATGCGTTGACGCTGGACGTCGCGCTCTTGACGCCGAGCAGCGACGGGGAACCGGCCGGAATCGCGACCTGGAGGTTCTCGACCTTGGCCTCCGACAGGACCTTCTGCGCGATCGCGAGGCCGAGCTCGGGCGTGATCGTCGTCTTGGCCTGCGTCGTCGACGCGCCGATCAGGTTGTCCGGGATCGCGAGCTGGGTGGCCGTGTCACCGGCGCCCGTCTCGTCGTCGGCGCACTGGGCATGATCGGGATCGCCACCGTTGGCCGTGTTGATGTTGCCGTTGGCAACGACCGGCTCCACGCGGTTCTGCGCGTTGATCGACGAGTAGAGCGGGCTGGCCCGACACTTCCACACCGGCAGCGTCGTAAATGCATCGGCGCTCGGTACGACACAGAGCGCTCCGACGGTGGTCGCGAGGACCACCAAAGCTTTGCGGGTCATGCAATTCCCCCTGCTGGTTGTGATCGTGTCTGACCGGTAGTCGGCCGGAACACTCCCTCTTTGAGGCGAATCGTTCGCCAAGCACCGACGAGGGTCGCTTCCCCCGTGCGTCAACGCACGCGTCCCCCGGTTTACCCAATCTCGTGCGATCTACCCATCCCCCCAGAAACCGGCCCTTCGCCCGATCCGTTCGGCATCGTCCTCATGCACATCGCGTTTCCCGATCGCAGACGACACTCCTGCTGTGCCGACACCGTACAGCCAACTTCCGGAGATTCTCTAGCGAATTGCCGGCGCGCGCAAGCGTGCGACCGCGGCGAGCACCGCGTCGCGGGCATCGGCGGGCTCGAGCACGGCCGCGTCCCCGCCCTCCGCGAGCACGTCGCGCACGAGGAAGTCGATCCCCTTGAACGTCAGCTCGACGATGACGGAGCCGTCGGCGAGCTCCTCGGCGACGCGCCGCTCCTCGCGCGCCCAGCGCGCGCGCTCCGGGGAGACCCAGACGCGCGCGATGCGCGAGGCCTCCACCTCGCCCGTGCGCAGCCAGCCGTCGACGTCGGCCGCGGGGTTGACCTCCGGGCGCGGCTCGAACCGCGTGTCCATGACCTCCGCGTGGCGGATGCGGTCGAGACGGAAGTGGCGCACGTCGCCGCGATCGGGGTCATAGCACGCGACGTACCAGCCCTCGCGGCCGTTCATGAGCGTGTACGGCTCGACGACGCGGGTCGAGAACTCGTCCTCGTTGGGCTTGTAGTAGTCCAGCCGCAGCAGCCGGCGATCCATGATCGCCTCGGATGCGAGCCGGGCGATCGCCGAGTCGTCACCGCCGGCGTTGGCGACGTGCAGCCCCTGATCCATCGGATCGGCACCGAGCGCGTCGACGATCTTCTGTCGCGAGGAGGCAAGCGAGCCCTCGGGCAGGTGCTCGCCGATGAGGTCGATCGCCGCGACGAGTGCCTTCGCCTCGACCGGCAGCAGGCGCGCGGGCCGCGCGAAGTTGTCGGAGTACGGCTCCGGATCGACCTCGATCTCGCCCGCGTCCGAGATCTCCGCGTACAGCACGTACGAGCCGCCGCCGAAGTTCACGACGTTGAGGACGTTGATGTCCTCGCGCAGCTCGGCGTCGGAGATCTGCATCTGCTCGCAGACGACGGCGGACTGCAGGCGCTCGCCGGCGCGGCCGGCCTGGATCAGGATCGACGCGAGCGTCACGAGGCGCGCGATGCGCTCGGGCCGGATCGCGGCATCGATGCGACGCGAGGCGCCGCCCGACGGCGCGGGCGGCTCTGCCTCGACAGCGGGGATCGTCGCCGCGAGCTCGAGCGCCGGTCGCGAGCCGCCGGCGCCGGCGCGGTGGCGCTCGTGGAGCAGCTCGACGCGATCGGCAAGCTCGCGCTCGAGCTCGGGCGGCCCGAGCACGCGGGCGTGCTCGCCGAGCCGCAGCGCCCACGCGGCGAGCTGGCGGCGGTCGGCGTACGGCGTCTCGAAGACGATGTCGCCGGGCCTGCCGCCGTCCGCCGGATAGACCCGGCCGAAGCGGCCGAAGTGGCGCTCGATCTGCCACGCGATGCGCTCGGAGATCCAGACCTCGGCGGTCTCGTCGGCGTCGCCGAACTGCCACACGGCGCGGTTGGCGAACGCGCGCGGGTCGAAGTCCGCGGGGCGACCCTTGAAATCGTGCTCGGACTTCGTCGCGTACGCGACCTTGCCCTGGATCCGCGAGAGCCGGAAGACCCGCAGCGCGCCGCGCTCATGCGCGTGGCCCAGCAGGTAGAACTGGCCGCCCTGGAACAACAGGTGGTACGGATCGACCTTGCGCGTGCCCGTCGCGCCGCGCGCCATCGTGTAGTAGTCGAACGTGATCGTCTTGTTGCGGAAGATCGCGGTCTCGATCTTCGCGAGGCGCTGGGAGAGCTCGTGACCGCCGGCCGAGGCCGTGATGCCGAGGCCGACCCCGCGCTGCTCGGGCGCGCGCAGCGGGTTCTGGCGACCCCACGAGATCTGCTGGAGCGCCAGGCGCAGCGGCTCGGCGTAGGCGAACTCACCGTCGAGCAGCGACAGCGCCGTCTGCAGCGCGGCGAGCTCGGCGTCCGTGAACGCGATCGCCGGAAGGTGGAAGTTCTCCGGCCGCAGCGAGTAGTTCTCCTGCTCGGCGATCCCGTCGACCGGCCGCTCGACGGTCAGCGCGATGCCCAGCGAATCGAGCTCCGAGCGGTCGGCGTAGAAGCGCCGCGCGAACGCGTCCTCGTTCATCGTGCTGTAGCCCTCGACGTCGCGGCGGATCTCCAGCGCCGTCACCGGCCGCCGCTCCGCCATGAGATACGAGATCAGGGAGAGCTGGCGGATGAGCTTCTCCGTGTCCTTGGCCATGGCGGGACACGATACGGCCCGCCGCCTCGCATACCGGCGGGATGGGGCTGGGTCGGTGCGCTCTTTGCGCAGTTTTCGAACAGGCAGGATCGATGGATGACGAGCGTCCGGGCGTCCGTGCCCGGACTCCGAGATGGCAAATGCTTCGCCGTCGTCCGGCGGCGAGTCGCTTCGCGGCGCGTCAGGCGGCTTCGCGGGTTTCCTGCGGCTGGCTGCCCGCGAAGTAGGCGCCGGCGCCGATCGCGCGGTCGAAGCGCGACCACTGCTCGCCCGACGGCAGCTCGCGCTCGAGCCGGTCGAAGGACCCCAGCCGCCCGCCGAGGTTGTCGCAGAAGTGCACGAGCGTCGCCTCGCGCGTGCACGGCAGCACCGGGCTGCCGTACTCGAGGCTGCCGTGATGGCTGAGGATGATGTGCAGGACGGCCTGCGCCGTGCCCGCATCGAAGCCGTCGATCGCGTCGATCAGCGTGCGAACGCGGTAGTAGCCGAGCGGGATCTCGCCCTGCAGCTTGCCGGCGTCGGTCATCTCGATCGCCGCGCCCGCGAAGGCGTAGGCGTCGAGCTTGCCGATGTCGTGCAGCAGCGCGCCCGCCACGGCCACGTCGCGATCGATCCCTCCGAACGTCGCGCTGATCGCGCTGACCGCCTGCGCGACGGACAGCGAGTGCTCGAGCAGGCCGTGGCGGTAGGCCTGGTGGAAGCGCTTGGCGGCGGGCGCCGTGCGGAAGTGCGGCCAGGCGGGCGCGCGCGGGCCGAGGACGGCCTCGAGCAACCGGCGCAGGTCACGGTCCTGGATCGTGCCGACGAGCTCGCGCAGGTCGGCCTCCATGAGCGCGACCGACCGCGGCGGGCCGTCGCGAAGGCCGGCCTCGTCGAAGGATCCGGGCTGCGCGGCCTGCACGCTGCGCAGCTCGAGCTCGGCTCCGCGGCCGTCGCCGCCGCGCAGCTGCCCGGTCACGCGAACGCACGCCCCGACGGTCGCGATCGCCGCAATCGCGGCGACGTCGTGTCGGACGTGCGAGCGCACGCTGCCCGTGCGGTCACCGAGCACGAGGCGCAGCGCGCCAGCCCCCTCGTGCGTCGCGCACGACTCGGCCTCGCGGACAAGCAGCACCACATCGACGTCGGTGCCCTCTTGCAGGTCTTTCACGAACATGGGCGACACGGTGGCAAGCCGCGCGGACGGACCCGCCGCGAGACCCACTAGGTTGCTGCGCATGACCTCGAGCGTCCTCGTCACGGGCGGGACCGGTGGCCTCGGCGCGGCCGTGACCGGCTCCTTCCTCGACGGCGGCTGGCGGGTGGTCGTCCCGATCCACGACGACGCCGAGCGCGGGCGCGTTCCCGAGCACGAGCGGCTCGTGCTCGAGCCCGCCGACCTGCTCGACCCGGGCTCGGCGCGCGCGGTGACGGCGATCGCCGCGGGCGACGAGACGGCGCCGCTGCGCGCCGTCGTCAACCTCGTCGGCGGCTTCGCGATGGGCGGCCGGGTCCACGAGACGCCGATCGAGGACTTCGAGCGCCAGCTCCGCCTGAACCTGCGCCCCACGTACCTCGTCTGCCAGGCCGCGATCGAGCACCTGCTGGCCGGCGGCGGGTCGATCGTCTGCGTCTCCTCGCGGGCGGCGCTGCGACCGTTCTCCGGCGCGGCGGGCTACATCACCGCCAAGGCGGCCCTGCTGGCGCTCGTCGACGCCCTCGCCGCCGAGTACCGCGACGACGACATCCGCGTCAACGCGATCCTGCCGAGCGTCATCGACACGCCGGCCAACCGCCGCTC
Organism: uncultured Actinomycetes bacterium; assembly: GCA_963851015.1. Lineage (GTDB taxonomy): Bacteria > Actinomycetota > Thermoleophilia > Solirubrobacterales > Solirubrobacteraceae > CADCVQ01. Next base: position 120,506 of record CAWKNG010000007.1, read on the forward strand.
GATGCCCGACGCCGACGTCTCGCGCTGGGTGGCCCCGGAGCAGATCGCCGCCGTCGTGCGCTTCCTCTGCGAGGACGGCTCGGCGGTCATCAGCGGAGCGCACGTCCCGGTCTACGGCAAGGCCTGAGCCGCCGCCGGCGCGCGCGGGCGGCCGATCGCACGCCGCTGCCGACGCGCCGAGCGGCGTAACCGCTCCGCGACGCGGGGTACAGTCAGCCAGTGCTCGTCCTTCGCCGCATCCCGCTCGCCCTCTGCGTCTGCGCGCTCGCCGTCTCGGTCGCGCCGGCCGGCGCGACCACGCCGCTGCCCGACGAGCGGATCGCGGCCAACGTCAAGGCCGGCGGCGTCGACCTCTCCGGGCTGACCGTCGACGAGGCCGTGGCGCGCCTGGAGAACGTGCGCCAGTCCGTCGAGGACGGCGTCGTGACCGTGATCGCGGCCGACGTGTCGTTCAAGCTGCGCGCCACCGCCGCCGAGGTCGCGCTCGACACCACGCAGACGGCACGGCGTGCGCTCTACGCCGGCCGTGCGGCCGGCGGGACCCCCGTCGCCGTCGCGCTCGCGATCACGCAGTCCAAGCAGGCCGTCGACGGGTTCACGGCGTCGATCTCCAAGCGCCTGCGCCGCGCCGCCCGCGACGCGCGGGTGATCATCACGCTGCGCAGGGTCAGGGTGACGCACTCGGCGCCCGGGCGCGACATCGACACCGCCGCGCTCTCCAAGCGCGTCGCGAAGGCGATCGCCGACCCGCGGCTGTCGCGCGTCCTCAGGTCGCGCCTCGTGAAGGTCAAGCCGAAGGTCACCGCCGCAGGCGCCGCCAGGACCGCGAGCACCGTCATCACGATCGACCAGTCGGCGTTCAAGCTGCGCCTCTTCAAGCACGGCAAGGTCGTCAAGACCTACGGCGTCGCCGTGGGTCAGCCGAAGTACCCGACGCCGAACGGCCGCTTCGCGATCCAGAGCAAGCAGGTCAACCCCGTCTGGTCGGTGCCGAACAGCCCGTGGGCGGGCGAGCTCGGCGGCAGCACGGTCGCCGGCGGCAGCGCCGCCAACCCGCTCAAGGCGCGCTGGATGGGCGTCTCGGGCAGCGTCGGCATCCACGGCACGGGCGACGACTACTCGATCGGCTCGCGCGCGTCGCACGGCTGCATCCGCATGCACGTGGGCGACGTCGTGAAGCTGTTCGAGCGCGTACCCGTCGGCACGCCCGTCCTCATCGCCCCCTGACGCGCTCCTCGGACGGCGGGCGCTCCAGCGCGCCGGCGATCCGCACGGCATCGAGCAGCGGCTGGACCTTGAGCAGCATCTCGTCGTACTCGGCCTCGGCCTCGGACAGCATCACGATCGCGCCGCCCGACCCGATCGACGCGCCCAGCGCCGTCGCGACCAGGGTGCGGATGACGATGCTGAGGTCGGCCGTGCCGTTCAGCGCGAGGTACCCGAGCGCGCCCGAGTACACCCCGCGCGCACTGCCCTCGAGCGCGTCGATGATCTCCATCGTGCGCAGCTTCGGCGCGCCGGTCATCGACCCGCCGGGGAACGTCGCGCGCAACAGGTCGGCGAGGTCGACGTCGTCGCGCAGCAGCCCGCGGATCGTCGACACCATCTGGTGCACGCTCGCGTAGCTCTCGACATCCATCAGCTTGGCGACGTAGACGCTGCCGATCTGCGACACGCGGCCGAGGTCGTTTCGCAGCAGGTCGACGATCATGAGGTGCTCGGCGCGGTCCTTGGCGCTGCGCAGCAGGTCGTCGCGCGCCGCGCCGTCCGCGCCGAGGTCCGAGCGGCGGCGGGCCGTCCCCTTGATCGGCTTCGTCTCCACCGAGCGGTCGCGGCGCACGCGCAGGAAGCGCTCCGGCGAGGAGCTCAGCAGCGCGCCCTCGCGCAGCCGCAGGTACGCGCCGTAGGGCGCCGGGTTGACGCGTCGCAGCACGCGGTAGAGCGCGAACGTGTCGGCCACCGGACCCAGCGCGACGCGGTTCGTCAGGCAGATCTCGTAGCTCTCGCCGGCCTCCAGCAGCCGCTTGCAGGCCTCGACGTTCGCCATGTAGTGCTCACGGGAGCGCGTCAGGTCGAACGCGACCGCCGCCGCACGCTCGACGTCGAGCGGTGCGAGCGCGTCGAGCGCGGGCAGTGACGTGAGCGCGCTCGCCGTCTCGCGCACCCAGCACTCGGCATCGTCCAGGCCGCCGGCCGTGTCGTCGGCCAGCGCGAGGACGTGCGTCTCGCCGAGCTCGTGGTCGATCGCGACGATCCGGTCGGCGAGCAGCAGGAACGCGTCCGGCAGCTCGGCGCGGTGCGCGTCGGCGGCGCCGCAGTCGGCCTTGAGCTCGTAGCCGAGGTAGCCGACGAAGCCCCCGTTGAGGTCGAACGGCAGCTGCGGACTGCACGTATGCAGGCGCGTGAGCTCACGGGCGAGGTAGGCGAAGAGCGTCTCGTCGTGCTGCTCATGAGCGCCGTCGCGCTCGACGTCGATGCGCCGCTCGCGGACGTCGTAGCGGACCTCGGCACCGAGCGGGCCAGCCGCGGCACCCATGAAGGAGAAGCGCGAGAGCGCCGGATCGACGAGGCTCGAGTCCAGCCAGAACGCCGTCTCGCGCTCGGCGAACAGCTCCGCGAACGCCGGCTCGGCGTCGACGGCGCCCGCGACCACGGTGTGCGCGATGCGCACCGCGTCGCTCGGGCGCAGCGGCGGCCGGCCGGCGGGCACCGCCGCCGTGCTCAGGCGCCGGGGACGGCGCCCGCGGCGCGGCGGCGTCAGCGAGACGAAGTTCTCGATCAGCCGCTCGCCGTGTTCGGTGCCGACCGACTCCGGATGAAACTGCACGCCCCAGGCGGGCCGGCGGCGGACGCGGATCGCCATCACCGTGCCGTCATCCGACCAGCCGATCGCCTCGAGCTCCGGCGGCAGCGCGGGCTCGACGACCAACGAGTGGTAGCGGACGGCGCGAAAGCCCTGCGGGATCCCGCTGAACAGCCCCTCCCCGCGATGGAAGATCGGGCTGACGGCGCCGTGGATGATCTCCGAGGCGGGGACGATGTCCGCGCCGCGGACGTGCGCGAGCCCCTGGTGTCCGAGGCAGACGCCGAGCACGGGCACGTCGTGCTGGGCGAGCGCGTCTCGACCGACCCCGAGGTCGCGCTCGCGCTCGGGACGCCCGGGCCCGGGCGAGACGACGATCCGGTCCCACGGCTCGGCGGCGAGCTCACGCCATGCGAGGTCGTCGTTGCGCACGACGACCGGGTCCTCCCCGATCACGTGCGCGAGCAGCTGGTAGAGGTTGAACGTGTAGGAGTCGTAGTTGTCGATCAACAACGTCGGCACCCCACCAATCTAAGGTGCGCTCGTGGCCGCCGCCGAACCCGATGCCGTCCTGCGCTGGTCGGACGGCGAGCTGCGCCCGTCCGGCCCCGAACCATGTGACTTCGTGCTGACCGCCGACTCGTTCCTCGTCGACGACGGCGCGGTGCGCGGCTACGAGCGCCACTGGGGGCGCTTCGAGCGCTGGTGCCGCGAGCTGGGCGTGAGCGGCGGCGTGGTGGCAGGCTTCCGGCGCGCCGCGGAGGCCGAGATCCCGCGCGCGGGCCGCTGGTTTCCCCGCGTCGAGCTCGCCGCGGCGTCGGAGGATGCCTGGCGCTCGGCCGCCGCCGCTTGCCTCCAACTTCGCGTTCGAGCGGGCGGGCCGAGCCTCCCGCAGGCACGCGTCGCCCTCGCCCCCCTCGGCGATCCGCGCACGCAGCCGCTGCGCAAGGGTCCCGACCTCGCGGCGCTCGTCGCGCTGCGGGCGGCCGCGGTGGCGGCCGGCGTCGACGAGGTCATGCTGCGCGACGACGACGGCCGGCTGCTCGAGGGTGCGCTGCACAGCCTGCTGTGGTGGGAGGACGAGACGCTCTGCACGACGCCCGCCGACCGCACGCTGCCGGGCGTGACCCGCGCCCTGCTGGTGGACATCGCGGTCCAGCACGGCGTCGAGGTCCGCGAGCGCTCGCCGCTCCCGTGCGAGCTCTCGGGGCGCGAGACGTGGCTGACGAACGCCGTCCACGGCATCCGCGTCGTCACGGCGTGGGGCGCGGACGGGCCCGAGGCCGGGCGGGCGCACCACGCGGCGCCGTGGCGCGCGCGCCTCCAGCGGACCGCGGTCGCGATCGGCGGCTGACCATCTGTCAGGACCGGGCCGCGCCCGGTGTGTTGGCGTCGGGCGTCGTGCGCGGGATCCCCGCTCGCTGTGCGGCGCCCTACCTCAGCCGGCGCGTCAGCCGGCGTCGCGCTTGCGGACGGCGTCGCGCAGGCGCTGGAGCTCGTCGACGAGCTGGCGCTGGCGCTTCAAGATGTCGTCGATGCGGCGCTGGACGTCGTTGGCCGGCGGCTTCGTCGTGCCGGGCGTCGTCGTCGTGCCGGGCGTCGTCGTCGTGCCGGGCGTCGATCCGCTGTCGGGCACCGTGCTCGCCCCCGGCGCCGCCGCGTCGTCGGGGACCTCGCCGGTCTCGATGTAGCGCAGCGTCTTCGCCTCCGCCTGCGCGTCGCGATCGTTGTCGAAGATCGCGACGAGCTTGTTCGTCTCGGCATCGACGATGACGGTCTTCGAGACCGCGTTGGCGGTATCGGGGATGATCGAGCTGAGGTAGACGAGGCGGCCCTTGACGAACACCGGCCGCGGCTCGACGACGCGGAAGTTGCCCGAGCCGGCCGTCTCGTTGCCGTAGTCGATGCCCGGGATCGAGACCGCCTTGACGGCCTGGATCGCCCGCACGTTGCCGCTCAGCGACTCGCGCTGGGGCACGCGCCAGATGCGCGTCGCGCCGCTGACCGCGTCCGTCAGGAAGATCGCGCTGGCGGCGAACGCGCGGCCGTAGGGCTCGGCGACCGTGACCCACTGCAGGCCGAGCTTGCCCCCACCCTCGCCGAAGTCGACGAGGTAGGGCTGGCGGTTGGTCTCGGTGTCGTTGATCCGCGTCTGATCCTCGTGCACGAACCACGCGTTCCACAGCCCGCGCTTGTACTGGTAGGCGTCCTGGACCCGGCGCGCCTGCGTGTCGGGGAACACCCGGCCCGTGCGCGCGAGGTCCGGGCGGGCCGCGGCCTGCTTCGGCGACAGGTCCTCGATGGTGCCGTTCGGCGCGACCACGAAGACGCCACCGAGCACGGGCCGGCGGATGAGCAGGCCCTTGTACGTCAGGTAGGGCACGAGGATCCGGGGGCCCGCGTCGGTCTCGACCCCGACCGGCTCCTCGAGCGAGATCAGGAAATGGCGCTTCAGCAGCTGCCAGCGCAGGCTGTCCGTGACCTGGATCCCGGGGGCGTACTTCAGCTTCGCGTCGACCTGCTTGAGCGAGCGAGCGGTCTTCTCGGCGTCGAGCTCGACGAGGCCCTGGCTCTTCTTCGTGAAGATGCGGAAGACCCCCTGCGGCGTGCGCAGGGCCGTCCACTTGAGCCCGTCCTTCGTGTTGACGATGCGGAAGTTCGTCAGCGTCTCCGTCGGCGAGTTGAAGGCGCTCGAGGCGTTCTGCTCGGCGACCTCGCGCGGGACGATCCGCACCTTGCCGCCCGGCGGCAGACCGGGGATCGCCGTGTACGTCGTGTTCGACACGATCGCGCGCTGCACGAGCGGTCCGCTCAGCGAGGCTCCGACGATGAACAGCACGAACGCGGCGATCGGGAACGCGATCAACCACGGCGGCGGGCGCACGCCGCTGCGCAGGTCGTCGAGCGTCGCCCAGCTGCGCTGCGATCTCCGGAACAGCAGCAGGCCGGCGACGATCAGCACGAGCGGGCCGAGCCACACGAACGGCGCCGTCCACACGAACATCGCGAGCCCGTGCCAGATCGGCCGCACGAGCCACAGCACGACGAGCACGACGACGACCGCCACGGCCGCGATCGGGTTGATCTGCTTGAAGCGACGCATCGCCGGCGACTCTATGGCGTCGCGGCCTCTCGCGCGGCCGGTCGGCGTCGCTGACCCCTGGATCCCCGCTCAGGCGGCGAGCAGCTCGTCGCAGGCATGGCGCGTTCCGACGACGGCGATCTGCGCGCCGGGCCGCAGGCTGAGGTCGTCGCGCGGGCGCCACTGGTCGTCGAGCGCGAGGATCCGCAGCTCGCCGTCGCGGTGGACGTCGCGGATGAGCCGGCCGACGAGCGCCGAGCCGGCCGGCACCCGCGTCTCGAGCACACGCAGCGGCACGTTGGACAGCGGCAGCGCGACGGCGCTGTGGCGGTCCAGCAGCGCGGCGCTGAACGCCGGCGCCGCGAGCGCCGAGATCGAACGCGTGAGGTCGAGCTCGACGCTGTTGTCGAGGCGCGCGGCGAGCGTCGGGTCGAAGATCCGCAGCACGATCCGCACGGCGGGGTTGTGCTCGCGCGCGGCGAGGCCGCACTGCAGGTTGGCGAGGTCGTCGCTCGTGACCGCGAGGATCGCCCGCGCGGTCGCGAGGTTGGCCGCGTCGAGCGAGCCCGGCGTGCGCGCGTCCTCGAAGACGACCGGGATCTCGAGCTGGCGCGCGACGGCGATCCCGACCGCGCCCTGGTCGTGCTCGACGCCGATGCACGGCACGTCGAGCTCGTGCAGCGCCACGAGGATCCGCGAGCCCGCCTTGCCGAGACCGCAGACGATGACGTGATCGGATGCCGGGCGCGGGAAGCGGCCCAGCGCGCGGTCGATCCGCGTGCTGACGAGGATGTCCGTGACGAAGGCCAGCACCGACGCGAGCAGCACGGCCGAGACGGCCATCAGCCCGACGTCGTAGATCTTCAGCCAGTCCGGCGCCCCGATCAGGTTCACGTCGCCGTAGCCGACGGTCGCCATCGTCGTCGCGGTGAAGTAGACGGAGTCGAGCAGGTCGAGGTGGTCGGCGAACACGAACACCGCGGTGCTGACGGACCCGACGACGAAGATGACGGCGAGCAGCACGAACGCGCGCCGCGGCACGACGCGCAGCGACGCCCGCAGCCGTGCCCTCGCCGAGGCGCGATGGCGGCGCTTCTCGTCGCGCGCGCGCTGCTGCGCGAGCCGCAGCTGCGCGATCTGCGGCGGCAGCGCGCCGCGGGCGCCCATGACCACGGACAGCGGGTCGACGAGTCCCAGCACCAGCTGGCTGAGCCGCTCGCGCGGCGGCAGCACGTCCGTGGGCGTGTCGGCGTTGCAGAGGGCGACGACGAGCGCCGGGTCGTCGGGGTCGACCTCGGCGACCTCGAGCACGCGCCCGGCGATCGTCACGCGCTGGCCCGTGTTGCCCGACATCGCGGCCTGCACGAACGCGGGGGCCGCGACGTCGATCTCCGACAGCACCGTCCCGCGGCCCCCGAGCATCCCCTCGACCCCGCCAGCGAGGTCGGTGGCGAACAGCCGCACGACGATCCGCGCGTCGCTCGAGTGGTCGGCGACGAGCAGCGCGGCATGCAGGTTGCCCAGGTCGTCGCCGCCGAGCAGGCCGATCGCGCGTGCGTGCTCGGCGCCGGCCTGCTCCCACGTGCTCGCCGACGCGACGTCGCCGATCACGACCCGGGCGCCGTCGCCCGCCGCGGCGGCGGCCGCGATGCAGTCCGGCCGCGAGCAGATCGCGATCGTCGCCGCGCCGGTGCCGGCGACCTCCTCGCGCACGCGCAGCGCGACGCCGTCGTCGCCCGCGATGAGCACGGGCCGCTCGCCGTGCGGGCGCGGGCTCGTGGCCGCCGTGGTCGCGTCCTCCATGGCCGCGAGCGTCTCAGACGCGGGCGCCCGCGCCACTGGCCGCACGTCCAAGCGTGGCGCGGGTCCGACCCGCCGCCACGTCGGCCGGCGGGCCCGCGATCAGGCGGCGGGGCGCGGCGCCGGCACGTCGACGCGCAGCCGGCCGATCATCCGATCCAGCCGCTTCGAGATCTCGCCCGCCTGCACCCCGAGCACGCTTGCGATCTCCGTCGCCGGCGTGCGCTCCAGTGCCATCCCGAGGATCGGCAGGTCCTCGGGGTCGAGCTTCTCGCCTGCCAGGTCGAGCAGCTCGCGCGAGACGAGCGGCATCATGTCCTCGCCGGCCGCGAGGCGGCGGATCGCCTCGTAGAGCTCGCGCGCCGGAGCGGCCTTGTTGACGATGCCGTCCACGCCGGCCAGCCGTGCCGGAATCGTCAGCGCCGCGCCCGCGTACGCCGAGTACAGCAGCACCGCGGGCGCCGGGAGCTCGCGCTTCATGCGCCGGCAGAGCATGAGCCCGTCCTCCCGCGGCAGGTGGTAGTCGAGCACGACGACGTCCGGCCGCGTGCTGCGCAGCGCGGGCCAGAGCTCCTCGGCGGAGGCCGCGGTCGCGAGCGGGACCATGTCGTGCTCGGCGTGCAGCACCGCCGTCAGTCCGGCCCGCAGGGCCGGGTGGTCATCGACGATGAGAATGCTGATCACGGCGTGGTGCTCCCTTCGACGGGTGTGCTCGGAACCGTCAGCTTGACGGCGGTGCCGCGTTGCTGCGGGCCGCTGCCGATCCACAGCGTCGCACCGATCGTCTCCGCGCGGGCGCGCATCGATCGCAGCCCGTTGGACCCGGGGCGGCGGATGGCCGAGACGCCGCGCCCGTCGTCGCAGACCTCGATCGTGGCCCCCGCCGCGTCGCGCGACAGCGTCACGTCGATGCGCGTGGCCTCGGCATGGCGCACCGCATTCGTCAGCGCCTCGGCCGCGATCCGGTACACGTGCGCCGCCACGTGCGTCGGCAGCTCGCCGATCTCGCCGGACACGACGATCTCGGCGTCGCTCGCCGGTGCGAGCTCGGTCGCGCGCTGCGTGAGCAGGCGCTCCAGCGATCGGCCCTCGAGCGGGGTGCGCAGCTCGGCGACGCTCGTGTCCATCTCGGCGCCCGCGGCGCGCAGCTCCGAGAGCGCATGATCGACGAGCTCCGCCGTCGAGCCGGCGACCTGCCCCTGCAGCACGCTGAGCACGAGGTGCGCCGCGTGCACCCGCTGCTTGGCCGAATCGTGCAGCTCCCATGCGATCCGCTGGCGCTCGCTCTCGACGGCGAGCCGCTCGGACTTCATGCGCTCCGCCTGCAGGCGGTCGAGCACGTCCGCCGAGTAGGCGAGCGCGAGCGCGACGACGAAGGGCACCATGACGTGCGTCGTGATCGTCTCGAGCCGGATCGTGTTGCGCAGCGTGTTCGGATCGAGGCTCGTGTAGATGGCGACGCCGAGGTACGCGAGACTGAACGCGGCCCCCCAGCCGAGCGCGCGGCGAAACCCCAGCCCGGTCGACGGCAGGATCACCGCCGTCAGCATGAGCAGGTAGAACGGGCTGCGCCAGTCCTGTGACCACACGACCAGCGCAAGCACCGCGGCGCCGTCGAGCAGCCAGGCGGCCGGGGCGAGCTGCAGGCGGGGCACGACCGTCAGCGCGACCAGGGTGATGACCGTGTAGGCGCTGACGGCGACGATCAGCACGCCGTCGTACGCGGTCACCCGGTGCACGACGAGCAGCAGCACGGCGACGCCCGCCGCGAGCAGCCGAGTCATGAGCAGCAGCCGCATCCAGCGCGACGTCACGACGGCCACCCCCGCCGCCGGGCGGCTGCGTGCGATCCGGGCGAGCACGCCGCTTCGCATGCCGCGCTACCTCCCCCGCTGCTCGGGCGACTGCGCCAGCGCGTCGCCGACGGACACCGCGCCGGCGTCGAGGCGCACGCGGCGAGCGGACCCCGCTCCGGTGCCGGGGGCGACCTGCACGAGGTCGACCGCGAGCGGCGCGAACGGATCCTCCCCGTAGGTGACGGTCGCGAGGCCGATCGGCTGGCGCTCGGCGAGGTTGCCCGTCCCGCCGGCGCCGGCGGTCCCGCCGTTGACCTCGGCGACGGCGCCGTCGGAGTCGACGGCCTGCTGATGGGTGTGGCCCGCGACGACGAGCAGCGGACCGGCGAGCGGGCGGTCGCGCAGCTGTGCGACGGCGGTCTCGGCGAGCCGGGGCTCGTGCACGACGACGACGTCGATGCGCCCGACGAGAGCCAGCAGCCAGTCCGTGAACGCCGCCTGCTCGGCGGCCGTGATGTCGGCGCCGCGGTCGCGGTAGCCGTCGGCGGCGCGGCGCTCGTTGGGACTCTCGTAGCCGGCCACGCGCAGGCCCCGGACGCGCACGACGAGCGGCCCGAATCCACCGCCGGCCAGCAGCCGGCCGCGGCGCGTCAGGACGATCGCGCCGGCGCGCGCAAGCGCCCGCGAGGAGCTGTCGGAGTCGTGGTTGCCCGCTACGAACACCACCGGCCGTCCGACGTGGACGACCGAGCCGAGCGCGCTCGTCTCCAGCGGCGTCCCGCGGTCCGACAGGTCGCCCGCGACGACGACCAGACCACCGGCCGCGGCCTGGCGCAGGACGGGCAGCGCCACGAGGTTGTTGTGCAGGTCCGACGCGATCGTCAGTCGCGGAAGCCCCGTCAGTGGGACGCGGTTGCCCGGTTCCGTCACGAGCCGCGCGAGGCCCAGGAGCTGGCTGTCGACCTCCTCGCCGAGCTGCCCCGGCGCACGCGACGCGGCCTGCACGGCGCGCAGCGCCACCGGGATGTCGTTTCCGTGGCCGTAGTAGACCGGGCTCGTGAGCGAGCCGCGCGGGGCCAGCAGCAGCACGACGACGAGCGCCCATGCGACGCCGCCGGCGAGCGTCAGCGCGAGCAGCCAGCGCAGCCTCGGAGCACGGCCGGGCAGCGCGGCCGCGACGAGCGCACCCAGCGCGAACGCGCCGGCGGCCGCCACCAGGGCCAGCAGCCTCAGGTACGACGCGATCGCATCGCGCGCCTCCGCGCGGACGCCGCCCGCCGCGTCGACCCCGCTGCGGGCCACCTGCGCGAGCCGATCGCGGTCGACGGACGACACGCGCACCTGCAGCCGGGCCGGCACCCGGACCCCGCGGAAGCGCACGCCCCAGTCGACGACGGGCACGTACGCGTCGAGCGCGGCGTGATGAAACGGGCTCACCGACAGCGACACGATCCCGACCGACAGCGTGCGCTGGACGCTGAAGGACCACACCGCGAGCAGCCCCCCCACCGCGCACGCGAGAGCGACCAGGACCGCGCGCAGCACCGCGCGCGCTCGTGTGCGGTCGGTGCCGCGCGTCTTGTCGCCGCTCACGCTGCGGGCATCGGCGTCGGCGTCGGCACCCCGTCAGCCTACGACGCGATCAGCGGCGGACGACGCGGCGACCGCCGCCGTCAGCGCGGCGACAGCGTCGCTGTGAGCGCAGGCGACCGGGCTATCCTCGTAGCGACCGACTGCTCGCCGAGATCCTCCGCGTCCCATCGGCGTCCCGTGTCGGGCCCCACAGGAGAAGGAGCACCGATGAGCACCCCCGTCCTCGCACGCGGCGTCCCCGCGCGTGCCACCGCCGCGCCGGCGATCCTCGCGCTCGCGATCCTGCTTGTTGTCCTGTGGCAGCCCGCGCCGGCCAGCGCCCGCAGCTCGATCCGCGTCGGCATCGCCGACCAGAGCCCGCTGATGTTCGCCTCGCCGGATTTCCAGCGGCTGCACATCAAGCGCACGCGCTACTTCGTGGCGTCCGACGTCATGCAGGACGGCGTGGCGCGCGCGAAGGCGCGCGCGTTCGTCAAGGCCGCTCGCAGCGCCGGCGTCTCGACGCTGCTGCACATCTCGACGAACGACCTGCGCCCCAAGCGCGGCAAGCTCGTCTCGACGACCCGCTACCGCCGCGACGTCGCGCGGATCGTCGCCTACTTCCGCAAGCTCGGCGTGCGCGACTTCGGCGCCTGGAACGAGGTCAACCACAAGACCGAGCAGACCTGGAATCACGTCGGGAGCGCGGCGTCGTACTTCAAGAGCATGTACCGGGCCGTCAAGCGGCGCTGCCGCTCGTGCGCCGTCGTCGGCCTCGACGTCCTCGACCAGTCCGGCGTCGAGCGCTACATCGCGAGCTTCTATCGCCGCCTGAGCCCGACGTGGCGCAAGCGCCTGACGATCGTCGGGATCCACAACTACTCCGACGTCAACCGCAGTCGCTCGCGCGGCACGGCCGCCATCATCCGGACCATCCGCCGCTACAACCGGCGCGCGCGGTTCTGGTTCACGGAGACCGGTGCGCTCGCCGGCTTCGGGCGCTCCTTCCCGTACAGCGAGTCGCGCCAGGCATCGCGGGTGCGCAACCTGTTCACGTACGCCAACCGCTACCGGACGCGGGGCGTGCAGCGCGTCTACTACTACAACTGGTTCGGTACGGTCGCCGGCGGCTGCGGCCAGGCATGCCCGTTCGACGCCGGCCTCGTCGACCCCGACGGGACGCCGCGCGCGGCCCTTGGCGTCGTGCAGTCGAAGCTGCGCAGCTACTCGCGCTGAGCACCGACGAGCCCGGCGGACAGCGTGCTGTGCAGCTCGGTGCTCGGGCGGTTGAGTCCGGTGAACTCGACGGTCACGTCGTGGCTGGCGTAGTGGCGCTCGATCGCGTCGAGCGCCGCGACGGCCGACGCGTCCCAGACGTGCGCGCGTGACAGGTCGACGATGACGTTCGGCGGGTCGGTCGCGTACTCGAACGCCTCGACGAGGTCCTGATCGGACGCGAAGAACAGCTGGCCGCTGACCGCGTAGATGCAGCTGCTGCCGTCGGGGTCCAGGACGCGGTCGACGTCGACGAGATGCGCGACCCGACGCGCGAACACGACCATCGCCGTCAGGACGCCGGCGCCCACGCCGATCGCGAGGTTGTGCGTCGCGACGGTGCCGGTGACCGTCACCGCCATCGTCAGGATCTCTCCGGCCGGCGTCCGGCGCAGCGTCGCCGGCGCGACGCTGTGCCAGTCGAACGTCGAGAACGCGACGAGCAGCATGACCGCGACGAGCGCCGCCATCGGGATGACCGCGACGACGCCCCCGAGACCCACGACGAGCGCGAGCAGGAAGACGCCGGAGCTGAACGTCGACAGGCGCGTGCGAGCGCCTCCGGCGCGGACGTTGATCATCGTCTGGCCGATCATCGCGCAGCCGGCCATGCCGCCGAAGAAGCCCGTGACGACGTTCGCGATGCCCTGCCCGCGAGCCTCGCGGTCCTTGTCCGAGCGCGTCTCGGTGATGTCGTCGACGAGCTTCGCGGTCATGAGCGACTCGAGCAGCCCGACCGCCGCGAGCGTCAGCGCGTACGGCGCGATGATCGACAGCGTGTGCAGCGTGAGAGGCACCGCGGGGATGCCGAGGAACGGCAGGACGCTCGGCAGCTCGCCCTCGTCGCCGACCGTCGGGACCGCGACGCCCGCCGCGATCGTGAAGATCGTCAGCGCGACGATCGCGACGAGCGGCGCGGGGATCGCGGTCGTCAGGCGCGGCAGGACGACGATGACGGCGAGTCCGCACGCGACGAGCACGAACACGGCGGGGTCGCCCCCGGTGAGATGCGGCAGCTGCGCGAGCGCGATGAGGATCGCCAGCGCGTTGACGAAGCCCGTCATGACCGAGCGCGGGATGAACCGCATGAGCTTCGCGACGCCCAGCGCGCCGAGGACGACCTGCAGGACGCCGGCGAGCACCGTGGCGGCGAGCAGGTACTCCACGCCGTGGTCGGCGACGAGCGAGACGACGACGAGCGCCATCGCCCCGGTGGCGGCGGAGATCATCGCCGGCCGCCCACCCGTGAACGAGATCGCGACGGCCATCGTGAACGAGGCGTAGAGCCCGACCTTCGGGTCGACGCCCGCGATGATCGAGAAGGAGATCGCCTCCGGGATCAGCGCGAGCGCGACGACGAGCCCGGCCAGCAGCTCGACCCTGAGCACGGATGGCGGCGGCAGGATGCGGCGGCGCGCGGCGTCAGGCCGCGACGAGGCTTCTGGCATTGGGGTGTGCTTTCGGTTCGGTGGGGCGGCCTGTCGGCGCCCGCAAGGTGGGACCGGCGCCCGCGGGCGTCGGGGAAGTTCGTGTCGGCCGCCGGGGGCGGGTACTGCTGCGGATCGGACGTCCGTCGCCGCGGCGATCTCCGCGCGGCCAGGCGCCGCGGGTTGGCGCGGAGCCGGCCGACGGGGCCGGACGGGTAGGCGAGTGGGCGATCCAGGACTCGAACCTGGGACCTCTTCCTTATCAGAGAAGCGCTCTAACCAACTGAGCTAATCGCCCGTGGCGCACCGTGGCGCGCGGAGCGCAGGAGTCTAGCGAGAGCTCACACCACGGCGCGGGGCCGCAGCCTGCGAGCGAGCGCGATCGCCTCTTCGGGATCGTCGAACACCAGTTCGACTCTGTACCCCGTCCCGGCGGGCTTGACCGCCACCTCGACGCCGAGCGCGGCCCCGAGCGCGTCGGCGATCTGCGTCGCGGCGGCCCGCTGGTCGGGGTGCGGCGCGGTGCGGCCGGCGCGGGACGGTGGTTCGGGCCTTGGCGCATCGGGCGCGTTGGCCTCGCGGGCGCGCTCCTCGAGCACCCGCACCGACCAGCCGTCGGCCACCGCCGAGCGCGCGAGCCGTCGGCGGTCGGCGTGATCCGTCGCGAGCAGCAGCGCGCGGCCGTGGCCCTCCGACAGGTCGCCGCGCTCGAGCAGCTCCAGCGTCTCGTCGGGCAGGTCGAGCAGGCGCAGCAGGTTCGATACCGCGACGCGGCTGCGTCCCACGCGCAGGCCGACCGTCTCGCGCGTCAGCCCCAGCTCCTCGACGAGCGCGGCGCAGGCGCGCGCCTCCTCGACGGGGTTGAGGTCCTCGCGAGCCATGTTCTCGATCAGCGCCGCCTCGAGCGCGTCGGCGTCGTCGCGCTCGCGCACGAGCGCGGGAATCGTCTCCAGGCCGGCAAGGCGCGCGGCACGCCAGCGCCGCTCGCCGGCGACGAGCTCGAACGTCCCGCCCGCCACCGGGCGCACGAGCACCGGTTGCAGCACCCCGCGCTCGCGCAGCGAGCCCGCCAGGGCCTCCAGCGCGGCGTCGTCGAACGCGCGCCGTGGCTGCTTGGGGTTGGCGACGATCATCTCCACCGGCAGCGAGCGCAGGTCGTCGGCACCGGGCGCCCGCTCGCCGGACACCGCGAGGATCGCCCCGAGCCCGCGGCCCATCCCGCGGCGGGGCGCGCTCACGAGGCCATCCCGGCCCGCACGACCTCTTTGGCGAGCTCGAAGTACGCGTCCGAACCGGCGCAGTGGGGGTCGTGATGGGTCACGGGGAGACCGTAGCTCGGCGCCTCCCCGACGCGCACGTTGCGCGGGATGACGGTCTCGAAGACGAGCGCCGGGAAGTGTGCGCGGACCTCGCGCTCGACATCGCGTGCCAGCCGCGTGCGGCCGTCGTGCATCGTCAGCAGCATCCCCGCGATCCGCAGGCGCGGGTTGAGCTCGCGCTGGATGAGCTGCAGCGTGTCGAGCAGGCCGGCAAGCCCTTCGAGCGCGAAGTACTCCGTCTGCACGGGCACGATGACCTGGTCGGCCGCGACGAGCGCGTTGACGGTCAGCGGGCCCAGCGACGGCGGGCAGTCCAGCAGGATGTACTCGTGGCGCTCGCGCACGTCGGCGAGCGCCTCGCGCAGCCGGGTCTCGGAGCCCGGCTCGCGCGGCAGCTCGACGTTCGCGCCGGCGAGGTCGGGGTGCGCCGGGACGAGCCTGAGACCCTCGATCGCGGTCTCGCGCTCGGCTTCCTCCAACGTGACGCGACCCGACAGCACGTCGTAGACGTTCGGCTGCACGTCCTTCGGCGCTCCCAGGCCGAGCGTCGCGTTGGCCTGGGGGTCGATGTCCATCAGCAGCGTGGCGAAGCCCGCCTCGGCGATGCAGGCGGCGACGTTGACGGCGGTCGTCGTCTTGCCGACCCCGCCCTTCTGGTTCGCGATCGCGTAGACGGTGCCCACGGCCCCAACGGTACCGCGCTGCGTGCGCCGATCATGGCCGGTTCGTGACCGAATCGTCGCCGACGGGTCCCGTCTCCGCACGCAGCGGGCGTTTGCTGGCCATTCCCGGCCGGCGCGGGTAGCGATTCGGGGTGCGAGCGACCTTCACGAAGCTGTGCAGGTGCAGATGTTCGGCCCCGACCCAGGGCACGACGGCGCGCACCTCGGCCGGCGCGAGGCCGGTCCCGGCGGCCGCCGCGTCGCCGTCGGCCTCCTCGGCGCCGTCGCGGCGCCCCTTCCAGGCGACGAGCGCGCCGCCCGCGACGAGCAGCGGCGCCGCGTACTCGACGAGGACGTTCAGCGGGGCGACGGCGCGCGCCGTCACGAGGTCGCACGCGCCGAGGCCGGCCTCCCACTGCTCGGCCCGAAGCGCCACCGGCTCGACGTTCTCCAGACCCATCGCCTCGGCCGCCCGCGCGAGGAACGCGCACTTCTTCGCACTGCTCTCGACGAGCGCGACGTGCGCCCCGGGCAGCGCGGCCGCGAGCACGAGCCCCGGGAAGCCGGCGCCCGATCCGAGGTCCGCGATCCGCCGCGCGGCACGCACGGACCCGAGCTCGAGCGCCACGAGCGCGTCCGCGACGTGCGAGTCGACCGCGGTGCTCGGATCCGTGAGCCGGGTCGGGGCGGCACGATCGGTCGCGATGAGCGACAGCAGCCGGTCGAGCGCGTCCACCGAGCCCTCCGGCAGCTCGAACTGCCGCCCGAGCGCGGCGAGGCGCTGACGTGAGCGCGCGCTCACGCGGCCCCGCGGGCCTCGGCGCGGGCGATGTACGTCGCGTAGCGCTCGCGCATCTCCGCCAGCCGCCCGGCGGCGTGCGCGTCGAGCTGGGGCACGATCAGCTCTTCGAGCAGCGGGAGGACGTCCTCGACGAGCGCCGGGCCCCGCGCCACCCACTGGAAGTACGAGCGGTCGCCGTGGTGGTATGGCCCGTACAGGCGCGAGCGCGGGAAGCGCGCGACGAGCCAGCGCATGAGCGACTCGTGGCGGATGTGCTTGCGCAGCATGACGTGCGGCTGCTTGCCGTCGCCCCCGAACGACCCCTCGCTCATGAGGATCCCCGCGATCAGCCCGCGCTCGGTGTCGGTCAGCATGGCCGTCGCTCAGCGGCGACAAGCACAAGACGTTGCGCCGGTGCACGCGCATCGAGGTTTCCGCGCCCGCCCGAGATGATCGCGTCGACCACCCTTCGCTCCCCGGGTCGCGGATCGTCCCACCGATGCTCCGGAGAGTGGGCCGGCGGTCCTGTGGCGGTCAGCATGACCACAGTGTTTCACCGGGGAGAAAAACGTGAAACGCCGGCGCGACGACTACGCGTCGCGCGGGGCGACGACGAGGTGCCGATTCGGCTCGTCGCCCTCGGAGTACGTCTCCACGCCGCCGTGGTCGCGCAGGTACTCGTGCACGAGCCGGCGCTCGCTGGCCGTCATCGCGTCGAGCGCGACCGGGCGTCCCGTCCGCAGCGCGTCGTCGACGGCGTGATCGGCCTGGCGCTGGAGCATCGTCTCGCGACGCTCGCGGTAGCCCTCGGCGTCGATGACGATGCGGCGTCCGTCGGTGCCGCCGCGCGCGCCCGCGATGCGCTGCGCGAGATGCTGCACGGCATCGATCGTCTGGCCGTGGCGGCCGATGAACAGGCCGAGATCGTCGCCGTGCACGGTGCCGGTGAGCGTCTCGCCGTCGTCGGCCATGTCGACGGTGGCGTCGAGGCCGAGGCCGCGCACGACCTCCTCGAGCAGCTCCTCGACCGCATCGATCGGGTCGAGCTCCTCCTCCTCGGTCACCGGCGCCTACCCGAGCGCTTCTTCTTCTTGCGGGGCGGCGGGGGCGGGGGCCCCTCGCGCGCCGGCTTCGCGGCCGCGGTGGTGGCCTCGGAGGACTTCGAGGATCGCGCGCGGCCGGAGCCGCCCGACTTCGCGGCGGCGGCGCCCGACTTGGAACTCGAGGAGCCGGCCTTCACGCCGGACGTCGCGGTCGTGCGGGCCTTGGCGGGTGTCGCCTTCGACGAGCCCCCGCCACCCTTGACCGCGGGCTCGGGCTCGGAATCGGCGGCGGCCTTCGCTCCCGTGGCCGCGGCCATCCGCGCCATCAGCCCACCGCCGCGTCCGCCGCTCGCCACGCCCGCGGCCCCGGCAAGCACCGGTTCGGCCTTCGGCATCGAGATCGGGCCCATGCGCCGGCGCAGGACGTAGCCCTGCATGACCGTCCACAGGTTCGTCGTGATCCAGTAGACGATCAGCCCGGCCGGGAAGCGGATCACGAAGATCAAAAAGACGAACGGCAGCGCGTACATGAGCAGGCGCTGGTTGCGGTCCGCGGTCGACGGCGTGAGGATGCTCGACAACAGCTGCGAGCCCACGTACAGGACGATGAGCACGCCGAGCACCCAGCCCGTGGCCTTGTCCGTCAGGTCCGGGATGAAGAGGAACTGCTCGTTGCCGTTGGCGCCCTTGAGCTGCCCGCAGGGCTGCAGCTTGCCCGCGGCCTCGACGGCCTTGCCGCAGATCTCGCGACGCAGGTCGCTCTGCAGGAGGTAGAAGAGCCCGATGAAGAACGGCATCTGCGCGACGAGCGGCAGGCACGACGCGAACGGGTTGATCTTGTTGTCCGCGTAGAACTTCATGACTTCCTGCTGCTGGCGCTGCTTGTCGTCCTTGTGCTTGGCCTGCAGCGCCTTGAGCTCCGGCGCGACCCGCACCATCGCCTGCATGGACTTGAACTGCTTGACCGTCAGCGGCGCGAGGCAGGCGCGCACGCAGAGCGTCAGCAGGACGATCGACATGCCCCAGCCGAGGCCGATCGAGTCGTGGAAGAAGACGAGGATCGGCTTCAGCACGTCGACGATCCACTGGACCGGCGCGAGCATGGCCAGGAAGGATGCGATGGGGGCGGAGGAGATCATGAGGGTGGGCCGGCCGGGCGCCGGGGCCTGAACAGTCGCTGGGCTTCCACGGGGTCGTAGCCACCATGGCTGAACGGGTTGCAGCGCAGCACGCGCCACGTCGCGAGCACCAGGCCGCGAAGTATGCCGAAGTCCCGCAAAGCCCGGACCGCGTAGGTCGAGCAGGTCGGCTCGTACTTGCAGCGACGGGGCAACGCCGGGGAGATCACGCGCTGGTACAGGACGATCGGCGCCTGCACGATCCGCACGCCGGCCCTCACGCCGGGCCGACCTTCGCGAGCAGCTCGCGCAGTGCGGCGCGTACGCCCTCCAGACCCTCACGCTGCGCGAGCTCGCGCGCGCTCGGGCGGGCGACGACGACGAGGTCGTAGCCGGCGGGGACGAGCTCGGACTCCGCCGCATAGGCCTCGCGCAGCAGTCGCTTCACGCGGTTGCGGTCGACGGCCCCGCCGACCTTGCGCGACACCGACACGCCGAGCCGCGCCTCACCCTCGCCGCGGGGGAACGCGTGCAGCACGAAATGGCGGTTGCCGTGGGAGCGGCCCTGGCGATAGGCACGCTCGAACTCCGCGCTGCGAGACAGCCGCCCTCGCTTGGCGCGTGGCGCCGACGGGGCTCGGAACAGGGGCTCGTCCACCTGACGGAGCCTAGAGCGTCACGGGCGCGGGCCCGACGTCAGACGGTGAGCTTCTTGCGGCCCTTGGCACGACGACGCTTGAGCGTCAGCCGGCCGGCCTTCGTCTGCATGCGCTTGCGGAACCCGTGGCTGCGGGCTCGCTTGCGCTTCTTGGGCTGGTAGGTGCGTTTCATGGTGAGAGCGCGCCGGAAGCGCGGCGGCAAGAGTACCGCACACGCGCGCCAAGCCTTCGGACGAGTGGTCCGGCGCGCACGCCGCTGACGCCCGCGACGCCCGCACATGACGTTTTTCCCGCGTAGTGCACGGTCCTTTCGCGAGCGCGCGCCATGACGCCGAGCGGCCCTCCCGGCCGCTGGTATGTTCGGGATCTCCCGGCTGGATCGCGGGCCCTTCGCCGTCCCTCGCAGAACCCACTCCGAAGGAGTCGATGACCCCCGGCCCGACCCCGCAGCTCGCCCAGGACTGGGCGTCGATTCGCAGCGAGCTGCGCCGCGCCGTGCCCGACTCGACCTTCGAGATCTGGCTCGCGCCGCTGGCCGTCCGCGCGCTGCTCGGCGACACGCTGGTCGTCTGCGCGCCCGACGAGATCCGCAGCTGGATCTCCGACCGCTTCGCGCGCGTGCTGCAGACCTGCGCCGCCGCGGTTCTCGGCCCGCAGACGGTCGTCGCCATCGTCGCCCCGGACGCACCGCTCGACGGCGCGTCCGCGCCGGCCCGCGCCGGCAGGCCGGACGACGCGCCCGCCGGCGCCCCCCGGCTCCCCGGCCGAGCCGGCGACTCGCCGCAGGCCGCGGAGCCCGCGTTTCATCCGAAGCTCACGTTCGACCAGTTCGTCATCGGCGACGGCAACCGCTTCGCCCACGCCGCGGCGCTGGCCGTCGCCGAGCTGCCCGGCCAGACGTACAACCCGCTCTTCCTCTACGGCCATCCCGGGCTCGGCAAGACGCACCTCCTGCACGCGATCGGCAACTACATCCGCGAGCACGGCGGCGGGCTGCGCGTGCGCTCCACGACCGCCGAGCGCTTCACGAACGAGTTCGTCGCGGCGCTCCAGGCCCGCGACGTCGAGGACTTCAAGGCGCGCTTCCGGGACATCGACGTGCTGCTCATCGACGACGTGCAGTTCCTGCAGCGCAAGGCAAAGACGGAAGAGGAGTTCTTCCACACCTTCAACACGCTCTACGAGACCGGCAGCCAGCTCGTGCTGACGTGCGACCGCCTGCCCGCCGACATGGCCGCGCTCGAGGCGCGCCTGCTGGAGCGCTTCCAGGCCGGCCTTGTCGCGCAGATCTCCGCGCCCGACCTCGCGACCCGCCTGACGATCCTCCGAAAGCGCGTCCAGCATGACGGCATCGAGCTCGCCGACGAGGGGGCGCTGCACGCCATCGCCCATGCGATCACGACGAACCCACGCGCGCTCGAGGGCGCGCTGATCCGCGTCGTCGCCTACCACTCGCTGACCCGGCGGCCGATCGATGTCGAGCTCGCCAACGAGGTCCTCGCCGGGCTGTACCCCAACGCCCGCCCACAGCCCGCGCCGCTGACGATCGATCGCGTCCAGGAGCTGACCTGCGAGGCCTTCTCCCTGTCGCGCGAGGAGCTGCTCTCCAGCGCACGCAGCGGACGCGTCTCCTGGCCCCGCCAGGTGGCGATGTACCTCGCCCGCCGCCACACCGGCGAGACCCTCCCCGCGATCGGCCGCCAGTTCGGCGGGCGCAACCACACGACGGTCATCTACGCCTGCCGCCGCGCGGACGAGCGCCTCGCCGCCGACCCCGAGGCCAAGGCCCTCGTCGGCGCGCTCGAACGCCGCCTCGTCGACGGGGGATGACGTGACCGCGCGACTTGACACACTCTGCCCACCAGATCGCGCGCCCGGCGGCAGGACCTCGCCCCGCATCCTCCGCGCTTCTTCTCACTTCTGCACAACTCCACAGGACCTATGACCTCTAACAGACATTCGAGGTGTCCATCGTGAAGTTCACGACCTCCTCAGCAGCTCTGCTCGCGCAGCTCAGCGTCGTGTCACGCGTCGCCTCGACCCGCAGCGCCGTTCAGGCCCTCTCGGGGGTCCAGCTGACCGCGGCCGACGGCGCCGCCGAGCTGCGCGCCACGGACATGGAGGTCGGCCTGCGCGTCCCGCTGGCCGCCACCGTCGAGCGCGACGGCATGGTCGTCCTGCCGGCTCGCCTGCTGCTCGACATCGCCCGCTCGCTGCCGGGTGGGGATGCCTCCCTGGAGCTGCGCCCGACGGAGCAGGACGTCGAGATCCTGTCGGGCTCCGCGACGTTCCACATCCGCACGCTGCGCGCCGAGGACTTCCCGCCGCTGCCCGAGCCGGGCGGCGACACCGTCGTGCAGGTGCCGGCCGCGGCGTTCGTCGAGACGATCAACCGCGTCGCACGGTCGGCCTCGCGCGACGAGACGCGGCCGATCCTGACCGGCATCCTCGTGTCGGCGTCGGGCTCCGAGCTGCGGATGGTGGCGACGGACTCCTACCGCCTGAGCGTCAAGGAGACGCAGCTCGAGACGCCGCTGGTCGGCGAGTTCGAGGCCACGGTGCCCGCCCGCGCGCTCCAGGAGCTCGCCCGCATCGCCCAGGCGGCCGACGCCGACGAGCTCAGCGTCTCGGTGCGGGCCAACCAGATCGTCTTCGAGGTCGGCGGCGACGTGCTGTCGTCGCGGCTGATCGATGGTCAGTTCCCGAACTATCGCCAGCTGCTGCCCGATGCCTTTGAACACGAACTGACATTGGCGTCAGCGGAGCTGACAGAGGTCGTGCGCCGCATCAGCCTGATGGCGCAGAAGAACGCGCCGCTGCGCCTGCACTTCAGCGAGGGCGAGCTGACGATCTCCGCGCAGACGCCGGACGTCGGCGAGGCGAGCCAGACGCTGCCGGTTCCGTTCGCGGGCGAAGCGTTCGACATCGGCTTCAACCCGGAGTACCTGCGCGACGGCCTCGAGAGCTCCGAGGGCGGCGACCTCGTGCTCAAGCTCATCAGTCCGCTGCGGCCGGGCCTGATCGAGTCCGCGGACGGCAGCGGCTTCCTCTACCTGATCATGCCGATCCGCCTCAACGTCTAGCGAGCGAGCCTCATACCGCCGAGACGCCGGAAGCGACGGATGACGCGAGTCCGGGCGTCCGTGCCCGGACTGCGAGACGGCGCGCCTCGCGTTCATCCGGCGGGCGGGGACGGGGCGCGGCGATGATCGCGACCCGCCTGCGACTGCGGGACTTCCGCAGCTACGCGAGCGCGGACGTCACGCTGGGCCCGGGCCTGACCGTCGTGCACGGCCGCAACGGCGCCGGCAAGACGAACCTGCTCGAGGCGCTGTACTTCGGCTGCACCGGGCGCTCCTGCCGCACATCCAACGAGCGCGAGGTCGTGCGCTTCGACGCCGCCGTCGTGCGCGTCGAGGTCGACCTGCGCGACGACGAGGGCCGCGACCACACGCTGACCGTCGGCTTCGCCCCGGGCGAGGCCAAGCGCCTGCAGGCCGACGGCGTCACCGTCGAGCGCATCGACGTCCAGGCGCGGCCGCTGATCTGCGTCTTCCTCCCGGACCGCCTGGAGCTGATCAAGGGCCCGCCGGCGCTGCGCCGCTCGCACGTCGACCAGGTCGTCGCGGCGACGTGGCCCGGACGGTCGGCGACCCGCCGCGCGTACGGCCAGGCGCTTGCCCAGCGCAACGCGCTGCTGGCCCGGATCCGCGGCGGCCGCGCCTCGGCCGGCTCGCTGCCGGCGTGGGACGGCGAGCTGGCGCGCCACGGGATCGCCCTGCGCGACGATCGCGCGGCCGCGATCGGCCTGCTGTCCGAGCGCTTCACGACGCTCGCCGCGGCGCTCGGTCTCGGCGGGGAGGGCGAGCTGCGCTACAAGCCGCGCTCGCGCGCTGCCGACGCCGCCGAGCTGGCGGCCGAGCTCGCGGCGCACACGGCGTCGGATCTCGAGCGGGGCTTCACGGGCCACGGGCCGCACCGCGACGACCTCGGGCTGCTGCGCAACGGGCGCGAGCTGCGCGCCTACGGCTCCCAGGGCGAGCAGCGCCTCGCGCTGCTCGCGCTGCTGCTCGCCGAGCGCGAGGCGCTGGCCTCCACGCGCCACGCCGTCCCGCTGATGCTGCTCGACGACGTCATGAGCGAGCTCGACCCCGAACGGCGCGCGATGCTCGCCGGGATGCTCGGCGGGGAGGGGCAGAGCGTCATCACGACGACGGACCTCGCCCACGTCCCCGGCGCGGACGGGGCGCACGTCACGCGCCTGGAGGTGTCCGGCGGCGCGGTCGTCCAGGACCCGGTCGCCGCATGAGGCGCCGGGCCCCCCGGCCGCTCGCGGACGCGCTCGGCGCGCTGACCGCGCGGCTGGCGCCGGCGACGCTGCTGGGCGAGGTGCAGCGCGTCTGGGAGCAGGCCGCGGGACCCCAGCTCGCGGGCGAGGCGGCGCCGGTGTCCGAGCGCGGCGGGATTGTGACGCTGCACTGCTCGTCGGCCCAGTGGATGCAGGAGATCGAGCTCATGGGGCCGACCCTCGTCGAGCAGCTCAACGCCCATATCGGCGGCGATCGGGTGACCGCGGTGCGCGCCACGATGGCCGGCCGCCGCGAGCCACGCCGGCGCGGCTGAAAAAGACCTGTTTTCCAGCACTTTCGTAACGCGGTCGGGGCCGGGTTATGTCCCCGCGTGTGCTATCATTCGCGCACACGAAGGACCCGGCCCCGGCCCGTCTGAAGCATGACGTGGATCCGGGGCTTCTTCACGTTCGGAGGATCAGTGGCGAAGGACGAAGGCAAGTTCGACGGGCGCACCGGCGACGAGACGTACGACGAGCAGGACATCACCGTCCTCGAGGGCCTCGAGGCGGTCCGCAAGCGACCCGGCATGTACATCGGGTCGACCGGCGTGCGCGGCCTGCACCACCTCGTCTACGAGATCGTCGACAACGCCGTCGACGAGGCGCTCGCCGGCCACTGCACGCGGGTCGACGTCACGATCCATCCCGACAACTCCGTCACGGTCGTCGACGACGGGCGCGGCATCCCCGTCGGCATCATGGAGAAGGAGCAGCGCCCGGCCGTCGAGGTCGTGCTGACCGTCCTGCACGCCGGCGGCAAGTTCGGCGACGGCGGCGGCTACAAGGTGTCGGGCGGGCTGCACGGCGTCGGCCTGTCGGTCGTCAACGCGCTGTCGGAGCTGCTGGAGATCGAGATCTGCCGCGAGGGCCACGTCTGGCGCCAGGAGTACCAGCGCGGCGCCCCGCAGGCCCCGCTCGCCAAGGGCGAGACCTCCTCCGATCACGGCACGACGATCAAGTTCCGCCCCGACACGGAGATCTTCGAGACGACCGAGCTCGAGTTCGCGACGCTCGAGCAGCGCCTGCGCGAGACGGCGTTCCTGACGCGCGGGCTGAGGATCTCGATCACCGACGAGCGCGGCGAGGGCGCGAGGGCCGAGTTCCGCTACGAGGGCGGCATCGAGGACTTCGTGCGCTACCTCAACAAGAACAAGGAGGCGATCGGCAAGAAGGTCGTCTACTTCGAGGGCGAGAGCAAGGAGGGCGCCGTCGAGATCGCGATGCAGTGGAACACGACCTACCAGGAGGGCGTGTTCTCGTTCGCGAACAACATCAACACGCACGAGGGCGGCTCGCACATGTCGGGCTTTCGCTCGGCGCTGACGCGGACGTTGAACCGCTACGCACGCGAGAAGGGCATCCTGCGCGAGAAGGACGAGAACCTCACGGGCGAGGACGTGCGCGAGGGCCTGACCGCGATCATCTCCGTGAAGCTCTCCGACCCGCAGTTCGAGGGGCAGACGAAGACGAAGCTCGGCAACCCCGGCATGGAGGGCTTCGTGGCCTCCGTCGTCAACGCGAAGCTCGCGGAGTTCCTCGAGGAGAACCCCAAGGAGGGCAACGCGATCGTGCGCAAGGCGGTCTCGGCCGCACAGGCGCGCGTCGCGGCCCGCCAGGCGCGCGACACGACGCGCCGCAAGTCCGCGCTGGAGAACTCGACGCTGCCCGGCAAGCTCGCCGACTGCTCGGTCAAGGACCCGTCGCTGGCCGAGATCTTCATCGTCGAGGGCGACTCCGCCGGCGGCTCGGCGAAGCAGGGGCGCGACCGCAACACGCAGGCGGTGCTGCCACTGCGCGGCAAGATCCTCAACGTCGAGAAGAGCCGCATCGACAAGGTCCTCAAGAACCTCGAGATCCAGGCGCTCATCACGGCGATCGGGACCGGGGTGCGCGAGGAGTTCGACATCGAGAAGGCGCGCTACCACAAGATCATCCTCATGACGGACGCCGACGTCGACGGCGCCCACATCCGCACGCTCGCGCTGACGCTGCTGTTCCGCGAGATGCCGCAGCTCATCGAGGCCGGCTACATCTACATCGCCAAGCCGCCGCTGTACAAGCTCAAGCAGGGCTCGCAGGAGCGCTACATCGAGAAGGACTCCGAGCTCGAGGAGATCCTGCTGTCGGACAAGCTCGAGAAGATCGCCTGCTTCGACCGCGACGGCACGCAGTTCAAGCTCACCGAGGCGCGCTGGCAGCGCTTCTCACGGCTGCTGAAGCAGTACTCGGGCTGGTCGTCGACGTTGCGCGCCGAGTACGGCCACGACACCGTCGGCTTCCTCGAGGAGTCGGGCATCCTCGACGAGCAGGTCGACTCCGTGCAGGCGGCGATCGCGCTCGTCGAGCGTGAGGGCATCGTGGACGCGCCCTACGAGACGTCGCTGCAGAGCGAGGACGAGCAGGTGCTCGTCGTGCGGGCCGTGGAGACGCGCTCGGGCCTCGCGCGGGCGCTGCGGATCCCCAAGCGCCTGTTCGGTGCGCAGGACTACCGCCAGTTCTCGCGCGTGCACGGCCAGCTCATCGAGCTCGCCGGCCGCGCGCCGTTCACGATCAGGCTCGGTGACGCGAAGGCGGACGCGGTGTCGTTCGACGCGCTGCGCGAGGCCGTCATGACCGTGGCGCAGAAGGGCATCACGCTGCAGCGCTTCAAGGGGCTCGGCGAGATGAATGCCGCCCAGCTGCGCGATACGACGATGGATCCCGCAACCCGCACGCTCGCGCAGGTCTCGATCGACGACGCCGCGCAGGCCGACCTCATCTTCTCGACGCTGATGGGCGACATGGTCGAGCCGCGCCGGCAGTTCATCGAGGACAACGCCCGCCTCGTCGCCAACCTCGACGTGTGATGGCGACGACCCAACCGACCACCCGGGGACTCCGCTAGCTCATGGCATCGATCGACACGCTGTCCGGAGGCAACATCGAGCCGCGCGCGCTCGAGGACGAGATGCGCTCCGCGTACCTCGACTACGCGATGTCCGTCATCGTCGGCCGTGCGCTGCCCGACGTCCGCGACGGCCTCAAGCCCGTCCACCGCCGCGTGCTGTTCTCGATGTCCGAGAACGGCCTCACGCCGACGCGCCCGTATCGCAAGTGCGCGTCGATCGTCGGCGACGTCATGGGCAACTACCACCCCCACGGCGACAGCGCGATCTACGACGCGCTCGCGCGGCTCGCCCAGCCGTTCTCGATGCGCTACGAGCTCGTCGACGGCCAGGGCAACTTCGGCTCGATCGACGACGACCCGCCGGCGGCCATGCGCTACACCGAGGCCCGCCTGCAGCGCGTCGCGATGGAGATGCTGCGCGACCTCGACGCCGACACCGTCGACTTCACCCCGAACTACGACGGGCGCAAGCAGGAGCCGACCGTCCTGCCGGCGCGCTTCCCGAACCTGCTCGTCAACGGCTCGTCGGGGATCGCCGTCGGGATGGCGACGAACATCCCGCCGCACAACCTGCGCGAGGTCATCAACGCCGTCGTCGCGTTCATCGAGAACCCCGCGATCGACACGGCGGGGCTCATCCAGCACATGCCAGGGCCGGACTTCCCGACGGGCGGGATCATCCTCGGCCGCCAGGGCATCCTCGACGCCTACGAGACCGGCAGGGGCAAGGTCAAGGTGCGCGGGCGCGCGCACACCGAGGACATCGGCCGCGGCCGCGAGGCGATCATCGTCACGGAGCTGCCCTACGCGGTGAAGAAGGGCGGCGACGGCGGCCTCGTCAAGAAGATCGCCGAGCTCGTGCACGAGAAGAAGCTGACCGGGATCGCCGACCTCGAGGACCACTCCTCCGAGCGCGGCGGGATGCGGGTCGTCATCACGCTGAAGCGCGACGAGATCCCCGAGGTCGTCCTCAACCAGCTCTACAAGCACACGCCGCTGCAGACGACGTTCGGCGTCAACATGGTCGCGCTCGTCGAGAACGTGCCGCGCACGCTGTCGCTGCGCGAGGTCATCAAGTACTACGTCCAGCACCAGCGCGAGGTCATCGTGCGCCGCTCGCAGCACGAGCTGCGGATGCTCGAGCGCCGCGTCCACGTGCTCGAGGGCCTGCTCATCGCGCTCGACCACCTCGACGCGATCATCGCGCTGATCCGCGCCTCGCGCGACCGCGAGAGCGCCCGCGGCCAGCTCATGGAGCGCTTCGGGCTGACGGAGATCCAGGCGTCGGCGATCCTCGACCTGCGCCTGTCGCAGCTGACGGCGCTCGAGGCCGACGCGATCAAGACCGAGCACGCGGACAAGGTCGAGCGCATCGGCGAGCTGCGCGCGATCCTCGGCGACGAGGCGCGCGTCTTCGCGATCATCGTCGAGGAGCTGCAGGAGATCGCCGAGCGGTTCGGGGACGAACGACGGACGGTCATCGCCGAGTCCGAGGACGAGATCGGCATCGAGGACCTGATCCCCGAGCAGCAGATGGTCATCACGATCACGAAGTCCGGCTACATCAAGTCGCTGCCGCTGACGACGTACCGCGCGCAGCAGCGCGGCGGGCGCGGCGTGACCGGGATGGACATGAAGGACGGCGACTACATCGAGCACCTCTTCGTGTGCTCGTCACACGACTACCTGCTGTTCTTCTCAAACCGCGGCAAGGTCTATCGGTCGAAGGTCTACGAGCTGCCGGAGGCGTCACGCACGGCCAAGGGGCGCGCGCTCGTCAACGTCCTGCCGTTGCGCGAGAAGGAGCGCATCCAGTCGGTGCTCGCGACGCGCGACTTCACCGAGGGTCGCTACGTCATCTTCGCGACGCGCAAGGGCATCGTGAAGAAGACCGAGTTCCTCGCCTACAACACGCCGATCAAGGCCGACGGGATCATCGCGATCAACATCCGCGACGACGACGAGCTCGTCAGCGTGCGGCGCACGAGCGGTGACGACGACATCCTGATCGTGTCGCGCAAGGGCAAGGCCGTGCGCTTCCCCGAGTCCGACGCACGCCCCATGGGCCGCGACACGTCCGGCGTGCGCGGCATGGACGTCGACCAGCCCGGCAACTCGGTGCTCGTCATGGACGTCGCGCGCGACGACCAGGAGCTGCTCGTCGTGACCGAGAACGGCTTCGGCAAGCGCACCTCGATCGCGGAGTACCGCAAGACCAAGCGCGGGGCGATGGGCGTCGGGACGATCAAGCTCACCGACGTCAAGGGCGCGCTGGCCGGCGCGCTCGTCGTGCGCGAGCACGAGGAGCTCGTCTTCATCTCGCAGAGCGGGATGGTGCAGCGCACCGCGGTCCGCGGGATCAGCCGCTACGGGCGTCTCTCGCAGGGCGTCAAGCTCATGAACATGAAGGACGACGACCTCGTCTCCGCGGTCGCGCTGATCGTCGAGTCCGCGGGCGACGAGGCGGCTTCCGCCGACGTTGCCGGCCCCGCCGGCGATGTCGGGAGCCCGGGCGCGGACGCCCCGATCGAGGGCTCGAACCCGGGCGTCGCGGCCGACGGGGACGGCCCCGGCGCCAGCTGACGCGAAATGTCGCGCGGCCGTCATCTCCGTTCGGTACATTTCCCGGACCAGAGAAAGGAGGTGGTCCGTATCAGCGACAGTTCTTGCGGGACCCTGGAGGTGCTCGGCCGCTAGGTCGGGAAGGCTGGCTCCGTACCAGCGAATCCACACCGGGCCACCCCCGGGCCGAACGCCGGACTGGTCCCACCGGCAGGAGTTCGTTCAGCTCGGGCTTTCAGTCCAGTCAGGCATGCGAAGGGCGCCGTCACCGCGGCGCCCTTCGTCGTTGTGCGCCGGGATCGCCCGGCGGCCCGATGCGCAAACGTGAACACCTCGCGCATCGTCGGACCGAGACGGTCGGCGCCACTACGATGTCGCGTTCCCCTTGGCGCGACGCAACCTGAAAACAGCCGTGCTCGGGGTCACCCTGCTTCCGCTGATCGCGCTGCTGATCGCTCTGCTGTCCGGATCGCCGCCCCCGACGCCGGCGCCGCCCCCCGCGCCGCCCCCGCCGCCCGCCGCGGTGCCGCCGCCCGCGGAGGAGCCCGCCGCCGGGCTCGCGCCGCTGACGGTCAGCGCCAACCAGATCGTGCGCAACGCCAAGCCGTATCGCTTCCACGGCGTCAACCGCGACACGCTCGAATGGGGACCGAGCAACTGGGGCGGATGCGGCGGCGACGGGCACTTCGGCGACCGCGACTTCGACCTCATCCGATCGTGGAAGGTGACCGCGGTGCGCCTGCCACTGTCGCAGGCCGGCTGGCTCGGCCGGCGCTGCTCGGCGAGCCAGTACGCGGCCTGGGTCGACGCCGCCGTCGAGAAGGCCAACGCGCGCGGGATGTACGCGATCGTCGACCTGCACTGGTCCGACGTGCAGGGCCGTGCGCCCTGCGACTCTGCCTGCATCAGCGGCCAGCAGAACATGCCCGACGCCGACAGTCTCGTGTTCTGGCGCTCCGTCGCGGCCCGCTATGCGAACAGGCCGGGCGTCATCTTCGGGCTCTACAACGAGCCCCACGACGTCTCCTGGGGCTGCTGGCGGGACGGGGGCTGCACGACGACGTCGAGCTCGCTGACCGGCTCCGTCACGTCCTACCGGGCGGTCGGGATGCAGCAGCTCGTCGACGCGATCCGGGCGCAGGGCGCGAACAACCTCGTCCTGGCCGGCGGGTTGGACTGGGCATACGACCTCACCGGCGTCGGCAACGGCTACGCGCTGGAGGGCGCGAACATCGCCTACGACACCCACGTCTACACGCTCTGGCACGCCGCCACCGGCGACTGGGACGAGCACTTCGGCGCGCTCACGGCGCGCTATCCGGTCGTCTCCACGGAGTTCGGTTCGGCTGACTGCTCGGGCGAGGCCAGCGCGCGGCTGCTGCGCTACTTCGACGCGCCGATGGGCAAGGCGGCGAACCGCATGAGCTGGACGATCTGGAGCTGGAACAACCCCGGAAGCTGCACGCAGCCGAGCGTGATCGCGGACTGGGACGGGACGCCGCTGGGCGGCCAGGGGCAGCTCATCAAGCAGGCGCTCGTGGCCGCGACCGGATAGCGCCGGCTACCAGGACACCATCACGAGCTGGACCTTGCGCAACAGGTAGGGCCCGAGCGTCGCGGCGTACGCCGGCGTGATGTGCCCCTCGACGTCGCGGTAGACGAGCACGCCGCCGACGACCGGGTAGCACAGCGCCGCGTCACAGAAGTACCGCGACATGTCGACGTACGCGTAGCGCTTGCGATGCAGGGCGGCGACGGCGGCTGCGCCGACGTCGGCGGACAGCGACGTCGCGCGCGGGAGCGCGCAGGCGGTGCCCGGGGCCGCGGCGCCCGCGGCGAGTGCGCGCCCGATGCATGCCAGCGTGTCGCTCGTCGGGGCCGGCACGTCGCTGATGACGATGACGTGCTTGACGGTCTTCGGCAGCCCCGTCGTCCAGGCGCGCTTGAAGCCGGCGACCCGCAGGCCGAACGTCGTCTGGCCCGCGGGCGGCTCCTGCGGCGTCGAGTTGAGCTGCGACAGGAACACCGTCGAGACGGCGGGGTGGCGGCGCAGCCACGCCTTCGTCTTGGCGAAGTAGTCCACGCACGGTGCGCGCAGGCCCTGGGGGAGGTACTTGACGGCGTCCGAGAACGAGCAGCCGGGCCCGGTCACCGAGTAGCCGAGCCAGCGCTTGCGGCGCGCGACGTAGTCGACCGCGGCGCGCCAGTGCCAGGAATGGCTGTCGCCGATGAGCGCGACCTGTCCCCGGGCGCGCGCCGGCGGCGTGCCGAACAGACACAGCGCGAGGCCGCGCTCGATCCGGTAGGAGCACGGCGACTCCGTGACCCTGTTGACGTTCGCGAGCGTCGGGCGGATCGACCGCGTCGTGTTGACGCAGGGATGCGAGACGTCGCGCGCCGCGGCGCCGTCGCAGCGCGCCGCCGAGGACGACGTCGCCACGCCGGCGAACAGCGCGCCGGCGACGGAGGCGGCCGTCACGGCGGCGGCGGCGAGGAGTGTCGTTCGCATCGCGGGACCTAGGCGTTCTGCTGATAGGTCGACTTCACGGCTCGGCCGCCGGACTTGCAGGTGAACTCCCCGTCGAAGTCCTTCGTCGCCGGGTTCCTGTCGACGACCCTGCCGCTGCAGCGCCAGCTCCGCAGCACCTTCCGAGAGCACTTGGGCGACGACTTCGAGCGGCACCCGTGGAACGCCCGCATGACCTTCTTGGCGGTTGCGCAGGGAACCTTCTGCGCCTTGAGCGAGGTGTTGTACTGCGGCTTGCCGCCGGCCGGGTATTGGTCCTTGCCGGTCAGCACGCACGGCTTGTAGGACGCCGACCGGGCGTCCGGCGTGCACATCGAGAGGGCGAGCACGGCGAGCGCTGACAGCAGCACGAGGGCGGCGTTGCGACTGCGGAAGATGACCACGGTGAGCCTCTAGCTTTCGGTTGGTTGGGCGTGAGAGATGTGAAACGGGGGGCGCGCACCGAGCAGCGCTTCGATGCGGGCGGCCGCGGCGCTGGGCCGGGCGAGCGGCGGGATGTCGGCGCCGAGCGCCTCCTGGATCGCGCCGAAGCGGTCGATGAGCAGCGTCACCCGCTCTGGGTAGACCCCGCCGCCGTCGTCGCGCCACAGCGGCACCCCGGCGGCGGCGGAGAAGTCGCCGCCGGCGTCGCTGAGCATCGGGAACGGGAGCTCCTCGCGGGCGCTGAAGGCGCGCTGGGCCTCCGGCGTCTGCGCGCTGACGCCGACGACGTCGACGCCGAGCGCGTCGAACACGAACGCGCTCTCCGCGAACGCGCGCGCCTCGGCGACGCAGCCGGTGCGCAGCCCGCCCTCGTCGAGGTTGCCGGGGTGCAGGAACGCCACGAGCGGTCGCTCGCGCGGAAACAGGCCACCGAGATCGACGGCGCTGCCGTCCTCGGCGCGCAGCGACGGCAGCGCGGACAGCTCCGTTCCGCGGCGGACCGCCAGCTCACCCGATCGCCAGGTGCGCTTCGGCGAGCGCGGCCGGTGGATCAGCAGCAGCCGGCGCAGGTTCTGGCCCGGGACCTCGATGACGTGGTAGCTGAGCCACGCGACGAACAGCCCGATCGCGATCAGGGCCGCGACGGACAGCGGCCACGCCACGGGGTCCTTGAAGTACAGGATGTGATGCTTCTGCAGCGACAGCATGAGCGGCTCGTGCCACAGGTACAGCGAGTAGGACACGAGCCCCATGAACTGCAGCGGCCGGGCTCGCAGCAGCCGCATCGTCGGCCACTCGGGCTTGCTGATGACGATCGCGCCCATGATCAGCACCGTCCCGGCACCGACCCATGCGTAGTAGAAGAGCGTGACGAAGTCGGGGTCGCTGATGCGATCGCCGCGCACGGCGACCATCGCCGCGAACGGGACGAGCGCGGCGATGCTCAGCGCGCGCGGCAGCCATGGGGACCGCGGCCGCCAGCTGCCGATGACCGCGAACCAGACCGCGAGCAGCATCCCGAACGCGAAGCCGTCCGCGCGGGCTATCGCCGAGTAGTAGATCGTGAAGACGTGCGGTGGGGGCTGGTTGTCCAGCGTGTAGCCCTTGACGTAGAACGCCCACCACTTGAACGCCAGGGATGCGAGCGCGAGCGCGACGGGAGCGGCGCTGACGATGACGATCCGCGTGCGCCGCGACGAGACGCGCCGCACGATCCTCGTCAGCGCCCACACGAGCAGCCCGGTGAAGACGTAGAAGTGGATCTCCACGGCCAGCGACCAGGCCGGGCCGATCGTGTAGAAGATCTTCTCGTTGTGGTAGATCTGGGTGAACGTCAGATGCCGCACGAGGTCGGCGACCTGGCCCGGCCCGCCGTAGTAGCGCGCGTTCCAGATGACGAGGATGGCGACGAAGTACAGGGGCAGGATGCGGAAGGCGCGTCGTGTCGCGAACTCGCGCACGCCCATGTGCGGGCGGCCGTCGACGAGCGCCTTGGCGAACGGCAGGAAGACGACGAACCCCGACAGGGCGAAGAACACCCCGAGCCCGAAGTCGAGGTTGATGATGAGGTTGCGCACGACGTAGTTGTCGCGGTACGCGTAGCCCTCGAACGTGCGCGAGTTCTGGTACGCGTGCAGGATCAGGATCCCGACCGCGGCGAGCCCGCGCAGCGCGTCGAGCTCGCTGAGGCGCGCCGGCCGCTTGGCCGGCGCGCCTGGCGCTGCTGGGACGGTGCTCACCCGCGTGTCTGCGTGTCGCCGGACGGCGCGGCGGCGCCGTTGCCGGACTCCTGGCGGACGAGCCGCTCCCAGTCCGCGAGCTGCGCCTTGACGGCCTCGTCGTCGAGCGCCGCCATCGGCGCCGGCGGCTCGAGGTCGGCGAGGCGGCGGCGGACCTTGCGCAGGCGCACCCACAGCAGGCCGAGCAGCGCGACCACGAGGATCGCGGTCGGGATCTGCCAGCGCGTCCCGTGCTTCTCGAAGGCCTGCGGCGTCGGCGCCGACGTCAGCGTCGTGACGGCTCCGCGATTGGACGTGATCGCCGCGACGCCCTTCACCTTGCCGACGAAGTAGTCGCTGCCGAGCGGGCGCAACGCACGCGGTCCGTACGCGACGAGCAGCCGGCGACCATCGCTCTCGTACGTGGTCAGCAGCCCGTCGAGGCCCTTCAGCGGTGCCCCGGACGGCAGCGTGACCGCCGCCGGCGCGCCCGTCCGCGCGAGCACGACGACGTCGCCGGCGGGCAGCGACGGCGGCCCGCTCGCGAACCTCGGGGCGAGCGCGAGGCCCGTCCAGCGCGAGACCTCGGCGATCGCCCGCAGCGTCAGCGAGAGCTCCCGCTCGCGCGGGCCGGCAGGGAGCACGAACGTGGTGCCCGCCATCGCCGCGCTCGTCGCGAACGGCCACGGCCACAGGTCGAGCGTCGGAGCGCCGCCGCGGGCCTTGCCCTTGTAGAGGACGCGGCTGCCCGGCAGGACCCGGACCTCGGGAACCTGCGCGTCGCCGGAGCCGCCGACCGGCTGGCCGGGCGGCAGGCTGGCACGCACGGTGATGAAGTTGTCGCCCGGCGTGATCGTCCCCAGCGCGACGTTCGGGTCGAACGTGTCGACCGGGTCCTGGACGATGTCGACCGACAGGCGAGCCTGCCCGATGCCCTGCCGCGGCAGGTTCCTGGACACCATGTCCTGGCCGTTGACGCCGACGCTGACGCGTCCGCCGGCCGGGGCGGTGAAGCCCGCGACGACCTCGAGCCTGGCCTTGCCGTCGGTCAGCTGCCCCTCGGGGATGCGGAAGGCGGAGTTGAACTGCAGCGCACCCGTGCCCTGGACCCCGGTGGGGGAGATCGGCGCCCTGTCGCGCAACTCGGGCGGATCGCCGAAGCGCAGCCCGCTCGTGATCCGCGCGGAGTCGCCGGGGAGGAACGCCGGCCGGGTCCGGGCAAGCGCCCACGCCGCCCGGACGACGCCGTCGCCCGCCCCGGACAGCGTCACGACGAGGCGCCCGTCGGTCCGCCGCCGGACGGCCGCTCGCGGGGCGCCCTCGGGCAGGATCTGGATGACCTGGCCGGGCAGCCGTTCGAGGTCGGCTGCCGCGACGCCGCGCAGGACGTCGATCGGCACGCTGCGTGAGCCGGTCAGCCGGGCGACCGCCGCCGACAGGATCGCGCCGGCGCGGATGTCGTCGTCGCTCGGGGTCTGCGGCAGCACGACGTGCAGCGCCGTCGCGCGGTTGCCGTTGAGGTCGACGAGGCTGGCGGGGAGATCCGCCAGCAGCGGCTTGCCGCTCGCTCGGCGGCCCCTGAGGTCGAGGTAGGTGTGCTCGGCGTCGATCGCCACGACGGCGCCGGTCGCGGCATCGGGGATGCAGCAGACCGCGTCGACGCGCGTGTGCAGCTGGCCGTCGACCTGGATGTCGAGGCGATGGTCGGCGACCTCGTGCTGCGGGATCCGCACGACCATCGTGCTGACGCCCGGGCGCAGCGCTCGGGTCGCGCGGATGACGCCGTCGGCACGCACGACGAGCGTCGAGTTCGCAGTCACGGGGCGCGACGCCTGCCAGCGCAGGTGCAGCTCGCCGCCGGCGGTCTTCCAGTCGTTCGGGACCGGGACGCTCATCATCGTCACGGGCGCGCGCCCGGTCAGGCCGAGCTGGGTGGTCAGCGGCTTCAGCACGACCGTCGAGCGCTCGATCGGCGCCGCCTGCGCGGTCGGGGTCGCCGCCGAGGCGAGCATCAGCAGCGCGGCGAGCGCGACGACGGTGGTCGTGGCCGCGGCCCCGGTGGTGGCGGCGCGTCGCCGCGACGCCACCCTGCTCGTCACGATCCAGCCGCGCTGGCCGATGAGCTCGCGGACCGTGGCGACCATCGCGACCGTGTTCTTGGCGGTCGTGTAGAAGAGCGAGCCGGCCGCGTAGATGAAGAACCAGCGCCGCAGCTCGCGGCGATGGCCGGCGAGCGCGACCCGATAGGTCATGACCGCCGCCAACGGCCCCGCGACGACGGTCAGGATCGTCGTCATGATCAGGTAGGGGTCGTAGAACCAGGCGAACTCCCGCCCCAGCAGGATGTTGGCGAGCAGCAGCGCGAAGATCTGCAGCGACAGCACGGGGAACAGCTCGCGCCAGCCGAGCAGGTAGGACCAGTACAGCTTGAGCTCCGTGCTGAGGCGCGGCGAGCGGACGATCGCGGCCTGGTGGCGCAGCGTGACCTGAAACCAGCCCTGCGCCCAGCGCATCCGCTGGCCCCACCACGCCTTCGGCGACGGCGGCGCGAGCTCCGTCGAGATGATCGAGCGGTCGTGCACGGTGCGGTGGCCGGCCAGCAGCGCCCGCACGCTGGAGTCGATGTCCTCGGTCAGCATCTGGTCGTCCATTCCGATCTGGCGTAGGACGCTCGTGCGCCACCAGCCGTTGGTGCCACAGAACATCGCCGTGTCGAACGCCAGCGAACGCCCGGCGTGCGAGACGGCGTAGATCTGCTCGAACTCGACCGCGACGACGCGCGAGAGCCAGTTCGTGTCGTGGTCGCGGATGACGCAGCGGCCCTGGACGATGTCGTAGCCGGCCCCGAACCAGCGCAGCGCGCGCGCCGCGGCGTCGCGCGCGGGGCGGTGGTCGGCATCCAGCAGGACGGTGACCTCACCGCGGATGAGGCCCATCGCGGCGTTGACGTTCTCGGACTTCGAGCGGCTCGTCGGCACCCGCAGGGGGAGGAAGGCGACGTTCAGCTCGGCGAGGCTGCGCAGCACGCCCTCGACGTCGGGCATGTCCTGCGGCGTGTTGTAGGCGAGGATGATCTGCAGGCTGCCGGGGGCCACGCGCAGCTCGGTCGCGAGGTGCACGATCGTCTCGGCCACGAGCTCCTGCTCGTTGGGCAGATAGGCGCTGACGATCGCCGTCAGCGTCGGCAGCTCGGCGAGCTGCTCGAGGTCGTCGACGTCGGCCGCGCGCGGCTCGTCGTGGCTACCGAGCGCGGCGCGCGCCTCGAGCAGGGTCATCATCGCGGTCAGGCCGTACGCCGTCGCGACGGTGTACTGGAGCATCGGCAGCGATCCGGGGAGGAGGCCGTCGATGAGCGTGTAGGCCAGCGCAGGGATGACGATCGCGACCAGCAGGGTTGCGGGCACGAGCAGCCAGCCGCTGACGCGAGCGCGTCGCAGCAGAGATGACATGTCGGGGGGCCTAGGAGGCGAGCGCGAGCGGGCGGCGCGCCAGTGCCGCGCCGACCTTGCGCGACAGCAGGTCGAGTTCGGTGCGGCGGGTGATGACGAAGTCCGCGCCGGCGTCGTACAGGCCGGCCACGAGCTGCGCATCGTTCGGCGGCACCATGACCATGCACGTCATGTGCGCGCTCTGGCGGCGCGCGCGGGTCCAGCGCAGCAGCGCGGCGGCGGAGCCGTCGCACAGCGGCGCGTTGACGAGCAGCAGGTCGGCGGGCGAGTGCAGCAGCGAGAGGACGGCGTCGCGGCCGCTCGTGCGAGAGATGACCTCGTAGCCGTCGCTCTCGAGCGTGCGGCGGATCATCAGATCCTGTGCCGCATCGTCGCCGGCGAGCAGGATCCTCGCCTTGCCCGGACGGTCGCTGCTCGTGAGCAGCGGGGCGCTCGGGCCTGCCGGCGCCGCCGGTGCGCCGGCGACGCGCCGGCTGCGCAACATGGCGGCGCGACTCGTGCGCAGCAGTGAGATATCGATCGGCATCAGTGGTGATCCCCCATGGATTTGTCGCAACGCATGTGACTGAGCACCGCTCCCGACGGTGGGCAGGCACAGCGATTCAGCACGTTCGTGTGAACGCGGATTGGACTGTCGCAACGCACCGTCGTCGGCAACGCCGCGCGGCTGGTGAACGTCGTGTTACCCGACGACCTTGCTGTCTGGCCGGTCCATCCAGCGGTCCCCGTTCCCCGTCTCCCTGCGGGCCACATGATCGTTGCAGCCCGCTCCCGAATCCTTAGACCACAGTCCACAACTGTGGAGAGTTTCATCGACTCAGCGTCGAGCCCGGACGGTTTCTGCACAACCTCGGACGCGAAAGCGACCTATCGTGCGTCACGTCTGTGACGGCGCGCATAGCCGGCGCCGCCGCGGGTAGCCGTTCAGGCCGCCTCGGGCAGCCACTGCCGCCAGGC
Organism: uncultured Actinomycetes bacterium; assembly: GCA_963851015.1. Taxonomy (GTDB): domain Bacteria; phylum Actinomycetota; class Thermoleophilia; order Solirubrobacterales; family Solirubrobacteraceae; genus CADCVQ01. The sequence continues at coordinate 158,717 of CAWKNG010000007.1, forward strand.
CGGCGGGATCGTCGGGCTCGCCACGTGGATGAAGACCTGTGGATGCGGTACGCGGGGCGCCTGGCGGGGGTGCATCCCGATCTTCTGCGGGAGATGGTCGCCCTTGCGGCGGTTGCAGGGCGCGCACGACGCGACGATGTTCTCCCAGGTCGACGGGCCGCCCTTGGAGCGCGGGATGACGTGGTCGACCGTGAGGTTGGCGCGCGCGCCGCAGTACTGGCAGGCCCAACCGTCGCGGGCGAAGACGGCGCGGCGCGTGATCTTGCGCCGGTGCGTATCGCGCGGGACGTTGACGAACGTCACGAGGCGGATCACGACGGGGCGCGGCAGGGTCGCGTGCTCGGAGCGCAGCTCGAAGCGGGCATGCTCGACGAGCTCCGCCTTGTCCTTCAGCAGCAGCACGGCGGCGCGCCGAACCGTGCAGACGTTGATCGGCTCGTAGGTGGCGTTGAGGACGAGCACACGGCCACAATCACGTCCGCGCCGCCGGTGCTCCGGATGCGGCGCGAACCCCTCTGGGCCTGGTGGCGGGGCCTGTGTGGCCATGGCTGAGCGGGAGTCTAACCAGCCGCGAGGTAGGAGCCGAGCACTTTCACGCGCTCGCAATGCGCTTGTAGCCCGGCGACGGCGTCGGCGACGGGGGTGCATCGCGCGTCGCCCTCGCAGTCGACGAAGAAGCGGTAGTGCCCGAGCCGCGCGCGCATCGGCCGCGATTCGATCTTCGTGAGGTTGACGCCTCGGAACGCGAACTCCGACAGGCAGCGCACGAGCCAGCCCGGGCTGGCGTCGCCGGGCCCCCAGAAGGCCAGCGAGGTCTTCGTCGCCGGCGCCTGGATGGCCGCGACCGACCCGCTCGCGAGCCACACGAAGCGCGTCTCGTTGCCGGGCTCGTCCTCGGTGCCGTCGACGAGCACGGTCGCGTCGTAGAGCTCCGCGGCGCGGCGGGTGCCGAGCGCCGCCCACGGCGCCGCCTCGGCCACGACGACGCGGACCGCCTCCGCGGTCGAGGCGACGGCCACGAGCTCGGCCGCCGGCACGTTGTCGCGCAGGAAGCGCGCGCACTGCGCGAGCGGCTGCGGATGCGAGACGACGCGCTCGATCGCCGCCAGATCGATGGCCTCGCGCGCGATCAGGCACGGGGAGACCGCCAGCACGAGCTCGCCGACGATCGTGACGTCGTGCTCCTCGGCGAGGGTGTCGAGGGTGACGCCGATCGGGCCCTCGAGCGAGTTCTCGATCGGCACGACCGCGCGGTCGACGCTGCGGTCGGCGACGGCGATGATCGTCTCGCGCACGCCGCGCATCGCGACGAGCTCGGCCGCCGCGGCGTCCGGGGCGCTGCGCGCGGCCTCCTCGGAGAACGTGCCCGCCGGACCGAGGTAGGCGAAGCGCAGCTCGCGAGCCTGCAGCGAATCGACCATGCCGCGGCCTACGGCAGCGCGAGGCGGAGGGCTTCCTCCTCCTCGGGCGAGAGGCGCAGCTCGGCGCTGCCCTTGGAGATCTGCTTGGCGTACAGCCGAGCCTGGTCGCGGTGGTGGATCGAGGACAGGACGACGCCGGAGCGCTGGCTGTCGAGCAGCGCGATCGACGTCGACTGGCGGCCGGACATCTCGTTGTAGGCGTCGTAGCGGATGAGCCCGCAGTGCGCGATCGCGCCGTCGAGCCGCTGCTCGGCGACGGCGAGTCGGTCGTCGAGGCGCTCGGCGACCCCGCCGACGTAGTCGCTCAGCGCGCGGAACGACGCGTCGAGCGCCGCGGCGTGCGCGACGAGGTCCTGCGCGCGCTGCTCACCGAGCACCGCGCGCTGGTCGGCACGCAGCCGGCGCAGCTGGCGCAGCAGCACGACGGCCAGGCAGACGGCGACGAGCGCGAGCGCGGCCGCCGCGAGCGCGACGACCCCGACGGTTGAGCTGAGCTCGGAGGCCATGGCCCACAGGGTAGGCGGGATCGCTATCGCTCCACGATCACGGGGTACTTCTGGGTGTTGTTCGCGACGTTCATCTCGCCCGGGACCTTGAGCACGGAGACGGTGATCTCGACCGTGCCGATCGGCAGCGGCTGGCCCAGCGGGACCGGCACGACGGCCTCGGTGCCGGCCGCCGTCTGATCGATCGCCTTCGTCTGCACGACCGCCTTGCCGCCGTTGGCGGGGCGGATCGTGACCTTGACGCGGACGTCGGTCTCCGGGTTCTCGCCCTGGTTGGCGATCTTCACGTTGAAGGTCGGGTTGGAGGAGGCCGCGATGCGGTTGGAGGCCGCGGCCCCCGCGGTGAGCGTGACGTTGCCGATGCTGACGGCGATCAGGCCGTGGCCGTGCGTGCCGGCCGTCGGCTCCTTGGCGGAGGTGTCGGCGCCGGCGCCGCGCGCCGCGTCGGCGTGGACCCGGCGCGCCACCAGGGACGCGTCGAGCCAGCCGAGGTTCGGCAGGAAGGCCGAGGTCTGGATCGTCTGCCCACCGATGGCGTTGTCGCTGAGCACCTGCTTGATGAGCGCGACGGTGCGCCGCGTGTAGACGACGTCGGCGGCGAGGAAGGCCTGCATCTCGGCCGTGATCGAGATCACGGCCGGCTCGGCGGTGGCGGAGTCCGTCGACAGGGCCGCCGGGATCTTGTCGGCGACCTTGCCGATCGTCTCCTCGATGAGGCCCATGGCCAGCAGCAGGCTGCGCTGGGCGGGCTTCATGTCGTCGGGAACGCTCTGCTTCTCGCCCTTGCTCGTCAGCGCCTTCGCGCGCAGCCGGTAGACGTTGATCTGCGACGTCACGTCGATCGGGTCGGTGCCGCCGGTCGTGAGCGCGTCGAAGAAGTCCTTCGTGTTCGCGTTGCTCTGCTGGACGAGGCCCACGACGTCGCGGTTGTAGTCCTTGAGCGCCTGCTCCTTGCGGCCGTTCAGGCAGCCTTGGATGCTGAACACCAGCACGATGATCAGGACCACGCCGACGCCCGCCGCTACGAGGCGGCGTACGAGCAACTGCTGGGGATCCGTGCCCGGGCCCGCCCCTGACGTCACGGGTTTCCGTGGCCTTGCGCGGGTGGTGCGCGGCTCGTCGTCGTCGAAGAAGGACACGCGTCCGCTCCTTGGCGGGAGTGCTGATGGCTCAGTATGACCGGGACGCGATCGCCCGGTTCACCGTGCAACTTTCCCGCCAGACGCGAGTTTCCTGCCTGCGATCGCAAGGAGCCCACCTCCCGTACGACGAATGCAGAGCCGGTGTCCCACGCCCACACCCCTGCACACGCCGCCCCAGCGGGCGAGGTGGTCCTCGGCCGCTACCGCCTCGTGCGGCGGATCGGTGCCGGCGGGATGGGCGTCGTCTACCTCGCCGAGGACCGGCAGCTCGAGCGCGAGGTCGCCGTCAAGCGGATCGCGATCGAGCTCGATCCCGACGGGCGCGGCGAGCGCGAGGCGATCGCCGCGGCGCGCCTGTCGCACCCGGGGATCGTCGCCCTGTACGAGTCCGGCCGCGACGACGACGCCGTCTACCTCGTCTCCGAGCTCGTGCGCGGGCGCACGCTCGCGGAGATGATCCGCGAGGGCGACCTGTCCGATCGCGACGTCGTCGAGATCGGCGTCACGCTGTGCGACGCGCTCGAGCACGCGCATGCCCGCGGGGTCGTGCATCGCGACGTCAAGCCGTCCAACGTCATCTGCCCCGAGAGCCCGGAGCAGGGCGGCGGCGTCGCGAAGCTGACGGACTTCGGGATCGCGCTGATGGCGGACGGCGACGTCCTGACGCGTACCGGCAACGTCATGGGGACGCTCGCGTACATGGCCCCCGAGCAGGCGCGCGGGCAGGTCGCGACCGGCGCGGCCGACGTCTACGCGCTCGGCGTCGTGCTGTTCGAGGGCCTGGCCGGCGTCAACCCGATCCGCGGAGGGAACCTCGCCGCGACGATGCAGCGCGTCGGGGTCCCGCTGCCGGCGCTTGCGAAGGTGCGCCGCGACCTGCCCAGCGGGCTGTGCCGCGCGATCGATGCCGCGGTCGCGGTCCAGGTCGAGCGCCGCGCCGGGCTGAGCTCGCTGCGCCTCGCGCTGACGCACGCCGTCGACCGCGTCGCCGACGATCCGGGCCCGATCGCGGCCGATGTCGGCGTCGCGGCGACCGCCCGCACGCTGACGGGCCGCACGCGCCGTCGCGAGCCGGCGGTGCGCGACGAGACACCGGCCGTGCCCGGCGAGCCTGCACGCGACCGCGACCGCGCGCGTCCGCCCGAGCTCGACGACGGCGCGAACATCCGCGCGGCCCGGCTACGCGGCAGGCGCGATCCCGAACCGTCCCACAACGGCGACACGCGCCCGCGCCGCGGTGACGGCGCGGCGCAGCACTCCGACGAGGAGCGCCTGTCGCGCCGCCGCGCGCGCGCCGATCGCAACGCCGCCGCGCGGCTGACGGCCGGCGAGGTCGCGGGGCGCGAGCGTTCCCCGTGGGGCGACGAGCCGGCGCGTCTCGCGGAGGCGGTGCCGGCGAGCGCGCCGGCGATCGACCCGCGGGCGCCGGCGCGCCGCGCCGGCCGGCTACGCAGGCGGGCGATCGGGGGCGCCGCCGCCGGGGTGCTGACGGGCGCCGCGCTCGCCGGCCTCGGGCCGCCGCCCGCCGTCGATCCTGCGGTCGGGGCGCTCGCGGCCTCGCTCGTCGTCCTGCTGGCGCCCGGCCTCGGATGGCTCGCGACGATCGCGGCGCTGCTGGCGTGGCTGGCCGCGACGGCGCCGGGCCTCGCGCTGCTCGTGCTGTTCGCAACCGCGCCCGTGCCGCTCGTGCTCGGGCGCCGTGCCGCGACCTGGTCGCTGCCGGTCGGTGCGCCGCTGCTCGGGCTGATCGGGCTGGCGGGGGCCTGGCCCGCGCTCGCCGGCCAGGCCCGCCGCTGGGACACCCGTGCCGCCCTCGGCGCGCTCGGCGGGCTCTGGATCGTGGTCGTCGAGACGCTGACAGGCGAGCGACTGATCGCCGGCCAGCCGCGCGACGTCCTGTCCCCCGGAGCGTGGGAGGGGTCGGTGTTCGACGCCGTCGGCTCGGCGCTCGCGCCGCTGCTGTCGGGCGGCACGCTCGCCTTCGCGGCGCTGTGGGCCGTCGCCGCGGCGATCCTGCCGCTGCTCGTGCGCGGTCGCTCGGCGAAGCTCGACCTCGTCGCGGCCACCGGCTGGGCGGCGTGGCTGGCCGCCTCGACGCAGGCGCTGAGCGGCGCGTTGGTGCTCGGCGCACCGCGGGGACTCGTCGTGGGCGCGCTCGCGGGCGCCGTCGCGACGGTCGCCGCACGGGCAGCGCGGGGGCGGGCGTGAGCGCCGGCGGCGACGCCGCGGTCAACCCGCGCACGCGCGCGTAGGTTCACTTCGGTGCTCCCTGGGCGCTTATCCGTAGCATGAGCGCCATCGATGAGCGTGTTGCGCAACCTGGAGGCCAAGCTCGCCGATCTCGTCGAAGGGACGTTCGGGCGGGTCTTCCGCTCCGAGGTGCGACCCGTCGAGCTCGCGCGCAAGCTCGCGCGCGAGATGGACGAGCACAAGACCGTCTCGGTATCGCGGACCTACGTCCCCAACGAGTACCTCGTGTGGCTGTCGCCGCAGGATCGCGAGCTCTTCGCGGAGGTCGAGGACTCGCTGATCGAGGAGCTCAGCGGGTACCTGCTGGAGCATGCCCGTCGCGAGCGCCTTGCCCTGCTGTCGCGCCCCCAGATCGAGTTCCGCACCGACGAGCGCCTGGCGCTCGGGGAGTTCGGCATCCAGGCGCGGGTCGTGCGGCCGGCCGAGGAGGCCGCGGCGCTGGCGGCCGACGCCCCGCACGCCGTGCAGAGCGACCACGGCAACACGATGATCTACTCGACCGCGGGTCGCATTCGCGGCCCCGTCGAGGACGTGCAGGGCACGCGCCCGACGCGGGCGCTCGTGCTCGCCGAGGGCCGGCGCCACGTCGTCGCCCCGGGCGGCGCGACGATCGGGCGCAGCCGCGACTGCGACATCGTCCTGTCGGACGCGAACGTCTCGCGCCGTCACGCCGAGGTGCTGCCGGCGGCGGCCGGCACATGGACGATCTCCGACCTCGGCTCGACGAACGGCGTGCACGTCAACGGCCGCCGCGTCGAGGGCTCCGAGCTGCTGCAGTCCGGCGACCGGATCGCCCTCGGCACCGCCGAGATCGGGTTCGAGCTCGAATGAGCGGCCCCGCGAGCGCCTGACACGATGCTCGAACCTGTCTCCGTCGGGCTGAAGTTCGCCTTCCTCGCGATCCTCTACCTGTTCCTGCTGTGGGTCTCGCGCAGCGCCCTCAAGGACCTGCGCCGCGGTGCCTTCGGGGGCGTGCCGCAGGTCCATGAGCACGCGCATGCCGCCGACGCCACCGGCATGCATCCCGCGTCGAGCCTCGAGGTGCTGTCGGGCGACGGCGACGTCGCGCCGCGGCTGGTCGTCGAGTCGGTGCCGGGCCTCGCGCCGGGGATGGCCTACGACATCTCCGACGGCGCGGTGCTCGGGCGCGGCGACGTCGAGATCGCACTCGAGGACCCGTTCGCGTCCTCGCGTCACGCGCAGCTCACCCGCCAGGGGGCGATGCTCGTCATCGAGGATCTCGGTTCGACGAACGGCACCTACCTCAACGACGAGCTGCTGCGCGGCCCGCGCCCGCTGCACCCCGGCGACCGCGTCCGTATCGGCGACAGCACGTTCACGTACGACAACTGAGTGGTCCACCAATGCTCCGCGTCGCCACAGGATCCTTCTCGCACTCCGACACCGGCCGCCAGCGCCGGGCCAACGAGGACGCCTACTTCGCGCGCTCGCCGGTGTTCGTCGTCGCCGACGGGATGGGCGGCGCACAGGCCGGAGAGGTTGCGTCGCGAGTCGCCGTCGAGGCGTTCGAGCGCGCGCTCGACGACGTCGGTGCTTCGAGCGCCGAGCAGCTGCTGGCCGAGCGCGTGCTGGAGGCCAACGCCCGTATCCACGAGATGTCGCAGGCCAATCAGGACCGCGCGGGGATGGGCACGACGATCACCGCGGCGTTCGTGGGCGACCACGACGTCGCCGTCGCGCACGTCGGCGACTCGCGCGCGTATCGCCTGCGGGGCGAGACGTTCGAGCGCCTGACCGAGGACCACTCGCTCGTCGAGGAGATGCGTCGCCGCGGCCAGCTCACCGCGCAGGAGGCCGACGAGCATCCGCAGCGCTCGATCATCACGCGCGCGCTCGGGCCCGAGCCGCAGGTGCTCGTCGACACGTACTCGTGGCGCGGCCACGCGGGTGACGTCTACCTGCTGTGCAGCGACGGGCTGACGTCGATGGTGCCCGAGCTGCAGGTCGCCGACATCGTCCGCGACGCGACGAGCCTGCGCGCGGCCGGTCAGGCGCTGATCGACGCCGCGAACGCCGCCGGCGGGCGCGACAACATCACGGTCGTGCTGTTCGCGCTCGAGGAGATCGCCGGCGCGGACCACGACGTCGAGCAGCCGACGGGCGTCGGCCTGCCCGTGCCGGCCGGTCTCGGGCTCGACGGTGGCGCGAACTCCACCTCCTCGCGTCCGCCGGCGGTGACGGAGCGCGGCCCGGTGGCCGCCACGGGGCCGGTCGCGACGCAGCCGGCCCCGTCGCCGCGACGCCTGCGCCCGACGGCCGCGCCCGCCCTGGAGCGGGGGCGCTCCCCGGGCAGGCGCCGCGCGCGCCGCGCGGGCATCTCCTTCGCGATCTTCGCGCTGATCGTCCTGCCGCTCGGCCTCGGCGGCTACATCGCCAACCAGGCGGTGTACTTCGTCGGCACGGACCGGGACGGCTTCGTCACGATGTATCGCGGGCTGCCCTACTCGCTGCCCGCGGGGATCGATCTGTTCACGCCCAACTACGTCTCGGGCGTGCCGCTCGACACGCTCCCCGCGGCGCGGCGCAAGCGCCTGCTCGATCACACGCTGCGCTCCCACGACGACGCGGTCGACCTCCTGCGCGAGCTCGAGCGCGGCCAGGTCGCTTCGTGAACGAGCGCAACCGCGAGCTCTTCGCGCTGATCCCGGCGTCGCTGCTCGTGACGGCCGGCTTCGCTGCGGTCTTCATCCAGCGCGACGACGTCCTGACGAACGTCTCGCTGACGTACGGGCTGATCTTCCTCGGCCTGTGCCTCGCGGCGCACGTCGTCATCCGCTTCACGCTGCCGCACGCCGACCCGTACCTGTTCCCGCTCGTCGCGGTGCTCGCGTGCTTCGGCCTCGTGATGCTCTATCGCCTCGACGAGAAGTTCGCGCGTGACCAGGCGCAGTGGTTCGTCGTCGGCCTGATCGCGTTCGCGGGCACGATCATCGCGCTGCGCGAGGACCACCGGGTGCTCGAGCGCTACCGCTACAGCATCGCGCTCGCCGGGATCGCGCTGCTGCTGCTGCCGCGCCTCGGCTCGCCCGTCAACGGCGCGTACCTGTCCTTCCACCTGGGCCCGATCGCGTTTCAGCCCGCCGAGCTGGCGAAGATCGCGATCGTCATCTTCCTCGCCTCCTACCTGCGCGACACCCGACAGGTGCTCGTCGTCGGCGCGCGCCGCGTCATGGGCATCACGTTCCCGCCGCTGAAGCATCTCGGCCCGCTGCTGGCGGTCTGGGGCACGGCAATGGTGCTGCTGTTCGTCATCCAGGATCTCGGCTCGTCGCTGATGTTCTTCGGCGCCTTCCTGGCGCTCGTCTACGTCGCCACGAACCGCATCTCGTTCGTGCTCATCGGCCTCGGGCTGTTCGCCGTCGGCGCGCGCCTGCTGTACGCGATCCGCCCGACGATCCAGAACCGCGTCGACGCCTGGCTGCACCCCTTCGGCTCGCTCTATGACCAGGTCGGCGGCAGCTTCCAGATCTCGCAGTCGATCTTCTCGCAGGCCGACGGCGGTCTCTTCGGCCGCGGCTTCGGCCAGGCGGTCATCCAGCTCGGCAACAACACGCCGATCCTGCCGGCCGCCCACACGGACTTCATCTACGCCGTCATCACGGACGAGCTCGGCCTGCTGGGCGCGGGCGCCGTGCTGCTGGTCTACCTGCTCATCATCGAGCGCGGCTTCAAGACGGCGATGCTCGCGACCGACTCGTTCTCCAAGCTGCTCGCGACGGGCCTGACCGCCGTCCTCGGCCTGCAGGTCTTCGTGATCGTCGGCGGCGTGACGAAGCTCATCCCGCTGACGGGCGTGACGCTGCCGTTCATCTCCTACGGCGGCTCCTCGATCGTCGCGAACTTCATCCTGCTGGCGCTGCTGCTGCTCGTCTCCGATCGCGCGCGCCGCGAGGCCCAGGCCCGCTGACTTGAACGCGCCGATCCTCAAGCTGTTCGGGCTGTTCCTGGTGCTGTTCGCGGCGCTCATCGGGATGACGAGCTACAACAGCGTCATCCACGCGGATGCCTACCGCGACAACCCGCGTAACGCGCGTCCGCAGATCGAGGCCCAGCGCGTGCATCGCGGCGCGATCCGCGCGCGCAACGGGACGGTCCTGGCGCGCTCGGTGCTCGGCGACGACACCCTCTACAGCCGCCGCTACACGCCCGACGGCAACGTCTTCGCGCACGTGCTCGGCTACGACTTCCTGCGCATCGCGCGCGCCGGCCTCGAGCGCCAGCGCAACGACGCGCTGACCGGCAAGCGCAACGAGCTGACGTCGATCGTCGATGAGCTGCGCGGCAAGGAGCGCGTCGGCGACAACGTCGTCACGAACCTCGATCCGGACGCACAGCGCGTCGCGATCGCGCAGCTGAACGGCCGCAAGGGGTCGGTCGTCGCGATCGAGCCGGCGACGGGCAAGGTCCGGGTCATGGTCAGCGTGCCGGGCTATGACATCAACTCGCTCGATCGCAAGGGCGTCTACGAGAAGCTCGTCAAGGACAACGCGAACTCGCCCTTGCTGAACCGCGCGACGCAGGCCGGCTACGCACCCGGTTCGACGATGAAGGTCGTGACCGCCGCGGCCGCGCTTGACAGCGGCGAGTTCACGCCCGACTCGATGGTCAACGGCAAGTCGCCGATCACGATCTCGGGCACGCCGCTGGCGAACTTCTCCGACGAGCAGTTCGGGCCGATCACGCTGACGACGGCGCTGACGAACTCCGTCAACACGGTCTGGGCGCAGGTCGCCGAGAAGCTGGGGCACGACCGCATGGCGGAATACATGAAGCGCTTCGGCTTCGACTCGGACCCGCCGATGGACTACCCCGACGCGCAGATGCGCCCGAGCGGCGTCTTCGACACGGCGAAGGGGACGTGGATCGACCCCGCATCCGGCCGCGTCGACATCGGCCGCGTCGGCATCGGCCAGGAGCGCCTGCAGGTGACGCCGCTGCAGATGGCCGAGGTCGCCGCGACGGTCGCCAACGACGGCGTGCGCATGGAGCCACACCTGACCGACCGGATCATCGACGTCGACGGACGCACCGTGGACCGCATCGAGCCGAAGGAGGTCCAGCGCGTCATGAGCTCGTCGAGCGCGCGCCAGCTCACGGAGATGATGAGCAACGTCGTGCGCGAGGGCACGGGCGTCGGCGCGGCGCTGCAGGGCATCCAGGTCGCGGGCAAGACCGGCACCGCGGAGCTGAACATCGCGCAGTCGATCAACCAGCCGTGGTTCATCGGCTTCGCGCCGACGAGCAGGCCCAAGGTCGCGGTCGCGGTGACGCTCGAGAACATCCGCGGGCCGCAGAGCCAGGGCGGCATCGTCGCCGCGCCGATCGCGAAGGCGGTCCTGGAGGAGCTGCTGAAGTGAGCCGTCTCGTCGCCAACGCCGTCATCGACGACCGCTACCAGATCATCGGGCATCTCGGCACGGGCGGGATGGCCGAGGTCTACTGCGCGCAGGACCTCAAGCTCGAGCGGCGCGTCGCGCTGAAGCTCCTGCACGACCGCTTCGCCGCCGACGAGGAGTTCGTCGAGCGCTTCCGCCGCGAGGCATCGTCGGCCGCGCGCCTGCAGCACCAGTACGTCGTCTCGGTCTACGACAGCGGCGAGTACGACGGCACCCCGTACATCGCGATGGAGTTCGTCGACGGCCGCACGCTCAAGGAGCTCGTGCGCGAGAGCGGCCCGCTGGCGCCGGCGCTCGCGGCAGACCTCACGGTGCAGATCCTGCGTGCCGCGCGCTTCGCGCACCGCCGCGGCGTCATCCACCGCGACTTCAAGCCGCAGAACGTCATCGTCGACGACGAGGGCCGCGCGAAGGTCACGGACTTCGGCATCGCCCGCGCCGGCGCGTCGGACATGACGCAGACCGGCTCGATCATGGGCACGGCGCAGTACCTCTCCCCCGAGCAGGCGCAGGGCCACGCGGTCAACGCGCGCTCGGACCTCTACTCGATCGGGATCATCCTCTACGAGCTGCTGACCGGGCGCGTGCCGTTCGATGCCGAGTCGGCGGTGACGGTCGCGCTCAAGCAGGTCTCCGAGACGCCGGTCGCGCCGCGCCGGCTGAACCCCGCCGTGACGCCCGAGCTCGAGGCGATCGTCCTGCACGCGCTCGCGAAGGACCCCGCCGATCGCTTCGCCGACGCCGACGAGTTCATCGCGGCGCTCGAGGCCGCGGCGTCGCGGATCCCGTCGCCGGCGGCCATCGCCGCCGCCGACGCGGTGGCCGCGTCGCTGCCGGTCGCCCCGCGGGTCGGGGTCGCGCGCGGGACGTCGTCGTGGGACGGCACGCGGGTGCTTCCCGCGGAGCCCTCCCAGCGCGGCGAGCAGCCGACGGTGTCGCCGCTGGCCACGCCCGGCGAGCGCAAGCGCTGGCCGTGGGTGCTGCTGGGCCTGCTCGTCGTCGCCATCGTGGTCGCCGCGGTCGCCGCGTCCGGATCGCCCGATCAGGTCCAGGTGCCGAACGTCGTGGGCAGCTCCAGCTCGGTCGCGCAGCAGCGGCTGCGCGGCGAGGGCTTCACCGTCTCGGTCGTACGCGACACGTCCGACCGGCCGAAGAACACGGTCATCGGGCAGGACCCGAGCGGGGGCGCGATGGCCGACAAGGGCTCGATGGTGACGCTGAACATCTCCGACGGGCCGGTGATCGGCAAGGTCCCGGACGTCGTCGGGGACGGACGCCTGACGGCGCGACGCAAGCTGACGGCGGCCGGCTTCACGGTCGCCGAGCGGCCCGTGGCGTCGGACACGGTCGCCGTCGGGCGCGTCGTCGCACAGACGCCGTCGGGGGACGCGCAGGCGGCCCAGGGCCAGAAGGTGACGCTCGACATCTCGACGGGCCGCGAGCAGGTCGACGTCCCCGACGTCACCGGCAAGACGCAGGACGAGGCGCGCTCTGCCCTGCAGGCCGCGGGTTTCACGGTCACGACGATCGAGAAGGAGGACGACAAGGCGGACGCCGGCACGGTCCTGAGCCAGGACCCGGGTTCCGGCGCCAAGGCGGGACACGGCAGCGCGATCACGATCACCGTGGCGACGGAGCCGACCAAGGTCAGCGTGCCCGACGTCGTCGGCAACACGCAGAACCAGGCCACCGAGACGCTGTCCGGGCGCGGGCTCAAGGTCGTGCCCAAGGACGTGCCCGTCGACACCCCGGACGAGGACGGCGTGGTGCAGTCGCAGGACCCGGCGTCGGGCGCGAAGCTCGACCGCGGCTCGGCGGTGACGATCTCGGTCGGCTCGTTCAACCCCGATCTCAACCCCGATCCGACCGCGACGACGACGACGCCCGCGACCACGACGACGACCCCATCGCCGCCATGAGGGTCGCCGTGCTGGCCGGCGGACGCTCGTCCGAGCACGAGATCTCGATCGCCGGGGGCAGGTCGGTCGCCGCCGGGCTGCGCGCGGCCGGCCACGAGATCGTCGAGCTGACGCTCGAGCGCGACGGCACGTGGGTGCGCGACGGCGGCGAGCTCGAGCTGCGCGCCGGCCGCGGGCTGCTCGGAGCCGACGTGGCGTTCCCGGTCCTGCACGGCCCGTTCGGGGAGGACGGCACGGTCCAGGGCCTGCTCGAGCTGCTCGACGTCCCGTACGTCGGCTCGGGCGTGCTCGCGTCGGCGGTGTGCCTCGACAAGATCGTCGCGAAGGAGCTCATGGCGCGCGCCGGCATCGACCAGGTCGACTACGCGGGCGTGCGTGTCGAGCGCTGGACGGCGGCGCGCGAGTCCGTGCTCGAGGATCTCCACGTCCTGGGTCTGCCGGTGTTCGTCAAGCCGGCTCGGCTCGGCTCGTCGGTCGGGATCGCGAAGGTGTCGGTGGCCGCCGAGCTGGCGGCGGCGCTCGACGCCGCCTTCGAGCACGACCCCTGCGTCATCGTCGAGGCGATGAGCCCCGGCATCGAGGTCGAGTGCTCGGTCCTCGGGGCGACCGGCGCCGCGCGCGCGTCGGAGCCCGGCGAGATCGTGCTCGAGTCCGACTGGTACGACTTCGCCGCGAAGTACGAGCCGGGTGGCATGACGTTGCGCGTCCCGGCGCGGATCTCGCCCGCCGCGCACGACCTGCTGCGCGCGACCGCGGTCGAGGCGTTCGAGCGCCTCGGCTGCTCGGGCCTCGCCCGGGCGGACTTCTTCGTCGACGGCGACCGCGTCCTACTCAACGAGCTCAACACGATGCCCGGCTTCACGACGACGAGCGTCTACGCGAAGCTGTGGGAGGCCGGCGGGCTGACCTACGAGGAGCTCGTCACCGAGCTCTGCGAGCTGGCGATCGAACGCCACGCCCGGGAGCGCTCCTACCGCTACTGAGACTCGCTCGACCTCCGGTGAGCGTTCACCCCGACTGGCCCGGCGGGCTTTCTTGCGGGGCTGTTGGACTTGCCTACGTCCGGCGTCTTCCGTGTGCTCGATCCCGGTGCGGGCGTCGGATCGCTATCGGCAGCCGTTGTCGCGCGCGTCGTCGAGGAGCGCCCTGGGCTGGACGTCGAGATCACCGCATTCGAGCTGGACGAGGAGCTCATGCCGCACCTGCGTGGGACCCTTGAAGCGTGCGTGGCAGTTGCAGAGCAGCATGGGTGCCGGGTCAGCTTCGAGGCTCGCCAGGCCAACTTCGTCGAGTATGCAGCGGGCTGGCTGTTCGAGCAGCCGGCGCAGTTCGATGCGGTGATCGCCAACCCTCCGTACAAGAAGGTGAGTGCCAGCAGCCCCGAGCGCGTCGCGGCGGAGACCCGCGGCCTGCGCGCGAGCAACCTCTACACGATCTTCACCGGGCTCGCCGTGGACCTTCTGGCCGATCGTGGCCAGATCTCTCTCATCGTTCCGCGATCGTGGGCGAACGGGCCCTACCACGAGCCTTTCCGCCGGTAGTTGCTCGATCGAGTCTCGCTCGACTTCCTGCATGTCTACGAGCAGCGCGGCAAGGTCTTCGCCGATGCCGAGGTCCTTCAGGAGAACGTGGTTCTGCACGCGGTGCGGGGGCCCGCAGGAGGAGATGGTGACGTTGTCCATGAGCATCGGCGACGACGACGCGCGCGTGGAGCGCATCGTCCCGGTCGGCGAGATCCTGCGCCCGGACGACCCCCACATGTTCGTCCGTATCCCGGTGGATGCACGAGCGACGCGGATCGCCGAGCAGATGACGGAGCTACCTGCCTCGCTTGCTGACCTCGATCTGGAGGTCAGCACCGGCCGCGTCGTCGACTTCCGAGCGAAGGACCATCTTCGGCAGGACATGTCCGCGGGCGCCGTCCCGCTGATCTACCCGGGCCACCTCCGCGACGGTCGGATCGTCTGGCCGCTGCCGGGCAGCAAGAAGCCGAACGCATTGCACCGATGCGACCACACCGAGCCCCTCCTTCTGCCCAACGAGACGTTCGTCCTCGTCAAGCGTTCAGTGCCAAGGAGGAACGCCGCCGAGTGGTGGCGGCCGTGTGTGGTTCCGATGATCTCCCCGGCGACACGGTGGGATATGAGAACCACCTCAACGTCTACCACCGTCGCAACGGCGGTTTGCCCCTGCTCCTTGCGCTTGGCCTTTCGGCGTTCCGCAACTGCACGCTCGTCGACGACTACGTCCGATCCTTCAGCGGCCATACGCAGATCAACGCAACCGACCTGCGGCAGCTGCGCTACCCGAGGGCGGACGAGCTGGTTCGCCTCGGCGGCGCGTTGTCCGCACGGTCGTGGCCCGGACAGAGCGACCTTGACGTGATGCTCGCTGACTATCTCCCGGCGGTTTCGGAGCCGGCCGACCTTCAGGCCGCGTGAACGCCGCGCAAACGGCCAAGCTGGCCGAGGCGCGCGCTGTGCTGAGACAGCTGGGCTTCCCGGGTCCGCAGAGCAACGAGCGATCCGCGCTGGTGCTGCTCTGCTTGCTCGAGCTGGCTCCGACGAGGCCATGGGCCAGGACATCCGGCGACAAGCTGTGGCGAACTCACCAGATCATGCAGTGGTTCCGCGACTACTACGGCAAGGACTACAGGCCGAACTCCCGTGTTGACCGATGGCCGCACCGTGACGTTGACCGCGGGTGGCCAGAACGTCCTGATCAAGGCGATCATCGAGGACTTCTGCCCGCGCTGGACGCCCGGCGGTCGGGTTCTCTACATCGGTGACGCCGGCAAGGACGACCCGGTGTTCGATACCGCGGGCTTCGAGCATCTTGATGTCCGCCTGGACAAGCACGGCAAGCTCCCGGACCTCGTCGTGTACTTGGCCGACCGCAACTGGCTGGTCCTCCTGGAGGCGGCGAGCAGTCACGGGCCGGTGGATGGCACGCGCCGGGTGGAGCTGGCCGGCCTGTTCTCCGATTGCACAGCCGGGCTCGTCTACGTCTCGTGCTTCCCGTCGCGCGCCGTGATGCGCAAGTACTTCGTGGATATCGCGTGGGAGACGGAGGTCTGGTGTGCGGAGGACCCCACCCACCTCATCCACTTCAACGGGGAGCGCTTTCTCGGCCCGCACGACTGACCTCTGCGCGGCGGGCGGTCCACTACTTGAACAGCAGGACCTCGGCGATCTTCGCGCTCTTGGCGCCGGGGCCGAGCTTCGTGATCCAGACGAGGTAGCGGCTGTAGCGCGTGCCCTTGGTGGTGAGCTCGAACTTCTCCGTGGACTTGACCGCGCGCGTCTCGCTGACCGCCGTCCAGCCGTCGGGCGGCGCCGTCGCCGGCGTCGAGGACGGCGCGGCGTAGATCGTCGCCTCGAAGCCGGGCGTCGGGGTACGCAGGTCGAGCTCGCGGGCGGCGACCCCGGGGGCGGCGTCGATGACGATCCCGACGCCGGCCTTGAGCAGCTCGCCGGTCTTGTAGTTCTCGGTCGACCACGTCGAGGATGGGTCGCCGTCGACGACCGCGCTCGTCTGGTCGGAGTGCTCCTCCTTGTCCTGCGAGAGCGGGTCGAAGTCGGTCGCGGCGCGCTGGCCGAGCCCGACGTTCTGCAGGCCGGCGGCAGGCGCGATGTTCGGGCGCTTGCCGGTGCCGCGCTCGGTGTGGCCGAGCCCGAGCGCGACGGTGACGACGACCGCCGCGAATGTCGCGAGCGCCAGGAACCCGAACAGCACCTTGCGCGGGCTGCGGGCGCGCAGCGGCACGCGTGCGCGCGTGCCCTCCGGCAGGCTGCGCAGGACGGCGGTCGCCTCGCCGGTGACCTGGCCGCTGCGCGACGTCTCGATCGCGAGCACGTCCTCGAGGTCGGCGATCAGCGACGCGGCGTCGGGGTAGCGGCGGTCGAGCTCCTTCGCCGTCGCGCCGTCGAGCACGGCGGCGAGCGCCGCCGACACCTCGGGCCGGCGGACCTGGACGTCGGGCAGCTCCTCGCGCACGTGCTTCATCGCGACGGCGATCTGGTTGTCGCCCTTGAACGGGACGTCGCCGGTGAGCATCTCGAACATGACGATGCCGAGCGAGTAGAGGTCGGACTGTCCCGACACGACGTGGCCGAGCGCCTGCTCGGGGGACACGTAGTCGGTCGTGCCGAGGACGCGGCCGTCGGCCGTCAGGCCCTCCTGCGCGAGCGATCGCGCGATCCCGAAGTCCGTCACCTTGGCGGCTCCGTCCTCGTCGACGAGGACGTTCTGCGGCTTGACGTCGCGATGCACGATCTGGCTGGCGTGGGCGGCGCCGAGCGCGCGGGCGATCTCGATCGCGTACGCGATCGACTCGGATACGGGCAGGCGACCGTTGCGGCGGATGCGGTCCTTCAGGGTCTCGCCCTCGACGAACTCGAAGACGATGTACGGCGTCGGAAACTCCGGGTCGCCCTCCTCGCCGGCGTCGATGACGCCGACGACGTGCGGGTGGTTGAGCTGCGCGACCGCCTTCGCCTCGCGCCGGAAACGCTCGAGCTGCGCCGAGTCGCCCGCGATCTCGCGGTGCATGAGCTTGATCGCCACCTGGCGCTCCAGGACGGTGTCGAAGGCCCGGTAGACCGTCGACATCCCGCCCGTGCCGACCTTCGCGTCGAGGCGGTAGCGCTGGGAGAGCAGGGTGCCGACGGGCGATGCCATGGTCCTATTGTGCAGCGGTCAGCGGGCGGTGAATGCCATCAACCACGCAGATCTCACATACCCGCCGCGTGAAGGCCCGAAATAGCGCCGTCAACGAGCGTTGCGCAAGCGTCGCAGGACGGCCGCGGAGAGCCCGATCCGGTAGGCCGCCAGCAGCGGCAGCGCTCGGCGGCGCTCGGCGATCCGCAGCAACCGCATCGAGGCGAGCGTCGCCGCGAACGACGCCGCGCTCCCCGCGGCGAAGCCCCGCGCCGCGCCGGGCGGCAAGCCGTCGCGCAGCAGCCGCAGCCCCTTGAGTCCGACGGCGCCGGCCGTGACCGGGAGCCCGGCGTGGCGCGAGAGCAGGCACGCGTCGGCGCGCGCGAAGCCTCGCGCGCGAGCGACGGTCAGCGTCGCGCCGTTGCGCGAGACGCCGGGGACGAGCGCGCATGCCTGCGCCACGCCGAGCAGCAGCCCGTCGAGGTCGCCGGCATCGCGCGCGTGGCGCGTCGTGGCGCCGAGCGCATCGGTGACGGCGAGGGCGACGGCACCGGCCCCGAGCCCCACGGCGATGCTGGCGGGCGTGCCGAAGCGGCGCGCGATCGGGCCCTCGAACGCGAGGCCCGCGATCGCCGGTGCCAGCGAGCTCAGCGCGACCAGCCGCACGCGCCGCGCGTCGAGCTCGCATGCCGCCGCGCGCAGCTCGCCGCGCAGCCCGACGAGCAGCGCGGCGACGGTCCCGGCGTGCAGGGCGACCTCGAAGGACTTGCGCAGCTCGTCGTCGAGGTCGGCGTACGGCCATCCGAGCAGCCACGGGACGAGCGCGACGTGGCCCGACGAGGACACCGGTAGCAGCTCCGCGGGGCCGTGCAGCAGCCCGAGCGCGACGGCGTCGCGGGTCCGCAGCCGGGCGTCGGCGGGCGCGCCGCCCGCCGGGCTCGGGGGCCTCTCGCCGAGCGGGCGCTCAGCGACCGGCGCCATCGGCGGCCGGCTCGCCCGCGACGGGCGTCGGGTCGCCGCCGCCCCGGCGGCGATGCCTGATGACGAGGTAGGCGACGCCACCGACGATGAGCGCCAGCACGGCGTAGTCGACGTAGTGCAGGTTGTCCTTCCAGGACTCCCAACGGTCGCCGACCTGGTCGCCGAGGAAGGCAAGGCCGAAGACCCACGGAAGGCAGCCGAGGAACGTCAGCACCGTGAAGCGCCAGAAGGGCATCCGCGCCACGCCGGCCGGCAGCGAGATGAACGTGCGGATGATCGGCAGCATGCGCGCGAAGAAGACGGTCGCGTCGCCGTGCTTCTCGAAGTAGCGGTCGGCTGCGCGCAGCTGCGAAGGCTTGATGTGCAGCTTGCGCCCGTGCTTCTCGAGGATGTCGACGCGGCCGTAGTAGCCGATCGCGTAGGCGATCCAGGAGCCGACGAGGTTCGCCGACGCGCCCACGAGCGTCACGGCGATCAGCGAGTACTGACCGTCGGAGACGTTGAAGCCGGCGAACAGCATCGTCGCCTCGCTCGGGATCGGGATGCACGCGCTCTCGAGGACCATGAGCACGAAGACACCGAGCAGCCCGAGGTCACCGACGACGTTCACGGCGAAGTCGACGATCGGGTCCGTGATGGAGGCGATGACGATCGCGGACAAGGACGCAAGGCTACCGTTCGCCCTCCGGCCCCGGAGACGGGGACGCGCCGGGCCGGCACGCGGCACGCTGCCCGCGGTCGGGCTGGTCGCCGAGGTCGGTGACGCCATCGGCCACGTCATCGCGGGCCTCGCCGTCAACACGCCGATCGGCGGCGTTGGCGCGCTACCGCGCTCGTGGCAGGACGATCCGCGACAGCGCCTCGATCAGCGCCTCCGACGCACCGCCGCCGATCGTGAGCGCGCGGGCATCCACACACAACCTCCCGATGAACTCCTCGGCGAGAAAGCCACGCGCGCCGTGAGCCTGCGAGGCGTGCAGGAGCAGCTCCTGACATGCCTCCGTCGCGGCGATCTTCGCCATCAGCACGAGGGCGTGATCGGGCTTGGCGCCGTCGAGCGTCGCGGCGGCATCGTCGACGATCCGCGCGACGCCCTCGAGCGTCATGTAGTCCTGCGTCAGCCGATGGCGCCACGGTGAGCGATCGATGAGGTCGCGCTCGGACAGGAAGCGCACGGCCCGTTCCCACCCCGCGCGCATCGCACCGACCGCGAGGATCGCGAGCGCGACGCGCTCGTAGGTGTTGGCGACGAGCGACTGCGGGACCGCGAGGCCGGCGCGGCCGAGCACGTGCTCGCTCGCAACGAAGCAGTCGGTGAACGCGACCTCGCAGTTCGGCGTCGCGAGCAAGCCGACCTTGTCGAGCGGGCGCACGACCGCCAGCCCCGGATTGGAAGCCTCGACGAGGAGCATCGAGGTTCTGGTCAGTCCGCCATCGCCGATCTCGGGCCCCCGGCACACGACGAGGAACGCATCGGCAAGCGACGCGTTGCCGATCATCCACTTGCGTCCCGTGACCCGGTAGCCACCGTCGACGGCGGTCGCCGTGGTGCGCAGGTTCACCAGGTCCGAGCCACCCTCGGGCTCGGTCATCGCGATCGCGGTGATGCACGTCCCGTCCATCGCCGGGATGAGGTAGCGCTCCTGCAGGGCGGGGCTGCCGTAGATGGCGAGGTGCGGCGTCGCGAACTCCGACTGCAGGACCAGGCCCAGCAGGCAGCCCATCCAACCCGATCGCCCGAACTCGTCGAGCATCGCCTGGGTGAACGCGTACGGCCGCGCGAGCCCACCGAGCGCGACGGGATACTTCAGCCGGTACAGACCCGCGGCACCCGCCGCCTCGTGAAGCGTGCGTGGCACCGTGCGCTGCTGCGTCCACTGCTCTGCGTTGGGCGCGACCTCGCGCTCGATGAACTCCCGGACGTACGTGCGAAACGCTGCGAGCTGATCGGGAGGCTCGGTCACCCGGCACGCAACCTACCGGCACCTGCCCCGGTTAGGCGTAAGGTTCGCGATCTACCACTTATCAGCATGGAGTGAGACCAGGTCGGGATGCGGACGCGCGAGCATCGCAGTGATGGCGTCGCGACGGAGACGCTCGTGGATCTCGTCCACGAGCGCGCTGCGAGGTTCGGCGAGGCCACCTGCCTGTGCTATCTGGCTTCGGGTGAGGTCACCGGACCCAGGGTCGAGCTGACCTACGGCGAGCTGGCGCGGCGCGCCGCGGCTGTCGCGGCCACCCTCCAGCAACAGGCGGCTGTCGGCGATCGCGCGTTGCTGCTGTACCCGCCGGGCGTCGACTTCGTCACGGCGTTCTTCGGGTGTCTGTTCAGCGGCGTGATCGCGGTCCCCGCGTACCCGCCCGATCTCACCAGGCCCGAGCGAGCCGTCGGCAAGCTTCGCGCAATCGTCGCTGACTGCGGCGCGCGGTTCGTGCTCACGACGGCGCAGTTGCGCTCGACGCTCGATCGCGTGGCGCCGGCCGTGCCCGAGTTCGCGCGGCTGCACATGTGCGCGACCGACACGTGCGACGTCACCCTCGCGACGGCGTGGCGCGAGCCGGAGCTGTCGCGCGAGACGATCGCGCTCATCCAGTACACGTCGGGCTCGACGGGCGCGCCCAAGGGTGCGGTGCTCCGCCACCGCCAGTTGCATGCGAACAGGCAGTCGATCACCGCGACGATGGGTGACGTCGGGTGCATCGTCGGCTGGTTGCCGGTGTTCCACGACATGGGCCTCGGCAATGTCCTGCAGGTGATCCACGCCGGGTCGAGCGTCGTGTTGATGTCGCCCGAGGCGTTCCTGAAGCGACCGGCGCGCTGGGTCGAGGCGATCTCGCACTTCCGCGCGACGACGAGCGGCGGACCGAACTTCGCATACGACCTGTGCGTGCGCCGCAGCACCGAGGAGGAGCGTGCGCGGCTCGACCTGCGCAACTGGAAGGTCGCGTTCTGCGGCGCCGAGCCCGTCCGCGCCGCGACCCTGCAACGATTCGCCGCGGCCTTCGCACCGGCGGGCTTTGAGCCGACGTCTCTGCTGCCGTGCTACGGGCTCGCCGAGGCGACGCTGCTCGTCACGGGCAAGGCGCGCGGCACGTCTCCGAAGACCTACAGCGTCCGTGCGTCGGCGCTCGACCATGGCCGTGTGGAGCCCGCTTCGGCTGGCGCGGCGGCACGCACGCTCGTGAGTTGCGGCACGCCGGCGCCGACCGAGGATGTTCGCATCGTCGACCCGGATCTCCGCGTCGTCGTCGAGGGGGTCGGCGAGATCTGGGTGCGGGGCCCCGGCGTCGCGAGCGGATATTGGGGACGCGACGACGGTGACGACGAGACCTTCGCGGCGCGCCTGGCCGACAGCGGAGAGGGACCCTTCCTGCGCACCGGGGATCTCGGCTTCGTTCGCGACGGTGAGCTCTACGTGGCGGGACGTCTCAAGGAGATGATCATCCTCGCCGGCCGCAACCTGTTCCCGCAGGACATCGAGGCGACGATCGAGACGGCAGTGCCGGCCGTGCGGAAGGGATGTTGCGTCGCGTTCGCCGTCGAGCGCGATGGCGCCGAGCAGCTCGTGGTCGTCGCGGAGCACGCCGGGCCGGCGCAGGAGAGCGTTCGCACGATCAAGCGAGCCGTCGCCGAACATCACCAGGCTGTCGCCTCCGACGTCGTGCTCGTGGCCAAGGGCACCATCCCGAAGACGTCGAGCGGCAAGCTCGAACGCTACGCGTGCCGCGCGGCCTACCTCGACGGCACGCTCGGCGGTCCGTGAGGTGCTGGCGGTGCCGACAGTGGGCGAGATCCGCCGCCGTCTCGTGCAGGAGGTGGCCTCCGCCGCCGGCGTCGCGAGCGACCTCGTCGACGTTCGCGAGCCGTTCGCGAGCTACAACGTCACGTCACTCGACGCCGTGTACCTGGTCGGCGTGCTCGAGACGTGGCTGGGCGTGCCGCTGGACGCCACGCTGCTATGGGACCACGCGACGATCGAGGCCCTCGCGCGCCACTTGGCGGCCGCCGTCAGCGCGCCGTGACGGAGCCGATCGCCATCGTCGGGATGGCCTGCCGCTTCCCGCGCGCGCCCGGCGTCGACAGCTACTGGGATCTGCTCTCGAGCGGCCGCGAAGCGGTCGGTGAGCCACCGAGCGGCCGACCGGAGCTCGCGCCGCCGCCGTGGCTCGTCGACCAGACGCCGGCGTGCCGTCTCGGCGGCTACCTCGACGCGGTCGATCGCTTCGAGCCCGGCTTCTTCCGGATCTCGCCGCGCGAGGCCGCCCGCATGGATCCCCAGCAGCGGCTGTTGCTCGAGGTCGCGTGGGAGGCACTCGAGGACGCCGGGCAGCCGGTCGCCTCGCTGTCGGGAACGCCGACCGGCGTGTTCGTCGGCGTCATGAACGCGGACTTCGCGCGCCGGCACGCGCAGGATCTGGCGCGGGTCGACGCCCAGCTCGGGCCCGGCAGCTCGCTGGGCATCGCATCCAACCGGGTCTCGTTCATGTTCGATCTGCGCGGACCGAGCATGTCCGTCGACACCCTGTGCTCGTCGTCGCTCGTCGCGATCCATCTCGCATGTCAGAGCCTCGCGACCGACGAGTCCGCTCCCGTGGCGATCGCCGGCGGCGTGAACGTGATGCTCGATCGCACGATGGACGTGTTCTACGCGCGCGCCGGCCTGCTGTCGGCGGATGGTCGATGCCGCGCCTTCGACGCGAACGCGAGCGGGATCGTGCGCGGCGAAGGCGCGGGACTCCTCGTCCTCAAGCGCCTGTCCCGAGCGCACGCCGACGGGGACCACATCCGAGCGGTGATCCTCGGCTCCGCGGTCAACCAGGACGGTCGCTCGAACGGGCTCACGTCGCCGAGCCGGTGGTCGCAGGAAGCGGTGCTGCGCACCGCGTATCGTCGCGCGAACGTCCCCGCGGGGAGTGTCGGCTACGTCGAGACGCACGGCACCGGGACGGTGATCGGCGACCCCATCGAAGCGGCCGCGCTCGGGGCCGTGATGGGCGAAGGCCGCGCCCCGGATCGCGCCTGCGCGATCGGATCGGTCAAGACCAACCTCGGGCACCTCGAATCGGCGGCCGGGGTGGCGAGCGTGATCAAGGCCGTGCTGTCGCTGTCGCATCGCCGGCTGCTCCCGAGCCTGCACTTCGACGCACCCAACCCGTACGCGAAGCTGGCCGATCGCAACCTGCGACTGTCGACCCACGTGGCGCCGTGGCCCGAGGACGGTCCCCGGATCGCCGGCGTCAGCTCGTTCGGCATGGGTGGCACGAACGCCCACATCGTGATCGGCGGCGTCGACGGTCTGCGGCCGCGCGTCCGCGCGGCCCCGGGACCGCGCTTGCTCGCCGTCTCGGCGCGTACGCCCGCGGCCCTCGCCGCATGGCGCCGCAAGGTCGCCGCGCGCCTGGCGGACCACGACCTCGTCGACGTCGCCCACTCCGCCGGGGTGCGGCGCGACCACCACGATCATCGCCTCGCGATCGTCGCGGGGTCCGCGTCGGAGGCCGCGCAGCGGCTGGAGCGGTCGGCGGGGGCGAGCGGCCGTGTCGTGCCCGGTCAGACGCCCACGCTGGTGTTCGCGTTTCCCGCGCATGACGACGGCGAGCCCGCCGACCGCGACCTGCTCGCCCGCTGCGCGGGGTCCGTCGAGACAGCGCTGGCGCGGACGTTCGCCTGCCAGGTCGAGCTTGCCGCGCGGTGGCGCGAGCTCGGCGTGGTCGCGGACGAGCACGCCGGGATCGGCACCGGGGCGATCACCGCCGCGTACGTGAGCGGGTCGATCGATCTCGACGAGGCGATCGCGCGGCTGTGCGGCAGCATGCCGCCGCAGCAGCTGACCATCCCAGTGGGCGACGACGCCACGATCGTCGTGGAGATCAGCACGCGCCCGGTCTTGCAGGACGAGCTGCGCCGGCTCCTCGGCGAGGCCACCGGCGCCGTACTGCCGTCACTGGGGCCCGGTCGCGCGTCGCTGCTGCACACGATCGCGGAGCTGTACTGCCTCGGCGTCACGCTCGACTGGCGACGACTGGACGCCCCCGATGCGCGCTTCGTCGCGCTCGGCAGCTATCCGTGGCAGAGGGAGCGCTGCTGGCTGGAGTTCCCCGGGCCCGACCCGCGACCTGCGCTCGACGTCCTCGTGCCGACATGGGAGCCGAGCGCGCCCGCGATCGCGCGTGCCGCTGCGGGCGACTGGCTCGTCGTGAGCGCGGGCGACGAGACGCCGCGCGCGGTCGCAAGCCGTCTCGCGGCGCGCTCGGTCGATGCCGGTGCGCCCTGGGAACGCGTGCTCGCCGAGCGCAGCTGGCGAGGCGTCGTCGTGTTCTACGGCGGCGATGGCGCCGAGCCCCAGGCGGCGATCG
The DNA here is from genome assembly GCA_963851015.1 of uncultured Actinomycetes bacterium. Classification (GTDB taxonomy): domain Bacteria; phylum Actinomycetota; class Thermoleophilia; order Solirubrobacterales; family Solirubrobacteraceae; genus CADCVQ01. Next base: position 183,369 of record CAWKNG010000007.1, read on the forward strand.
CGCGGGCCGGTGACGAGCTCGTACGCACGCTCGCGCTCGTGCGGGCATTGGCGCGGTTCGACGGCGCGGACCAGCCGCGGCTGTGGCTCGTGACGCGCGGCGGCCAGGTCGTCGCCGGTGACGTTGGTCTCGCGCCACTGGCTTACGCCACGGTGTGGGGACTCGGGCGCGTCGTCGCCAACGAACACCCGTGGCTGCGCTGCACGCTCGTCGACCTCGCCGCCGCCCCGTCGCCCGGCGAGGCCGACCAGCTCACCGCCGAGCTCCTCGCCGACGGCGAGGAGCGCGAGATCGTGCTGCGCGACCGCCGCCGGTTCGTCGGGCGCCTCGGCCGAGCGGCGCTTGCGTCCGCGGGCCGGATCGAGCTGCGCGCCGACGCGTCGTACCTGGTCACCGGCGGCCTGGGCGGGCTTGGCCTCGCGGCGGCACGGCTGCTGGTCGAGCGGGGCGCGCGCCGTCTCGTCCTGCTCGGCCGGCGCGGCGTCGCGACGGACCGCGCGCGCGCGGCGATCACCGACATGACGGCCGCCGGTGCGGCGATCTCGGTCGCCGCGGTCGACGTCGCCGATCGAGCTGCGCTCGCCGACGTGCTGCGTGCCCACCCCGTTCGCGGCGTCCTGCATGCCGCAGGGGTCATGTCGCCGGCGATGATCGCGGCGATCGCGCCGGACGACCTTCGCACGATGCTCAGCGCCAAGGTGGACGGCGCTCTGCACCTTCACCAGCTGACGTCGTCGCTGGACTTCTTCGTCCTCTACTCGTCGGTCGCGACGCTCCTCGGCACGCCCGGACAAGGCGCGTACGCGGCCGCGAACGCCTACCTCGACGCGCTCGCACATCATCGCCGCGCGATCGGCCTGCCGGCGACCGGCATCGCCTGGACGGTGATCGAGGACACCGGCATGGCGGCCGATGCAGGCGAGCGTGCCATCCGTCAACTCGCCGACCGTGGCCTCTCGAGTCTGCCGGTGCGCCGCGCGACCGAGGCGCTCGACCAGCTGCTCGCCATGGCGGATCCGCCGGCGCACTGCGGGGTCGGCACGTTTGACCTGCACCGCTGGCGCGCGTTCTATCCGCGCGCCGCGACCACGCCGCGCCTGTCAGCCCTGTCCGACGCGCCGGTCGAGGCCGCGCCGCGGACTGGCGCGCCGATCCAGGCCGCGGCGCGGGCGGACCGGTTGCGCGGCCTCGGGCACGCCGAGCGACTGCACGCGATCGAGGACTACCTGCGCACCGTCCTGGCGGACGTCCTGGAGACCAGGGAGCCGCTGGAGCCGACGCGCTCGCTGGTCGACCTGGGGTTGGATTCGATGGGCGCGCTCGAGCTCGAGGAGATGGTGGAGGCGGAGCTCGGGGTCGACCTGGCGACCGATCGGCTGCTGCTCGGACCGACGTTGCGCGAGCTCGCGGCGGAGATCGCGACGCTGCTCGTCCCAGAGCATCTGACCGCTGTGGCCCACGCACGCGCGCGACCGACGCCGCGCGATGATGCGGTGCTCGATCCGGGCCTGACGTTCGTGCCGCCGGCGGCTGCGGCGCCGCGCGCGGTCCTGTTGACCGGCGCGACGGGGTTTCTCGGCGCGTTCGTGCTCGCGGAGTTGCTGGCGCAGACGGACGCGCACGTCCACTGCCTCGTGCGGGCCCCGACGGCCGCGGACGGCCGGCGTCGCATCGAGGGTGCGCTCGGCCGCCATGACCTGCCGGCGCTCGGGCTGCGATCGCGCGTGACCTGCGTCGCGGGCGATCTCGCGCAGCCCCGTTTCGGGCTGGACGAGGCAGCATTCGCGCGCCTCGGACAGGCGGTCGACACGATCGTGCACGGCGGTGCGTCCGTGAACTTCGTGTTCGGCTACGACGCACTGCGGGCGGCGAACGTCGCCGGCACGCGCGAGGTGTTGCGGCTCGCGGCCATCGGGCGTGGCGCGCGGCTGCATCACGTGTCGACGATCGGCGTCTTCCCGGGCGGACGCGACCGCCGCTCAAAGATCCGCGAGGACGCGCGCGCCGACGAGCCCGACCGCTTGGCGCTCGGGTACATGCGCACCAAGTGGGTCGCCGAGGAGCTCGTGCACCAGGCCGACGCGAGGGGGCTGAGCACGACGATCTTCCGACCGGGCACGATCGCCGGGCACGCCACCACGGGCGCGTTCAATCCCGACGACTTCGTCTGCGTCCTGATCAAGGGCTGCGTCGAGCTCGGTGCGGTGCCGATCGTCGACGCGCCGGTCCACCTCGTCCCCGTCGACTACGTCAGTCGTGCGCTCGTGCGCGTTGCGCTCGCCGGCGCGCCGGGTCGCTATCACCTGGTCGGCACCGATGTCGTCGCGTGGACGGACCTCGTGCGATGGCTTCGCGAGCTCGGATATCCGCTCACGGAGCTGCCCTACGCCGCGTGGCGACGGCTGGTCCTCGAGCGCGCACGGGCGACGGCCAGGTCGCTCGTGCCGCTGCTACCGCTCTTCGCAGAGCACGAGGACACGGACTGGCTGCGCCTGCCGCGCTATGACGACAGCGCCACGCGGCGAGCGCTCGCCGGCAGCGGGATCGTCTGCCCGCCCGTCGACTCCGCGCTGTTGCACCGCTACGTCGAGCGGTTCGTGGCCGCGGGCTACCTACGGCGAGCCCGCTGACGAGCGGGCTCGGTCGCACGAGGGGACGGCGAGGTGTGGACCGGGCGGGTGGGCGGCCACATCTCAAACGGGTGGCGCCGCACCGACGGCGGACCGGAGAAGTGCCTGGGCCTGCTTCGCGCAGAACTCGCGTGGGACGTCGCGCGCGGCCGCGCGCGACAGGACCGGTACCTCGACGCGGCCGCATTGAACCGATCCCCCTGAGCATCAGACCTGCAGATGGTCGCCGGCGGGCAACCGTCCCCGCCTGGGGCGGATGCGTTTGGGCGAATACGGCAGGTGCGCCCGCCGGCGCATAGGAGACCGTCCCATGCGCGAGCAGGGGCGCCCTTGCTCTCGTGCCGTGCCTGGAGCACCGTCGTCGCCTGCGCCGCAACGGCCGGACGAGCGGCCTATGTCGACTATGACCCTCTATGCGGGCATTATTCGACACGCAGCCCGGCGATCCGCGCTCAGGGCCGCGTTCTGCTCCTCGACGTTTCCGGCACTCTCGGCGCCGCCGCCGCCCCCGCAGCCCGTCGGCATGGCCGGCCGATGATCGAGAACGCCCCTGTGCGCGAATAGCGGCGCTGTTCCTCACGTCCTGGAGCCTTCACAAGCCGATCCCTACCGATCTCTGGGTGAGACGGGCCACTCTTCCAATCCCCGAGCGTCGCGCGCCTGGAGCCGTGTCGCTGTTATCTACGAACGGATCGTTTTCCGGCAGACCTGTGAGATTCCGCACACATTGGGTTGTGGTGGCTTGCTCACACAGTCAGGCTCAATGGTGTAGACGATGACCGCGGCGCGACGCGCCGCCAGACGCAGGGGGCATACATGGCATTCGGGCGGTGTTTCGTTACTGTGATCGTGCTCGCCCTGGTGGGTGCGAGTGCGATGACGGCGTCGGCGCAGGCAGCCGTCGCCGGGCCGGGTTACGCGGTTTCCGACTGGGCGACGGGGTTCGGGACCGGCGGAGCGGTCGGTCCGGTCGGCCTCGCCGTGAGCGCGACCGACATCTACGTCGGTGACTACGCCACCGGACGTCTGTACCGCTTCGACCAGACCGCGGGCGGCGCCGTCGGCGATCCCGGAGCCGAGATCACCACAGCTCCGATCCCGGGTGCGCTCTCCGGGCTGGCCTTCGACAAGGACGGCCGTCTGTACGCCGCGCTGCAGTCCGCCGGGTCGGTCGTCGAGCTGAGCCTCGCCGACGGCCACATCGTCAGGACGCTCGCAGGCGGCCTGCCGTGCGTGACAGGCCTCGCGACGGATCCCATCAGCGGCGACCTGTTCGCGTCCGGCCCGTGCGGCTCGGGCATCTGGCGGATCACCGGGTTCACCGGGCTTGGCCCGGTCGTCGTGACCACCTACAGCGTCCCCGCCAACCCGGCGATCGACGGGATCCAGTTCGGCCCCGACGGCACGCTCTATGCCAGCGCCAGCAACGCGATCTATCGCGTCGATGGCACCTCGTCTGCGAGCCCCGGAGTGTCGAGCCTCATCACCACGATCACCGACGGCGACGGTGTCGCCGTGGCGGCAAGCTCCGATCTGTCACAGCCGCCGTTCCTGCTCGCCAACCGCAACAACGGCCAGATCACGAAGATCGATCTCACGGTGTCGCCGCCCGTCCTCACGGGCGTCGTGTCGGGCGGCACGCGCGGCGACTTCGTGACGGTGGGCAACAACGGCTGCCTCTATGCGACGCAGAGCGCCACGGTCCTCAAGGTGACGCTCGCAGACGGGACGTGCAACCTGGCGCCGGTGGTGCCCAACCAGCCCCCGACAGCAGCGTTTACGTTCACGCCGACCTCGCCGACGATCGCCGATACGGTCGACTTCGACGGCACTGCTTCGAGCGATCCCGACGGTACGATCGTGTCCTACTCGTGGGACTTCGGTGACGGCCACGCCGGCAGCGGCGCCACGCCGAGCCACCAGTACGCGGCCGTCGGCACGTACTCCGTCACCCTCACGGTGACCGACGACGACGGCGCGAGCGACAGTGTGACGCACGACGTCGTCGTCTCGAACCGGCCGCCGAGGTGCTCCTCCGTCGCCGCGAGTCCGGGCAGCCTGTGGCCGCCGAACCACAAGCTGCAGGTCATCACGCTCAGCGGTGCCAGCGACCCGGACGGCGACGCCACGACGACCACGATCACGGGCGTCACGCAGGACGAGCCGCTCAATGGCACCGGTGACGGCGACACGTCGCCCGACGCCACGGCGGGCCCGGCGCCGAACAAGGTCAACGTGCGCGCCGAGCGCAGCGGGACTGGCGACGGCCGTGTGTACCGCATCGCGTTCACGGTCACCGACGCTCACGGCGGCTCGTGCACGGGTACCGCGACGGTCGGCGTACCGCATGATCAGGGCAAGGGCTCCGTTGCCGTCGACTCGGCGCCGGCGAGCTACAACTCGTTCGGACCGTGAGCGCAGTGCCGCGCCAGCACCCGTAGCCATCACGCGGGCCCGCTTCGGCGGGCCCGCCGGTCCTCCCAGCGCGGCCTTGAAGCATCACGCCGTGGGCGGTGAGGAACGAGCAACCGAGCCGACGAGGCGCATGGGGCCGTGGCGAGCCGGCGACTGCCGTCGGGGCGCGGCGACTCCTCGCCGAGGGATCGAGGATGCGGGCGTGTCGACCACTAGCCTCCGACCCCGATGCGCGTCTGGGTCGACCTCACGAACAGCCCCCACGTGCTCGTGCTGCGCCCGATCGTCGCCGCGCTGCGCGCCGAGGGCCACGAGGTGCAGATCACGGCGCGCGACTTCGCCCAGACGCTCGGCCTGCTCGAGCGCTTCGGGATCGAGCACACCGTCGTCGGGCGCCACCGCGGCGGTCGGCTGGCCGCCAAGGGCCTCGGTCTGGCGTCGCGCTCGACGGCGCTCGCGCGCTGGGCCCGCGGACGGCGCTTCGACCTCGCGCTCGGCCATGGCTCCAACGACGTCACGGTCGCGGCGCGGCTGCTGCGGATCCCCTGCTCGACGATGTTCGACTACGAGTGGGCGACGGTCCAGCACACCGTCAACTGCCGCCTCGCGCGGACGGTCGTCGTGCCCGAGGCGATCCCGCCGCAGCGCTTGTCGCGCTACGGCGCCGACGGCAAGATCGCCGCCTATCCGGGCCTCAAGGAGGAGTACTACCTCGCCGACTTCGAGGCCGACCCGGCCGTGCTCGCGGAGCTCGGGCTCGATGCCGCGCAGCCGATCGCGGTTGTGCGCACGCCGCCCGCGGTGTCGCTGTACCACCGCTTCGAGAACGACGTCTTCGCCGATGTGCTCGACCGCCTGCGCGGCGCCCAGACCGTCGTCCTGCCGCGGACGCCCGAGCAGCGCGCCGCCCTCGGCGACGGCTTCATCGTGCCCGCGCGGGCGATCGACGCGCAGTCGCTGATCGCCTACGCCGACCTCGTCGTGTCGGCCGGCGGCACGATGAATCGCGAGGCCGTCGCGCTCGGGACGCCGGTCTGGACGACGTTCCAGGGCCGCCTCGGCGCGGTCGACGAGGCACTCATCGCCGACGGCCGCCTGCGCACGCTCGAGCGCGCCGGCGACGTCGTGCTCGCCAAGCGCGCGCCGGGCGCCGCGGACGGCGAGCGGATCCGCCGCGACCCCGCCGTGCTGGCGGCGCTGCTCGCTCGCGCCGCGCGGCGCTGATCGGCGAGACGTCGGGCCCCGCTGCAGCCCGCGTCCCGTCAGCACCTGACGATCGATCGCCGACAGAGCGCGTGCAGCGCGGCGCATCCCGGCGCACGCCCCGTACAATCGGCGGCGATGCGCCGACGGATCCGCTCCGCGGCTTTCCCCTTGCGACGCCATTCGCTGCCCCAGATGGCGGTCGACGGGGCGTTGGTCGCGCTCGCGTACTGGCTCGCCTATCGGCTGCGCTTCGACGGCCCGCGCGGTGTCCCGGTCCGCTACCGCGACCTCTTCGACGCGACGATCGCGCCCGTCGTCGTCGGCTCGATGCTCGTCTACGCCGCCTTCGGGCTGTACGCGAAGTGGTGGCGCTACGTGACGCAGCGCGACTACGTGCGGATCCTGCAGGCCGTCGTCATCGCGACGCTGTTGCTGCCCGGGTACATCGCGCTCGTCAAGCCGATCACGCAGCGCTCCGCGGCCGGCGAGGCCCCGGTGACGGCGCCGTCCGGCGTGCTTGTCCTCTACCTGCTGCTGACGCTCGCGTTCGTCGCCGGCACGCGCTTCGTGGCGCGCTCGATCCACGAGCGTCCCCTGACGGGCTTTCGCGCGCGCGCCGGCGCGCGCGGGCTGCTGATCGTCGGCGCCGGCGACGGCGGCCGGCTCGTGCTGCGCGAGATCCTGCGCAACCCGGAGCTCGGCCTGAAGCCCGTCGGCTTCGTCGACGACGACCCGACGAAGAAGCGCCTGCGGATCGACGGCGTCAAGGTGCTCGGCACGACGAGCGAGCTCGGCCGGATCCTCGACGAGGTCGAGCCCGACGAGGTCACGATCGCGATCCCCTCGGCGCCGGGCGTCGTGCGCGCGACCGTCGTGCGCGCCTGTCGCGAGCGCGGGATCCCGGTGCGGACGCTGCCGACGGTGTTCGAGTTGCTGCAGACCGGCGGCAACTACGTGCGCCAGGTGCGCGACGTGCAGGTCGAGGACATCCTCGGGCGCGAACCCGTGCGGATGGAGCTCGACCGCGTCGGCGCGTACCTCAGCGGCGAGGTCGTGCTCGTCACGGGAGCGGGCGGCTCGATCGGCAAGGAGCTGTCGCGCCAGATCGCCCGCGTCGCTCCGCGCCGCCTGATCCTGCTCGACCACGCCGAGGACAACCTCTTCACGATCCAGCGCGAGCTCGAGCACGACCGCCACGTGCATCCCTCCACGCTCGACGCGGTGCTCGCGGACTGCAAGGAGGAGGAGCGCATGCGCGAGGTCTTCGGCGCCTACCGCCCGACGGTCGTCTTCCACGCCGCCGCGTACAAACACGTCGGGCTCATGGAGCAGAACCCCGTCGAGGCGGTGCGCAACAACGCGATCGCGACGCGGCTCATGGCGCGCATCGCGGGCCAGGCCGGCGTCAAGGCGTTCCTGCTCGTCTCGACCGACAAGGCCGTCGCGCCGGCGACCGTCATGGGCGCGTCCAAGGCGCTCGCCGAGTTCGCGCTGGAGGCCGAGCAGGCGCGCTTCCCGAACACCCGCTACTGCGCCGTGCGCTTCGGCAACGTGCTCGGCTCGTCGGGATCGGTCGTGCCCATCTTCCGCCGCCAGATCGCGCTCGGCGGGCCGGTCACCGTCACCGACGAGCGCATGACGCGCTACTTCATGACGATCCCCGAGGCCGTCCAGCTCATCGTCCGCGCGGGCGGGTTGTCCAAGGCCCAGGGACCGGTCGTGGACTCCGAAGGCGAAGCCGGCGGAGAGGTGTACGTCCTGGAGATGGGCGAGCCGGTGCGGATCCTCGACCTCGCACGCACGATGATCGAGCTCTCCGGCCTCGATCCGGACCGCGACATCGCCGTCGAGATCGTCGGCCGGCGGCCGGGCGAGAAGCTCCACGAGGAGCTCTTCAACACGTACGAGCGCCCGCAGCCGACGCCCGCGGAGAAGATCCTCCGCGCCGAGCGCGAGCACCGCGCGCCGCAGGCCGTCGATGCCATGTTCGACCAGATCGGCCTGCTCGTGCTCGAGGGCGACGCCGCCGGGCTGGCCGCGAAGGTCGCGGAGCTGTCGGCCGCCACCGACGGCTGGCCGACACCCGATCCCGCGCTTGCACCGCCCGGTGACGCCGACGGTCGAACCACTAGGATCCTGCGGTCGTGAACGCTCTGCTGCTCGGCGCCGTCGCGCTCGGTGACAAGATCGAGACCTTCGGCGCGTACTTCGGCTACGCCGCGGTCATCGGCCTTGGGGTGCTCTCGCTGCTCTACTTCGCCCAGGCGAAGGAGGTCAAGCGGCTGCGCGAATGGGCCGGACGCGCGCCCGAGCGCGATGCCGACCTCATGCAGCGCGCGCAGTCCGACGTGTCGCGCCGCGTCGTCGCCCAGCCGATCGTCGCGCAGCCCGGCGTCGCCGCGCCCGCCGGGCCGCAGACCCCCGCCGCGCAGCAGGCCGAGGCGGCGCGCAAGGCGGCCGCGGCTGCCGTCATGCAGAAGTTCCAGCCTGGAGCCGGCGCGCCTGCTGCCGGCACGCCCGCCGTCGCCCCGCCCGGCCAGCTCGCCCGTCCCGGGGGCCTCGGCGTCCAGCCCGGCCCGGACGCGCCGGCCTCCCCGGCGCCCGCCGCGGGCCCCGGCGCCGGCACGGCGACGCCCGGCGCTCCGGCCGCTCCGTCGGCGCCCGGGGCGCCGACGACCGTCGGCCCCTCGCCTGGCCCCGCCCTGCCGCCGAGCGCCGCGAACGCCGGTGCCATCGCGGCCGCGCGGCAGGCCGCGATCGCCGGCCGCAGCCCGGCATCGTCATCCAACGGCGACGCGCACGACCCGCTGAACCCGCCGATCTCGCGCCTGCCGGACGTCCCGTCGCGCCAGCCGCGCGAGGTCCCGCTGCCGTCCGACCGCGGTGGGGGCCGCTCCACGAGCCGCCTCGGGCTCATCGTCGGCGGCGTCGTCACCGTGCTCGTCCTCGCCGTCGCGGTCGTCCTGCTGCTGTCGGCCGGCGGCGACTCGCCGCCGAAGGACAACCCGCTGGGCAATGCGACGCCGCCGCCGTCCGCCACCAAGCCGCCGCCCGCCGCCGCCGCGGCGGCGGTCAACCGCCGCGCGACGAAGGTCGTCGTCCTCAACGGCACGTTCCAGACCGGGCTCGCCGCGAGCGTCGCGAGCAAGATCGAGGACAAGGGCTTCACGATCCTCTCCAAGCCCACGAACGCCGATCAGCAGGTCGCCACGACGACGGTCTCCTACGCGTCGGGAGATAAGCCGGGGGCGCTGCTCGTAGCCAAGATCGTCGGCGTCAGCGCCGACGCGGTGAAACCGGCCGACGCGAACGCCTCGGTTGCCGCCGGGCCCGACGCGGACGTCGTCGTGATCATCGGCGCCGACGTCGCGAGCACCGGCTAGCACCGGACAGGCAGGCCTTTCCGTGGCCTCCTCGAACGCCGCAGCATGAGCACTGCCGCACGGATCGCGTTCGCGCTCCTCGTGTGCGCGACGTTCGCCGCGTTCTTCGCGGCGCAGGAGCTCAAGAGCAAGCCGCCGCGCGTGCAGGCGCTGACGGTCGATCCGGTCTTCTCGCCCAACAAGGACGGGCGCAAGGAGCGCGCCCGCCTGTCCTTCGTCCTGGAACGCACGGACGACGTCACGGCGACGGTCGTCGATCGCGACGGCGACACCGTGCGGGTCCTGGAGTCCGACCGCGTGATGAAGGCCGGCGTCAAGCAACGCCTCGTCTGGGACGGCCGCCTCGCCGATCGCCGGATGGCGCCCGACGGGACCTACCGGGTGCGCCTGAACCTGCGCCGACAGGGCCGCGCGGTGCAGCTGCCGCGAAACATCGTCAAGGACACGACCCCGCCCGACGTCGTCGTCACGTCGATCGGCCCGACCTCGGACAGCGTTCCGCGGCCCGAGCTGCTGCCCAACATCGCCGGCGATCCGGCGGAGATCCACTTCCGTGCGCCGTTCTGCCCGGCGGAGTCGAGCACCGTTCGCGCCTGCGACCGGCACATCGAGGCACTCGTCTTTCGCACCGACGTGACGCCGGCGCGGATGATCCTCCGCAAGCCGCGGCGGCTCGCCAACGACGCCAAGGACTGGACCTGGGACGGGACGGTCGACGGGCGCCGCGTCGCGGCCGGCACGTACCTCGTCGTCATCCGCGCGCGCGACCGCGCGGGCAACGTCGGCAGCTCGGCGCCGATCCCGCCGAGGCCCGGCTACGGCGAGACGCTGCCGGGACGCGGCGGCATCACCGTGCGCTACCTCACCGCCCAGCCGGAGGCCGAGCCGGTCGTGGCCGGCGAGCAGGGCGCGGTCGGCGTCAGCTCGCTGGACAAGAACTTCACGTGGCAGCTGCGCCGCGTCGGTGACCGCCAGATCCGCGCCCACGGCCGCGGCACGCGCTCGCGGCTCGTGCACTTCACGGCGCCGGCCGGCAAGTCGGGCCTCTACGTCTTCGAGGTCCACACGCGCACGCGCAAGGTATCGGCGCCGGTGGTCGTGCAGTCGCTCGAGACGCGGCCGGTGCTCGTCGTGCTGCCCGCGACGACGTGGCAGGGTTCGAACCCGGTCGACGACGACGGGGACGGGCGCCCGAACACGCTCGGCGCCGGGCTGGCGGTGCGGATCGGGCGGCCGTACGTCAAGAGCGGCCTGCCGGCGCAGCTCCCCAAGCACGAGGCGCTGCTGCTCGCCCAGCTCGATCGCGAGCACCATCGCTACGACCTCACGACCGACGTAGCGCTCGCGCGCGGCAAGGGCCCGAAGCTCGCCGGCCATCGCGGCGTGATCCTCGCCGGCGACACGCGCTGGCTCGACGGCCGCGTGGCGAGCGCGTTGCGCGGCTACGTGCGCAGCGGCGGGAAGCTGCTTTCCGTCGGCACGCAGTCCCTGCGCCGGACCGTGCGACTGACGCCGGGTGGACGCGCGATCGATCCGACGCCCGCGACGACGCGTGATCTCTTCGGCGCTCGCCTGCGGCCGATCGAGCGCCGGCCTCAGGCGCCGGTCACCCTCGTCAACGTCGTCGACGACATCCAGCTGTTCGCCGGCACCGAGGGGCAGTTCGTCGACATCGCGGCGTTCGAGCAGACGCTCGACGTGCGCGGCGGAGCGGGCGCCGTGGCCGCCGCGGCGGCGACCCAGGACGGGCGCCGGCAGGTCATCGTCGCCTCCCGGCTGGGCACGGGGCTCGTCATCCGGCCGGGCCTGCCGGACTTCTCCGCAAGCCTCAAGACGAACACCGAGCTGGCCGGCCTGCTGGAGCGGGCGTGGACGTTGCTGGCACGCCCATGATCGCCACGATCTCCACGCTCGGCGAGCTCGCGCAGACGGCCGGCGTCGTCGTCGCCGCGCTGCTCGCGGCCGCGGTCCTGCTCGCGCGCTCCGATCGCGCGCGCAGCGCCGCGATGCTCGGCGCGCTCGTGCTGACGCCGGTCCTGCTCGTCGCGAACATCTGGTCGACGCCGCAGCTGCAACCGCTGCGCGACCGGCCGCTGCTGTCGGTCGTCGCCGCGGTCGCGGGGGCGCTGTTGCTCGCCGCGGGGGCGTGGGCGATCCACCGGCGGCCCGCGCTCGTCGCGCTCGGCGCGGCGTTCGCGCTGCCGTTCCGGATCCCGATCGAGTCCGGTGGAGACACCGCCAACCTGCTGCTGCCGTTGTACCTCGTCATCGCCGCGGGCGTGCTCGCCTATGCGGTGCCGCGCCTGCGCGTGCCGCCCGGCCTCGACGACGACGAGCCGGCCGGGTCCGCGCGCCCGCGCGGCGCGCTCGAGTGGCTGCTCGCCGGTTCGGTCGTCCTGTACGCCGCGCAGTCGGCGTACTCGTCGGACTTCGACAAGGCGCTCGCGCAGGTGATCTTCTTCTACGTCCCGTTCGCGCTGCTGTTCGCGCTGCTCGTGCGGGTCGACTGGACGCCGCGCCTGGCCGGGCAGTGCCTGGCCGTGCTGCTCGCGCTCGCCGTCGTCTTCGTCGGCATCGGGTTCGTGGAGTACAGCCGGCGCGAGCTGCTGCTGAACCCGAAGGTCATCAGCTCCAACCAGTTCGAGTCCTACTTCCGCGTCAACTCGCTGTTCTTCGACCCGAACATCTACGGCCGCTTCCTGGCCGCGGTCATGCTCGGGCTCGCCGCGCTGCTGCTGTGGGTTCGAGACGCGCGCGTCGTCGCGGGAAGCATGGCCGCGCTGGCGCTCCTGTGGGCGGGGCTCGTGCTGACGCTGTCGCAGTCGTCCTTCACCGCCCTGCTCGCGGGCCTCGCCGTCCTCGGCGCGCTGCGCTGGGGCACGCGCCGCGCGGCGGCCGTCATCGGGGTCTTCGCCATCGCGGGCGTCGCGGTCGTGCTCGCCGCACCGGGCGCGGTCGGCGTCGAGGGTTCCGCCGACAACGTCACGAGCGGTCGCTCGAATCTCGTCACCGGCGGCCTCGCGCTGGCCCGCGAGCAGCCGGTCGTCGGCTACGGCGCCGGCTCCTTCCGCCACGAGTACCGCGTGCGCGAGAAGAGCTCCAACGCACGCGCCTCGGCGGCGTCGCACACGATCCCCATTACGATCGCCGCCGAGCAGGGCGTGGGGGGTCTCTTGCTGTACGTCGCGCTGCTCGTCGTCGCGCTGCGCGGGCTGCTGCGCGGGTCGCGCGAGTCGGTCGCTCGCGCGGCCGTCGCGGCCACATTCGTGGCGCTGGTCGTGCACACCCTGCTGTACGCGGCGTTCCTCGAGGACCCGCTCGTGTGGGCGCTGTTGGCGGTCGGGACCGCGCTGACGCCGGTCCTGTCGTCCCGGCGCCCACGGGCCGGGGCACCCGCGGCGCCGTGACCGAGTCGGAGGGCCCTCGGCGAGCCGCGGGCGTGTCGCGCGGCGAGTGGCTCGCCCTCGCGGCGCTCGTCGTCGCGGTGCTCGCGGGCTGGGCGCTCGTCCCGACCTATCCGGACTACGACGCCTACCACCACCTGATCTGGGGGCGCGACGTCCTGCACGGCGTCGCGCCTGGCTTCGAGACGTTCGCCGCTCCGACCGAGCATCCGCTGTACATCGCGCTCGCCGGGCTGCTGTCGCTCGCCGGCGAGGGCGCCGACCGGCTGCTCGTGCTCGGCACGCTGCTGAGCCTGGCGGCGCTGACGGCGGGCGCGTACGCGCTCGGGCGCGCGCTGTTCGGGCGCGCGCCGGCGATCCTCGGCGCGCTCTTCGTCGGCTCGAGCTTCGCCTTCCTGCTGTACGCGGTGCGGGCGTTCGTCGACGTCCCGTTCCTCGCACTCGTCGTGTGGGCCGCCGCGCTCGAGGCGCGCAGGCCGCGCCGCGGCCTCGGGGCGCTGGCGCTGCTGGCGGTCGCGGGGCTGCTGCGGCCGGAGGCGTGGGTGCTGGCGGGGGTCTACTGGCTCTGGTGTCTGCCCGGGCGCGCCACGCGCGAGCGGCTCGCGCTGGCCGCGCTCGTCGTCGTCGCGCCGCTCGCGTGGGCGCTCGTCGACCTCGCCGTCACCGGCGACCCGCTCTACAGCCTGCACGCGACGAACGAGCTCGCGTCCGAGCTCGGGCGCGAGCGCGGCATCGCCGTCGTGCCGCGGTCGTTCGTCACGTTCCTCGCGTCGGTCGCGCGGCCGCCGGTCGCGCTCGCCGGCGTCATCGGCCTCGCGCTCGCGGTGCGCCGCTTCGGCAGCGCGCGGATGGCCGTGCCGATCGCGCTGCTCGGGGCAGGCGCGCTGACGTTCGTCGCGACCGGCATTGCCGGGCTGTCGATCATCCAGCGCTACCTGACCGTGCCGGCCGTGGCGCTGTGCGTGCTCGCGGGCTACGCCGTGCTCGGCTTCACGACGCTCGCGCCGGGGGTCGCTCGCACGCGCTGGCGCAACGGCGCGGTCGGCGCCCTCGTCGTGGGGGCCGCGTTCCTCGTCGTGAAGGCGTCGAGCTTCGAGAAGCTGCGCACGGAGCTGCGCTTCATCCAGTCGACGCACGCCGAGCTGCGCACGCTGCTCGACAGCGAGCCGGTGCGCGCGGGGATGCGCTGCGGCGCGCTGACGTTCCCGACCTACCGCCTCGTCCCCGACGCGCGCTGGATGCTGCACACGGGGCCGCGGCGCGTGCGCTCCCGCGCGCAGGACCCGGCGGTCGGGGCCGTCAGCGTCTACATCACCGGCGACGCGACGTTCGAGCGCCGCTACGGCCGCGCCGACGGCGTGGACCGCGCGACGAACACGCTGCCCGCGAACGCGCCGACGCTGCGCTCGGGACCGTTCGCGGTCTACGTGGCGCGTCGCTGCTGACCGCCCCCTGCGCGATACTGGTCGGCATGGCGGATCGCAACGTCCTCGGTGGGGAGCTCGAGCCCTGCGGGATGGACCCGGTGACCGGCTTCTACCGCGACGGCTGCTGCAGCACGGGTCCCCAGGACCTCGGCAGCCACACGATCTGCGCCGTCGTGACGTCGGAGTTCCTCGACCACCAGCGCGCCATCGGCAACGACCTCAGCACGCCGATGGCGCTGTACGGCTTCCCCGGCCTGAAGCCCGGCGACCGCTGGTGCGTGACGGCGCGCAACTGGCTGCGGGCGCATCAGGACGGCGCCGCGGCCTATGTCGTGCTGGCCTCGACGCACGAGCGCGCGCTGGACATCGTCTCGCTCGAGGCGCTGCGCGAGCACGCCGTCGACGTCCCGAGCGACCTCGGATCGCTGTAGCGCCGCGTCCCGCAGGTCGGGTGTGAGCGCCCGCGGCGGCGCCGTACCCTCTTGGCATGGAGCGCAAGTGGTGGACCCTGCTGGCCGTCTGCCTGGCGACGTTCATGCTGCTGCTCGACATCACGATCGTGAACGTCGCGCTGCCGGACATCGCCGACGAGCTCGACGCCAGCTTCAGCGACGTGCAGTGGGTGATCGACGCGTACGCGCTGACGCTCGCCGCGCTGCTGCTCACCGCCGGCTCGCTCGCCGACCTGCTCGGTCGCCGGCGGGTCTTCGCGATCGGCCTCGTCCTGTTCACCGTGGCGTCGCTGCTGTGCGCCGTCGCCCCGAGCGCGACGACGCTGATCCTCGCCCGCGGCGCGCAGGGCATCGGCGGCGCCGCGATGTTCGCGACCTCGCTCGCGCTGCTCGCGCAGGACTTCCACGGACCCGAGCGCGGCACCGCCTTCGGGCTGTGGGGCGCCACGACCGGCGCCGCCGTCGCCGTCGGCCCGCTCGTCGGCGGGGCCCTGACCGACGCGCTCGGCTGGCCGTCGATCTTCTACCTCAACCTGCCGATCGGCGTCGCGACGCTCGCGATCACGCTGGGCAAGCTGACCGAGTCGCGCGACGACGACGCCGGCGCGATCGACTGGCTGGGCCTGACGACGTTCAGTGCCGCGCTCTTCCTGCTCGTCTACGGGCTCATCATGGGCAACGAGCACGGCTGGGGCAGCGGGCTCATCGTCGGGCTGCTCGTGACATCGGCCCTGCTGCTGGCGCTGTTCGTCGCCGTCGAGCAGCGCCAGCCGCGGCCGATGTTCGACCTCTCGCTGTTTCGCAAGAAGACCTTCGGCGGCGCCTCGATCGCCGCCTTCGCGCTGTCGGCTTCGATGTTCGCGATGTTCCTGTACCTGACGCTGTATCTGCAGACGATCCTCGGCTACGACCCGCTCGAGACCGGCCTGCGCTTCCTGCCCGTGACGCTGCTGTCGTTCTTCGCCGCCGCGATCTCGGGCAAGCTGACGGCGAAGCTCCCCGCCCGCGGCCTGCTCGGCGGAGGACTGCTCGTCGTCGGCCTCGGCCTGCTGCTGATGCGTGGCGTCGACGCGACCTCGGACTGGACGGCGCTGCTGCCGGGCTTCGTCGTCGCCGGCATCGGCGTCGGCACGATCAACCCGTCGATCGCCAACGCGGCGATCGGCGTCGTCGCGCCCGCGCGCTCGGGCATGGCATCGGGCATCAGCTCGACGTTCCGCCAGGTCGGGATCGCGACCGGGATCGCCGGCCTGGGCGCGGTCTTCCAGAGCCAGATCACGAGCCGCCTGACGACGGCGCTCGCCGGCACGCCGGGCGCGGCGCACGTCGAGGACGTCGGTCGCGCCGTCGCCGGCGGCGGCGCGCCGCAGGCGATCGCGGCCTCGCCGGCGGCCGCCCGGCCGGGCCTCGAGCAGGCGATCCACAGCGCGTTCACGGCGGCGCTGAACGACATCCTGCTGATCGCCGCGGTCATCGCGATCGTCGGCGGCCTGCTCGCGCTCGCGCTCGTCCGCGGCAGCGACTTCGTCGGACACGGCGCCGGTCCGCCGCCGCCCGAAGCCACGAGCTGACCCGCCGGCCGGTGCGGGCGAGACCGCCCGCATGTGCGCCGCTCCGGCGCAACCTCCGGCGATCGCGGCGCGTTGCAGCGGTATGCACCTCCCCCTCCCACGTCTCATCCTCTCCATCGCCGCCCTCGGCGCCACAGCTCCCGCGCTCGCGACGGCCGCGCCGCCATGGACCGCGCCGAGTCCGATCGCCGCAAGCGACGGCGGCCCGTCGATGCAGGTGGCCGCGCAGCTCGCCGGCAACGACGCCGGCCTCGCGATCGCCGTCTCCGCGGGCGCGACCCGGCCCGGGGACATCGGGCCATCCACGGTCGGCAGCGTCTTCGACGGTGAGCGCTTCGGCGCTCCGCTGAGCCTCAGCGAGGCGAACATCGACTACGGCCCCCACAGCGGAGCCGTCGCGACCTACGCGAAGACCCGCCTGCTTGCCGCGGGCCACCTCAGCCGGCGCGACTCCTCGCAGGCGGTGTTCGCGTTCGGGCGCCTGACGGCGGGCGGCGCGTCGCTGGGCTCGGCCAGGCATCTCGGCCCGGGCAACCTGCTCGTCGGCAGCGTCGCCTTGGCGGTCAACGCGGCCGGCGACGCGGCGATGGTCTATCCGGTCTGCCGCTCGGGCTGCTCGCGGGCGCTCGTCTATCTCGCGGTCCGCAAGCACGGTTCGTCCACGATCAGCTCGACGCGGGTGTTCGACGGCAGCGGCCCGATGCCGCGCGTCGCCGCCGCCGTCAACGAGCGCGGTGACGCGCTGGCCGTCTGGACGACCGCGAGCGAGATCCGCGCCCGCGTGCGCACGCTCGGCGGCAAGCTGCGCGGCTCGCAGCGCGTGGGTCCGATCGCTCGCGGGACCGTGGGCTCGCCGACGGCGTCGCTGAGCAAGCACCGCGGCGAGCTCGTCGGGTGGCTGAGCCAGGCCGTCCACGAGGGCGACGCCGGCCCCGGCATCGTCTACGCCGGCCAGGCGCGCGACGGCGGCTCGTTCAGCACGCCGGCACGGCTCGCCGACATTCCGCCGGCGCTCGGCAGCGCTGCGTTCCTCGGCGACACCGGCGTGCGCGTGCGGTTCGACCCGCGCGGCCGCCGGCTCTTCATGTGGACCGGCTTCGAGAGCGACAGGTTCGTCGTGCGCTCCGCGGAGCTGCTCGGCGCCGCCAACAGCGGCCGCGCCGACCCGACCGACGCCGTCCTCGTCAGCGATCCCGCGGTCGACACCGTCCTCTCCGACATGGAGGTCACCCCGTCGGGCCGGCAGCTCGCGCTGCTCACGGAGGGCATCCACGGCGAGGCGCATATCGGCCAGCCGACGCGCGTTGTGGCGGCCCTGCGTCCCGCCGGGGCGGAGGGTCCCTTCCAGCGCGAGCCGGTCTCCGACGGATCGACGGCTGCCCTCAGCGCCGACGCCACGATCACCGGGCCCGGCCGGCCGCTTGCGATCTGGTCGCCCCTCGGGGGCACCGATACGACGAGTCAGAGGTCCGGCTCGCTGCCGTAGCGCGATCGGCTCGGGTGCCACCACGTTCGCCGTGGTGGCACCTGGTCGGGGGGTTGTGCGAGGCGGGCGCTAGGCGGTTGCCGTCGCGAGCAGCACCACGTTCGAGCAACGCAGCGGCCTCGACGTACCCCAGGCATCCGCCGCGGCCTGCGTGATCGCGTCCCACGCCTCCTGCTGGGCCTCGCCCGCGTGCTGCTCGATCATCGCCCGGATCGGGGCGGCGATCGCCTTGACGTAGGCGGTGAAGTGCGCCGGGGAGTCGAACTCGAAGGTGACCTCGTCTCGCTCCACGACGACGTCCGAGAACCCGCCTGCTTCGAGCAACCCGCAGAGGGCAGCGGGCGTGGGACGGGAGAGCGGCCCGGGCATCGCGGCCGGGGGCGGGGGCACGTTCAGCCGCTGCCTGGTCGTCCTCATCGGAAGCGAGAGGAACGGGACCTGATCGGGCTCGCCCCACGAGCTGATCGACATCCGCGCACCCGGCTTGAGGAAGCCCCGGATGCGCCCCGCGGCTGCCTCCGCGTCAGGCTCGAAGATGATTCCCCAGCGCGACACGGCGGCGTCGAAGCTCGCGCGCGGAAAGTCGAGGCCGGCGGCGTCCGCCTCGATGAACTCGACGTTGCCCAAGCCGGCCGCCGCCGCGCGTTCACGCCCGAATGCGAGCATCTCGGCAGAGATGTCCGTCGCCACGACCCGGCCCTCCGGGCCGGCCTTACGCGCGGCCGTGAGCGCCGGCTCGCCGTAGCCGGCGGCGACGTCGAGGACCCGGCTTCCCGACCGCACGTCGGCGAGCTCCACCAACCGCTCGCTGATGTGCCCGTATGCGCGGTCGGCGAACTCGCTCCACTGCTTCCATCCCAGCGCGGCTGAGTCCCACTGCTTGTGCTGCGCCTCGCGGAAGTCGACCGGGTCGATCGCCTTGGGCTCCATGCTCCGTCCTCCTCACCACCACATTGCAGTGCACGGCGACGCTAGCCGATTTCGGGTCAGCCGCGGGCTGGCAGCGACGACCGCGGCGGTTTCGCTTCGGTCCCGGACGAGGTTCGCCTTCTCGCGCACGGGGGCGGTCTCGATCCTCGCGTCGGGCTATGCCGGCGGGCCGCGCGGGGGCGGCGGCGCCGAGAGTGCCGGAATCGTCGAGAAGCGAAACTCTGTTCATCTGGGAGCAGATGGGACGCTTCGCGAGATGGGCAGCGCACCGAATTTCATTGCGCAGGGCCGTAGTGCTGGCGCATTGCTCTCGCCTGTCGGCCCGTTCAGCAGAGGCGTCCGGCCTTGAAGTAGGAGGCCCAGTTCTCGCGAAGCGGACGTCGGTTCCCAGCACCTTGCGCTCGTGCGATGAAGGCCCGGCCGCCGCAGAACGTCGTCGCGGGTGAAACGCCTTGGCGGTCAAAGCGCCACGCTTTCATATTGAGATACGCAGGCACTGGCGGGTGCGGCGCTTGAGGGTCGGTACCACACGAATAAGGCGTGATGACGCCTCCTGGCCTCGCGAGGTCCGCCTGGTCGAGCTGGTTGTTCATGATGCAGTCTGAGTCTTGCTCGATGGCGGGACGCCGATTGGTCTCCGCAACGACAAACCCTGCCGCGAGGAACACCTGTCCATCGCGATGTAGGAGGGCGACGGAGTCAGCTCCCAACGTCACGATGGGAGGCTCTCGGTTGGCGACGTCTCGTAGTCGCGTGCGCATGCTGTACAGCGTGCGTACGAGTCGAAACCCTGTTAGTAGTGTACGGCTCGGTGGAACCGGATCGAGAAATACTCCCGGGCGCTGCGCAGGTACCCGCGGAGCTCGGGGACCAATTGTGACACCTCCCGTGAACGCCGGCGAGAGATGTACTGTGCGGCTAAATTGATCCACCCATAATATGATGGGATACCGAAGATGGTAGTCGGGGCCGCCCAGCGTCAATAGTGCTTGCTCAGCGCCCGTAGCGCCCATGAGGTCTGTAACCGCCTCGAGCCGGACGTTGAATACCCCGTGTCTCGGATCTGGTGGTACTCGAGCCTCCCTCGGCCGCTGCGGAGCCGCTTGGAACGCGAATGCTTGGCGAAGCGCGCCAGACCTTTGGGTGAGTACATCCAGCTCGTCTGAGCGATGACCGCGAGAATCGCGGAACACCATCAGCCAAGACCGGTCGCCCGCTACCTGCAGCTGGACTTGCCGGCCGACGATGAGTTGCCAACCGTCCGCCTGCTTGGACGATATGTACCGACGCAGCTGCTCAGCAGGCGGGCTGCCTCTCAACAGCTGAACGACCGCCGCCACCAGCAACGCCACAATAATCGCGCTCACGACACCCACGGTCCATCCTATGATCGAGGATAGCCACGAACGGGCGCCCCGATGATCGGAAGATGCGTGCGGCGTTCGGGACAATGCACTCTGGGACACGAGCCTGGCCGGATGTTCGGACGTGGAAGCACCAGGCAGCCTTGTAGCACCGTCCGTCGTCTCGATCGGTTCGTCGCGATTCATGACCCCAGTTTCTCAATCTGGTCGACGTGGTCGAGATCCGTGCGGTGGGATCTGACCAGGTGGACGCCGCGCTGGAGTGCGTCGCGCGAACCGGGAGAACGCGAGCCCGCAGCAACGTCGGACAAGACGGGCAAAGCACAGAGCGCCGCTTCTCGCGCAAAGCAACAGCCTGAGGGTTGCCCGCTCACACCCGGGCGAGGCTTTCCAGGTCTCGTCGGAACTTCGCGAAAGATGGCGAGCGCGCTTGGGCGAGTCTCAGATCGACCGCTCCCACGAGCGCCGGAAGATCGTCGGTAGCCACGTAGCCCCGCGCTCCCTCCATAAGCCGCGTAATCGCTCCCTTGGCGTCACGCACGGCTTCCGGATCGGGCGGTGGATCCGCGTCAACGCGGATCCCGCGTACGCCTCTGAGCGAATCGACTGCTCCCAGGATCCAAGCCTCGATCTCGATCTTGGGAAACACGACACACACGGGGAGGTCTGTCTGTGTGCGCGCTCGTTCCAGGAGCCGCGAGGCCAGGTCAGCCGGACAGTCTTCGTCTGCGTCGAGGATCACGAACACCGCCGAGGCTCCGGGACGTGACCGCTCCGCTTGAACGATGGTTCTTTCAAGCTCGCCCTCGCGTACAACCCGCTGGCGCTTCACGCGAAAGGGGCGCGCAACCGCCAGATCGAAGACGCCCAGTTCGTGAAGGACGCGCCGCATGAGCACACCCATCGCGTGTTCCTCCGACTGGCCCTCGACGACTGGAACGATCACAGCCGACGGTCAAGCGCCGCGCTGCCGCAGCGAAGCGACGGGACCAAAGAGTCTCAACTGGCTTGCAAGCGCTTCCGCGCTTTCGACATCACCCTGCAATTCCCCGACGCGCAACAGCTCGCCGGTCGTGAAGAGGTGTTCTCGAATGGCTCTGCGACTCGTGTCTGCCAGATCGGCGATCACGGTTGTGTTCTGGGGGTTCGTGACTACGCGAAGTTGGTCGTCTCGCACGTCGCGGAAGTCGAGGAGGTCCGGGCTATGGGTTGTCACGACGACTTGCCTGAAACGTGCTGCGTCGAGGAGGACCTCAAGTATTTGCTCCGCAACCGCCGGATGCACGGTGGCCTCCGGTTCCTCGATCCCAAGGACCGTGACCTTCCCCGGCTGATAGACGGCAACGAGCAAGCCGAGGAGCCGAAGCGTGCCATCCGACACGTTCAGCGCGTCAAACGTCCACGGGTGCTTTTGTCCGACGTCCTGACGGAACTCGATTGTCTCCCACTGGCCTACCGATTTGTGATCGGCCGACTGGATGCCGCTCACCGCCGTGGCCAGAAGCGAGTTGATGCGCCGATATCGATCTGGGCTCTCGGCTTTGATGCGCTTGAGAACCGCGGCCGCGTTACTCCCGTCCGGACGAAGAACATCGCCGGCGTCGGGCGGTTGGAGCTTCTGAAGTTCGCTCGGCACGATCGAGTAGAACCGCATGCTGGCGAGGAAGTCGTAGACCGGCCTGAACTCTGGCGTGGCTGACGCCGCGAATAGGGCCAGGCGGTCGGGCGCGACGCTCGGTCGGATGCCTTCGATGGGCGTCTTGAACTGTCCGCGCTCGACCTCGAAGAGATGGGCTTCGCCCATGAAGGCTTCGACGTGACAGCGCTCGCGAGCGACCGAGAACTGCTCGCCCTTCTCGGCGGCGACCTCAAAGGAGTAGTCAGCGACCGTGTTCGCGTCGAGATCGGCGACAATGCGGATGCCAATGTGTGTTGGATGGCCGCCTGAACGACGCCGGACCGACGCGAGGCCGCCCCGGCTCTTGAACGCGAGCTCGACGGAGTCGGTCAAGCAGTCGCTGACGAACGCCATGGCGTCCAGGAAATTGCTCTTCCCGGCCCCATTGGCCCCGACGAGGATGGTCAGGCTGCCCATTGCGACGGTGGCCTGCCCGATGCTCTTGTAGTTGCGGATCTGGACTTCACGAACTCGCCCAACGCCTCCATCTAGGTCGGATGGCGCGAGTTCGGACTGTGCATCGACTGAAGACACGCGAGAAGTATCGCGAGACCGACCAATGGAGCACGTGGCCCCCCTGAATCGGGCCATGCGGCCAGCTCGTGCTCTGGCTGTCCGCGAGCTTGAAGACGGTGTCGCCAGTTGGGATTGCAGAGCGCCTCTTCTCGCGCGGACCGACAGCGCACGGTCCTCCCTTGCGCCGCCGCTCGGCGGCCTCGAAGCCCGGAGAATTGGGGGATCACCAGGACGTGCTCGGACCGCTGCATCGTTCGGCACTTGCCCGTCTTGGCGGCATGGTTGCTGGCGAGCCAATCCCGGGCGTCACTTCCGGCCTCGAGGACCGCGTGGCGGATGTGAAGCTCTTCAGCCAACTGCCAGCGTGGGGCGCTCGCGAAGCTGTGGGTGAGCCTTGCCGGCCGCGCGCGGGCCAGATCCAGACGTGCGCCGAAACGTCGACCGTTGGCTCTGCCGTTGGTGGCCGGTCGAGTGGGTAGCCTCCGCTGATCGCCGTCGAAGTCGTCGACATAGGTCCATCTGAGGTCGCCCGGATCCTATCCCTTGAGGAGGATCACTTTGCCGACCTGAAGGCGATTGAGATCCTCCCGTCCAAGCTCACGCGCACGCTCTGCGCATTTGCGAACGCCGAGGGCGGCGACCTCTACGTTGGGATCGACGAGGACACGAAGAGCCGAACACGCACGTGGCGTGGATTCCAAGATCCCGAGGCTGCGAACGCGCACATTCAGGTATTCGCCGAATCGATCGGTCTCGATCAGTTCTTCGACTTGCAACTGCTCCGGCAGGGGGACAACTCTGATACAAGCCTTGTGCTGAAGGCGTCGATTCAGCGAACCCCAGACGTCCGCCGAGCCTCGAACGGAGAAGTTTACCAGCGGCTCTCTGCTCAGAATCGTCCGATGAGTGACTTCGATGCGCTCACGCGGTTGGAGTATGGCAAGGGCGTCCGTAGCTTCGAGACCCATCCCCTCGACATTCCGCTCGAGTCGGTCACCAACTCCGAAGCCATCATCGGTTTCATGATCGAGGTTGTGCCGAGCGGCGAGCCAGAATCGTGGCTCCGGAAGCAGCTGTTGATTCGGGATGACAAGCCGACAGTGGCGGCGAACCTGCTTTTTAGCGACAGCCCGCAAGCGGGGATGCCAAAGCAGTCGACGGTCAAACTCTACCGCTACGCGACCGGTGCATCAGAGGGATCGCGAAAGAACCTGATGGGTCAGCCGACGACGATCGAGGGGAACCTCTACGACGTCATCCGCGAGACCGTCGAACAGACGGTGAGGCTCGTCGAAGCTATCAGCATCATGAGTCCGACGGGGTTGCAACCCGCCCGCTATCCGAAGGTGACCCTCCATGAGATCATCACCAACGCTGTGATTCACCGGGACTACAGTGTTGCCGACGACATTCACGTGCGCGTATTCGACAATCGCATCGAGGTTCAGAGTCCAGGCCCGTTCGCCGCTCACGTGACAGAGTCCAACGTCCTGACGACCCGGTTTTCACGCAACGGCAACATTGTGAGATGGATTAACAAGTTTCCAGATCCGCCCAACAAGGATGTGGGTGAGGGCCTCCGGACCGCGTTTGATGCCATGAAAAGCCACAAGCTCAAGCCCCCGGTGATTTCGGGGTCTCCGACTGCGGTGCTGGTCAAGATTGGCCACGATCAGCTCGCCTCTCCTGAGGAGATGATCATTGAATACCTTCAGAACAACGACGAAGTCACGAATGCTCGAGTTCGAGAGCTGACGGGAATCGGATCGGAGAACGAGGTCAAGCGGATCTTCCAGCGGATGATTAAGGCTGGGGAGCTTGAGCGAATCCCAGGTCGAGCACAGAGTCAAGCCGCGTATCGGCTGCCGCAGGCCTGATGATCACCAGACATTCGATGGAGCGTCGCCGAGTTGCCGTAGCCGAGCCGTAAGGAGGTCCTCCAAAGACCGGTCGGGCACAGCTCGATCCTGGCATTCCGCGGGGTTGGGTCTTCGATAGCTATGGCACGGCGGCTTTGAACTAGACGCTCGATGACGCGGTCCGCCTCCACCGCATCTCCCCTGTCCATGCATCTGAGAAGCGGACCACGGAACGGCAGAGTTTCCCTTTCGCGTGCAAGCAGCGCTCATGCGATGGCAAGCGGATGAGCAACCTGCGCAGGAGATTCACTGCTCTCCATAACCCGCTGGGAGTGACGAGGGTGTCGGGCGACGTGGGCGACTGTAGGGTCGGCATGACTGTGCGCTATGCGACGTCTCACCATCCAGCGGCCTGGTGGTTCGGTGTCGTCGGTCGAGCGGCTCGCCCGCAGCCTCGAGCCACGGCCGCTGGGCCGCGGGGAGGCCGTGTTCCACCAGGGCGAGCCCGCCGACGCGTTCTACCTCGTCGCCGACGGCCGGCTTGACGTGCTCATCGACGGCACGTCGATCGACACGCTCGTGCGCGGCGACTGCTTCGGCGAGATCGGGCTGCTTCACGACCGGCCGCGGAGGGCCTCCGTCGTGGCGGACGCCGGCGAGGCGCTCGTGTTGCGCCTTGGCCGCGAGAGCTTCCTGGGCGCAGTGACCGGCAACCCCGACGCCGCCCGCGAGGCTCGCCGGATCGCCGACGAGCGGCCGCAGGGGACGCGGGCCGACGGTTCGCCGGCAGGTCGGGTCGCGGCGCCGGACGTCACGCCCGCTCCGTAGCGGGTGGGTCAGGCAAGCACTGGGCGATGCGATGCGCACGCCGTACCCGAGAGCGACCGACCGTGCGATCGGGGCCCGCGCCAGGCTCGACCGGCGCTACGTCACGCCGAGCTCGCGCAGGCGCTCCCACAGCGGCTCGTTGACGCGCTCGGCGGTCTGCTCCAGCGCCCACGCGCGCAGCGCCGCGTCGGGGCGCAGGCGCGCGCCCGCCTGCTCGCGCAGGGCGGCGACGAAGGCGTCGGCGTCGGCAGCGGTCGTGACCGCGCGGTCCCACGTGTGCACGCCGGCGAGCTCCGGTGAGACGGTGCGCCGGCCGAGGCGGGCGTACTTCAGGATCCGGTAGGGCAGCGCCGCGTCGTTGAACGGCTCGATGCGGAACGGCAGGATCCCGACGTCGGCGCAGAGGATCAGGCGCGCGGCCTCGTCGTCCGAGCGCCGGCCGAGCCAGACGAAGCCCGGGAACGCGCGGCACCAGGCGAAGTCGGGATCCTGGTCGCACTCCTGCTCGTGCCACGCGCCGACGAGCAGCAGCACGAGCTCGGGCATGCGCTCGGCGACCGCCCGCAGAAGCGTCCAGTCCGTGCGCCAGCCGAGATGGCCGAGCGACAGCGCGACCACGGCCGCGCCCGGGTCGGGCGCCGGGAACGAGTCCGCGGCGAGACCGACGACCGTGGCCTCGCGGCCCGCCTCATGCTCCAGCGACGCCAGCTTGCCGGACGCGACGAACGTCAGCGCCGAACGCGAGGCCGCGGCCTCGTGCAGCGCGTCGAGGCGACGGCGCATCTTCGGCGACGCGTCGTAGGCGAGCTCGTAGCGATCCCAGCGGCCGTACCACAGCTCCGCGGATGGCCGGGCGGCGAGCAGCGCCTGCGCCAGCGGCCACTGCACCGGATGGAATATCGCGACGGCGCGCAGGTCGCCGCCGAGCGCGCGCAGCAGGCGCCGTGCCGTGCCGCGCGCGAGCCGGTCGCGCAGCGGCCGCGGCAGCCGCGCGACCGCGCCGTAGCGCACGCGCGGCGGATCGGCGGCGACGACGCCGTCCGCGCGCAGCAGGTCGCGCGCCTGGTCCTCGAGGATGAAGCCCTCCAGCGCGCGGGGCAGCAGCAGCAGGGCGCGCCCGCCCGCCTCGGGGCTCGCGGCGCGCGGGCGATGCTGGGGCTCCGGCACGCCCGGACAGTAGCGTGCGCCAACCGATGCGCAGCCTCTTCACGCGCCTGCTGACCGGCGGCGTCGCCTACCAGGCGTCGAGCGTCGTCTCCGCCGTGCTCGCGCTCGTGACGCTGCCGCTCTACACGCACGCGCTGACGAAGTCCGACTTCGGGATCGCCGAGACGCTGCTGACGTTCATCATCCTCGCATCGATCCTGCTGCGCTTCGGCCTCGGCGAGGCGTTCGTGCGCTTCTACGGCGCGCGCGAGCCGGGCCCCGAGCGCGACGCGCCTCGCGGCGATGACGACACAGGCGGTGCTGGCGACGACGACGGTCGCCGCACTGCTCGGCGCCGCCGCGGCCGGCCCGCTCAGCGCGCTGCTGCTCGGCTTCGAGGACGCGGGCATCATGCGCGTCGGGATCCTCGGGCTGTGGGCGTTCAC
Source organism: uncultured Actinomycetes bacterium (assembly GCA_963851015.1). Taxonomy (GTDB): domain Bacteria; phylum Actinomycetota; class Thermoleophilia; order Solirubrobacterales; family Solirubrobacteraceae; genus CADCVQ01. The sequence goes on from CAWKNG010000007.1 coordinate 210,110, forward strand.
GAACCTCGAGATCGCCTATGCCGTCCTGCGCGTCGACGAGCGCCGGCGCGCGTACCTCGTCGCGTCGCTGTCGAACGTCGTCCTGACGGTCGTCCTGACGGTGACGCTCGTCGTCTTCGCCGACCAGGGCGCACGCGGCTACCTCGCCGGCAACTACGTCGGCTCGGCGCTCGTCCTGATCGGCCTGTGGTGGACGCTTCGCCGCCAGGTCGTCCGGCGCACACGGTGGGGCGCCCTCGCGCTGCGCCCGCTGCTGGCGTTCGGCGTGCCGACCGTGCCCGCGGAGGCGACGGTCTTCGCGCTGAACGTCGTCGACCGGGCGTACCTGCTGCGCGCGCAGAGCGCCGCTGCGGCCGGCCTCTACGCGCTGTCGGTCAAGCTCGCGACGGCGGTCATCCTGTCCGTGCGCGCGTTTCAGCTCGCATGGCCGCCGCTGGCGTACTCGATCACCGACGACGACCGTGCGCGGCGCTTCTACGCCGCCGTCACGACGTGGTACGTCGTCGCGACGGGGCTGGTCGTCGCCGGCCTCACCCTGCTCGGGCGCTGGCTCGTGCGCCTGCTCGCGGCGCCCGCGTACTTCGAGGCGCACGAGGCGCTGCCGTGGGTCGCGCTCGGCTGGGCGATGTACGGGCTGTACCTCGTGTTCGTCACGATCGGCGGCCGCGCCGGCGTCACGACGCGCAACCTCCCGGCGTCGCTGGCGGGCCTCGTCGTCAACGTCGTGGTGCTCGTCGCGCTCGTCGGCCCGCTCGGCATCGCCGGTGCCGGCATCGCGCTCGTCGCGGCCTACGCCGTCATGCTCGTCGTCCTGCACCTGCTGACCCGGCACCTGTTCAGCGTGCCGTTCGAGTGGGGCCGGCTGGCGCACGCCGTCGCCCTGCTGGCCGCGATCGCCGTCGGCGGTGAGCTGCTGCTGCCGACGGCCGGCGCCGACGGCTTCGCGCTGCGCGCGCTCGCGCTGGCGGCGATCCCCGTCGCGTTGCAGGCGACGGGCTTCATGCGCTCCGAGGAGCGCGCGGGGCTGCGGCGGCTCGTGCGACGAGCCCGGCGGCGGTCGGAGCCCTGAACGGCCGCGCGGCCGCGGGGGTTGCCGCTACAGCCGCGGGCCGCGGTTGTGGTCGGTCGCCGCCTCGCGCAGGCCCTCGCCGCGCCCCGGTCGCAGCGTCGCGGTGACGTGGCGCCAGTAGCGGCGCGCGTCGTGGCGCGGGAGCGCGACCGCGACGGCCGCGCGCAGGGCGTACGTCCACGCGGTCAGCAGTCGCACGGCCCAGGCGGCGCGCTTCGTGTGGTGCTTGCGCATGTACAGGTCGCGGTTTCGCGACAGCTCGACGATCCGCCGCTCGGGCACGGCCGCGGTCGACAGCTGCTCGTGGTGGATCGCGGCCGCGCGCGGGGACGTACAGCGTCAGCCAGCCCGCGTCGCGCAGGCGCTTGCAGAAGTCGACCTCGTCGGAGTAGACGAAGAAGGCCGGGTCGAACCAGCCGATCTGCTCGGCCGCGTCGCGGCGCACGAGCAGCGCCGCGGACTGCGCCCAGTCGATCTCGCGCGTCGTGTCGCCGCGGCTCTGCACGGTGTAGCGGCGGTGCAGGAAGAGCGCGCCGACGAGCGCCGTCGTCGGGGTCGGGAAGCGCCACGCCGACGGCTGGCGGCGGCCGTCGGGGCGCAGCAGCGAGGCCCCCGCCGCCCCGCCATCCGGCACGCGCCTCGAGCGCCGCGTGCAGCGCCGCGGTCGCGCCCGGCAGCAGCTCGGAGTCCTCGTTGAGCAGCAGGCAGTAGCGCCCGCGCGAGCGCTGCAGCAGGTCGGAGTCGTTCTCGCCCTTGCCGCGGCGGCGCGTCAGCGCGATGAGCTCGGTCGTGGCCGGGTGGCGGCGCGCGGCGCCCGCCGAGCCGTCGCTCGAGGCGTTGTCGAGCACGAGCACCTCGGTCGCAAACGGCAGCGCCGGCCTGCTCGGCGGCGATCGCGTCCAGGCAGCGGACGAGCAGCCGGCGCTGCTGGGTGTTCACGACGCAGAAGGAGACCTCGACCATGCGGCGGCCGACGATACTTCGCTCGCGCGCGCTCGCGGGCGAGTCAGGCGAGCGTGTCGATCGTCGCGATCGCGCAGGCGGGTGCCGCCGCGGGGATCGCGAGCGAGACCTGCCGGCCCGGGAAGCCGGCCGCCGCCACGAGCTCCGCGAGCCTGGCGGGCGAGCGCCGGACGGCCGACGGCCAGCCCACGACGTGCTCGACGTAGGTCTGCTGCGGGCGGGCGTCGAGCATGTTCGCCGCGACGATCACGCCGCCGGGTGCGAGCCCGGCGCGGGCGGCGCGCAGGAGCGTGACCGCGGCGCCGTCGGGCAGCGCCGCGAGCGCGGTCGCGAGGTCGATGACGTCGACCCCGCCGCTCGCTGCGAGCCCGGCGAGTGCCGGCGCGACGCCCGCGCGCGCCAGCTCGGCGTGCACGCTCGCTCCCCGCGAGCGTCCCCGCGCGACCACCTCGGCGGCGACGAGCGCCATCGGGTCGCGCCCGATGAGCGTGAGCTCCGGCGCATGCCCGGCGACCGCGGCGGCGAGCTGAGCCGCGCCGTCACCGGTCGCGCCGACGCAGGCGATCCGGACGCGGTCCCAGCGCTCCGCGCGCGTGGCGATCGTGTGGGCCGCGATCAGGCCGCGCAGGCGGACGGCCTGCGCGTCGATCGCGCCGCCGACGAGCAGGCGTGCCTCCTCGGACATCGGCGCCGCGCAGAACGCCCGGAGGCGCTCGGCGATGACGCCCGCGCGCTCGCCGCCGAGCTGCTGGCGCAGCGCGCCGAGCGCGGAGACCCCGTCCAGCCGCGGCGCGAGCAGGTCCTCGAAGCCGAAGCCGTCCGCGAGCCGGGCCGACGCGGGGCGCTGCATCGCGTGCAGCGCGAGCGTCGAGCCGCGCAGCGCGAGCCACTGCGGCAGCGACGGGTAGCGATCGCCGTCGCGCAGCTCGGCGCCCGGGTCCTGTCCGTGGCGCAGCGCGCGCCGCGCCTGGGACTCGAGCTCGGCGATGAGCCCGTCGGCGGCGAGCTGGTCGTGGACACCGAGCGCGCAGGGATCGGCGATCGAGACGGCGTCGATCGCCGGACCGCCGGTGCGCAGCGGCCGGTGCTGTGCTCCGAGCGCGACGGGTGGGGGCGAGGCTGCGAGCGTGACCATCGACACACATCGTCCTCCCCGCGGACGCCCTCGACCAGGGGGCAATCCCGCATGTCGTGGTTCGGTTAGCCACACTGCTGACCCCAGATGCAGGCGACTTCTCCAGCGTGCCGGGTCGACATCGTGGACCCGTCGGCGTACACGCCGCCCTACGACCACGCGCTGTGCGCCGCGCTCGCGCGGGCGGGTGCGCGCGTGCGCCTGCAGACCAGCCGCTTCCCCTACGGCGCCGTCCCCGCACCCGACGGCTACGAGCGCGTCGAGCGCTTCTACCGCCGCGGCAGCGACGAGGCCGGCTCGCGGCGCCGGCTCGCGTCCAAGCTCGCCCAGCACGTCCCGGACATGCTCTCCTACCGCCGGGCCGCCGCCGGCGCGGACGTCGTGCACTTCCAGTGGCTCGCCGTGCAGCCGGTCGACGTGCACCTGCTGCCGCGCGCGCGGCCGCTCGTCATCACGGCGCACGACGTGCTGCCGCGCGAGCCGCGACGGGGGCAGCTCGCCGCCCAGCGGCGCCTCTACGAGCGCGCCGACGCCGTCGTCGTGCATTCCGAGCACGGGCGCGGCCGGCTCGTCGAGGCGCTCGGCATCTGCGCCGACAAGGTCCGCGTCATCGAGCACGGCGCGTTCGAGCACCTGCGCCGCGTGCCCGGCGCGCGCGCGCTCCCGGCGCCGCTCGCGGCGGTCGACAGGCCGGTCGTCCTGTTCTTCGGGCTGCTGCGCCCGTACAAGGGCCTCGACGTCCTGCTCGAGGCGTGGCGGGGGCTCGACGCCGACGCGGAGCTGTGGATCGTGGGCATGCCGCGGATGGACGTCGCGGCGCTGCGGGCGAGCGCGCCGCGGTCGGTGCGCTGGGTCTCGCGCTTCGTCGCCGACGAGGAGATCGGCGCGTACTTCGAGCGCGCCGACCTCGTCGTGCTGCCCTACCGCGAGATCGACCAGTCCGGCGTGCTGTTCACCGCGCTCGCGTTCGGCGCGCCGCTACTGCTGTCAGACGTCGGCGGCTTCGCCGAGGTCGCGGCGCAGGGCGCCGCGGCGCTCGTCGCGCCCGGCGACGCGACGGCGCTCGCCCGGCAGCTCGACCGGCTGCTGGCCGACCGCGGAGCGCGCGCCGAGCTCGCCGAGGGCGCCCGCACCGCGGCGGCCGGGCGCTACGGATGGGACGCGATCGCGCGCCGGCACCTCGACCTGTACGACGCCCTGCGGCGAGCCTGACGCCCTTCGCGCCGCGATACCCGCACAATGGGCGCCGTGGCCACCGGGATCGAGATCGTGTTCTGGTCGTGCGTGGTCCTGCTGGTCTACGCGCAGATCGGCTACCCGCTGCTGCTCGCGGCGCTCGCCCGCGTCAAGCGGCCGCGGGCCGCGGTCGCCCCGCTCGACCGCACGCCGAGCGTCAGCCTCATCGTCGCGGCCTACGACGAGGGTGCGGTCATCGGCGCGAAGGTCGCCAACGCGCTGGCGCTCGATTACCCGCGCGAGCTGCTCGAGGTCATCGTCGCGAGCGACGGCTCGGCCGACGGCACGGTGTCCGAGGCGCGCCGCGCCGGTGCCGACATCGTGCTCGACCTGCCGCGCGGCGGCAAGATCCGCGCGCAGGACACGGCCGTCGCGCAGGCGCGCGGCGACGTGCTCGCGTTCTCGGACGCGAACTCGAGCTGGGAGCCCGACGCGCTGACGACGCTCGTCGCCGCGTTCGACGACCCGAGCGTCGGCTACGCGTGCGGCCAGGTGCGCTTCGTGCTCGCGGGGGGCGGCTCGAACCAGGAGGGCCTGTACTGGCGCTACGAGATGACGATCCGGGCGCTCGAGTCCAAGCTCGGGTCGATCACGGCCGGCAACGGGGCGATCTACGCGACGCGCCGCGACGCCTACATCCACGTCGACCCGGTCATGGGCCACGACCTGTCGTTCCCGTTCAACATGGTCAAGCGCGGGCGCCGCGCCGTCTACGTGCCGGCGGCGCGGGCGACCGAGAAGATGGTGCCGTCGATCGAGGGCGAGTTCGCCCGCAAGCGGCGGATGATGAGCCACGCCTGGCCGATCGTCCTGCACGGAGGCCTGCTGTCGCCGCGCGGCTACCCGCCGCTGTACGCGTTGATGATCGTCTCGCACCGCGTCCTGCGCTACGCCGCCCCGTTCGCGCACGTCATCGCGCTCGCCGCGAGCGCCGTGCTCGTCGGCGAGGGCACGGTCTACGCCGTCGCGCTCGGGCTGCAGGTCGCGCTGCTCGTCGCCGCGCTGCTCGCGGGCAGGCTGCCGTTGCGCCCGCTGCTCGTCGCGCGCTACTACGTCCTGACGACGGCCTCGGTCGCCGCGGGCCTGTGGGACCACCTCCTGCACGGCACCCCCGCCGGCTGGGAGCCGGCCGACGGCACACGATAGTGCTGCGCCGCGCGTTCGACATCGCCGTCGCCGCCACGGTGCTCGTGCTCGCCTCGCCGGTGCTGCTCGTCGCGCTCGTCGCGATCCGCCTGGAGTCCAAGGGGCCGGCGATCTATCGCCAGCGCCGCGTCGGCCTCGACGGGCGCGAGTTCGACGTCCTCAAGCTGCGCACGATGGTCGACGGCGCCGAGCGGCTCGGCGCCGGGCTCGCGGTCGACGCCGGCGACGCGCGCATCACGCGCGTCGGCGCGCTGCTGCGGCGCACGTCGATCGACGAGCTGCCGAACCTCGTCAACGTCCTGCGCGGCGAGATGGCGATCGTCGGGCCGCGCCCGACCGTGCCGTCGCAGGTCGCGCAGTACAGCGAGCGCGAGCGCGGCCGGCTCGCGGTCCGGCCGGGCATCACCGGCTGGGCACAGGTCAACGGCCGCGCGACGCTGCCGTGGAGTGAGCGCATCGAGCTCGACCTCTGGTACATCGAGCACCGCTCGTGGCGGCTGGACCTCGAGATCCTCGTGCGCAGCGCGCGCCAGGTCCTCGGCGGCGACGACCTCTACCGCGGCGAGACCGGCGGCTGGCGCGGTCGCTGACGATGCCCGCCACGCTCACGCGCGACGGGCATCGGGCGCTCGGATGCGGCTCAGACGGTGACGTTCGCCAGCCCCGCGACGGGCTCGCTCGCGCTCCTGGTCCGCAGGTAGCAGAACCACGTGACGGCGGCGAACACGACGTACGAGCCGACGAACACCCACAACGCCGGGACCGACCAGTCGGAGTGCGCGGCCGCGATCGAGACCTTCTCGGCGGGCGTCTCGGCGGCCTTCACGAGCGCCGACACGCCGAGGCTCGCCTGGCGCAGGACGACCTGGATGAGGAAGCCGCCGAAGGCGCCGACGGCGCCCGCGATGCCGATGACCGCCGCGGCACGACGCTTCCACTCGACGGCCGCCGCCTTCGGCTCGAGGCCGTTCTCGGCAGCGTCCCTGCGCCCGAGCGCGGCGAAGATCGACGGGATCATCTTGTAGGTCGATCCGTTGCCGATGCCGGCCAGCAGGAAGATCAGCATGAACGACGTGAAGAAGACCGTGAAGCTGCGCTGCTGCACGCCCTGGATCGCGACGGCCGTGAAGACGCCCATCCCGATGAACGTCGCGAGGGTGACGCGCGACCCGCCGAGCCTGTCGGACATCCAGCCGCCGAGCGGTCGTGCCACGGAGCCGATCAGTGCGCCGAGGAAGCCGAGACCGGCGAGGTACGTCGCGATGAAGGGGTGCGTCCCGAGGAACTCGGGGAACGTGTTCTTGATCACGAGCGGGAGCGCGAACGAGTAGCCGATGAAGGACCCGAACGTTCCGATGTACAGGAACGACATGATCCACGTCTGCGGGTGCTTGAGCGCCTTCGCGTAGGACGCCTTGTCGGCCTTCGCCTCGCGGATGCTGTCCATGTAGAAGAACGCGCACAGCGCCGCGATGACGATCAACGGCATCCAGACGAGGCCGGCGTAGGCCATGTGGATGTCGTGCTTGGGCAGCTTCACGGCCGCGGCCGGGACACCGACGATGAGCACGAGCGGGACGAGCAGCTGCGCGACGGCGACGCCCACGTTGCCGCCGGCCGCGTTGAGGCCGAGGGCGAAGCCCTTGTGACGCTCGGGATAGAAGAACGAGATGTTCGCCATCGACGAGGAGAAGTTGCCGCCGCCGACGCCGGCCGTCGCGGCGCAGGCGACGAGGATCCACAGCTGCGTGTCATGCGGTTGGGAGGCCAGCCAGCCGGACGGCACGAGGAACGCCAGCAGCGCGCACGGGATCAGCAGCAACGAGGCGCTGAACGTCGTCCATGCTCGACCACCGAAGCGCGGCACGGCGAACGTGTACGGGATCCGCAGGAACGAGCCGACGAGGTTCGGCACGGCCGTCAGCAGGAACAGCTCGCCGATCGACATCACGATGCCGATGTTCGCGAGGTTGATGACGACGATCGTCCACAGCACCCAGATGCTGAACCCGAGATTCTCGGCGAAGATCGAGAAGATGAGGTTCTTGCGGGCGGTCGCCTTTCCAGACGCCTGCCAGAAGCCCTCGTCCTCCGGGTCCCAGTGCTCGATCCAGCGCCCCTTCGCTGCACCTGTGGCGGCAGACGGCGTGGCGGTCGCGGGCGGTTGCGTCGTGGTGCTCATGTGTCCTCCGAGGCGGCGGTCATAGGGCTGGAGGGCCTGGCACGCGGGCACCGAGGTGCGCCTGGACGTGGCGTGACGGCCATCGCAGTGGCGATGACGGCCACGCTCCCAGGCCTGGATTTCCGCGCTGTGAGCGAAAGATGTCCGCTGCATGACGTGTTTGTTGCGGTTGTGTGTTGCGGCGTACGGCGCAGCGACGGATGCGCCGGACTGGCGCAAGACCGCTGTCAGCGCCGCGCGGAGACGGCGCGCAGCAGCACGTCGGGTGAGCGGGCGGCGATGTTGCGGGGGTCGCCGGTCGTCTCGACGCGCAGCCGATGCAGCGCCGGGCGGCGAAGTCGCAGCGTCAGGGTGACGCGCCCGCGGGTGCCGCGCATCGCCAGCCGCGCGACGGTGTGGAAGCGCGCGTCCGAGCCCCGCCGTGCGACGAAGAGCACGGCGCGCGAGCGCAGCGGCCGGATGCTGGCGCTGACGGTGAACAGCCGCCCGGCGACGACGCGGGCCGGCGCCCGCGCCGTGATCGCCGGAGCCACCTGGATCGTCAGCAGTGCCGACACGGCCGCCGCGCCGGCGGCGGGCTGGACGAGGGCGCGCACCGTCCGCGTGTACTGGCTGGCGAGCTGCGCCGACCAGCCGCCGTCGCCGCCGGTCACGGTTCGCGCGAGCGTCAGGAAGCCCGCCTTCGAGGCGACCTGGATCGCGACCGCGGCGCCGGCGAGCGGGGCGCCGTCGGCGCCGCGCGCCAAGCCGGACAGCTGCGCGGGCTGCGGGTAGGCGAGCGAGCGATCCGCGGCCGCCAGGGTGATGGAGGCGGCGGGCGGCGGCGCGGGAAGCTCCGCGATGAGCTGCGCGGTGGCGCCGCGGATCTCTGGCAGCCGGTCGTAGAGCCGGGTGCCCGGGCAGCTCGTGCGGTCGGCGTCGCGGTGTCCGGAGATCGTGTTCATCGTCACCGCGGTGCCGGCCGGGTAGCGATTGGTCGCCCCGCCGCCGGAGCGCAGGCTGACGCTGCCCTCGGCAGGGACGCCGTGCAGGGAGAGCTTCCACGCCAGCAGCCGCTCGGTCGCCTGCAGCGCGGCGGCGCTGGGGGTCGCGCTCGAGAACGTGCCGATGTTCGCGACGCCGGTCGAGCCTGAGTTGTAGCCCTGCGCCTGGGCGCCGACGACGGCCTGGTCGATGCCGCCCGCGCGACCCTCGAAGATCGTGCCGAAGCGGTCGACGAGGAAGTTGTAGCCGATGTCGTACCAGCCGTTCGTGTCGCGGTGATAGCGGCAGATCGCGAGCACGATCGCGGCGCTGTCCTGTGGGCCATAGCCGTTCGCGTTGACCGTGTGGTGCACGAACGCGGCCTGCACGCTGCCGTAGGTCGGCGCCGCGCGCGGCCGGCACTGGTCCGCGCCCCACTCGGCGCGCGACACCATCAGCGGGGCACCGCCGGCGCCCTGCGCCTGCGCGGGCGCTCCGGTCAGCGCGACATAGGCGTCGTGCGCGCGGCGGCGTAGCGCGGTCAGCGCGCGCTGTGCGGGGGTGGCGCTCCCGGTCGCGTTGACGAAGTGCGCGCGCAGGCCCGCCGGCCGGCGCGTGAGGCGCAGCTGCAACGCGTCGGCGCCTCCCGCCCAGACGGGCTCGGTGCCTGTCCCGGCGCCGTGCTCGTCGGCCATCGCCGTCCACGCGCCCCAGCGGCCGCTGGAGGCGTCACGTACACGGATCCGCGCGCCCGCGCGCCGCGGTGAGCTCCAAGTCAGGCCGACGAGGTCGAAGCGCCTGGTCGTCGTGATGACGCCGCTGCGCCAGCCGTCGGGCCGGCCCGCCGTCGCACCGCCGGCGGTCGAGGGGATCGCCTGCGCGAACTCGACGGCGCGTGGGACGAATGGCCGCTCCGACAGGGCCGGTCCCGCCAGCCACAGGCCGAGGCCGGCGGCGACGAGCAGGAGTGCAAGGCGGCGCATCGGTCTTCGAACACGGAGCCACGGCAGCGGGTGCGGTGCGCACGCGGTCTTGCGGCGCAGCGGGCGCCGCGGCGGGCTACGGGATCTTCTCGGGCGCCGTGTCGACGTAGACGTCGCGGAACGCCGACAGCGCCGGGATCGCCTTGTCGGTGAAGGTCTTGCAGCCGATGTAGTGGCGCCAGGCGACGCCCGCGACCGCGAACGGCATCTTCGTGTTGTTCTCCATGAGCACGGAGTGATAGGCGCCGGGGCTGTCGAGGACCGGCGCGTTGTAGAGCGTCGTCAGCTTGGCGATCGTCGCCGCGGGGGTGCCCTTGGCGTACTGGATGAGGATCCGGCCGTGCTCGAGCGTGTGGACCCAGTTCTCGATCTCGGGCTCGTTGCCGGGGGCGTAGAGCCCGTCCTGCGCCGGGGTGATGTTGTGGTTGCCGGACGTCGGCGGGTTCGTGCTGAAGTCGGCCGCGGTGAGCTTCCTCGTGACGTGCTCGCGGCCCTCGTCGGGGAACGAGCTGACCGTGCAGCCGGCCGCCTTGGCGAGGGTCTTGAGCTTGCCGGTGTCGCGCTTGTCCCCGCCGCCGGCGAGCGCCAGCACGGCGACGACGACGACGACGGCGGCGATGGCGACGGCGCCGACGACCTGCAGCAGGCGCTTGCGCTTCGCGGCCGCCGCGGCGGCGCGCTCGCGCTCCTCGCGTTCGCGCCTGCGCTGTTCCTTCTCCTCCTGGCGGCTTGACATCGGGCGCAGACTATTGGGTGTCCTGGCGTCGATGCCGCGCTACTGACGGGCGGTGAACCTCACCGTCGTCACGCACGTGTCCTGGATCGCGACGCCGGTCGGGTCCGACGGCTCGTAGATGACGACCTTGCGCGTCCACCTGCCCTTGATGCTCGTGTGAGCCTTGTTGAGCCGACCGCTGATGGCGGCGGAGACATCGACGGCCGGTAGGCCGATCGACGGGTCGGCCGCAATGCGGGTCGTCGGCAGCGCGTCGGAGAACGTTCCGGCCTTGGCGATCTTCATGTTCGTGAACGCGTCCGGGAGCGTGATGTTCGGCGGCATCCCGCACGTGAGCTCGAGGCCGATCGCCGCGCGGACGACCTTCTTCGCGGACTTCGACAGCTCGACGACGACCGGATAGCCCTGCTTCGTGACGGTCCCGAACACGACCGCCGCGGCGGTCGCGCGGGCGGCCTTCTTCTTCGTGGCGGCACCGGAGGCGGCGACGGGGCCGCCGATCGCGAGTGCCGTGAGCGCTGCGACGGCGAGGATCCTGCGCTGCATGGCGTGGCTCCTTTGCAGGGGGTTGGGCTACCGCGTCGCGGTCGTACCCGCTCGCCTGGCGCCCCGCAGGGCACGGGCCGAGCGCGCCGCTGACAAGTCGAGAACGCGCGCGGACACCCTCGTCGCGATACTACGCGGCCATGACCTCCGAGACCGATCAGCTCTGCGTCGACACGATTCGAACTCTGTCAATGGACGCGATCCAGAAGGCAAACTCCGGGCACCCCGGCCTGCCGATGGCCATGGCGCCCGCGGCGTATGTCCTGTTCCGGCGCATCATGCAGCACGACCCGGCGGAGCCGGCGTGGCCCAACCGCGACCGCTTCGTCCTGAGCGCAGGCCACGGCTCGATGTTGCTCTACTCGGTGCTGCACCTCACCGGCTACGACATCCCGCTCGACCAGATCAAGCAGTTCCGCCAGTGGGGCTCGATCACCCCGGGCCACCCGGAGCGCGATCGCCACATCGTGACGCCCGGCGTCGAGGTCACCACCGGCCCGCTGGGCCAGGGCTTCGGCAACGGCATCGGCATGGCGTTCGCCGAGCAGTACCTGCGCGACCACTTCGGCTCCGAGGCCATCGACCACCACACGTTCGCGATCGTGTCCGACGGCGACCTCATGGAGGGCATCTCGTCGGAGGCCGCGTCGCTCGCCGGTCAGGTCGGGCTCGGGCGCGTCGTCTACCTCTATGACGACAACGACATCTCGCTCGACGGCCCGACGTCGCTGAGCTTCGACAAGGAGAACGTCAGCGCGCGCTTCGAGGCCTACGGCTGGCAGGTGCTGCAGATCTCCGACGCCAACGACCTCGACGCGATCGAGGCGGCCATCCGCGAGGGCATGGCCAACGAGGACCAGCCGACGCTGATCCGCATCAAGTCGATCATCGGCTACCCGTCGCCGAACAAGCAGGGCTCGAGCGCGGCGCACGGCGCGGCGCTCGGCGACGCCGAGGTCGCGCTCACGAAGGAGGCGCTGGGCTGGGATCCCGAGCGGTTCTTCTACGTCCCGGACGCGGCCGCCGAGGCGTTCTCGATGAAGGACGAGGGGGCCAAGGCGCACGCCGCCTGGCACGAGGCGTTCTCGGCCTGGCGCGAGGCCAACCCCGACCTCGCCGCCGAGTGGGACTGCGCCTGGGCCAGCCCGGGCCGGCCGCTGCCGGGCATGGCCGACGCGCTGCCGACGTCGTTCGAGAAGCCCAAGATCGCGACGCGCAGCGTCGGCGGCCAGGTCATGGCCGCCTTCGAGCCGTTCACGCCGACGATGATCGGCGGCGCGGCGGACCTCACCGAGTCGACGAAGACGATCTTCCCGAAGTCCGACCGCTTCACCGCGCAGAAGCCGGGGCGCAACATCTTCTTCGGGGTGCGCGAGCACGCGATGGGCGCCGCCGTCAACGGCATGGCGGCGCACGGCGGGATCGTCTGCCCGTACGGCTCGACGTTCCTGCAGTTCGCCGACTACATGCGCTCGTCGATCCGCCTGTCGGCGCTCATGGGCCTGCACGTCGCCTGGGTCTACACGCACGACTCGATCGCGCTCGGCGAGGACGGCCCGACCCACCAGCCGGTCGAGCACATCACCGCGCTGCGGGCGATCCCCGGCCTCGTCGTGCTGCGCCCGGCGGACGCGCACGAGACCGTCGAGGCATGGCGCGTGATCCTCGAGGATCTCGAGGGGCCCGCGGTGCTCGCGCTGTCGCGTCAGGACCTGCCGGTGCTCGACCGCGAGAGCGGCGAGTACGGCTCGGCATCCGGCGTGGCGAAGGGCGCCTACGTGCTCGCCGATGACGACGACGCCGTCGCGACGATCATCGGCACCGGCAGCGAGGTCGAGGTCGCCCTTGCCGCTCGCGACCTGCTCGACGTGCCCGTTCGCGTCGTCTCGATGCCGTCGTGGGAGCTCTTCGAGGAGCAGGACGACGACTACCAGGAGTCGGTGCTGCCGGTCGAGTTGCCGGTCGTGTCCGTCGAGGCCGGCATCACGCTGGGCTGGGAGCGCTACGCCGACTCCAGCGTCGGCGTCGACAAGTTCGGCGCCTCGGCACCGGCGGGCCGGCTGCTCGAGGAGTACGGCATCACCGCCGCGAACGTCGCCGACTGCGTGCGCGAGCTGCTCGACGACCAAGACGACTGAGCGCCTCGCCCCCGGGGGGCGAAGTTCGGGTCGCCCGGCCCTATACGGGGCATGGACGACCCGAACTCGGAGGCTTACGATGGACGGCACGATGGCCGTGGCACAGCGGATGACGGCGACGGAGTACCTCCAGCGCGCGGATCTGCCGCGCAGGACGAACCTCATCGACGTCGCGCTCGACGAGAACAACTGCTTCTCGCCCGACGGGCTGTGGTACCGCGCCGGCCGCGAGCCTGGGCGCTCGCGCGTCACGCCGCAGCCGCTGCCGGACATCGCCGTCGAGATCCGCTTGCCGTCTACGTGGCGCTATGACATCGGCCCGAAGAAGCGCCGCTACGAGCAGCACGGCCTGCCGGAGCTGTGGCTCGTCTACCTCGAGCTCGCCCGCGGCGACGAGCTGACGTCGCCGCAGCTGCCCGGCTTCGCGCTCGCGATCGACGAGCTGTTCGGCCGGCTACCCGCCGCGCCATAGGGCGTGTCGTCCGAACGATGAGGCAGGGTCGCTGCCAACCCATTCACGCAGCGCCTACGCTGGTACCCGAGGGAAGCCTGGGTCGATGCCGAGCGCTTCGCGCAGCTGCGCGACCCGCGGCCGGGCGTCCGGGTCCACCGCGTCGTCTCCGCGCACGATCCGTCGTAGTCGCCTGCTACTTCCGGGATCCGCCTTTGGACTCGAACCTGCGACTCGAAAAGCGAGCTGGGCGCCGAGAACGACGAGGCTGGATGATGCATGACGCGGGTGAAGCTCCCGGCAGTCCCGGCGCGAGCCGGGAGGCGGAACCCGCGCGGGCGGGGTCCTACCCCGCGCCCGCCGCGGTGGCGAGCCATGTCTCGTGGGCCTCGCGCACCCGCCCCCACAGCGCATCGCGCTCGCCGGCCTCGACGTCCGTCAGCGGCAGGTCGAAGACGTCGGCCAGCGCCTCGAACCACTCGGCCTGCGTCACGATCGTGCGCGCCGCGGACCCGGCGAGGCCGTCACGGCGCAGCACGCAGCCGGTGAGCCTGTCGACGCCGTCGGCGTCGCGGCGCTCCACCGTCGCGGTCCGCACGAAGCTCGACTCCGGCGACGTCGATAGGTGCTCGTGGCGGGCGGCGAAGTCGGCGACCGTCGCGCGAGCCGGGCGGAAGTCCATGCCCTTGAAGCTGCCGCGTGGGTCGTGGTCGAAGCGCCAGCCGCCGGGCTCGGCCTGCGACGGGCGCAGGCCGAACGTCAGCGGGCCCTGGACGTAGGTGCCCTCGTGCAGCGCCAGCGGGACGTGCAGCGCGTCGCCGAGGCCGACATCGACGAACCAGTCGCCCGACGGGCAGTCCTCCGACGCCAAGCCGTGCACGGTCAGCGCGAGGTGGTTGGCGATCTCCGCCCCCGGCGGGCCCTCGTCGTTGACGCCCGCGCGGTGCCAGACGACGTCGTAGCCGAGCGCATCCAGCAGCAGCGAGAACGCGCCGTTGAGATGGAAGCAGTAGCCACCGCGGTGGTGGGCCAGGATGCGGTGCGCGGCGTCGTGCGGGTCGATCGTCGTCGGCCGCCGCAACTGGATCTCGAGCGCTTCGTACGGGATCCGCTCGACCTGCGCGGCGTGCAGCGCGCGCAGGCCATCGACGCTCGGCGGCCCGGGGTGCTCGAGGCGCAGCCGGCGTAGGTAGGCCGCGCTGTCGAAGGTCCGGGTCATGCGGGTCAGACCCGCGCCGGCGGCGGGATTCATCGGATCACTCGGAAGAGCTCGCGCGCGGCGGCCGAGACCGTGACGTGGATCGCCGCCGGCTCGCGCACCCAGGCGATGAGGTCATGCGACTGCAGCCGCCCGAGCTCGAACTGGAACGCCATCGCCTGCGCGCGCGAGCGATAGCTGCGCAGGATGTCGAACGCCCAGCCGGTCGTGTGCAGCGAGTAGTTCGCGGTCGCCTGGCGGTTGCGCTTGAGCAGCAGCCGCTGGTACTCCTGGTCTCGTACGGTGCTCGTCACGACGAGCGGGCGCTGGGCGGAGATCCGCATGACCTGCGCGCCCAGGTACTCCAGCAGCGCGAGCGCCGGGCCGCGCAGCCCGCGGTAGGTCGTGCGCCGCCGGCCCAGGCGCTCCGCGAGCTCGCCCATGCCGGGGTCGATCGCGAGGCCGCGCCGCAGCAGCTCGGCCTGTGGCAGCGGCACGATCTCGCCCCTGTCGTAGGCCGCCCGTAGCTGCAACGGCTCGGTGAACCGGGGCGTCTCGTCGCCCGGGTGCAGGACCTCCTCGGCGCTGTTCTTCGCGTTCTGCAGCCGCGAGATGCGATCGAGCTGCGCCGGATCGGAGCGATACAGGCGCATGATCTCGCGTGCCGCCGCCACCCGCCACAGGTAGGTCGACGAGTCGTCGCCGAGCGACGCGAGCCTGCGGTATGCGGCGGCGTGGCGCAGCGGCGTGGAGTCGAAGTACAGCCGCGCGTATGAGACGTCGTCGTCGCCGTAGTCGCGCAGCGCGCCCTGCAGGTTGCCGATGCCCATGTGGTAGCTGGCGATCGCGAGATCGTCACGATGCAGCGCCTTCTTCGCGATGACGAGGTAGCGGGCCGTCGCGGCGAGCGCCTTGACCGGGTCGAAGCGCTCGTCGACCGTCCGGCGGCGCGACAGCAGGCGCCGGATGAGGGCGCCGTCGCCGTCGGCGCGTGCCCGCCGCAGCGAGCGCCCGATGCTCCGCGCGGCCGGCGGATCGACCTTCATGCCGAGCAGGTTGCGGGCGGTCTCGGCGAGGATCTGCGTCAACCCGACGGCGCCCTCGAGCTGCGGGTCCGCCGCGGCGTCGGGCCGCCCGGCGCTCTCGAGCAGGACCAGGCCCTCGAGCGTGTCGGGGGCGATGCCCGCGGTCGCAGCGGCGGCGTCGACGAGCGGCCGGAACGCGGCCGTGCGCTCGGCGCTCGCGCGGGCGCCGCCGGGCGACTTCGCGTACAGGACGTGCGCGTTGCCGCGTGCGGCGGCGGCCGCGAAGCCGGCCTCGCGCTGCGGTGTGTAGGCGAGCGGATCGGCGCCCGCGCGAGCGCCCGAGCCCTCGTCGCCGGCGCCGTCGTGGCCGAGCAGCGCGCGCCCCGCGACGACCGCGAGCACGACGACGAGAACGAGCGCGAGCGCGCGGCGGGCAGCAGACGGCATTCGCCCCTAGGCTCGCAAAGACGCGCGTCCGACGCCGCCGCGGCGCAACTCCGAAGCGCGGGCACCGTCTTCGACGAGTGTGCGCCGCATGCTCCTCATCGCCGTCGCGAGCTTCCTCGCAGCCGTTCCGGGCACCGCCGGTGCGGCCACCCTGAAGCTTCGTGACACCGGTCTCGCGCCGACGATCGTCCGCGGCGACGGGGTTCAGCGGCTTGCGCTGGCCGTCGGCGGCGGGCCCGTGTCGGTGCTGGACACGCACACGCAGAGCTTCAGCACGATCCCGACGCCCGCCGGCTGCGCCTTCGTCGATGCGCACGACGCGACGTTGCTGTGGAACTGCCCGTCGCCGCCCGCGTTTCCGACCGCGGTCACGTATGAGATCGCGACGGGCCGTCTCGCGATGCCTCACCCGGGCGCTGTGCGCGGGGCATCTCGAGCCGCAGGTCCAGGGCGCGATCAGCCTGGTGCCCGGTGAGCCGGTGTCCGCGGGGCGCTGGACCGCGGCGATGACGACGACGGCGACGGCGACGGCGGACGATCGCGACAGGCCCGTCGCCCGCGTGCAGATCCAGCGTTGTGGCACGGCCCGCGCGCGCACGATCCGGGTGTGTCGCACCGTGACCTGCTCACAGCCGGTCCTCGACGACCGCATCGTGGCGTGGAGGGAGGACCGTGTCGCGCCGCCGTGGGCGTCGCGACTCGTCGTGCGCTGGTTGGGCAGCGGGCGCGTCCGCCGGACGCCGTGGCGGGCCCCGCGGCTGACGCCCGTCCTCGTCGGCCACCGCCTGTACGCGCACGAGGAACCGGCCGCGCCGCTGCCGGCCCCCGGTCGCGGCCGCCTGCTTCGCGTCGCGCTCTGACCGCGGCTCGACGTAGCCTGCGGTCGTCATGCGCACGCTCACGGCAGGCGCCCCGGCCGCGCTCGAGGACGACGACCTGCTGATCGCCGGCGACAACCTCACCGCGATGGCGACGCTCCCGGACGGCGCGTTCGACATGGCCTACCTCGATCCGCCGTTCAACACCGGCGCCGAGCAGCGCCGCGGCACCCTGCACTACGCGGACGCCTTCGAGGACTACGCCGCGTTCCTGACGCCGCGGCTCGAGCGCACGCGCGAGCTGCTGGCGCCCCACGGGACGCTGTACCTGCATCTCGACTACCGCGAGGCGCACCGCGCGAAGCTCGCCCTCGACGACATCTTCGGGCCGGAGTGCTTCCTCAACGAGCTGATCTGGATCTACGACTACGGCGGCCGGCCGAAGCGCCGCTGGCCCGCCAAGCACGACACGATCCTCGTCTACGTCCGCGACCGGGACCGCTACCACTTCGACGACGACGAGGTCGACCGCGAGCCGTACATGGCGCCCGGGCTCGTCGGCCCGGAGAAGGCGGCGCGCGGCAAGCGCCCGAGCGACTGCTGGTGGCACACGATCGTGCCGACGAACTCGCGCGAGAAGACCGGCTACCCGACCCAGAAGCCGGAGGGCATCGTGCGACGCATGGTCGCGGCATCGTCGCGCCGCGACGGCTGGTGCCTGGACCCGTTCGCCGGCTCGGGCACGCTCGGAGCCGTCTGCCGGGGCCTCGGTCGCCGCTTCGTCCTGATCGACGCCAACCCCGAGGCGGTTGCCGTCACCGAGGCGCGGCTGTCCCCGGCCCGCGCGGCCTGAAAGGCCGGACCGGCGCGAGCGCGGACGTCCGGGCGAGGCCGCGGATCGCGGTCACGAGAACACCGCGCCGAGCAGGTGGCCAAGCCCGCGCGCGCGCAGGTCGGCGAGCACCGCGGCGAGCAGGACGGCCACGCCGGCTCCCTCCGGCGCCCCCGCGTCGTCGTGCGACGTGCCGACATGGATCGCGACGGGCTCGAGGCCCGCGTTGAAGCAGGGCGAGCCGGCCGACCCGGTGACGGTCCCGAGCGCGTGATAGGCGCGCGTGCCGTCGCCGCTGACGCCGAGCACCGCGGCCTCGCTCGTCGACAGGGTGAGCGAGCCGCCCAGCCGGCGATGGACGATCGCGAAGCTCATCCCGGCCCGCACCGGCGCGATCGGCTCGGACAGCTCCATCCAGCGGCGCAGGCGGCCGACGGTGCCCGAGCGCTGGCCGATGAGCATCGCGCCCGGGGCCTCGCGGATGCGCAGCAGCGCGTAGCCGAGGCCGGTGCCCGCCTCGCGGCCGGAGCGCGCGACGACGCGCTCGACTTCGAACACCGAGCCGGCGGTGAGGAGCGTCCCGTCGTGTCCGGTCCGCGTGTCGAAGCGCACGACCAACTCCTCGTCCGCGTGCTCGGGCGAATCGACGACGCCGTCCGCGGTCAGGACGAGGTCGGGTCCGACGAGGAAGCCCGCACCCAGGACGCGGCCCGCCTCGATCCGGCAGACCTGCGCCTCGATCGCGCCGAGGCGCTCGTGCCAGTCCTGCGCCGCAGGGTCCGCGACGGCGATCGCGGTGCATTCCTCGGGGACGATCGTCGACACCCCGAGCACCCGAGCGGCCGCGACGAAGCCGGGGCTGCCCGGGTCGGCCTCGAGCGCCCGCGCCACGAGCGGCTCGAGGTAGCCGCGAGACTCGGCGTAGGCAACGACGTCGAAGGCCGTCGCACGGACGTCGTCGAGGTTCGGCGTGATCGCGTCGAGGTTGAGGTCGAGGCGGTCGCGCAGGAACTCGCCGAGCAGCTGCGACGACGGGAAGCTGCGGGCCAGCGCCTCGACGAGCGCGTCTCGCGTCGGGATCGCGAGCACGTGGCGGTGCTCGGACGGCTGCGTCACGGGCTCCTCCTCGCCGAGCCAGCCGCCCACCTCCTCGCGCTCGCGGTTGGAGCGCACGACGCGCGCGATCGTGTCGACGAGCACGCCGCGGCGCCCCCGCGGCTCGCTGCGCAGCATCGACGCGAGCACCTCCGCCACCCGCTCGGGTTCGGCCTTCAGCATGAACTCGCCCCACGACGCGGTCAGCGACCCGTGCAGCGCCACGCCGTGGCGGCGCGCGAGCAGCCCGGGCTCCGCGCCGGCGTCGGCCGACGCCCGGACGTCGATCGAGGTGATGACGTGCGCGATCTCGCGGGCGCCCCCGTCCTCGTCGGTCGGGGGTCCGGCGAGCAGGATCCCGCGTGCCATGCGGCCGGCGTCCTCGTCGCCGCGCAGGCAGGACACGATCCAGGGCGTGCGCGCCGGCTCGCTCGCGAGCACGTCGTCGCCGGCGGCGTCGACGCGGGCTCGCAGCTCCTCGCGGCGCTCGCCGGTCGCCGCCGGGGCGGCGCCGTGCAGCAACTCGTCGAGCGCGATCAGGTGCGCGAGCGCGTCGAGCCGCTCGCCGGTCGCCTGCTCGCCGAGCGCGCCGCGGGTCGACGGGCGAGCGGGTGCGGCGCGCTCGGTCAGCAGCTCGAGCCACGCGACGGCGCTCGGCGCGTCGGCGCGGCGGCGGCGGGCGATGACCATCTCGGCCTGCTGGAGCGCGAGGCGCAGGCCGTGGCGGCGCTCGCCCGCGCCGAGCGCGGCCTCGATGCCGCGATCGAGGATCGCGAGCGCCTCGCCGGGCTGCCCGCGGCGGGCGAGCGCGATGGCGTGCAGCGCGACCAGCGGGCTGCGGGCCGAGCGCTCGTCGCGCGTCGCGATCAGCGCGAGCGCATCCTCGGCGAAGTCGTCCGACAGCAGCGCCCGCGCCTTGCGCGCGACGAGCTCCTCCCAGTCCTCGACGTCGGCGAGGCGGCGCGTCGTGTCATCGACGTCGACGCCGATCCGGGCGGCGAGGAACGCGCGGCGCCGGCCGCTGAGCTCGAGCAGCGCGCTCTTGAGATGACGGCCGACGCCGGTCATCCAGCGGTCGTCGATGACGGCGGGCTCGTGGTCGAGCGCGATCCGGTGGTAGATCTCCTCGGCGCGCTCGCGCGGGTCGGGCCTGCGGGCCGCGTAGTAGTCGACCGCGAGCTCGCGGATGCGCCGCGCGCGCTCGGGCTCGTCGCGCTCGAGCTGCTCGAGGATCAGGACGCGCAGGTCGGGCCGGTGCACGAGCGCCCCGTCGCTTGCGACCGACACGATCGAGACCTCCATCCGCAGCCGCTGGAAGAGCTCCTCGGCCTCGGCGAGCGAGCTGATCGCGAGGCCGCAGGGCTCGGCGAGCACGTCGCGGATGAGCTCGGGCGTCAGGCGCCGCAGGACCAGGCCCGGGTGCGCGAGGCGGCGTACGCCGGCGTCGTGGATGTGCCCGAGCACCCGCCGGTAGAGCTGGCGCTGGACGACGCGATCGTCGATGCGCACGAGCAGCGACTCGTGCGTGTGAAGCTCCGGGCCGTCGTCGGGTAGCGCCTCGCGCTCGACGAGGTCGGCGGCGAGCTTGAGGCTCAGCGGGCTGCCCCCGACCTGCCGGACGATGCGCCGCGCGAGCTCGAGATCGGTCACGCCGCGCGCCCGCAGGAAGCCGATCGCGTCATCCTCGTCGAGCTGGCCGAGCGCGAGCGTCCGATGCGCGTGGCCGGGCACCTCCGAGCGCCCGACGACGCAGACGTGCAGCTGCGGCACGGCGAGGGCGAGCTCCTCGAGCATCCGCCAGATCGCCTCGACGTCCTCGCCGCTGCGGACCTGCACCTCCTCGAACGTGTCGATGACGATGACGACGGGCCGGTCCGCGCACTTCAACGAGGTGAGCGCGTCCGCGAACGCCCGCGCCGCCGAGGAGCGCCGTGCCGGGGCGCCGCCGTCTGCGATGAGCTGCGACCAGCCCGCCGCGATCCGCTCGAAGCGCTCGCGCGCCTCGGGGTACTCGATGGCGAACTGGCGCAGCGCCTCGACGAGCAGCGTCAGCGGCTCCGTGCTGTCAACGGCAGAGCGGTCGACGTCGAGGTACGCGAACGGGAAGCGGTCGCGCTCGAGCGCCTTCGCGTGCTCGAGGATGAAGCGCGCGAGCAGCGTCGACTTGCCGACTCCGCCCGGGCCGTAGACGACGAGCACCCGCTCGCCCGGAGGCCCGCCCGGCACGGGTGGCGTGCGCTCGCCGCCGGGGCCGGAGGTGTCCGCGGCGCCCGGCGCGTCCGACCCGGGCGCGAGGACGCCCGCGTGCGCACGCAGCTGCGCGAGCTCGCGTGCCCGGCCGTGGAAGTGGCGCCCGGCGAGGTACTCGAACGGCTCGAGCAGCGTCAGCCAGTCCATCCGCCGCGTGATCTCGTCGTGCGCCGGCAGGCCCTCGAAGCCTGCGGAGCGCAGCCACTCGGTGGCCGGGTAGCTCGACGTGAGGTCCGTCAGCGTCTGCTCGCCCAGCGGCGGCGCGCCGGCGCGGATGTAGCCCTCGAGCGCTCGGCGCAGCGGCCCGTCGCAGTCGCGGTTGGCCGCGATCGCGACGTCCAGGCGTCCGTGCTCGCGTAGCTGGCGCAGGGCCGCGACGCGCGCGTCGGGGGTCAGCGCCCAGCGCTGCGGGCGCCCTTCGGCGTCGGCCAGCGGCATGCACGCGGACAGCAACGCTCCGAGGCTCTCGGGCGGATGCCCTGACGGCAACGCTGCCAGCGCGTCGAGCTCGAAGGCGTCCAGCAAGGCGGCGGCCTCGACGAGCGGGCCGAGCAGCGGCCGCTTGCGGGGTCCGGACTTCGCGCTGCGCGCCGTCAGCCGCGCGGCCAGGCGGTCGAGCGCGTCGGACGAGATCGGGTCGGCTCCCGCGGCGCTCATCGCCGGTCTCCCGCCATCCGGGTGAGCTCGTCGCTGATCCGCGGGCTGACCGCGGCGAGGAAGTCCTCGTCGCTCATGTCCAGGCCGTCGAGGACGCGTTCGAGCGTGGCCTCGAGGGCGTCCTCGTCGCACGGGATCTCGCACTGCGCGTGCGCCGTGGCGAAGAACTCGAGCAGGTCGCGCATGTCGATCGGCTCGATGTGCTCGCGCTGGACGTGCATCCCGACGGTGTCGGGCAGGCGATCGTCGTAGCCCAGCAGCACGAGCCGGAAGCGCCCGAGGCTCTGGCCGACGCGCGCGGCGAGCTGCTGGACGAGGTCGAGCGTCTGCTGCGTCACGACGACCTTGTTGAACGCGTCGATGACGACCCAGCGCCGGTGCGGATCGTCCTCGGCGAGCGGCTCGAGCGCGTCGCAGAACTCGAGGATCCAGTTGGCCCACTGCATGTCCGCGGGCCGCTCGGGCAGCTCGAGGTCGTAGCCGAGCTTGCGCACGATCGTCCGCGCGATGTCGATCGGCTCGATGACCCGGGGCGGACCCGCGCGCCGCATGTACGTCTCGAGGTCGACGTAGACGAAGCGGAAGTTGTCGAGCACCTCGCGCAGGTAGGCGATGTACTGCAGCGTGTGCGACTTGCCGGTCTTCGTCGCGCCGGTGACGACGAGGATCCGCTTGCCGAGCGGCGCGTGGATCTCGCGCACGGACCGTCGCAGCGCCGTGCGGTCGACCATGACGTAGCTGCCGGTGAGCCGGCTCGCGGTGAAGTGGTCGACGCCGGGCGGCGGCGTGAGGTGCGCCAGCTCGCGCCGCAGGGCGTCGAAGCGGGGCTCGTGCGGGACCGCCTCGCACGCGCGGTCCAGCAGCGCGGCGAGCCAGCCGTCGGACTCGGCACGGCGCACGACGATCAGGACGTTCTCGGGGAAGTTGCGGTCGCGGTAGGCGAGCTGCGAGAAGCTGCGCTCGAGCTTCAGCAGCAGATCGTCCATCGCGCCGAAGCCCGGCATCGAGTCCACGAGGGCGTCGCGCAGCGTCGCGGCCTGGTCGGCTGTCAGCGAGACGAGCGCCATCTCAGCCGCCTGACACGGCCGCCGCGGCGAGCGCGCCGCGCTGCTCGAGGAGGGCACGGATCGTCGCCAGCGGGATGCCCTGGTTGAAGCCCGGCGCCTGTCCCAGGGCGTACGTCGGGTCGCCGCTGTGGTGCAGCGCGACGGCCTCCCAGTCGGGGCCGAAGCACGGCGACCCCGACGACCCCGGCTCGGTCGTCGTCGTGTAGCGCACGCGCGTGCGGCCCGCGTTGACGCCCACGACGGCGTCGCTGTCGAGCGCGACGCGCATCGGCGCGCCGGCGGGGTGCTGGACGATGTAGAGCGCCGACCGCCCGGCGAAGTCGTAGCGGTCGCAGGGCAGCTCGATCCAGCCGCGCTCGGCCGGTCGCGGGTCGGCGGTGTCGCCGCCGACCGGCTCGGTCCCCGGCTCGGCGTCGAGGCGCAGCAGCGCGTAGTCGAGCTCGTCGCCGCCGGGCTCGGTCGCGGGGTCGACCTCGAAGTCGCGCGCGCTGTACGGGCTGTGGTCGACGAGCCACCCGCCGGCCAGCCGGTGGACCGTCCCCGTCCGCACGGAGACACCGTCGTCGCCGACCTTGAAGTCGAAGCGCAGCACGACGTCCGCGGGCGCGACGTCGCCGTCGATGACGGCCTTGACCACGTGGTAGTTCGTCAGCACCGTGCTCGGGCCGATGAGAAAGCCGGTGCCGCGGGCCGTCGCGGCCGGGTACTCCACGCGGCAGACGCGACCCTCGATGGCGCCGAGCCGCGCGCGCCACGTGCCGATGTCGAAGGTCGACTGCGCCGCCTTGATCTTGAGCTCGAGCCGGGGGCCGTCGACGCGCGTGGCGGCGCCGGCGCCGTCCGCGCTCCAGGTCTGGGGCGCCAGCGCGAAGCGCTCGCCGAACGCGACGAGCCCGGGATCGGCGGGCAGGGCGAGGCGCGCCTCGCGCACGAGATCGCGCCACCACAGCCGCGCGTTGGCGTCCTGGATGACCTTGCGCAGGACCGTCGGGTAGTCGTCGCTCGCGCCCGCGAACAGGTAGCTGTGGCGCTCGAGCCGGTACAGCAGGAACTCGTCGAAGCGGGCGGGGGCGAACGCCGCGAGCAGCAGCGCCGCGAGGCGCTCGATGTCGGCTCCCGCGAGGCGCAGGGTCGGCGTGGCCGGCATGCCTACCTCGCCGGCGAGCTCGCCGCGGCGAGCTCGCGGATCGGCTCGCGCACCGGTGCGCTGCGCAGGTACTCGCGGATCCCGTGGTGGTTGGCGCTCGCGTTGCGCACCAGGAAGTCCGTGCAGCGCTCGGCCGGGGCGTACGCGGGGCGCAGCGTCTTGTCGAGTGCGACGAAGTCGAAGCCGTCGCAGACGTTGCGCCAGGCGGCGGCCGCGTGCGGGACCTCGAGCGGCGCGGCCACGAGGTCCTGCACCTCGGTGATCCCGAGCGGGGAGCCGACCGTCACCAGCAGCGGGATGTCGAGGCCCTCGAACTCGCGCTCACGCAGGACGTCGTAGGCGATGATCGAGCCGAGACTGTGGCCCACGACGACGAGCGGCCCGTCGATGCCGCGCAGGCTCTCGCGCACGACGTCGCGGATCGCCTCCCGCACGCTGCCGAAGAAGTACGCGTGGACGTCCTTGAACGTGAGCTTGACCATCGCGCGGAACGCCGCGGAGCGCATCGATCGCGGCAGTGGGAGCACCTCGAAGGGGTCGCCGCCGCCCGCGGCGAGCGCGTCGGCCTGGTAGGTCATGCGCCGTAGCCAGCGCGCGAGCTCGTCGCCGGCGTCAGCGGCCGGTGCGGCGGACTCGAACGGGCCGGCGGGCGCGGCGCACGCCGCGGAGACCGTCTCGGCGATGAAGGCCTCGGGCGGTTGCGCGACGGGCACGGCGCTCTCGAACGGCCCGGGCGCCGGCAGCATCTGCATCTCGTCGAACTCCGGACCCGGCAGCGGCTGCGGGTAGCGCAGCGGAGCCCAGTACGCCATGCGCGTCGCCTCGCCCATGTCGCGCTCGAACAGCGCCTCGTCCCAGACGCGCTTCAGCGCCGCGGCGGCGATCTTGTTCCCGTTTCCGTGGACGTACACGGTGGTCAGCGACATCTGCGTCCCCCAGACATGCGGCGAATTGGCTGCTCGGCACCTCATAGAGCGCGCTGTCGCGCCAGAAATACATCGATCGCCCGCAATCCCCGGCCGCCGAGGCGCCGGCGTCGGCGTCGATGGTGAGCAGTGCGCGCCTACGTCCCCGTGACGGTAGGCCCGAATGCCTTGGTCGTCACCGATTCACCTGCTCCACTAGCAGAGGTCAAGGATCCACGGGACCCACCGTTCACCTCAAGGAGCAACGATGCGCTTGCGCAATGGCCTGTTCGGTCACCTCACACCAATCGGCGCTCACCGTTTGCGAACTTCCAGTCGGCGAGCTGCTGGGTGGAGATCAGTCACGACGGTCGCTACCTGTTTTCGGTGAACACGGCGTCGGCGACGATCTCGCGCCACTCGATCGACCGCGACGGCTCGCTCGTGCTGATCGGCAGCACGCCGTTCAAGAATGGCCTCGGCGCCGTCGACGCCCGCCTGTCGCCCGACGGCCGGGCGCTCGCCGTGACCGGCCGCGGCCAGGTCGTGAGCATGCGTGTCCCGGGCCGGCTGGAACGTCACGCGACGCCGGGCGACTCAGTCGTCCCGATCCCTTACAGATTGCGGACGTCTCGTCGCAGCGGCGTATGGCGAGCCGTTGCGGCCGTAGTCTCAATGCGTGGCGGTCATCGAGGTCTCCGGGCTCGTGAAGTCCCACGGAGGCCGCAGCCCCGTGCGCGTGCTCGAGGGGGTCGACCTCTCCGTCGGCGCCGGCGAGATCGTCGCGATCGAGGGCCGCTCGGGCTCGGGCAAGTCGACGCTGCTGCACCTCGTCGGGGCGCTCGACCGCCCGGACGCGGGGCGCATCGAGCTCGCGGGCGAGCGCATCGACGGGCGCCGCGATCGCGAGCTCAGCGCGATCCGCCGGCGGCTCGTCGGCTTCGTCTTTCAGTTCTTCCATCTCGTCGCGGAGCTGACCGGCGAGCAGAACGTCCTGCTGGCCGCCCGCCTCCCGGGTGCCGCGCCGGGCGCCGAGCAGCGGGCCCGGCGGCTGCTCGCGCAGCTCGAGCTCGACGGGGCCGAGGCGCGGCTGCCGCACGAGCTCTCCGGCGGCGAGCAGCAGCGCATCGCGATCGCCCGCGCGCTCGTCAACGACCCGCCGGTCGTGCTCGCCGACGAGCCGACCGGCAACCTCGATCTGACATCGGCGCGGATCGTGCTCGGGATGCTGCGGGCGATCGCCGACGAGGGCCGCGCGGTGATCCTCGTGACGCACGAGGCGCAGGCCACCGCGGTGGCCGATCGGGTCCTGCGCCTGAGCGCCGGGCAGTTGCGGTGAGCGCGCTGTGGCTGGTCGCACTGGCGCGGCTGCGGGCGGCGCGCCGGCGCTCGCCCGCCACGGTGCTCGGGATCTTGTCCGCCGCCACGCTGCTCGGCGCCGTCGTGACCGTGGGCCACGGGCTGCGCACCGGCTTCGACCGCTCGGCGGCGCTGGCCGACCTGCCCGACGTCATCGCGCGCTTCGACGAGCGCTCCCGCGCCGACGTCGATCGCCGCCTGCGCGCGCTGCCGGGCTTGCGGAGCAGCGCCTACCGCTTCGAGGCGACGGGGGTGCAGCTCGGGTCGGCGGGCGGGCGCACGCGCGCGGGTGCCGTCGAGGTCGTCGGCGGCGGGCGGCGCGGGTACGCGATCGTCGCGGGCCGCGACGTGCGCGGCAGCGACGGGGAGGTCGTCGTCGAGCGTGGTCTCGCCGAGGCCTGGCACCTGGAGGTCGGCGACGAGCTGTTCGTCGGCCGGCTCGGCAGCCTTCCGATCGCGGGCATCGCGGTCGAGCCCGACAACGTCGCCTTCCCGCTCGCGTCGGCGGCGCACGTCTACCTCGCGAGTGCCTTCCTCGACGCGACGTTCGGCCGCGACCGTTCGCCGCGCGCGAACGTCGCGCTCGTCTGGCTGCACGACGGCGCGTCGACGGCGACGTTCCTGCAGCAGGCCCGCGCGTCGAGCTACGGCGTAACCGGCCTGCGCTTCGTCACGCGCCGCGGCATCCGCGTGCAGCTCGACGACGCCGCCGGGATCGTCGTCGCGCTGCTCGGCGCCGTCGCGCTCGTCGGGCTGATCGCCGCCGCGGTGCTCATCGCCACGGGCGCGCAGGCCGACGTGCAGCGCGGGCTGGCGACGATCGGCGTTCAGCGCGCGATCGGCCTGCCCGTGTCGGGCGTCGCGGGGGGCTGGGCGCTGTCGGCGGTGGCGCTCGCGCTGCCCGCGGGCGCCGCCGGACTCGCGCTCGGCGCCGCGGTGGCGTATCGCCCGACCGAGAGCCTGCTCAGCACGCTGAACGAGCAGGCCGCGGGCAGTGCCGTGCTCGGCCCGCTGGCGATCGCGCTCTTGGGGGTCGTGGTGCTCGTCGCGGCCTGTACGGCTTGGCCCGCGTGGCGCGCGGCGCGGCGCAGTCCCGTCACGCTGCTGCGCGGGGCCGAGCTGACACGGGCGCGGCGCGTGCGCGGCCACCGGCCTGGCCGCTCGCAGCGCGCGGGGCGCACGGGCGGCAGGGGCGCCAGGAGCGGGCTGCCCGCGGGGCCGGGGCTGCTCGGCGTGCGCCTCGCGCTCGCCCGCCGTGCGCGCGCGCTGACGACGACCACGGTGCTCGCGGCGACGGGCGCGATCCTCGTGCTCATGGTCGCCCTGGGCTCGCTGCTGTCGCAGCTGCGCGACGACCCCGGCGCGCTGGGCAAGCGCTACGAGATCATCGTCGCCGCGCCGCCGGACCAGGCCGCGGTCATCGGCCTCATCCCGGGCGTGCGCGCCGCCGCTTCGCGCTATGCGGTCGAGGCCGCGGACTCGTTCGCGCTCGGCGAGCCGCTGCGGGTCATCGCGTATTCCGGCGATCACACCCCGTTCGAGGCGGCGCCGCTGACCGCGGGCCGCCGGGTGCAAGGCGAGGGTGAGGCGGAGGTCGGGCAGGGCCTCGCCGATGCGCTCGGGCTGCACGTCGGCGGGACGCTCGCAGTTCAGCTGCCGAGCGGCACGGAGACGCGCTTTCGCGTCGTCGGCGTGGTGCGCGCGCTCGACCACGACGGTCGCGTCGTCTACGTCCGCGCGGCGCGGCTGCTGCGCGCCGAGCCGCGGACGCCGTCGTCGGTCGCGGTCGTGCTCGCGGGCGGCGCCGACGAGGCTGCCGTGCGCCGCGCGATCATGCGGCGCACCGGGATCGAGCCGTCGACGCCGTCGGGCTCGACGACCCGCGACCGGCGATTTCTCGGGACGCTGTCGGCGCTCGTGCGCGCGATCGCGGGCGTCATCGCGATCGTGTGCCTGTACGCGCTCGTGCAGGCGCTCGCGATCCTCGCGCGCGAGCAGCGCTCGACGATCTCGGTCCTGCGGGCGTCGGGCGCGGGCTTCGCCACCGTCGGGCGCGTGCTCGCCGGCGCGGCGCTCGTGGTCGCGCTGCCCGCCGTCGCGGGCGCGCTGGCGCTCGAGACCGCCGTGCTCGGCCCGGCCGTCACGCGGCTCGCCGCGGGCTACGCGGATCTCTCGCTGGTGCCGACCGCGCGGCAGGGCTGGCTGTTCGCCGCCGGCTTCGTCGCGCTCGCGCTCGCCGCGGCGGGGTGGGTCGCGGTTCGGACGGGCCGCCAGTCGATCGTCGCGGGGCTGCGTTCGGAATGAGCCGCGCCGCCCCTGCCGCGGTTTCGTCTCGCGGTCGCCGTGGCGCCCTGGCCTCCTGCGCCCGGCGGGCCGGCCGCCGGCGAGCGGGTGCGCGAGCCGTGAGGCGGGCCGGCTGGGTCGCGATCCTCGCCATGGCGCTGGCCGCGACGGGCTGCGGTTCGGCGGCTCGCGCGCCGGACCCCGGCGGCTCGACGCTGCGCTCGACGTACGCCGACCGCGAGGGCGACGGCGTGCTGGCCGTGGCGGCCGGTGAGCCGCTGCGCGATCGCACGCCGCTCGGCCCGCGCGGCGAGACCGGGAGCGAGCTCGCGCGGTTCGCCTACGTCACGGACGCGCACGTCCGCGACGAGGAGTCGCCCGCCCGCGCGCCGTTTCTCGACCGCCTCGGCGCGCCCTTCACCTCGGTCTTTCGCCCGCAGGAGAGCCTCACCGCCCAGGTCCTCGTCGCCGCCGTGCGAGCGATCAACCGCTTCGCGCCACGGGCCGTCGTCGAGGGCGGCGACCTGGCGGACTCCACCCAGCGCAACGAGCTCGCGGCGGGCGTCGCGGCGCTGGACGGGGGCGTCGTCGAACCGGACTCCGGCGCGCGCGGCTACGACGGCGTCCAGGCGGCGTCGGATCCCGACCCGTTCTACTACCGCCCGGACGTCGACTCGCCGCGCCACGCCGGGCTGCTGCGCGCGGCGCAGCGCCCGCTGCGCTCGCCGGGCCTGCGCGCACCGTGGTTCCCCGTCGCCGGCAACCACGACCTGCTCGTCGACGGCGAGATCGCGCCGACGCCGGCCACGCGCGCGCTCGCGACCGGCGACCGCGCTCCCGACGAGCTGCCGGCCGGCGTCCGCATCCCGCGGGACGCCGCACGGGCGCGCACGCTGCTCGACGGGCTGCTGGCGCGGATCGTCCCGAGCGCGCCACGCGTCGCCGCCGATCCCGGGCGCGCCGAGCTCGGCGCGCGGGCGGTCGGCGTCCTGCGCCGGGCGGCGCACTCCCCCGGCGCGGGCCCCCGGCTGGACTACACGTTCGATCTCGGGCCGCGGGTGCGCGCGATCGTCCTCGACACGGTCCGCCGCGACGCGGGCTCGGACGGCATCGTCTCCACCGGGCAGGTCGCGTTCCTGCGTGGCGCCCTGCGCGGCGCGGGCACGCGCTGGGTCATCGTCCTCTCACACCAGCCGCTGGCCGGATCGGAGGGTGCGCGGCGGGCCATCGCGCTGCTGGACTCCGATCCGCGGGTGCTCGCGACGATCGCCGGCCACACGCACCGCGACCGCGTCACCGCGCGCCGCACGCCGGCGGGCGGCTACTGGCAGATCCAGACGGCCTCGCTCGCCGACTACCCGCAGCAGGCACGGGCGCTGCGCGTGCTCGCGACCGCGGGCGGCGGGGCGGTCATCGAGACATGGATGCTCGACACGACACCCGGCGGCACGGCCGACGTCGCGCGCGAGCTCGCCTACCTCGACGCGCAGGGCGGGCGGCCGGCGGGCGACGCCGGCGGGCGGCTGGATCGCAACGTGCGGCTGTGGCGCGCGCCCCCGAAGCGCTGAGCGTCCGCCCCGTCTCGCCGCGCTCGGACGGTGAGGGCGCCTATGCTCCGCGGCGGAGGACGAAGACGATCCCGCCGAAGGCGGGAAGGGAGATCTCACATGCACGGACAGTTCGCGCGAGGTGCGGCAACCGCCCTGCTCATGGCGGCCGTCACCCTTGGCGTCGTGGCCTGCGGCGACGACGGCGGCTCATCGGCGTCAACGGCGACCGCGGAGACGTCGTCGGAGATCGCGGTCTCGGCCGCGATCAAGTCCAAGGGCACGCTGACGGTGGCCGCCGACGCGACCTACGCGCCGAGCGAGTTCATCGACGCGGATGGCAAGACCGTGATCGGGATGGACGCCGACCTCGCCGCGGCCATCGCCGCCAAGTTCGGCGTGAGGTCGAAGGTCGTCAACGCGACGTTCGACGGCATCATCCCCGGTCTCGCGGCACACAAGTACGACCTCGGGATGTCGTCGTTCACCGACACGAAGGAGCGCGAGAAGACCGTCGACTTCGTCACGTACTTCTCGGCGGGCACGTCGTTCTTCGTCAAGGCCGACGGGGGCCCGGCGATCGCCACGCTCGACGATCTCTGCGGCCACAAGGTCGCCGTCGAGAAGGGCACGACCCAGGCCGACGACACCGCCGCCCAGGCGAAGAAGTGCAAGACGGCTGGCAAGGCTGCGGTCAAGGAGCTCGTGTTCCCCGACCAGAACGGCGCGAACCTCGCGCTGTCCAGCGGTCGCGCCGACGTCGGCATGGCCGATTCGCCCGTCGCCGCCTACCAGGTCAAGCAGTCCGGCGGCGCGTTCAAGCTGTCCGGTGACTCCTACGGCACGGCGCCCTACGGCATCGCGATCCCGAAGGACACCGAGATGACCGAGCCCGTGCTCGCCGCGGTGAAGGCGATCATGGCCGACGGGACATACGCGAAGATCCTCGACAAGTGGGGCGTGTCGGCGGGCGCGATCACCGATCCCGCGATCAACGCGGCGACGAGCTAGCGGCCTGCGGGGCCACGCCGCTGCGCGAGCCGACACGAGCGACCCCCTGACGCCGGCCGGACAGCCCGAAGCGATCAAGGCTGTCGCGGTCCGGCGGCCAGGTCGCTGGATCGCGGCGTTCGTCGTCGTCGCCTTCGCGGCCGAGCTCGGCCGCTCGGTCGTGACGAACCCCCGCTTCGGCTGGGGCACGGTCGGCGAGTTCCTGTTCTCCGACCGGATCCTGCACGGGCTGCTCGTCACGCTCGAGCTGACCGTCGTCGCGATGGTCGTCGGCATCGCGCTCGGCGTGCTGCTGGCCGTCATGCGCCTGTCGCCGAACCCGCTCGTGTCGGGCGCGAGCAGCTTCTACATCTGGTTCTTCCGCGGCACGCCCGTGCTCGTGCAGATCCTCTTCTGGAGCTACATCTCGGCGCTGTATCCGCAGGTCTCGCTCGGGATCCCGTTCGGGCCGGACCTCATCCACGGCGACGCGAACACGCTCATCCCCCCGTTCGCCGCCGCGATCCTCGGCCTCGGCCTCAACCAGGCGGCATACCAGGCGGAGATCGTGCGGGCCGGGATCGTGTCGGTCGACGCCGGCCAGACGGATGCCGCGTCGGCGCTCGGCATGACGCGGCTGCAGACGATGCGGCGGATCGTGCTGCCGCAGGCGATGCGCGTCATCGTGCCACCGACCGGCAACGAGGTGATCTCGATGCTGAAGACGAGCTCGCTCGTGAGCGTCATCGCCTATCCCGAGTTGCTGTACTCCGCGCAGCTCATCTACGCGGTGAACTTCAAGACGATCCCGCTGCTGCTCGTCGTGTGCATCTGGTACATCGCGGTGACGTCGGTGCTGTCGATCGGTCAGTACTACATCGAGCGGCGCTTCGGTCGCAGCGCGGCGGCCGAGCCGCCGCCGACGCCGCTGCAGCGCCTGCGCCGCCAGCTCGCGATCCGCCACGCGAAGGTCGACGTGCCGGCGCCGGATCGGGGGCGGCGATGAGCGGGCGGACGGGCGATCGGCCCGAGCCGGCGCTGCGCGCGCAGGACGTCCACAAGCGCTTCGGGCGCCTGGAGGTGCTGCGCGGCATCACGCTCGAGGTCAAGCCGAGCGAGGTCATGTGCCTGATCGGCCCGTCGGGCTCGGGCAAGACGACGTTCCTGCGCGCCGTCAACCACCTCGAGCGCATCGACGCGGGCCGGCTGTGGGTCGACGGCGAGCTCGTCGGCTACCGCGAGGAGGGTGGCGTCCTGCACGAGCTGCGCGAGTCCGAGGTCGCGCGCAAGCGCGCCCAGATCGGGATGGTCTTCCAGCGCTTCAACCTCTTCCCGCACATGACGGCGCTCGCGAACGTCATCGAGGCGCCGGTGCGGGTGAGGAAGGTTGCGCGCGCCGCGGCCGCCGCGCGGGGGCGGGCGCTCCTGGAGCGGGTGGGTCTCGCCGACAAGCTCGACGCGTACCCGGCGCAGCTCTCGGGCGGCCAGCAGCAGCGCGTCGCGATCGCCCGAGCGCTCGCGATGGAGCCCAAGCTCCTGCTCTTCGACGAGCCGACCTCGGCGCTCGACCCGGAACTCGTCGGCGAGGTCCTCGACACGATGCGCGGCCTGGCGGCAGACGGCATGACGATGGTCGTCGTCACGCACGAGATGGGCTTCGCGCGCGAGGTTGGCGACACGCTCGTGTTCATCGACGGCGGGGTCGTCGTCGAGTCCGGCCCCCCGCGCGAGATGCTCGCCGCGCCGCGAGAGGAGCGCACGCGGGCGTTCCTGTCGAAGGTCCTGTAATAGGTTGCCCACACCCCGTCGCGTTGTCGCCACTGAAACCCGAGGAGCCGCCATGTCCTACGCACGGATCTTCCTCAGCACGGTCATCCTGATCGCCGTCGCGTTCTACCTGCTCGACGTCGCGATCGTCGCCTACATCTTCGGAGCCTTCGCCCTGATCGTGCTGGCCATCGTGATCAAGGAGGGGCTCTGACGGGACGGGCGCGGCCACGGGGCTAGCCTGGGCGTATGACCGCGGAGCCGGGAGAGGCGTCATCGCAGACCCTGTACGACGCCGTCGGTGGTGAGCCGACGTTTCGCCGGATCGTCGCGCGCTTCTACGAGCTCGTCGCGGTGGACGAGGTCCTGCGCCCGCTGTATCCCGAGGCCGATCTCGGTCCGGCCGAGGAACGCCTGCGGCTGTATCTCGCCGAGCATTGGGGAGGCCCGAAGGCCTATACCGAGCTGCGCGGCCCGGGGCGTCTGGCGGCGCGACACATGCGCTTCCACATCGCGCGCGTGCATCGGGACGCCTGGCTGCGGGCGATGCGCATCGCCGTCGACGAGGCCGGCGTCGAGCCGCTGCACCGCGATCGCATCTGGGGACACCTCGAGACGCTGGCGTCGCACCTGACGACCCACGACGTGCCGGGAAAGCTCCGCCTGCGCTGATCGCGTCCGCGCGGGCTCGCCCGGCTCCGGCTGAGGAGGTCGAGGTAGATGCAGCGGTCGCAGGCGGCTACGAACGCAGCGGGGGTGTCGCGACGCCCGGCCCGTACACCGTCATCCCGGACTCCCGCACGCGCCTCGCCAGCCGCGTGAAGTCGCTGTCGCTGCAGACGATGACGAAGCCCTCCACGTTGCCTCGAGCAGCTCGGTCGTGAGGCTGGCCTGAGTGTCGCCGTCGGCTGGTACGTGGCTGGTAGCCTCCTACCAATGAGGACCTCGATCGACTCCGTCGGACGGGTCGTCGTCCCGAAGGCGCTGCGCGACGAGCTCGGGCTGACACCCGGCTCGACCGTGGACATCTCTCGCTATGGGGCGGGCTTGCAGCTGCTCCCGGCCGGCCGCACAGCGAGGCTCGTCGTGCAGGCCGGCGTGCTGGTAGCGACCGGAGACGCCGAGATCGATGACGACGTCGTGTTCGGACTGATCGACTCCGGCCGCCGCTGACCGTGATCGCCGTCGACACGAGCGTCGCGATCCCGCTGCTCGTGGCGCGCCATCGATCGCACGTCGCGGTCACCCGCTGGTGGGGCGGCCGCGAGGTTGCGCTCAGCGGGCACGCGCTCGCGGAGACGTACTCGGTGCTGACGCGACTACCCGGCGACCTGCGGCTGGTGCCGGCCGACGCCGCCCGGCTGCTCGCCGAGCGCTTCGCCGAGCCGCTGCTCCTGGGACCCAACCTGGCGGGCGGTCTGCCCGAGGTGCTGAGCGAGCTCGGCGTGGCCGGTGGCGCGGTGTACGACGCGCTCGTGGCGCTCGCCGCCCGAGAGCACAGCGCAGACCTGGCGACCCGCGACGCCCGTGCGAAGCCGACCTACGACATGATTGGGGTGCCCGTCCTCATCGTTGAGTAGGCCGCGTTCGCGCCGAAGCCACTGCTTGTGCCACCCGCGGGAACACGCAAGCTGCGTTCGCCGCCATGACGGTATAGCCCACGCGGGTCTCGGGTCGAGGCGAGTCGCAGTCAAAGCCACAACGAGCGCGCCGGCCACGAAGCGCCCCATTGGCCGAGCAGCGGGTAAGCCCCGTCGGGAGGTAGCGGCAGGTGGGGTGTGCCCGCTCGCGAGGCTGTGGTGTCGGCGGCGCGATGAGTAGCCGGTGCTACCGCTGGTGATAGCCAGCGCTACTCATGCCGAAGGCAAGCCTGGGTGAGGACGGCCACGTCGCGGTGCTGCGCGTCGTCATCGAGAACACGAACGTCGTCCAGCGGGGGGATGCCGAGCGCGCCGGGCTCGGCCATCGAGGCGGTCAAGCATGACGTCCGCGGGCAGCGGTCGCCCGAATCCAGAGCAGGCGTGCCGGCCGCGAGCGTGCTCGTATCCTCGAGCGCGTCCGCGATCCGCAGCAGCGCGAGCGCGCGCTCGCCGGGCGGCGTTCGGGACCAGCCCTCGAAGGCGCCCGAGGCGGCCGCGACCGCCGCGTCCCCGTCGGACGCATCCGACAGCGGGGCGTCGGCGATCACCTCACCGGTCGCGGGATTGACGATCGCCTCGGTCGCGCCCGCGACGGACGCCGTGAACACCCCGCCGATGAAGTTGTCGATCCTCGTCGTCGTCGTGCTCATCGAATCGGAGCTCCTCTGATAGCGAAGGTCAGGTGCCGAGCGCTTCGGCGACCGCGGGATGGATGATCCGGCCGCCCGCGACGTTGACGCCGAGCCGCAGCTCCGGGTCGGCCGCCAGCGCGCCCTCGACGCCGAGGTCGGCGAGCTTCAGCACGTAGGGCAGGGTCGCGTTCGTCAGCGCCCACGTCGCGGTCACCGGCACGGCGCCGGGCATGTTCGTCACGCAGTAGTGCGTGACGTCGTCGACCTGGTAGGTCGGGTCGGAGTGCGTCGTCGGGCGCGAGCTCTCGAAGCAGCCGCCCTGGTCGATCGAGACGTCGACGAGCACGGCGCGCGACTTCATCAAGCCGAGCTGCTCGCGGGTCACGACCTGCGGCGCGCGCGCACCGTGGATGAGCACCGCGCCGATGACGAGGTCCGCGGCCGGCAGCATCTGCTCGATCGCCAGCGTCGAGGAGTGCACGGTCGAGGCACGCCCCCCGAAGATCAGGTCGAGCTCGCGCAGGCGGTCGATCGAGCGGTCGAAGACGAAGACGTCGGCCTGCATGCCGATCGCGATCAGCGCGGCGTTCGTGCCGACGACCCCGCCGCCGATGACGAGCACGGTCGCGGCGGCCACGCCCGGCACCCCGCCGAGCAGCACGCCGCGCCCGCCGAGGGGCTTCTCGAGCATGAACGCTCCCGCCTGCGTCGCGATCTTGCCCGCGACCTCGCTCATCGGCGCGAGCAGCGGCAGCCGCCCGCGCGCGTCCTCGACGGTCTCGTAGGCGATGCACGTCGCGCCCGAGCCGCACAGCCCGGCCGTCAGCTCGGGCGCGGCGGCGAGGTGCAGGTAGGTGAACAGCGTCTGGCCCTCGCGCAGCAGGCCGACCTCGGCCGCCTGTGGCTCCTTGACCTTGAGCACGAGCGACGCGCCGTCCCACACGTCCTGCGCCGTGGGCACGATCGTCGCCCCCTGCGCGACGTACTCGAGGTCCTCGATCGCGCTGCCCTCACCGGCCCCGGCCTGGATCAGCACGTCGTGCCCGCGCGCCGCCAGCTCGCGCACGCCCGCGGGCGTGATCGCCACGCGGAACTCGTCGGTCTTGATCTCCGCCGGGATGCCGACTCTCATGAGGTCACCTCGAAGCGGCAGCCACGCCGCTCAAGCTCGGGGAACATGTCGTCGGGATCTACGCAGCGCTCGGGCGGGTGGACGCCAACCCGGCGAATTCGCCCGCGCACGAGCAGCCGCACGAGCGCCGCCGCGGGGGCCGCGGTCGAGACGATCCCGCCCCCGAGCCCCCATTCGGCGATCGGCGACGTCAGCGCGCTCACCCGCACCGCGCGCCCTCCGGCGCCGACGAGCTCGACGACGTGCCCCGAGACGGCGCGCGCCGACGGCGCCGCGGCCGCGGCCTGCGCCGCCGCGACCTCCTCCTCGGCCGCGTCGCGCAACGCCTCCAGCCGCTCCAGCAGCTCGGGCGCCAGCGACAGGCGGAAGCTCGCCTGCCGCACGCCGAAGCTCGAGCCGAACGTCTGCAGCTCCGAGTGCAGGGTGTGGATCGTCGCGACCTCGCCGATCGGATCGGGGAAGCGCACGATGCCCCCCGGCGCGAGCGGCTCGAGCTCGCGCGCCGTCATCCAGTACAGGCCGCCGAGGTCGAGGTAGTCGCAGCCCGCGGCCAGCGCGGCTTGCATCGCGACGAGGTTGACCCGATAGCTCGCGGCGTTGACGAGCACGCGACAGCCGGCCAGCGCACCGGCCAGGGCGGCGCCGTCGCCGGCGTCGATCACGACGGCCCGCAGCTCCCCGGCGAACCCGCCGGCCTGCTGCACCGCGACCCGCTGGGCTCGCGCCCCGTCGAGGTCGAGCAGCAGCAGCGACGAGACCTCCTCGGACTCCGCGAGGTCGCGCACGATCGCCCGCGCGACGATCCCGCCGGCGCCGAGCACCGCGACGCCGAAGTCGTCACCGCTCATTGGTCATCCTCGGGGTGCCTCGACCCCCGCCGGGTGAGAGCCTGAGCCGCTAGCCCGGTGCAGGGCCACTGTGAGACCTGCTCCTCCCGGCGGGGCGAGGTGCCGCAAGCGGCAACAGGACGTAGCCCCGTTGAGGGCCCGTCAATGAGCACCCGCAACGGTACCTCCCGGTCGGGGCGCTGTGAAGCGCAAGCGATCGAAGGGAGGCAGCTGTGGCAGACAGGTACGCGGGAGTGGATTGGGCCAGCGAGAAGCACGACGTGCTCGTCCAGGACATCACCGGTGAGGAAGTGCTGGCCGCGACGTACGTTCATGATGAGCGCGGCCTGAGCGCACTGTGCAGCACGCTGGTGCGCTTGAACGTCGTGCTGGTCGCGATCGAGCGACCCGACGGACTGCTGGTCGAGCGGCTGCTGGATGCCGGGCTGCGCGTGATGGCGATTCACCCCAACCAGGTACATGCCGCCCGAGCGCGCTTCAGGACCAGCGGCGGAAAGTCCGATCGCTTCGACGCGTTCGTGCTCTGCGAGCTCGCCCGCACCGACCATCACCGCTTCCGGGTCCTGGTCGCCGACAGCGACGACACCAAGGCGCTGCGCGCCCTGAGCCGTGCCCGCGAAGATCTCGTGCAGACCCGCGTCGGCCTGGCCAACCAGTTGCGCGCCGAGCTCGAGCGCTTCTGGCCGGGTGCCGCGCAGATCTTCGCCACGGTCGACAGCCCGATCGCACTGGCGTTCCTGGCACGCTACCCCGGCCCGATCGACGCGCAGAGTCTGGGCGAGAAACGACTCGCGGCGTTTCTCGCTCGTCACGGCTACTGCGGACGCAAGCAGCCCACCGAGCTGCTGGCCAAGCTGCGCAGCGCACCCGCGGGACGCGCCGGCAAGTCTGAGATGGAAGCTCGACGAGCGATCGTCCTTGCTCTCATCGCCGCGCTCAAACCGATCGTGACGAAAATCAGCCACCTGACAAGCGAGATCGCACACCGACTCCGCGCGCATCCCGACGGCCACATCTTCGTGTCGCTGTTTCGCGATCCCAAGAGCGTCGTCTGCGCCGCCGCGCTCTTGGCCGAAATCGGCGACTGCCGTGCGCGCTATCCCACCGCGCAGGCTCTCGCCGCCGATGCCGGCATGAGCCCCGTCGCCGTCGAATCGGGCAAACGCAAGGTCGCGTCGTTTCGCTGGGGCTGCGACAAGCGCCTGCGCGACGCCACCTGCACGCTCGCCGACGCCACCCGCCACTGGCATCCCTGGGCCGCCGACCGCTACGCCACAGCCCGCGCCCGCGGCCACGACCACCAACGCGCGATCCGCACCCTCGGACGCGCATGGATCCGCGTCCTGTGGCGCTGCTGGCAAGACCATGCCGCCTACGACCCCGCCCGCCACCGCGGCCTGCAAGACCACATCGCCGTCACGATTCCCAACGGGTCCAGGCCCCGCCTGGACCTGACAGCCACACAGCGGATGGCCGGCGCCGCCGTCACCCGCAGGGCGGCGCGCAGCGCCGAGCGCGAAGCGCTTGACGGCAAGCCAACATCCGCTACCCACACGGAGGGTTGACACAGGACGTCTCACAGCATGAGCTCCCGCCCGCGCAGCGCGAGCCAGAACTCGATCCGATCGCGGGGGCTCGTCAGCGAGCGGCCCGTGAGCTCCTCGACGCGCCGGATCCGGTAGCGCAGGGTGTGGCGGTGGCAGAAGACCTGCGCCGCCGCACGCTCCCAGTGGCCGTTGTGCTCGAGGTAGGCGTCGAGTGAGCGCAGCAGCTCGTCGGCGTAGTCCGGGTCGCCCTCGGCGACGCCGGAAAGCACGCTGTCGCAGTACGAGCGCAGCGCCTCGTCGTCCTGCAGCGCGAGCAGCAGGTGAAACGAGCCGAGGTCGGCGTGCGAGGCGACCTCGGGCGCGTCGCCGTTTGCGAAGCGCACCGCCTCCAGCGCGCAGCGCGCCTCGTGGAAGCTGCGCCGTAGGGCCTGCGCGCTCGCCGCTCGGCTCGCCGCGGCGCGCACGTCGTCGCCGACCTCCGCGAGCAATTCCCCGCGGACGTGCCGCGCGAGCTCGACCGGGTCGCGCGTGCCGGCGTCGACGATCGCGCACAGCAGCGACCCGCGGAGCGCCACGAGCGCGCGCACGTCGGACCGCGCGAGCGCCGCGTCCAGCAGCGGCTCGGCGGCGCCCGGGTCGGCGGTCGTGAACGCGAGCACGGCGACGTCGTCGCCGAGCCCGAACGGCCGCAGCCGGGCGGCCAGCTCCTCGGGATGCAGGCGGCCGGTCAGCGCCTCCGCCAGCACGTCGCCCGCGAGCCGGCGCTCGGTATCGCGCGCGATCCGCAGGCGCATGAGCTCGAGCGCGACGACCGTGCACGCCTGCCGCAGGATCAGGCGCTCGAAGTCGCCGATCGCGCCGCCGCAGACACCCGCCAGCCAGGCCTGGGCCGGGGCGCCCTCGCGGCCCACGACCGGCAGCACGAGCGCGCGGCCCACCAGGGGCGCAGCGACCTCGCCGCCCGCCGTGATCGCGGCGGCGAGCGCCTGGCGCTGCGCCGCCGCGAGCGGGCCGCTGGACGCGATCGTCTCGCTGCGTCCGCTCAACACCGTGGCGCTGCCGCCGATCGCCTCCGCGACCATCCGCGTCACCTCGCCGAGCCCGCGCTCCTCGAGCACGAGCCGCTCGAGCCGCTCCTGGATCTCCGTGCTGCGCCGCAGCGCCGCGTACTGCTCGCTGGCGAGCTGCGCGAACGCGGCCTCGGTGATCGCGATGAACGGCATCTCGTAGGGGACCTCGAAGACCGCCAGCCCGTGCTCGCGCGCGGCGGCCAGCAGCGCGGGCGGCATCGCCACGTGCGCGAAGCCGACGCCGAAGCCGACGCCGGCGATCCCGTGGCGCACGAGCCGCGCGACGTACTCGCGCTGGCGCGTCTCGGTGTCGAGCTGGATGCCGGTCGTCAGCAGGAGCTCGCCGCCGGTCAGCCACGGTGTCGGGTCCATCAGCTCGGTGCTGTGCACCCAGCGCACCGCCGTCGCAGCGGCGCCCTGCCCCGTCGCGAGCTCCAGGCCTACGTCGTCGAGCAGTCGATCGAGCGTCAGCATCAGCCGTGCCGCACGCGCGCGGCGGCCTCCGTCAGCACCGCGCGCAGGATCGCCTCGATCTCCTCGAACTGCTCGGGCCCCGCGATCAGTGGTGGCGATAGCTGGATCACCGGATCGCCGCGGTCGTCGGCGCGGCAGATGAGCCCGCGACGGAACAGCTCACCGGAGAGAAAGCCCCGCAGCAGCTGCTCGGACTCGTCGTCGTCGAAGCTCTCCTTCGTATCGCGATCCTTGACGAGCTCGATCGCCTGGAAGTAGCCGGCGCCGCGGACGTCGCCGACGATCTCGATGTCGCGCAGGCTCTCGAGCATGGCGCGGAACTCGCCCTCGTGCGCACGCACGTGCCCGCACAGGTCCTCTCGCTCGATGATCTCGATGTTCGCCAGCGCGACCGCCGCGGCGACCGGGTGCCCGCCGAACGTGAAGCCGTGCGCGAACGACGCGTCGCCCTGCATGAACGGCTCGGCGACGTGGTCGGCGACGATCATCGCGCCCATCGGCTGGTAGGCGGACGTCAGCCCCTTCGCCGTCGTGATGATGTCCGGGACGTAGTCGAAGCGCTGGCAGCCGAACATGTGCCCGAGCCGGCCCCACGAGCAGATGACCTCGTCGGAGATGAACAGCACGCCGTGGCGGTCGCAGATCTCGCGCACGCGCTGGAAGTAGCCGTCGGGCGGCGTGAAGCAGCCGCCGGCGTTCTGGACCGGCTCGAGGATGACGGCTCCGACCGTCTCGGGCCCCTCCTCGAGGATCCGCTCCTCGATCGCGTCGGCCATCCACAGCGGGTCGCGATCGCCGGGCGCGCGGTACGTGTTCGTGTTCGGCACGTGGCAGCCGCCCGGGGTGACGGGCGCGAACTGCTCCTTGAGGCTCGGCAGGCCCGTCGCGGCGAGCGCGCCGAGCGACGTGCCGTGGTAGGCGAGGTCGCGGGCGATGATCTTCGTGCGCCCGGCGTCGCCGCGCATGCGGTGGTAGTTGCGCGTCAGCTTCCACGCCGACTCGACGGCCTCCGAGCCGCCGGAGGTGAAGAACACGCGGTTCAGGCCCGCGGGTGTGAGCGAGGCGATCTTCGCGGCGAGCTCGATCGCGCGCGGGTGCGCGTAGCTCCAGGTCGTGAAGAACGCGAGCTCGCGCATCTGCGCGGCGGCGGCGTCGGCGAGCTCCTCGCGACCGTGGCCGCTGTTGACGCAGAACAGCGCCGACAGGCCGTCGAGGTAGCGCTTGCCGTGCTCGTCGTAGACGTAGCAGCCCTCGCCGCGGGCGATGATCGGGATCTCCGCGTCGGGGCCGTAGGCGCCCATTCGCGTGAAGTGCATCCACAGGTGTCGCCGGGCGACCTCCTGCAGCCGCGCCGGGTCGATCGCCGGCTGGCGCAGCTCGGTCAGATCGGTGGCCATGTCAGTCCTCTCTTGCGCACGGGACGGCGCCGATGCGGCTGTCCGCTTCGGACAACGGTAGCGCCCCACTCCCATGGCCTCAAGCGGATTTACAGGGCATCCTGGACGCTCGCGTTGTCCATCGTGGACAGTTCGATGCACCGTGATTCGGCTACCCGACCCTTGCGAGGGGTCCGGATGGCGCGTAGCGTCGGCCGGCACGACCGCTCGACAAGGAGGAAGGGCATGGCCGTCGTCAGTCCGGGGGACCTCATCGCACCGCCGCCCGAGGCCGGCGTCGCCGACAAGGGGTTGCGCAAGGGCGCGATCAGCTTCATCTCGAGCGTCGTCATCGGCGTCGCCTCGACCGCGCCGGGCTACAGCCTGGCCGCGACGCTCGGCCTCATCGTCACCGCCGTCGGCTTCCAGTCGCCGGCGGTGCTGTGGGTCGCGTTCATCCCGATGCTCTGCATCGCGAGCGCGTACCTCTACATGAACCGCACGGACCCCGACTGCGGCACGACGTTCGCGTGGGTGTCCAAGGCGATGGGCCCGTGGGCGGGCTGGCTCGGCGGCTGGGCGATCATCGTCGCGGACGTCGTGGTCATGGCGAACCTCGCGCAGATCGCGGGGCTGTACTCGTTCACGCTGTTCGGCTGGGATGCGGCCGCGAGCTCGACGCTCGCCGTCACCGCGGTCGGGGTCCTGTGGATCGTCGTCATGACCGCGATCACGGTCATCGGGATCGAGCTCTCCGCGCGTACGCAGTGGTACCTGCTCGGGGCGGAGGTCCTGACGCTCGGGGTGTTCGCGCTCGTCGCGCTCGTGCGCGTCTACACCGGCGACGGAACCGCGGCATCCGTGCATCCGCAGCTGTCGTGGTTCTCGCCGTTCGCGATCGACGGCGGGACGGCGGCGTTGACGAGCGGCGTGCTGCTGGCGATCTTCATCTACTGGGGCTGGGACAGCGCGGTGTCCGTCAACGAGGAGACCGAGGACCCGACGGAGGCGCCGGGCAGGTCGGCGGTCGTCTCGACGGTCATGCTCGTCGGGATCTACCTGCTCGTCACGGTCGCCGCGGTGGCCTTCGCCGGCACGAGGGCCCTCGCCGACCAGGACGACGCGCTCGGGATCCTCGGCGACGCGGTCCTCGGCGGGACGTTCGGCAAGCTGCTCATCATCGCCGTGCTGACGTCCGCCGCGGCCTCGACGCAGACGACGATCCTGCCGACGGCGCGCACCGTCCTGTCGATGGCGCGGACGGACGCCCTGCCCGAGCGCCTCGGCGTCGTGCACGAGCGCTACCAGACGCCACACGTCGCGACGATCCTCTTCGGCGCCGTCTCGATCGTCTGGTACGCGGGGATGACCCTTGTCAGCGAGAACATCCTCTTCGACTCGATCGCCGCGCTCGGGCTGATGATCGCCTTCTACTACGCCATCACCGGCTTCGCGTGCGCGCTGTACTACCGCCGCGAGGGGCTCAAGTCGCTCAAGGGGATGCTGTTCGCCGTCGTCGCGCCCGCGCTCGGCGGGGTGATCCTCACGTGGGTGCTCGCGAAGTCGATCGTCGACCTCTCCAAGCCCGCGAACTCGGAGTCCGGCGACTCGTGGTTCGGCCTCGGCCCGCCGCTCGTCATCGGCATCGGCTTCATGGCGCTCGGCGTCGTGCTGATGCTGTGGTTCAGCCGCGGCCACCGGACGTTCTTCCGCCAGAAGGTCCAGGTCTTCGCCGCGTCGGAGTAGGGGTCGAGGCGTGAGCCACGCGCCACCCGCTCGTCCGGCGGCCGGCGGGCGCCGGCGACCGGACCTGGCAGGCTGTCGCCCGTGACCGATCCCCGCCCGCGCCTGCCACCGGCGACGTTCAACCTGCCGGTCGGCCGGCTGCGCGCCGGCTACTACACCGACGCGTACTTCAACCTCGCCAAGGAGCTGCTCGAGGCCGAGGATCGCCATCCGCGGGTGCTCGTGCAGGTCTTCCAGAAGCACGACTCCGTGCTCGGCGGGATCGACGAGGCGCTTGCGGTGCTCGAGCTCGGCTCCGGCCGCGCGCTGCCGGGCGGCGAGTGGTCGCCGGCATGGGATCGGCTCGTCGTGCACGCGCTGAACGAGGGCGACGAGATCGCGCCGCACGAGACAGTGCTGACGATCGAGGGCGACTACTCGCTGTTCGCGCACCTCGAGACGGTCTACCTCGGATCGCTGTCGCGGCGCTCGCTCGTCATGCGCAACGTGCGCGCGGTCGTCGATGCGGCGCGCGGC
Source organism: uncultured Actinomycetes bacterium (assembly GCA_963851015.1). Classification (GTDB taxonomy): domain Bacteria; phylum Actinomycetota; class Thermoleophilia; order Solirubrobacterales; family Solirubrobacteraceae; genus CADCVQ01. Next base: position 254,026 of record CAWKNG010000007.1, read on the forward strand.
AAGCAGATCCTGTTCTTCCCGGCGCGCCACGACCACTGGCTCGTGCAGACCGGCGACGGCTGGGCCGCCCACGTCGCGGGCGCGATCGGCGTCTCGACGGACGCACAGGCGTCGTGGTGGGGCGGGCGCGGCATCGGGACCGTGCCGCACGCGCTCATCGCCGCCTACGCCGGCGACACCGTCGCGGCGGCGCGCGGGTTCGCGGGGCGCTACGCCCGCGAGATGAACGTCACGGTGCTCGTCGACTTCGACAACGACTCGCTCGCGACCGCGATCGCCGTCGCCGACGCGCTCGACGGTGACCTCTGGGGCGTGCGCCTGGACACGTCGGAGTCGATCGTCGACCGCGGCCTCGCCGATCTTGGCGACGACGCCCCGCGCGGCGTCAGCATCGAGCTCGCGCGCCGCGTCCGCGACGGGCTCGACGACGCCGGCCACGAAGCGATCCGGATCGTCGCCTCGGGCGGCTTCGACGCCGCCAAGATCGACGCCTTCGAGGAGGCCGGCGCGCCGGTCGACGCCTACGGCGTCGGCGCGTCGCTGCTACAGGGCGAGAACAACTTCACGGCCGACGTCGTCCGCGTCGACGGCAGGCCGTGCGCGAAGGTCGGCCGCGAGGAGCGGCCCAACCCGCGCCTGCGCCGCGCCGGTTGAGCGGCGCCGTCCGGCTCGCCGCGCCGCCGTGCCGGGTCACGCGCCGCGCGGCACCAGGGAGCCCTGGGCGGCGGCGCCGTGACGGCGCTCCTCGAGCAGCCGGCGCGCGTAGGCGATCGCCGTCGGGGTATCCGGGAAGACGCGCCCCTGGCGGCGGACGTTCTGCGCGATGTCGAGCGTCGTGAGCAGGTTGCGGTGCGTGTCGGCGATGCCCGACATGAGCACGGTGATGCCGCGCCGCTCCAGATGCTCGATGGCGTCGTCGAGGATGTGGGCGCCGGTGGCATCCATCGTCGAGATGCGCGACATGCGCAGGATCAGCACCTCGACGTGCGTGACGTCGGTGAGATCGGTGAGGAAGCGGTTCGCGGCGGCGAAGAACAGCGGGCCCTCGGGACGGAACGCGACGATGTGCTCGCTGAGCAGCTGGTGCTCCTCGGCGGAGTGATCGGGATGGCGCTCGAGCGGGATCTGCTCGAACGTCGTGCTGCGGGCGATGGTGCGCAGCGCGAGGACGATCGCGACGCCGACGCCGACCGCGACGGCGGTCACGAGATCGACGGCCACGGTGACGAGCAGCGTCACGCCCAGGACGGCGGCGTCCGAGCGCGTCGAGCGCGCCAGCGCACGCAGCGCGATCGGGTCGACCATCCGCACGGTCGTGGCGAGCAGGACCCCGGCGAGCGCCGCGAGCGGGATCAGCGACACGACCGAGCCGGCCGTGTAGAGGATGCATGCGAGCGCGAGCGCATGCGTGAGCGCCGCGAGCTTCGAGACGGCGCCGGCGCGGACGTTGACGGCGGTGCGAGCGATCGCCGCCGTAGCCGGCATCCCGCCGAACATCGGCGACGCGAGGTTCGCGAGGCCCTGGCCGAACAGCTCACGGTCCGGGTCGTGGTGCTCGTCGACGCTCATCCCGTCGGCGACGGTCGCCGACAGCAGGCTCTCGAGCGCGGCGAGGGCGGCGACCGCGAGCGCCGCGGGCAGCAGCGCGCTCGCCGCGCCGAGGTCGACGAAGCCCAGCGACGGGGCGGGGATCGACGACGGCAGCGCGCCGAGCAGCGCGACGTCGATCGGCAGCAGCTGCGCCGCGATCGTGGCGACGGCGATGCCGACCAGCGAGAACGGGATGCCGGGCCAGCGCCGCGCACCGGCGAGCATCGTGGCGGCGACGCCGAGCGCGAGCAGCGGCGCGGCGAGATGGGGATCGGAAGCGAACGTGCCGACGGCGTCCAGCGCGACCTGCCAGACCTTGTCGCCCTCGGCATGGCTGACGCCGAGCATCGCCGGCACCTGCTGCAGCGCGATGACGACGGCGATCCCCGCCGTGAAGCCCTCGAGCACGGGCAGCGGCAGGTACCGGACGTAGCGGCCCAGGCGCGCCGCGGCGAGCGCGATCAGCACGACCCCGGCCATCGCCCCGACCATGAAGACTCCCTGCGCGCCGAACTCGTGGACGACGGGCACGAGCACGACGGTCATCGCGCCGGTCGGTCCGGAGACCTGGAGGTTCGAGCCGCCGAACACCGCGGCGACGGCGCCGGCGATGACCGCCGTCACGAGACCGGCCTGCGCACCGAGCCCGGCGGTGACGCCGAACGCGAGCGCCAGCGGGAGCGCGACGACCGCGACGGTGAGGCCGGCGAGCAGGTCGCGGCCCGGCGAGCGCTTCACCGCCGACCAGTCCCCGCGCTGTGGTAGCAGGCCGATGAGTCGCTCACGAACTAACAAGGTTGTCTATCTTATAAACATCTAAGGTTCGACGGCTTGTGGTACGGTGTGGTGCCGATGAGCCCCGATTCCCCCGGTCGTCCACGCGCCGACGTGGAGCCGATCTATCGCTTGAAGGCCGAGTTCTTCCGCCTCCTCGGGCACCCGGCGCGCGTGCGGATCCTCGAGCTGCTGCGCGACGGCGAGCGCAACGTCGGTGAGCTGCAGGCGGCGCTCGGACTGGACTCCAGCGGCACCTCGCAGCACCTCACGGCGATGCGCCGTCAGGGCCTGCTGCACAGCCGCCGCGCGGGCACGAGCGTCTTCTACAGCGTCAAGGACCCGCGCATCTTCCATCTGCTGGAGACCGCCAAGCAGATCCTGACCGGTCGCCTCGAGGAGACCCGCGATCTCCTCGGCGACCTGGAGCGCACGCCGGCGATCTGAGCCCCGGGCGCCGTCAGCCCACGAAGGTCTGGGCCACCAGGAAGACGTTGAGCGCGCTGATGAGGAATGCGACGGACCCGGCGACGACCGTCGTCAGGCGGCGGTTGACAAGCGCGCCCATGACGTCTCGGCGCGCGGTCAGCCAGACGAGCGGCACGAGCGCGAACGGGATCCCGAACGACAGCACGACCTGCGACAGCACGAGCGCGCGGGTGGGGTCGACGCCGATCGCGAGCACGACGAGCGCGGGCGCCATCGTGACGGCGCGGCGCAGCACGAGGGGCACGGCGCGGGCGATGAAGCCCTGCATGACGACCTGCCCCGCGTAGGTCCCGACGCTCGAGCTCGCGAGCCCCGAGGCCAGCAGCGCCAGCGCGAACGCGAGCGCGGCGCCCCCGCCGACGAGCCGCTCGAAGCCGGCATGCGCGCCCTCGATCGTGTCGACGCCGGTCAGCCCGGCGCTGTGGAACAGCTGCGCGGCGACGACCAGCATCGCGATGTTCACGAGCCCCGCGAGGCCCATCGCGATCGTGACGTCGACGCGCTGGAAGCGCAGCAGACGCCGCCGCTCGCCGTCGTCGCGCGGCGTGATCCGATTCTGCGTCAGCGCGGAGTGCAGGTAGATGACGTGCGGCATGACGGTCGCGCCCAGGATCGCCGTCGCGAGCAGGATCGAGTCCGTGCCGGCGAAGCCGGGGATGAGGCCGCCGGCGACGCCGCCGGCGTCGGCGCCGATCGACAGCGTCTCGTAGAGAAAGCCGCCCACGATCACCGCGAGCAGCCCGACGATGACCTGCTCGAAGCGCCGGTAGCCCTTGCTCTGCAGCGCGAGCACGGCGAACGCGGCGACGGCCGTGATGAGGCCGGCGGGCAGCAGCGCGATCCCGAACAGGAGGTTCAGCGCGATCGCCGCGCCGACGAACTCCGCCAGGTCGGTCGCCATCGCGATGAGCTCCGCCTGGACCCACAGCCCCCACGCGGCGGGCCGCGGGAGGTGCTCGCGGCACAGCTCGGGCAGGCTGCGGCCCGTCGCGATGCCGACCTTCGCCGACAGGTTCTGGATCAGCATCGCCATGAGGTTGGCGGCGACGATCACCCACAGCAGCAGGTAGCCGTACTTCGCGCCGCCCGCGATGTTCGTCGCGAAGTTGCCCGGATCGACGTACGCGATCGACGCGACGAAGGCGGGCCCGAGGATCGCGAGGCGCCCGCGCCAGGGGCCGCGCCGCTCGATCTGCTCGAGCGCGGACTCGCCGGCCAGCGTCGGCGGGACGGCCTTCGCCGGGGCCTCGGCTTCCGTGGGTCTGTCGGCGAGCAGCGACACCATTGGGAAGTTTAGTCAGCTCTAAATTCGAATTGTGGCCTCACTGACCACTGATACGTGTCGAACCCGTTGCCGGATCGCCGGCGGGTTGCCGCGGCGACGGCGGTTGCGCTCAGCCGCCGGCGACGTCGCGGCGCACGAACGACGCGAACGCCCAGCCCATCGTCGGGATCGCGTACAGCGCGGACACCCACGCCGCGCGCACGATCGGCGCCCAGTCGGCGGGCTCGCGCAGCAGGCCCTGCCAGGCGTCGAACTGCGTGCTGAGCAGGTACGGCTTGATCGGCGCCAACGCCTGGATGACGGCCAGCAGCTGCATGACGAACGACGCGATCAGCGTGCCGACGATCGCGCCGGCGGAGTTGTGGGTCACCGTCGACAGCAGGATCGCGATGCCGGCGATCGCGATCATCGGGACGAAGTAGGCCAGCGACGCACCCGCGATGAGCAGCGTGCCGCGACCGGCGCCGACCTGCGTGCCCGACAGCGTCGTCAGCGGGTCGAAGCCCCAGATCAGCCCACCGATCACGAGCCCCACCGACACGAACACGACGAGCGCGACGAACGCGTAGCTCAGCGCCGCGAGCAGCTTGCCGGCGAAGATCTGCCAGCGCTCGGTCGAGCGCGTGAGGATCGTCTTCAGCGTCCCGTGGTTGTCCTCGGAGGCGACGATGTCACCGGCGACGAGCGCCGTGATGAGCGGAAACAGCCAGACCGAGCTGAACAGCAGCCCGACGAGCGGGATCGCGAGGCCGGTCTCGCGGACGTAGCGGCCGAACGGCACGTCCTCCGGCCCGCCGCCGCTCGTCGACAGCAGCGCGACGATGAAGATCAGCGGGACGATCGCCGCGGCGCCGAGGCCGAGGTACGTGCGCCGCTGCGCGCGCAGCTTGCGCAGCTCCCAGCGGTAGACCGTTGCCACCCCGGGGCTGCGACCGGCACGGCCGGCCCGGCCCACGCGCGGCGCGCTGGCCGCCGCGGCGCTCACGTGCGCGCCTCGTCGAGCTCGCGTTCGGCTGGCACCGGCGGTTCGACGGCCGCCTCGCCGCCCTCCGTCATGCGGAAGAACAGCTCCTCGAGCGTCGCCGTGCGCGGCACGAGCGCGCCGATCCCGATCCCCGCCTGCGCGAGCGCCAGCGACAGCTCCGGCACGGTCCGCGCGTCGGCGTTGAACGCGAGGCCCGCGGCCGCCGTCACGGTCAGCGCGCTGACCCCCGGGTGCGTCAGCGCGATCTCGTGGGCGTGCGCGTCGTCGGTCGTGCGCAGCTCGTAGCGCCCGGCGGTCGTCTCGATGAGCTCGTGCAGCGAGCCCTCGTAGTGCATCCGCCCGTTGTTGATGATCGCGACGCGGTCGCACAGCTCCTCGACCTCGCCCATGAGGTGCGACGACAGCAGCACGGTCATGCCCTCGTCGGCGAGCCGGCGCACGAGCCGGCGCATGTCGCGCATGCCCGCGGGATCCAGGCCGGTCGCCGGCTCGTCGAGCAGCAGCAGGCGCGGCTCACGCAGCAGCGCGCCGGCGATGCCGAGCCGCTGGCGCATGCCGTGCGAGTAGCCGCCGACCTTGTCGCGGGCGCGATCGGTGAGGTCGACGGTGTCGAGCGCCTCTCCGATCCGGCCCTCGGCCCCGTCGCCGTCCAGCGCCGCGACGAGCTCGAGGTTCTTGGCGCCCGTGAGGTACGGGTAGAAGCGCGGCGCCTCGACGAAGCCCGCGACGCCGCGCAGCGCGCGCACCCCGTCGACGAGCGGGTCGCGGCCGAACAGCGCCGCGGAGCCCTCGTCGGGCCGGATGAGCCCGAGCAGCATCCGCAGCGACGTCGTCTTGCCCGCGCCGTTGGGCCCGAGGTAGCCGTAGACGTCGCCGCGGCTGACCGTCAGGTCGACGTGGTCGACGGCCGTGATGCGGCCGTAGCGCTTGACGAGCCCGCGGGCCCGGACGGGGGGTGCGTCCGGGTCCGCGTCGCGGCTCACTTCAGGCCCCGCGCCGCGTTCTCGGCCGCCAGCGGGGGCACGGATCCGGCGACGACGTAGGAGACGCCACCGCGTTCGAACGTCACGATCGTGCCGAGCGCCGTCGGGATCTCGGTGCCGGTCGTGCCGTCGATGTTGATCTGCGGCAGCGGGTTGCGGTCGCGGCCGCCCTTGCCCGTGTCGGCGGCCTTGCTCGTGTCGGTCTTGTGCTGGAAGACGACGATCGCGCCGAGGCCCTTGCCGTAGGTCACGACCGCGCCCTTGTGCTTGTCGACGTCGACGAGGTAGGCGTCCTGGCGCGGCAGCCCGGCGAGCTTGTCGGGGGCGGCGAGCTCGAAGTCGAGCTGCTTGGCGACGGCGTCGACGCCGCTGACCTCGCCGTGCGAGCGATCGTGCGCCTTGCCGGCGGCCTGCGTATCCGCCTTCGACGGGCTCAGGTCGACGACCTTGGCGCCCTTGGGCGCGGTCGTCGTGACGTCGGCGTCGGCGACCTTGCCGTAGGAGATGTCGGTCGCGGCGAGCTCGAGCACCGGGCTGGACTGGCCCTGGGCGTAGACCGCGGCGCGCAGCGGCACGCCGGTGACGGCGTCCCATGCGACCTTCGCGGCGCCGAGCAGCCCGCCGTCGTCCTTCGGCGCGATCTTCACGGTGTATGTCGGCTGGCCGGCGGTCGACGTCGGCTCCGCGCCGGACACGGTCCAGAACTTCGCGAGCCGGTTCAGCGCGTCCTGGATCTTCGCGATCGTCGGGTTCTCGTGCGCCTGCCCGGACGTCTTCGCGGCGTCGGCGGGCTCCTCGGGCAGCGTCGCGCGGTAGAGCGTGTTCGACGAGGCGTCGAAGAGCGTGATCTGCTTGCCGTCGGAGGTGAGCTGCGCGTCACCGGACTGCGACTGCAGCTCGAGGCGCAGCTTGCCCTCCTTCGTCAGCCACAGACGGCCGTCGGCGCCGGAGGTCAGCGCGGACGAGGTGCCCGGCAGCGAGCCGGACGGCAGCAGGTTGTTCGTGAAGTGGATGCGGGCGGTGACGCCCTCGGGAGCGGGCGCGCCCAGCGCGCTCTTGATCGCCTGGGCGAGGGCCTTCGGGGCGGGCACGGGGCCGGAGCCGGTCAGCGCGCCCTGGGCGATCGCGGCGGTCGCGGCGAGGACGCCGACGCAGCCGACGATCGCGAGCAGCCGCGCTGTGGAGGTGGTGCGAAGTCGTCTCATGAGGATGTTGTACGCCGGGACCTTGAGAGATCTCTGAGGGCGGGCAGGTCGATGATGACCGTCGAGCCATCGATGCTCGCGCCGCCGCCGTGGCGCTCGGCGATCGCGCGCACGATCGCGAGGCCGAGGCCGGAGCCGCCGCTGCCCGCGTCCGGCCCGCGCCAGAAGCGCTCGAAGGCGTGCTCGGCCAGTTCGGGCGTCAGGCCGGGTCCTTCGTCCGAGACGCCGATCCGCACCCGGTCGCCTTCGCGGCGCACCGAGACCACGATCGCGCCCGCGTCGGGCCCGTGCTCGCGGGCGTTGCGGACGAGGTTCGATACGGCCCGCTCGAGCGCGAGCCGCTCGCCGCGGACGACCATGTCGTCCTCGCCGGGCTCGACCACGACGCGAGCGCTCGCGTCGGCCGCGGTCGCCGCGCGCGCGACGTCCACCAGCGAGACCGGCTCCCCGGCCATCGGCGTGGCGGCATCCTCGCGCGCGAGCGCGAGCAGGTCGTCGAGCAGCGCGCTGAGGCGTGCGGCGTCGGACTCGATGTCGGCGAGCACCTCCGGTGAGGCCCCGTGGCGCGCCACGTAGGCGGCGTTGCCGCGCAGCGCGGTGAGCGGGGTGCGCAGCTCGTGCGACGCGTCGGCGACGAAGCGCTGCTCGGCCGCGCGCGAGCGTTCGAGCGACGCGAGCATCGCGTTGAGGGTGGCCGCGAGCTCGCCGACCTCGTCGTCGGAGGCCGGGGCCGGAAGGCGCTCGGACGCGTCCCCGCTGCGCTCGATCGCGCGGGCGCCCGACGACAGCCTTCGCACGGGCGCGAGCGCCCGGCGTGTGAGCAGCGTCGCGAGCAGGGCCGCGAGGGCGGCGGCGGCGAGCGCGCAGCCGAGGATGATGCGGCGCGTCGCGGCGAGCGTGTCGTCGATGTCGCCCGTCGTGCCGGCGACCACCACCGCCCCGCCGGCCGCGGCGCCCGATCCCAGCTCGCCGAGCGGAGCCGCGTAGATGCGGATCGGCGCGTCGCCGAGCGAGCCATCCGTGAACCCCGCGCTCCGTGCCGAGGCCAGGGCGCGGCGCAGCGCGGCGTTGTCCGGCAGCACGCGCCCGCCGAGCCCGCCGGAGCGCGCGACGATCCGCCCGCGACGGTCGACGACCTGCACGAACAGCGCGCCGCCGGTGATGCGTCCTTCGAGGGCGCCCGGCTCGGTGAGCAGGTCCGGCGTCGACACCGCCAGCCGCGCGACCTCGACGGCACGGGCGCGCAATGAGCGGTCGAGGGCGTCGGTGAGCTGCGAGCCCAGCAGCGCGGAGACCGTGACCCCGAGCAGCGCGACGGCGACGACGATCGCGATCGCGGCGGCTGCCGCGACGCGGGCGCGCAGGTTGACGGCCGCGCGCACGGTCAGCCGTCGAGCCGGAAGCCGACCCCGCGCACCGTGTGGATCAGCGGCGGGTCGCCGAGCTTGCGCCGCAGATAGGCGACGTAGCGATCGACGACGTTCGCGCCGGCCTCGCTCCCGCCGCCCCAGACGTCGTCGAGCGCGAGCTCGCGGCTGACGACGGTACGGGCGTTGCGCATGAGCAGTTCCAGCAGCTCGGCCTCGCGTCGCGTGAGGCTCAGCTCGCGCCCGGCGCGATGCGCGATCGCGGTCTCGGGGTCGAGCGTGAGGTCGGCGAACGCGAGCACGTGCGTGCCGTCGGCCGGCTGGTTGCGGCGCAGCAGCGCCCGGATCCGCGCCGTCAGCTCGTCGACCTCGAACGGCTTGACGAGGTAGTCGTCGGCGCCCGCGTCGAGGCCGGCGACCCGCTCGGACAGCGCGTCGCGCGCGGTCAACAGCAGGATCGGTACGACGAGCCCCTTCGCGCGCAGACGGCGCGTGACGGCGAGCCCGTCCATCCCCGGCATCGCGACGTCGAGCACGATGACCTCCGGCAGCGACCGCTCGACCTGTGCGAGCGCGAGCCCGCCGTCCGCCACGGCACAGACGTCGTAGCCCTCCGCGCTCAGCGTGCGCTCGAGCATCCGGCGGATCGGGGCGTCGTCGTCGACGAGCAGCACGGCGCCTGCGGACATGCTGGCCGAGTCTACGCCCGAGCCGCAACGGCACCGTTTGCCGCGTCTCCGACGTTTTCCCCCATCGGGGTTGTCGCCGGATACTGTCGGCCGGTGCGTCTCGCAACCCCGTGTCGACACGTCCTGCGCCCGCTTGCGACGGCGCTGCGGTTCGGGGCGGCGGGGCTCGTGCTCGTCGCCGTGCTCGCGCTCGCCGCGTGCGGCTCGTCCTCCTCGCCCAAGAGGGTCGCCGACAGGGGCGTCGCCGGCCCCAGCGAGGTGAGCCTCGAGCCGGTGTCGTCGCGCACCGCGAACCCGTTCACCCCGCCGGTGGGCAAGGATCGCAAGAAGATCAAGCCGCCGAAGGCCGCGGCCAGCGCCGGCCCGGCGACGTACACCGGCAACCTGCCGGGGCTGTACGGCGGCACGCGCAACACCTCGACCTGCGACTCGGCGCGCCTCGTCGACTACCTGGAGGCCACCCCGGCGAAGGCCGCCGCGTGGGCAGGCGCGCTCGCCATCCGCCCGACCGAGATCCGCAACTACGTCTCGAGGCTGACGGCGGTCGTGCTGCGCACCGACACGCGCGTCACCAACCACGGCTTCGTGGGCGGCGTCGCCAACCCGATCCCGGCGTTGCTGCAGGCCGGCACGGCGGTGCTCGTCGACCGCTACGGCCTGCCGCGGGTGAAGTGCTATTGCGGCAACCCGCTCACGGAGGCGGTGCAGCTGACGCAGCCGCGCTACCTCGGGACGCCGTGGGACGGATTCGAGCCCGGCCACATCACGATCATCAACAGCTCGACGACGATCATCCAGAACTTCCGGATCTACGACCCGGTGAGCGACGCGATCTTCAGGCGCCCCGCCGGGACGGACGGCGCCGACGACGGTCCGTACCTCGATCGGCAGGCCCCGCCGACCGTCACGACGCCGCCGCCGCCGCCCCCGGATGCACCTCAGCCGCCGCCCCCGCCGCCACCGACGGCACCGAGCGAGAATCCGTCGGCGTCGTTCTCACCGCTCGCCGGGCATCCGGGCGACAGCTACACGCTGTCGGCCTCCGGCTTCGCCCCGAACACGACGCTGTCGGTCGAGTTGACGCGCCCCGACGGTGTCCTCGAGCGCTACTCGATCAACACGGATTCCTCCGGTTCGGGCACCTACAGCTTCGAGCCCACCGGCAGCGCGACCCCGCTCGGCACCTACACGGCGGTCGTGCGCAACCCCGCGACCGGCGCCCAGACGCAGGCGAGCACCTCGGTCTCGTAGGCTCCCGGGGGGCCCCGGACGTTCGTCGTCGAAGGGCCCGACGATGCGTCTGCGCCAGGTCATCACGCTGTCGAGCCTGCTGCTCGTCTTCGCCGCGTCGGTCGCGTCGAGCGCAGCCGCGCGCACCGACACGATCGACAAGCCGATCTACCTCGTCCACGGCCACGCGGGTGGGTCGGGGACGGACTGTGCGCAGTGGCAGCCCCTGCGCGAAGCCTTCCGGGCCTGGGGCAGCACGGGCGCGTTCAAGACCGTCGCCTTCTACCACCGCGACAGGCACTGCAACACGAACATCTCGCTGAGCGGCAGCCCGGCGAAGCGCCACCGACGGGTGCCGCGCGGCGCCCACAAGCGCGGGTCGCACACCAGCGACGCCCCGATCGCGCATCTCGCCTACCACCTCGCCTGGAACATCTACGACACGTACTCGCGGCGAGGCCGGCGCGTCGACGTCATCGCCCACTCGATGGGCGGCCTGATCATCCGCTATGCGGTCGCGGCCACCCAGCGCCACGAGTTCGACTTCCCGCCCTACCTGCTCGTCGAGGACGTCGTCACGATGGGGGCCCCGCACGGAGGCCTGCGCGGCCTCGTCCCGCAGGACATCTCCGCCGAGGTCAGCGAGATGACCGCCGGCTCGAAGCTGCTGAGGTACCTGCAGCGCAACGCCTGGAACCCACAGGCCCGCGACGGCACGGACTGGCTGACGATGGGCTCCGCCGCCGACGACACGGTCACCGCCGGCAGCGCCGCCGCCACCGCCGGCGACCGCACCCCGGTCAGCAGGTACATGGGATCGGCCCACAAGGTCTGGTACACGGCGGCCGACGAGATCGAGCACGGCGACTACTACAGGCTCGACGAGACGCGCGCGACCGCGTCGGCGCTGGAGAGTCTTGCGGGCGGCCCGTTCGTGCGGTCGAACGCCGCGCTGTGGCCGCTGAGGCGCGCCTTCGACTCGCTGGTCTCGGGCGATACCTGACCCCCGCCCCGCGGAGGAGCGCTCTACCCGCGATCGGTCGTCCGCGACGCCGGCTACCTTCGTCTCATGCAGGTTGCGATCAGCGAGTTGAGCGACGTCGAGCTGGACGAGGTCGAGGCGGTCGTGGGAGCGCAGTCGTTCAAGCGCGCGGGCAGCTATGCCCGCGGCGGGCGGGTGCTGGCGATCAAGTGGGACCGCGCTGCCGAGACGCTGACCGGCTCGGTCGTCGGTCATGGCGCGATGTACAAGACCGCCGCGTTCTTCGCCAGCGGCCACGGCGGCGCGCTCGAGTTCGACGACGGCGAATGCACGTGCCCGATCGGCTACAACTGCAAGCACGTCGCGGCGATCGTGATCGCCGCGCGCGGCAAGCAGCGCGCGGATCGGCCGCGGCGCGCACAGGCGCCGGCGCGACTCGCCGCGGTCGAACCCCAGCCGCAGCCGCCGCCGGCATGGGAGACGCCGCTGCGCGCGCTGATCGACGCCCCGATCCGCTACGCGGCCGACCACCCGCTCGCGATCGAGCTGGCGTTACACCCGGGCGGCCCCGCGGATCGCGGCGCGCCCCGGCTGCTGGCGCGGCTCATGCGCACCGGCGCGCGCGGCGGCTGGATCAACGGCGCGCTGGCGTGGAGCGGCCTGGACTCGTGGCATGTCCACAGCGCCGAGTACCGCCCCGAGCACCTCGCGCTCGTCCGTGAGCTGTACGCCGTCCAGCGCGCGCGCGAGGCACGGTCCTCGTACGGCTACCACTACAGCGCCGGCGGCGACCGGACGCTCGATCTCGGCGCCTGCGACAGCCCGCAGCTGTGGTCGCTGCTCGACGAGGCGGCACGGGTCGGGTTGACGTTGGTCCACGCGCGCCCGGCGCTCGGCGAGGTGCGCTGCCACGAGCGAGGCGAGCTTCACATCGACGTCACCCGCCGCGACGACGAGGGTTCGCTCGTGGCCGCGGTGCTGCACGTCGACGGGGAGCGCGTGGACGGCCTCGAACCGATGCTGTTCCTCGGCTCCAGCGGACACGGGATCGTGTGCGCCGAGCGCACCGACGCCCCCGCAGCCGAGGTCGGCCTCGAGGGCCGGCGACTGCGGCTCGTGCGGCTCGCCAAGCCGGCCGCGCCGCAGCTGCGGCGGATGTTCCTCGACCGTGCGCGGCTGGAGATCCCCGCGAGCGAGCTCGAGCGCTTCGCGCAGGAGCTGTGCCCCGCGCTGCGCAGCGTCGCCGTGGTGATCTCGTCGGACGGGTCGTTCGCGCCGCCGGAGATCTCAGTGCCGTCGCTCGTGTTGCGCGCTACGCACGGCGCCGGTCATGTCATCGACGTCGGGTGGGAGTGGCGCTATCGGGTCGGCGAGAGCGAGCGGCGCGCCCCGCTCGAGGCCGACGCGGGCGCTCCCGGGTTTCGCGATCTGCCCGCGGAGCGCGCGATCCTCGCCGATGCCGCGCTCGACGCGACGAGCCTGCGGCGCTTCGGCCTGCTCGACGCCGGCGGACGCCCTGCCGGCAGGGAGGCCGTCTCGCTCGCCGGCCTCGACAGCATGCGCTTCACGACGGACGACCTGCCGCTGCTGTCGCAGCGCGCGGACTTCGCCGTCGAGGTCGTCGGCGAGCCGGCGGACTACCGCGACATCGGCGACCTGCTGGAGATCGGGGTGTCGACGGTCGAGATCGCCGGGGAGCGCGACTGGTTCGACCTCGGCGTGACCATCAGTGCCGGCGGGCACGAGCTGCCGTTCGCCGAGGTCTTCTCGGCGCTCGCGCAGGGCGAGTCGCACGTGCTGCTGGAGGACGGCGCGCATTTCTCGCTGCTCGCACCGCAGCTGCAATCGCTGCGCCAGCTCATCGAGGAGGCGCGCGCGCTGGCGGACTCGCCGTCGGCGGGGTTGCGCATCAGCCGCTACCAGGCCGGGCTGTGGGCCGAGCTGGCCGCGCTCGGCGTCGTGACGGGGCAGGCACAGGCATGGCAGCGCCAGGTCGGCGGGCTGCTCGCGCTCGACACGCTCACCGAGCATGACCCGCCCGCGACGCTGACGGCGACGCTGCGCTCCTACCAGCGCGACGGGTTCGCCTGGCTCGCGTCGCTGTGGGAGCTCGAGCTCGGCGGCATCCTCGCGGACGACATGGGCCTCGGCAAGACGCTGCAGGCACTGGCGCTGATCTGTCATGCGCGCGAACGCGATCCGCAGGTCGGACCGTTCCTCGTGGTCGCGCCGACGAGCGTCGTGTCCAACTGGGTGCACGAGGCGGCTCGCTTCGCCCCGGGGCTCGGCGTGCATGCGATCACCGACACGCTGGCGAAGTCGGGCCGCGGGATCGACGAGGTCGTCGCGGCGGCCGACGTCGTGGTCACGACGTACACGCTGTTTCGACTCGAGGCCGACGCGTACCGCTCGGTGTCCTGGGCCGGCCTGCTCCTCGACGAGGCGCAGTTCGTCAAGAACCATCAGGCCAAGACGTACCGTTGCGTCCGCGAGCTGGCCGCGCCGTTCAAGCTCGCGATCACCGGTACGCCGATGGAGAACAACCTCATGGAGCTGTGGTCGCTGCTGTCGATCACCGCGCCGGGGCTGTTCCCCGATCCGAAGCGCTTCGCCGAGCAGTACGCGCGGCCGATCGAGCGCGGCGGCGACGCCGAGCAGCTCGCGCGCCTGCGGCGCAGGATCAAGCCGCTCGTCAAGCGCCGCACGAAGGAGCTCGTCGCCGCCGACCTGCCCGCCAAGCAGGAGCAGACGCTCGACGTGGACTTGCATCCGCGTCATCGCAAGATCTACGACACCCACCTGCAGCGCGAGCGCCAGAAGATCCTCGGGCTGATCGACGACTTCGCCCGCAATCGCTTCACGATCCTGCGCTCGATCACGCTGCTGCGCCAGCTCAGCCTGCATCCCGGCCTGGTCGACGACAAGCACGAGGCCGTCCCCTGCGCGAAGCTCGGCGTGCTCGTCGAGCAGCTGGGCGACGTCGTCGGCGGCGGACACCGGGCGCTCGTGTTCAGCCAGTTCACGGGCTTCCTGGCGAAGGTCCGCGAGTGCCTGGACCGCGAGGGCATCGGCTACTGCTACCTCGATGGCCGCACGCGCCGTCGCGACCGCGTGCTCGAACGCTTCAAGGACGGTGACGACCCGGTCTTCCTGATCAGCCTGAAGGCCGGCGGCGTCGGCCTGAACCTCACCGAGGCCGACTACTGCTTCCTGCTGGACCCGTGGTGGAACCCGGCGACCGAGGCCCAGGCGATCGACCGCACCCACCGCATCGGCCAGACGCGGCCGGTGATGGTCTACCGCACGATCGCGCGGGACACGATCGAGGAGAAGGTGGTCGCCCTCGCTCGCCGCAAGGCCGCGCTGTTCAGCGGCGTCATGGACGACGGCGACCTGTTCGGCAGCGCGATCACGGCGCAGGACATCCGCGGGCTGCTCGGCTGACATGCGACGCGACCTCGCCGCGCTGCCCTGACCCGGGCCTCACAAGCGGGCGCGCGGCGAGTCGTCACTCGCCGCGCGCCGCCCGTTAGAGGAAGTCGGGCGCTCCGGAATCGGGTCGCATCCGTAGGTCCTCGGGTCAGCTCGTCTTCGACGCGAAACCGACAGTGGCGAGCGTGGAGATCGCGTACTTGACGTACCGCAGATGTGCCTTGCGCATGTTGGAGTCACCTCCTTTCTGGAGTCCGTGGTTCGTGGCGCGCGCGGGCGCCCGGAAGGATCGGCCTGGGGTCAGGCCCGTCGGGCCGCCGCGAGCTGCGGCTCGGCGCGGAGGTACTCGACGGTCGTGCGCTGCGGAGCGCGACCGCTCCAGAAGGCGAACTGGGCGACCATCAGGGGTCCGAGCACGACCATGACCGGGACCGCGGTGGTGATGACGCCGAGGTCGATGACCGCGAGCACGGCGGCGAGCACCGCAACGCCGATCGCGAGCGCGAACCGGCCGGCGTCACGGCCGAAGCTCTTGCGCATCGCAAGCGGGAACGCGCTGATGAGCAGCAGGTCGCCGAGGCCGACGCCGAGTCCCGCGCCGTGTGCGTCCCAGGCCAGGAACGGCACGAACGGGATCTCGCTGAGGCGCCCGATGAGGTCGGTCATGAGCGTCAGCTGCGACGTCGCGATGAAGTCGTAGACCGCGAGCGCGCCGCCGAGCACCGTGACCTCGCGGGCGCCCATGCCGCTCTGGACCCAGAGGTTCGCGACGCCGACGACGGCGACGATCATGAGGACGCCGTTGACGGCGAGGAAGCCGTTGGAGAGCGCGCCGTCCACCATGACGAGCACGATGTCGGCGGCGATGGCTGATGCCACCGCGGCACCGACGAGCCACCGGCGGCGCAGGACCGGCTCGAGCGTGAACCACAGGACGCTCGACACGGTCACCGCGAGCAGCACCATGACGACGCCGAGCGGCAGGTGCAGGTAGGCGTAGGGGATGAGCACGATCGCCGTCATCAGGACCGCGACATCGCGCATGTTGAACACGCCGATCGGCGGGCGGGTGACGGCGTAGCGGCGGAAGTAGCACCAGCTCAGGACCGCGGCGAGGACGCCGCCGGTGAGGACGATCGGATAGGCGGTGTGCATCGTCATGCTCCCTGCGCCGCAACCGCGACGCGGCCGACTGGACGGACGGCACGGCCAGCCGGCGCCGTGGGCTTCGCGAACGAGCTCTCCTTGAGGTCGCAGCGCAGCGGCAGCGGTCGCTCGAGCTCGCAGCGGTCGGCGCAGAGCGTCAGCCGGCGCAGCGGCACGCCGCGCTGCAGGAGGCCCTGCTCGATCGCGTTGCGGACCGCGGCACTCTGGTGGCGGGTCACGACCTCGACCGCGACACCGCCCGGCACCTGCCAGAAGCCGTAGCGCGCGGGCAGCGGCACGGCGTCAACGGCCTCGAGCGCCTCGATGACGTCGCGGACGAGCGTCCAGCCGTCGTCGTGGCGCACCGACAGGCGCTGCTTGCCGAGCAGGTTCGTCGTCGCGGGCAGCGCGCGCATGTTGCAGGTCAGCGGACCGACGACCGGCCGCACGACGTCCTCGGTGTTGTAACGCAGGAGCATCGTCGTGTCGCGGTACGGCGGAAACGGCGTCGCGATGACGCTTCCCGGCTCGCCGGGCTGCGCCGGGCCGGAGCCGTCGAGGCTCATGACCTCGATCAGGCCGCCGGACGGCTCGTAGTGCAGGTGGCCCTGCGGGCAGAGCGTGCCGCCGAACGGCACGAGCTCGGTCATGCCGTAGTTCTCGCGCATGTCGACGTCGCCGAAGAGCTCGCGCGCGCGCCGCTTGAGACCCTCGGTCACGACCTCGCCGCCGGCCCAGATGCGGCGCAGGCCGAAGTCGCTCGGTCCGTAGCCGTGCTCGAGTCCGTACTCGACGAGCTCGCCGAGGTACGACGGGTACGTCGTCATGATGCTGACGCGGTCGCGCTTGCCGGGCAGGCGCTTGCGCTCGGTCAGCAGCGCCATCGTGTGCGCGAGGCTGACCGCACCCGCGACGTAGACCGGCGCGCCGATCTTCGCGCAGGCGCCGGTGACGCCCGTGACGCCGATGATGGCACGCGAGGAGATGTTCACCTGAACGACGTCGTCGGGCTCGATGAGGTTCTGGTTCATGAACGACATCGCGGCCAGCGCGACGACGGTCTTGATCTCACGATCGGAGAAGTACACGCTCGTCGGCCAGCCGGTCGTGCCGGTCGTCGTCGCGCGGATCGCCGGCTTCGCGCCGCTGCGCACGAACGCGTCGGGCTCGTCGCGCAGGTCGTTCTTCGGCGTCAGCGGGAAGCGCGCGATGTCCTCGAAGGTCATGTGCTTGGGATCGACGCCCGCGCGCTCGAACAGCGATGCGTAATAGCGCGTCTCGCGGGCGGCGAGGAGTGCCTGCTTGCGGAAGCGCCGAAGCTGCACGTCGCGGCGGGTCTCGTCGTCGAGCACCGGGCCGGCGATGAGTTCGTCCGCGCCCTGCCCGATTGATCCGAACTCGTGCTTGGTGTCGCGCATAGCGTCGACGATGCGCTCAAGCGAGCGCGGGCTGAAGGGCACTCCGAACGCCATGGATGCGCCGAATCGCAGTTGAGCAATGGCCGTTTCGAACATCAAGTCTCACTCTCGGATGGTTGAGCCATGCGTTAAAGGAACGCTGTTCTGGAGCCGGAGCACTGTGAGGTCGCTCACGCACCTTCGCTGCCGATGCACTCCCCGAGGCCCGCTCTCGGCCGCGGCCCGCTCGCCGAGTTGCCGATGCGCGGCGGGTGCGCGACGATGGGTCCACACGCGATGAGACGAATCGTTGGGGTCTTGCTGTCGACGGCGGCCACGCTCGCCCTCCTGGGTGTGAGCGGTGCCACGGCCGCGAGCCCCTGCGGCAGGGCGACGACGCCCCCGGCGACCTACGAGCATGTCGTCTGGGTCGTGATGGAGAACAAGCCCTACTCGGCGATCATCGGATCGCCGACCGCCCCGTACATCAACCGGCTGCGATCGCAATGCGGTTCGGCGACCCGGTTCTTCGCCGAAGCGCACCCGAGCCTGCCCAACTACATCGCGATGACGTCCGGGTCGACGCAGGGCATCACCGACGACGGCGGTCCATCCGCGCACCCGCTGAACGTCCCCAGCATCTTCTCGCAGGTGGGCCGCCTCGGCTGGCGATCGCTGGAGGAATCGATGACGTCCAACTGCCTGCTCGCCAGCCCCGGTGAGTACGCGGTGCGCCACAATCCGGCCGCCTACTACACGAACGTCCAGACCGCCTGCGCGTCGCGCGACGTGCCGCTCGGCGTGGCCCCGAACATCTCGGCTCGCTTCACGTTCGTGACGCCGAACCTGTGCAACGACACGCATGACTGCAACGTCAGCACCGGCGACACGTGGCTGAAGCGCTTCTTGCCGAAGCTGTTCGCCCGGCCCGCCTACCGCGGCGGGCGCACGGCCGTGTTCGTGACCTGGGACGAGGACGACCACAGCCAACGCAATCAGATCGCCACGCTCGTGATCGCCCCGTCCGTCGGCGCCGCCACCACCTCCGCCAAGAGGTTCAACCACTACTCGATGCTGCGCACGACCGAGCAATTGCTCGGGCTTGGCTTCCTCGGCAACGCCGCACGCGCCGCCAGCATGCGCGGCGCGTTCGGCATCTGAGCCGTCGCACCGACGCCCGCCCCAGCGTGCCATGGCGCCACGCACCGCCATATGGCAGCCCAGTGGGCCGCGTTCACCGGGGCGTACTGCTCGTGCCTACTTCAGGAACCTGAGATAGAACGCCCCGAACACCAGCACAATCCCGATGTTGACCATCAGGCGCGCCCAGAACGCTTGGCTGAAGAACAGGACGTCCACACCGACCACGACGGTTACCAGCGCGAGCACGTACAGCACGACGCCCGGCTGTCTCCCCATCGCTGCACCGTACTACTCCAGGGCGGCGTCGCGGCCACGGATAGACGAGACTGTCTCCAACGTCCGAGGCGCTTGACGATCGTTCGGACGATTCCGGAGACGACCTGCGCGACAGCGGACACACGATCGCCAAGATGGTCGCCAAGCCGGGCATCACAACGTCGAGCCTGTACCGCCATCTTCCCGCGCGTCGCAGACCATCGCTCACCGCCGCCGACGAGACCCAAGGGGGACCCGACGTCCCGCGTGCGAGCGACCCGGATGATCACGCCAACGGCGGAGACTGGCGCGACGCCGACCGCCGTTGGCGACCAGGTGCCCATGTTGCCGAGTCAGCGAGGTGCCACCCAGCAAGCGGGCGACTGGAATCGCCGCAGTCCGCTACTGCACCGGCTTCCTGATGCTGAACGTCGTCTGGGCGACGTTGTTGTTCTCGTCCTCCTCATTGACGAAGTTGCCGACGTCAACGATCATCTTCGCTCTGTATGTGCCGTTGTCCTTCACGACAAATTCCTTCTTCCAGATGGCGTTGGGCTGGACGGTGATCTGCTGGGCCGGGACGACGTTGGGCACGCCTGGGCTGACGATCTTGGTCTCGTCCTGGTAGAGCGCGCCGACCACGGTCAGCGGACCCGCGGGAACGTGACTGTCGTTCGCCACGACGTAGCGCACCGCGACGGTCGTGCCCTCGTTCATCTGGCTCCCATCGGAGATGACCTTGTCTGACGAAACGAGCTTCACCCAGCAATGGACGTCGGGAAGGGGCATGGCTTCTCCTGATCTGAACGATGAGGCTGGACGTCGACTGTCTGAAAACATGGGACGGCCGGTGTCCTTCACTCATCTGTTGTGGTTGTCTTGGTCGAAATAAGACGCGCGACCAGCGTGCGCAGATACATGGACGGCAGGATCGCGATGCTGTGGATGCACCCCCGGCAGCCCAGACGGCGCCCGTGTGAGTTCTCTTGCCGTAGGCGGTCGGATCTGTCCACGGGCGGTCGTCTGTTCTCCCCGCCGGTGGACGCTCGCTCGTCCCTCACGACGGTGCCGTGGCTGGCAGGTACTCACAGCGGCGTCCTGGGACCGCGAGGATCGCGTAGGTCTGGATCACGGAGCACCGTCCCGGACAGCGAACTCTCCGTCGGGCGATACCTGTCGAGAGGTGGTCCGGCGGCCGAACAGGCCTGGCGTCGCGCGGCACGGCCGACCAATCTTCCTGTCGAGCGAATGGAGACGACCGCATGCCTATCCGCTATTCCGCACGCCTGCTGACAACGAGCGGCATACTGGCTCTCGCCATCGCCGCCCCAGCGCATGCAGGCCTGATCGACGGTTCTCTAAACGGCGCCCACATCTTGGACCACGCCAACGTGCTGGCCGCCGCGGCCAGTGCTCATGTCGGCGACGATCGCGACAACAACGTCAACACCGGCGCGGATGTTCGCGTTCAGAACAACGGCGCGATCGGCATCAGCGCCGCCGTCAATCCCAACCGCCGCGTCAAGGCGAAGTCGCGGCGCGGCTCGGGCCGGAGAGCACGCTGATCGGGCCGCGCCATCCTCCGGGTTGGCGGTGAAGACACGAACGACCTGCGGCGCCTCTGACCACCCGACGACCTCGGGTATAGCCGCCCAGAGCCGGGTGCCGCGAGACCGAAGCGCGCTCGATCTCCAAGAGAAGCAGGCGCTCGTCGAGCGCGCGCCGGCGGCTCGCCTGCCTTGTGCGCCACGAGGTGGCGATCTCCCGGTCATTGGCGCGGGCGACGTTCCGCGTCGACGGCATGACGTTGTCTGCTATTTGGATGAGAGGAGCCCAGCATGAGCGACCAGTTGATCCCCGACGGGACCTATTGCGTGCGCGGTCCGGGCGGCAACTTGACCATGGCCGACGGCCTTCCCGGGGTGGCGATGTTGCCGCCTGACGGCGAGGCCGGCCAGCGCTGGACGCTTGCCGCGCAGCCTGGCGGCTGCACGTTGCGCAGCGTCGGGACCGGCCGGTATCTGGGCAGCGATGGCGATCCCAACGACGTGTGCATGGTCGTCAAGGGCACGGTGAAACCGTTTGCGTGGAATCTGTCGACCGGCAACGACGCGGACGAGACGACCCTCGTGCTGACGTCCGCCGCCTCCAGCGACGACATCGTGCTGAGCATGAGCCTGCTACGCCTCTACCCTCCGCTGGTTGCCATGCTCCCGGCGAGCGGCTACAGCACCGTCGAGTGGGCATTCGATGCGGTGTGAGTAGCCGTCCGCGTGACGCGCAGCCGTCATGTGTCGAGGAGCCGCCGTGATGCTTGACCAAAGCGCGTCCACGACCGCTCCCCACGACGCGCACGAAGCCAAGCGCGCCGCGTTCGCTGGAGCTTCGGCGATCGATCGATCGATGGAGCTAGGGGGACTCGAACCCCCGACCTCCTGGGTGCGATCCAGGCGCTCTCCCAACTGAGCTATAGCCCCGAGAACGGCACAGCATAGCCGCGCCTTTGCGCGTGTAGGGCTACGGGAGGGGGCCAATACCGCCGATACGCTCAGCACACGTGAGCTTTCGTCGTCGTCTAGGCCTGTTCTTCGTCCTCATCGTCATCGTGCCGATGATGGCGGTTGCCGTGCTGCTGTTCGGGCTGGTGGGCAAGAGCGAGGACTCGGTGGGGAAGGCCGATATCGGTGCGCGCCAGGCGTCCGCCCAGCAGTTGCTCGAC
The DNA here is from genome assembly GCA_963851015.1 of uncultured Actinomycetes bacterium. Taxonomy (GTDB): domain Bacteria; phylum Actinomycetota; class Thermoleophilia; order Solirubrobacterales; family Solirubrobacteraceae; genus CADCVQ01. The sequence continues at coordinate 275,697 of CAWKNG010000007.1, forward strand.
GTCAAGCGGCGCGAGGCTCGCACGCCGGTGCGCACCGTCGGCGAGGACCGCCGGCTGCAAGGGGCCATCCTGCGCGGTGACTCGGAGGCCGCGACGAAGCGCGCCCAGGAGCTCGTCACGTCCCTGCGCCTCGCGAGGATCGTGCTCATCAAGGACGGCGAGACCGTCTTCGCCGCGGGCGACAGGACCGCGCTCGCGCCCTACGTGCGCGAGCTGCAGATCGGCGACACCTCGGTCGGCAGCCTCGGCGTCTCGGTCGTCAGCGCCAAGACCTACGCCGACGAGATCCGCCGCACCGCCAACCTCGACGTCGTCGTCCGCAACGGCGGCAAGGTGCTCGTCTCGACGCGCGCCGGGGCCGAGGATGCGACCCTCCCCGCCGTCGGCACGGTACGACTGCAGGGCAAGACCTACCGCGTCGACGGGTTCAGCCCCTCCGCCTTCGGCGGCCAGCACGTCCAGGTCTTCACGCTCGGCATCCCGCAGGCTGGCGGCGTCGGCGGCGGCCGCATGACGATGGGCGCGATCCTGCTCGGCTTCCTCGTCCTCGCGCTCGTCTGCGCGGTCCTCGTATCGCGCTCCCTGCAGGCGCAGCTCGGCGCCTTCCTCGACGCCGCGCGCCGCCTCGCCGCGGGCGACTTCTCCGTGCAGGTGAACACCGACGGCAAGGACGAGTTCGCCGGCCTCGGCGACGAGTTCAACAAGATGTCGCGCGAGCTCCAGCGCCGCCTCGTCGAGCTCGAGCAGGAGCGCGAGCGCGTGCAGGACTCCATGCGCCGGCTCGGCGAGGCCGTCGCCTCCAAGCTCGACCGCGACGCCCTGCTGGAGATCGTCGTGCGCACCGCCGTCGACGGCGTCGCCGCGGACGCCGGCCGCGCGTACGTCCGCGGCCCCGACCACGTCAGCCTCCAGGAGCGCGCGCGCGCGGGCGACATGAACGGGCTCGAGGCAGCGGTCCGCTCCGTCGAGGCCGACGCGCTGCAGTCCGGCGCCCCGCGCGAGACCTCCGGCGAGCACGCCAACGCGATGGCCCACCCGCTGCCCGGCTCGAACGGCGGCGAGGCCGTCGGCGTCGTCTCGGTCGGCCGCACGAGTCGCTCGTTCACGCAGAGCGAGCGCGATCTCTTCCACTACCTCGCCGGCCAGGCCGCGCGCTCGATGGAGAGCGTCGACCGCCACGAGACCGTCACCCGCGAGTCGATCACCGACCGCCTCACGGGACTTGCCAACCGCCGCGCCTTCGACGACGCGCTCGCGAGCGAGGTCGAGCGCGCCAAGCGCTTCGCCGGCACCGTCGGGCTCGTCCTCATCGATCTCGACAACTTCAAGTCGGTCAACGACACGCACGGCCACCAGCAGGGCGACCTCGTCCTGCGCGAGGTCGCGCGCGTCCTGCGCGAGAGCTCGCGCGAGATCGACCACCCCGCGCGCTACGGCGGCGAGGAGCTCGCGCTCATCCTCCCGGGAACCGATCTCGAGGGGGCCTTCAACTACGCCGAGCGTGTGCGCGAGCGGATCGCGGCGCTGCACGTGCCGCTGCTCAGCGGCGCCGGCATGCTGCGGGTGACGGCGAGCTGCGGCGTCGCCGCCGTGCCGCGGACACCCGCCGATCCGGCGGCCCTGATCACGGCCGCGGATCAGGCGCTTTACGAGGCAAAAGGCAGCGGGAAGAACAAGTCCGTCCGCGCGAGGTAGGCTGTCGCACGATGGGACTGCTGGACGAAGCCATCCGCGAGCATCTGGAGCTGAAGCGGCGTCGGGGAGCCGATGCCGGCGAGGTTTCACGCGAGGAGACCGAGGCCCTCGGCCCGATCGATCGCGCCGCCGACGGATCGCCTGACGCCGCGTCACTGGGGGCCGCGTCGCATCCCAAGCCCACGGAAGCAGAGGCGTATTCCGGCGAGCACGCGGCCGACTACGACGCGACGCAGGCGCACGAGCCCGACTGGGGCGACGAGACGGCCGCCCACCCGGCCCCGCCCGCGCCCGCCGATCCCTACGACCCGCCCGCGGCGACCCATGACCCGCCCGTGCTCGCGTACGAGCCTGCGCCGCCCGCGGCGTACGACCCCCCCGCTGCACCTCCCCGCGCGTACGCGCCGCCGCCGCGCTCCTACGACGCGCCGCCCGCGCGGCCGTCCTACGAGCCTGCGCCCGCGCCGCCGTCGTCCTACGACCCGCCCCCGGCGGCGCCGCGCACGCCGCCGCCGGACTTCGAGCCGATCCTGCCGCGCGCGCTGACCGCGCACTCGCCCTCGATGCCGCCCGACGTGCCACCGCCGGCCCCGGCGTTCGAGCCGCCGGCCCCGGACGCCGTCGAGCCGCCGCCGGCCGAGCCGCCGCGCGACAAGCCGCGCTTCGGTGGCCTGCGCCGTCGCCGCCACGCCGCCGACGAGCCGCCGGCCGCCGCGTCGCCACCGCCCGGCTGGAACGACCACGACGACGACCCGATCTTCCACGACGTCGATCCCCCGACAGCGGCCCACGGGCCCCCGCCGGCCTACCAGCCGCCGCCCGCCGCCTCCAATCCGCCGCCGCCCGCCTACCGGCCGCCGCCGCCGCCCGCATACCCGCCGCCCCCGCGCGACGAGCCGGCCGGCGAGGACATCCTCGAGGAGACGCCCGAGTTCCTCGAGGAGACGCCCGACCACGATCGGCTGTGGTTCGAGCAGCGCCCCCCGCGCGACTTCGACTTCGACGGCTGAGCCGCGCGCCGCCGGCTCGGCCGCTCGTCCGCCGCTTCGAGGCTCGTAACCGGCGTGTGAACGTTGCCGCCGGTGCGGCCGCCATGATGGCGCGGTGATGAGCTCGTACGCGCCAGCGGGCGGGGCCCGGTTGAGCACCGAGCCGATGCGCCTGGGTCTCGTCGGCTGTGGCCGGCTCGCGGAATGCGGCTACGCCCCGGCTGCCACCCGCGCCCGCGGCGTACGGATCGTGGCGGTCGCCGATCCCGACCGATCGCGGCGCGGGCTGCTCGCAGCGAAGCTCGGCGCCCGGCCGTACGCGCGCACGAGCGAGCTGCTTGCGACCGAGCAGCTCGACGGCATCGTCATCTGCTCGCCGGCCGAGCACCACGAGGAGGCGGCGCTGCAGGCCGCCGCCGCCGGGCTGACGGCGCTCGTCGAGAAGCCCCCCGCGATCGACGCCGAGGGCGCGCTCGCGCTCGCGATGCTGGCGCGGCCGCCGTTCGCCGCGTTCAACCGCCGCTTCGACCAGGGCGCCGAGCTCGCCGGGCTCGTGCCGATGCGCGGCCAGCTCGAGCTGCACATCGTGCTGCACTACCGGCGCGCGACATGGCGCCCGCTCGAGCGCGGGGAGGACGCGCTGCTCGACCTGGGGCCGCACGCGGTCGACCTCGCGCTCATGCTGACGAGCGCGCTGGCGCTCGGCGTGCGCGCGCACGCCACGCACGAGCGCGCCGGGATCGCCCTGGCGACGTCGCGCGGGAGCGTGCGGATCGAGTGCGCGAGCAACCGGCCCTACCACGAGGTCGTCGAGATCCGCGACGCCGGAGGGCGCCGGATCGCGCGCGCGACTCGCGGCGGCCACGTGCGCGGCGTGGCGAGCCGTGTCGCGCCGGCCGCGCACCCGCTCGTGCGCTCGCTGACGGCGCAGCTCGAGGCCTACGGGCTTGCGCTGTGCGGCGGCCATACGGGCCTGCTCGCATCCGCGGTCGAGGGTGCGGCTGTCATGTGCGTGCTCGACGCGGCGCGCCGCTCGGACGCGGTCGGAGGCGATCCGACCGCGATCGAGGCCGACCGCTCGCGCCAGGCGGCCTGACCGGCGCCGGCGCGCCGATCCTCCGTTCGCGCAGGCCGCCACGCCCGCCTGCCATCGTTCGTCGCGCGATGACGCGACGCAAGCGTGACGAGGAACCCGCCCGCCCGGTCGACGACCGGTCATGGTCGACGCGCTCGAACATGCACGAGCGCGACGCCAAGGGCAAGGATCTCGTCCGCTTCACGCCGCTTCCGGCCGAGACGGGCCCCACCTGGGCCCCGGACCGCCTGTCGGTGTGGCCGGTCGAGGGCGGCCGCTTCGGGATCGACGCCGTCTACCACGGCGAGACGGGCGTCCAGCGCGCCGCGCACCAGCGCGCGCGGCTGGAGGAGGCGGGCTTGTACGCCACGGTCCGCGAAGGCCCGGAGGACGGCGCGACGCTGCGCCTGGGCCCGCTTGCCCATCAGGCGGCCTGGATGGCGCTGGAGGCCTTCCTCGGCCGGCCGCTGGACGCGGCAAGCTGACGACAAGCTCAGCCGGTCAGGCGATTGAAGACGCGGGTGCCCCGCGCGGTCGCACCTGACGACATACGCGCTCTCGCGTCTGCTCGGCGACGCCGGCGAGGATCATCGCGATTCGCGACAGCGCCTCAGCCGCTGTCGTCATCGGCGCCCGTGGCGTCGCCCTTCGCCATCCGGCGCTGGATACCGGCCGCGCCGACGGTGTCGGTCAGCCCGTGCGCGACGATCGATGCCAGCACGGTGAACGCCGCGACCTCGAAGAGCACCGCGCGCTGCGGGTCGGCGGAGTGCAGCACGAACAGCGCGAACAGCATCGACGCGATGCCCTTCGGTCCGAACCACGCGACGAAGAGCCGCTCGGGACGAGACATGCCCAGCCCGTAGAAGGAGATCAGCACCGACGCCGGCCTGGCCACGACGAGCGCGAACACGGTGAATGCGGCGAGCGGCGCCACGCCGCCGCCGTAGCCGACCTCGGCGACGACCGCTCCGAAGATCGCGAACGCGATGAGGTGCAGGACGTTGGTGATGTTCTCGTTGCGCTCGTGAAAGACGTCGGGCGCCTCGTGGCGCAGCAGGGCGAAGCTCACCCCCGCGACGAACGCGGCGATCAGCCCGTTGCCGTGGCCCAGCTCGGCGATGCCGTAGCTCGCGGCGGCCGCACCGAGCATCACGAGTCCCTCGTAGCGCGGGTGGATCGCGTCAGGGTTCAGCCAGCCGACGAGCTTGGCCATCAGCAGGCCCCAGCCGACGCCGATCGCAAGGCCGACCGCGGTCTCCAGCGCGAGCGAGCCGCCGGCGCTGGCCAGCGAGTCCCCGGTGTCCGCCGAGACGGCGAGGAACAGCAGGACGAACGGGAGCGCCAAGCCGTCGTTGAGGCCCGACTCGAGGTTCAGGGTGTGACGCACGGCCTGCGGCACGCCCTTGGAGGCGACGATCGCCGAGGTGACGACGGGATCGGTCGGAGAGAGCACGAAGCCGAGCAGCAGGGCCTCGCTCCAGGTCAGCTCGGAGAACAGCAGCTTGGCCGCGCACGCGAGTAGTCCGGCGTTGATCGGCATGGCCAGCGCGAGGGCCCGCAGCGCGGGGCGCGACTGCTCGCGCAGCATCTCGCGCTCGACGAGCAGGCCGTCGGCGAACAGCGTCAGCAGAAGCACGAGCTCGACGACGACGATGATGGCCTCCGAGCTGGGATCGACCTCGACGATCCCGGTCAGCGTCGCCAGGACACCGGCGATGACGGCAAGCACCGTCAGCGACAGCACCGTCCGGTGCACGATCCCCGACACCATCGCCCCGGCGATCAGCAACAGCCCGACCAACGTCAGGGCCTCCTCGAAGCCGATCGTCATGGCCAGATCCTCCGATCGCGTTGTGACGGTGAAATCGTGCGGCCGACGGCCAGCAGGCTATTTCCTCGCGGCGCTGTTGTCCGGTCCGGTCGGTTGAAATCAGGGGTGACAACGGCGCTGCTGGGGGACGGCTGCTCGCCGACGCAGCGGTTTGCTTCGCCAACTCTCGGGGCGGCACGATCGTCCTCGGGGTCGATGACAAGGCTACGACGCGCGAGGCAAGCCTCGTTGGTGTCGAGCCTGCGTTGTCGGTCGATGCGATCCGGAAGGGGATCTTCGAGCGCACGAGACCCAGCCTGACGGTGTCGGCGAGAGACCATATGGAGAACGATGTGCGGCTTGTGATCATCTCGGTCATCGAGCGCATCGATCTCTATGCCAATGCCAAGGGACTGGCGACTCGAAGGCTTGGAACGGAATGTCTGCCGTTTCCTCCCGAGCAGCAGATCGAGGTCAGGCGGGCGCGGGGTCAGATCGATTGGTCCGCGGAGGGGTCGGGCGTTGCGGTCAGCGACCTCTCTCAGGCCGAGTTCGAGCGCGTGCGCCGGTTGCTCCGAACGTCGGATCGCCAGGAGCTGGCGGCGCTGCGCGACCGAGCGCTTCTTGAGGCGATGCGGCTCGTCACGAGGCACGGGGCTGTCACCAACGCCGGGGTGCTGTTGCTGGGAGGCGAAGACCTTCTGCGCAGCGCCGTTCCGTCGCACGGCTATTCCTACCAGTACCGGCCATCGCCGGGGAGCGAGGCGACGTACGTCATCCGGGGCAATCGAGCGATTCCGGCGGCGGTGGAGGCGCTGCTTGACCTCGTCGACGCGCGCGCTGAGTCCCGGCCGCTGAACCTCGCCGGCGGGGTTCAACTGTCGCTGACCGACTTTCCGTCAAGAGCGGTCCGTGAAGTCGTCGTCAACGGTCTCGTCCACCGCGCCTTCCCGGGCACGGGAACCGTCGATATCGAACATGCGCCGGAGCGTCTGACGACGCAGAGCCCGGGCGGCCTCGTCGCCGGCGTGACTCCCGAGAACATCCTCACGCCCATCGACGCCCCGACATCGTCTGCTCGGCGAAGTCGTCGCGCCCTTGCGCTTGGCAGAGCGGACGGGACAGGGCATCGACCGCGCGTACCGGGAGATGCTCCGTGTCGGCAAGGAACCGCCGCGCATCGACGATGACGGTTTCAGCGTGCGCGTGACATTGACCGGAGGAATCGGCAACGATGCGTTCGTACGCTTCATCCGCGACTTGCCTGAGGTGTCAAGCGGCGATGTCGACCTGCTGATCACCCTGGCGCTGCTGCGCGCAACGCCCACGATCGACGCGCCCGCGCTGGCGCGCGCGATCCAGCGGAGCCCGGCGGACGCGCAGGAGGTTCTCGCTCGCATGAGCGACCAGGTAGTTGGGCTCCTGGAGCCCACGCGTCGGACACTGCGGAGGTCCTTTCCGGCCTACCGGCTACGCAATGAACCACTCGCGGCGTTGGCTCGGGCGGTCACCTACCGACGGCGGACCATTGATCAGATCGACGAGAAGGTGATCGAGCACGTACAGGAATACGGGTTCGTCACCAACCGGACTCTGCAGCGACTCTTCGATCGAGACCTCTACGCGGCGCGCAACATGCTCAACGACCTCCGCGAGCGGGGCCTGCTCGAGAAGGTGGGTACCGCGCGGGGAGGTACCGGCGTCAAGTACGGACCCGGGCCGAAGTTCCCAGCGTCCGCGCGTCCAACTGATGCCCCACGGCGCCCGACGCAGAATCAGTCTCGGATCAGTTGCGTCTCTCGGACGCAGACTCGGACGCGGTCTAGGCCAGCCATCGAAGGCCTATCGAGCGGTGCTAGGAGCGCAGGAGGTCAATCATGCGAACGGAGCAAATCACTCGTTTCCAGGCATTTCGTCACCATGGAGCCAGCCGGTCTCGAACCGGCGACCTCCTGCTTGCAAAGCGCCCGGCGAGCGCAAGTAATACCGCAATTTGCAGGGAGAACGCAAGACAACGCAGGACCCGGCCTACGTGATTTAGCCGCTATTTGCGCGGTTCGCCGGGGGGTTTTGGCCATCGGATGGCCTAAACCCTCGCTCCGACCGATCGTGTCGGTCCGCAGCATCGACTGCCGTCAGCGTGCCGGGGGTCGCCGCCGCGGTTGGGCCGACAGCAGGGCACAGATGGCTGTCGTCGGTTCATCCGAGCAACTCGTCGAACTGCTGCGCGTAGCCGCCCGGACCCCCGGGGGCGAGATCGGGCTGCTGAAGACCGCTCAGGTCGCGCAGATCCTCGGGCGCCGTCGCGACTGGGTGCATCGCAACGCCGCGCGTCTCGGTGGCTTTCGGCTGCCGGGCAGCGGCGAATGGCGCTTCTCGCCGCAGGGCGTCGCGAGCGGCGTCCTCGCCGCCACCGAGACCGGCCGCGACGTCCCGGCGACCACGCGCCCGCCGCGGGGCCGCCGAATCGCGTACCCGCCCGCCAAGCAGACGCTCGCCGATCGCCCGCGGCGCGCGACGACAGTCATAGAAGGAGGACCGGATGGCACGTCCAGCACGAGGCAGCGTTGAGATCGTCAACCGCAAGGACGGATTGCGGACCTTCTGGTTGCGCATCACCGTCGACGGGTGCCGCCAGCGTGTGCGCCTGGGCACCGACCGCGACGGTTGGACGCCGGCGCGCGCGCAGGTCGAGCTCGAGGAGCAGATCAAGGCTGTCCAAGCCGGGAAGTGGGCGCCTGCAGAGCCGGTCACGCCTGGCGACGCCAGCGACCCGACGTTCCGCACGTATGCCTCGAGCTGGCTTGAGGACAACATGCTCGAGTGGCGCCCGCGGACGGTCACCGACGTCAGGTGGCGCTTGGAGAGCCACCTGCTGCCGTTGATCGGTGAGGATCGCCTATCGACGTTCGACATCCCGCGCGTCACAACGGTCAAGACGTCCCTGTTGAAGGAGAGCCGACGGATCGTCGAGCGCCGCGACGCCGGCATCATCGACCGCGACGCGCGCAACATGGCGCTGCGACCGCTGTCCCACGAGTCCATCAACAAGTGCCTCGCGCTGCTGGCCCGCATCCTCGACGACGCCGTCGAGCGCGGCTACCTGCGCGACAACCCCGCGCGCCGCGTCAAGCGCCTGCGCTATCACCGTCCCCGCCGCCCGATCCTCGAACGCCACGAGGTCCGCGCCATGCTCGAAGCCGCCGACAGGCTCGATCAGCGCGCCGCCGGCCTGACCGACAAGACGCGCGAGGTCGCCGAGCTGCGCCGGCAGGGGCTCGGATACCCGGAGATCGCCGAGCGGCTGTCGATCGCCGTGTCGACGGCGTACTACCGCCAGGCGCGCTACGAGCAGGCAGGGGACCCGATCCCGTACGTCCGCTGCTGGGTGCGGCTGCTGTGGGCGGCGGGCCTGCGGATCGACGAGGCGTGCGGGGTGCGTCGTTGCGATGTCGACGTGATCCGCAAGCGCGTGCGCGTCGGTCAGGCCAAGACCGACGCCGGCGTGCGACACGTGCAGCTGACGCCGGACACGCTCGCCGATCTGCGTCGCTACCTGGACCTGACAGCCGACACGCCCGCGTCCAGACCGCTGCTGCCGACGCGTCGCGGTGCTCGTCACGACCGCACCAACGCCGCCAAGCGCGTCATCAAACCGCTGATCACGGAGACCAACATCGTGCTCGCCGAGCGCGGCGAGCCCGCACTACACGAAGGCGTCACGGCGCACGCGCTGCGCAAGACGTACTTCACGTTCCTGCACGAGGCCGGCGCCCCACCACGCTGGGTCGCAGACCAGGGCGGCCACATCGACCCGTCGACATCGTTGCGGATCTACACCGAATCGCTGCGTCACCGTGAGCGCAGCGAGCACGGCGAGGCGTTCGACCGCCTACTCAACGACGACCGAGGCCAATCAGCGGCACCGAATAGCCTCGGTTCGGCGCAGAACATGCAGGGCCAAATCCGAAGCTCTGAAGGGCGCAGAGTGCTCCAAGCACGCGCGAAACTCTGCGGCTCGGCGCACGCGCTACCGAGTCCTACCGGGGACGTGGATCCGTGAACGCGTCTTGACTGTACGGGAGGGCGCCGTACACTCAATGGTAATGGCTTCACCTGCACGAGCACGTCGAATCGAGATCCGCGTCTCGGAGGAGGAACACCTCGTCGAGACCGCCGCCGCCGAGACCATGGGGGTTAGCCTGAGCGAGTTCTACCGTCAGGCCGCCCGGGCGCGTGCCGAGGAGATACTGGCCGAGCGCTCATCCGTCGTGCTCGACGCCGCGAGCGCCGCCCGGTTCCTCGATGCGCTGGACGATCCCACGCGATTTGAGCCCGGATTGTCCTGGCTTCGGGACGGGCCTTCGGTCGTCTCTTCGTGAGCGTCGGGCCCGTCAGGGTCATGCCGCTCGATTCGTCCCGCCACGACGTCGCCGGGTTCAGCTGTGGTCGTCCGGTCCTCGATCGGTGGCTACGTGCGTACGCGGGTCAATCTGAACGGCGAGATGTCGCGCGCACTTTCGTCGCTGCTGACGACCAACATCGTGTGCTCGGCTACTACACGCTCGTGGCCGGCCAGGTCGAGCACGGGGACGCCTCGCCGGCGGTCCGAGCCCGAGTCTCGAAGCATTTCCCGATCCCGATTTGCCTGATCGCTCGCCTGGCGGTCGCAGTGTCCCAGCAGGGACAGGGCCTGGGCACCGATCTCATGCGTGACGCCATGCAGCGAATCGTGAGCGCCTCCGAGCACGTCGGAATGCGAGCGGTTCTTGTGCACGCGGTCGATGCGGATGCCGCCAGGTTCTACGAGCAGCGAGGATTCGAGGCCGCGACTCCCGACGGGCTCACGCTCATGGTCCCGGTCGCTTCCGCGCGCCGTCAGCTCGGCCTCGGCGAGTAGGCAGCCGACCAAGGCGATGAAGTCATATCTCGAAACGGCACGGAGAGCGTGTGGCTCCTCGGTGCCACCGCAACCGACTCCGCCCGTATCGAGTGGCACCGTGTAGAAGTACCGGCGTATGACCGCCGCCCGCGATGACCTGGCCGCCGCGCTCGACGCCGCCGCTTCACCGGCGACGTTCAGCGCAACGAGGAGCGCCCCGACGAGCGATTTGCAGATCGAGGTGCGGGGCGTTGGGCCGATCAGGCTGCCTGTGTCGCAGGCGCAGGCACGTCAGCTGTGCAAGGTGGCGCGCCCGGCGCGCTACGGGCATGGCGAGGACACGATCCTTGATCGGGCAGTCCGGGACACGTGGGAGATCCCGAAGAGCCGCGTCAAGATCGACGCGCGGCGGTGGAACAAGGCGCTCAGACCAGCACTCGATCGTCTTGCTCGCGATCTCGGGCTGCCTTCCGGCAGCAAGCTGCGAGCGGAGCTGCACTCGATGCTGGTGTACTCGCGCGGCCAGTTCTTTGTCCAGCACCAGGACTCAGAGAAGGACGACGCGATGATCGCGTCGCTCGTCGTCGGTCTGCCGTCCAGCTTCAAGGGGGGTGTGCTCGAGGTCCAGCACGGCGGCGAGACCGCGACCTATCGCGGGTCCAAGCAGGCGCTCTCGCTCGTCGCCTTCTACAGCGACTGTCGGCACCAGCTCAAACCGGTCACGTCCGGTTACCGCATCGTGCTTACCTACAACCTCATTCTGCGCCCTCAGGCCGCCGCGTCGGGCGGCGGCCTCGACGCGAAGCTCGTCAACACCCTGGCGCACTGCCTCGCCGAGCACTTCGCGCCATCCGAGAGCCCTGATCGCCTGGTCTACCTGCTCGATCACGAGTACACGCGCCGCGGGCTGGACGGAGCGCGTCTGAAGGGCACCGATGCGCAGCGCGCGATCCTGCTCGCTGCGGCCGCGCAGACGGCCGACTGCGATCACACGCTTGCGCTGGCGGACGTCCATGAGACATGGAGCGCCTACGAGCCCGAGCGCCGCCACCGTCGCTGGAGCCGCTCGGACGACTGGGACGACGACGCGTTCGACGCAGACGGCAGCGACGACTACGACCTTGAGGAACTCATCGAGTCCGAGGTCAGGCTCGAGAGCTGGATCGACCACCGAGGCGGTTGGCCCGTGACCGTGAACCTCGCCGTCGGCGGCCGCGAGCTGTGTGCCAGCACCCCGTCGGGCGACCTCGACCCGTACTCGTCGGAGTACGAGGGATACATGGGCAACTGGGGCAACACGCTGGACCGCTGGTATCACCGCGGTGCCGTCGTAGTGTGGCCCCGTAGCCGGGCGTTCGTCGTGCAGGCCGAGGCGGCTCCGTCGTGGGCGCTCGACGAGCTGGCGGCCCGTGTACGGCAGGGCGACGTGACCTCCGCCCAAAAGGCGGCCGCCTCGCTGGCGCCGCTATGGGGCAGGGTCGCCGCGCAGGCCGAGTCCAAGAGCTTCCTCGCCAAGGCGTTGCGGGTCGCGCGGAACATCGACGAGCCGCAGCTGGCCACGATGCTGCTGCGACCGTTTCGGCTGCAGACGCTCAGCGCCGACCACGCCAAGGCGCTGAGCGCACTCGCCGGTTCGTACGGCGACGAGTGGGCGGCGGAGCTCGTCGCACTGTGGTCCGGCTCGCTGTCGCGGCACCATTACGTCGCCGACGAGGACACCCCTGGATGGACGGCGTCATTGCCGCGCCTTTGCCGAGCGCTGCGGGACACCGGTGACGCCGGCGCGACATCGTCTCGGCGCCTGGTCGAGGCGGCGTGGCGATGGGCCGCCCAAGGGATCGACCGAGACCTCCAGATGTCTTCACCAAGCCAGCGCGAGCAGGCGCTGCGCCAGCTTGGAACGCCCCTCGCAGCGATCCTGCAGGCCGCTGCATTGGGAGACGCGAGCGACGTGCGCGACGGCGCGGTCGAGCGGTTGTGCCGCGACGACAGCCTCCTCGGCTGCGCCACCGGGGTCCTGCGCGGGACTCCCAGATCCCAGTGGGCTGCCGTCGGCGTCGACGCCGTCGCGGCCCACTGTCGCACGATCCTCGCTGAGCGCCTCGCGCGTCCCGAGCGATCAGGGGCCGACTGGTCGATCGATCTGCCCGCCGGGTGCGAATGCGACCTCTGCGGTGCGCTGCGCGGCTTTCTCGCCGCACCGGACCGGAAGATCTACGAGTGGCCACTTGCCAAGGACGGGCGTCGCCACGTGCATCAGCGGATCGACACGGCCGAGCTGCCGGTGCGACATCAGACCCGGCGCGTCGGACGGCCGTACACGCTCATCCTGACCAAGACCGAGGCGCTCTTCGAACGCGAGGCGAAGCAGCGGCGCAGTGACCAGGACGAACTGACCTGGCTGACGAGATAGACGCACGACGGCCGTCTCAGTCTCGGGCTCGCCGCTGCGCCGCCGCCGCCTCCCACCAGTACGGAAGCTCGCCTCGCGGACGTAGCCCACACCAGCGTTCGTGCACCCAATCGTCGCGAGCGGTCCGGACGGTCGGTGACACTGCGCGTGTCTGGATGAGCGCACTGATCGATCAGCAGCTGGGACAGGCCCGCGATCGTCTTGTCGCGCTTGATCGCGAGCGCGCCGAGGTGCGCGCGACGATCGCCGAGCTCGAGCGCCAAGCGGGCGGGCCGCAGCTCGCGAGCGCGCATGAGCGAGTCGCGCTGTTCGCCAGCCTGTTTCGCGGGCGCCCGGACGTGTTCGCGACGCGCTGGGAGAGCCGGACGCAGGCTGGTCGCTCGGGGTGGGCGCCGCGCTGCGGTAACGAGTGGCGTCCGGGCGTGTGTGAGAAGCCGCGCGTCAAGTGCGCGGTGTGCGCGCATCGGCGGTTCGTGTCGTTCTCGCAGGAGGAGGTGCGCCGGCATCTGGAGGGTCGTCAGACGATCGGGATCTACCCGTTGTTGTCGGACGAGACCTGTTGGCTGGTCGCGATCGATCTTGACGGGCCGACGTGGCGTGAGGATGCCGACGCACTACGTCAATCCGCGGTGCAAGCGGAGGTTCCGGTGCTGGTGGAGCGATCGCGCTCGGGTAATGGCGCGCATGTATGGGTGCTGTTCTCGCGGCCCGTCGCGGCGCGTCTGGCGCGGGCGATCGGGTCGTGGCTGCTGACGCAGGCGATGAGTCGCCGATCGATCTCGATGGACTCTTATGACCGATTGTTCCCCAACCAGGACACGATGCCCGCTGGTGGCTTCGGGAACCTGATCGCGCTTCCGTTGCAGCACGCCCGTCGCGCAGAGGGATGTACCGTGTTCCTCGACGACGCGCTGGATCCCTACGCAGATCAGTGGGCGTACCTGGCCGCTGTCGAGCGCTTGGATGCAGATCGCGCACAGACCCTGGCGTCTGAGTGCGAGCGGACTGGCGCCATGTTCGGGCTGGCGAACTGGACCGAGACCGGCGCGCGTGCTGCGGTGCGGCCGCTGCCGGTCAGCCGAGTCATGGCGTCGACGGTCGCCGTCCGCCTGAGTGGTCGCGTCGAGATCCCCGTGAGGGGACTGCCTGCCGATTTGCGTGACCGCTTGCGACGAACCGCCGCGTTCGTCAACCCGGAGTTCTTCGAGCGTGAGCGCGCTCGCCTGTCGACGCACAACACGCCGCGAGTCATCGCCTGCCATCAGGAGACCGATGAGGTGCTGCTGCTGCCGCGCAGGTGCCTCAACGCCGCCCGCGATCATCTCGAGGACACCGGGGTGCAGGTCGTGATCGACGACACGCGAGCCTGCGGTTCATCGATCGACGCGACGTTCAACGGCACGCTGTCCGTCGACCAGCGGGCCGCCGTCGACGCGCTGGCTGCCCACGACACGGGCGTTCTCGTCGCGCCACCGGGATCGGGCAAGACGGTCATGGCGACGGCGCTGATCGCGCGGCGCGCGTGCTCCACGCTCGTCCTGGTCCATCGACGCCCGCTACTCGAGCAGTGGATCAAGCGCCTGGCGCGGTTCCTCGATCTTGACCCCACAACGATCGGCTCGCCGACCACTCAGCCCGGGAGCAGTGGGATCGATGTCGCGATGGTCCAGACGCTGAGCCGGCGTGAGGACCGCACCGAGCTGCTCGAGCGTTACGGCCGTGTCGTCGTCGACGAGTGCCACCACGTTTCGGCGGTCTCGGTGGAACGTTTGTTGCGCGAGATTCCCGCCCGGCACGTCAGCGGCCTGACAGCCACTCCGCGCCGCCGCGACGGCCATCATCCGATCATCACGATGCAGTGCGGCCCTGTCCGGCACACCCTCACCCGCACGCACGACGACGAGACCGCCGTACGACGCGTCATCGTGCAACGACGCACCAGCTTCGATCCGGCTGTGCTGCCGACCGATTCCGGCATTCAGGAAGTTCTCAGCGCAATCGCGTCAGACCCCGAGCGGACCAGGCGGATCGCCGACGATGTCCTCGCAGAGCTCTCTGACGGTCGCACTCCGCTTGTGCTGACAGAGCGCCGCGAGCAGCTCGACGCGCTCGCCAAGCTGCTCGAGCCGAGGGTCGCGCGGCTTGTGGTCCTGCACGGCGGAATGGGCGTGCGCGCCCGGCGGCGCGCCGACGAGCTACTGGCCGGCAGCGAGCCGCGCGTGGTGCTCGCTACCGGCCGCTACATAGGCGAAGGTTTCGACGATCCGCGCCTGGACACGCTCGTGCTGGCGATGCCGATCGCGTGGAAGGGCACGATGACGCAGTACGCCGGACGCTTGCACCGCCATCACGACTCCAAGCATGACATCCGCGTCATCGATTACGTCGACTACGAGGTCCCCGTTCTGCGACGCATGTACGCCAAACGCCAGCGCGCGTACACGAGCCTCGGCTATCGGCCCGCCGCCGAGCCTGCGATCGTGGAACTCCCGCTCAGTTGAGCCCGCCGTGCCGGGCGCCCGCCAGTGGCGACGACTACGCTGGCCGCCAACCATGGTGGCTGCGAAGAAGCTCGACGTGAAGATCGGCGACGTCGTAGAGATCGCCGGTCGCCGCTATGACGTCGTGTCGGACAAGCTGAGCGGCGTGGCTCTTGAGCCCGTGATCACGGGGACGGTCGCTGACCTGCACGCGGAGCGTGGTTGCAGCCCGCTGTCAGGTCAGGAGTTCGAGGACCTCTTCGGAGCTCTGCCCTCCGACTACGAAGGCTGACCTGGAGAGATCGATGCTCCTGCCGCTGGTTGGAGCGGGCCCCCGACCGAGTTTAGGCCAGCGACGAGGATGTTCTGGGCCCCAACCATGACAATAGGTCGTTTATGCGAAAGATTGAAAGATAGGGATTTGCAGGTACGTTCTAGGCATGGAGCCAACCGGGATCGAACCGGCGACCTCCTGCTTGCAAAGCACACCGGAGACCTGATCACCGCGTTCCGTAGTGGTCCGTAGCCCGAACTCTCGGCGGTTCTGCTCGACGCGGATGCCCACCACGGGTCGGCCGTGTTCCGCGGTTGCTTGTTCCCTGCTTGTTCCCAACGCGACTGCGCGGTCGTTCTTCGGACAGCCGGCGGGCACTGTCGGTCCGTCATGGCGGAGTGCCCATTTTCCGGCTATCCGTTCGGCGGCGAGGCCAGCTGTGAGGATCGATCTCGACCTTGACAGGCTGGCCGATGAGGTAGCGACTCGCGTCGCCGAGCAGCTGGCCGATCGGATCGCGCCGAAGGCGTCGACTCCGTGGATGGCCATGGAGGAGGCGATCGCCTACTCGCGCGTCCCGCCGGGCACCTTCCGCAAGTGGGTGGCCGCGGGGCGCATCCCGGCGCACGGCGGCCGGCGGAAGCTCTTCCATCGTGACGAGCTCGACCTCGCGTTGGGCCACGGTGACGGCTCGGCGCCGAGCTGGGTGTCGGAGCGTGCCTCGTAAGGAGCGCCCGGTCCGGGTCGAGCGGGGCCTGTACCGCGCGGGCCGAACCTACCTGGCGTGCGTCACACCGGAGGGAAGCCGCCAGGCCGTCTGGAAGACCCTCGGCGAGACGGGGATCATGGAGGCGCGCCGCCTGCGCGACGAGTTCGTGGTCGAAACGCGCCGCACGGCGCAGCCCACCCGCCCCACCCGCGTCACGTTCGACGAAGTGGCCAGCGAGTGGTTGCGAGCACAGGAACAGCGCGTCCGCGTCGGCGACCTGCGCCAAAGCACGCTTGAGATCTACGAGCTCGGACTGCGCCGTCATGTCGTGCCCGAGCTCGGGGCTCGACAGGTGCGCAGCATCAGCCCCGACGACCTCGTTGCGTGGCACCGGCGCCGTCAGGACGAGGGCTACGCCGCCGACTCGATCCACGCGTGGTGGACGCCGCTGCGCCTGGTCCTCGGCCACGCTGTCCGGCGCGGGGCGATGAGCTCCAGCCCCGCGGACAAGCTCATGGCGCACGAGCGTCCGAAAGTCGGTCCGGGCCGACAGCGGTTCCTCACGCGGACAGAGATGCAGAGCCTTCTCAACGAGGCCCGCCCTCCGTACCGGCTCGCGATAGCGACGGGCCTGTTCGCAGGGCTCCGACTTGGCGAGGCCCTCGGCCTCGTGTGGCGCGACATCGATGAGGCCGGCGAGAGCATTCGCGTCCGCGCTCAGATGAGCCGACATGGCGAGCGTCTGAAACTCAAGACCGCCGCCGGCAGCCGCGACGTCATCCTCATGCCCCAACTCGGCGAGGAATACCGCCAGCTCCGCGCCTCGTCCCCGTTCTCGGCTGACGACGACCTCGTCTTCGCGAGTTCTCGCGGCAACACCATCGGTCACCGCAACCTCGCCGCGCGCGGGCTCGAGCCCGCATGTAGGCGCGCCGGCATCACTGGCGTGACGTTCCATGTTCTTCGGCACACCTTCGCCAGCCTTCTGATCGCCCAGGGCCACGATCCGGTCTTCGTGTCTCGGCAACTCGGACACGCGAACCCGGCGATCACGATGCGCGTCTACGCCCACCTATTCGACGCGGCTCGGCATGGGGACGACGCACGCCGCAGGCTCGAAGCTGGATACCGCGATCTGCTTCGCTGAGGGACGGAAGCAGAGTGCTCTGTTCGTCGAATACCAGCGCTATGCGATAGGTGGGGCCGTCGGCGAGCGCGCGCAGCGTCGTCGTCGACGTTGACAGGGCTTCGACTTCGCTCCCAAGGTCGGGGGGGCTGTCCCGGCTCGGCTGGACTCCGTCCTTGCTGGCCTCGACTGGGGCCCTGCGCTGCCGGCCAAGACCGTCGCGACCGCTGTGACACGACACCTCCCGAGAATCGAGGCCCAGCCGGGCACTCTTGACGACGAACACGAGGAATGCAGGCACTGGTCCTCCCAATAGACGTTCACCCCCGACACTTCGGTTGGGGGAGCACTCCCTACTGAGGTGCAACCGCCGGCGGCGGCATCACCATCACCTGGAACACAAAACTGCCTATTCGTAGTTCGTCGCCGCTAGACATCGTCTCGTGGAGTCGTCGCGCGTTGTTCACATACACCACGCTACCTCGTTCGCAGTGAAGTTGAGCGCCACCCTCGACAGCTCCGACCAGCGCGTGACGCCGGTCCACCGATTGGTCGAGGATCTGTATGTCGGCGGTCTCGTCTGAACCGATACGGAGCAGGTGCGAGTCAAGTGGGATCGCGCCGAGATAATTGTCTGCGGTCGCGATTAGGTACGAATGGTCCACTTCCAGCGCAGAGGCCATGTCCGCGTCTAGGTGATCCTTGCGTAACCACCGCACTCCCCCGAGGCGCAGCTTGATAGGCAATCTCCTCTCACCAAACTCATCGAGTTCCAAGATCGCGCTGCGGATCGAGCGGTAATCGTCTGGCGGGATATCAACAAATCGTGTTGGATCATCGGTGGGCAGCAGACCCTTCGGAGCACGCTGCGTGACCAGGAGGTCCACGTAGCAACCGTAGTCCAGCGCGTAGGCGTCGAATCGAACGCCGGGCCGGTCGGTCGCTGAGATTCCACGTTTGACCAAATGCAACACGCGCGCGTCGTATAGCCAGCGGATCAAAAGGTCATCAGTATGCTGCTGCAGCAAGAACGCGCGTGCGCGCCGATGAGCGATAACGCGGTCGATGATCCAGTGCAGGAGGGCTCGCGCCTCGGGCTTTGATTCGACGGCCTTTTCTTTGTCGCGCAGATACCAAGTCCGTGCCGCCGATCGGACATGGTCGAGTGAGATGTGACGGTCGTTGGCCTTCGTAGCCGCGAGCTGGATGATGTTGATGGCGTCACGCGGAACACCCTCAGCCGCGCGAACGAGTTCGCGAAACGCCGGTTCTTGCGTGAACGCGCTGCGGATAAACGCCTCCGCCGATGAATAGTTCCGTTGACGGTCAGTGCCCGCACTGATCGCAGTCAAGTGGCGAATCAGTAGCTGGCCGAAGAACCGGCTTGCGCTTTCCTCGTCACTCCCGAAGACCATGAAATCGTCGAGATCGACGTCCGCGGCCGCGTCAGCGCCGACCTCGATGCCGACATACGATCCGGCCGTATCGTCGAGTCGAAACGTGCTCCGCTGCTCGATGGCAGCGATCTTAACGGACACGCCATGAACCGGAAACAGTGACCTTCTGAGAAGGTCGGCTAGATATGGCTGAAGGTGCGTCGGGACATTGCTCCACTCGTCAAGCAACAACCACAGCCGTTTATGCGGTAACGCCTTGACAAGCTTGCGGAGTGTGCTGCTAAGAGTGCCGAAGTGCACGCGATGGCGAGGTCTGCCGCGTACAATTAGTTCATGCTCGTCGCTGTGCGCAGCAGTGCGGTCAGCGGTAGCGGAGAGCTCGAAGCTTGGGCCCCTAGAGCTGGCGGCGGCCGATATCCCGGTGTGTGAGCCATCAGATACCTGGGTCGCCGTCTGAAACCGGCGCTCTTCCTCGCCACGAATCTCTACATCCGTGATGTCATCGGCCAGCTTCTCAAGAATGGGCAAGCATGAGTCTACAGCGGGCTCGGACAGCGTGTCCAAGGCGGCGTCCAACAGTTCCTCGTGGATGGCTGAGAGCGTATCCACGAGCAAGCGCGTGCCGGCTTCAGGGACATCCAGATGAGGGTCGGCGTATACACCACCGGAGGAGCCAAGAGTCTGGAGATCTATGTACACGGCGATCTCGCCGCGCGCCTTTGCCTGCGCGGCGAGGTACTGGAGTGCGTGAGTCTTCCCAGTGCCTCGACGGCCATACAGGATCTGGTGGTCGGCCGACGAGAGGCGCGTGAACATCGCCCCGACGTCTACAAACGTCTCGACCAACGTGGCAGGAGCGACGGCCTCCGCACGGCGGGTCAGGCGCATGAGATCGAGGTTCGTCGGGCTCGGTGGCATGTGATCAGCTTGAACGCCGCGGGGCGACAGCGCAACAATGCGATGGACGCGCGAGCCCAGATCGCCCGTTCACGGGGGCATATCCGGATTGCGGCTCGCGAGCGGCACGGACGGGTCATTGCAGGGGGGCGCTCTGATGGGTTGACTCGTCTCGCCCTCCACGACAGGCGCTCCTTCTCGCGCAAAGCAGAAGCGCCAATCGGAGGCGACGCTCAGCCCGCGTCCCGATTCTCTAGCTCGAGCCGTAGCTCCTCGTCGCGCGTGCGTTCAGGTGCGGGGGTCGAAATCCGCACGCCTCTGGGGCTTGTGAGATGCCAACGCCCAGCGATCCTTTCGAGGGTGCCGGTCATCTCGACGTCCGAGATCCCGGGCTTTACTTCTCTGAAGACGGACTTGCTCAGCTCCACTAGCACGTCGCGGTAGCGGCCATTTAGCTTCGTCCTGACGACCACGGTGCCGGCTGGAAAGCCCTCGAGCGACCGGCCTTGCGCTCGAGCGGTCTCTGCCCATCCGGACAGGCGGTAGCCCGGCTCGGGTGCATACGCCTCCAGCCGCTTCTTGAGGCCCTTGGCTAGCGCGAGGTGGTGGTCGCAGATGAATACTGGTGCGTCGGGGGCGTCCGGCCTGCCGAGCGCATGGTCCCAACTGGCACTGAACTCCAAGCGTAACCCCGAGGTCGCCGAGAGCGTCAACAACTGCATCGCGTTGAGGAGTTGGCGGGAGACACCTGCGTCAACAAGCGTTTCGACATCTCCCGCCTCGAGTTCTTCCGCCGAGCGATCCTCCGCGCTCAACGCCGCGAGGCTGCGAAGCGTTGCTGTGAGGGCGTCGCGTGACTTGCTCAGCGAGGAGTGACCGGTTGAGGTCTGCGGCTGTTCGACGGAGACCGCCACCAGCCTGAAGCTGCCTGCCTGCGGCGCGAGGACCTGGATGCTCTCCAGTGCTTCCTGGTAGCTCGCGCCCGGAAAGCCACGATGTATAGCTCGCGCACCAACGAAGTGGGTCCGCGCCCCATTCTTGATCAGATTGACGAATCCGGCCATCACAGACGGCGCTTTAGTCACGGGCAGGCCGTGGTCTACCGTGAGTTCGTGAAGAATGCGAAGCTCAAGCCGATCGTGCTGCGCGCGCAGCCTGGAGAGCACGCCATCGAGCGTGGAGTCCGTGATCCAGACAAGACGCTGCACCGCCTCAGCGATGGTTGCCTGATATCCCCGCACCGCCCTGTCGCGTTCCCGGGGCACGATCACCGCCAGGCCGTCGGGGTCATCGCGATTGAACCAAGTTGCACCTGCTGGCCCCGCGGTGTCGCCCTCGGCGAAGCCGAGCCGACGCAGCTCGCGCCGAATTGCCTCGGGCGTCACGTCAGGAGTGATCACGCCAACTCCAGCATCGTTCGCAACCCGACGACATCCAATCGTTGAGAGGCCGGGATCCGGACCGTTTGGCTCTCCTTGCCGTTGGGGGGATCCGTGACGGCACCCCACCAAGCGGCCGCATGAAGCGCATGGATGTTCTGCCTAACGCGCGTCCACGGCGATTCGAGCGGAGGCAGTGCGACGAGCACCAAGAACAGCGGCACCGTCGATTCCTGCTGCATTTCGTCGTAGTAGTCCCGCTTCAGGACCTGCGTCACGTAATCGACGCCCTTCTCCCGCGCGGTACCGACGTCCGAGCTCGCCTTCAACTGCAGAGAAACCGATCGAACCCGCCCGTGCCAAAGACCCAGGGTCGAGATCATGACGTCGGCCTTATTGACGTCAATCACAGGGACCTGACAGACGAGGCCGGCAGCCGATGCAACGGACGCGACAACGGACCACGAGTACCACTCGCGGAAGTTGTTCTTCATCTGCCGCAGACCTGGAAACCCCGCGGTATTCGGGACGATCTCGGCACGAAAACCTGTCGGGGCGTACGGACCCGCCATCATCTAGCGTCGCGTGGACACACGATGTCTCCCTGCGGTTCTCGCCGCCTGACGACCACCTGTCGATACTAATGGCCCACGACGACGGCCAGCGAGCGCCAGGTGCTCCCTCGGCCGGTTTCCGCGATGGCTCTACGCCCAGATGCCAGCGGGCCGTGGCGTGCGATGAGGCGAACCGGTAGGACGCTGGCGAGTCGCTGCTACTGCGCGATTCTGTGTCGGGTGGCAGCGACACGAGGCGAGCGGCTGGCATCTCGACAGGTCGTGAGAGACGTTTCGGGATGCCACGAGCCTCGAGCGTTAGGAAGTCGGGATTCCCCAGCGCCGGCGTCGCCCGGCGCGGCACACGCCGCCGAGGACCTTGCGCGCCCAGCGATCAGCGTCGGCATCGGTGTACGGCCGAGGCCGGACTGCCGTCGGCGACATCGAGTGCGTAGATCGCTTTCGCCATGACGTGCCGTCGGACGGGATGCGCGAGCGGGAGGCCGGCGATGTGGTGGGCGAGGAAGATGCGGTCGGCGCCGACGACCGCGGCCGCGCGTCCGTTCTGGAGGATGAGTTGCGCCATCTCCTCCAGTAGGGCGGTGGCTGCGAATCTCATCCCCCAGTAGCCGGCGAAAACTGATCTCGCCGGCCCGCAGAGCTCGCTCAGAATGGGATGTCGCTGTCGTGGACGTCGTCGCCCGTCGGCGCCGTCGAGGTGGGTGCCGCGCCGTTGCTCCTCGGCGCAGCAAGGAACTCGACGTGCCCGACGATGCTGTGCGCCGATCGCTTGCCGCCCTCCGCCGGACTCCATTCGCGGTACGTGAGTCGGCCGTAGACCGCGACGAGCCAGCCCTTGGTCAGGACGCGAGCGGCTGCCTCTCCGGACTTCCCGAAGACGGCGACGTCAACGAAGCCGGCTTCGCGGTCGCGGCCCATGCCGTCGACCGCGAGGCGGATGTCGCAGACGGCGCCGTCGGTTGGCAGTTCGCGGAGTTCGGGATCGCGCGTCAGGCGACCCGTGAGCTGGACCGTGTTCATGGGGTGACCTCCGGGGGTTGTGGGTGGGACCACAAGAAGACGGACCCGCGGCCGCCGACGGCTGCGGCCGGCCGGCGTGCGACCGCAGCGATAGCGGGATTTCCAACCGCGCGCCGCGTCGTGTCCGTCATACGACCAATGGCAGGCCGAACCTCCCCGACGACGCGCCAGCGGACCCGCGTTACGCAGGCGGTTTCTGCGGGTAGCGACCGCTCAGAGTCGCGCGCCATGGGGACGCGCGGCGCCCGGCCCCGGGAGGGGGCGAGACCGACGAGCACAGCGAGCGTCGTGACGTGCGGACGTGCAGAGGATCTGTACGAGGCGCTGGCACGCGACCGGCGTCGGTACGAACGCCTCGTCTACGGTCGCCTGCGCGGCGGGATCTGCTGGCAGGACGCCGAGGACATCGTCTCCGACGCGCTGATCCGAGCGCTCGTCAACGCCGAGGACGATCCGCCGCAGGAGGGTAAGGAGCAGGCCTGGTTCTCACGGATCGTCTTCAACCGGGGCATCGACTTCCTCCGAGCCCGCGACGGCCGGCGGCGCGAGGGCGCACGCTCGCGTCCCGACCTCGTCTCCATCAGCGAGCTCGCCGAGGCGGGCGTCGAGCTGGCGGAGGACGTCGAGTGCGCTGGCACCGCCGAGGCCTGGATCGACGCGCTCGACCAGGACGCTGAGCAGGCGCAGGCCGAGGAGGTCGTCCAGCGCGCTCTGGCCTCCATGCCTTCGGACGACGCCGACCTGGTGAGGTTGCGTCACCTGCTCCGCGCCGACGCCTCCCGCGACGAGGTCGCCGCGGCTGCCGGGCTGACGCTCGGCGAGTTCCGCTGGCGCTACGCGCAGAGCGTGGAAGCGCTTCGTCGAGGCGATCTCACGCGACACGCCGACGGAGCGCTGCTTCGAGATCCGCGGCCTCCTCGGTGAGCTTCACACCTCGGTGGTGTCGATGGACGTTGCGTCGGAGATCGATGCGCACGTCCTCGACTGCCCGAGCTGCCGCGTCTTCGCTCGGGACAGCTATCGGGCGCTCGAGCTGATGCCCTTCGTGCCCACCGCAGGCTTGGTCGAGCGGTGGACCGAGCGAGTCGCAAGCCTTTGGGTGCGGTCAGGGCCCGAGACCGCCGCCGGCGGCGGTGCGGCGGCCGCTGCCGGAACCGGCGCATCGAGCATCACGGGCGCCGGCGGCGCGGCCGGTGCACTCAAAGCGCTCGCCGTCCTGTGCGGAACGACCGCCGTCACCGCGGGCGTCTGCAGCGGGGTCTTCCAGCCGACCGACGGCGCGCAGCGGCCTCGACATCGCCGTGTCGCCGAAGCCAAGGCCACGCCTGCGTCGTCCGCGAGCACGAGCGCCACGACCGCCAGGAAGCCAGCCTCGACCGCGCGATCCACCTCGAGCAGCCGGAAGCCCAAGAGCGCGCCCAAGGCCGGAGCGCCGATCCCGGCGTCGGCTTCGCCCGGTTCCCAAGAGTTCGTCCCATCTGGCTCAGCGGCTCGCCCTGACCCAGCACCTGCACCGACCAGCGGTGGAGGTGAGTTCGGCCCGTGAGGAGGTCTGTCTCGATGCGTCGGTTCCTTGTCATGTTCGTCCCCGTGCTCGCGTTGGCCGGGTTTGCCCCAACCCCCGCGGCGGTCGCTGCGACCTTCGAGGTGAGCGCGTGCGACGCCGCCCCGGCGTTCGCGAACAACTCCTGGATTTCACAGTCCAGCCAGCCGGGGGTCCTGACGTCCAGCCAATGCCCATCGGGCGATGACCCGCACATGGGATTGACCGCGCGCGACACGATCTCGCCCTCGCATCGCAGCGTGCACACGGGTGCGGCTACGGAGTGGCGGTTCGATGCGCCTCCCGCCACGGCGATCGTCGGCATCCGCGCGAACGCGCTGTTCGAGCAGACCGACCATCGGTGGCAGGTGGGCTCGTCAACGGCTCGACCCCGGTCATCGGATGCCGCGCGATGCGAGCCACGACCGGCGGACCGTGCGTCGGAACCATGTCCGCGGGCAGCTTCATCCCACTGGCGCCGAGCAGCTCCATCTCCACAGCGGTCACCTGCGTCTACGGGCCGTGTCCGCTCGGCGGCGAGGTCGGCGCTCGCACGAGCATGACCTTCGTGCGCGTCACCGTCGAGGACGACTCGCAACCCGCACTCGGCAACGTCGGCGGGGACCTCTGGACG
>CAWKNG010000008.1:0-314038 GCA_963851015.1 uncultured Actinomycetes bacterium
CTAGGAATTATCGCCGTGGCGAGCGCGGCTGCGGCGCGGCTCGAAGGGATCCTCGACGCACATCGCGAGTTCCGCAGTCACGTCGTGCCGCTGTGCGCCGCCGAGACGCCGATCTCGGACTTCGTGAGGTCGTTTCTCCTCCATCCCATCCACGAGTCGTACGCAATGGGAGGTCCCCTGTCGCCACCCCGCGAGAACTTCGTTGGCGCCGAGCATGTCCTCGCGCTTCATGAGCTCGTGATCGAACTCTGCCGCGATAGGTTCGGGGCTCGGTACGCGGACCCACGCCCGCTGAGTGGCACCGGGGCCGTGACGAACCTGTTGATGACGCTGTCCGAGCCTGGGCAGCGCGTCATGCTGCAGACCCCGGCAACCGGCGGGCACCCATCGATGGGTCCGATCTGCGCGCGTCTCGGGCTGGAGGTCGTCGACCTTCCCTACGACCTTGCGCGGTTTCAGCTCGACGGCTGCGATCCGGCTTTCTCCGGGAGGCCTCCCGACTTCGTGCTGCTCGCGCCCTCGGACATCATCTACCCGATGGACATCGCCGCGCTCCCGCTCGGCGACGACACCGTGGTCATCCACGACGCGACCCAGACCCTCGGGCTGATCGCCTCCGGGCACCATCCGTCGCCGTTCACGCAGCACCCGCGGGTGGTTATCTCCGCGGGGACACATAAGACGCTTCCGGGGCCGAGCTCCGGCCTCCTTCTGACGCAGGACCCGGACATCGCGCGGCGTCTCGATACCGAACTCAGCCCGAAGTTCGTCCGCCACTCGCATCCGCACCACATGGCCGCACTGTGCGCCACGCTCATCGAGCAGCAGGCGATCGGCGAGAGCTACAGCGCGCGCATCGTCGAGTGGTCCGGGGTGCTGGCGACCAGGCTCGAGGAGCGCGGCGTGCGTATCCTGCAGGACGGAACGCGGCGATCGGAGACACACCAGGTGTTCGTCCATGTCCCTGAGGATCGTGTCGACCGGGCCCTGCACCGTGCGACGGCTGCCGGGATCACACTGAACGCCAAGCGCAAGCCGCTGTTTCACGACTCCGGGCTGCGCATCGGAGTCCAGGCAATCGCGCGCTATCGCTGGTCGGAGGCCGACCTGGAGCGCCTTGCCTGGGTCCTGGCCGAGGCCGTGCATGGGGACACGCCGGTCGAGGCGTTGCGACAGGACGTGCGCCAACTCGCCCAGTGCAATGTCTTCGCCGACGACCTGCAGCCTGGGCGTGCAGGTTGACGCATGCGCACGCGTCGTGCGCGCGGACGAGATACTTACGCGAAGGATGGAGGTGTTGCCGTGTCCCGCGGGCGCCTCGATGAATCGAGCACCGATTGCGATGCCCTTTCCAGATCGAGCGTCAAGACTGCAGCACATGCTCGCCAACGTGCTCACGTGTTGCAACCTCCTCGCCGGCACCGCCGCGGTCTTCCTGCCTGGGAGCCGCCGCGCCGGTTCGACGCTGATCCTTGTCGGTGCGCTGTGCGATTCCTTGGACGGGCCGTTGGCGCGGCGCTCTGGCCAGCTGACCGACGAGGGCGCACGGGCCGACGGGATCTGTGACGTCGTCACGTGTGGGATCGCGCCCGCGGTACTCCTGGCAAGCGCCGCCTCGACTCGTCCGTCCGCGGTCGATCGGCTCGCTCCCGGGGTTTACGTCGCCGCCATCGCTTGGCGTGTCGTCAAGTACGGATTCCCACCGCGGACAAGCCACGTCTTCACGGGCATGCCGGTGACCGGAGCCGGCGTGACGATGGCGATTGGCCTTCAGCTGCCGCTGGCGCCGAGAGCCAGGACCTACCTGGCGTTGGGCGTGGCTGCGATGATGCTCAGCCGGCTTCCCATCTTGTCGGGAGAGGCCATCGTCCGGCGCGACCTGCGCTCCATCGACCCCGAGGCGGAGCGTCGGTCAGAGTAGGAAGAGGCGGATGTGGTCGGGTGCCGGTTCGGATGCGTCGAGCATCGCCGTGACCTGCTCCGCGATCTGTGCGGTGAGCTGGATATCGGCCTCGAGTGCGATCTCACGCGCGCCTAGCAGCGCGGCGCGCGCGTCGTCGCTCGTGCCGTGGTGAAGCCACGTACCACCGGTGAGCTCCGCCAGAACGAGCCCCAGCAGGGCGTTGGAGATGAGATTGCGGTCGCGGTTGCCTGAGCCGAACTCCAGCACGATGCGGTAACCCTCCAGCGCGACAACGGGCTCGCCCGTGAGGCGCTGGAACTCGGCTCGCTCAAAGTAGAGGTTGTAGAGGAGACGATCGTTGAGCTCCAGCGCTCGCTCGATCGCCGCCTCGACGATGTCGCTGGCCCGCTGGCGATCGCCTCGCCACCAGGAGAGCTGCGCCTGTGTCTTCCACACCTCGAGCAGGTATCCATGCTGGGTCGAGCCGGCGGCTACCTCCAACTCGATCGCCGCGAGGCGCTGCTCCTCGTCGTCGGGAACGGCGCCGGTGAGAACCTTGATCCCGTTGGCGTTGCAGACGGCGTACGCCTTCGCGAACAGCTCTCCGGCCGCCTCGGCGAGGATCGACGCGCGGTCGAGCAGCGCGAGTGCCGACTCAAGGTCTCGCCCCTGATGGCGCAGCACGTGGCCGTGGCCCCACACGCAGAGCGCCTGGAGCCCTGTGCGGTCGGTCGTGGCGGCCCACTCACCCAGTTCCTCGAACATGCGCGCTGACTCGTCGTAGCGGTTGAGTAGGTGGGCGAGATCCGCTTGCATGAAGCGCAGGTTCCCTTGCAGGTCCGAGCCCTCCGTGTCGCGTCGCCATCGCCTCCGCACCACGCTGCTGGCGAGCATCTCCTCCTCGGCCTCCTCGCACCGCCCAAGGCCGGCGAGCTGTGATGCTCGCGCGAAGCAGAACAGGTCTGCGCGGGATTCGTCCTCAGCGATGAATTGCAGGACGCCGGCGTTCTCGGAGGCGCGCGTGTACAGGGTCCCGATCAGCGTGTAGTTCTTTGCTTTGATCGCGGTACGGATCACCTGCTCGAGCAGATCGTCTAGCTGTGCCGTCTCGATCTGATCGGGGTCGGCGAACATCGCAAACAGCGCCGCGTGTTCCAAGTCGCCGTGTCCGTAGGCGCGTTGGAACAGTGCCAGGGCCGCATTCTCGACGTCGGAGCCGAGTTCGCGCAGCGCGGTGTCGCGCACGATGTCGTGGATCTTGAACCGGCGCTCCCTGCCCTCTGGGATCGGGGATACGAGCGCCCGCCTGACGGCCAGTTCGCCGAGTTGCTCCTCGAGGTTGGCCACCGCGCAGCCTCGAAGGTCGCCGACGGAGATTCGGCGAGCGACGAGCGCGACAAGGGACATATGCGCCAAGAGCCGTCGGGTCTCTTCGGAGATCTCCGGGATAATGCGCTGGTCGCTCAGCGCGGCCGGCGCCAATCGCCCATCTTGGGCTGTGAACAACCGGACGTAAAACGGGAGGCCCCGCCAGTCGCTGTGGAGTGCCACCAGATCTTCGTGGCTCAGCGTGACGCCTCGTGTCGCGACGAGCTCCTCGGTCGCGTCGAGATCGAGGCCCAGCACTGGCACCTGTGCGACGTCCAGGTTGCTCAACACCACCTGGTCGATCGAGCCGAACAGGATCCGGTCTGTCCGCCGAACCGCGCAGTAACGATGCGCGGCTTGACCGAGCTGTCGCCACATCCCCTCCGAGTTGACGTTGTCGAGGATCAGGACGACGCGGCGGCGTTTGAACTCGGACTGGACGCTGAAAGCAAAGTCCTCCCACGTCCCGGTCCGGTCTCCGAGCGCGGCACCGCAGATCTGCGCCTGCGCCTCCGCGAACCCCACCGCGTCGGCAAGATCGAAGTAGAGCGCGGCGGCGACCCGACTCGGCCTCGGCTGCCCGGGCGACAGTGGGCGGTGGCCATTGATGACGTCGGTGAGGTGCTCCAGGAGGAAGCTCTTACCGGCACCGCGAGGACCGTGACATCCGACGGCGCGCGAATCGTCGATCCGAGCGACCAGATCGCGCAGCTCCGTGGTTCGGTTGATCAGGCGCTCTTCGTCCAGCAACTGCGGCGTCAGCATGTCGGACAACCGCTTGCCCCGGGATGGTGCCTGCGATCGCGCGAGCAGTGCCCCGGAAACCGCCGCGATGGCGCTCAGTGCGCCCGCGATCGCCTGCGCGACCGCGAGGTGCTGCTTAGCAGCGTCCGACGGCGCGGCTGCCATCAACCGAGCGATGGCGATCCCCAATACGACGGCGAGACACGCCGCTGCGATCAGGAGGGCGACGCGTCCAGCCCTGTGAACACTCCGACTGGTCATCGCTGCCGGACACCCCGTGGGGCGCGGATAATTCCTAGTTATCACGGGCGCATCAGCCTGCCGAGGACGTCTGCTTCCGAGACGACCCGCTTGAGCGCTCGATCGGATACGTGTGTGTAGATCTCGGTCGTGCTCAAGCTCGCGTGGCCGAGTAGGCGTTGGATGTATCGGATATCGACTCCGGCCTCGATGAGCTGTGTGGCGGCGGTGTGCCGCAGCATGTGCGGCGTGATGCGGGCACCGAGTCCGGCATCGCGCGCGGCCTTCAAGAGCCGCGCTCGCATGGCCGGCGCCGTGAGGGGATCCTGAAGACGGTTGAATAGGAGGTGAGCGTGGTTGATGCCGAGGGCGGCCCGCGTCTGGAGGTAGGCGCTCGTGAGTGTGTTGACCCAGTCGTTCGTGAGGAAGACCTGCCGTTCGCGGCGTCCCTTGCCGACAATCCTCAGGCTCTGGCTGGCAAGGTCGATGTCGGGGCAGCGGATGCTCGCAAGCTCGCTGACTCGCAGGCCCGTCACAACCATGAGAGCGACCGCGAGGAGCGTCGTGGCCTCATGCGGCCGATTGAGCACCGCGTCGGGGCGGCATCCGTCGTCGATGGCCGCCGTGGCTTGGAGCGCGACCAGAAGCCGATCGAGGTCGTGGGTGGGGACTAGGCGGGGGAGCCGGCGCGGCCGTCCTACGGGAACGGTCGCGCCCGCCCATGGGTCGGCGTCCAGGAGGTGGGAATGCAGCAGCCAGTTGCAGAAGCCGCGAAGGCCCGACGCGCGCCGCCTGATCGAGGTCGAGCAGAGCCCGGAGGCACGCTGGGCTTCGATGAAGGCCATGACATGGTCGTGGTCGATCTCGTGGACGAGCGCTCGCGCGCCGAGGTGCCGCTCGAACGCCGCGACATCGCTGTCGTACGCACGAACGGTGTGCGGCGACAGATCCCTGGTAACTAGCAGCCAGCGAACGTAGCGCTCGCGAGCGTGACAGACCTCCATTGGGGCCACCTTTCATCTGCGGGCTGAGACGAGGGCGCGACGGCCACACGTCGCGCCGGACCGCCTATGCGAGCCGCCTCGGAGTCGGGTGGCACGCCGATGGCCGTCTGCTCGGCGTGTGGGGCGCCCGCTGCTCGTAGTTCGCCCGACCGTCCCGTTGTGCCTCGCCGTGCAGGGCCGGGTGCGGATTCGGCGGGCGTCTCGCCAAGCGATTCCCTGCTAACCGAATCGCTGAGTCCTGTCCGTGAGCGTTGACCCAGTCAGTGCGGAGACCGGATATCGGCGGCTATCAGCCGCGCGGTCGATGACGAAGGTGCGGGGGCGCGAGCGTGAATGCGACGTACAGCTTGCGCTGCTCCTCCGTGCTGTCGCTGCGCCCAGTTGCCAGCGACGCAACCGCCTGGGCTCGAGACCCGCCAAACATCAGCATTCGCTGGCCTTGCCGTCCTTCGCCATTCCCGGACTACTTCTCGGAATGGCCCCACATGCCCCCGGGAGGAATCGAACCTCCAACCTTCGGATTAAGAGTCCGCTGCTCTGCCAGTTGAGCTACAAGGGCGGGGCTTCCAGCCAGGGCAGTCTAGTAGGTCGCCGGGCCCGCCTACCCCGCCGGGGTGGTCGTCGTCGTGGCCGCCTGGGCGGCCTGCGCCTGGATCTGCGTCTTGCGCTGCTCGATCGTCGTCTTGAGGAGCTTGCGGTCGCTCTTGGGCGCGAGATCGATCGCTCGCGCGGCCGCGAGGTCGCCGGTGCGCTCCTCGTTGGCGGTGTACGCGAGCAGCGCGAGCTGCGCGAAGAGGTTGGAGTTCGGTGGGTCCTCGGCTGCGGTCACGACCTCCATCGCGCGGACGGCCTTGACCGGCTCGTCGAGCGCCGAGGCGCCGTAGGCCTGGACCATCAGCCGGGCCGTGTCGACGTCGGGCTGCTTCGGGTCCAGCGCCAGATGGCGCTCCCACGCGTCCGCCGCGAGCGCGAGCTTTGCCTTGCCCTTCGCGGTATACGTCACGTCGTCGGCGGCGAAGCCGTCGAGGCTCGCACGCTGGTAGCGCAGCTTGGCGAGGCTGGCCCACGCCGCGGGCTCCTTCGGGGTCGCGCGTGTCTTGGCGAGCGCGCTTGCGATCTGCTTGTCGATCGTCTTCGTCGCGCTGTCGCCGCTGCTGCCGTCGCCGATGACGGCGTCGACGATGCCTCCGTCGGAGCTGCTGCCGATTCCGAACAGCACGAGGCCACCGCCCATGAGGAGGGCGAGGGAGAGGTAGATCACTTGCACAGTGCGGCGGCGTCCGCGCCCGCGCAGGTCGAACAGCATCGGCGTCAGTCCTTCGGGTCGGGGTCTACCTGGTCCGGCTGATCTTCCAGCTTAGGGGGATCGCCGTCGCCACGCTGCTGGTCGGTGGTCGCCGCATCCGCGGCGTGCTCGGCCTCGGACGCGCGCTCGACGGCCTTCGCCGCGGCGCCGAGGTCCTGTGGCTCCTCAGCCTCGGAGGCGCGCTCGACCGCTTCCGCCGCGGCGGTCAGGTCCTGGACGTCGTCATCGGGCCCGTCGTCGTCATCGTCGTCCCGGTAGCCGGCGAGGACGTCGTCCTCCGCGGCGAGATCGTCGGCTTCGGGGTCACGGTCGTCGTCCGAGTCCTCGTCGCCGGGGCCGTCGTCGTCGTCGTCATCGGGGTCGGCGTCGGCGTCCACGTCGTCGTCCGGCCTCCTCCTCCTCGTCCTCGTCCTCCTCGGGCGGCTTGATGCGGTCGATCCAGCGCGCGAGCAGGATGCTGAGCTCGAAGAGGATGATCAGCGGCGCCATCGCGAGCGTCATCGTCACCGGGTCCGGCGTCGGCGTCGCGACGGCCGCCAGGACGGAGATCGCGAGGATCACGTAGCCGCGGTTCTTCGCGAGCTGCTTGGGCGTGAAGATGCCGAGCCGTGTCACCGCCAGCACGCCGACGGGGATCTGGAACAGCATCCCGATGCCGGCCACGAACAGCACCGCGAACTTGAAGTAGTCCTTGGCCTGCAGGAGGATGTCGAACGAGTCGTCGTTGAAGTTCTGCAGGAACTGCACGGCGCGTTGGAGCACGACGAAGTAGCCGAACAGCACGCCGCACACGAACAGCACGGGCACCATCAGCATCAACGGCAGCGCGACCTTGCGTTCCTTCGGGCTGAACGCCGGCAGGACGAACGCGTACATCTGGTAGAGCAGGAACGGCATCGCGAGCAGCAGCGCGGCGTAGAACGCGATCGTGATCGTCGCGGTGAACGGCTCGGTGACGCCGAGCGTGACGAGGTTGCGTTGGGTGTTCGTCGGCAGCGCCTGGGCCGCCTGCCCGACCTCCTTGGACGCGGATGCCAGCGCCGCGACGGTCTTGTCGAGCTGCGCCTGCTGCGCGACCGTCAGCTTGTCGGACGCCGTCAACGAGCGCAGCGTCGTACCCGTCAGCGCCAGCGCCGGCACGATCGCCTTCAGCGCCTGGCCCTGCTGCTGCTGG
This sequence comes from uncultured Actinomycetes bacterium, assembly GCA_963851015.1. Lineage (GTDB taxonomy): Bacteria > Actinomycetota > Thermoleophilia > Solirubrobacterales > Solirubrobacteraceae > CADCVQ01. The sequence continues at coordinate 7,740 of CAWKNG010000008.1, forward strand.
AAGCGGGCGGCCTGCTCGAGCGGGTCCTTGCTGGACTTCGACGGGTTCTGCAGGTTCTGCGTGTCGCGGACCGGCTTCGTGATGATGTCGAGGATCGCGTTGTTCTGCCAGAAGCAGAACGAGAAGCACGCGACGAGCGTGATGATCGACATGACCAGCCGCCTGCGCAGCTCGTCGAGGTGATCGACGAGGCTCAGACGGTCCTCGTGACCGATGGGCCGCAGCTTTCGTGCCATGTCCGGCGGGTGCTTGCTCTATGGCGCCGCGATCAGCCGCGGGGGCGGCCGAAGGCGTCGGGCTTCTCAGGGGATTCGGGCTCGTCGTCCGCGGAGGCCGACAGCTTCGACGGCTTGTCGTCGTCGTCCTTGTCCCCGCCCGTGATCGAGTCCTTGAACTCGCGCATGCCGCTGCCGAGCGAGCGGCCGAGCTCGGGCAGCTTCTTCGGCCCGAAGACGAGCAGCGCGATGACGAGCACGATGATGAGTTCCAGCGGTCCGATGCCGAATGGCATGGGGGCTCCTGAGGTCGGGTGCAAAACAGGGTACGCGACGCCGTGTGACCGACGTCACGTCGACGTAAGGACATGGGGGTCAAGTTCCGCGCCCGCATGCCGATGAGTGCTGCATGCAGGAGTTCGAACATAGTCAGGCCCCGGATCACAACCGATACGTCCGCAAGGTCACGCTGCCCTCCGGAAAGACGATCGAGGTCATCTCATTCGACCAGTCGACACCGGCCGAGCGTGAGCTTCACGTGTGCCCGGCCTGCGCCTCGGAGCTCGTCTACCCCGTGTCGTGGGAGCAGGCCGACCGCGCCGCCTGGGAGGTCAGCCTGCGCTGCCCGAACTGCGAGTGGACGACGACCGACGTCTTCGAGGAAGCGGCCATCCAGCACTTCGACGAGAAGCTCGACCGCGGCACGGAAGCCCTCGTCTCAGACCTTCGCCAGCTCACCCGCGCCAACATGGAGGAGGACGTGGAGCGCTTCGCCCAGGCGATCACCGCCGGGCACGTCCTCCCGGAGGACTTCTAGACGCCCTGGTCGGGCCGCCGCCTACGCGTGGCGGTCGACGACCGAGTCGGCGACGAGGTCCAGCGCTCGTCGCTGGCCGTCCTCGAGCTCGAGCCCGGCCAACCCCGCCTTGGCGTCGATGACGATGTCAAGCGCCTGCGCCTTCGCGTCGGCGAGCGCGCCCGTCGCCTCGATGCGCTCGCACAGCTTCGTCGCCGCCGCCGGCGTGGTGATCTCGTGCAGATCGAGCGTCGCGAGCGATGCGTCGCGCTGGCGCGCGAGGATCAGCGGCAGGGTGACCGTCCCGTCCAGCAGGTCGGTGCCGCGGTGCTTGCCCGTGCTCGTCGCCGGTCCCGACACGTCGAGGACGTCGTCGAGCAGCTGAAACGCCAGGCCGATCCGCCGGCCGAACGCGCCGAGCGCCGCGACCTCGTCGCCGTCGCGGCCGATCGACAAGGCTCCGAGCTCGCACGAGGCCTCGAACAGGCGGGCGGTCTTGAGCTCGCAGCGATAGAGGTAGCGGTCGACGGCGACGGTCGCGTCCCAGGCGTCCTGGCGTTGCAGCAGCTCGCCCTCCGCGAGCGCCGAGGACGCCCGCGACAGCGCGCGCACGGACGCCAGGGTGCCGACCGCGACGAGCTCGGCGAAGGCGCGCGAGAACAGCAGGTCGCCGGTCGCGATGGCGAGCAGGCGCCCGCCCTGCTCCCACACCGTCGGCAGGCCGCGTCGCATCGACGCTCGGTCCAGGACGTCGTCGTGGACGAGCGTGGCCGAGTGCACGAGCTCCACGGCGGCGGCGCTTGCGACGAGCTCGCGCGGGTCGTCGGGCACGCCGCCGGCCGCGAGCAGCACGAGCAGCGGGCGCAGGCGCTTGCCGCCGGCGGCGATCGTCGCGTGCGCGTGCTCGCCGAGGACCGGGCCGTGGCTCTCGGCAAGGGCGAACAGGCGCTCCTCGACCTCGGCGAGGAGTCCCGGGACGTGCGGTCCCGCGACCCGCATGATGGCCTCGACGCTCTGCGCCGCGCTCGTCATGCGGTGAGGCGGCGCGTGCCGACGTGCAAAGCGATGATGCCGCCCGCCGTCAGCACGTAGCGGACGTCCATGCCACAGGCGTCCATCTTCGCGGCGAGATCGTGGGGCCCCGGAAAGCGCTTCACCGAGTTGGGCAGGTACTCGTAGGCCTCGGGATCGCCGGCGACGCGGCCGATGACGGGCACGACGCGATCGAACCACAGGCGGTAGAACGTCGACAGGGGCGGACGCGTCGGGGTCGTGATCTCGAGCACGACGACCTTGCCGCCGGGGCGCACGACGCGTGCCATCTCGCGCAGGCCGAGGTCGAGGTCGGAGAAGTTGCGCGCGCCGAAGCCGACGGTCGCCGCGGCGAACTCGCCGTCGGCGTAGGGCAGCGCCATCGCGTTGGCCCATTCGAACGTGATCGGAGCCGCGGCGCCTCCTCGCGCGAGCTTCGCGCGCGCGTGGACGAGCATCTCCTCGGAGAAGTCCGAGGCGATGACCTCGCCCGTCGTCCCGACGCGGCGGGCGAGCTCGAGCGCGAGATCGCCCGTGCCGGTCGCGACGTCCAGGCACCGATCGCCGGGGCCGACACGGGCGAGATCGACGGCGCGGCGGCGCCAGCCGTGATGCAGCCCCGCCGTCATGACCGAGTTCATGACGTCGTAGAAGCCGGCGATGCGGTCGAACATCGCCCGCACCTGCGGCTCCTGCAGCGTTCCCTTGTCGGTCTCGGTCATCGCGTGTCGCTCTCGATCCGGACCCGGACGCCGCCGTGCGGCGTCAACGTCTCACTTCAGCTGCGCGAGGAACTCGACGAGGTTGTCGCGCTTCTCGGGCGGCAGGTTCGTGAACGCCGGCATCGGCGCCGTCGGGTTGACGAGCGTGCGGGCGATCGCCTGGCGCGGCAGGCGCCCGCCGATCTCCGACAGGTCGGGACCCGGCCCGGTGTTGCCGTTCTCGCCGATCTTGTGGCACGCCAGGCAGCCCGATTGCGCGACCACCAGCTTGCCGGCCTCGAAGGCCCGCAGCGAGGCGGCGCCGCCGGCCATGACGCTCGCGGGTGGCTCCATGTCGATCTGGTTCGGCGAGCCGGCGACCGCACCCTCGTACGTGAGGAACGCCATCGCGGCGATCGTGAAGAAGGCGGCCGCCATCGCGATCGGGCGGCGCTCGGGGCGACGCTCCGGGCTGCGGTCGTAGAACGGCAGCAGGAACAGCAGGATCATGCACAGCGTCGGCACGCCGATCGCGGCCAGCGGCACGAGCGACGGCGGCTTGATGACGCGCAGGACCTCGAACAGGAAGAAGAAGTACCACTCCGGACGCGGGACGTACGTGGTCGTCGTCGGGTCGACCTTCGGGCCGAGCTCAGCGCCGAGGACCAGCGACATCACGATGATCGAGATCATGACGACGCACGCCATGAGCCCGTCCTTGGCGACCGAGTACGGGAAGAACGGCTTGCCCTGGGACTTCAGGATCGAGTACTCGCGGAGGTAGGCCTCCTTCTCGAGCTGGTTCACGCCGCGTCCTTACGAAGCTCGGGGCTGGAGTCCGCGCGGATCCACGGCGGCGCCGTCGTGCCGAGGCGCGCGACGAGGTACAGGTGCGCCCCGATCAGGCCGGCGATGATCCCGGGCAGCAGCAGCATGTGGATCGAGTAGAAGCGCGACAGCGTCGTGGCGGTGAACTCCGGTCCGGCGCGCAGGAAGTCCGACAGGTACGGGCCGACGAGCGGGCCGGTCCCGTTGATCGCCACGCCGACCGTCGTCGCCCAGTAGGAGCGCTGGTCGAACGGCAGCAGGTAGCCGGTGAAGGACATCATCAGCGTCAGGATCAGCAGCACGACGCCGATGACCCAGTTCAGCTCACGCGGGTACTTGTAGGCGCCGAAGAAGAACGTCCGCGCCATGTGCAGGAAGATCAGGATGACCATGACGGTCGAGCCCCACTTGTGCATGCCGCGCACGAACTCTCCGAGGAAGACCTCGTTCGTCAGGAAGCGGATCGACTCGTACGCGCGCGTCGGCGAGGGGTCGTAGTACATCGCGAGGAAGACGCCGGTGACGGCCTGCGACAGGAACGCGAACAGCGTCGCCGAGCCGAGCGTGTAGAACCAGTTCGTCCCCTTCGGGATCTTGCGGAACATCATCCAGCGCGCGCCGGCCGACAGCGACGTGCGCTCGTCGAGCCAGTCGATCGTCGAGACGCCGGTCTCGGCGAGCTTGCCGCGCTTGGGTGCGGCCGCCGGGGCGTCGTCGGCGTCGGTGGTCTTGCGACGCGGGCGCAGACCCGAGGTGGAGGGAAGCTTGGCCATCTAGTGGTTCCTCCGGTAGGTCCCTGTGCGCTTGGGCGGTTGCTGGCGCCGGCTGGCAAGGACGCAGTGAGGGAGTGGCCCCGTACGGCCATGACCGAGCGAGGACGCCGCCAGGCGGTGATCAGCGACGGATCCAAGCGTGCGAGGAGTTACCGGGGGGAGCACGAGATCAGGTCCCGGGGATCTTGCGCGTCGTGGGACGCGCGGGGTAGGCGTACTGGCCGATGCCGTCGAGCGCCTGCCCGGGGTCGCGCGGCGAGAAGCGGCGCAGCTCGGAGTTCAGGCTGTAGCGCGGACCGACCTCGACGAGGCCGTTGCGCACGCGGGTGTAGAAGCGGTCCAGGGGGCGCACGGGCGGGCCGCCGGCGACCTTTCCCTCGATGTCGTACGTGCCGCCGTGGCACGGGCAGATGAAGCGCTGCGAGGCATCGACGTAGCGCACCGGGCACCCGAGGTGCATGCAGCGATGCGAGATCGCCACGTAGTCGTTGTACTTGTCCTTGACCTCATGATCGAGCGCGGTGTTGTACTTGCGCATGTACACCGTCGCCTTGCCGACCTCGCCGATGCCCTGCGAGATCGTGATCGTGCGCGGGATGTACGTGTCGTCCGGGAAGTCGCCGGTCGGCCCGACGGCCTCCCAGTGCTCGGGATGGGACTCGAACACCGGCCCGAACGCCATTCCGAGCGCGGGCAGGGCGAAGGCGGCGCTCGCGACGGCGCCGGCGGTGTGCGCCGTCCCCGTCATGAATCGACGGCGGGTCACGGTCTCGCCTTCGAACGCTCCGGGGATCTTCGCCTCGGCGGTCGTCTTGGGCTTGTTCTTGCGGTCGTCTGGCACGGGGACGGGAAATCTACCGACCGGACGCCTTCGACGGTCCCATCGTGCGAGCGGGCACGCGTCAGGCCGGCCGCGACGGCGCCTGCGCGGCCCCGCGCAGGGCTGCGGCGGCGCCCGGTTCGCACGCCCTCGCGGCGGCCTTCGCCCCCGCCGCGCCGGGGCCCGCGCCGTGCGCGATCGCGGCGATGCCCAGCTGCCAAGCGGCCGTCGCGAGCTCGTCGCCGCCCGTCGCGTGGCCCTGCGCGCTCAGCGAGATCACGTCGGCGAGCTCGGCGACCGCGGTCAGGTCGCCGATCGCCGCGAGCCGGGCGAGGCCGAGCGCGTAGAGCCGGTCGCCGGCGAGCAGCGCGAGGTCGGGCTCGTCGATGTCCAGCGCGCGGGCTCGGCCGTAGTGCAGCCGGTAGCCCTCCTCGACGGCCGAGACGGCGATCTCGACGTCCTCGGCGTTGGCGGCGACGCGCGACCCGGCGGCCGCGACGACGGCGAGCTCGGTCGGAGCGCCACCGTGCGGCTCCTCGTCGAGGCCGCCGTCGCGCAGTGAGGAGGCCAGCGGCGTCCCGGACTCGCGCACGGCGGCGCGCAGCCGTGCGATCGGGCCGCTCATCGCCACCCCGCGCCCCGACGACCCACTAGCGGATCTCCGTGAACGCGGCCGTCGCCGCGGCCACGGTTCGCGCGATGTGCTCGGGGGTATGGGCCAGCGACGGGAACCACGCCTCGAACTGCGATGCGGGCGCGTACACGCCGCGCGCCAGCAGGCCGCGACACCAGGCCGCGTAGGCCTCGAGGTCGCAGGCCTGGGCGCCGGCGTAGTCCGTCACGGGCTCGGCGGAGAAGAACAGCGTCAGCAGGCCCGTGGCCGTCGAGATCCGGACGTCCTCGTAGCCGGCCGCGGCGGCGGCGCCCGCGAGGCCCTCGGCGAGGGCGGAGGTCGTCGCGGCGAGCTTGAGGTAGGGCTGGTCGCCCTGCAGCAGCGCGAGCGTCCGCAGGCCGGCCGCGACGGCGAGCGGGTTGCCCGACAGCGTCCCGGCCTGGTAGACGTCGCCGGACGGGGCGATGCGGCGCATGAGCTCGCGCGGGCCGCCGTAGGCCGCCGCGGGCAGGCCGCCGCCGATGACCTTGCCCATGACCGTGAGGTCGGGCGTGACGCCGGTCAGTCCCTGGGCGCCGCCGGGGCTGACGCGGAAGCCCGAGATGACCTCGTCGAAGATCAGCAGCGCGCCGTTGTCGTCGGCGGACGTCCGCAGCAGCTCGAGGAAGCCCTCGGCGGGCGGGACGAGTCCCATGTTCGCCGGGTAGGGCTCGGCGAGCAGCGCGGCGAACTCGTGCCGCGCGATGGCGTCAGCGAGCGCGTCGGGGTCGTTCCAGGGGATGACGATCGTGCTCGCGGCGACCTCCGGCGGAACGCCTGGGGAGGCGGGGATGCCCTGCGTCGCCAGGCCGCTTCCGGCCTCGGCGAGCAGGCCGTCGACGTGCCCGTGGTAGGCGCCGGCGAACTTCAGCAGCTTCGTGCGACCCGTCGCGGCGCGCGCGAGGCGGATCGCGCTCATCGAGGCCTCGGTGCCCGACGAGGTCATGCGCAGCATCTGGACGCCGGGAACGCGGCGGCTGACCTCCTCGGCCAGGTCGACCTCGCCCGCGGTCGGGGCGCCGAACGTCGTTCCCTTCGCGGCCGCCTCGACGACCGCGGCGATGATCTCCGGATGCGCGTGGCCGTGGATCAGCGGCCCCCACGAGCAGACCCAGTCGACGTAGCGGTTGTGGTCGACGTCGATGAGCTCCGCGCCCTCCGCGCGATCGACGAAGATCGGGTCGCGCCCGATCGAGCGCATCGCGCGAACGGGCGAGTTCACGCCGCCGGGCAGGTAGTTCAGCGCCCGCGCGTAGTGCTCGGCCGAGCGCGTGTCGGTGAGGGAGGCGGTCATCGGAGCAGGCGGCGGACCCGGCTCAGACCGCGCCGTGCTCCCGTTCCCAGTCGGTGAAGTCGTCCGTGAAGTACAGGAGGCGGATCTTCTTGAACTCCGTCGAGGAGTACAGCGTCGCGCGCTCGGTGATCTCGAACTCGCCGGCGATCGCGTCGAGGATCGCGTCGCACTCCTCCTTGGAGCGGCCGTGGGCCATCGTGAAGACGGAGTACGGCCAGTCCTCGTAGGTCGGGCGCTGGTAGCAGTGCGAGATGCCGCGGAAGGAGGCCATGCGCGGTCCGAACTCCTCGATGCGGTCGTCCGGGACCTTCCACACGCCCATGCCGTTGGCGGAGAAGCCGGCGCGGCGGTGATAGAGGATCGCGGCGACGCGCCGCAGGATGCCGCGCTCCTTCATCTGCGCGAGGTGCTCGAGCAGTTCGGCGACGGTCATGCCGAGCACGGCGGCGGCGGCGACGTAGGGCTCGGAGACGACCGGCAGGTCGCCCTGCGTCGCGCGGATGACCTCGCGGTCGCGCTCGTCGTAGTCGACGCCCTCGAGGTCGACCGGCTTCTGCGCCTCGCCCTCGGTCGACAGCGACTTCGTGTCGCCGTCCATCTCGAGCTCCATGCGGATCTTGAACAGCTTCAGCGTCGGCAGCTGGCGGATCGACGTCGCGCCCGTGAGCTCCTGCATGAGGTCGAGCGTGCCCTGCAGGCCGAGCTTGGAGCCGCCCTCGACGGCGAGCGTGAACCACATGTTGAACTCGTGGTTGCGCAGGTAGTTGTGGCTGACGCCGGGGTGCGAGTTGATGATCTTCGCGGCCCGCCAGGGGTGCTCGGGATCGACCTTCGCGGCGACGAGCATCGAGCCGTAGCCGAGCGCGCGCGTGTCGTAGATCGGCGTGACCTGGCGGATGATGCGCTCGTCGAGCAGGTGCTGGACGCGCCTGAGCACCTCGTCCTCGGTGATGCCGGCGAGCGTCGCGACCGCGGCGTAGGGCTTGGGCTCGAGCGGGAAGCTGCCCTGCATGAGGTTCAGCAGCTTGCGATCGACGTCGTCCATCTCGATCGCCGCGCCGCCCTTGCGGGAGCGGATCTTCGGGACGGCGGCCTTCGATGAGGGCTGGGTCACGTTCGTAGCCACAGGGCTGCGTCCTTCGCGTGGTAGCTGATGATGATGTCGGCGCCGGCGCGGCGGATGGAGGTCAACGTCTCCAGGACCACGGCTCGCTCGTCGAGCGCGCCCGCGGCCGCGCCCGCCTTCACCATCGCATACTCGCCGCTGACGTTATAGGCGGCGACGGGCAGCTGCGTGGCGTCCTTCACACGGCGGATGACGTCGAGATAGGCAAGCGCCGGCTTGACCATGACGACGTCGGCGCCCTCCTGCACGTCGAGCAGTGCCTCGCGTACGGCCTCGTCGCCGTTGGCGGGATCCATCTGGTAGGCGCGGCGGTCGCCGAAGGCCGGCGTCGAGCCGGCCGCCTCGCGAAACGGGCCGTAGAACGCGGACGCGAACTTGGCGCTGTAGGCGATGATCGGCGTGTCGGTGAAGCCCTCCTCGTCGAGCGCCGCGCGGACGGCGCCGATGCGGCCGTCCATCATGTCGCTCGGCGCGACGACGTCGGCGCCGGCGCGCGCGTGCGAGACGGCGGTGCGAGCGATGAGCTCGACGCTGGAGTCGTTGTCGACTGAGCCACCGGCGTCGATCAGGCCGCAGTGGCCGTGGTCGGTGTACTCGCACAGGCAGACGTCGGTCATCACGAGCAGCTCGGGGTGCGCCTCCTTGATCGCGCGCGTCGCGAGCTGGACGATGCCCTCGTCGTCGTAGGCGCCCGTGCCCTCGGCGTCCTTGCGGTCGGGGATCCCGAACAGCAGCACGGCGGGCAGTCCCAGGGCCTGCGCGGCGCCCGCCTCCTCGACGGCGGCCGAGATGCTCAGCCGGTCGATGCCCGGGAGCGCGTCGATCGCCTCGCGTCCGGCCTTCGCCTGCACGAACAGCGGCAGCACGAGGTCCGAGGCGCTCAGGCGCGTCTCGCGCACGAGGTCGCGCAGGACAGCGGTCGATCGCAGCCGGCGCAGGCGGGTCGCGGGGAAGGGCATGCCACGTGAAGGGTAGCTCGCGTCGGCCGCCCCTCATGCGCCTATTCGGACGTGATCGCGGGCTTGTGCTCGCTCAGGCGGCGCTTCTGGGACTCGATGTAGATCTCGGAGCGGAAGTGCAGGACCGGATCGCCGGAGACCTCGATCCCCGCGGGCACGAGCGTCGGGTCGAACATCGAGCGGTCGATCTTGTCCTGATCTTCGTGCAGCGCGTCGACGACGAGCCGTCCGGCGGTGAGCTGCTGGCGCGATTCGGGCCAGTGCTCCGTCATGTCGTCGGTCGGGTCGCCGGGCTCGGCGAGCTGGAACACGAGGTCCCAGGCGACGGGCTCGCGTGCCACGCGCTGCTTGATCTCGGAGATCAGGAACTGCGGCGGGAGGAGCTTGTCGTCGGCGCGCGTGATCCCGTGGACGCCGGCGAGCGGGATCCAGCGGTAGCGAAACGCGCGCCGGTTGCCGTCGGCGTCGACGAGGAAGTACGCATGCAGCCCGTCGTAGCGCTGCGTGGCGAAGCTCTGCGCGGTGACGACGCCGAGGATCGCCTTGAGCCCCGGCAGCACCTTGCGGTGCATGACGACGAACGCCGCCAGCCGCAGCGGGTTGGGCTTGCCCTTGGCGTTCTTGCGCTGCGCGCCCGCGAGGCCGGCGAAGTCGTCGGGGACGTGCGCCGGGAAGTCGACGATGTTCAGCGCAGCCCACTCCGAGGTGCTGCCGTCGGGCAGCGCGAAGCGGACGGCCAGTCCCATGACCGCGCCCCTGACGTCGGAGGACTTGTCGGGGGTGTAGGGGTTGCCGGCGCCGTTTGACAGCCGCACGACGACCGCGATCGCGTCGCCCTGCATGTGCGGCGCGACGGTCAGCGCGGCCGCCGCCGGGGTCGCCGTGAACGTTGCGCGGAAGGCGACGCCGCGGGCGTGGGCGCGACGGAAGCCCGGCACGTAGCCGACGTTGTCCTGCATGTTGCGCAGCGTCCGCGTCACGCGCTCCGGGCCACCGAGATCCTGCGGGTTCGTGCTCAACGCCTGCCGCCTGTCGTCGCGATCGGTTGTGTGCCTGGAGTATCGGGCGTCGCGGCGCATACTTCAGCCGATGACCGACGAGACCTCGATGACGACACACGACTGGCGCCTGGACGGCGTCCGCGTCGTGCGCGCCGGTGAGCTGGACGCCAACACGCCGCAGACGCCGGGCATGAGTCGCGCCGCCGCGATCACGACCGCGCGCGCCGGCGCCGAGAAGCTGTGGGCCGGGACCGTCGTCATCCACCCCGACGCGAAGACCGGCGCCCACCACCACGGGCCGGTCGAGAGCGTCATCTACGTCGTCAGCGGTCGCGCGCGCATGCGCTGGGGCTCGCGCCTGGAGTACGTCGCCGAGGCCGGTCCGGGCGACTTCATCTTCGTTGCGCCGTACGTGCCCCACCAGGAGATCAACGCCGATCCCGACGCGCCGCTCGCGTGCGTGCTCGTGCGCTCGGGCCAGGAGCCGGTCGTCGTGAACCTCGAGCTGCCCGACGTCGAGCTCGATCCGCAGCCGGTGCGCTGGGTCGACGACCTGCACTCGTGAGGCTCAGCTGCTGCGCTCGGCCTGCGGCTCGGGCTCGGGCCGCGGTTGCGGTTGCGGTTCGGCGGGCGCCGGCGGCGCCTGCTCCGGCGGGACCGCCGCGACGATCAGCGGCGAGTGGTTGCCCCACGGCTCGAAGACGAGATGGCGCTTGAGGTAGACGACGGTCTCGCGCAGGATCGCCGCGATCGGCAGGGCGACGAGCGCGCCGACGAAGCCGTAGAGCTCGCCGCCGAGCAGCAGCGCGAGGATGACGAGCAGCGGGTTCAGGCGCAGCGAGCGCCCGAAGACGTTCGGCGCGACGACGTGGCCCTCGAGCTGCTGCAGGGCGAGGAACAGCAGCGCGACCCAGACCGCCGTGAGCGGGTCCTGCACGAGTGCGACGATGATCGGCGGCAGCGCGCCGAGCAGCGGCCCGACGTACGGCACGAGCTCCATGAGCCCGAAGAACAGGCCGAAGGCGAAGGCGTACGTGCGCCCGTCGGGGAAGATCCCGATCACGCCGAACAGCCACAGCAGGACGCCCGCGCTCGTGCCCATGATCAGGCTGAACAACAGCTGCCCGCGCACGTAGCCGGCGACCGCCCGCTGCACGCGCGTCGGGAAGTCGTCCTGCGGCGTGCCGTCCCCCGGCGGCATGACGGTGCGCACGAGGCGCCCGATCTCGGGCCCGTAGATGAGCATGTAGATCGACAGGACGACGACGAGGATCACGTAGAACGACAGCTCCAGCAGGCGGCCGAGGAGCTCGCCGGTGACGGCCACGATCTGCCCGGAGCCCGCGACGACCTGCTTCTGCAGCGACGCCAGCGCGCTGTCGGTCTGACCCTTGATCTGGACGTTGATGCCCTTGTCGTCGAAGAAGGTCTGGATGTCGTCGAGCGAGGCACTGGCGTTGTCGACGAGCCCCGGGACGTCCTCGGCAAACGACGTCGCCTGGTCGGAGACGGGTCCCGACAGCGCGAATCCGGCGACCGGCAGCGCCGTGAAGAACGCCGCGTAGACGGCGATCACCGCGACCGTGCGCGGGACCCCGGTGCGCTGCACGAGCGCGACGAGCGGGTTGAGGATCAGCGCCAGGACGGCCGCGACGACGAACAGCAGCAGCACCGTGCCGGCGGCGTGCGCGAGCGCGTACAGCGCGAGCACGGCCAGCGGCAGCATGACGAGCTGCACCCAGCGTGCGACGACGACCGGCGCGACGATCTGTGGCGCCGGTCCGGAAGGGGTCTCGGCCTCGTCAGCCATCCCGCGTCAGAGTATGCGCCGTGCCTGTGTCCATCTTGTTCGTCGGAGACGTCGTCGGATCGCTGGGGAAGCGCACGCTGCTCGGCCTTCTGCCCGTCCTGCGAGACCGCCATGCGCCGACGTTCGTCGTCGTCAACGGCGAGAACGCCGCGGGCGGGCTCGGCATCACCCCGAAGATCGCCGACGAGCTGTTTGGGGCCGGGGTCGACGTCATCACGCTCGGCAACCACGCCTTCCACCGGCGCGACATCTTCGGCTACCTCGACGCGCGCGCCGAGATCCTGCGGCCGTACAACTACCTCAAGAACCAGCCCGGCCACGGCGTCTGCGTCGTCGAGCGCGACGGCGTGCGGCTCGGCGTCGTGAACCTGTCGGGCAACCTCTTCCTGCGCGCCGGCCACCCGGCCTTCACCTCGGTCGAGTCGGCCCTGGGTGAGCTGAACGGTCGCTGCGATCACATCCTGGTCGACTTCCACGCCGAGGCGACGAGCGAGAAGGTCGCGCTCGGCTGGCACCTCGACGGCCGCGTGACGGCCGTCGTGGGCACGCACACCCATGTCCCCACGGCGGACGGGCGGGTGCTGCCGGGCGGCACCGCCTACATCACCGACGTCGGCATGACCGGCCCGCGCGGCGGGGTCATCGGCGTCGTCAAGGAGCAGTCGATCCGCGGCTTCGTCACGTACATGCACGAGCGCTACGACACCGCCGACGAGGACCCGTGGCTGATGGGCGTGCTCGTGACGTGCGCCGCCGCGCCGATGCGCGCGGCGTCGATCGAGCAGCTGCTGGCGCCGGCGGTGTAGGCAGTGTGCGCTCGCCGTCGCCTCCCGTGACCGCTGAGTCCCCGCTCGCCGGCCGCGGCGCCGGCGAGCCCGACCCCGAGGATGAGCTGATCGTCCTCGTCGACGACGGCGGCCGGCCGATCGGCGCGGCCGAGAAGTGGTCGTCACATCACGAGGACACGCCGCTGCATCTCGCGTTCTCGTGCTACGTCTTCGACGACGCCGGTCACTTCCTGGCGACCCGCCGGGCGCCGACGAAGAAGGTCTGGCCGGGCGTGTGGACGAACTCCGTGTGCGGGCATCCCGCGCCCGCGGAGAGCTTCGTCGACGCGATCGCGCGGCGCGTCGGCTACGAGCTCGGCATGCGGGTTCGTGACGTCGAGGTCGTCCTGCCCCGGCACGTGTACCGCGCGCCCCCGTTCAACGGCATCGTCGAGTACGAGTACTGCCCGGTGTTCGCCGCGCGCAGCGCGAGCCCATCGTCGCCGAACCCGATCGAGGTCGGCGCGGGCGCATGGATGGACTGGGATGACTTCGTCCGCCGTGCCCGGGCGGATGTCGACGACGCGTACTCGTGGTGGTGCAAGAACCAGCTCCGCGAGCTCGTCGGTCACCCGGTCATCGAGCGCTACGCGAGGCCCGCGTGACCTGCGGGCCGGCGCCTGACGGACAAGCCCGCACGCCGCCGACATCTGATGCGCCGCTTGGTAGCATCACGCATCATGGCTCGGACGACGCTCGATCTCGATCCATCCGTCCTGCGGGAGCTGCGCCGGCTCGGTGAGCGCGAGGGCAAGAGCATGGGCCTCGTCGCGTCGGAGTTGCTCGCGGGCGTGCTGCGCGAGGAACAGGCGCGTCCGTCGTTTCAGTGGGTCACCCACGACCTCGGTGTCCCGCTCGTGGACTTGGAGGACAAGGAAGCCTTGAACGCAGCGCTCGACCGCGGCTCGTGAGCGTCACCGTGGACACGAACGTGCTCGTGTCCGCCGACAACGAGGCCGACCCCGCACACGGCCCGGCTCGCGAGCTGCTGGAGAGGCTCGCCGGCGGACCGTCCGTCTTCTACCTCTTCTGGCCCACGCTGCTGGGCTACGTGCGGATCGTGACGCACCCCGCGATCCTGCCGAAGCCGCTGTCGCCGGGCGATGCGGTGCGCAACGTCGAGCAGCTCACCGCACTCCCCCACGTCCGCACACCCGGAGAGCTCACGGGATTCTGGGGGCACTACCTGGCGGCCTCCGGCGCCCGAGCCCGCGGCAACGATGTTCCCGACACGCATCTGGTCGCGCTCATGCGCCAGCACGAGGTACGAGTGATCTACACCCGAGATCGAGACTTCCGGCGCTTCGACGACGTCGAGGCGCGCGACTTCACGACGTGAGCGGCGGCGGGGCGGCCTCCGCGGGGTGAGGCCGCCACAGCCCGGCGACCAGCACGCCGAGCGCCGCCAGCAGCAGGGCGTTGCGCACGCCGACGATCCAGATCACGTCGCGGCGCTCGTTGATGAGGTCGAAGTAGCGGCTCGGGAACTCGACGTGCGTCAGCACGATCGCGAGGCCGACGAGCAGGGCGACCGCGCGCTCGCGCCAGACCCATGCGAGCGCGGCGAACGGGGCGAGCCAGATCACGTACTGCGGCGAGAAGACCTTGCCGAGCGTCACGAACGTCAGCAGGGCCGCGAAGCCGCACAGGACGAGGTGACGCGGGTCCGGGCGGCGGGCTGCGAGGGCGATGATCGCGGCCAGCGCAAGGACCAGCGCGACGGAGAAGATCCGCTCGACGGCGTCCGCATGGCCACCGTCCAGCCCGTTGGACTTGAAGCGGTCGGGACGCAGGTTCGTGCCGGTGACGTCCGAGCCGCCGAGCGCGAACAGGACGCTCGCCGGGGTCGACTCGATCTGCACCGGCCGGTCGAGGTGAAACGTGAACGAGTCGACGTAGCCGCCGCCGGCGAACGGCAGCGAGATCGCGACGACGACCGCGACGAAGATCGCCCCGCCGCGCAACGCCGCCGCGCGCTCGCGGCGGCCGACGAGCAGCCACACGAACGCCGCCGCGGCGAGCAGGCCCGGGAAGAGCTTCGTCATCGTCCCGAGGCCGAGGACGGCGAAGCCGAGCTGCGGGCGGTCGCGGGCGAGCGCCAGCAGGCCGCCGAGGGCGAACACGATCGGCAGCGCGTCGAAGTGCGTGCGCACCGACGCGCCGATGACGATCGGCGACAGCGCGAGCAGCCATGCGACGACGAGGCGATCGCGAATCGCGCCCGCGAGCGCTGCCGCGAGTTGCTGGCCGACGAGCGCGCAGCCCGCCATCAGCACGGCGAAGCTGACCGCGTACGTCGCCTCGCCGGTGCCCGGCAGGCCCGCCAGGCCGATCGGCAGCGCCGCCAGCGGCGGGTACTCGAAGCCGACGTCGAGGTACGGCAGCCGTCCGTGGACGAAGAGGTCGGCGTAGCTGCGGTAGACGTAGAGGTCGTTGACGGTCGTGTCCGAGAACGGGCCGATCGTGGTCGCGAACGCCCACAGGAGCGCCAGCGCCAGCCCCGCCAAGGCGAGCCGCGCGCGTGTGCTCACGCGCCGACGGCCGCCTTCGGCGACGACCCGACTCGCGAGACCGAGCCCCAGCGGCCGAGCAGCGCGATCATCACGAACGGGAAGAACCACGGGATGTAGAGGTAGAACCAGTGCGTCACGCCGAGCTGCAGCGCGATCAGGATCGCGGCCGTCAGGGCGGCGAGGCCGACGACGTCGCGCCGCCGCGGGACGAACGCGAGCACGACCGCGCCGACGAGCGCCGTGACCTGCACGCAGCGCTGCACGACGTCGATCCACGCGCCCTCGTAGAGCCCCCAGACCGAGAACGGCGACCCGCGCTGAAACTGAAACGCGATCGACGCGTCCCAGAAGCTGCGCAGCGAGTTGTGCGCGACGACGGGCACGAACACGAGCAGCGCCGCGACGACGAAGCCGATCGCGAACAGGGCGACCGGCCGCAGGCGCCGGCGCGGGTACGTCGCGTACAGCGGCGCGAGCACGAGCGGCGCGAACTTCGTCAGGCCCGCGAGCGCGAGCCACGCCCCGCGCGCCGCCGGCCGGCCCGCAGCCCACAGCGCCGCGAGCACGAGCACCGCGACGAGCGCGTCGTTGGAGTTCGTCATCGAGGCGTACAACGTGAACGGAAACGTCACCCACGCGTACGCGAGCACGACGCCGAGATCCGGCCCGCGCACGCGCCGTCCGATGAGGAAGCACAGCAGGCACGCGAGCAGGTCGAACGTGATCGCGGCGGCATGTGCGGGGGGCAGGTCGTCCCACTGCCCACTCCACGGCAGCGCCTGCTCGAACGGCACGTAGGCGGCGTAGACGGACGGACCGTAGGTGTCGCCGTTCTGGTTGTCGTTCGGGAACGCGCCGTACAGCGCGCGGCCGTCGGCGAAGCGGTCGGCCCCGATGACGCCCGCGTAGCCGACGTCGATGACGTTCGAGCGGGTGACGTTCAGAGCGACGCGAAAGCCGAGCAGGAAGACGATGGCGATCGCCAGCCAGCGCACCGGCACGGACAGCTCGAGCGCCGTGCGGAACTGCGCCTCGACGTCGCGCCGGCGCAGGCCGATCCACAGCATCCGCCCCAGCAGGTAGAGCAGCGGCGGGTAGACGAGCGGGACCGACCAGGAGATGTCGGCGTCGTTGAAGCACGCCAGCGAGATCGAGAACGTGCTCAGGACGAGCAGGTCGAGATGCAGCATCCGCAGCCGCCGCCGGCCCGTGAAGAAGAACGGGGCCAGGAACAGCACCGACAGCGGGATCCAGACGATCGGCGAGTTCACGACGCGCCCGAACGCGCCGGGGTAGCCGCGCGCCATCGTCCACGCGACCTTGTAGTTCGTGTAGTGCTCGAGCACGCGGCCGCTGCGGTCGTCGACGAGGACCTGCGCGACCTCCTTGCGCGGCTGGCCGGGCGGGACGGCCGCGAAGTAGGACACCTGCCAGCGCCCCGGGCCCTTCTCGTAGACCTCGCGCGTGGCCCCGGGATAGCGGCGCTTCTCGTGGCGCACGTCGGGCAGGCGATCGGCGATCGCGCCGATCTGATTGGCCGACCGCTTGCGGCCCAGCGGCGCGACGTCGTCGTCGGGCGCGCGCACGAGGTCGCTGGGAGCGACCGCGGCCGAGGCCGCGGGCGAGACGGTCGGCAGGGTGCCGGTCGGGGTCGTCGTGGCGGAGACCCCGGCGGCGGTCGTGGCCGGCTGCGAGGGGCTCGTGCGCTCCTGCGCCGCGGCCGTCGGCGCCAGCAGCAGGGTGAGCAACGCGGCGCCGTACGCCGCGCGCCTCACCTCCTGAAGCTCCAGAGCTTGTTGCCGACGAAGTTCAGCGGCGTCGCGGCGACGATCGCGATCGCCTGTGCCGCGACCGCGGCCATGCCGCCGGCCTCGACGAGCGCGAACAGAAGCAGCAGGTTGAAGCCGAACGCGCCGAGCGACACGACGACGAAGCGCGCGGCCTGAAAGCCCGCGTGGCCGGCCCCGGCGCGGAACGTCCAGAAGCGGTTCCAGAAGAAGTTGTTCGTCAGCGCGACGACGAACGCCATCACGGCGGCGACGCCGTAGCTGAAGCCCGCGCCGTGGACGGCGAGCGCGAAGACGCCGAGGTTGACGGCGTAGCCGCTCGCCCCGACGACGCCGAAGCGGATGAGCTCGAGCCAGTTCGCGGGCGTGCGCAGCGCCGCGCGCACGCGCGTGCGCCGACGCCGGCGTGGAGGCGCTTCAGCGACCGGCACAGCGAAGGCCTCGTCGGTCATCGACAGGACAGGCTAGTGGGCCACTAACCGGCGCCGAAGTGCCCGAGCACCAGTGGGGCGATGTCGCCCAGCGACCACGGACCGGCCTGGCGCTCCGGCGGGCAGTCGATGCCGCAGAACAGCAGCGCTCCGAGCGAATCGACCCGGTGCAGCGAGCCGTGGCTGCCACCGCGCACGTGCGCCCGGTTGCCCCAGTCGGGGAACTCGTACGCCGGCTCGGCGGACAGCAGCACGTCGCCCGACGTCTTGCAGCGCAGCGCCGACCACACGCGCCGCAGCGCGTCGGGGTAGTGCTCGCTGGCGAGCACCCCGTTCTCGATGCTCGCGAGCAGCGTGTCGAGCTCGCCGTCGACGTCCCAGCACAGGCCGCGGTCGTCGGCGACCCCGGTGCCCGCCGGGGGTGCGTCCGCGGGGATGAACGTCAGCTCGCCGCGTTCGCCGGCGATGTGCGCGCGCCCGTCGTCGCCGAGCCACATGACGAGATCGACGCCCTCGATCTCCCTCGCGGTGGCGACGATCCGCGGCAGCGCCATCGCGCGCGCCTCGAGCAGCAGGTAGATCATCGCGCTGCGCTGCGCCGGGCACAGCGCGAGCTCGGCCGAGCCCGTGTTGGCGAGCGACGGCTGCAGCACCTTCCAGTCGCTGAACGGGCCGACGAAGTCGATCACGCGCTCGATGTGCGAGTGCGAGTGGTCGGCCATGACGATCATCGCGTGCTCGTCGAGGAACGTCGCGACACCGCCGCCGGCCTCCATGACGCGCCACAGCTCCGCGTCCGCGGCGGCGATCGACGCGATCTGGGCGTGCGGGCCGTGCTTGTGGGAGTGCGCGTCGTTGTCGGGCAGCGACAGCAGCAGGAAGTCGAAGAGGTCGTGCTCGGTCAGGTACGCGCCGACGCAGCCGCCGTGCTGATCGCGCATCCCGGGCATCCCCATCCGCGACCAGCAGCCGGTCTTGCGGCTCGCGAAGACGTCGGCGTAGAACAGCTCCGCGGGACCCATGACCGAGCGCTTCTTGAAGAGCTGCGACGCGACCCGCGTCAGCGCCCAGTCGCTCGAGATCTCGTGCTGGTGGCGCCCGCGGAAGATGAGGTAGGACGTGCACGCGGTGCGCACGCCGGCGTCGTCGAGCGTCTCGAAGATCGTCGGGACGTCGGCCGCGAGGTGGTCGGCGTTCATGTGGAAGATCGTGTCGACGAGCTGGGCCGTGAGGCCGAACTTGCGCGACGCCGAGAACGAGGAGCCGTACTCGACGTAGCGCTTCTCGGCGCGCGAGTACCAGTTCATCGACGGGATCCCGTGGCGGTCCTGGAGCAGGCCCGTCGAGATCGTCCCGGCGCAGACGGGCGTCACCGAGGGGAACGCGGCGACGCAGTCGTTGACGTACGTGCCGCGGTCGCGGATCGCCTTGAGCGCCGGCGCGGAGCCGGCGCCGATCGCCCGCTCGAGCATCGTCGGCTTCATGCCGTCGATGACGGTCAGCACCAGCTTCGGGGGGAGGGTCACCTGAGGATGCGCAGGCCCGCGTACTTCTCGCCCTCGCGGCGCTTGCCGCCGCGCAGCAGGAAGGCGAAGAAGCCGAGGGCGACGGCGGAGATGGGCGCGACGACGACGGCGAGCGCCGCGAGCAGGACGGCCGTGCCCTCGAGATAGACGGGCAGCGCCGCGCGCGCCTCGGCGTCCAGGCGCGCCCGGGTGCGGGTCGCCAGCGACTGCGTCGCCGCGCCGGCGAGCGCGGCGCTGAGACCGCCGCCGATCAGGCCGGGCCACCAGACGAAGCCGTGATCGGCGAGGGCGCCCGCGCACAGCAGCGCGCCGAGCCCGATGCCGATGCCCGACAGCGACGAGTCGAGCACCTTCTCCGGCACGCCGCGGCGCTGGAGCACGACCGAGACGACGAGCGCGAGCACGATCGCCGCCAGCCAGCCGGGCTGCTCGAGGAACGCAAACGGCGTGTGCTCGAAGTCGATGCCGATGTCGCCGGTCGCGAGCGCGCCGGCCATCAGGGCAGGCAGAAACGGGCGGATGCCCGCCGCGCCGGCCAGACCGGCGCCCTGGAGAATGTCGATCAGCAGTCGCAAAGCGTCCGGTAGCGTGAGGCGCATGACGATAGACGACAGGGAGCCAAGGGCCCCTGGCGAACACCGCCTGATGACACCCTCACCGCCAAGCCGCCGGACGTCGCGCGACCTCGAGCGCTACGCCGGCCTGTTCGCGGCGCGCACGAAGGTCATGCGCTCTTCGGCGATGCGCGACCTCATGGCGCTGACCGAGCGCAAGGACGTCATCTCGCTGGCGGGCGGGCTGCCGGACACGGCGTCGTTTCCGGCCGAGTCGTTCGCGGCGATCATGAGCCGCGTCGCGGTCGACTCCTGCGCGCGCTCGCTGCAGTACGGCCCGACCGAGGGCCTCGCCGTCCTGAAGAAGTGCATCGCGGAGGTCATGGCGGAGGAGGGCACGCACGTCGATCCCGACGAGGTGCTCGTCACGACCGGCGGCCAACAGGTCATCGACCTCGTCTGCAAGACGCTCATCGATCCCGGCGACATCATCATCGCCGAGGCCCCGACCTATCCAGGCGCCGTGCCGACGTTCTGCTCCTACCAGGCCGAGGTCATCCAGATCGAGGGCGACGACGACGGCATGCGCATCGACCTGCTCGAGGAGACGCTCGAGCGCCTCGCGGGCGAGGGCCGGCGGCCGAAGTTCATCTACACGGTCCCGACGTTCCAGAACCCGTCCGGGACGACGATGTCGCTCGCCCGCCGCCACCGGCTCATCCAGGTCATCCGCGAGCGCGAGCTGCTCGTGCTCGAGGACAACCCCTACGGCCTGCTGCGCTACGAGGGCGACGCGCTGCCGACGCTGTACTCGATGGACGGCGGCAACTTCGTCATCTACCTCGGCACGTTCTCGAAGATCCTGTCGCCGGGCGTGCGCCTGGGCTGGAGCGTCGGGCCGCGGCCGGTGCTCGACAAGATGAACGTCGGCAAGCAGGCGGCCGACCTGTGCTCGTCGTCGCTGACGCAGTTCTTCGTCGCCGCGTACTTCGCGAGCGGCCGCTGGCAGGACTACGTCCACTCGCTCAAGGAGATCTACCGGCGCCGGCGCGACGTGATGCTCGACGCGCTCGCGGAGGGCTTCGGCCGCGAGTGCACGTGGACGCATCCGCAGGGCGGGCTGTTCATCTGGGCGACGCTGCCGCCCTACATCGACACGACCGACCTGCTGGCGCGCGCGCTCGACGAGAACGTCGCGTTCGTGCCGGGGCGCGCGGCGTTCCTCGACGGGCGCGGCGCGAACTGCATGCGGCTGAACTTCTCGGGCGTGGGCGAGGCGGAGATCCGCGAGGGGGTGCGGCGCATCGGCGAGGTCGTGCGCGAGCAGATCGGGCTCTACGAGCGGCTGACGGGATCGAGCCGCGGGGCGCCCCCGGCCGCCGAGCCGCGACCCGCCGAGCTCGACGCCGAGCTCGCCGACGTGCTGCACCTGCCGGCGCCGGAACGTCGCCTTCGGCGGGCGGGCGGGTCCGAGATCCGCGAGGGATGACCCGCGTAGCGGTGCTCAAGGGCGGTCGATCGCTCGAGCGCCAGATCTCGCTGAAGTCCGGAGCGCGCGTGCAGGACGCGCTCGAGCGCCTCGGTCACGAGGTCATCGGGATCGACGTCGGTCACGACCTCGTCGAGCGCCTGCGCGAGGCTGAGCCGGACGTCGCCTTCGTCGCGCTGCACGGCCGCGACGGCGAGGACGGCACGGTCCAGGAGCTGCTCGAGGCGGTCGGGATCCCCTACACCGGCTCGGCCGTGTCGGCCTGCATCCGCTGCGCCGACAAGGTGCTCGCCAAGCACCACATGCGCGACGCCGGCGTCCCGACCCCGGACTTCTTCGCCTTCAACGAGACGGCGTTCAAGGAGCTCGGCGCCGCCGACGCGCTCGTCGCGATCGAGGCGCGGCTGGGCTTCCCGATCGTCGTCAAGCCGTCCAATCAGGGCTCGGCCCTCGGGATCCGGCTGGCGCGCTCGGCCAAGGACGTCGCGGGCGCGCTCGTGGCGGCGTTCTCCTACTCCGACAAGGTGCTGCTCGAGCGCTACGTCGACGGCCGCGATCTCGCGGTCTCGGTGATCGATCGGGCGGGTGGGGACGGGGTCGTCGCGCCGCTCGTGCTGCCGGTCGTCGAGGCGATCCCGCACGAGGACGATCGCTACGAGGCCCGCTACGAGATCGGGCGCACGGAGTTCGTCTGCCCGGCGGACCTGCCGTCCGCGGTGACCGGGCGCGCCCAGCAGCTGGCGCTCGACGTCTGGGAGCTGCTCGGCTGCGCGGGCTTCGCGCGGGTCGACCTCATGCTCGACGGCGACGGCGAGCTCTACGTCCTCGAGGTCAACGCGATCCCGGGGTTGACCGACACGTCGCTGCTGCCGCAGGCCGCCGACGCGGCGGGCATCGGCTTCGACGAGCTCATCGAGCGCGTCGTGCAGCTCGCGCTGCGATAGCCGGCGCTCGTCCCGCGCGCCGCCGCCGCGGATCCGCGCAACCTCGCGTCGAGCGATTCGTTACAGCGCCATGATCCGCATCCGGCTGGCGACGATCGCAGCGCTCGGCACCCTCGTCTGCCTGCCGGTCGCGGCGGCCGCGGCCGCCGCGCCGAGGATCTTCTCCCTCGCGGACTACATCGACGCGGAGCCGCAGCTCGGCGTCGATGCGCGCGGTGGGGCGGTCGCGACCTGGCCGCAGTCGCACGCCGTCGTCGGTGGCACGAGGCTCGGCGACGGTCGCGCACTGATCTTCGCCAGCGTGCGCCGGCCGGGCCATGGCTTCGAACCGGCCGTGCCGATCGCCGGCACCCAGCTCGGTGTGCGTGAGTACTCGCTCGCGGTCGGCGCCGCCGGCGACGGCGCCGTCGTATGGCGGCCGGTGCGCGCCGGATCGCCGCTGCTCGTCAACCGCCGCGGGGCCGGGGGGCCGTTCTCGGCGGCGCTCGCGCTCCCCGGTTCGCGCGCGGGGTCCCATCAGGCCGCCGCGGTCGACGGTCACGGGCGCCTGCTCGTCGCGTGGCTGCGCCGGTCCGGCCGCGCCGGCTGCGGGCTCGTCGTCATGGCGAGCGTCGCGCCGCGCGGAGGGCCGCTGGGCCGGCCTCGCCGGATCTCGAGCGGATGCGCCCGCGCGGAGTACCTGCAGGCGGCACTCGCGCGCAACGGCGACGGCGCGGTCGCGTGGCGCGCGTCGGGGCCGGGCGGGCCGGTCAGCGCGTCGCGCATCGTGCTCAGCACGTACTCGGGCGGGCGCTTCGGCGCTGCCCGCTCGGCGTCGGCGTCGGGGAACGTCGGCGAGACGCTGGCGCTGGCCGCCGGCGGACGGCGGCTGCTCGTCGTCTGGCGCGACCACGCCGTCGCGCATCGGCCCGCGCGCAATCGCGTGCTGGCGGCGGGCATCGACGGTGCTCGGATCGCGCCGCCGGTCGAGCTCGTCGCCACGCCCGACGCGCTGCCGCGCGACGTCCACGCATCGATGAACGTCCACGACGCCGCGATCGTGGCATGGCAGCACTCCGACGACGGGAGCTCCGTGTTCGACGCGTTCGGCCACGGCGACGTCGCCGTGCGGTCGACCGCCGGCGGCGCGTTCGGCGCGCCCGCGTCGATCGGCGCTTCGATCGAGTTCGCAAGCTCCTACGGCATCAGCGACGTCGCGATCGATGCGTCGGGCCGCGCGCTCGCCTGCTACGACGACAGCCTCGCGCCGCGCGCGCCGGGCGGTCCGTGGGGCGCTGAGACCCATATGCGCCTGCCTTCTGACTACCGCGATCCGGATTGGCCGCCGAGCGCTGTCGGCATGAGCGTCGGCCTCAGCGATGCCGGCGAGGGCGTCGTCGCGTGGGCGCTGGAGACGAGCGGCGACCAGGAGGACTTCATGCGTGCGGCGGTGATCCCCGCCCCGCGCTGACGGCCCCGACGTGCGGACGGAGCTGCCCGCAGCGCCGCGTGGCGGCCTGTCAGCCGTCGTCGCCGGCGAAGTCCTCCGGCGAGACCTGGTCGAGGAAGTCCTTGAACTTCTCGACGACTTCCTCGGTGTCCTCG
The DNA here is from genome assembly GCA_963851015.1 of uncultured Actinomycetes bacterium. Classification (GTDB taxonomy): domain Bacteria; phylum Actinomycetota; class Thermoleophilia; order Solirubrobacterales; family Solirubrobacteraceae; genus CADCVQ01. Next base: position 31,402 of record CAWKNG010000008.1, read on the forward strand.
ACGTCGTGCTCGAACTCGATCGCCGACTCGGCGATGACCTCCTCGGCGGCGAAGATCGGCGCGCCGGAGCGCACGGCGAGGGCGAGGGCGTCCGACGGGCGCGAGTCGATCTCCATCTCCTTGCCATCGATGGCGAGCGTGATCGAGGCGAAGAACGTGTTGTCGCGCAGCTCGGTGACCGCGACCTGGGTGCACTTCACGTCGAGCTCGCCGAGCATGTCGACGAGCAGGTCGTGCGTCATCGGCCGTGGCGTCGTGGCGCCCTGGAGCTTCATCAGGATCGCGGCTGCCTCGGGGTGCCCGATCCAGATCGGGAGGAACTTGTTGCTGTCGACGGTCTTCAGCAGCACGATCGGCTGCTTGCCGACCATGTCGAAGCTGACTCCGTAGATGACCATCTCCTGCATCCCGTGGAGCATAGCTGCGGCCCCTATGCGGCCGTCCGGGCCGGCGCCGGCCCCGCGTGCGAAAACGGCGCGCTCCGCACGATGCGAGAGCAAATGGTGGATCAACCTCGCCTTTACGCAGGTTTCGCCCGTATAGTCGGCAACGTGCCTGCACATGACGCGCAGATGGTCGGTCAGGCTCGTAGCGGTCGCGAGCGCATCCTCGAGGCGGCCTACGACCTGTTCAGCCGAGGCGGCGTGCGCGCGATCGGCGTCGACACGATCACCGCCGAGGCGGACGTCGCGAAGATGACGCTGTACCGCAACTTCAACTCGAAGAACGAGCTGGCGCTCGCGTTCCTGGCGCTGCGCGAGCAGCGCTGGACCGTCGGCTGGGTGCAGGACGAGGTCCTACGGCGGGCGTCGTCGCCGGCCGGCCGGCTCCTGGCGATCTTCGAGATCTTCTCGGAGTGGTTCGCACGCGAGGACTTCGAGGGCTGCGCGTTCGTCACGTCGCTGCTGGAGTTCGAGGACCCGGAGGACCCGGTACGCCAGGCCTGCGTCATGCACCTCGCGAACATCCGCGCCTTCGTCTGCGAGCTCGCGGAGGCCGCCGGCATCGAGGACCCGAAGCGCTTCGCCGCGCAGTGGCACATCCTCATGAAGGGCTCGATCGTCGCCGCCCACGAGGGCGATCGCGAGGCGGCGCGCGAGGCGTGTGAGCTCGGCGTGCTGCTGCTCGAGCACCACGGCGTGGCGCTCCCCGTCTGACGCCACGTAGCCCGTCGGCCGCCCCGCGACGCGCGGCGCCCCTCATCGCCTCGCCGCCCCGTTCGGTGGCCGTGCCGGTCGCATGCGACTTTGGCTTCTCGACGCCCACCCCGAGTCGACCTGGCAGTCCCGCATCCATACCGTGCTCAGATTGGCATCTCGCCGGATGAGGCACGTTGACCTGGCAGTTCTGCATGTGCGCACCCGGCTCGGGACCGCCAGCCCGGCGGACGGGAGATCGGCGGGCGCCGTCAGCTCAGGCCGTCAGCACGAGCGGCGCGCCGTCGCGCACGACGATCGTGTGCTCGGCGTGTGCGGACAGCGAGCCGTCGGCGGTCCGAACCGTCCAGCCGTCGGCGTCCATGCGGACGGCCGAGCCGCCGGCGGCGACGAGCGGCTCGATCGTGATGACGAGACCCTCCGTCAGCGGCCGGTGCAGGCCCGGCTCGTACGTGTTCGGCACGTCCGGCCCCTCGTGGATTCGGCGCCCGGCGCCGCGGCTTGCGGCCGGCGCGCAAGGGCTCGTCGGCGAGCCGCGCGAAGCACTGGCGGTGGCATCGTGGGGCGCGTACTCACTCCGTGAGCCGGTTCGCCGCCGCGCCGCGCCGGGTACGGGGTGGCCACGTGAGAGCGCATGCCTACCACGCAGTTCGCGTCGTCCGGCTCGACGACGTCCCCGCGCCGTGAGGGCGGTCTGCCTGCACGGCTCGCTGAAACGCTCACCCGAGCCTTCGAGCACCGAGTCGCTTGGCGACGTGGTCATGGCGGAGCTCCGCGCCCACGGCGTGCGGACCGACTCGATCCGGCTGGCCGATCACCGGATCGAGCCGGGCACGGTCTCCGCAGCGATCGCGGAGGGTGACGAGTGGCCCGCGCTGCGCGAGCGGATCCTCGCCGCCGAGATCCTCGTCGTCGGGACGCCGATCTGGTTCGGCCAGCCCTCGAGCGTCGTCAAGGGCGCGCTCGAGCGGATGAGCGGCCTCCTGTCGGAGACCTACGACGACGGCCAGACCCCGATCGCCTTCAATCGCGTGGCGGGCGTCGTCGTCGTGGGCAACGTCGACGGCGCGCACCACTGCATCTCGGAGATCAGCGGCGCGCTGGCCAACATCGGCTACACGATCCCGGGCCAGGCGTCGACGTACTGGGTCAAGGGCCCGGGCCCGACCGACGAGCTGTGGCTCACGACCGAGGATCGGGACTGGACGATCGCGACGGGGCGCACGGCGGCGCGCAACCTGCTCGCGACGGCACGAGCGCTGCGGGCGCACCCGATTGCGCCGCCCCCGCCGGGATGATGCATCGCGGGCCCGATCTCAGGCCGCGACCGCGCCGCCCGTATCGACGATCAGCACCGAGCACGGCGCGCTGTGCGAGACGTCGTTTGGGACGCTGCCGCGGATCCTCCCGCTGCCGCGCATGCCGCGGTTGCCGACGATGACGAGGCCCGCGCCCTTCTCGGCCGCGACCTCGACGATCACGTTCGCGGGCGCGCCCTCGCGGGCGACGGCCTCGAACGCGACGCCGGCCGCGTCGGCCCGCTCGCGCGCCTCGTCGAGCAGCGTCTGCACGTGCGAGTCGCCCTGGAGGCGAAACTCGACGTCGGCCGGCGCATCGCGTCGCGCGCCGCGCAGCTTGCTGTCGTGCACCCGCCGGTAGGCGGACACGACGACCAGCGGACAGCTCAGCGTCCGCGCCAGGTCCAGCGCGGCGCTCAGCGCGCGCTGAGCGGTGTCGGACTCGTCGAGCCCGACGACGATCGGGCGCCCGAACATCGCGTGCCCAAGATCAGTGACATCCCCCATCTCAACGGTCCCCTCGTTGTGTGTGCTCTATGCGTCGTCCCCACAGCGACGCCTTCTCTCGATCGAAGCTACGCACCGGATCACGGTGCGTTTGTGCGACGCCTCACACAGAGCGATCCCACTACAGGACCCGGGCGGCTGGCCTGACCCGAGCTGGACCGGCGGTCGAAAGTCGCTCGCTCGGGTTGGACGCGATGTCGGATCACATCGCCCCCCCGCTGGCGTACCGTCGCGGCCTGTGAGTACAGCTCTGTATACAGCGCAGGACACAGTGATCCGCGAGGGCTCGCGCGAGCCGAGCCGTGGACGCTGATGATCCGCTCCGCACGCAGCTGCAGGCGACCCTCCGCGGGCCGCAGCACAGCCCGACGTCGCACGCCGATCGCATCCACCTCGAGCTGCGCGGCGTGCTGTTGTCGGGCGGGATGGCTCCGTCCGTGAGGCTCACGGAGGTCGGCCTCGCAAACCGCTTCAACACGAGCCGGACGCCCGTGCGCGAGGCGCTGCGCCGGCTGGAGACCGAGGGCCACCTCGTGCGCGACCCCGCCGGCGGCCTGCTCCCTCGCGTCCCGCGGGCATCGTCGATGCGCGAGGTCTACGAGGTGCGCATGGCGCTCGAGGATCTCGTCGTGCGCCGCGCCGCGGACCGTGGCCCGGGCGTCGACGAGCCCGGCCTGCAGCGGCTGCGCGACGCGTGGGCCGGCCTGCGCGACACGTGGCCGCAGGTGGAGGGCGACTTCGACCTGCCCGAGTTCGTGCACGCCGACGAGGGCTTCCACGAGGCGCTCGCTCGGCTGTCGGGCAACGCGACCGCCGCGCGCCACCTGCGCGACGTCAACGAGCACATCCGCATGCTGCGCATCCACGACTTCACGACGAGCGACCGCATCGAGACGACGATCGCCGAGCATCTCGCGATCGCCGACGACGTCGTGGCGGGCGACACCGAGCAGGCCGCAACGCGCATGCGCGAGCATGTCCAGGCCAGCGCCGACGTCGTCGAGCAGCGCGTCCGCGTCGCACTGGCGCGGATGTTCGACCCCGAGTCGGCGGACGCATGACGACCGGCACGACGTCGTCCCCCGACCCGACTCCCGCCCGCGTGGACCCGAACGCCGGAGTCGGCGGCGCCCCCGCGCGCCTCGAGGTCCGCGCGATGACGAAGCGCTTCGGCTCGCTCGTAGCCAACGACGCGGTCTCGCTGCAGCTGCACTCCGGCGAGGTCCACGCGCTGCTGGGCGAGAACGGTGCCGGCAAGTCGACGCTCGCGAAGACGATCTACGGCGTGCAGGCGCCCGACGAGGGCGAGATCCTCGTCGACGGCAAGCTCGTGGCGCCCGGCTCGCCGGCCGCCGCGCGCGCGCTCGGCATCGGCCTCGTCTTTCAGGACTTCCGGCTGATTGCGGCGCTCAGCGTGGCCGAGAACGTCGCGCTTGCGCTGCCGGGCAAGGGCCTGCGGCTGCCGCGGGCGCGGATCGCCCGCGATCTCACGCAGCTCGCCGAGCGTTACGGCATGGCCGTCGACCCCGACGCGAAGGTCGGCGAGCTCGCGATGAGCCAGCGCCAGCAGGTCGAGATCCTCAAGGTCCTGCTGTGCGGGGCACGCATCCTGATCCTCGACGAGCCCACGAGCCTGCTCGCGCCGCAGGAGGTCGACGGCCTCATGCAGGTCATCCGCGAGCTCAAGGCGGAGGGGCTCGCGCTCGCGATCATCACGCACAAGCTGCCCGACGTACGCGCGGTCTGCGATCGCATCACCGTGCTGCGCGGCGGCAAGGTCGTGGCGGAGACCGACGACCCCGCCTCGATGAGCGACGGGGACCTCATCGAAGCCGTCGTCGGGCGCCGGGTCGCGCCGCTCGCCGCGCGCGATCGGCCGCCGACGACGACAAGCCCGCCCGCGCTCGTCGCCGAGCGCGTCGGCGCCTACGGCGACCACGGCCAGGCGGCGATCACGAGCTTCACGACGACGCTCGAGCAGGGCGAGATCCTCGGCATCGCGGGCGTGTCCGGCGGCGGCCAGCGCGAGCTCGCCGAAATGCTGTGCTGCCTGCGGCCGGTCGCGACGGGCACGCTCACGCTGCTCGGCGAGGTGCGCCACAGCCCGACGCAGGCGATGGTGGCCGGCGTCGCGGGCATCGCGGAGAACCCGGTCGCCGACGAGGTCGTGCCGGGCCTGACGATCACCGAGCACATGGGGATCGGCGGCGCGCCGCCGCCGCGCCGCGGCATGAGCTATGACTGGCGTGCGATCGCGGCGCGGATCGCGGCGCGTCCCGAGTCCAAGACGATGAACCTGGCCGAGGGATCGCGCGTGGTCGGCACGCTGTCAGGCGGCAACATCCAGCGGGTGATGCTCGTGCGGGCATTCGCGCGCGACCCCGGCCTGATCGTCGCGGCGTACCCGACGCGCGGCCTCGACGTCGCGAGCACGCGCGCCGCGCAGCAGCTGCTCGTCGAGCACACGCGCCGTGGCGCGGCGGTCGTGCTCATCAGCGAGGACCTCGACGAGCTGTTCGCGATGTCCGACCGGATCGCGGTCCTGCACGACGGCGAGATGGTCGCCCAGCTCGAGCCGCGCGAGACGACGCGCCAGCATGTCGGCGCGCTGATGCTCGGACAGGCGGCGGCATGAGCACCGTCACGGCACCGGCCCCGCCCGTCGAGGCGCCCTCCGGGTCGGGCGAGCAGCTCAGGCGCGCGCTCGCGATCGCCCGCCGGGTCGCGCCCTTCGCCGCGCCGCTGCTGCTGCTCGTGCTCCTGCCCGCCTTCGGGATCAACCAGCAGGACGTCCTCGTCCGCGCGACGCCGTTCATCCTGACCGGTCTCGCCGTGGCGGTGCCCGCGCGTGCCGGCCTCGTGAACGTCGGCGGCGAGGGCCAGCTGTTCATGGGCGCCGCGGGCGCGTTCGCGGTCGCGTTCACGATCGAGGGCTCGCTGCCGGGCGTCATCGGGCTGCCGCTCGTCATGCTCGGGGGCGCGGCCGGCGGGATGGCCTGGATGGGCGTCGCCGCGCTGCTGCGACTCGGGGCGAAGGTCAACGAGGTCATCGCCACGCTGCTGCTGAACTACGTCGCGGCATCGCTGCTGGCGTACCTCGTGTTCAGCGTCTGGCGCGACCCGGGCGCGGCCGGCGAGGCGATCACGCCGGAGCTGCATCCGTCGCTGCTGCTGCCGACGTTCGGTCCGACGACGCTCGTCAACTACGGGATCGTCATCGCGCTCGGCGCGGTCGTGCTCGTCTGGCTGCTCGTCGACCGCTCGCGCTGGGGTTTTCGCGCGAGCGTCGTCGGGGGCAACGCCGAGGCGGCGCGGCGCGCCGGTCTGCCCGTGACCCGCACGCTGATCGTCGCGCTGCTGATCGGCGGCGCGCTCGCGGGGCTCGCCGGCGCGATCGAGCTGGCGGGGATCGAGACGCGGCTGCGGACGGGCATCGGCGTCGGCTTCGGCTACATCGGCTTTCTCGCGAGCTGGATGGTCGGCCACCGGCCCGCCTGGATCGTCAGCGCCGGCGTGCTGCTCGCCGGGATCGCGGTCTACGGCGACTCGCTGCAGATCGACCACGGCCTGCCGGCGAAGGCCGTCTACATCGTGATGGCCGGCGTGCTGCTCATCGTCCTCTCGGTTCGCGGACGCAGGCGCGGCTGATGTTCGTCGAGGACGTCCTCACCGGCGCGGTCCGCTACAGCGCATCGGTCCTGTTCGCGACGCAGGGCGAGCTCGTCGCCGAGCGCTCGGGCATCGTCAACCTCGGCACGGAGGGCTCGATGCTGTGCGGCGCGCTGGCGGGGTTCGCCGTCGCAGCCGAGACCGGATCCGCGGTGCCGGGTGTGTTCGCCGGGCTGCTGGCCGGCGGGCTGCTGGCGCTCGTGCACGCGTATGTCGTCATCCACCGCGGCGCCAACCAGCTCGCCGCCGGCCTGGCGATCACGTTCCTCGGCCTCGGGCTGACCGCGGCGATCGGCCAGTCGTTCGTGGATCGCAAGATCGACGGCCTCGGCCAGGCGCCGATCCCGCTGCTGTCGGACATCCCGTTCTTCGGCAACTTCCTCTTCAACCACGACCTGCTGACGTACCTCGCGCTGGCGCTCGGGCCGATCCTGTGGTGGTTTCTCTACCGCACGCGGCCCGGGCTGCTGCTGCGCGCGACCGGCGAGGACCCGGAGGTCGTGCGCGCCTACGGCCACTCGCCGCAGAAGATCCGCTACCTCGCGACGGTCGCCGGCGGCGCGCTCGCGGGCCTCGGCGGCGCGCAACTCGTGCTCGCGTTCACGCTGAACTGGGTCGAGAACGCGACGGCCGGGCGCGGCTTCGTCGCCTGCGCGCTCGTGATCTTCGCGGCCTGGAAGCCGCTGCGGGCGATGCTCGGCGCGTTCGTCTTCGGCGGCGCGGCCGCGCTGCAGCTACAGCTGCAGGCGCGCGGCATCGACGTCTCGAGCTTCGTGCTCGAGATGGTCCCCTACGTCCTGACGCTGCTCGTCCTCGCGATCGCCTCGTGGCGCGGTGGGCAGCAGATGCCCGCGGGCCTCAAGGCGGTCTTCGACTCCGGGCGCAGCCGATGACCCATCCCACCCGACAAGGAGCGCATGTGCCTCGCAGAGCCCGTCCCCTGATCGCCTTCGTGGCGGCCCTCACGATCACTGCCACCCTGGCCGCCTGCGGCTCGAGCGACGACAAGAGCTCGTCGTCGTCGTCGGGCTCGGCCGCCAAGACGACCACGGTCGGCTTCCTGTACGTGGGTCCCAAGAACGACTTCGGCTACAACCAGGCCGCCGCCGAGGGCGCGGCCGCGGTCGCGAAGATCCCCGGCGTCAAGATCCTCGAGGCCGAGAACGTCCCGGAGACGTCCGAGGCCGCGCGCGTCATGGAGAAGATGATCCGCGACGGCGCGTCGATCATCTTCCCGACGTCGTATGGGCATCTGGAGCCGGCGCTGACGGTCGCCAAGCGCCATCCCGACGTGATCTTCATGCACCAGGGCGGGCTGAAGACCGCGAAGAACCTCGGCTCGTACTTCGGCGCGATCTACGAGGCGCAGTACCTCACCGGGATCGCGGCCGGCAGGGTGACGAAGTCCAACAAGCTCGGCTACGTCGTGGCGTTCCCGATCCCGCAGACGCTGCTGAACATCAACGCGTTCGAGCTCGGCGCGAAGTCGGTCAACCCGAAGGTCACGACGACCGTCGTCTTCACGTCGGCGTGGTGCGATCCGGGCAAGCAGGCCGAGGCCACGAACTCGCTGGCGGCGCAGAAGATCGACGTCATCAGCCAGCACCAGGACTGCACGAAGACCATCGTCGAGACGGCCGAGCGCGACGGGATCTACTCCGTCGGCTATCACGCGGATGCGAGCTCGCTGGCGCCGAAGGGCTGGCTCACCGGCTCGATCTGGAACTGGGGTCCGCTCTACTCCGACATCGTCAAGACGATCATCGCCGGCAAGTGGGTGGGCTCGAAGTACGACGGCCAGTATCGCGTCGGCTTCGAGGATCCGACGATCCAGCTCGCGCCGTTCGGCAAGGCCGTCCCGGCGGCCGTCCAGAAGGAGATCCTGGCGAAGGAGAAGGAGATGCGAGCGGGCACGTTCAAGCCGTTCACCGGGCCGATCTCCGACCAGACGGGCAAGCTGCGGATCCCGGGCGCGTCACCCGACCGCACGACCCTGGAGAGCACCGACTACCTGGTCAAGGGGGTCATCGGCAAGATCCCGTCGTCCTGAGGGGAGGCGGGTCGCTGCGCGGAGGCCGTCCTCGCGACGGCCTCCGTCAGGCGCGCGAACGCGGCGTGTGCCTGGCTGTCCCAGAACGTCACGCGAGCGGCCCCGAGCCCGGCGAACATCGCGCCGAGCGCGGGGTCGCCGTCGCGCCACAGGACCACGACGAGCAGCCGCGTCGTGCGCGTCATCGCCGTGAACAGCCGCTCGCTCGCGGTCTCGCTCGTGTCCGCGCCTCGCCCGCGCTCGTCGCTGACGACGACCGCCGGCCACTCCAGGCCCTTGTGCTTCTCCATCCGACCGGCGACGTAGCGGATGTCGGGTGCCGCGGCCTCGATGCACGCTCTCGTCCGGTCGCCGCAGTCGGCGAGCAGGACCTCGCGATCGGTGCCGCGACGCAGATACGCCGACAGCAGGTCGCGGGCGGTGGCTCCGACCGTTTCGCCGGCGACCACGACGGGTCGGAACCCCGGCACGGCCGACTTGCGTGACTCCAGCAGGACCGAGTCGAGCTCCTCCTCCAGGCGCGCGGCGAGATGCGAGCTGCGGATCTGCTCGGCGAGCGGGCGCAACGCATCGCACACCCTCAGCGGCAGGCGGTAGGAGCCGCGGAGCTGATGTCGCTTCCATTGCGCTCCCGCGATGCCCGGTCGGCGGTAGGAGCGCCCGAGGTGGACGGACTGCGAGGCGTCGCCGGCGATGCAGAGCCGCTGCGGACTGGGTGGCACCCGTGCCAGCAGCTGCAGGTCGGTGGCCGTGAAGTCCTGGCACTCGTCGACGAAGACGTGCGTCCAGGGCCGCTCCAGCGTCAGCTGCGAGCCGCGGTCGACCGCGGCCTCGTGGCGGCGAAACGCGTGGATCCGCTGGCCGACGAACGAGTCGACGGGCGGTTGCATGAGCAGCGCCCAGATGACGTCCTTCGTCGCGTTCGCCAGGCGGTCCCCGCGTCCGAAGCGGTCGGTGTCCCGGTAGGCCCGGGCGCTGAAACAGCGCTGCCCGTAGATGACCCGCTCGAGCTCGTCCTCGAGGTAGGCGGCGTCGAAGCGCGCGGCCGTCGCGCGGGCGTCGTCGTCGAGCCGCTGTCGGCGTCGCTGCAACTCGTCCGCCCATCGCAGCAGGCCGGGGCGCGAGTCGATCCCGAACACCCGGGGCGGGAGCTTGTCGCGGTTGAGCAACACGATCGTCGCACCGTCGCCGGTTTCGAGCTCGTGGTCGCCCGTCGCATGCGCGCGGCGTACCGGGGCCAGGTCGAGGGCCCGCAGCGAGTGCTCGATCGCATCGGCGAGGTAGTCGACGACCCCCTTGTTGAAGGCGGTGACGAGCACGCAGGGTGCCGGATCCGCGCGCGGCGACCGCGCGACGCAGCGCGCGACGCGCTCGGCGAGGACGATCGACTTGCCCGATCCGGCCGCCCCCGTGATGACGGTCAGCCGCTGGTCGGGCTCGGCGGCCTCGGCCTGGCGCTCGTCGTAGAGGCGGTGCGTGCGCGGGTCGGAGAACAGCACCGAACCCGCGCGTCCGACTGGGCGGCGGAGCAGCAGGCCGGCGGGCGAGGGCGCATCCCATGGCGGGGAGCGCTGCCACAACGCCGCGTCGGCCATCGTCGCTCGCGCCTCATACCAGCGTGACCGCACGGCGTGGCAGCGGACCATGCGCCCCGCCGCGACGTCCGGGCGAGCGCCCGCGGGCTCCGCGCGCCAGCCCTCGGCGGCGAGCAGCTGCTCGATCTCGCGCAGCTGCGGTCGCTTCGCCGGCGTGGTGGTCAGGTGGACGGAGCGGACTTCGAGCAGGTCACCCAGCGCCAGCAGGCGCTCCGCGATCTCGTCGCTGTGGAGATGGTCGGAGTGGTCGAGCAGATAGCCCCCGTGCACGATCGTCGCCATCTCGTCGGGCGCGACCTCGCTCCACGATGCCTCGCGAAACGACGCCGCCACGCGCGAGCCCGGCAGCACGTCGGCGAGTCGCGCGAGGATCGCCGTCGCGGTTTCGACCATGAAGGGACTCGAGTCGATGCCCTCGACGACGATGCGGTCGGGGCCGGGGTGACCGGCTGCGGCCAGGGCCGCGCTGATGAGCGCGAGTGCGCATGCCGTCGCACCCGTGCCGCAACCGATGTCGACGACCCGGATGTCGCCGCGCATCCGGCGCACGACCGGCGCGAGCGTGACGAGCGCGTCGCGCGTGCGGCGTCCCTGGTTCCACAGCGCGTACGTGACGCCGATGCTCGGCCGGTCGTACGAGCAGTCCTCGCCCCGGCCCATGGCGCGCAGGTCGCGCAGGCCCGACGTGACCTCCCACCGCGACCACGACGGTGCGTTCTCGGCGATCAGGCGCTCACATGCGAGTGCGGTCGTCGCGTCGATCGTGGCGCGTGCCTCGGCGAATGACAGGGCGGGCTCGGAGGGCGCGGCGCTCATTGGGGTGCGAAGCCCGCTCGGCCCTCGGTCAGCTCGGGCAGCCGGCTGCGCAGGATCTCGACGGTCTCGCGGTAGCGCTCGTGCGTCCAGCGCAGGCGTGTGACGACGGCGAGCGCCGGCTCGCGGGTGCCCGCCACGAACCGTCCGCGCTCGGCGTGCAGCGGCTGCACGACGAAGCGCGGGACGCCGGTCGCCGCGAGCTGCGCGGCGAAGCGCCGGGGGTCGGCGACCGGCAGCAGCGGCGTCAGCGTGATCGACGTCTCGATGCCGGCGGCGTGGACCGCGGCGATGGCGGCGAGCCGCGCCCCGTTGCTCGGGCATCGTGGCTCGAAGGCCTTGCGGACGGGTTCGGAGTCTGTCGTCACCGTCATGTTGACGCGGACGGCGTCGAAGTTCCTGAGCAGATCGATGTCGCGCGTGACGAGCGGGCTGCGGGTCTGCACGACGAGCCGCGCGCCGCGCGTGCTGAGCTCGGGCAGCAACTCGCGCACGAGCCGCAGGCGCCGCTCGATCGGCTGATAGGGGTCCGTGACGCTGCTCATGTAGATCGTCTTGCCGGCCAGGGGCGTGCGCATGCCGCGCAGCTTGCGCAGCGCGTTCTGCTTGACCTCGACCCAGCTGCCCCAGCTGTCCACGCGCTGCTGGTCGCGCGCGAAGAACGCCGCGTAGCAGTACGAGCACCCGAAGGCGCAGCCCGCGTACGGGTTGAGCGTGAAGTCGTACGCAGCCATGAACCCGGTCGCACGGGTGAGGATGCTCGCGGCGTCGCGGTAGGCGATGGACGTCTGACCGATGCGGCTCGGACGATCCGCGCCAGCGGGCGGTCGCGGGCCATCGGGGGCATCCATGTGGTCAGCTTGACAGTCCGGCCTCGCGCCTCCGGTCGTGCGCAACCCGGGCCGCCGGTGCGTACCGCCCGGGTCGCCGGGCGGTCTCTCGTCTACCGGTCTCAGCGAATTCCCAGGCTCCTCACGACAAGCGCTCACGCCGGGCGCCGATCGTTGCAGCATGCCACGCACGCTCGAGCAGCATGTCCACGTCGAGCAGGTGATGGGAACGGTCGTGACGTTCGACGTCCGCGACCCGCGATCGTCCGCGGATGCGATCGGCGCGGCGGTGCGGTGGCTGCACGACGTCGATGCCGAGTTCAGCACCTATCGGCCGGACAGCGCGGTCTGCCGGTTTGGTCGCGGGGAGCTCGCGCTCGCCGCGACGGGCGACGACCTGCGCTGGGTCATCGCCCGCTGCGATGCCCTGCGGCGGGAGACGGGCGGGTCCTTCGACGCGTACGCCGGCGGGACGTTCGATCCGTCGGCGCTCGTCAAGGGCTGGGCGGTCCAGCGCGCGGCGGACGGCCTGCGCGCGGCCGGGATCGGCGACTTCTGCATCACCGCCGGCGGCGATGTCGTCGCCCACGGTCGTCCGCAGCCGGGCCGGACGTGGCGGATCGGCATCCGCCACCCGGCCGACCCGCAGGCCGTCGCGGGCGTCGTCGAGGACGGCGGTGGCGGTGCGATCGCGGTCGCGACGTCCGGCCGCTACGAGCGCGGCGACCACATCCTCGACCCGCGGTCGGGACGCGCCCCGACCGGCGTCGCGTCGGTGACCGTCGTCGGACCGGATCTCGGCCTCGCCGACGCCTACGCCACCGCGGCCTTCGCGATGGGCGCCGGCGGCGCCGAGTGGACGCTCGGGCTCCGCGGCTACGAGTCGATGACGATCCTCGCGGACGCCCGCGTCCTGACGACGCCCGGGTTTCCCGCGGTCTCGGCGTGAGCGGGACGTCACCCTCCGGCGCGCGCCCGTCGCGGCGCTCGCTCGGGCTGTTCGGCGAGCCCGTGCGGTCCGGAGGCGACGCGCTCGCGGCGCTCGCCCCGGCCGATCGCGAGCGTGAGTTCGCGTCCCGGCCGGAGGCGGCGCGCGAGCACCATCGCGCGCCGCGGCCGGCGCGCCGGCGCCCGACCCCCGCGCGGCCGTTCGTCGTCACGGTCCTCGCGGGGCTTGCCGGGCTCGGGCTCGGCATCACGATCGCGCTCGCGGTCTCCGCGGAGAGCGCCGGGTCGCTGCGCGCTCCCGGCGGGGCGGCGACCGCGATCGGCCGCATGACCGGCCTGCTCGCCGCCTACGCGATGGTCGTCGTCGTCCTGCTCGTGGCGCGTATCCCGCCGCTGGAGCGGGCGATCGGCCAGGACCGGCTCGTCGCCTGGCACCGCAGCCTCGGCCCGTGGCCGCTGTACCTGCTCGTCGGGCACGCCGTCTTCATCACCGTCGGCTATGCCCGCGCCGCGCACGACGGCGTGCTGCACCAGATCGGTCAGCTGCTGTGGACCTATCCGGGGATCCTGGCGGCGACCGTCGGGGCCGCCCTGCTCGTCGCGGCCGGCGTCACCTCCTACCGGCTGGCGCGCCGGCGGATGGCGTACGAGACGTGGTGGGCGGTGCACCTCTACAGCTACCTCGCGCTGTTTCTCTCCTTCTCACACCAGGTCGACACCGGCGCCGCGTTCGTCGGCCATCCGGTCGCCCGGGCCTGGTGGACCGCGCTGTGGGTCGGCACGCTGGCGACGGTCGTCGGCGCGCGCGTCGGCCTGCCGATCTGGCGCTCGCTGCGCCATCGGCTGCGCGTCGTCGCGGTCACGCCCGACGGCCCGGGAACCGTCTCGATCCTGATGGCGGGCCGGGGGCTGGATCGCCTCCCGGTCCACGGCGGCCAGTTCCTGCAGTGGCGCTTTCTCATGCGCGGGCTGTGGTGGCAGGCGCACCCCTACTCGCTGTCGGCCGTCCCGGCCGGCGACCGGCTGCGGATCACCGTGAAGAACCTCGGCGACCACAGCTCCGCGCTCGCCCACCTGCGGCCCGGGACGGCGGTCGCGATCGAGGGCCCGTACGGGACGTTCACGCCCGAGGCTCGCAGCAGCGACAGGCTCCTGCTCATCGGCGCCGGCGTCGGCTCGGCTCCGATCCTGGCGATCCTCCAGGATCTCCCGCCGGGCGCCGACGTCGTCGTGCTGCTGCGCGCCTCGTCGCGCGACGAGCTCGTGCTGCACGAGGAGATCGCTGCCGAGGTACGCCGCCGCGACGGGCGCCTGATCGTCCTGCCCGGCCCGCGCGAGCAATGGCCGTTGGGCGCCCGTGTCCTGCGCGAGCTCGTGACGGATGTGCGCCGTCGCGACGCCTACGTCTGCGGACCCGAGGCGTTCACGGCAGCGCTGACCGGCACGCTCGAGCGCAGCGGCGTGCCGGCGAGCCGCATCCACTTCGAATCGTTCGCCTTCTGAGGAGGCCGCCAGGCATGAGACGCGCCCCGATCGTCATCTCCGCAACCGTCGCCGGCGTCGCCGCCGTGCTCGGCTTCCAGGCCCACCCTGCGAGCGTGCCGCTCGCGGCGGCGACGTCCCGTGCGCCGGCCGCGGCACCCGCGGCGTCCACGGGCCCGGGCCCCCCATCCGCGAGCGCGTCGAGCAACGCGTCCTCGAGTGCCGCGGGCTCCTCGGGCTCCTCGGGCTCCGCGGGAGGCACCGCGCTCGGCGGCGCGATGCAGACGCGCTACGGCCCCGCCCAGGTCCGGGTTACGGTGTCGGGCGGCAAGATCGTCAAGGTCGAAGCCGTCGCGCTGCAGAACGCCGATCGCAAGTCGGTCGAGATCTCGAGCTTCGCGGAGCCGGTCCTGCAGCAGAGCGTGCTGACGAGGCAGACCGCCGCGGTCGACGCCGTCAGCGGCGCGACGTACACGAGCCTCAGCTACGAGGGGTCGCTGCAGTCGGCGCTCGACAAGCTCGGCTTCAAGGCCGCCGACGGGTCGGTCGCGAGCACCGACATGTCCCAGTTGGGATAGCTCCCAGCGCATGACCAACGAAATGAACCTCCGAATGTCCGCACGCGGCTACAGCGACGTTCGCGTTCGGCGCCAACGCCGTCCACCGGCACGCCGGGCGGGCCGCCACCCGGTGCGCGCGGACGGGCCGCTCCGCAGGGTCAGGCGCCGTTGCAGGGTCAAGCGCCCTCGAGCTCAGCGACCGCGCCGGCACCGGCACGCGGTCCTGAAGCGAGGTCCGTGGCCGGTCTCGGATGGGATCGGCCGCCGCGGCGCCAAGGCGCATCGGCGGTCTCCGTCAGTCGGGCGAGAGCACCGGGGTCGGCTCAGCGTGCGCCGCCGACGCGACTGGCGAGCCAGGTCGGCACCTGCGTTGCGCTGCTGCGCGTCGCTGGCGCCGACCGCGTGCCGCCTGCGCCTGACCGCCGCCATCCGGTGACCCAGCGTGGCCGCTCTGCGCGCCGCAATCAGTGCGCGCCCCGCGTTCTCGCGTGCTGCGTACGACGGGGCCTGGGGCTCGGGTCGACGATGTAGATGTCGCTGCACATCAGGTCGGTCGCGTCGCCGAGCACTTGAGTTGCGGCGGCCAGCCCTTCGTCGCCGGGACGCTTGGATAACGGTGTGAACGCGGAGACGAGGACGTCGCGCAGCGCATCGGGGATCGGTAGGGCGTCGGGCGACGAGGAGCCGCGTTCGTGGAAGCGGACCATCGCATCCACGATCGTGATGAGCGTAAAGCTCGTCTCGACGAGCTGCTGCACGAACGCGTCGAGCGCGTCTGGGTGTGAGGGAGTCATGTCCTACATAGGGCCGCGGCGTCCAGAATTCGCCCCCCCCGGCCATCTGACGCACATCGGTGCACAACCGTCGGTCGCGACTCTAGGCTCGTGAGGTGACCGGAGGGCCTGACGCCAGTCGCTGCCGGCCGAGGCGCGCGCCCGTGCGCTGATCGACCGCCCACTCGGCGCGGCAGGTTGGTTCGTGCCGGACAGGAAGGCGTTGAACCTCGTCGCCGCGCGGGGCGACGCGGTGTGCGAGGTGACGCTCGAGCCCGGTCACGGGCGGGCGAACCCGACTGGACGGCTGGAGTCCCGACACCCCGGTGACGGTGGCTACAGCCACGACACCGCGCCCGAGACGTTCGACCATGTGGCCGACAACCTCCCTGCGATGGCGAGACCCGGACTCGAACCGGGGACACCACGATTTTCAGTCGTGTGCTCTACCAACTGAGCTATCTCGCCGCGGCGCCGGAGGATATCGACGGCGCGTAGCCGGGCTCGGGCTCAGGCCGGCGCCCAGGCTCGCAGCTCGGGCAGCGGGTCGATCGGGTAGCCGCCGGCGACGCGCCAGCCGACGTTCCAGATCTCGAAGTGCAGGTGCGGGCCGGTCGCCGATCCGGTCTGCCCGACCTGGCACAGCGGCTGGCCCGCGACCACGAGCGCGCCCCGCGCGACGACGGTCGAGCGGCGGATGCAGTGCGCGAAGAAGTAGTCGCGGCCGTCGACGGCGTCGAGCACGACGTACTCGCCCGCTCCGCCCGCCTGGTAGCTCGTGCTCGACACCGTGCCCGCGTACGGCGCCACGACCGCCATGCCCGCCGCGGCGATGATGTCCTGGCCCTCGTGGATGTGACCGGGGCGGCCGGCCCCGAAGCGCGCATCGACCCCACCGAACGAGAACGCACCGGCGACCGGGAAGACGCCGCGCCCGCCGGGCGACGGCGCCGGGGCCGGTAGGGCCGCGGACGGTGGCGCCTTCGACGACGAGGACCCTGCGGGCAGCGTGCTCGCCGGGGGGAGCACCTTCGGCGCCGCGTGCACCACGATCCGCGCGCGCCCCGGGTTGCGGGCGCTGCGGCGCAGGCTGTGCCCGCGCGAGTCCTTGACGTGCAGCCGCACGAGGTAGCGCCCGCGACGCAGGCGCACGCCCGCCGGCAGCGATGCCGACACGTCCGTCCGCGTCTTGACCCACCCGAGCGAGACCCGCGCCACCGGAGCCTTGCTCGGCAGGCGCACCACGACGATTCGCGCCTGCACCTGGGCGATCCCGCGCTGGCGGACGCTGAAGCGGATCTGCGGCGCCTGGCCGGCGACGAGCTCGCGCGGCGTGGCGCGCATGCTGCTCGCCACGGGGCGCCTTGCGGGGGCGGCCACGGTCACGTCGTAGCGCGCGCCGCCGCCCGTGGACGAGGCGCCGGCCGCAAGCGCGGGCGCGCCGCCCGGCGCGGCCGCCTTCGGCGACGACCCGGCGGCGGCCGCGGCGGGCCCGACCCCGGCGAGTACCAGTGCGACCAGCGCGGCGGGCCCGGCGACGGCAGTCGGGCGCATGGATCGAGGTTCGGCCACGCGCCCTCAACCCACAAGCGCTGCAAGCGATCCGTCACGTGCAGGGATCTCACGGACTTCTCAGAACGCGCGGCCCGGCGCTCAGCGCTCGAGCATCCGCGCCATGACCTCGAGCGCCCCCGCCTTGTGCAGCGGCTCGTTGAGGTTGCCGCACTTCGGCGACTGCACGCACGACGGGCAGCCGCGCTCGCACGGGCACTCGGCGATCAGGCGATGGGCGTCGGCCACGAGCGTCTCGAACGCGAGGAAGCCCTGGCGGGTGATGCCGACCCCGCCGGGGTGGCCGTCGTAGATGAAGATCGTCGGCCCGCCGGTCTGCGGGTGGGCGTTCGTCGACAGGCCGCCGATGTCCCAGCGGTCGCACATCGCCAGCAGCGGGAGCACCGCGATCTGCGCGTGCTCGGCGGCATGGATCGACCCGAGCAGCACCTCCAGGGGGAAGTCGTCGGCGAGCAGATCGCCGTCGAGCTCGTACCACAGCGCCTGCGTCGCGAACGTCGTCTCGGGCAGGTCGAGACCCTGGAGGTCGATGATCTCGTGGGACGGCAGCTTCTTGCGCTGGTACGCGAGCACCTGGTCGGTGACGAGGACGCGCCCGAAGGACAGCGTCACGCCGAGCGTCGAGCGCCGGTCCAGCAGCGACTCGATCTCGGTCATCGTCTCCTTCTTGGGCTGCGTGTAGAAGTCGCCGGTGAACGGTTCGACGAGCGCGCGGCGCGACTCGAGATCGAGCCCGCGGACGATGTACGGGCGCGCCTGGTGCAGATAGATCGCGCCGTCGTGGACGGTCATGTGCGAGCGCGAGGACTCGACCGTCCCGAGCAGCTCACCGTTCTCGATGTCGACGATCGCGACGGAGTCCGGCGAGGCGGACCGCAGCGAGACGCGCGCCGCCGGGTAGTCCTCGGGGTGGCGCAGGACGTAGCCGTCGTCGCGCTGCACGAGCTCGCCGGCGGCCACCAGCGCCTGCGCGTGCGCCTCCCAGCGGGGCCCGAGCGTCTGCGCGTCGGATGCCGAGAGCGGGCCCTCGTGCGCGGCGCACAGCAGGTGCGCGGCGTGGATGCCCTCGTTCTCGTACTCGAGGATCGCCGACTCCACGGGACGGTCGAGGAACTCGTCCGGGTGGCGGCAGAAGAACTGGTCGAGCGCGTCCTCGCCGGCGATGTAGAGGGCGAGCCCCCGGCCGCGCCGGCCAGCGCGGCCCCACATCTGCTTGAGCGAAGCGACGGTTCCGGGGAAGGTGACGACCACCGCCGCATCCAAAGCGCCGATGTCGATCCCGAGCTCGAGCGCGTTCGTCGTGACGACGCCCAGCAGTTCGCCGCGCATGAGCTTGTCCTCGAGCTCGCGGCGCTGCTGGGATGTGTAGCCCGCGCGGTACGGCACGACGAGGTCCCTGAGCGCGGGGTCGGCGAGCCCCACGAGGCGGGCCACGAGCTCGACCGCCTTGCGCGACTTGATGAAGCAGATCGTGCGCGCGCCGCGGTGCGCGAGCTCGGTGACGATCTCCGCGGCCTCGCCGATCGCGCTCGCCCGCGTGCCGAGCGCGGGGTCCGTCAGCGGCGGGTTCCACATCGCGATGTGCCGGCGCGCGCCCGGCGAGCCGTCGCGGTCCACCAAAGCGATGTCGTCGAGTCCCGTCAGGCGCTCGGCGAGCTCGACCGGGTTGGCGATCGTCGCGCTCGCCAGCAGGAACCGGGGCGACGTGCCGTAGGCATTCGCGATCCGCCGCAGCCGCCGCAGGACGTTCGCGACGTGCGATCCGAACACCCCGCGATAGACGTGCGCCTCGTCGATGACGACGACGGCGAGGTTCGAGAAGAAGTCGCCCCACGCGCGGTGATGGGGCAGGATCCCCATGTGCAGCATGTCGGGGTTCGTCAGAACGAGGTTCGCGCGCCGGCGGACCTGGGTGCGCTGCTCGCGCGGGGTGTCGCCGTCGTAGATCGCGGGCCGCACCTGCTTCGTCAGGCCGAACGCGTTGATCGCCCGCGCCTGGTCCTGGGCGAGGGCCTTCGTCGGGTACAGATACAGCGCGCGCGCCTTGGCGTCGCGGCACAGGACGTCGAGCGTCGGCAGGTTGAAGCACAGCGACTTGCCCGACGCCGTGCCGGTCGTGACGATCGTCGGGCCCGCCCAGCCGGCCTCCAGCGCGTCGGCCTGATGGCTGTAGAGCGACGGTATCCCCGCGGCGCGCAGCGCCGCGAGCAGCGCCGGGTGCAGCGTGTCCGGCAGCGGCGTCGTGACCGCCTCGCGGGCGCCCTCGAAGGCCTCGCGCACGAGCCGCTCGTCGGCTCGGCCGGCATCCAGGAGCGCGCTCCAGGGCTGGGTGTCGGGCGTGATGGACAAGGGCCAGTTGCGATAGTACGAACGACGTGTCGCTGCGCAGCTTCCATCACTCGGAGTTTCCGGCCGAACGTCTGCGAGCCGAGCGCAGCGAGTCGATCTCGGTCTGCGTCCCGACCCGCGAGGAGGCCGCGACGATCGCCGGCGTGGTCGCTCCGCTGCTCGCGCTACGCGACGCGGGGGTCGTCGACCAGGTGGTCGTCGTCGACGCGGATTCGGCCGACGGGACGGGTGCGATCGCGTCGCGCCTGGGCGCCGACGTCTACGGCCAGGCCGAGCTCGCGCCCGACCTCGGGCCGGTCCTCGGCAAGGGCGACGCGATGTGGCGCGCGCTCGGGGTGCTGACCGGCGACCTCGTCTGCTTCGTCGACGGCGACAGCGAGGACTTCGGCGAGCACTTCGCCTGCGGCCTGCTCGGCCCGCTCGTCTGCGAGCCGCGCGTGCAGTTCGTCAAGGGCTTCTACCGGCGCCCGTTCAAGGACGCCGGCGGGACCGCGCCCGGCGGCGGCGGGCGCGTCACCGAGCTGACCGCGCGCCCGCTGCTGGAGGCGTTCTATCCGCAGCTCGCGACGCTGCGACAGCCGCTGGCGGGCGAGGTCGCGGCGCGGCGCGAGCTGCTCGAGAGCTTCCCGTTCTGTACCGGCTACGCCGTCGAGATGGGGCTGCTGCTCGATGTCTTCGGGGCGGTCGGGCTCGACGGCATGGCGCAGGTCGACCTCGACGTGCGCCAGAACCGCCACCAGGCGATCGCGGACCTCGCGCCGATGTCGGCCGCCGTGCTCGCCGCCGTCACGAGCCGCCTGCGGCGCGAGGGGCGGCTCGTCGGACCGGGCGGCGGCGAGGTGCTCGAGCGCCCGGCGCTGGCCGAGCTGCGGGCGCTGCGCGGCGCGGGCTGAGACAGCCTCGCGCTACGCGTCGGCGAGCTTCTCGCCGCCCGATGGCGCCGACTTCGCTCTGCACGAGATCTCGCCGCAGGCGCCGCGACCGCGACCCGCGACCTGACCGGCGCGCGCGGTGCGCGAGGATGCGGACATGCGCGCCCTCTACGTCGACCTCGACGGCACCCTGCTCGGCCCCGACGGCTCGCTCCTGCGCGCCGGCGACAAGTCCTTCTCGCTCGCCGGCGTGCGCGCGCTCGAGGCCTGCAACCGCGCCGGCGTCGAGGTCGTGCTGATGTCCGGCCGGCGCAAGGGCACCGTCGCCGAGAACGCGCGCCTGTTTCACCAGCCCGCGTACATCTTCGAGGCCGGGTCGTGCCTCGTCCTCGACGGTGAGGAGATCTGGCTCACCGGCGACCTCATGCCCAACGAGCACGGCACGATCCACGAGCAGATCGAGGCCTCCGGCGCGCCCGCGATGCTGCTCGATCGCTACAAGGGCCGGCTCGAGTACCACGACCCGTGGCACCGCGGCCGCGAGGTCTCGCATCTGTTCCGCGGCCTCGTCAACGCGCGCGAGGTCGACGCGCTGCTGGAGGCCGAGGGTCACGGCGCGCTGCGGCTCGTCGACAACGGCGGCGTGCATCGCCGCTCCCCGGCGCTCGTCGAGCTCGACGACGTGCGTGCCTACCACCTCGTCCCGCGCGGGGCCTCGAAGGCGGGCGCCGTCGCGCGCCACATGCGCGCGCGCATGATCGCCTCCGAGGACGCGATCGCCGTCGGTGACTCGCGCGAGGATCTCGAGACGTGCGTGCACGTCGGCGCGTTCTGGTTCGTCGGCAACGCGCTCGAGCGCGATCCGACGCTGCGCGAGGCGATCGCGGCCCGGCCCAACGTCCACGTCGCCGAGGCGACGCACGGCGCCGGGGTCTACGAGGCGGTCGTGACGACGCTCGCCACGCGCGGCGGCTGAGCGCGGCGCGTTCGACGTCCGTCCGCGCCCGGCGGGCGCCGCCGCGGACGATCTGGCCGTCGCGTTGGGGATCTTCCGTGCCGATATGCGGGTATGGCTCGCGACCGCCGATCGGCCCTCGCCGCGTTCGCGCTGGCGTTCGCCTGCCTGCTCGCGCCGTCGGTGTCGCAGGCGACGACGATCGACAGCACCGACCTGCACGTCACGGTCGGCGACTACGGCGCGCTGCAGGCGACCGGCAACGACGGCATGAGGCTCTTCTGGTCGACGTACGCGTCGGGCTTCTTCCTGCGCTTCGCCGACGGCCCGCTGAGCGGGCGCACGTTCGGATCCGGCTGGGTCGGCTCATCGGTGACGCCGGTCAGCCAGTCGGCCGTGACACGTGACGGCGACACCCAATCGATCGAGACGGTGTTCGCCGTGCGCGATGGCGACACGGAGGTCGCCCGCGTCAACCAGGTCACGCGGCTGCGCGACGGAGCGCGCGCGTTTCGCGTGACCTACAGCGTGGAGAACCGCTCGACGGCGCCGCTGCGCTACCGGGCGCTGACGGGCGGTGACCTCTACGTCGGTGGCGGCGACGGCGGCACCGGCGTCGCGCTCGCCGGGCCGCCGCGCTTCGTCGGCGGCGAGAGCCCGTACACGGGCATCCGCGGCGGCGCCGAGGAGGTGCTCAGCTCGCGCCTGCCGGGCGACGCTGCCGCCGTCCCCGTCGCGCCCTGGTCGGCCGCGCAAGAGGGCATGCTCGGGAGCATCTCGAGCGCGATCAACTCCGACGGCGGCCTGACCGACGGGGTCCTGCCCGACTACCAGAGCGACACCGGGGCCGCCGTGCAGTGGGACGACCACACGAGCGCGGCGTCGGCCCTTGCGCCGTCGGCGTCGGCGCGCTACGAGGTGCTCTGGCACGCGGTCATCCCGGCCCGGCTGAGCCTCGCGGTGGATCGCACCTACCGCTACAGCGGTGACACGCAGACCGTCGACGCGCACGTCATCGACGCGGCCGGCGAGCCCGTGAGCGGCGCCGCGCTGCGCTGGGCGGTGGCCGGCGCGAACAGCTCGGAGGGTGGCGTCGTGCATACCGACGGCGCCGGGCACGCCGCGATCGCCTACATCGGTTCCAACGCGGGCTCCGACACGATCAGCGTGTTCGCCGACGCCGACGGCGACGGCGCCCGCGGCCCCGACGAGCCGCAGCGCACGACGTACGTGACCTGGCAGCCGCGGCTCGCGCTCGACGAGACGAGCTGGAGCTACCAGGTCGGCACGCCGCGCACGTACCGCGTCTCACTGCGACGGGTCGACGGCGCGGTGCAGCCCGACGGGCGGATCCGCTGGAGCGTCTCGGGCGCCAACCCGCTCCCGGTCGGCGACGGCGTGCAGCTCGGCGGCGACGGCACGGCGAGCCTCGCGTTGACCGCTCGTCACGAGGGCTACGACACGCTCGTCGCCTTCGTCGACGACAACGACAACCGCCAGCGCGACGACGGCGAGCTGGCCATCAGTCGCTCCATCTACTGGTCGCCGCCGCCGCCGCAGGTCCAGCTCGACAACTGGAGCTGGCCCGTCGTCGGCGAAGCGGCGAGCGTGCAGGTCACGCTGCACGACGAGTTCGGCGTCATCGTCCCCGGCGGCGCGCTGCGCTGGTGGGTGGAGGGCGCGAACGCGGGCGGCGTCGAGTCGGCCACGAGCTCGGACAGTGGGCGCGTCACGCTGTCGGTGCCCGGTCCGCACAGCGGAACCGGGACGGTCTGGGTGCACTACGACCGCAACGGCGACGGCGGCCGCGACGACGGTGAGCCGGTCGCGAGCGTCCAGGCGACGTGGTCGCCGCCCCCGCCACCGCCGGTGACCCGCCAGACGCTCGACGCGGTCGGCCTGAACGCGACGGTGAGCAGCGTCGGGGGCCTGCAGGCGCAGTTCGACGCGCTGCCCGGCACGTCGTCGGGGCCACTCTTCGACGAGTGGGCGGGCGGCGTCTTCGTCCGCTTCTTCGACGGGCCGCTCGCCGGCCAGACGTTCGGCTCCAACAGCAGCCGTCCGTTCTACGGCGAGCAGCAGCAGGCCCCGCAGCGCGAGGGCGACACGGTCGTGCAGCGCAGCTCGTGGACCGTGCGCAGCGACGAGCGCGATTACCTGCGCGTGCGGCAGACCGCGCGGCTGCGCGACGGCGCCGACGCCGTCCGCCTGACCTGGGAGGTCGAGAATCTCGGTGACGCGCCCGTGCGGCTGCGGCTGGGCACGGTCGGCGACGTCTACGTCGACGGCCATGACACGGGCACACCTGTCTCGGGGACGTCACCGAGCTTCGTCGGCGTCGAGGCGCCGAGCGGCTTCGCGACGGGCCTCGAGGCGGTCGCGACGTCGCGCCTACCCGGGGAGGACCAGGACCGCGCGATTGCGCCGTGGACGGGCTTCGGCGTGGGGTCGAGCTGGACGCAGCTGCAGGCCGCGGCCGGCGCCGCCGGGCTCGGCACCACGGTCTCGTCGGCGAGCGAGGGCGATGCGGTCGGCGTCGAGTGGGCCGATCACGCCGGCGAGGGTCACGCGCTGGCGGCCGGCACCGCATCGAGCGAGCGCTACGAGGCCGTGTGGCGCCTGCGCCGTCCCGCGGCGCTGCGCCTGTCGCCGGCGTCGGCCGTCGCCGAGACGCGCCACGCCCACAGCGTCACCGCGACGCTGATCGACGACCACGAGCTTCCGCGCAACGGCGTCCGCCTGCGCTGGACGATCTCCGGTGCGAACCCGCAGTCGGGCGCGGCGACGACCGCCGGCCTCGGGCAGGTCGTCATCACCTGGACCGGGCGTGACGTCGGCCACGACGATGTCACGGTCTTCGCCGACATGGACGACGACGGCCAGCGCGATCCCGGCGAGGCGCAGCGGATGGTCGGCGTCGACTGGCGCGCGGAGTCCGCCGTCGATCCGCCGACGATCTCCCCGATCCTGCGGCCGGACGGCAGCACGGTCGCCGTCAACGTGCAGACCCAGGGGGGACAGGTCTTCTTCCAGGTCATCCCGTCCGCGGTCTCGAGCCTGCCGCGCTGCGCGGACGGCACTCCGCAGATCAACGTGACGCTGAACGTCAACGTCGACGCGGCGGCCGGCCACGTCGTCGACGCCAGCGCCTCGCTGCTCGGCGTCGACCCCGCGACCCTCGACCTGCTGCACCCGGTCGAGTCGATCATCCCCGCCGGCCTGTCGGCCGACGGCACGTTCCAGTTCGTCGTCGAGTGCCTGCGGCCGACGTCGCTGTACCTCTGCTACGACCTCCAGGAGGGCGACCTGCCGATCGAGCACTTCTGCGTGGCGCTCGGCGGCATGGGCTACTACGACCCGTCCGGCACGGTCTACGACGCTGACGCGGCCGCGTTGCTCGTTGCCGCCGGCGCCTCGCCGCGGGATGCCGCGCGGCGGACGGCGGTCGCCGGCGCGCACGTCCTGCTGCAGCGCAGCTTCGAGGGCGCGTTCCGTCAGGTGCTGTCGGGCGACCCATTCGTGACGCCGAACGTCAACCCGACGGTCACCGAGGGCGACGGGCACTTCTCGTGGAGCGTCTCTCCCGGCACCTACCGCGTCGTCGTGACCGCCCGGGGCTACCGAACCGAGACGAGCCGGTCCGCCGTGATCCCGCCGCCCGACCTCGACCTCGACGTCGGGCTGCATCGCGACGGGGCACCGTTGCCCCCGGCGCCCGCGCAGGCGCGGTCGCCGTACACGACGGGGCCCGCGTTCTCCGGCCAGGGCGCGCGCGCCGCCTCGGCGGCGGCCGTCCGGCCCGCCGTCCCGAGGACGACCGTCCCGGCCGCGCCGTGTCGCCTGCGCGCGGTCGGCAAGCCGAAGCTCGACCGCCGCGGCGTCTTGCGCGTGCGGCTGGCCTGCGCGCAGGCCCGGGCGAGCTGGGCCGGGAAGCTGCAGGTCGTCGCCGCCGACCGGTCCGTGCTGCGCAGCGCTCGGGTGGCGGTCGCCGCCGGTGCCGGTCGCCGGGTCAGCCTGCGGCTGAGCAAGCGCGCGAAGGCGACGCTGCGCCGGACCGGCGCCCGCAGGGTCGGCGTCGTCGTGGTTGCCGCCGGCGGCGTGCCGACGATGCTCGCGACGGCGCGCGTCGCCACGCGCTGAGCGGCGCGGCGGCTAGGAGGCGGCCGGGTCCGCGCGACCGATGAGGCCGCGCGTGCGCGTCCGGATGCGCGACCAGAAGTCCGGCGCGACCGGGCGCCAGCGTGCCGGCGGCGGGACCGTCGTGCGCACGAGCGCGACCCAGTCCTCCAGCGGCAGCTCGCCGGAGATGAGCTTCGCGAGGCCGTCGGTGACGGGGGCCTCGAGCCCGGCGTGGTTCAGCGCGCGCGCGAGCAGCGGCACGGACTCCAGCGACTCGACGGTCTGGCCTATGCGGTCGGGGATCTCCGCCGCCGGCACGCCCGCGGCGAGCAGCTCGCCGGCGCGGCGGTTGCGCGACTGCGGCGCGAGCACCGTCGCGACGAGGTCGCCGGTACCGGCGAGGCCGAGCAGCGACTCCGGTCGCGCGCCCTGGCTGTCGGCATAGCGCCAGACCTCGGCGAAGATGTGGCCCGCGGCCGCGCCGGCCGCGTTGAGGCCCTGCGCCTCCGTCGCGCCGGCGGCCAGGCCGGCGGCGTTCTTCGCGGCGCCCGCCAGCTCGACGCCGATCGGGTCGTTGGACTGCTCGCAGACGACCCCGGCGCGGATGAAGACGCCCGCCAGCGCGCGGGCGAGGTCCTCGTTCGTCGACGCCGCCACGAGGCCCGCGCCCTCGGACACCATCTCGCGGGCGTGCGACGGCCCGCCGATGCACGCGACGCGACCCTCGCCGAAGCGCTCGCGCAGCAGGATCGTCGGCGCAAGCCCGTGCGGCGGCGTGAGGCCCTTGGCGAGCGAGATGACGGCGCTGCGGCCGGTCAGCCCGGCCTTGGTGAGGCCCGCGATCGTGTGGCCGACGCCGGTTGACGGGACGCCGAGGAAGACGTAGTCGGCGCGCCCGAGTCCGGCCTCGGCGTGCTCGATGCGCAGCTCCTTGGGCAGGTCGACGCCGGGCAGGTAGATGCGGTTCTCGCGGTCGTCGAGCAGGCGCCGCGCCTGCTCGGGCGTGCGCGTCTGCAGCGTCGTGCGAAAGCCACCGCGGGCGAGCAGCACCGCCACGGCGGTGCCGAAGGACCCCGCGCCGACGACGGTCGCGCGACGCGTCGGCAGCGACAGGCTCGGGCGTGAACGGACGTCGGGCACGCGAGCGAGCGTACTCAGACCGTGGCCGGTGGGATCATCGAGGCGTGCCCTCGCCGCCGCCCCTGACGCTGCGCCACGCCGATCCCGCGCGCGACGCGGCCGCCTGCGCCGCGATCTACGGGCCCTACGTGGAGGCCACGGCGATGTCCTTCGAGGAGGTCGCGCCCGACGCCGCGCAGTACGAGGCCCGCATGGTCGGCATGACCGAGACCCACCCATGGCTCGTGCTCGCCGACGCCGACGACCGGGTCGTCGGCTTCGCCTACGCATCGCCGCATCGCACGCGCGCCGCCTACCGTTGGGCCTGTGAGGTCGGCATCTACCTGGCCCCGGAGGCCCAGGGCCAGGGTGGCGGCCGCCGTCTCTACGAGGCGCTCGTCGAGCTGCTTCGCCGTCAGCGTCTGCGGATCGCGATCGCCGGCATCACGCTGCCCAACGACGCCAGCCTCGGCCTGCATCGCGCGCTCGGCTTCGAGCAGTACGGCGTTCAGCGCGCCATCGGCTGGAAGGCCGGCGCGTGGCGCGACGTCTCGTGGTGGCAGCTCGACCTCGCCGCCCCCGCGGGCGACGGCCCGCCGCCCGAGCCGCTGGGTCCGCGGCGGCTCGGCGACGGCGACGGCGACGGCGTCTAGCCGCCCGCCGTCCGCCGATAGCGCGACACGGCCAGCGGCGCGAAGATCACGAGGATCACGGCCGCCCACACGAAGGCGCCCCAGACGTTGTTTCCGGCCGGCGCGCCGACCCACAGCGAGCGCATCGCGTTGACGACGATCGTGAACGGGTTGACGTCGGCGAACCACTTCAGGGCGCCGGGCATCGAGTCCACCGGCACGAACGCCGACGAGATGAACGTCAGCGGGAAGACCGCCAAGAACCCGACGGAGTTGGCGGCCTCGGGCGACGAGACGAGCATCCCGAGCAGCGCGAAGACCCACGAGAACGCGTAGCCGAAGAACAGCAGCAGCGCGAAGCCGCCGAGGACCTCGAGCAGGCTGGCGTGAAACGAGAAGCCGATGATCAGGCCGGTCCCGAGCAGCACGCCGACCGACAGCGCGTTCGTGAAGACGTCGGCGAGGGTGCGGCCGGCAAGGACCGCGGGCCGCGCCATCGGCAGCGAGCGGAAGCGGTCGATCAACCCCTTCTTCAGGTCCTCGTTGAGGCCGAGCGCCGTCACGAAGCCGCCGAAGGCGATGTTCTGGACGATGATCCCCGGCAGCAGGAAGTCCTTGTAGTCGTAGCCCGGCGTCTGGATCGCACCGCCGAAGACGTAGACGAACAGCAGCAGGAACATGACCGGCTGCACGGTGAACGCGATGACGAGGTCGGGCGCGCGGGTCAGCCGGACCAGGTTGCGCTCGGTGATGACCATCGTGTCCGAGATGAGCCGTCTCATGCCTTCGTCTCCTCGTCGTCGTCGGCGGTCTCGACCGCGTGGCCCGTCAGGGACAGGAACACGTCGTCGAGCGTCGGCCGGCGCAGGCCGAGGTCCTCGACCCCGATGCCGGCCTCGTCCAGGCGCCGAACCGCCTCGACGATCGTGCCGCTGCGCCCGCGCACCGGCAGTCGCACGGTGGCGTCCTCGGCGATCGGCGGCTCGTCGGACATCGGCGCGAGCGCGCGGATCGCCGCGTCCGTGTCGGCCCCGTCGGACAGCCGGACCTCGAGGCGCTCGCCGCCGACGCGGTCCTTGAGCTCGTCGGGCGTGCCCTCCGCGATGACCCGCCCGTGGTCGATGACCGCGATGCGATCGGCGAGGCGGTCGGCCTCGTCGAGGTACTGCGTCGTCAGCAGCACGGTCGTCCCGTCGGCGACGAGCGCCTCGATCGTCTCCCACAGCGCCAGCCGCGAACGCGGATCGAGGCCCGTCGTCGGCTCGTCGAGGAACAGCACCGGCGGCTTGGCGACGAGCGCGTCGGCGAGGTCCAGCCGTCGCCGCATGCCGCCGGAGTACGTCTTCGCGGGCCGGTCCGCGGCCTCGTCGAGCTCGAAGCGATCCAGCAGCTCACGCCCGCGCTGCTTCGCCGCGGCGCGCGTCATGCCGTACAGGCGGCCGACCATGACGAGGTTCTCGAGGCCGGTGAGGTTCTCGTCGATCGCGGCGTACTGCCCGGCGAGGCCGATCTGGTGGCGCAGCTTCGTCGCGTCGGCGATCACGTCGAGGCCGGCGACCTGTGCGCTGCCCGCGTCGGGGCGCAGCAGCGTCGCGAGGATCCGTACGACCGTCGTCTTGCCCGCGCCGTTGGGTCCGAGCAGGCCGAGCACCGTGCCCGGCGCGGCGTCGAGGTCGACGCCGTCGAGCGCGCGGACGTCGCCGAAGGACTTCGTCAGCCCGCGCACGCTGATCGCGGGCCCGCCGGGCGGAGCACCCGAGCGGGCGCGTTCGGACATCTGGGCTGTCGAGGTCATACGAGTCCCCTGTCTCGTTTGCAAGCTGGAGTTCGAGCGATCTGCATTACAGACGCCGCCGGCCCCTGGAACTCATCGCCGTGGCGTCCGTCAGACCCTAGAGAGCATTTAGGACGGTTTCCGGCCGCAACTACTGGCATCCTGCGAGGCACGATGCACGGCACCTCGGGTCGGCTGTTGAAGCTCCTCTCACTGCTGCAGACGCGGCGCGACTGGGCGGGCGGCGAGCTCGCCGAGCGCCTCGGGGTCTCGCCGCGCACGATCCGCCGCGACGTCGAGCGCCTGCGCGAGCTCGGCTACCCCGTCGACGCCTCGACCGGCCCCAGCGGCGGATACCGCCTGCACGCCGGCACCGCGATGCCGCCGCTGCTGCTCGACGACGACGAGGCCGTCGCGATCGCCGTCGGCCTGCGCACGGCCGCGGGCGCGTCGGTGACGGGCATCGAGGAGACGGCGATCCGGGCGCTCGTCAAGCTCGAGCAGGTGCTGCCGTCGCACCTGCGCCGGCGCGTCAACGCGCTCGGCTCCGTGCTGACGACGCTGCCGGCGAGCGGGCCGACGGTCGACCCCGGGTCGCTCACGACGATCGCCGGCGCGTGCCGCGACCGCGAGCGCCTGCGCTTCGACTACAGCGCGCGCGATGCGACCGAGTCGCGCCGCGTCGTCGAGCCGCTGAGCCTGGTGAACCTCGGCCGGCGCTGGTATCTCGTCGCGTGGGATTGCGACCGCGACGACTGGCGCACGTTCCGCGTCGACCGCATCGAACGCCCGCGGCCGGCCGGCGCGCGCTTCGCCGCCCGCAGGCTGCCCGGCGACGGCGAACCGGCCGCCTACGTCGCCGCCAACCTGCGTCAGTCCCCGAGCCGCTTCACCGCGCGGATCACGGTCCACGCGGCGGCGCGCAGATCGCCGCGCAGTCCCCGTGGCTGCGCGACAGCCTCACCCCGATCGACGATCGGTCGTGCGAGTACCGCACGAGCGACGACTCGCTCGACTGGCTGGCGATGCGCGTCGGCATGATCGGCGTCGACTTCGACGTGCACGAGCCGCCCGAGCTCGCCGAGCGCATGGTCGCGCTCGGCGAGCGCTTCACGCGCGCCGCGGGAGGCTGAGTCGCGACGTCGCTGGGGCGTCGCGGCGCTCCTGCGCCGTCGCGGCCTCCCGTGTCAGCAGGCGGTCGAACGGTCGAGCGTGCCACCGAACGTGGCGGTCCAGTACCAATCGAGCGTCGTGCCGGCGTGATGGGCGCGGCCGATGCCGAGCACCCTGAGGCCGCGGCGCAGCAGCATCAGGCGGTGCGGGGGCGACCGCCGCCACGTCATCAGCGTCGTGGCGGCGCGCGGGCTGCCGCCGCCGAGGTTCTCGCCCAGCGTCGGGCCGCGGTAGCCGAAGCCCCGCAGCCGCGCGGCGGTCGCGCGGCCCAGGCTGTCGACGTGGTCGAAGGCGTCCCTCGCGGCCATGTCGCGGCTCATCCAGCTCGCCGCGCGCGTCAGCGCGTACGAGAGTCGCAACGGCGGCAGGCGGTGCTGCATGCGGTAGCTGTTGATCTGCCGGCACATGGCCCGCTCCTGCGGCTCCAGGCCGCCGCCGAGCGACGAGGCCGCGGGCGCCGAGCACGGCACGCCGAGACAGACGGCGAGCACGAGAAGCGGGCCTGCGGCCAGCCGTCGACGTGCGGCGGCCGCGCGGATACGCGCGAGTCGTGGGGCAGCGGTCATATCGCCGCCGCGGCCGGTGTGGGCGCTACGGGCGCTGCGGGCAGGCAGGAGCGCGCGGCGGCGCGCAACATCGCGAAGTCGATCGACATCAGAAGTTCCCCTTGTTGGTCCGGCACGGAGCTGGCTCGCATGCCGGCGGTCCGCCATCACCGATGGCCGACCCGCAACGCGACGACGTTGGTCCCTTCGAGCGCGGTCAGATCCGTTCGTCCCGCCACCCATGGCACGGCCGGCGTGCGGCGCGCCCGGTCAGGCTCGCTGCCACCGTCCTGCGGAGCGCATCATCACCCGCGTCCGCAGGACGGTCTTTAGACCGCCGTCCAAGCCCGCGAAGGCGTTTTCGCCGGACGGGCGATCGGCCGGAAACCGTCCGATCGTCGGCGCGCAGCGCTACAGGACGCGCGTGAGCCGCTCTCCCGCGGCCTCGAGCCGCTCGACCGTGTCGGCCTCGACGATGGCCTGGAGGTCGAGGATCCGTGCGTCGAAGCGATCGATGGCGTCGACCCCGGCGACGGCGTGGCAGGGCACCCCGGCCTGGCGCGCGCGGACCGCCATCTCGCCGGCGACGCGGCCCGCGAGCGTCCCGCCGTCCAGCCGCGCCGCGCCGATGACGACCGCGCGCGCGGCGCGCATGCGGGCGTCGAAGTCAAGCTGCTCGAGCACGAATGCCGGTCCCGCGATGAGCTGGGCCCCGTAGTGCGCCCACAGCAACCCTGCGAGCCCGCCGCCGGCCGCGGTCATCGGCACCCCGCGAGGGTCGCGCGGGAGCAGCGCGGCGTCCCCGCGCCAGGCGGCCCGCGTGTCGCACAGCACGACGAGCGTCGCGCCGCCAAGGCCGCTGTCCTCGATCGCCGCGTGCACGCCCGCCCCGCCGTCGTGCGTCGCCTCGGCTGCGCCGCCGCCGTCGAGCTGCGGGGCCGCACCGCCGGCCGCGACGATCACGACCTCGGCGCCCGCGGCGACCGCCCGCACGACTCGCACCCCCGTCTCACGCCCCGTCGACGCGAGCTCGACGAGCGCCGTCCCGCCGCCGTCGACGAGCGCGAAGCCGTCACCGGTCTCACCGCCGAGCACGGGTAGCAGCACCTCGATCGTGCCCCGGCCGCCGCCCGAGACCGGGCAGCACTCCGCCGGCGGCAGGACGCCGCCGCGCTCGAGGCCGCGCGCGATCGCCGCCGCGACGACGGGCGCGCGCAGCGATCCACCGAACGCGTCCGGCGCGACGAGGACTGGCATGCTGTCGGCCATCGCCCGGAAGAAGTACACGACGACCGCCGTCACCGCCCGCCCCGGTCGCCTCGCCGCACCCGTGCGGCTCGCCCGGACCCGCCTCGTGTGGCTGCTCATGCGGCTCGTCCCGCACGAGCGGATGGCCGGCTGGGCGGCCCGCGGCCTCCTGCGACCGCTGGCGCCGCTCACCGGCCGCGGCGAGCTGTCGATCCTCGGCGGGCTGACCGTCAAGCAGCGCCTCGAGGCGCGTTCGTTCGCGCCGTGGGGCGCGCAGGCCTACGCCGTCCTGACGGGCACGCACGAGATCCAGGTCCAGCAGGCGCTCGTGCGCTCGCTGCGCGCCGGCGACCACGTCTGGGACGTCGGCGCCAACATCGGCTACCTGTCGCTCTTGGCGGCGCGCATCGTGGGTACGCGGGGCCGCGTCGTCGCGATCGAGCCCGACGCCGACTGCGCGCGGGCGATCCGCGCGAACGCCGCGCTCAACGATCTGCACCAGATCGAGGTCCTCGAGGCCGCCGCAGCCGACCGTAGCGGCGTCGCCGACCTCGTCGTCGTCCGCGACCGCCTCTGGACGCGCCTCGCGAGCGTCGGCGACCACCATCAGGGCGAGCAGCGCGTCCAGGTGCCGACTGTGGCCCTCGACGACGTCGCCGGCCCGCCGCCGGCGCTCGTCAAGATCGATGTCGAGGGCGCCGAGCTCGACGTCGTCGCCGGCATGACCCGGCTGCTGCGCGAGGCGCGCCCGATCGTCGTCTGCGAGATGCACGGGCGCAACGCCGAGTTCTGCGCCGCGATGGAGGCGGCCGGCTACGTGGTCTCGAACCTCGACGGGCCCGAGCCCGTGCCCGAGGCCGGCGTCAACGTGCACGCGCTGTGCGCGCCCCGCGACTTTTCACCCTTAACGTCGTAGGAACCCCATCTCCGACGAGTCCGTCGTCGATGATGGGGTCCGGCTACGACCTGCTATCCCGTTCACACCCCGAGGCCACATGGGGGATGGCCCATAGGCGTGTTATCTCATACTGCCACATCGAGGATCGTAGGCGCACTGGGGAGCCTCCCCAGTGTTCTGTGAATGTTCTCTTTCAGCGGGTCGTGGCGCCCTCCGGCGTCAGCTCCCGACGCCGGCCATCGGCAACGGGATCCCGGTCTGGACCGAGCCCGGGCCGTCCGTCTTGCAGACGTCCTTGCAGGACCGCTCCAGCGTGCAGCACAGCGAGCAGATCGGCCCCGCGTGGAACGGGCAGAGCGCGACGTCGGGCATCTCGTAGTGCTCCGCGCAGACGGTGCACTGCACCTGCACCGTCGAGCGCTCCGCCGCCGGCACCGACGGCTCGCGGGCGATGTACAGCCCCTTGTTCCTCAACGCCACCGACAGCAGCGGCGACAGGATCATCGCGATCGTGATCGCTAGGAACGGCGACCAGGCGTCGAGGGTCGGGCCGAAGGCGCCGAAGTACGCGGCGATCGAGACGATCGAGGCGACGAGCATCGCGCCGAAGCCGATCGGGTTGAACTTGGGCGTGTGGGCCCGCTTGAACTCGATGTAGGACGGGCTCGTCTTGAGCAGCGGCTTGTTGATGACGAGGTCCGCCACGACGGCGCCGATCCAGGCGATCGCGACGTTGGAGTAGAAGCCGAGCAGGTCGTTGAGGAAGCTGAACATGTTCGCCTCCATGAGCACGAGCGCGATGGCGACGTTGAAGAACACGAAGTACACGCGGCCCGGGTACCACTTCAGTGCGGTCGAGAAGAAGTTCGTCCAGCGCAGCGAGCCCGAGTAGGCGTTCGTGACATTGATCTTCACCTGCGACAGCACGACGAAGAACACCGCGACGCCAAGCGACAGGCCGTAGGGCAGGAACTCGTCGAAGCCCGCGAGGAACTGCTCGACCGGCTGGGTCGCGACCGCCGAGCCGACCCTGCCGACGATGTAGAAGGCGAGGAACGCGCCGCCGAGCTGCTTGATCGCGCCGAGGATGACCCAGCC
This sequence comes from uncultured Actinomycetes bacterium, assembly GCA_963851015.1. Taxonomy (GTDB): domain Bacteria; phylum Actinomycetota; class Thermoleophilia; order Solirubrobacterales; family Solirubrobacteraceae; genus CADCVQ01. The sequence continues at coordinate 65,438 of CAWKNG010000008.1, forward strand.
GGGGCCTGCCGCGACGACCGCGATCCACCAGCGCTTGCTGCTCTCCTTCGTCTTCTGGGGCATGAAGCGCAGGTAGTCGACCTGCTCGCCGATCTGCGCGATCAGCGACAGCGCGATGCCGGCGCCCGCGCCGAGCGCGACGAAGCTGAACGCCGCCTCGCCGCCGCTGATGGCGCCGTAGTGCGTCCAGCGCGAGTACGCGGCCGGGTCCTGGATCGCGATCACGATGAACGGCAGGAACATGCCGACGAGCCACAGCGGCTGCGTCCACATCTGCATCTTCGACAGCAGCGTCATGCCGAACACGACGAGCGGCGGGATCATGATCGCCGACACCGCGTAGCCGAGCCACAGCGGTACCCCGAGCCCGAGTTTCAGGCCCTGGGCCATGATCGAGCCCTCGAGCGCGAAGAAGATGAAGGTGAAGCTCGCGTAGATGACCGAGGTGACCGTTCCGCCGAAGTAGCCGAAGCCGGCCCCGCGGGTGATGAGGTCCATGTCGATCGAGTACTTCGCCGAGTAGTAGGCGATCGGGAAGGACGTCAGGAAGATGACGCTCGCGGCGAGCAAGATCGCCCAGAACGCGTTCGTGAAGCCGAACGTCACGGCCAGCGATCCACCGATCGCGAAGTCCGCGAGGTAGGCGATCCCGCCGAGTGCCGTGTTGGCGACCGCGAACTCGCTCCACTTGCGGTACGTCGTCGGCGCGTAGCGCAGCGAGTAGTCCTCGAGCATCTCGCTGTTGGCCTTGGCGCGCGCGTCGTGCGGTCCGTCCTTCGGCTTCGTCGCCGGCTCCGGGGCGCCCGCGACGGTGTCGTCGGCGGTCTCCTCTGTGTCTGCGGCTTCGATGGTGTCGGGCTCCACGACGATCTCCTCTGCAATCGGGTTGCGTGGGTCCCACGGTCGCCGCGACCGGGGTGAGCGCACATCCCCCCAGGCCAAACTCACCCCGGGTGATTTGGCCCCGCGGAGCTTGTCGGCCGCCCGCGGGTGGGTGAGCATGCGATCCGTGGTGGGGAACGACGATCGCGTGGCGGGCCGCTGATGCCGGCGGCGGTCTCGGCGCGACACGACGGTGGCGCGGTCTTCCCGCAGACGAAGTTCCACCGCCCGTCGGTCCGCGACGAGCACGTCGAGCGTTCGCTGCTGCTCGACGCGATCGCGGACAGCCGGGCGCGGATCGTCGTCGTGACCGCCCCGCCCGGCTACGGCAAGAGCACGCTGCTCGCGCAGTGGACGGCGCGCTGCGCCGAGCCCGAGCGCGTCGTGTGGGTCTCGCTGGACGCCGACGACGGCGGCGGGCGGCTGTGGTCGGCCGTGCTGACGGGGATGCGCGAGCTGCTCGGCGCGGACCTCGACCCGGCGCTCGACGCCGCCGAGGCGCCCGACGCCGATCTGCGCTCGGGCGTCCTCATCGCGCTGCTCGACGCGCTCGCGGCGACGGCCGACCCGATCACGCTGATCCTCGACGACCTGCACCTCGCGTTGACGGACGGGCCGACCCGCGACAGCCTCGACTGGGTCCTCGCGCGCCTGCGCGGCCCGCATCGCGTGCTGCTCGCAAGCCGCCGCGACCTCGGTCTCGACTCGCTGGGCCGGCTGCGCATCCAGGGCGACGTGCTCGACCTGCGCGCCGACGACCTGCGCTTCGCCGACGACGAGGCGCTGCGCTTCCTGCGCGATCGCCTCGGCCTGGAGCTCGAAGCCGCCGACGTCACCGCGCTCGAGCAGCGCACGGAGGGCTGGCCGGCGGCGCTCTACCTCGCGGCGCTGCGGCTGCGCCTCGGCGACGGCGTCGACGAGGTCATGGAGCAGCTCGCCGCGAGCGGGGAGGACCTGTTCGGCGCGCTGACCGACGAGGTCCTGCGCTCCTCGCCCGAGCACGAGCGCCGCTTCATCCTCGAGACGTCGGTGCTCGACCGCTTCAACGCCGACCTCTGCGCGCGCGTGCTCGGCGACGACGCGACGACGCGCGGCGCGTTTCGCACGCTGACGCGCACGTCGCTGCTGCTGAGCCCGCTGGACCGCGGGCGGACGTGGTTTCGCTGCCATCACCTGCTGCGCGAGGTCCTCCACAGCCGCCTGCTCGAGGACGATCCCGAGCGCGCGCGCGAGCTGCACGTCCGAGCGGGCGCGTGGTTCGAGACCGAGGGCGGCGAGAGCGAGCTGCACGAGGCGATGCACCACTACCTCGCCGCGCGCGAGTGGGACCTCGCGGCCGAGCTGCTGACGCGCCACTCGCTGCGCTTCGTGCAGTCCGGCTCGCTTGGCGGCCGCGCCCGCGACTGGCTCGCGAGCTTCCCGACGGCGGTCGTGCGCGCCGACGCGCGGCTGTGTTACGTCAGCGCGCTGCTGGCCGCGCTCGATGGCGACCGCGCCCGCCGCGACGCCTGGCTGGCCGACGGCGAACGCGCCGGCTGGGACGGGCCGATGCCGGACGGAACGGCCTCGCTGCGGCTCGCCGGCCAGTGTCTCGAGGCGATGATCTGCTTCGACGACCTCGCGGGAGCGACCGTGGCGGCGCGTGCGGCGCTCGGCGTGCTGCCCTCGGGCTCGCCCGTGCGCTCGGCGGTGCAGGCGCTGAGCGCCTGGCACGCCCATCTGCTCGGCGACGCCGAGGGCGCCCAGCTGCTCGCTCGCGACGCGCTCGCCGGACAGGTCCACCTGCCGTCCGCCGGCCTGCCGCTGGTGGCCTACATGCCCGTCGCGGTGCTCGCGCTCGCGGCCTGTGAGCGCGGCGATCTCGCCGCCGCCGCGGGCTTCGTCGAGGCGGCGGTGTCCGCGCGCGATTCGGGGCCGTTGCGCGGGGCGCCGCACTCGCTGCCGGTGACGTGCGCGAGCGCGCGTCTGCTGACGCTGAGCGGCGATCCCGCGCAGGCGGTCGCGCGCTGCCTCGCCGGGCTCGAGCTCGCCCGCGACTGGCGCGACTCGTCGCTGATGGTGCCCGCGGCGCTGCTCGAGCTGGCCCGCGCGCACGCGGCGCTGCACCGGCCCGAGGAGGCCGACGCGGCCGCGCGCGCGGGCCTCGCGCGGCTGCTCGGGGCACGCGACGCGGGCGTGCTCGGCGCGGCGCTAAGGGAGTTCGAGGCGGCGCCGGCCGCGTCGTCGTCGCCGCAGCCGGCGCGCCCGGCCAACGGGTTCGTCGCGTCTCGCTCGGGACTGTCCGGCGGTGCGCCGGGGTTCCGCGGCAGCGACGACCTGTCGGCGCGCGAGACCGAGGTCCTGCAGGCGCTCGCCGGCGCCGGCAGCCTGCGCGAGGTCGCCGACGCGCTCTACATCTCACGCAACACGATCAAGACCCACACGCGCACGCTGTACGCGAAGCTCGGCGTGGGCACGCGCGAGGAGGCGGTGCGCCGCGGGCGCGAGCTCGGGCTGCTCGGCGGCGGAGCCTCCGCGCGCGTGGCGCTGGCACGAACACGGGAGGGGCCTTCATGACGCTCGCCGACTGCACGGTCATGGTCGTCGAGGACCACGAGTTCCAGCGTCGCACGACGCTGCAGATCCTCGCCAACCTCGGCGCCGGAGGCCTGCTGGAGGCCGCCGACGGCGAGGGTGCGCTGGCGCTGCTGGGCGCCGAGCCGCGGCCGGACATCGTCATCTGCGACCTCGACATGCCGGGCATGGACGGTGTCGAGTTCCTGCGCCACGTGTCCGAGCTGCGCGCCGGCACGGCGATCGTCATCGCGAGCGGCCTGGACGGGAGCGTCCTGCGGTCGGCGGAGGCGACGGCGCGCGGCTACGGCCTGGAGGTGCTCGGAGCGATCCGCAAGCCGCTGACCGCGCGCCTGCTGTTGCGGGCCGTCGGGCTGCACCGCCCGCCGCCGGCGGCGGCGCTCGACGAGCGGGTGCCCGGCGACGAGGATCCGTGGGTCGCCGCGCTGCGCGACGGTGGCGTCGGCATCCGGCTTCGCCCGCGCGTCGAGCTCGCCTCGGGTCGCGTGGGGGCGATCGAGGCGCGCGCGCACCGTCTGGATGCGGCCGCCGGCGTCGATCCCGACGCGCCCGGGGCGCCTGCGCGCGCCGCCGGCACGGCCGCCCCGGGCGCGCCCGGCGAGGACGCGGGCGCCTTCGGCGAGGATGCGGCCCGGGTCGACGCCGCGATGGATCCGGGCGGGCCGCTCACGACGGCGACCGCGCTCGCCGTCGCCGAGCTCGTCGCCGCGGCCGGGCTCGACGCGCAGCGGGCCCTCGGCGAGGCCGGGGAGCTCGTCGACGTCACGCTCGTGCTGCCGCCGGCCGCGCTCGCGGACGCGGCGATCGTCGAGCGGCTCGCGCGGCTCAGCGCGCAGGCGGGCGTCGAGCCGGCGCGAGTCTGCGTCGCGCTGCCGGACGCGCGCGGCGCCTCTCCGGCCGCCGCGCCGCTGGATCTGCTCACGCGCCTGCGCGTGCACGGCTTCGGTCTTGGGATCGACGGCTTCGGCGCGGCGCGCGCGACGCTGCAGGAGCTCGAGCGGCTGCCGCTGACCGAGGTCACGATCGCCGCCGACGCGCTCGCCCGCGCGACGGCCTCGGTGCGCGGGGCCGAGGCATTCGCCGCGACGGTGCAGGCGCTGCGCGATCAGGGTCTCGACGTCGTCGCCGACGGATGCGACGCGCAGCCCGAATGGGAGCTCGCGCTGCGGGCGGGCTGCCGCCGCGCCCAGGGCGCGCTCGCGGGCGCGCCACTGGCGGCCGGCGGGCTCGCCACGTGGCTGCGGAGCCGCAGCGGCGTCACATGATCGCCAGCCGGCCACCGAGCATCCGCGTGCTGTTCGGCACGCTGCTCGCGCTCGTCGCCCTGCTCGCCGCGGGGCTGTTCTCGGTCACGATCCTGCAACGCGACACCGCCACGCGGCGCACCGATGCCGAGCACCAGCGCGTGACGTCGTTCCGGCTGTCCGACCAGATGCGCCAGAGCTCCAACGACCTCACGCGCATGGTCCGGCTCTACGTCACGACCGGCCAGCCGCGCTACCGGCGCTACTACGAGCAGATCCTCGCGATCCGCCGCGGCGTCGCGCGGCGGCCGCGCAACTACGACAGCTCGTTCTGGGACCGCGTGCTGGCCGACGGCGACGCCGCGATCCGCAGCGGGCCGCCGAGGTCGCTGACCGAGCTCATGCGCCGCGCGCGCTTCTCCGACGCCGAGTTCACCGCGCTGAACGCCTCGCTGCGCACCTCCGACCACCTCGCCCAGCTCGAGGAGCGCGTGATGGACGACGTCGCGCCACGGATCGCCAGGGGTGTCGACCGCTCCTACCTCGGCGACGTCGAGCCGCAGTACGAGCGGCTCGTGGACGACGCCTACCACCGCGAGAAGGGGCGGATCATGAGCGCGATCGAGCGCTTCACGACGCTCGTCGACGCGCGCACGAGCGCGCGCTCGGCGACGCTGCAGGCGCGCACCGAGCGCCTGCTCGTGTCGCAGACCGGGATCCTGATCCTGCTCGGCATCACGCTGCTGCTGACGCTGGCGCTCGCGGCGCGCCAGATCGCTCGGCCGCTCGCGCGCCTGACCGCCGTCACGCGCCGGATCGCCGGCGGCGACTGGTCGCAGCGAGCGCCGGCCGCGGGCGTCGCCGAGCTGCGGGAGCTCGCCGGCGACTTCAACGGCATGGCCGACGCCGTCGAGCACGATCTCGCCGGTCGCCGCCGCGCCGAGCGCGACGCGCGCGATGCCTCGGAGCGCCTGCGCACGATCGCCGACCGCGTCCCCGGCTCGGTGTTCCAGTTCCACGTCGACGTCGACAGCGCGCTGTCGGTGCGCTTCGCCAGCCGCGACGGCAGCGTCCACGGGGCCGGCGGCAACGAGGACGTCGACTTCCCGTCGGTCGCGCGCGCCGTCGACGCCGACGATCGCGGCGCGTGGCTGGACTCGATGGTCGCCGCAGCCCGGGCCGGCGGCCCGTGGCGTCACGAGTACCGCATCCACACGCGCACCGGCGCCGTCGCGTGGATGCAGGCGCAGGCGATCGGCCAGCCCGCCGGCGACGGCTCGGGCGAGCTCTACGGCTACATCGCCGACGTCACGGAGCGCAAGGCGCTCGAGGACGAGCTGCGAGCCGCGCGTGAGGCGGCGGAGAGCGCCGACCGCGCGAAGTCCGCGTTCCTGGCGATGATGAGCCACGAGCTGCGCACGCCGCTCGTCGCGGTGACGGGCACGCTCGAGGTGCTCGCGCTCGGCGAGCTCGACGGCGATCAGCGCGGGCTCGTCGACGTCGCGACGCGGTCGGCGCGGTCGCTGCTCGGCGTCATCGGCGACGTGCTCGACTTCTCGCGCATCGAGGCCGGGCACCTCGACCTCGCGCCGGTGCCGACGGCGGTCGGCGCGCTCGTGCGCGACGTCGTCACGCAGCACCGTCTGGCGGCGCCCGGCAGCGTCGTCGCCCTGCGCACCGAGGTCGACGAGCGCCTCGCGGCACGCCACGACGTCGATCCGGTGCGGCTGCGCCAGGTCGTCGGCAACCTCGTCGGCAACGCCGTGAAGTTCACGAGCGAGGGCTACGTCGAGGTGCGCGTGGCGGTGTGCGACGGCGGCCCGTTCGACGGCGACCAGCGGGTGGCGATCGTCGTGCGCGACACCGGCATCGGCGTGTCGCGGGCCGACCAGGCGCGGTTGTTCGCGCCGTTCGAGCAGGCGACGCCCGACGCGGCGGGCGCCTCGACGCGCACCCGGCCGAGCGGCGGGACGGGCCTCGGGCTCGTCATCTGCCGCCAGCTCGTCGAGGCGATGGGCGGGAGCGTCGGGATGTCCAGCACGCTGGGGGCTGGGACGACGATGCGCGTCGAGCTTCCGCTGAGCGTCGTCACGGTCGAGGAGGAGGCGGGCGCCGGGCTGGACGGCGACGGCGCGGTGCCGTCGCACCGCCGGCCCGCGTCGCGTGCCGACGCCGAGCGCGAGGGCAGCCTGCTGCTGCTCGTCGAGGACCATCCCGTCAACCGCGAGATCCTCGCGCTGCAGCTCGAGACGATCGGCTTTCTCACCGACGTCGCGGCGGACGCCGGCGAGGCGCTCGCCTGCTGCGAACGGGCGTGCTACGGGCTCGTCTTCACGGATATCCGGCTGCCCGGCGCCGACGGCTACGAGCTCGCGCGCGACCTGCGCGCGCTCGAGCGGCGCGCCGGCCGCGAGCGCGCACCCGTCGTCGCGTTGACGGCGAGCGCGCTGCGCGGCGAGCGCGAGCGCTGCGCCGAGGCCGGCATGGATGACCTCGTCGTCAAGCCCGCGACGCTGGCGATGCTCGCCCGCACGCTGCGGCGCTGGCTGCCGCGGGCCGACTGGCACGAGGAGTCGGTCGCCGTCGCCGCTCCGCGGGCGGCGGCGGTCGAGATCGACCAGTCCGCGCTCGACGAGCTGACCGGCGGCGACGAGCAGCTCAACCGCGACATCGTGACGCGCTACCTGGAGTCGCTGGACGGCGATCTCGAGGCGCTGTGGCAGGCGTTGCGGGCGGGCGACGTCGGCGCGCTGCGCCGCCAGGCCCACCAGATCGCGGGCGCGAGCCGCACGGTCGGAGCGCACGCGGTCGCCGAGCAGGCGAGCCGCCTGGAGCACGCCGCCGACGGCGCGCGCGACAGCGCCGAGCTCGAGCGCCTCGCCGCGGAGCTGCGCGAGACCGCGGCGCGCTGACCCGCCGCCGCCGTTTCGCCCAGCCCGCGCGCGCCCCTCCGACCGCGCGGTGCCCACCGCCGCGACCCCCGCGCCCGAGCGGGTTTGGCCGCTGGCGTCGACGCCGCCGTCCAAACCCCCCGGGCGGGCGAGGTCACGATGCGGTCACACTTGAAGGCGTGGACGACCTACGCCCCGGTGAGCGCTTCGCCGGCTGCCGCATCGAGGCGGTCGCCGGTCGCGGCGGCATGGGCATCGTGTATCGCGCGACCGAGCTCGCGCTCGACCGCCGCGTCGCGCTGAAGGTCGTCGCGCCCGAGGGCGTCGCCGATAGCGCGTACACGGAGCGCTTCGTCCGCGAGGTGCGCATGGCGGCGTCGATCGACCACCCGAACATCGTGCCGGTCTACGGCACCGGTGAGGAGGCCGGTCGCCTGTATCTCGTCATGCGCTACGTCGACGGGACCGACCTGCACGCGCTCGTGCGCCGCGACGGCCCGCTCGCTCCGGCGCGCGCGGCGAGGATCGTCGCGCAGATCGCGGCCGGCCTCGACGCCGCCCATGGGGCGGGGCTCGTCCACCGCGACGTCAAGCCGGCGAACGTCCTCGTGACGAGCGCGGGCGCCGCGCCCGGCCACGACCACGTCTACCTGACGGACTTCGGGCTGACGGTCGAGGTCTCGTCCGACACCCGCATGACGACGAGCGGCCAGTGGATCGGCAGCGTCGACTACATGGCCCCCGAGCAGCTGCGCGCCGAGCCCGTCGACGCGCGCACCGACGTCTACGCGCTCGGCGGCGTCCTGCATGCGGCGCTGACCGGCGACGCGCCGTTTCGCCGTCAGACCGTTCCGCAGACGATCGCCGCGCACCTCGGCGACAGGCCGCCGCGCCCGAGCGCGATGGCGGGCGTCGACGAGATCTTCGATGCCGTCGTCGCGCGCGCGCTCGCCAAGGACCCGGCGGATCGCTACAGCTCGGCGGGCGACCTCGGCCGCGCCGCGCTGGCTGCGGCCACGGGGGAGCGGCTGACGATCCCCGAGCGGATCGTCGCGCGCGGGCGAGCGGCGCCGAGCGAGGACCCGACGGGTCGCCTGCCGCTGCCGACGCCGCGCGCCGCCACCCGGATCGCCCCGACGCGCGCCGACGAGCTCGGCGGGCCGCCGCTCGATCCGGCGCCCAACGGCGCGGGCGGTCGGCGCGCGGTCCGGCGGCTGCGGCCGATCCCGCCCGTGGCCGGGCCCGCCCCCAGCCCCGACCCCGCGGAGGGGAACCTGTGGAGCGGCGGGGGCGAGGCGGCCGCGCGCGCGAGGCCGGCGAGCCCCGGAGACGCAGCGGCTCGGCCCGGCTCCTCGTCGCCGCGGGCCGCCCGAGGGTCCGCCGCGTCGCCGCCGGCCGGCGCGCCGGCCGCCGAGGGGTCCGCCACGTCGCCGCCGGCGGCCGCGCCCGCCGCCGGAGGCAGCGCCGCCTCGCCGCCGCCGGCGCCGTCGGCCGCCGCCGGCGGCCGGGACCCCGCCGGGTCACCTCCCGCCGCTGCGACGGTCCACCGCGGTCGCCGAGGCGTGCGACCGCTCGCGCTGCTGTTCGTGCTGCTGGCCGCCGTGGCCGGCTTGGCCGCCGTCGTGGCCACGCGCGGCGACGGCGCGCGGCGCGTGTCGGCCTCGCTGACCGAGGACGAGGTCCGCGCCGCCGCGCAGGACTTCGCCGACGCCTATGGCGCGGAGGATGTCGCGGCCCTGCGCTCGACCCTCGCGCGCAACGTCCAGCGCGTCGCCCCCGACGGATCGACGGAGGGTCGCGAGGCCGTGCTCGCCATCTACCGCCGCCAGTTCGCGACCTCCGACGTCGACGCCTACGAGCTCGGCGACCTGCAGGTCGTCCGCGGCGCCGCCGGCCGCGCGGCGGGCAGCTACACCGTCAAGCGATCGGGCCGCGAGGACCTCAAGGGCCGCGTCGCGTTCGGCGTGGTGCGCGAGGACGGACAGCCGCGGATCGCGCTCATCGCGACGCAGGCCGAGTAGTCGCCCGGGCTCAGCAGGTCTTCGACACGACGAGCTGCACCTCGTCATCCGGTCGCAGCTGCGACCCGGCGACCGGGTCCGTGCTGCAGACGACGCGCGGACGGCGGCGGAAGGCGTCGAGCAGGTCGTCGTCGACGACGACCTGCGGCGACAGGCCGAGTGCCGTCACGGCGTCGCTGGCCTCCTGCGCCTCGCGTCCGACGAGGTCGGGCAGCTCGATCCTCGAATGGCGCGTCACGCGCAGCGCGCGCCACGTCGCGCGGGCGCCGGGGGCGGCGGCCCCGACGTCGATGACGTTCGCCCCCTCGCGCAGGTCGACCGCCGTCGAGAAGCGCCCGCCGCTGACGGCCACCCGCTCGCCCATGACGAGCACGCGCGCGCTCGCCGGCACGACGCTGCCGCTCACGCGCACGGTCGCCTCGCGCGTCGTAGCGGTGTTCTGCGGCTCCGACAGCGTCAGCTGCACGGGCCGGCGCGGCGGGTCGGCCGGCTGCTGCCCGCAGCCCACGACGCTCGCGAGCAGCGCCGGCAACAGGATCTGGAGCGGGCGTGGCACGGGCGATCCAGCGTACCCGCGGCCTGCGCTCGGACGAGGAGCCTGCGGCCGGCCGGGGCCCACCCGCGCCGGGCCGCGCGCCCCGGACTACAGCTCGAGCTGGTCGACCCCGCAGTCGGCGGGGTCCTTGTCGTCGCGCCAGCGCAGCACCTTCGTGCCGTGCCGGATGCGCCCGTCGCTGACGTGGTCGTACGTGATCTCGACGACGAGCTCGGGCCGCAGCGCGACCCACTCGAGGTCGCGCCCGGCGGTCCAGCGCGACGGATCGCCGCTGCCGCGCTCGCCGGTCTCGTACGGCGCGAGCTCCGTGACGAGCTCGCGCTTGCGCTTCGCCGTGAAGCCGCTGGAGTGGCCGACCTCGCGCAGGCGACCGTCGGGCGTGTAGAGGCCGAGGATGATCGCGCCGACCGTGCCCTCCTCCTTGCCCGGCCGCCAGCCCATGACGACGGCGTCGATCGTGCGCAGGCGCTTGACCTTCACCATCCCCTTGCGCTCGCCGGGCAGGTACGGGCAGGCGAGCTCCTTCGCGATGACGCCCTCCTCGTCGCGCAGCCACGGCTCCGCGTCGGCCGCCGCGTACACGACCGGCGTCAGCTCGATCCCGGAGATCGTCTCCAGCACGGCGCGCCGCTCCGAGTAGGGCAGCGACATGACCACCTCGTCCTCGAGCGCGAGGACGTCGAACGCCACGAACCGCGCCGGCGTCTCGACGGACAACCGCTGGATCCGCGACGCCGCCGGATGGATGCGCTGGCCGAGCGTGCCGAACGTCGCCGCGACGAGCTCGCCGTCGACGACGTAGCGCCCCTCCGGGAAGGTCACCTCCGGGAAGTAGCGCGACATCGGCTTCGCGTTGCGCGACTGCAGGTAGACGTCGTCCCCGTCGACGAAGACGATCGTGCGAAAGCCGTCCCACTTGGGCTCGTAGGCCCAGCCGGCGCCCTCAGGCAGCTTGGCTCGCGGGCGTGCGAGCTGCGGCAGGACCGGCGGCGTGAGCGGTAGCGCCATCGACCGCAACGCTAACGCTCGGCTCGGCGCGGCGTGACTGCAGCGCGATGACCGCCGCGATGACGAGCACGCCGCCGAGCATCTGCAGCGGCCCCAGCGTCTCGCCGAGCGCTATCACGGCCAGCGTCACGGTCAGCACCGGCTCGACGGTCGAGACGATCGACGCGGTCGGCCCGCCGACGCGCTCGAGGCCGAGCAGGAACGTGCTCATCGGCAGCACGGTCGACAGCAGCGCGATGCAGCCGATCCAGATCCAGCTCGAAGCGTCCCCGAGCGCGAGCGAGCCGGTCACGACGCCCGCGCCGGTCACCGCGACGGCGCCGCCGGTCGCGATCAGCGCGCTGAACAGCCACGCGTCGATGCTGCCCACGACGTCGTCGGCGAGCAGGATGTAGACGCTGTAGGTGACGCCGGCGGCGAGGCCGAGCGCGACGCCCGTCGCCTGCAGGCCGCCGCTGCCGCCGCCCAGGAGAACGAGCGCGGTGCCGGCGCTGGCGAGTCCGAGCGCCCCCGCCTTCCAGGCGCCCATCCGCTCGCGACCGAGCGCGACGGATCCCAGGCAGACCATCGCGGGGAACGTGTAGAGCAGCAGCGACGTCAGCCCGACGTCGATGTGCTTCAGCGCGGAGAAGAAGAAGCCCGACTGCGCGCTGTAGCCCACCCCGAGCGCGAGCGCGGTGAGCGCGACGCGCCGCCGGCCCCGCGCGGGGCGAGGCGCGGCGTCCGGGTCCGGGTCCGGTGCGAGCGGGTGGACCGGTCGCGTGTCCGGATGAGGGCGAAGGCCGGCGCCGCGCGACCGGCGCGCCGCGACGATCGCCCAGAAGATCGAGGCGGCCAGCGAGAAGCGCAGCGCGAGCAGCGTCGTGACGCCGAGCCCGGCGTCGTACGCGCGGGTGGCGAAGATCGCCATGAGCCCGAACCCGCAGGCCGAGACGACGCACAGCGCGATGCCCGCGCGGCGCCGATCAGCGGCGACGGCGCGGGCCACGGTCGGGGCGTTCGTCGAAGCCGGGGCGGGACTCGGTCCCGTAGCGGTACGCGAGCACCTCGAAGACGGCGAAGGCGGCGATGACTGAGGTGAGGATCAACATGGACGTCATTCTCCACCCTTGTGCGCTCCAGCGGTAGCCTTGATCGACTTGGCTACCTCAAGGCAAAGCCTATGACTCTGCAGCAGCTGCAGTACGTCCTCGCCGCGATCGAGCACGGCTCGTTCAGCGCCGCCGCCGAGGCGCTGCATCTCGCCCAGCCGTCGCTCTCGGAGCAGGTCCGCCGGCTCGAGGCCGAGCTCGGCGTGACGCTGTTTCAGCGCGTCGGGCGCGGCCTCGTCACGACCGAGGCCTGCCGCGCGCTGCGCCCGCACGCCGAGGCGGCGCTGGCCTGCGTCGAGCGGGCGCGCGAGTCGGTCGGCGCGGTCCGCCAGCTGCGCGGCGGGCTGGCCTCCTTCGGCACGTTCGGCACCGCGCGCACGTATCTCGGCATCGACATCGTCGAGGACTTCCGGCGCGCGCACCCCGCCGTGCGCGTGCGGATCGTCGGCCAGAACTCCTCCGACACCGTTGCGGCGATCCGCGCCGGCGAGCTCGAGGCCGGGCTCGTCGTCCTGCCGATCGACGACCGCGGCCTGAGCGTGCGCCCCGCGATGCGCGACGAGGTGCTCTACGTCTCCCTCGACCCCGAGCGGCTGCGACGGCCGATGACGGTCAAGCGCCTGGCCGTCGCGCCGCTGATCCTCTCCGAGGCGAGCTGGGGCTCCGACGACCCGACGCGACGCCAGATCGCCGAGCTCGCCCAGCGCGAGGGCGTCGCGATCGTGCCGCAGATCGACGTCGAGGACGTCGAGGTCGCGCTCGAGCTCGCCGCCCGCGGCCTCGGCGACACGATCGCGCCGCGCGGGATGCTGCGCAGGCTCGCGCCGCGCGCCGTCGGGTGGGTGCCGTTCGCCGAGCCGATCTACGAGACCTTCGCCTTCACCTGGCGGCGCGGTGCCCAGCTGTCGCCCGCGACGCGCGAGTTCGTGACGTTCGCCGAGCGCCGCCTCGACGCGCTCGCCGAGCAGCTGCGCACGGACCCGCCCCGCCGCCGCGCCCCTGGCGGTGGCTGACCACGCGCGAACGCTCAAGTCGGCGGACAGCGAGCCCGATACAGAGGGTGATGGCTCACGACAGCACCGCGCGACGGCCCGCCATGCCGGCGGTGGCCTCAAGCGACCGGCTCACGGCCGCGATCAGCCTCCCGGAACGGCTCGCGGCGCTCGTCGCCGAGGGGCTCGCCGACGACGGTCCCGAGCCGGTCTTCGACCGTTTCGCGCGCGTCGCGGCCCGTGCCGCCGGTGCGCCGGTCGCCGTCGTCTCGTTCGTGACCGACACGCGCCAGCACTTCGCCGGCGTCGTCGGCGTCCGCCAGCCGTGGGCGGACGCGCGCGAGACGCCGCTGTCGCATTCCTTCTGCCAGCACGTCGTCGCCAGCGACGCGCCGCTCGTCGTCGAGGACGCGCGGATGGACCCCGTCCTGTGCTCGAACCTCGCGATCGTCGACCTCGACGTCATCGCCTACGCCGGCTTTCCGATCGTCGGCGTCGACGGTCACGTGCTCGGCAGCGTGTGCGCGATCGACGGTGCCCCGCGCGTATGGGACGCGTCGGAGCTCGACGCGCTGTCGGACGTCGCGGTGCTCGTCGGCACCCGAGGCCTTCGAGATCGTCGAGCGCCTGCGCCGCGACATGCCCGCCGGGCTCACGGCCTCGGCCGGCGTCGCGACCTGGGCGACGCCGATGCACGCGGCGCAGCTCGTCGCGGCGGCGGACCGCCAGCTCTATCGCGCGAAGGCGGAGGGTCGCGACCGCACGTGCGCCGGCGGATCGCCCGTCGCGCTCGGGGGGTGAGGCGCGTGCCGGCGCACGGACGCGGTCAGCTCAGTCGCGTCGCGGGGCGGCGCTCTGGCCGCGCATGCGCCGCAGCGCGCGGTCGGCCCAGCGCGGGGAGATCCCGTGCAGGATCCCCATGCCCTTGACGGGCGCCTTCCAGTACAGGTCGCGACGGTCGCGCTCGACGGCCCTGACGATGCGCACCGCAAGCTCCGCGGGCGGCGCGGCGTCCTCGGCGCGGTACCACGCCGGCAGCGCGACGGCCGGCTGATGGTCCAGCAGCGAGGTGGCGATCTCGCCCGGGAAGACCGTCGTGACCGAGACGCCGCTGCCGGCCAGCTCGTGCCGGATCGCTTCCGCGAACATCCGCTGAGCGGCCTTCGTCGCCGAGTACGCGGCGGCCTCGGGAAACGAGCGCAGCCCGGCGCCCGAGGACATGACGACGATGTGGCCGGTGCCCTGGCGCAGCAGGTGCGGCAGCGCGGCCTTGATCGTGTAGACGGTGCCGAGCCAGTTGACGTCGGTCATGCGCTCGATCGTCTCGATGTCCTGCTCGGAGATCGGCTCGTAGTGCGCGATGCCGGCGTTGACGACGAGCAGGTCGAGGCCGCCGGTCGCCGCGACGAACTCCTCGACGGCCTCGTGGATCGACTCGCGCAGGGCGACGTCGCAGACGAGCACGTGATGATGTCCCGGGATCGCCTCGGCCACGGCCTGCAGGTCGGACACCGACCGCGCCGCCAGCCCGACGGTCGCCCCGCGCGCCGCGAGCTCGTGGGCGAGGGCGCGCCCGATCCCTCGGGAAGCCCCGGTGACGAGCGCTCTCGTGCCAGAGCCGATCTGCACGCGGGCGATGCTAGTTGCGATACGCGCATGCGCGCCTTGCGGTCGCCGCGCTCGGGGCTCCCGGTAGCATCGGTGCGCATGTCGACCGACAGCGCGACCGTCGCGGAGGAGGAGTACCTGCAGACGCTGTTCTGGCTGCAGGAGGCGAAGCTGCCGATGACCGGGGCGAACGTCGCCCGGGCGATGCAGCTGTCGGCACCGACCGTCCACGAGATGATCGGCCGCCTCGAGCGTGACGGCTACATCACGCGCGGCACGAACAAGGCGATCAGCTTCACGGATTCGGGCTTCGATCACGCCGAGGGCGTCGTGCGCCGCCACCGCCTCATCGAGCGCTTCCTGACCGACGTCCTGCAGATCCCGTGGGACGAGGTGCACGAGGAGGCCGAACGGCTCGAGCACGCGATGAGCCCGGTGCTCGAGGAGCGCATGATGGCCGCGATCGGCGACGCCAAGACGTGCCCGCACGGCCACCCGATCATCGGCGGCGCACGCCTGGAGGGGGTCCCGCTCGCGGATGTCGCCGAGGGTGCCTCGGTCCGCATCCTGCGCTTCGAGAACGAGGCCGAGGACCTGCTGCACTACCTCAAGGAGTCGGGCCTGGAGCCCGGACTGCATGGAACGCTGACCGTCTCCACACCCGAGGCGGTCACCGTCACGACGAAGGACGGCACCGAGCTCGTCGTCACGTTCTCCGTCGCCGAGACGGTGTCCGTCGTCGCCGATCCGTCGCCGCCGCCGCGCATCGCGCTGCCCGAGCAGCTCGTCCTGGCGCGCGAGCGCTACGGCCGCTGAACCTCACGGAGGGGAACCCACCATGAAGACCCAGATGGTCTGCCTCGAGGATGGCATCACGTCCTGCGGCTTTCGCAAGATGGCCGCCTACGTCGCGCACCTCGAACCCGAGACGGAGTCCGTCTACATCTCGACGGAGCGCTACCGCTCCGTCAAGGCGGCCGTGCGCGGGATGGGCGACAAGGGCCGCATGCCCGACGAGCAGGTCGACGAGATCGCCCAGGGCCTGAAGGGCTCGGACCTCGTCGGCTTCTCCTCGATGACCGGCTACGCGGATCTCACGCACCGCGTCATCAAGCGCCTGCGCGAGCTGAACCCGTCGACGTACATCGTGTGGGGCGGCATCCACCCGATCATCCAGCCCGAGGACGCGATCCTCGGTGACGTCGACGCCGTCTGCACCGGCGAGGGAGAGTTCGCGTTCGAGGAGCTGCTGCAGGGCCTCAAGGAGGGCCGCGACGTCACGAAGACGAAGAACTTCTGGTTCAAGCCGACCAACGGCAACGGCGGTCAGGAGATCATCAAGAACCACTTCCTGCCACTCATGACGGTTCAGGAGATGGAGTCGCTGCCGTTCCCGCAGTACGGCGTCGACTCCGAGAAGATCTACCTCCCGGGCCAGGGCTTTCAGAAGACGACCGTCGAGGACTACCTGCTCAACGACGGCCTCGGCTACACCACGCTGTGGTCGATCGGCTGCCCGTTTCACTGCGCGTACTGCGGCAACACGAAGTTCATCGCCAACGACGCGAAGTACAAGCGCATCCGCCACCCGAGCGCGCGCTACATGGTCGACCAGGTCAAGGACGCCCGCGCGCGCTTCCCGCACCTCAGCCAGGTCTCCTTCCACGACGACAGCTTCATGGCGATCCCCTACGGCCAGCTCGAGGAGTTCGCGCAGCTGTGGCACGACGAGCTCAAGCTGCCGTTCGCCGTCTACGGCGTGATCCCCAACTACGTCCGCCAGGACAAGTTCGAGCTGCTCTCGTGGGCGGGGATGAACCGGATCCGGATGGGGATCCAGTCGGGCTCGAAGAACATGCTCGACTTCTACAAGCGCCCGACCCCGCCGGAGAAGATCCTGAAGGCGGGTGAGGTGATCGCGTCGTTCGCGCCGAAGTACCACATCCCCGCGGCCTACGACATCATCATGGACAACCCGATCGAGACTCGGGACGACGTCAAGTCGACGCTGCAGCTTCTCTACATGATGGACCGCCCGTACACGCTGTTCATCTACTCGCTGAAGGTGATCCCGAACACGGGCCTCGCGGCGGCGATGGAGGCGCGCGGCGTCGACCTCGACGAGATCGACGACTCGTACCTCGCGATCCCGCCGAAGTGGGCGAACCTCATGCTCTACATCATCGCCCTATGGCGACCGCCGCCGTGGCTGTGGAACCGCTTCATGGGCCACGTGCGCGCGAGCCACGAGGAGCAGAAGACCTACCCGCGCCTCGGCGTCGTCCTGCGCACGCTGTACCTGACCAAGCGCGTGCTGTGCCACGTGCGCGTCATGGACTTCTCGATCACCCCCGGCAAGACCGGCTACTTCGCCTGGAAGGTCGGGCTCGTCGGCTTCTGGCAGAAGCACCTCACGAGGCGCCCGCCGCGCCCGGCTCGCACGGTCGCCAAGCCGCCCGAGGTGAAGGTCGGGTTCACCGTCATCCAGCCGCCGGACCTGCTCGCCGACTGACGCGAAGGCCCAGCGGACCGACGGATCCGTCGGCCCACATGCGACATTGCCAGGTCGGCGCTCCGCATCCCGCGAGATGCCAATCTGAGCGCGATATGGATGCGACATCGCCAGCTCGCGGAGTGACCCCATTTCGCGTCCTCGCGGCGCGGACGTAGCATCCGGCCACGGGTGGCAATCCGGTCGCCCTGACCGATGTGGGGGGTTGGCACATGACGTTGACGAACAGATTTTCGGTGAAGCGCGGTGGCTTCGCGGCCGGGCTGGCGGTGCTCGCGATGCTGTTCCCGGCGTGGGGCGTCGCGCAGAGCCAGGCGCAGTTCCCGTTCCTGAAGCGCACGACGTGCTCGACGGCGGACTACCGCAACGACGCGCGACTCGGGCCACTGCTGCTGCCCAACTCGGGACCCGTCGGCAAGCTGCTCAAGAACTACCACCGCTTCGACGACATGACGTCGACGAGCTACCTGGCGACGTACTACGACACGCCGAACAACACGTGGCGCTACCCGCCGCAGGGCGGCTACGCGCTGACCGACGACAACACCCCGATCCGGATGCAGATGTCGATCTTCGCCGGCCAGCGGATCGATCGCTTCGGCAGCGAGTTCGGCAGCTACCTGTCGCCGGAGGGCACGCCGTACAGCGCCCGCGCGATCCCGCCGCAGAGCCTCGACAACAAGACGAACCCGGCCGGCTGCAACTACTCGCGCTACAAGGTCCTGCAGTCCTTCCCGGTCTACGGCGGCCCGATCGCCGAGGGTCTGGGCCAGCCGGGCTTCGGCATCCAGTACGTCCTCGACTCGTCGATCTTCCCGGGCAACCCCTCCGGGTTCAACGTCGGCTACCTCGTGGCGAACGGCTACCTGGCGCGCGTCACGAGCTGATCGACCCGGCTCGCCTCGCCCGGCGCCGCGTCAGTCGCCGGGCGAGCGCGGGGCGAGCAGCTGGCGCACCGACGCGACGAGAAGGTCGTGTGACAGCGGCGGGTGCGCGAGGCGGTCGAGCAGCAGGCCGTCGGCCATGACCGCGATCGCGCGCCCGTCACGCTCGGGATCCGTCGAGCCGGTCGCGAGCGCGAGCGGCTCGCACATACGCCAGAAGACCTGCGCCGCGTCGCGCATGCGCTCGGCGAGGCGTGGATCGCGCATCGCGGCGAGCTCGAGCTCGAGGCGGGCGAGGTGGACCTCCCTGCGGCGCCTTCGCCCCGGCCTCGACCGAGCGGTGCGTGACCGCGCCGAGGCCCCTGGCCGCGAGCAGGCGGACAGCTCGCCGGCTGGCGCTGGATCTTCCTCGTCAACCTCCCGGTCGCGGCCGTCGAGCGGCGCGTCGCATCGCCGCTGCTGCCGGTCGATCTGCTGCGTCGTCCGCGCGCGATCTCGGCGGACGGCGTCGTGTTCGTCGCCGCCGGCGGGCTGCTGGCGATGCTCTTCTTCATGACGCTGTACCTCCAGCAGGTGCTCGGCTTCTCCGCGCTGGAGACGGGCCTCGCGTTCCTGCCGGTCAGCGCCGCGATGGGGATCGGGTCGGGCCTCATCGGCCGCATGCCGCAGCGCGTCGACCCGCGGATCCCGATCGTCGCCGGGATCGCCGCGGCGGCCGCCGGTCTGTGGATGATGAGCCGGCTCGGCGTGACGAGCGACTACGCGGCGGACGTGCTGCCGGCGCTCGTCGTCGTCGCCGCGGGCCTCGGCGCCGCGTTCGTGCCGCTCATGGGCCTCGCGACCGGCTACGCCGAGGAGCGCGACGGCGGGCTCGCCTCCGGGCTCATGACGACCGCCCAACAGGTCGGCGGCGCGATCGGCATCGCGGTCATGATCGCGATCGCGACCGGCCACACGACCGACGCGCTCGCCGGCGGGGCGCTGCCGGGCGCCGCGCTCACGGAGGGCTTCGCGGCGGCATTCAGGGTCGAGGCCGTGGTCCTGCTCGTCGCGGCCGTGCTCGCCGGAGCGGTGCTCGGCGCCCGTCGCGAGCCGTGCGGGGAATGAGGACTTCGCCAACCGACCGTGACTGCCGCCTGGGCGGTACCGGCGGTCGGGCGGTCGTAGCGGGCTCGGCCTGCGGCACCGACTCGGTCACCGGCATCGCCCGGGGCACGGCGGCGAGCGGCGGGGCACTCGAAGGCCCGCGCCGCTTCGCGCCGTGCGCGCTTTAGGCGGCCGCCGGGGCGCCCGCGACCGAGCGGTAGGCATCGGCGAGGCGGGCGACGCCCTCGTCGATGCGGTCGACCGTGACGCCGGAGTAGGCCAGGCGCAGCATGTTGTGGCCGCCCTCGAGCAGGAAGTCCGAGCCCTTGACGAACTGGACGCCGCGGGTCTTGCAGGCCTCGAACATCGCGTCGACGTCGGCCTCCTCGGGCAGCGTGACCCACATGAAGTACCCACCCTCGGGCGCCTGGTAGACGGCCTCGGGAAGGTGCTCGGCGAGCGACGCGGTCAGCACCTCGACGCGCTCGGCGAGCGCCGCCTTGACGGTCGCGATCGAGCTGTCGATCTTGCCCGACACGCAGAACTCGTGGACGATCGCCTGCGACACCATGCTCGGCGAGATGTACGTGTTCGTCGCGAGCTTCTGGATCTGCGCGATCAGCGGCTTGGGGCCGACGAGGTAGCCGACGCGGATCCCGGGGCAGACGGTCTTCGAGAACGAGGACGCGTAGACGACCGTGTCGCTCTCGTCCATCTCGAGCATCGTCGCGATGTCCTCGCCCGAGAAGCGGATGTGGCGGTACGGGTCGTCCTCGAAGATCACGAAGTCGTGCTCGGCGGCGAGCGCGAGCAGCGCCTTGCGCTTGTCGAGCGACAGCGTGTAGCCGGCCGGGTTCTGGAAGTTCGGGATGATGTGGACGAGCTTCGGCTTGACGCCGGTCGCCAGGAGCTCGGCGAGCTCGTCGACGTCGATCCCGTCGGTCTGCAGCGAGACCATCCGCACGTCGGCGCCGAGGCTGCGGAGGTTCAGCAGCGTGCGGTCGTACGTCGGCTTCTCGGCGACGACGGCGTCGCCGGCCTCGACGAGCGTCGCGAACAGGAACGCGTCGGCCTGCATCGAGCCGTTCGTCACGAGCACGTTGGCCTCGTCGACGCCGTGCTCGGCGGCGATCCAGCGCCGCAGTGGTGGGTAGCCGATGCTCGTGCCGTAGCCGGTCACGCCGCCGGGGTCGTTGGTGAACGCCGCTACGGCGCTGTCACGGAGTCCGTCGACGTCGACGATGTCCAGCGACGGCGCGCCGCGGGCGAAGGAGATGGTGTCGGTAGGGGCCATGCGCCGAGGGTACCGGGACGCGATGGTCAGGCCCGCGCCGCTGGGCTACGTTCTTCGCATGGCGCGCATTCGGTCGGTCGGTGGCATCGCGATGGTTCAGGGCCGGCTTCCCGACCAGATCGCGCCCGTGCGCGGCGCCGCCGGCGACATCCAGAGCTCGGCACGTCATCGTGCCGCCGGCCGACACGCCGTTCGCCGAAGCGGCCGCGGAGTTCAGCGGGGATGGCCTGATCCCGGACTGATCAGGTGCCGCCTCGCCGCGGGCGGGGCGCGCCCCGCGCATGCGACATTGCCACCTCCGCGATGCCCTCGTCGCGAGATGCCGATCTCGCATCTATTTCGTGCTCAGATTGGCAACTCGCGGCGCGCCGGGTGTTGACCTGGCAATGTGGCATCGGGTGACGCAACGCCCGGGACGGGCTCTCAGATGGGCGGGCCCAGAGTGGTCCCTCCGGTAGGCGCGCGGGTCAGTCGACCCAGGGCCGCGCCTGCTTGACGACGAGCCTGCCGGCGGCGTTGACCTTGAACTCGACGTCCATGGCGAAGCCCTCGTTGCGCTGCGCGCCGTAGACGATCTTGAAGCGCCGCTGGATCGTCGCGAGCGCCTTCGTGAGGCCGGCCAGCTGCTCGGGCGTGAGCACGCGGCGACCATCCGGCGTCAGCGTCGAGCGGCGGATGACCTGCGTCTCGTACTCGCCGTGCTCGCCGATCGCCGAGACGAGCAGCTCGTCGGGCGTGGCGTTCGGGTCGGGGTTCGTCACGAGCGACTCCCCGACCTGGACGTTGACGTAGAAGCCCGGCCAGTTCGGGTCGAACGGGTTCTTCGTGACGGCGACGCCGTTGGCGAGCTCGTCGTCGAGGTTCGGGTGCACGAGCACCCCCATCGCCGCGCTGAGGTGGTCGATGCGATGGAAGTCGCGCTCGTCGAACGCGCGCAGGTTCCACAGCGACGCCCACACCTGCTTGACGGTCCGCGCGAGGTCGCCCTCGTCGGCGCGATGCGTGAACGAGTCGTACAGCCCCGCGCCGTTGAAGCCCTCGAGGTCCTCGTTGTTCGTCGACGAGCGGCAGCGGATGCCCTGCCCGGCGGGGAAGCGCGCCTGCAGCTCGGTGATCTTCGCGGCGATCTCGGGCGGGACGTCGAGCTTCTTGATCTGCTTGCGCAGCTTGGCGAGCGCGGCGTCGCGCTTGGCGACGTCGGCCTGCAGCTCGGGGTCGGCGGCGATCTCCCGCGCGCGGTCGTAGAAGCCGCCCGCGGTCATGAACGCGTCGTACAGCGCGAACGGGATCGCGTAGCCGTCCGGCACCGTGCCGTCGGGCAGCATTCGGCGCAGCTCGGCGACGTTCGCGGCCTTCGCGCCGACGCTGTCGACGTCGTGGTGGCCGAGCGAGTCGAGGGCGCGGATGTCCGAGATGGTGAGGTCGCGCGAGGGCGACTGCGGCTGCTGCGGGCGGACCTGGTCGAGCCATGCCTGGACCTGCTCGGGCGTCGCGGCGGCGAGCTCGAAGTCGTCCGGTGTGACGGCGTAGCGCACGACCTGGCCGAGCAGCGCGGCGATCCGCGGCTCGGTCGCCGCGTCGCGGACGTACGCGTTCGGCGTGTCGTTCTGCTTGGCCTTCAGGTTGATGTGCGACAGCGGCGTCTGCGGCGTCGCGCTGATGACGCCGGCGACGTGGCCGAGATCGTTCGGCAGGGTCGCAAACAGCGCCACGTCACGGATCGAAGGGGGGCGCGACGCTGCCGCGTCGATCGCTGACAGGACGCCGTAGCCCTCGCCGAGGTTCAGCGCGACGTAGCTGACGTCCGCGAACAGCTCCGCGGTCAGGATGCTGCGCACGCCGGCCGCGGCGAGCGCGTCGCGGTCCTGTGCGTAGAGGGCCTCCTGCGTGTCGCCGGCCGGGTGGTAGGCGAGCTTGTCCGCGGCGAACGCCATCGCCCGCGATACGAGCTGAAACGCGAGCGCGACGTGCTTCGCGCGGACCGGGTCCGTGGGCCAGAACTCGAGCGCGTAGAGCCCGGCGGCGGCGCTGCCGACCGGCTGGAAGCGGTCGTGGGCGATGATCGTCCCGGCGAGGTTCGAGCGGTCGTCGCGGAAGTACGTGCGCGCGTTGAACGCGCCGAGGTCCTGCTCGACGTGGAGGACCTCGGTCGCGAAGTCGTAGTGAAACGCGAACGCGTTCGTGTTGAGGAAGTACAGCTCGGGCGCATCCGTGTCGACCCCGAGGATGAGGATCTTCATCTCCTCGGCGCCGAGCTGGCCGGGGACGTCGTCGGTGCGGGCGAGCGTCTCGAACGTCGCGCGATCGGGGACGAGGCGCGCGCCCTCGTTGATCGCCACGTCCTGGCCGGGCGGGTCGAACACGGGCGGGTCCACCGGCGGCGGATCGGCCACGGGTGGAGGCTCTTGCGTGCTGGTGTTGCTCTCGTACGCGGGCATGGACGCGACTCTAGGAGGGTCGCGGGCGCCGCTGTGTGGCGTCGGGCACGGTCGGCGCGATCAACATCCGTGGCCCGCGCCGAGTGTGAACTTCATCACTTAACCCCGCACCGTCCGACGCCGCGATGTACGTTCTCGCCAGGCGCGCTGGAGCCCGGCGAACGACGCGCAACCTCAGCTCACGGAAGGTGTGTCAGATGGCATGGATGGACGTTTCGCGGCCGCGAGCCGCCGACTGGCCGCGCCTCGCGCTGATCGTCGTCGTGCTCGTCGTCGCGGCGCTCTGCGTCTGCACCGCCTCCGCGTCGGCGGACGGACCGGACGCCGTCGTCAACGACGCGGGGTGCCTGGCCAACGTGCTCCCAGCCAACGACGACGGGTCGACGGCTGCCGTCCCGATCGGCTTCACGGCGAGCTTCTTCGGTGCGCAGTACGACGACCTGTATGTCAACAACAACGGCAACGTCACCTTCGACTCCGCCCTCGGCGACTACACGCCGTTTGACTTCTCGATCTCGGGCAACGTCATCATCGCCCCGTTCCTCGCCGACGTGGACACGCGCCCGGACGGCTCCGCCGAGGTCACCTACGGGCAGACGACGTTCGACGGGCAGCCCGCGTTCTGCGTCGACTGGCGCGACGTCGGCTACTTCTCCAACCACGCCGACAAGCTCGCGTCGTTCCAGCTGCTGCTCGTCAAGCGCGGCGACGCCGGAGGCTTCGACATCGTCTTCAACTACGACACGCTGCCGTGGGAGACCGGCGACGCGAGCGAGGGCGTGAACGGCTTCGGCGGCACACCGGCGGCCTGGGGATTCGCCAACGGCGACGGCGACGACGCGCACTTCTTCGTCGGGCCGGGTTCGTTCACCTCCCGTGCGCTGACCGACGGCGCTGCGACCGCCCTGGTCGCCGGCAGCCGCGGCACGTCGCAGCTCGGGCGCTACGTCTTCCCCGTCGCCGCGACCGGCGCAGGTGGGCCGCGGCTGAGCGGCACGGTCACCTTCGAGGGCTCACCCATCGCCTTCGCGCCGGTGCAGATCTGCCCGACCGGCGGTGGTGCCTGCGTGACCCGCACGACGAACTCGTCGGGCGTCTACCGGGCGTTCGGGCTCGCCGGCTCCTACGGCCTGACGGCGTTCCCGCCATCCGACAGCTCGCTCACCCCGGGGCATGCCGGCCCGGTCGCCGTCGCCGCGACGGACGTCACGCAGGACATCGCGCTCGGGCCGGCCCCGCCGCCGCCGCCGGACGACACGACGATCACGAACGTCGGCACGACCCCTGGGGGCCTCCCGATCATCTACTGGACCGACGCGCTGACGCTGACGACCCACGGCTGCAGCGGAGGGGCGGCGGCCTACGAGTTGCGGATCGGCGGCGTGCTCACGCGCAGCGGCGCGCTGACCGAGGGGCCGGCCGGGACCTACAGCGCGTCGATCGCCGCGGTCTACCCGGCGCACGGCGACGCGTCCGTGCACATCGCCATCACCTGCCCGCAGCCCGCGGACGACGAGGCGTTCGACTTCGGCGCGTACATCGATCCGAGCGGCGTGGTGCGCGACAGCCTCGGTGCGCCCGTGGCCGACGCCGCCGTGCAGCTGCTGCGGTCGGGCACGCCGAACGGCACGTTCACGCCCGTGCCCGGCGGCAGCGCCGTGATGTCACCGGCCAATCGCGTGAACCCCGACGTGAGCTCCTCCGATGGGCGCTTTGGCTGGGACGTCGTGGCGGGCTACTACAAGGTGCGGGCCAGCAAGGACGGATGCGTGTCGAATGCCGAGCGCGGATCGCAGTTCGCCGAGAGCGCGGTGCTGACGATCCCGCCCGCGGTCCTGGACCTCGACCTGCGGCTGTACTGCGGGGAGGTCCCGCCGGTCACGCCTGCGCCCCCGCCGCCCCCGCCCCCGCCCCCGCCGCCGCCGCCGGTCGCCCCCGACCGGACGGCCCCGACGGTGAGCGGGCTCAAGCTGTCTCCGAGGACGTTCAAGGCGTCGGCCACGGCGACCGTTGTCGCCGCCGCGGCACACAGCGGTTCGAAGATCGTCCTCACGCTCAGCGAGCCCGCTCGCGCGACCTTCGCGATCGCTCGCAAGACGATCGGGCGCCGCGTCGGAGCGAGCTGCAGGACGCGCAGCGCCGCCAATCGCAAGCGCCGGCCGTGCACGCTGTACGTGCGGGTCGGGACGTTGACGCGCAGCGCGCTCGCGGCCGGGGTCAACAGCGTGCCGTTCAGCGGCCGTATCGGCTCGAAGAAGCTCGGGACGGGGACCTATCGCGTCACCGCGCAGCCCACGGACGGCGCGGGCAACGTCGGCGCGTCGGCGAGGGCGTCCTTCGTGATCGTCCGGCGCTGACGATCGGGACGACCGCGGAGGCCCGGCTCAGATGTGGCGGAGCGGGCTGATGCCCTGGTCGGCCATGCGGCGCAACGTCTTGAACTGGGTTGGCGTCAGCGGCGTGCCGCGACGCAGCGCATGCTGCTCGGCAAGGGCCGGCGGGGCGTCGGGCGCTCGGTCGAGGCGGTCCTCGGGTCGGGTGCCGTTCGAGGTGCTTCGTGTCTCCCGTTCCACGCTGTCCCCTTCGCGCAATGGTTCGCTCGGTCTCGTCGCCCCGCTCGCGCTCCCCAGCGCTCCGGCCCGACGTCCTGCTCTGTCACGCGCCCCAGTACCCACCGTGCAGGCTGGCAACGGCCTCGTGGCGCGCAAGATATCGCGTCGGCCGGCAGCTCGCGAGCGCGGCGTTCAGAACGCCGTCGCCAGGACGAATCCGAACACCGGTCCGGATCCCCTTCGCAGCAGCTGCCCGCCGACCATCGCCTGCGTCCAGCCGCTGAAGCGCAGGTCGTCGACGAGCAGGCATCCGCCCGGCGGCGGGTCGGCCGCGACCGCGAAGGCGCCCCGGACGTTGGCCACCTGCTGGACGCTGTTGGCCATCTCCCGTTGCGGCGGCCGGTCGGCCTGGCGTGCGAGCGCCGCGGCGAAGTCCAGGCCGAGCGCCGCCGCGAGCCGGCGCGCGAAGTCCGGGACGAGCCCGCCGCTCCTCGTGGACGGCACGGCCGCGACCCATGCGACCGGCGGCGCCCAGTCGCGCACGAGCGCGGCGGCGGCGCGCACGAGCTCGTCGTCGAAGCGACCCGCGCGGCGGCCGTCCTGGACGAGCGGATCCCAGCCGCCGTCGCCGATCCGCGCGAGCGCGCGGCCCTCCTGGACCTGCACGTCGACGGCGATCTTGCGCATCCTGCCGTCGGCGTCCGGGCTCATCCTCTTGACGTCGAGCGTCAGCGGGCGCGAGCGCAGGTGCTCGAGCGCCGCGCGCACGAGCTCGGGCGACGGTGCGGCGTCGTAGCGCGGGCCGGCGCAGACCGAGCAGCGCCCGCAGTCACGCGGGTCGGGGTCGTCGAGCTCCTCCTGCAGCGCGCGCATGAGGCAGCGTCCGTCCGCGCCGAAGGCGGCCATCGTCGCCTGCTCGCGGCGGCGCAGCTCGGTGACCGTCGCGTAGCGCTCGGCGTCGTAGAACCAGTCGCCGGGCTCGCGTACCCAGCTGCGCCCGTCGCGCCGCACCGCGCCCTCGACGTCGAGGATCTTGAGCATCGCCTCGATGCGGCCCTTGCCGAGGTTCACGAGCGACGTCAGCTCGGACGTCGTCGCGCCCTCGCCGCCGGCCTGATCGAGGTGCGTCAGGACCGTGTCGACGACGTCGCGGC
Organism: uncultured Actinomycetes bacterium; assembly: GCA_963851015.1. Classification (GTDB taxonomy): domain Bacteria; phylum Actinomycetota; class Thermoleophilia; order Solirubrobacterales; family Solirubrobacteraceae; genus CADCVQ01. Next base: position 92,225 of record CAWKNG010000008.1, read on the forward strand.
GCGGGAATGCCTGCTCGATGAAGAAGTCCTGGATGCGGCGATCCTCGCGGCCGCGCAGCAGGACCACCTCGGCGCGTTCGATCGCGCGGCCGGCGCGGCCGACCTGCTGGTAGTAGGCGATGACCGATCCGGGCGCCTGGTAGTGCACGACGAAGCCGAGGTCGGGCTTGTCGTAGCCCATCCCGAGGGCGCTCGTTGCGACCACGCACTTCAGGTCGTTTGCGAGCAGCCGATCCTCGACGCCGATTCGCCGTTCGGTCTCGCTCTCCCCGGTGTAGGCCTCGGCGGCGATCCCGCGGCCGGTCAGCCACGCGGCGACCTGCTCGGCGTCTCGCTTGGTCAGCGTGTAGACGATTCCCGACCCCGGCAGATCGGGCAGGTGGGTGGCGAGCCAGGCCAGCCGGTCGGCCTGGCCGGGCAGATCGACGACCTCCAGGCGCAGGCTCGTACGGCCGAGCGGGCCGCGGTAGGCGACGAGCTGAACGTCGCTGTGGCCGGTGCGCAGCTGCTCCTCGACATCGGCGACGACGCGGTCGTTCGCCGTCGCGGTCGTGCAGAGGACGCCGACGCCCCGCGGAAGTCGCTCGAGCATGTCGGCGATCCGGCGGTAGTCGGGCCGGAAGTCGTGGCCCCAGTCCGAGATGCAGTGCGCCTCGTCGACGACGAGCAGCCCGACGCGCGCTGCGAACGCGGGCAGCATGCTGGCGCGAAACTGCGGGTTGTTCAGGCGCTCGGGGCTGATCAGCAGCAGGTCGACGGCGTCGCCGTCCAGCAACGCCGAGATCTCCTGCCAGGCGTCGCGGTTGGTCGAGTTGACGGTGTGCGCGCGGATCCCGAGCTTGCGCGCGGCCGCGATCTGGTTGCGCATGAGCGCGAGCAGCGGCGAGACGATGAGCGTCGGGCCCGCGGGTTGGGTGCGATCGGATCGCAGCAGCGCGGTCGCGATGAAATACACGGCCGACTTGCCCCAGCCCGTGCGCTGGACGCAGAGCACGCGCGCGCGATCCTCGACGAGGTCGCGGATCGCCTCGAGCTGGTGCTCGCGGAAGCTCGCCTCGGGGCCCGCGAGATCGCGCAGCAGCTCGGCGGCGCGGGTGTCGAGGTCGGTCGTCGTCGGCATCTGCTCACCATAGGCCCAGGCGCGAGAAGCTCGCCCCCCTTGGGGCGAACATTCGCCGCCGCCCGTAGGCAAGATCTTCGCCGACGGCTGAGCGCAGCGCCCCGCTCCGCCGGCCACGGGGCCGGCGGAGCGCGCCGGCGTCAGCTGATCTTGGCGCCGATGGCGACGGTGCCGAGCCGCAGCCCGGACGAGAACACCGTCGTGTTGAACGCCGCATTCAGCGCGGCCGCGGCGGCGTCCGTCAGCGTCGCCGGGATGTTCGCGGCGACGAGCCCGGGGGCCACCACGGTGATCGACATGCTCGACGTGTCGAGCGCGAGGATCGCGACTCGCGTCCCGCCGACGAGCGCCGACAGCGTGGGCGACGCGCCGATGTTGATCTGGAAGTCAGACAGCGTCAGCGAGGCCGCGCCCTTGCTGGCCGTGATCCCGCTGCCGGCGTGCAGGATCGTGCCGGCGAACGTCTTGGGGTTGACCTTGCCGCCGGTGATCGGGAAGCCGAACCCGCTGGCCGTCGTGGTCGCCCTACCGGCCGGCGAGAGCGTCACACCGAGTGCCGCGAGTGCCGCGCTGACCTCGCCAGACGGCGTGAGCGTCGTGCCGCCGGCGCCGATCACGAAGTCGCGGAGCGTGATCTTCATGCTCACCGTGCCCACCTTCAGCCCGGACTCGAACAGGCTCGTGCCGATCGCCTTGTTGATCGCCCGCGCGCCCTGCGAGCTGAGCGTCGCGGCGATGTTGCTCGCCGTCGCCGTCGTCGCGCCGCTGCTGGAGAGCTTCGCTTTGGCGAGGCTCAGGCGCAGGAGCGAGATCCGCCGTCCCCCGATCGTGGCCGACAGCGACGCGCTCTTCGTCGTGACCGTCACGCGCGGCTTGCGCAGGACGATGCTCTTGCCGCCGAGGCCGAAGCGGATCGCGCCGCGGTGGTTGATCGATCCGCGCAGCGTGGCGGGCCGGATCGTGCCGCCGCTGATCGGAAACTTGAGCCCGCTGGAGCTCTTCGTGGCGGGGGCGACGGCCTTCACGCTGACGCCGGCGATCGCGAGCAGGCCAGCGGTGGGACCGCCGAGCTTCAGCGTCGTCGTGCCGCCGGTCGCGGTCGTGTCGGCGGCGCCGGCCGCACCGGCCGGCGCGGCGAGCAGCAGGGTGGCGAGCAGCGCGGCGAGCACCGCGCGCGCCGGGACGCCCATCGAGCACTTCGTCATCGGAAACCTCCAGCCGTGGTTTGGTCCGTAGTCCGGGCGCGTGTGCCCAGCCGGGCGAACGCCGCGGCGCCAGCCTACGCCAGTCGGAGGGCTCCGAAAAGGGGTGCGCCAGCTCGTCTGACGGTTCGCACGCACACGCCGCGCGGCCCGCCGCGGCCGGCCGTCCTAGCCCCCGAGCACCTCGACGGCGATCGCCGCGACCTGCGTCGGCGTGTGGCCGACGCGCACGCCGACCGCCTCGAGCGCGTCGATCTTCGCCTGACCGCCGCCGCTGGACCCGCTCACGATCGCGCCCGCGTGGCCCATCGTCTTGCCGGGCGGCGCTGTCAGCCCCGCGATGTAGCCGACGACCGGCTTGGAGACGTGCGCGGCGATGTACTGCGCGGCCTCCTCCTCGGCCGAGCCGCCGATCTCGCCGCTCATGACGATGAGCTCGGTCTGGGGATCGGCCTCGAACAGGGCGATGATGTCGACGAAGCTCGAGCCCGGCACCGGGTCGCCGCCGATGCCGACGATCGTCGAGTTGCCGAAGCCCCGCTGGGCCAGCTCGTTGCCGATCTGGTAGGTCAGCGTCCCCGAGCGCGACACGACGCCGACGTTGCCCTGCTTGAAGAACTGGGCGGGGATGATCCCGACGTTCGCCTCGCCGGGCGACAGCACGCCGGGGCAGTTGGGTCCGATCAGCCGCACGTTGGGGTTGCGCGCGAACGCGTTGAAGACGAGCAGCTCGTCGTGTGCCGGCACGCCCTCGGTGATCGCGATGATCGTGGCGATGCCTGCATCCTGCGCCTCGAGGATCGAATCGGCGGCGAAGCGCGCGGGCACGAAGACCATCGCCGTGTTCGCGCCGGTCTCGGCGACGGCCTCGCGGAACGTGTCGAAGACCGGGATTCCCTCGACGTCCTGGCCGCCCTTGCCGGGCGTCACGCCCGAGACGACGTTCGTCCCGTAGGCGCGGTTGTTGAGCGTGTGGAACGAGCCCTCGCGGCCGGTCAGCCCCGAGACGCACAGCCGCGTGTCCGTGCCGACGATGATGCTCATGACACGTGCTCCCGAGCGAGCTCCACGACGCGCGCCGCGGCGCCGTCCATCGTCGTCTCGGGGAACACGCCGGGCAGCGCGGCGTCGCCCAGCAGCTTGCGAGCCTCGACGTCGTTCGTGCCGTCCAGGCGCACGACGAACGGGACGGTCGGCTTCAGGATCCGCACCGCCTCGATCAGCCCGCGGGCGACCTCGTCGCAGCGCGTGATCCCGCCGAAGACGTTGAACAGGACCGCGCGCACCTTGTCGTCGGACAGGATGACCTCGCAGGCCGCGACGATCGAGTCGGCCTTCGCGCCGCCGCCCGCGTCGAGGAAGTTGGCGGGCGCGCCGCCCGCCTGCGCGACGACGTCGAGCGTGCTCATGACGAGGCCGGCGCCGTTGCCGAAGATCCCGATGTCGCCGTCGAGCTTGACGTAGGTCAGCCCGCGCTCCGCGGCCATCGACTCCTGCGGATCGACATCCGAGGGGTCGGTGAGCCCGGCGTTGAGCGGATGACGGAAGAGGGCGTTGGAGTCGAGCGTGACCTTCGCGTCGAGCACGACGACGGCTCGCTCGGGCGTGATGACGAGCGGGTTGACCTCGACGAGCATCGCCTCCTCGCCCTCGAACGCCGCGTACAGCAGCGCGAGCATGTCGGCGACGGGCCGCACGACGTCGGGCGCGACGCCCGCCTCGAATGCCAGCCGGCGCCCGTGAAACGGCTGGAAGCCGACGAGCGGGTCGACGTGCAGGGTCGCGATCGCGTCGGGCGTCTCGTCGGCGACGGCCTCGATGTCCATCCCGCCGCGCGTGGAGAGCATGACGAGCGGCTTCTTGGCCGAGCGGTCGAAGACGACGGCCGCGTAGTACTCGTCGGCGATCTCGCTCGCGCGCTCGACCCAGACGACGTGGACGGTGAAGCCGCGGATGTCCATCCCGAGGATGTCGGTCGCGTAGCCGCGCGCCTCGTCGGCGTTCGCGGCGACCTTGATGCCGCCCGCCTTGCCGCGCCCGCCGATCTTGACCTGCGCCTTGACGACGCATGGGTAGCCGACGCGCTCGGCGACCGCGACCGCGGTCTCGACGTCGCGCGCCGCGCCGCCGGGCAGCTGCGGCACGCCGTAGCGAGCGAAGAGCTCCTTGCCCTGGTACTCGAGGAGATCCATCGAGCGCTCGACAATAGTCCACGGGCTCGCGGAGGGCGGCTCGCGCGCGGGTTGCGGTCCTGGCGTCGTGACGTTCGTTTCGACCGAACTCCTATCATGGCGCCGCAATGGCACTACCGAAGCAGATCAATCTCGTCACCTTCGATGTCTATGGCACCCTCATCGACTGGGAGCAGGGCATCGTCGATGCGTTCGCCACGGAGGCCGCTCGCGACGGCTTCACGATCGACCGCGAGGAGCTGATCCGCAACTTCCACGAGATCGAGCGCGACATCGAGGGCGGCTCCTACGAGCTCTACGCCGAGGTCCTGCGCCGCACGGCGGTCGAGATCTCCAAGCGCGTGGACTGGCCGCTCGAGCCGTCGCGCTCCGGGTTCCTGCCCGACAGCGTCCAGCGCTGGCCGGCGTTCAAGGAGACGAACACCCAGCTCAACAAGGTCGTCAAGAAGTTCCAGACCGGCCTGATCTCGAACATCGACGACAAGCTGCTCGGCCAGACGCGGCGCCACATCCCGCACGACTTCGACCTCGTCGTCACCGCGCAACAGGTGCGCTCCTACAAGCCGGACATGGCGCACTTCACCGAGTGCGCGCGGCGGATGGGCACGAAGAAGGGCTGGGTCCACGTCTCGGCCAGCTACTACCACGACGTCGCCCCCGCGATGGCCAACAAGATCCCCGTGATCTGGGTCAACCGCAACAAGGAGACGCTCGAGCCGGGGATGAAGAAGCCGACCGCCGAGGTCAAGAACCTCCTCGAGGCGATCAAGCTGCTCGGGCTGTAGGGCGGCGAGCCGGCCGGTGCGCGCCGTCGGCCTGCATCGCGACGTGCTCGTCGTGACGAGCCGCGTCTGGCAGACGACGTGCACGATCGTGCGCCGCGGCGACGAGGGCTTCGTCATCGACTCGCCGGTGCTGCCCGACGAGCTCGAGATCCTGCCTGCGCTGCTCGAGCAGTCGGGCTTCCCCTTCACCGGCCTGCTCGCGACGCACGCCGACTGGGATCACCTGCTCGCACGCCTCGCGTTCCCCGGCGCCGCGCTCGGCGTCGCCGAGACGACGGCCGCGCGGCTGGCCGCCGAGCCCGGGGCCGGCGCCCGCGAGCTGCGCGCGTTCGACGACGAGTGGTACGTCACGCGGCGCGCGCCGCTGTCGCTGGGCCAGGTCCAGGCGCTGCCCGTGCCCGGCCACTGCGCGATCGGCGACGCCGAGATCGAGCTGCATGGCGCCGACGGCCACACCGCCGACGGCATGGCGGCATGGATCGGATGGGCGTCGACCCTCGTCTGCGGCGACTACCTGTCGCCGGTCGAGATCCCGTGGATCTCCGAGGGCGGCTCGCGCGGCGCCTATCTCGCGACGCTGCGCCGCCTCGCGCCGCTCGTCGAGCAGGCGCAGTTCGTCGTACCCGGCCACGGCGAGGTGCTCGGCTCCGGGCGGGCCGCGGCGATCCTGCGCGAGGACGTCGCCTACCTCGAGGCGCTTCCGGACGCCCCGCTGCCGATCGCGCGGCGGTCCGCGGCGCAGCGCAAGATCCACGCGGCCAACGTGGCGCGCACGCGCTGATATCACGGCGTGATGTCAAGCGAGCCTGTCCGCGAGACGCTGTGGCGCCTCTTGCATGCCGCGTAGGTTCTGCGGCCCGGCGCTGCTGGTCTAGGCTTTCGGCATGACCACGCTCGTTCTCGGCTCGCCTCCGCCGGAGCTTGAGGCGCTGCTCGAGCGCCGTCGTCGTGCGGGTGTGAACCGTCTCGACGAGGTCTGGGAGGGTGTCCGCCACATGGTGCCCGGCCCCAGCATCGAGCACGCTCACGTCAGCCAGCAGCTGGCCGAGATCCTCGGGCCGCTTGCCCGCGCGACCGGGCTCCGGCCGGCGATGAGCGAGTTTTGCCTCGGCGAGTCCGAGCGCGACTTCCGGGTGCCGGACGGCGGCCTGCACCGCCCCGGAGCAGCCGGTGTCTGGAACCCGACGGCCGCCATGGTCGTGGAGATCCTGTCGCCGGGCGACGAGAGCCGGCAGAAGCTTCCGTTCTATGCCGCGCACGACGTTGACGAGGTGCTGCTCGTCGACCCCGCCGAGCGGACGGTCACATGGCTCTCGCTGCAGGGCGGCAAGTACGAGTCTGTGCAGCGCAGCGGACTGATCGAGCTCGGTCCGACAGCGTTGGCCGAGCGGCTCGACTGGCCCTGAGCGCCCGCGAGCGAAGCGGGCGCTACCGCGGCGCGCTCTTATCAGCGTCTTACGCTGCGGTCCCGCCAACTTAGGGATCGTTGACGTCGTCGTTCTACCGTGATGGCATGACAGACGACCCCTCGCGGCCTGGATCCGGGCGTTTGTGGACCGATCCGCGCGACGAGGAGGAGCACCAGCCCTGGCTTGCGCCGAGGCGGCAGAACGCCGCCAGCGCCACGACTGCGCCCGGCCCACCCACGTCGCGCGAGCCCGCCGCTCGTGACCCGCACGCCGATCGCGCCGCGCTGCGCCGCCAGCGCCTGATGGCCGTCCTCATCGGCACGATCCTCGCGGCGATCCTCGTCGGCGCCGGCATCCTCGGCGCCACCCTCCTCGGCGGCGGCGGCGACTCCAAGCAGCCCGCCGCGCTGCCGGTCGTGCCGGGCGCCGCTCCCGCCGACGCGCGCAGCCGCTCGATCCGCGCCATCTACGCGAGCGCGAAGAAGAGCGTCGTCCCGGTGCGCGTGCGCGGCGCCACGTCGGCCGGCAGCGGCACCGGCTTCGTCATCGACAAGGGCGGCGTCATCGTCACGAACGCCCACGTCGTCGACGACGCCGAGCAGGTGCAGGTACGTCTCACCGACAACGGCGCCTACATCGACGCGAAGGTCGTGGGCACCGACCTGGGCTCCGATCTCGCCGTGCTGCACGTCGACTCGTCCGCCGCCAACGGCCTGCGACCCCTGCCGCTCGCCGACTCCGACAAGGTCCGCGTCGGCGATCAGACGCTCGCGATCGGCTACCCGCTCGGTCTGAACCGCAGCTCGTCGGCATCGTCCGGGATCGTCTCCGGCCTCGGTCGCTCGATCGACGCCGCCAACCACTTCTCGATCGACAAGGTCATCCAGACCGATGCGGCGATCAACCCCGGCAACTCCGGCGGCCCGCTGCTGGACTCCGCGGGCCGCGTCATCGGCGTCAACGCCGCGATCCTGACCGCCGGCGCGGGCGGCGGCAGCGTCGGCATCGGCTTCGCGATTCCCTCGAACACGATGCGCTCGGTCGTCCCGCGCCTGGAGAGCGGACGCACGATCCAGCGCGCCTACCTCGGGGTGCAGACCCGGCCGGATCAGAACGGCGACGGCGCGTACGTCGCGGCCGTGACCCCCGGGACGCCGGCGGCCACCGGCGGCGTACAGGTCGGCGACACGATCGTGGCCGTCGGCGGCGGCGCGATCACCGTTCCCGAGGACATCAGCGCCGCGATCGCGGGTCGCAAGCCCGGCGACGCGCTCGCGGTCGAGGTCCGGCGCGCCGGCTCGCGCAAGACGCTGCGGGTGACGCTCGGCACGCGACCGCAGACGTCCCGAACCTACGACCCCTCGACGCCGTGAGCTTTGCCCAGCCCGTGTTCCTCGTCGGGCTCGCGCTCGTGCCGCTGGCGCTCGCCGTCTACGTGCGCCACGAGCACGTCCGCCGGCTCGCGGTCGACGCGTTCGCGGCGCCCGCCGTGCGGCCCTCGGTCGCGCCGAGCACGCCGGGCTGGCGCCGCCACGTCCCGCTCGCGATCTACACGGTCGCGCTGACCGTGCTGCTCGTCGCGCTCGCCAAGCCGCAGACGACCGTCGCCGTCCCGGTCGAGCGCGCCTCGATCATGCTCACGACCGACTTCTCGGGCTCGATGCAGGCGACCGACGTCGCACCGACCCGGCTCGCGGCGGCGCGCGCCGCCGCCGAGCGCTTCCTCGGTCAGGTGCCCGGCAGCGTGCGCGTCGGGCTCGTCACCTTCAACCAGGCCGCCCGGCTCGTGACGAGCCCGACGACCGATCGCGATCTCGTTCGCGCGGCGCTGTCGAACCTGAAGCCCAGCGGCGGCACGGCGACGGGCGAGGCGCTCGCGGTCTCGCTGACCGCGCTGGCCGCGGAGACCGACGACACGGGCGCCCGCGTGCCGGCCGCGATCGTCCTGCTGTCGGACGGCAAGTCCGTCCGCGGGCGCAAGCCGTCGCTGCTCGCCGAGCGCGCGAAGGAGCTGAAGATCCCGATCTACACGGTTGCGCTCGGCACCGCGTCGGGCACGATCACCGTCAAGCGGCCCGACGGCACGACGCGCGTCACGCCGGTCCCGCCCGACCCGGCCGAGATGCAGCAGGTCGCGACGATCTCCGGCGGTCGGGCCTTCACCGCCGACAACCTCACGCAGCTCAGCACCGTCTACAAGCTGCTCGGCTCGCGCATCGGCTATCGCAACGAGCCGCGCGAGCTGACCGCCGCGTTCAGCGGCGGCGCGCTCGCCCTGCTCGCAGCCGGCGCGCTGCTGTCCCTCTTCTGGTTTCGCCGCCTTGTCTGAAGTCTTCGCCACCGAAAGGATCGTCCCGAGATGAGCACGATGCATCCGCACCCGCCCGACGACGAAGCAGGACGCCCGCCGCGTCAGGCCCTCGAGGAGGCGCTGTACGAGATCAAGCGCGTCATCGTCGGCCAGGACGCGATGCTCGAGCGGCTGCTCGTCGCCCTGCTGGCGGGCGGCCACGTGCTGCTCGAGGGCGTCCCCGGCCTGGCGAAGACGCTCACCGTGCGCACGCTCGCCAACGTCATGGGCGGCACGTTCCGCCGCATCCAGTTCACGCCCGACCTCGTCCCGGCCGACCTCGTCGGCACGCGCATCTACCGCCCCGACAGCGGGCGATTCGACGTCGAGCTGGGGCCGGTCTTCGGCAACTTCCTGCTCGCCGACGAGATCAACCGCGCGCCCGCGAAGGTCCAGTCGGCGCTGCTGGAGGTCATGCAGGAGCACCAGGTCACGATCGGCACCGAGAGCTTCCGCGTGCCCGAGCCGTTCCTCGTCATGGCGACGCAGAACCCGATCGAGTCCGAGGGCACGTACCCGCTGCCCGAGGCGCAGATCGACCGCTTCCTCTTCAAGGTCCTCGTCGACTACCCGACGCTCGGCGAGGAGGCCTCGATCGTCGGCCGCTCGCTGCGCCCGCAGGAGGACGTCCAGGTTCGCCTGTCGATGGACGAGCTGGTGCGCTACCAGCGCGCGGCGGCGGAGATCTTCGTCGACCGCGAGGTCGTCGCGTACGCCGTCCAGCTCGTCGACGGCACGCGCAACCCCGAGCGCTACGGGCTCGGCGACCTGAGGGCGCAGATCCAGTACGGCGCCAGCCCGCGCGGCGCCATCGGCATGGTCCAGGCCGCCCGCGCGCTCGCGCTGCTGCGCGGCCGCCGCCACGTCCTGTCAGACGACGTCCGCGACCTCGCGCCCGACGTGCTGCGCCACCGCATCGTGCTGTCCTACGACGCCCTGTCGGACGGCGTCACGACCGACCAGATCCTCGACCGCATCCTCGGCGCGCTCGGCGACGGACGCGCTCTGACGGCGACCGATCACGACGCGATCGCCGCGGCGTAGCCCGACCCCGACCGCCCGAACGCCGATGCCCGCACCTCCACACGGATCGCTGCACGTCCCGCCGGCCCGCCAGGGGCCCGGGCCGACGCCTGCTCCGCTCATCGACGCGCTCGCGCTGTCGCTCGCGCGCCGCGGGGCGGGCGTGCTGCCGGGCGATCGCCTCGCGCCGGGCGTCGGCAGCGGCACCGAGCTCGCACAGCTGCGGCCCTACCAGCTCGGCGACGACGTGCGCCAGCTCGACCCGGCCGCCAGCGCGCGCACCGGCATCGCGCACGTGCGCCTGCAGGTCCCCGAGCGGATCCTGACGACCTGGCTCGTGCTCGACGTCTCCGCCTCGATGGCGTTCGGCACCGCCGACCGCCTGAAGTCCGACGTCGCCGAGGGCGTCTCGCAGGTCGTGGCGCGCGCCGCGACGCGCCACGGCGGGCGGCTCGCGGTCTTCACCGCCGGAGGGCCCGAGCGCATGCTGCCGCCGCGTGGCGGCCCGAACGCGAAGATCGGCCTGCGGCGGCTGCTCGCGGAGGGCGTCGCGGTCGACGGCGTCGCCGACCGCGGCCTGCGCCCGGTGCTGCACCGCGTCGGGCGCGTCGCGCGCCAGCCGGGGCTCGTCGTCGTCGTCTCGGACTTCCGCGGCGAGCTGGACTGGCAGCGAGCCATGCGTGCGCTCGCCGGCCGCCACCAGGTGCTCGCCGTCGAGATCCGCGATCCGCGCGAGGAGCGCCTGGAGCCCGTCGGGCGCCTGTCGCTCGTCGATCCCGAGACGGGCGGGCTGCTCGAGGTCGACACGTCACGTCCGAAGCTGCGCGAGCGCTTCGCGGCCGCGGCGGCGCTCGAGCGCGCGGGCGTCGCGGCCGCGGTCCGCCGTGCCGGTGGCGCCCACGTCGTGCTGTCGACGAAGGGCGACTGGCTGCGCGCGCTCGGGCGGGCCCTGCGATGAGCTTCGCCTCGCCCTGGGCCCTGCTGTGCCTGGCGGCCGTGCCGCTGGCGCTGCTCGCCCACCACGCGTCACAGCGCCGCCGCCGGCGCTACCCGGTCCGCTACACGGCGCTGTCGGCGCTGGCGTCGGTCGCCGCCGCCGAGCCGCGCTGGCCGCGGCAGGTCCCGTTCGCGCTCTTCCTCGCCGCGCTGCTCGCGCTGTCGCTGTCGCTCGCGCGCCCCGAGCACACGGTCGCGGTGCCGGTCGAGCGCGCATCGGTCGTGCTCGTCACCGACGTCTCGCGCTCGATGTCGGCGACCGACGTCAGCCCGACGCGCCTGGAGGCCGCGCGGCGCGCGGCGCAGAGCTTCCTCGACAAGGTTCCCGCCGAGCTGCGCGTCGGGCTCGTCTCGTTCTCCGACGCCGCCCAGTCGCTGCAGGTACCGACGACCGATCGCAAGCTCGTCTCGAACGCGCTCAAGACGCTGCAGCCGATCTCGGGCACCGCGACCGGCGCGGGCCTGCGAACGGCTCTGGATGACCTACAGGTCGGCGGCGACAGCTCCGTCAAGCGCCCGCCGGCCGCGATCGTGCTGCTCTCCGACGGCTCGGCGACGGACGGGACCCAGGCCTACGAGGTCGCGACCGAGGCACGGCGCCTGCACGTGCCGATCTACACGGTCGCGCTCGGCACGCCGAACGGCACGATCGAGCTCGGCGGCCAGGTCCTGCGCGTGCCCCCGGACACCGAGGCGCTGCAGCGGATCGCGTCCCTGTCGGGCGGCGACGGCTTCCGCGCCGAGGACTCCGACCAGCTCGGCGCGGTCTACGAGAAGCTCGGCTCGCAGATCGGCACGAAGCCCGAGCAGCGCGAGATCACGGTTGCCTTCACGGGCGCGGGCCTGCTGCTGCTCGCCGGCGCGATGCTGGCCTCGCTCGGGCTCAACGGTCGCCTGCCGTAGCAGCCCGGTCAGCGGCGCCTGGACCAGGGCGTCTCGGGCCGCGGCAGCGCCACGCCGTCGACGACGATGTCGACGCGCTCGTTGAAGAACGCCAGCCGGTCGGTCACCTCGGCCGCCTCGCGCAGCGGCTGCGGGTAGGACCAGGCGATGTCCTCGCCCGACCGCGACGCCCAGTAAGCCGCCCTGCCCTTGTAGGCGCAGAACGACGTCGTCTCGCTGGGCTCGAGCAGCTCGGCGCGCACATCGTGCGGCGGCAGGTAATAGCGGACGGGGAGCGGCGGCTCGAAGAGCAGGTACGGATCGGTCGTCTCGGCGATCAGCTCGCCGTCGTGCTCGATGCGGACGTGGCGGCTGGAGCGCACGATGTCGATGCGGTGAAACGGGTCGCGCGGGTGGCCGACGTTGCGCTCCTCCTCCTCGTACCACTCGTCGAAGTCGTCGAAGTCGACGATGACGTAGCCGGCGAGGGCCTCGTCCTCGGCACGGAACCCCGCCGTCTCGCGGCCACCTTCGCGAGCCCGGATCGTCAGCGGCTCGCCGGCGGTGGTGCGCACGGCGAACGGCACGCTTGGATCGAAGACGATCGTCCCCTCCAGCCGCGGCACGCCCATCGCCGGCACGCCGGCGGTCGTGTCGATGTCGTCGGCGGGCGGCGCCGCGACGAGCTCGCCGTCGACGTCCTCGACCGGGAACGCGTACGTGGGGACGACGCGCCTGGGCTCCCAGACGAGGATCGTCCGCGTACTGTCGATCACCGTGACCCCGTCGAGCAGGCCGCGGATGCGCTTCTCGATCGGCTCGTAGCGCAGCGCGCCGAGCTCGCGCATGAGGGCATCTCGCAGGCGGATGCTCATGGCGGCATGCTCGCATGACCGGAGGGCGCCGGTCAACGCCTGCGGGTAGGCGCGCGACGCGTCAGCGCAGGTCGCCGAGCGCCGCCTTGACGATCTTCGCCGCGAGCGCGGTGCCGACCGCGCTGAGGTGCACGCCGTCGGCCTCGCGCACGCGCACGTCGCGGCCCTGGTAGCGAATGACCTCCTGGTAGCCGTTGGGGGAGAACAGCTTGTCGATCCGCAGGATCTTCACGCCCGCCAGGCCCGTCGCCGCGCGCTCGACGGCGACGTTGATCGCGTGCGTGATCTCCGCGCGCGGCGCGTCGCGCGGCTCGGGCGGCGTCATCCAGACGACCTTGCCGCGGCCGCCCTGCAGGAAGGTCCGCATGATCGCGCGCACGCGGGCGGCGTAGACCGCGATCCACGTCTCGCCGCAGCACGGCTGCTGGACGCCGAGCGCGTCCGGCATCGGCAGGGCGTCGACGGCCGCGCCGACCGACATGACGGTGGCGCGCTGGTGCAGGCGCTTGGTCTGCGACCGCGCGTGGAAGGTCCAGTAGACGCCGCGGCTGATTCCGCTGCCGATGCGCGAGTCGCTGACGACGTCGGCCGCGCCGTAGAGCTCGTCGGCGAGGAAGCTGTCGACGCCCTGCATCGAGGAGTCCCCGGACGCGAGCACGGTCGGTAGCGCGGGTGGCGCGGGCCCGGCCTTGCCACCGACCGCGACGGTGGCGCGCTGGCGCACGCGCGCGATGCGCAGCTCGATCTTCATCGCGCCGCGCCGCGTCGCGCGCACGCTGCGGTTCGCGAACCCGACGAGGTCGGGGAACTTCAGCGTCCGGCAGGCCCGCCGCGCCCCCGCCGGCTTCACGCAGAGGCTCGGCTTGACGTTGCCCGTGGCCCAGCGATCGACGACGTGGATGCGCACGAGCGCGCCGGGCTTGACGCGGCGGGGGACCTGGATCTTGAAACGGCTCGCGCATGACGGCGTGCGCACGCTGTATGAGCCGTAGACGACCTTGCCGTCGGGGAGCTTGGCGACGGCGCCGAAGCGGCGCACGAGGTGTTCGCAGGACCAGTTCGCCGCGGTCTGAAACAGCGTCCCGCGCTGCTTCGGGTCGGCGCGCCTGGCGCCGAGGCGCAGCGCGTGCTTGCCCGTGCACTCGTAGTACAGGACGCGCGCGTAGGAGGCGTCGTAGAACGTCAGGTCGATCGTGCCGGTGTGCGTCACGTCGGCGACGAGGTAGTTCGTGATCTTGCTCGTCGCGCAGGGGTCGACGGGCGGCGGTGCCGGTGTCGCCGCGCGCGCGGCGACCGTGCCGCAGGCGAGCGCGGCGAGCATCGCGACCACCGCTCGCGGAAGGCTCAGTCGTCTCGTGCTGCGCATCGTGTCGTCCCCGGTTGCCGGCATGCCCTGCTGCACGTGTCGACGGTTGGCATCCGAAGCTTGAACAGCGTGGCGCGCCGATCCATGCGGTGCGGGGCTCAGTCGAGGGGCCGGCCGAGGAGGAGGTCGCGCCCGCCGCCGCCCTTCGAGCGCGTCGAGAAGCCGTGGCGCTCGTAGAGCGCGAGGGCCGCGGCGTTGTCCTCGTTGGTGTCGAGCTCGACGCGCTTGGCCCCGCGACCGGCCGCGCGCTCGATCGCCAGCGCGACGAGCGCCTCGCCGACGCCGCCGCGGCGCGCCTCGGCGTGCACGAACAGATCCTCGATCCAGGCGTCGGGCGCCGCCTTCCAGACGCTGAGGCGAAAGCGCAGCTGGAGCACGCCGGAGGGCGGCGAGTCGTCGTCGCGCGAGGCGAGCAGGAACTCCGCGTCGGCGTCCTCGAACAGCCGCTCGACGGACGCGAGGAAGGCGTTCTCCGACGGCCAGCCCGAGCCCATGTGATCGCGGAACGCGACGAGCAGCGCCGCGACGGACTCGGCCTCGTCGGGCTGGGCCAACCAGGCGCGCGCGGAGCTCAACCGGCGTCCTTGATGACGGCGAGCACGTCGCCGCTGCGCACGGAGTCGCCCTCGGACACCGGCAGCTCGGCGATGACCCCGGCCTTGTGCGCGGCGATCTCGTTCTCCATCTTCATCGCCTCGATGATCGCGACGACGTCACCCTCCGCGACCGTCTGCCCGACGCTCGCCGGCAGCTTCCAGACGTTGCCCTGCATCGGCGAGACGAGCGAGTCGCTGCCGCGTACGGCCTTGCGCTCGCGCTTGGCCGGTGTCGCGCGGACGGGCTTGGCGGGGCCGGCGGCGGCGCCGCCGTCCGCCGCGCCGGCGCCGCCGAACGGGGGCCCGATGACGCGCACGTCAAAGCGCCGGCCCGACACCTCGACGGCGTAGCTGTGCTCGACGCTCTCCGGCGCCTCGTCGTCTTGGGGCTTCGCCGGCGCGAACGCGAGCGTCTTGAGCCACGCCTTGTCCTCGAGCAGGTCGCGGCAGGTCTCGCCGCGCGCCCACTGCTCGGTCGCCAGCAGCGCGCGGTGAAACGGGATCAGCGTCTTGAGTCCCTCGATCTGAAACTCCGCGAGCGCGCGCAGCATCCGCGCCGTCGCCTGCTCGCGGTCGGCGTCCCAGACGATGAGCTTGGCGACCATCGGGTCGTACATCGGCGACACGATGCTGCCCGCGCGCACGCCCGAGTCGACGCGCACGCCGGGCCCGGACGGCTCGACGTAGGCGCCGATCGCGCCCGGGGCGGGGGCGAAGCGCTTGGAGGCGTCCTCGGCGTTGATGCGGCACTCGATCGCGTGGCCGCGCAGGATGACGTCGTCCTGCGCGATCGAGAGCTTCTCGCCCGCGGCCACGCGGATGCCCTCCTTGACGATGTCGATCCCGGTCGTCATCTCCGTCACGCAGTGCTCGACCTGCACGCGGGTGTTCATCTCGAGGAAGAAGTAGTCGCCCGTGTCCGACGAGAGCAGCCCCTCCACGGTCCCCGCGCCGCGGTAGTCGACGGCACGCGCGGCGTCGACGGCGATCTTGCCGATCCGCTCGCGCAGCGCCTCGTCGACGACCCACGCCGGCGCCGGCGACTCCTCGACGAGCTTCTGGTGGCGGCGCTGGATCGAGCAGTCGCGCTCGCCGAGATGGATCGTGCTGCCGTGCCCGTCGGCGAGGACCTGGACCTCGACGTGGCGCGGGTCGGGCAGGTAGCGCTCGAGGTAGACCGTCGCGTCGGAGAAGAACTTCTCGCCCTCGCGCGCCGCGCCCTCGAAGGCGGCCTGCAGCTCGTCCTCCGACAGCGCGACCCGGAAGCCCTTGCCGCCGCCGCCGCCCGCCGCCTTGACCGCGACCGGGTAGCCGATCTCTGCGTCGACGATCCTGCGCGCCGTCTCGAGATCGGGCACGGGCTCGACGGTGCCGGGCACGATCGGCACGCCGGCCGCCTGCATGAGCTCGCGCGCGCGCGTCTTGGACCCCATCGCGTCGATCGCGCTCGCCGGCGGTCCGATGAACACGACGCCCGCCTCCTCGCAGGCGCGCGCGAACGCGGCGTTCTCGGCGAGGAAGCCATAGCCGGGGTGCACGGCCTCGGCGCCCGACTCGCGCACGACGTCCAGGATCCGGTCGACCTTCAGGTAGGACTCGGCCGCCGGCGCGGGGCCCAGCAGGTATGCCTCGCCGGCGCGCGCGACGTGCGGCGCGTCGCGATCGAGCTCGGAGTACACCGCGACCGACGCGATGCCGAGCTCGTCGCACGCGCGGATGATCCGCACCGCGATCTCGCCGCGGTTGGCGACCAGGATCTTCGAGAACGGAGGCGCCGCGGGATCTGCCATCCCGCGAGGCTAAACCACGAGGCCGCCGTCACACGGCCGCGCGGCCGTGGGCGGGGCGCTCGGCGATCGGCGCCGGCCGCCCGGCGCGGCCGGCGGCGCGCTCAGGCGCGCGGCGTGCCCCACGGGCCGCGGGGCTCCCGGCCGGTGGCCTCGTGCCTCGCGGCGCGCTCCCAGCCGCTCGGTCCGCCCGCCGCTGCGGCGGCCCGCGGCGGCGCCGTCTCACGCATGAACCGCTCGAGCGCGGCCACGACGGCGGCCGCCTGCTCCGGCGTGGCCGCGGGCGCGACGATGCGCAGCTGGGGGCGACGGTTCATGTCCGAATCGTAGGGGTGTGTCGTCCTACTCGGCTCGCTCAGGACAGACCCACCGCAGTGCGGCGCGGGCGCGCTGGGTGCTGCCGGGGTTGGCCGGGTCGAGCAGGTCTGGTATATCCCGCCACGTGCGGGCCGTCCTCGCCCTTCTCGCGGTCGCCATGCCGCTGCTCTCCGGATGTGGCGGCGAGTCGAAACCGCCGTCGAGTTCGCAGGCGGGATCCTCGGCGAAGACCTCGCGGCCCGCGGCTTCGAAGCTGCCGGCGAAGTGGTACGCCGACGCCGACGACAACGGCATCCCCGACTTCGTCGAGGTCGAGCTCGGCAGAGATCCGCGGGCGGACGACTGCACGCCGAGCCGGTGTCGCGTGCCGAAGGGCACGACGACGGCACAGGCGGAGCGTGGGCGGGCGACGGTCATCGCGCTCGACGCATCGGGATCGATGGCCGCGGCCGCCGGTGGCGCCATGACGAAGATGGCCGCGGCCAAGCGGGCGATTCGTGACTATGTGCGCGGCACGCCCGCGGCACTGGACCGCTTCGGGTTCGTCGTCTTCGGACACCGCGGGAGCAACTCGCAGTCGGGTCGCCCGGCGAGTTGCAAGGGCGTGCAGACGCTGGCGCCCGTCGGCGGCTTCGACGCAAGCAAGGTCGAGCGGGTGCTCCGCCGATTCAGGCCGGCGGGCTGGACGCCGATCGCGGCCGCGCTGACCGAGGCCGGTCGCAGCTTCCGCGCCGACACGCGGGAGGTCGCGCGGATCCTGCTCGTGACCGACGGCCTCGAGACCTGCGGCGGCGACCCTGTCGCGGCGGCAAGGCGGCTTCAGCGCAAGGGCGTCCATGTCACCGTCGACGTGGTCGGACTCGATGTCGACGCCGGGGAGGCGACGCGGCTGCGGGCCGTTGCGCGAGCGACCGGCGGGCGCTATGTCGACGCGCAGACGACGGATGCCCTCACGGCTCGCTTCCGCGACTTCGCCGTCGCGTCCAGACGCCTCGGCGCTCAGCTCAGCTGCCTCGGGTATGCGCGCGACCGAGCGACGATCTGCCGTGCCCGCCTGCGGGACACCGCCACGATCGAGATGAGCCGCGAGGTCAACGGCCTGATTCGCGCCGGCGACGAGGCTGGGGCGAAGGAGGCTCAGCGGCTCATCGACATCCTGCGGGCACGAGCCGACGACGACATCGAGGCGGGGATCGCGACGATGGACCGCCGCGCCGCGGAGGTCCAGCGCCAGCTCGACGAGATCGCCGGGCGAAGCAGGTAGCCAACGACGGCGCCGATCGTCCGAGGTGGCGCCGTCGGTGCATTTCAGGTCGACGTCAGGACGTGCCCACGCGCGGCCGGCGTCGCGTCGAGGTCGGGTGAGACCTCGACCTCGAAGTCGCCCGCGGGCGGACGCTCGGGCAGCCTTCCCTGCGCGAGCGGCTCGAGGACGGCGAACGGCTCGTGGTCGAAGTGGATGAGTTGCGACGTGCCGTCGAGCAGCGCGCGCAGGCTCGCGCATTCGTATGCGAGCACCTCGTCGAGATGGGCGATCGCGGGGGCATGCTCGCGCACGTGGGCGGCGAATGCCTCGGCCTCCGCGGAGGCGAACAGCTCCGGTGGCGCGCTCCGAAAGAAGCCGGCCAGCAGCTCGGGCATGAGCCCCGGGCCGCCGTGGAGCATGAGCAGCCGCGAGGTCAGTCGAAGCGTGTCGACGATCATGCCCGCGCGGAAGTTCGCGACGAGCTCGCGCAGGATTCCGATGCCCGGATCCGCGCCGAGTCGCACGCCGAGCGGCGACCGCGGTGGGCGGCCCACGACGAGCGCGCCGAGGGCCGCCTCCCACGCCTGTGGCGACGGTGCGCGGTCGTCGATCGTGGTCTCGGGACCGGGCGGGCGACGGGTCCGACGGCCGCCGCCGCTCCCGCGCAGCTCCCAGATGCGGGTGAGCTTGCCGAGCTCCTCGGCGACGCCGTCGAGGCCGAGCGGCTCCACGAACTGATCGAGCAGCTCGAAGATCATCGCCCCGAGGTTCGGCAGCTGCGGGACGACCCACTCGGCGATCGCGAGCAGCTCCTCGGGAACGCGGCCCGAGTGCGCGTCGAGCCAGTACCCGCGGTGCTCGAGACCGCCGGCGATGTGGATCTCGTTCACGCGCTCGAGCGGCAACTGCGCCACGAAGTCGCGCACGCTCTGGCGGCCGTTGCACTCGTTCGCCCAGAGGTTGTGCAGGTCGAGCAGGATCCCGCAGTCCGCCCGCTCGGCCACGGCGGCCACGAAAGCCCCGTCCGCCAGCTGCCCCGGCATCGGCTGCAGGTAGTTGACGCCGGTCTCGATGCTGAGCGCGACCGGCAGGCGGCCCGCCAGCGCCGCGACCGCGTACGCCGCCGCCTCGACCCCGGCCGGCGTCTGGAGTGCGGGCAGCAGGAAGCCGGTGTTGCGCTCGCCGTCTGCGTCGCGGAAGCTGTTGAAGCCGAGGTGCTCGCTCGCCCACGGGCTTGCGAGACATTCGATCGTTTCCACGAACGGGGCGACGTGGCGCTCGTCGAGCGGGCGCGTGCCGCCGACCGGGAAGCCGACGCCATGGACGAGCTTTCGCTGCGGTAGCGCCGCGATGCGCTCGAGCTCCGCACGATCGGAGACGAAGGGTGTGTCCGTGCCCGGCAGGTAGCGCCAGAGCGTCTGCGGCTCGAGCTCCAGGACCCGCACGAGGTCCGGCCTGGACTCGAGCAGCGGCTCGAGTCCAGGTGAGTAGACGATGCCGACGCCGAGGGCGGGCGTCGTCACCCGCGCGTCGCGTTGAGCGACTGCATGTCGAGCGCCTTGTCGAAGACGATGATCTCCTCCTGGTGAAAGCGGATGTCGAACCCCGAGTGACACTGCGGGCAGCCGAGCTTGCCGAGCACGCTCTCGGTCACGCGGTGGACCTGCTTGATGTCGAGCTTCGGGGGAACGATCACGTGCACGGGCTTGCTTGCGGAGAACGCCATGGTGACTCCTCTCGGACCGGCCACATCCAGATGCCGGCTCCTGGTTGATGGACCACAAGCGACGCTAGGTCGTCCGCCGGCGCGCAAGTGTGAGGTCGATCACGCCGTCGCCGCGAGCGAACCACCCGGTCCGGCGTCAGGTGCCGTGGCCGACCTGGTAGTGCGCGAGGACCCGCGCCGCGCTGACGGCGGTCGGGTAGAGCGCGAGCTCGTCGTAGTCGGCGCTCGTCGTGCCGGCGCCGGCGAACGACAACGTCGAGGTCGTGTTCGTGATGATCTGCGCGGGAGCGACGTCGGTCACGCCGACGGGGTTGCCGTCGATGTACATCTTCACCGCGCCCGCGCCGCTGCCGGCCTTCGTGACGACGACGTGGTGGTAGGCACCGTCCGCGGGGACGCCGCTGTTGGAGCGCGCGACCGTGCTGACGTTCGGCTTGCGCAGCCAGATCTGGTTGCCGTTGGCGGCGCTCATGATCGTGACCTGCATGCCCTTGCTCATGAGGTCGTGTGCCTTCGTCGTCGCGGAGCGCTTGATCCAGCCCTCGACGGTGAACGTGTTGCCCACGCCCAGGCTCGCCGAGTCGAGCACGCGGACGTAGTCGTTGACGCCGTCCATCCGTACCGCGGTGTTCGTGTCGCCGGTGAGCGCGCCGGCGACGCCGAGCAGCGGGTTGTTGACGTACGTCCCGTTGTTGGCGTGGCCCGACGAGTCGACCGCGACGGTGCCGGAGGACTCGCCGAGGCGCCAGTAGCCGGCGGGTGCGTCGGCGGCGACCGCGTCGGGGTAGGTGACGGTCGGCGGCGCGGGCTCGCGGTCGAACACGGCGACGGCGTTGCCGACGCGCGTCGCGAGGTAGACGTTCCTGCCGTCGGGGCTGATCGTCACCCCCCAGGCCTGTTGGAGGATGAAGCCGCTGGGGCTGGGGGTGCAGAGCCCGCCGTCGCCGTCCTCGGAGATGCAGCCGGCGACGCCGGGCTTGCGGGTCAGCGTGCCGTCCGCCGCGCGGTCGAAGACGTTCACGGCGCCGTTGAAGACCGACGCGGTGTAGAGGCTCATGCCGTCGGGGCTGACGACTACGGAGACGGGGGTGTCGATGGCACCGTCGATCGCGCAGTCCCCGCCGGTGCCGTCCCCGGAAATGCAGCCGGCGAGGCCGGCCTTCGCGGTCAGCGCGCCGCTCGCCGCGCGGTCGAACACGACGATGCCGTTGACGGAGTAGGACGTGACGTAGACGCTCGTGCCGTCGGGGCTGACCGTCACCGCGTAGGCCCCCTGGAGGGCGTTGCTGCCCGTGGCGCAGATCCCGCCGCCGCCCCCGTAGGCGATGCAGCCGGCGTTGCCGGCCTTCTCGGTCAGCGTGCCGTTCGCGGCGCGGTCGAACACGAGCACGGCGCCATAGTTGTATGACGTCGCGTACACGCTCGTGCCGTCGGGGCTGACCGTCAGCCCGGTGGCGCCCTTGAGGGCGGGGCTGCCGGTCGCGCAGAGTCCGCCGGTGCCGTCGTAGGAGACGCAGCCGGCGGTGCCGGCCTTCTGCGTCAGGGCGCCGTTCGGGGCGCGGTCGAACACGGCCACGGCGCCGCTGTCGTACGCCGTCACGTAGACGCTCGTGCCGTCGGGGCTGACGGTGACCGCGTCGAGGGTGGCGCCGAAGGTGAGGTCGAGGGCGGTTGCGGTGGTGCAGAGCCCGCCGCTGCCGGTGTCGGAGATGCAGCCGGCGGTGAGGGGCTTCTGGGTCAGCGTGCCGTCCGGGGCGCGGTCGAACACGTCCACGGCGTCACTCTTGGAGGACGCGACGTAGACGCTCGTGCCGTCGGGGCTGATGGCCACGGAGCCCGCGCCGGCGAGAGCGACTCCGGGCGTGCAGGAGCTGTTGTCGAAGCCCGTGCCCGGGTTGGTGATGCAGCCGGCCGCGCCGGCCTTCTGCGTCAGCGTGCCGTCTGCGGCGCGGTCGAACACGTCGACCGCGTCGCTGTTGGTCGCCGCGGCGTAGGCGTTCTTGCCGTCGGGGCTGACGACCACCGAGGTGGCGCCGTGGATACCGCGTCCGGCGGCGCAGGGAGGAGCGGTCGGGGAGACGCAGCCGGCCGCGCCGGCCTTCTGCACGAGGTCGCCGGTCGCCGCTGCCGCGGTCCCGCCCAACCCGCCCAGCAGCGCCGTCGTCGCGAGCGCCGCGAGCACCGTCATCCGGCGCGCGGCCGGCCCTGTCACCCCGCGCTGACCGCAACGCCCGACGCCGCATAGCCACATCCCTCTCTCGCGTGCCCGAATCCACCATCGCGAACCTACGGCGGGTGCGGCGTGCCGACAACACAATTCTGGACTATTGGAGCGTCCAGTACTGGACACTCGACCCGGCTCGCCGGGTCTACGCGGCTGCCGATCGGAGCGCGACCGCGATCCGCTCGGCCTCGGCGTGCTCGCGCTGCGCCGTGACATCGTCACCTCGCAGGCGGGCGAGCGCCGCGAGCTCGCGATGAATCTGCGGCTCGAAGATCAGCGCTCCGCTGCGGCGCGCGACGCGCCTCGCGCGGGCCAGGACGGTGTCGATCCGTGCGGCGGCGGCGCCGCTCCGGGTCGCGATCAGGACCTGGGCGAGCGTGATCGGCGCGGGCAGCGCGCACACGGTCAGACCGCGGGCGTCCATGACCTCGACGGCCTCCTCGGCGGCGGCGAGCGCGTCGCCGGGCCTGCCGAGCGCGAGCTGCGACCGCGCGATCGTGGCGAGCAGCAGTGGCTCGTAGTACCGGCCGATTCCGCGTTCGCGGATCGTGGCAAGGTGCGCTCTCGCCTGCGCGAGCGCGTCGTCGAAGCGACCCGCGCCGGCAGCCGCGACGGCGGCGGGCGTCAGACAGGCGATCATGTGGATCTCGTTGCCGGTTCGCTCGGCGAGCGCGAGACCCAGCTCGGCGTTGTCGAGGGCCGCCTCGATCTCCCCGACCTCCGCCAGCAGATGCGCGAGGTTCGCATGAGTGGCGGACTGCGTCTCGGGGTCGTCGTGCTCGCGGGCCAGCTCGATCGCGCGGCCGAAGTCGTGGCGGGCCGTTGCGAGCTCACCCGTGTAGCCCGCGCACCGCCCGCGATCCCCGACGGCGTGCGCGAGCGGACAGACGAAGGCCAGACCCGCGCCCGTGCTCGCGTCGCCGCCGGCCAGCGCGAGCGCGTGGTCGAGCGTCTGCGCCGCCTCGCTCATCGACCCCGCGATCCAGCTCGCATAGGACACGCCCGTCGACGCCGTCAGCACGGCCCCGGGATCGCCGGCCGCGACGACGCGTCGGCTGAGCTTCCGAAACCGTTGCAGCCCCTCCTGCTCGCGGCCGCTGTGCAGGAGGTTCCCGGCGTAGTAGGCATCGAGGCGAAACCGCTCGCCGTCCGCGGGGGCCCGCGCGGCGTCCCGGCACACGGCCTCGCGCGCCTCGGCGTGGATCGCCGCGGTCTCCTCGGGCGAGATCCCGAGCCGCCAGGACAGGCCGAGGATGCCGATACGGGCCTTCGCGGCGAGATCGTCGCGCGCGGGGGAGGCGTCGAGCTCGCTCGTCAGGTGGCGGACGCGGCGCCAGTGGCGCATGCCGTCCGCCGGGGACGTGACCTGCGTCCAGGCGGCGGCGCGCACGTGCCAGCCGGCCGCCTCGAGCGTGTCGCCGGAGGCCTCGCAGTGGTGGGCCAGGAGGGCGGCACGTTCGTCGAGCCCGTCGGGGTAGGTGCGTTCGATCGCGGCGGCGACCGCGTCGTGCGCGCGCTCTCGCCGTCGTGAGAGCTGGGATCCGTAGGCGACCTCCCGCGTCAGCGGGTGCTTGAAGACGTACTCGCGGCTGCCGCTCACGTCGCGAGGAATGACCCACTGGGCGCGTGCGAGCACCTGCACCGCTTCGGCCAGCCGGCGCTCGTCGAGATCGGAGACCTCCCTCAGCAGCGCACCGGGAATCTCGTTGCCGATCACCGACATCGTCTGCACGAGCGCCTTCTCGGCCGCGGGCAAGCGGTCGATGCGCGCCGCCAGCGCCGCCTGGACGGTCGCGGGCAGGACGACGTCTCCGAGCTCGGCCGCGAGCCGATGGCTCCCGCGGTCGCCGTCGAGGTGGCCCCTCTCGGCGAGCGCCTGGACGATCTCCTCGACGAAGAACGGGTTGCCGCCGGCGCGCGCCTCGATCAGCGCCGCGAGCCCGTCGAGCGAGCCGTCGCGTCCGAGCAGTTCGGTGAGCAGGTCGTCGATCGCGTCGCCGTCCAGCGGACCGAGCACGAGCTGGCCGTGCGGCGCCCGGTGCATCCACGCCGTGGTGTACTCGGGCCGGTACGTGCCGATGATGACCGTGCGGGTGCCGACGACCGCCGCCACGAGCTCCTCCAGCACCGCGGCGCTGGCGTCGTCGAGCCATTGCAGGTCCTCCACCACGAGCACCGCAGCCTCGTCGCGGCCGCGCGGGGCGAGGGCACTCGCCACGACTGCGAGGAGCCGGTCCCGGCTCGCTTCGGGATCCAGCACCGCGAGCGGCCGCTCGCGGTCCGCGATGCCGAGGAAGTCCAGCAGCAGCGGCACGTCGGCCGCGAACGCCGGATCGAGGGCCGGCAGCGCGGCCCGGATCCGCTCACGCGCGAGCTCGGGCGGGTCGCGCTCGTCGATGCCGAAGCAATGGCGGCACAGCGCGAGCATCGGCAGGAACGGGACGTAGCGACCGTGAGCGACACACGATGTCGCGTGGACCGTGAGCCCGCGCGCGACGCATCCGGCGACGAACTCGTGCACGAGACGACTCTTGCCCACGCCCGCGTCGCCGACGATCCCGACCGCGCGTCCCGCGCCGCTCAGCGCGAGCTCGAGCGCGTCCTGGAGCTCCGCGAGCTCCGGATCGCGACCGACGAACCGCGACAGCCCGCGCGTTGCGGCGGCCGCCGCCAGCCGCGTCTGCGCCGGGCCGGGGCCGACCAGCTCCAGCACGCGCTGGCGGGCCCCGGCGCCCTTGAGCTCGAACTCGCCGAGCTCGCGCAGCTCGAACTCACCTGCGATCAGGGCGGCCGTGGACGCGCTGATCGCCGTCGACCCCGCCGGCGCGAGCGACTCGATGCGCTTGCCGAGCGCGGTCGTCGTGCCGATCGGGACGAAGTCCATGTGCACGTCGTCGCCGATCGAGCCGACGATCACCTCGCCCGAGTTCAGCCCGCAGCGGACCGCGAACTGCACCCCATCCGTCCGCGCCAGCTCCCGCGCGAACTCCGCCACCTCGCGTTGCAGCGCCAGTACCGCAAGGCAGGCCCGCCGCGCGTGGTCCTCGTGCGCAAGCGGCGCTCCGAAGACGGCCATCAGGCCGTCACCGGTGAACTGGTTGACGGTCCCCTCCAGCGCGTGTACCGCGCCCGCGGCGATCGCCAGGAAGCGATCCAGGACGGCACCCCAGCGCTCACCTTCCAGTGAGCTCGTGAGCAGCATCGAGCCGACGATGTCGGTGTACATCACGGTGACCTGCTTGCGTTCGCCCTCGATCCGCGCGCGCTGGCGGAGGATCTTGGCCTCGAGCGAGCTCGGTGCGCGCAACGGCTTGGCGCTCGGCGTCAGCGCGGCGCCGCACTGCTCGCAGAACCGAGCCCGCGCGGACGTGCGGTGCCCGCAACCGGCGCAGCGTCTCGGCCCGGCGATGTCGCTCACCCGGCGCGTCGCGTGAGGGCGTCGAGGTCGAGCACCATGATGCGCCGCCGGTCGGTCGTGATCCAGCCCAGATCGCGCATCGTGCGCAGCGCGCCGGCGACGCCGGCGCGCGAGGACGCGGTCCAGCTTCCGAGGTCCTCCTGCGTGAGCGGGAGCCCGATCTGGATCCCTGTCTCCGTGTGCTCGCCGTAGCGCTGGCACAGCTCGGTCAGCCGCGCGCAGACGCGGCCGACCGTGTCGAGGTCGCCGAACTGGACGCGCTTGCTGTTGGCGTCGCGAAAGCGCCGGCTGAGCACGTCGATGAGGGTCAGCGCGGCGGTCGGTCTGCGCAGGAGATAGTCGCGAAACTCGGAGGCGGCGATCGCCCGGGCCTCGACGGGCTCGATGGCCGTGACGTTGCTCGACCGCGGTTCGGCGTGGGTGAACGTGAGCTCGCCCAGGACATCGCCGGGCCCGCGAAAGCTGAGCACCATCTCGCGACCGCGCGAGTCGACGTCGCTCGCCTTCACATGCCCGGAGAGCAGGATCAGGACGCGGTCCCCCGGCTCCCCCGCGTACATCAGGCCCTCCCCGCGGGCGAACCTGCGGGGCCCGCCACCCGTGAGCAGCGCCTCGCGATCGTCGTCCGAGAGCAACGCGAGGAAGGTTCCAGGCTCAGGCCGCTCGACCGCCACCGGGGCGATGCTATGCGCTGGCGCGCCGGCAACGCGGCAGCTCCACGTTCCCGCCGTCCTGTGGGGTCAAGCCATCACCCCCTTTTACTGATCGTCGTCGTCGGGCGCCTTGCGCTCGTCATCGTCTCGATCGCGGCGTAGCGCGTCGGGTGGGGGACACGGGAGGCGGGCTCCGCAGCGACGGCAGAACCGTGCATCTGGCGATGCGGACTGTCCACAGACCCGGCAGCAGATCGCAGACCCCGGCTCCATGTGGCGCACGCTACGACGGCCGGCCGGCGCCGACCATCCAATTCTGGGCGGCCGGATCCCCATCGACGACCGTCGCTGAATCTTCTACGAGGGCTACCGAGCGCGGTAGACGTCGCCGCGGTGCTCGACCCGTGCGACGACGACCGCGCGACCGGCTTCGTCGATGCGGCACACCACTCGGTAGGGGCCGACCCTTGCGCTGTGAAGTTCGGCGAGCTCGCGTTGCAGGGGTCTGCCGAGGCGGGCGGGGTTGGCGGCGAGCCGTCCGTAGCAGAACTCGACGATCGGGCCCACGGTCTTCGGCGACAGGCGGGCGAGCCGATCCATCTGGCGGCTTGCCTCGGGCGCCCAGCCCACCCGGTCGGGGTCAGGCACCAGTCCAGCGCGACAGAGCCTCGTCGTGGCTCAGGTAGGTCACGTCTGCGTGCTGGATCTGCTCGACGGCGCGATGTAGCGAGTCGCGCGCCTCGGGGTCCGCCAGTAGGTCGAGCGTCTCCTCGAGCGCCTCGAGGTCCTCTGGCGCGAGCAGGACCGCGGCCGGCTTGCCGTGACGCGTGATCACCACCCGGCGATGTTCGGCCTGCACGCCGTCGATGACCTCCGAGAGCCGGCTCTTGGCATCGGCGAGAGAGACCTGGTCTGCGCTTCGGGCAACCATGACTAGAAGTACGACTAGTTATCGCGGTGTGTCAACGTGGCCCCGACGTCCTGCGTCAGCTCGACGAGACGTCCGAGCGAGCGCAGCCGGTGGGCGCCCACGGCGCCGCCCTCTCGGGGCGGCGCCGCCGATGCTTCATCGTCGGGTCAGAGCGCGGCGTTGTAGTGCGCGGTGATCTGTGCGGGTGTGAGGACGCTGTCATAGAGCGCGAACTCGTCGAACTTCGCCGGCGCGCCCGCTGCGTTGCCGAACGTGAGCGGGAACGCGGTGTCCGCGATCGCCTGCACGGCCGAGACGGATGTCGTGACGTCGACGCCGTCGATGTAGATCCTGGCGGTGCCGGCGCCGTTCATCGTCGCCACGACGTAGTGATAGCCGTTGGCGAGGATGCCGATGCTGGACTGCGCGATCGTCGTGACGTTGGCCTTGCGCAGGAACAGCTTGTTGCCCGAGCCCGCGTTCATCAGTGAGAGCTGGATGCCGTTGGCGCCTTTGTTGAACAGCTCATAGCTCTTGGCGGTCGATCCACGGCTGACCCAGCCCTCGATCGTGAACGAGCTGCCGACGTGCAGGGTCGCGGAGTCCGGCACGCGGCCGGTGTCGTTGACGCCGTCATAGGTCGCGGCGGTATTCAGGTCGCCGCTGGCAGTCAGCGCTCCCGGGGCGCCGAGCGCGACACCGCCGAGATACGTGCCGTTGTTGTGGTTCGGGGAGCTGTCAAGCAGGGCCGTGCCCGACGGCTCGCCGAAGCGCCAGTACCCGGCCGGCGTGTCGGCGAGCACGACGTCGGCGTAGGAGGACGCCGGCGCGGGCGCTTCGCGGTCGAACACCGCCACCGCACTGCTGTTGCGCGACGCGGCGTAGACGCTTGTGCCGTCGGGGCTGACGGTCACCGAGGCGGCGCCGATGAGGCCTTTGCCGTCGGTGCAGTCGCCGCCGCTGCCGGTGTAGGAGATGCAGCCCGCGAGCCCGGCCTTCTGGGTCAGCGTGCCGTTGGCGGCACGGTCGAAGACCGCCACCGCATTGCTGACGTCCGATGCGGCGTAGACGCTTGTGCCGTCGGGGCTGACGGTCACCGAGTCGGCGCCGTCGAGGCCTTTGCCGTCGGTGCAGTCGCCGCTGCTGCCGGTCTCTGAGATGCAGCCGGCGAGCCCGGCCTTCTGGGTCAGCGTGCCGTCGGCGGCACGGTCGAACACCGCCACCGCATCATCGTAGAACGATGCGGCGTAGACGCTCTTGCCGTCGGGGCTGACGGTCACCGAGTCGGCGCCGATGAGGCCTTTGCCGTCGGTGCAGTCGCCGCCGCTGCCGGTCTCTGAGATGCAGCCGGCGAGCCCGGCCTTCTGGGTCAGCGTGCCGTTGGCGGCACGGTCGAACACCGCCACCGCAAAGCTGATGACCGATGCGGCGTAGACGCTTGTGCCGTCGGGGCTGACGGTCACCGAGATGGCGCCGTCGAGGCCTTTGCCGTCGGTGCAGTCGCCGCTGCTGCCGGTCTCTGAGATGCAGCCGGCGAGCCCGGCCTTCTGGGTCAGCGTGCCGTCGGCGGCACGGTCGAACACCGCCACCGCACTGCTGACGTCCGATGCGGCGTAGACGCTTGTGCCGTCGGGGCTGACGGTCACCGAGAAGGCGCCGCCGAGGCCTTTGCCGTCGGTGCAGTCGCCGCCGCTGCCGGTCTCTGAGATGCAGCCCGCGAGCCCGGCCTTCTGGGTCAGCGTGCCATCGGCGGCACGGTCGAACACCGCCACCGCATCACCGACGAACGATGCGGCGTAGACGCTCTTGCCGTCGGGGCTGACGGTCACCGAGAAGGCGCCGTCGAGGCCTTTGCCGTCGGTGCAGTCGCCGCCGCTGCCGGTCTCTGAGATGCAGCCCGCGAGCCCGGCCTTCTGGGTCAGCGTGCCGTCGGCGGCACGGTCGAACACCGCCACCGCATCACCGACGAACGATGCGGCGTAGACGCTCTTGCCGTCGGGGCTGACGCTCACCGAGTAGGCCACGTCGAGGCCTTTGCCGTCGGTGCAGTCGCCGCTGCTGCCGGTGTCTGAGATGCAGCCCGCGAGCCCGGCCTTCTGGGTCAGATCACCGGGCGCCGCGGCGGCGTCGCTCACCGCGACGCTGCCCAGCAGCGCTACCGCCGCCAGCACCATGAACGCGATCAGCGATCGACCGCGTGACGTCACGCACGAACGCGAGTGCGCTCGGCCAGCACCTGCGTGTGGACAGGTGAGCGTGATCGCGTTGCGCATGTGAGTCCCCTTGACGATGTTGCGCCGCCTATCGCGCGACCATCCCACAGCAGTGGTCGGGACGCAAGGCCGTCACCGGGTGTGTCGCGTCAGCAGATCATGCCCGCACCGACGGTGTCGTTCGTGGCCTCGTCGATGAGGATGAACGCGCCGGTGGCACGGTTACGTGAGTAGGGGTCGAACGCCAGCGGCTTGGACGTGCGCAGGCGCACGCGGCCGATGTCGTTCAACGCCAGCGAATCGGCGCCGGGGTCGGGCGTCAGCGTGTGGACGTCGACGCGGTCGACGACCTCGTCGACGATCGCGCGGGCCGCGTGCGTGGAGTGCTTGATCGCGTAGCGGCCGCCGGCGCGCAGCGGCGCGTCGGTCATCCAGCAGATCGTGGCCTCGACCTCGCGCTCCAGCGACGGCGCGCCGTCGACCCCGCAGATGAGGTCGCCGCGCGAGATGTCGATCTCGGTGTCGAGCAGTAGCGTCACCGACATCGGGGCGAACGCCTCCTCGACCGGCCCGTCGAAGGTGTCGATCCGAGCGATCCGGGCGCGCGCGCCCGACGGCAGGACCTGGACCTCGTCGCCGGGGCGCATGATCGCCGCCAGCGACGCGACCGGCGTAGCCGCGGTAGTCGGTGTCGTGGTCGCGGATGACCCACTGGACGGGGAAGCGGACCTCGTCGAGGTTGCGGTCGTCGGCGACCTGCACGCTCTCCAGATGCGACAGCAACGGCACGCCGCCGTACCACGGCATCCGCTCGGAGCGCTCGACGACGTTGTCGCCGTGCTTGGCGCTGATCGGCAGGTAGGCGATGTCGCGGACCCCCGTCAGCCCGCGCGCGAACTCCGAGAACTCGCGCACGATCTCGTCGAAGACGTCCTCGGAGAAGTCGACGAGGTCCATCTTGTTGACGGCGACGGCCATGTGCCCGATCCCGAGCAGCGACGAGATGTACGCGTGGCGCTTGGACTGCTCCAGCACGCCCTTGCGCGCGTCGACGAGGATCACCGCGAGGTCGGCCGTCGATGCGCCCGTGACCATGTTGCGCGTGTACTGCACGTGGCCGGGGGTGTCGGCGATGATGAACGTCCGCCGCGCGGTCGCGAAGTAGCGGTAGGCGACGTCGATCGTGATGCCCTGCTCGCGCTCGGCGCGCAGACCGTCGACGAGCAGCGAGAGGTCGACGTCGCCGTCGCCGCCGCGCCGCCGCGACGCCTCCTCGACGTGCTCGAGCTGGTCGGTCAGGACCTGCTTCGAATCAAACAGCAACCGCCCGATGAGCGTCGACTTACCGTCATCGACGGAGCCGGCCGTCGCGAGGCGCATGAGGTCTGCGGCAGCGAGGCTCACTAGAAATACCCCGCGACCTTGCGGTCCTCCATCGCGGCCTCGCTGACGCGGTCGTCCGCGCGCGTCTCTCCACGCTCGGTGATCCGCGTCTGGGCGATCTCGGCGACGACCGAGCCGAGGTCGGCGGCGGTCGACTCGACCGCGCCGGTGCAGCTCATGTCGCCGACGGTCCGGTAGCGCACGGAGGTCGTGAACGGCAGCTCGCCGTCCTGCAGCGACACGTGCTCGGAGACGGCGTACAGCATCCCGTCGC
This sequence comes from uncultured Actinomycetes bacterium, assembly GCA_963851015.1. GTDB lineage: Bacteria > Actinomycetota > Thermoleophilia > Solirubrobacterales > Solirubrobacteraceae > CADCVQ01. Next base: position 123,173 of record CAWKNG010000008.1, read on the forward strand.
GGGCGAACACCTCGCGCTCGTGGGCGAAGTACATCGCGGGCACCTCGAGCTCTTCCTCGGCGATGTACTCCCACACGTCGAGCTCGGTCCAGTTTGAGATCGGGAACACGCGCACGCTCTCGCCGCGGCTGATGCGCCCGTTGTAGATGCTCCACAGCTCGGGGCGCTGGTTCTTCGGATCCCAGCCGCCGAAGTCGTCGCGGAACGAGAAGATCCGCTCCTTCGCCCGCGCGCGCTCCTCGTCGCGGCGCGCGCCGCCGAACGCGGCGTCGAAGCCGTGCTCCTCGATCGCATCGAGCAGCGTCGTCGTCTGGAGGCGGTTGCGCGACGCCCGGGGGCCTGTCTCCTCGCGCACGCGGCCGGCGTCGATCGACGCCTGCACCGACGCGACGACGAGCCGCTCGCCGAGCTCCGCCACGCGGCGGTCGCGGAACGCGATGACCTCGGGGAAGTTGTGGCCGGTGTCGACGTGCATCAAGGGAAACGGGAAGCGCCCCGGCCGGAACGCCTTCTCCGCCAGGCGCAGCAGCACGATCGAGTCCTTGCCGCCGCTGAACAGCAGCACGGGGCGCGACAGCTCGGCCGCGACCTCGCGCATGACGTGGATCGCCTCGGACTCGAGCTCCTGCAGGTGGGTGAGCCGCGCGGTCATGCCGCCACCGGCTTCGCCTCGGCCGCGCGCATGCTGCGCCGCCCGCGCTCGCGGGTCAGCAGCCACGCGAACAGGCCGACCGCGACCGGCACGCCGACGAGCGCCGTCGGGGGCACCGCGAGGCCCGCCTTCGACAGCACGCCGAGCGCGGAGCCGAGCAGCACGCAGCCGAGCGCCGGGCGCAGGACGATCGCCGGCAACGCGATCGATGAGGCTCGTCCCGACGAGCACGCCGGGCAGCGAGCCGGCGAGGATCGTCCCCATCAGCACGAAGTCGACGTTGCCGCTGACGAGGTGCGCGAGGCCGGCGGCCCACAGCAGGATCGCGGCGTGGAAGACGTCGGTGCCGACGACGCGGTGCGGCGTCAGCTTGAAGACGAGGATCAGCGCGAGGCCGATGAGCGCGCCGCTGCCGACCGACGTCACGCCCAGGATCAGGCCTAGGAACGCGCCGATGGCGATCGCGGTCAGCTTCGTGCGCCGTGTCTGCTCGATCGACTCGACCTCGCGGGCGACGAGCTTGGGCATGAACAGCGCGCGCCCGAGGATCGTCAGCGCGACGATCAGCAGCGCCGCGGCGATCGCGCCGAGCAGGACCGGCTGGAAGGACGTGCCGTAAGCCGCCTGCAGGCGCTCGAGCAGCCACACGCCCAGCAGCGCGCCGGGCACGCTGCCGACGGCAAGCCACTTCGACACGCCGAGGTCGACGGTGCCCTTGCGCAGGTGGCGCCAGCCGCCGAGCGTCTTCGTGATCGCGCCGTAGGCGAGGTCGGTGCCGATCGCGACGACGGGCGACACACCGGCGAAGAGGACGAGCAGCGGCGTCATGAGCGAGCCGCCGCCGATCCCGGTCAGGCCGATGAGGATGCCGACGCCGAAGCCGAAGGCGATGACCATCGGGTCCATCAGATGACCTCGCGCATCAGACGTGCAGCCCGCACTCGGTCTTGTCGGTGCCGGCCCAGCGCCCGTCGCGGCCGCTGCCCGGGTTCGTGCACGGCGCGCAGCCGATCGACTCGTAGCCTGCGTCGTGCAGTGGGTGGTAGGGCAGGCCGCGCTCGCTGATGCGGTCCCACAGGTCGCGCTCGGTCCAGTGCGCGAGCGGGCTGTACTTCGCGATCCCTGCGCGCTTGGCGTCGGCCTCGACGCACTGGGTGTCCGCGCGCGTCGGTCCCTGCTCGCGGCGCAGGCCGGTGATCCAGGCGTCGGCGCCCGCGAGCGCGCGGTTCAGCGCGGCGATCTTCTGCGGCCCGCAGCAATGCTCGGGGCCGCTCCACGGCGGCGTCCCGAACGCCTCCTCGACCTCGACGCGCACGCCGAAGCGCCGCTCGAACGCGCGCCACGTCTCGAGCGTCTCGGGAAACAGGACGCCGGTGTCGATCGTCACGACGCGAATCCGTTCCCACCCGCCCGCGAGCGCCAGCAGCTCGTCGAGGATGACCGACTCCTCCTTCTGAAACGAGCACAGCAGGACGAGCCGTTCGTGGGCCGCCGCCAGCCGCAGGGTCTCGGTGAGCGACCTGGCGAAGTGCTCACGTGGGCGGGCCGCCGCGAGATTCGGGGGATCGGGCCTTAGACCGCGCACTCGCCCTCGCCACGCGCGACGACGAACGGCACGTCGCGGTTCCAGTCGATGAACGTGTTCATCGTCTCGACGCCGAACTCGACCGGCAGCGACAGCTCACGGACGAGATCCTCGAACGCCTTCGCCCCGACCCGCGTCGCGAAGTCGTTGAACGCCTCGCCATCGGAGCGCTCGGCCTCGTACCAGCGCAGCCAGCGCTCGACGGCGTCGGGGATGCGCTTGGCGGGCAGGCGCACCTTGAGGCGCGTCCCGTAGACGATCTCGCCGCCCTCGAAGTTGCCGGCGATGTGCACGACGTAGGCCGGGATCGTGTGCTTGCCGACCTTGATCGACGCGCCGTAGAAGCCGATGTTCGCGATGTGGTGCTGGCTGCAGCCGTTCGGGCAGCCGCTCATCTTGATGTGGATCGCTCGGGTCAGGGGATCGCTGATCCGCATCTCCTCCAGGCGCGCCTGGAGCGCGGCGTTCAGCCCCATCGAGGCGGTGATGCCGAGCTTGCAGGAGTCCGTGCCCGGGCACGAGACGACGTCGGTGATGCGGTCCGGGCCGACGCCCGCGAGGCCGAGCGCCGACAGCGCCTGCCACACCTCGTAGACCGTCTCGTCGCGCACCCAGCGCAGGAGGAAGTTCTGGTGCACGGTCGTGCGCATGAAGCCGCCCGAGTACTCGCGCATGATCTCCGCGATCCCCCGGAACTGCTCCGGGGTCAGGTCGCCGCGGGTGACCTTGACATGGACCGTCGAGAAGCCCTCCTGGCGCTGGGGCTGCACGTTGGCGGCCTCGAAGAGCTGGAACTCCGACAGGTCGCCGTTGGGCGACGAGTACGACAGCGGCGGCGCGGGCGCGAGCGCCTCCTCGTCGACGTCGAAGCGCAGGCCTGCGACGTCGAAGTCGCGCTCGGCGACCCAGTCGCCCGCGAGCTCCTCGTCGACCATCGCGCGGAACGCGTCGATGCCGACCTTGTCGACGAGCACCTTGATCCGGGCCCGGGCGCGGTTGACGCGCAGGAAGTCCGTGCGGTCGAAGATCCGGAAGCACGCCTCGGCGACCTTGAGGTACGCGCCGTCGTCGAGCCCGACGAACTCGTACAGCGTGGGGGCGACGCGCGGCATGATCGACGTGCCGCCGCCGACGCGGACCTCGACGCCCCGGACGCCGTCGCGCTCGCGGGCGAGGAAGGCGATGTCGTGGATGCCCGTCAGCGAGCGGTCGGACGACGGCGCGCCCTCGAACGCGGTCTTGATCTTGCGCGGCATCATCTGCGTCGTCGGGTGGCGCACGAAGTAGCGCACGTAGGCGCCCGCGTACGGGGTCAGGTCGAAGACCTCGTCGTGCGCGACGCCGGCCCACGGGTCGCCGGTGACGTTGCGCACCGTGTTGCCGCAGCCCTCGCGCGAGGACAGGCCCGCGTCCGACAGCTCCCGGATCGCGGCGGCGGCGTCGGGCAGCGGCACGTGGTGCAGCTGGATGTTCTGACGCGTCGTGATGTGGCCCTTGTTCAGCGGCACGTACTTCTCGACGACGGTCGCGAAGGCGTCGAGCTGGTCGGGCGTGATGCCGCCCCAGGGGAGCTTCACGCGGATCATCTGCACGGCGGCCTGGCGCTGGCCATAGACGCCCTGCTTGAGGCGGAACTTGATGAACTCCGTCTCCTCGATGTCACCGCGCAGGAAGCGCTGGGACTCCGTGTCGAAGTCGTCGAACTCGCGCTGGATGATCGGGATGATGTGGCCGGGGACGTCCTCTCGAACCTCGGGGTTCTCGAGCGTTCCCTGGCGGCCGTTGGTCGAGCTGGGCTCCATGGGGTCAGGACTCCGGGGTGGCGTGCAAGGTCGCGGGGACTATACAGCCTAATTCCAGTCCTGATTCATGGATTTGTTCATCTCGGTGTTCGCGCCGCACAGCGAGGTCGTCCGCGGCGGGACCCCTATAGCCTCCGCCGCGTGCCCGAGCTCGCCGTCCTCGACCACGCGACCGTCCTCGCCGCGGTCTCCGCGCGGGACGCGATCGAGGCCACGCGCGAGGCGTTCGAGCGCCACCACGCCGGCGAGTGGACGATGCCTTCGAAGGTCTACGTCCAGAGCCCGCCGTACGGGGACTTCCGCGCGATGCCCGCCCTCGGCGGCGGCTTTGCGCTGTTGAAGTGGATCACGTCGTTTCCCGGCAACCTCGCGAAGGGGATGCCGACCGTCAACGGCGTCGTCTGCCTGTCCGACGCGGAGACGGGGCTCCCGCTGGCGCTGCTCGACGCACCGGCCGTGACCGCGCTGCGCACCGGCGCCGTCGCCGCCGTCGCGTCGCTCGCGCTCGCCCGCGCGGATTCGCAGACCGTCGGGATCGTCGGCTGTGGCCTCAACGGCGCGTGGGTCGCACGCTGCATGGCCGCCGCCGGCTACGGCCCGGGGGTGTGCTGCGATCGGCGCGCCGGCGCCGCGGAGGCGCTCGCCGCCGAGCTTGACTGGAGCGCCGGAGACCGCGCCGCGGCGCTCGCCTGCGACGTCGTCTGCTGCGTCACGCCGGGCGCCGAGGTCGTCGTCGACCTGGCCGACCTGCGCGCCGGCCAGCATCTGAACATGCTCGGTGCCGACGGCTCGGGCAAGGCCGAGGCGAGCCTCGCCGCGGTCGCCGCGTGCGACTTGTACTGCGACGAGTGGGAGCAGGCCTCGCATGGCGGCGAGCTCGCCGGCGCCGTCGCGGCCGGCCTCGTCGGGCGCACGCGGGTCACGGCGCTCGGCGCGGTCCTCGCGCGAGAGGACCGCGCGGGTCGCCGCGACCCCGGCGCGAGCTCGATGTTCGACTCGACGGGCCTCGCGATCCAGGATCTCGCCGTCTCGATCGCCGCGCTGCAGGCCGCCCGCGCCGGCCGCGTCACGGCGGGCACGCTGCGGCTCTGAGGCTCGATCAGGCCTGCACCTCGCGCGTCAGCCGCGAGCTCCACGGACACCAGAAGCAGCCCGGCAGGAACGCTCCGCAGGCCTCGTCGAGGTGGTCTTCGAGGTACATGATGGACGAGTCGCAGACCTCGATCGCCATCGTGAAGAACGTGATGGTGTCGGGGTCGTAGTGGAAGCTCCACTCCGGGTTGTAGTCGACCGTCTGCTTCCTGATGCGGCCCATGACGTGGATCGACATCGTCTCCTCGCCCGACAGGATCTTGCGAGCCTGGTCGATCCGAGCCTCGTTGGTGAGCCGGATCACGAACTCCTTGCCCGAGTAGTCGGTGAATGCAAAATCAGCCACGTCGCTTCCCCACTTTCAACGCATCGATAGGCAACGGCCGCGCGCGACCGATGTCGCGTGCGGCCTTCATCTCAGCGGCGCGGTGGATGGCCGCCGGGTCCTCGAGGCCTAGGCCACGAACTTCTCGTACTCCTGGAGGGAGATCTTGTTGTCGCCGTTCTCGTCGGCCATCGTCACGACCGTGGCCATGTCCTGGGCCGAGGCGTTCGGCTTGTCGGCAATCGCTCTCAGCAGCTCGCTCGCCGTGATGAAACCGTCACCGTCGGTGTCGATGGCGTCGAAGTCCTCTTTGCTCATAGCGCCTCCCCAAAGGCAGGCCCGCTCTGGACGGAGCGAGCCAATTAAGTGTGATTCGGGACGGTGAAAGCGTACCGCCCGCCAGCCCTGAGGGCTAGTGACAGACGGGCGGCGACAAGGTCAGCGGCGGACGCGGAGGCTCTTCGTGATGTTCGTGGTCTTGCCGCCGGGCTGGACGATCTCTGCCCGGACCGTGAGCTTCGCCCGCTTGCGCCGCGCCAGCCGCGCCTTGCGTGACGGACGCGGGCGCAGCGCGAACGTGGCGCGGCCGCCGGGGCGGATCGTCGTGTCGGAGAAGACGAGCGCCGTCTTGCCGAGCGACAGGCCGACGAGCGCGTAGCAGGCGACCTTCGGGCACAGGACCCGGGCTCGAACGCCGTAGCGCAGCACCCCGCTGATCGTCAACGGCGGAGCGGGGAGGACGAGTCGCGGCGTCGGGATCGTCCGGCGGCGCGGCGCGATGTACGGCTGCCCCAGCACCGGGGTGTTCGTCGGCGCGTCGGACGGCTTGCCGCCACCGGTGCGCAGCGGCTTACGGCGATCGAGCACCCACACGGGCGAGGTCCGCGTGCGGCCCTTCGCGTCGCGCGCGTTGACCTTGAAGTAGTAGCGCCGGTCGCGCGCGACACGATCGGTCGCGCGGTAGACGGTCAGCGTCGGCGCGGCGGCACACGTCGCGGGCGGTGGCGCGCAGACGGAGTCGATGAGGTTGCGGCCGGCGAACGACGCCGGCAGCAGCGGGTTGGGGATCGGCGTCGAGGAGAACTCGAGCGACTGAAACGACGTCCCGGGAGCGAGCACCCAGGTCGCGACGAAGCGGTCCGTGGCGTCGATCGCGCCGCCGGAGATCTGCGGCTCGCCGGCCGCGCCGGCGCTGCTCGTCACGGGGCCCGCGGCGAGCAGCGCGAGGACCAGCACCAGGGCGCCCGCGCGTGTGTGAACCGACCTCATGGCGCAAGACTAGTTCCGCGCGGCGGTTCGCGCAGCGTTTGATCGCGGCTAGGCGGCGAGCACGGGGTCGGCGGCGTCGCCGACCTCGTCGGGCACGCCGGCCTCCGGCACGAAGCTCATCGCGCGCTCCGTGAGCGCGGTGATCGTGAGGCTCGGGTTGACGCCGACGTTCGCCGGCACGACCGAGCCGTCGCAGACGAGCAGGTTCTCGTAGCCGAAGACGCGGTGGTCGCGCGTCGACGACGCCCTCCTGCGGTGAGCGCGCGATGACGACCCCGCCGAGGATGTGGGCGGTCGTCGGGATGTTCGCGATCGCCTCGAGCAGCGAGCTCTGCGGAACCCCGTCGATCTCCTTGGCCATCCACTCGGCGGCCTCGTTGGCGACGGGGATGAACGTCGGGTTCGGCTTCGCGGGATCCTGCTCGGTCTGCAGCCGCATCGCGCCGAAGCGGCCCGGCCTCGGGCGCAGCGCGATCGCGTTGTCGAGCGTCTGCATGACGAGCAGGATGATCGTGCGCTGCGACCATCCGCGGGGGTCGAACAGGCGCAGGAACCGCAGCGGGTGGCGCAGTACGCCCGCGAGCAGCTTGAGCGGCCGCGTCAGTCGCGAGCCGTCGCCGACGAGCAGCGTGTGCAGGAGGCTCATCGAGTCGCCGGCACGGCCGTAGCTGACCGTTTCGATGTGGGTGTTGGCGTCGGGGTAGATCGAGCCCGAGATCGCGACGCGCTTCGTGTAGTCGATCGAGCGGTCCTTCGCGGTGACCGCGAGGATCGCCTCGCTGTTCGTGCGCACGAGCTCGCCGACGCGCGACGAGACGTTCGGCAACGACCCGTTGTGCAGGCAGCGCTGCAGGAGCTTGTTCGTGCCCAGCGCCCCGCCGGCCAGCACGACCGAGGCGGCGGTGTGGACCTGGCGATCCTTGCGCAGCCAGGCACCGGTGCGCTGCGTGACGACCTCGTAGCCGTCCGATCCGTCGCCGGCCCCGATCGGCCGCACATCGACGACGGTGCGCTCCGGCATGACCTGCGTGCCGCCGCGCTCGGCGAACCAGAGGTAGTTCTTGGGCAGCGTGTTCTTGGCGCCCACCGGGCAGCCGACCATGCAGCGCCCGCAGCCGACGCAGCCCGTGCGCGCCGGTCCGTCGCCGCCGAAGTACGGGTCGGGGACCGTGACGCCCTGCTCGCCGAAGAACACGCCGACGCGTGTCTTGGCGTAGGTCTCCTGCGCGCCGATGTGCTCGCCGAAGCGGCGCAGCAGCTCGTCGGCGTCGTCGTTGGTCCTGACGGTCGCGACGCCGAGCATCCGCTCGGCCTCCTCGTAGTGCGGCTCGAGGGCGGCCTCCCAGTCCTCCTCGAGGCCCGCCCACTGCGGGTCGTCGTAGAAGCGCTTGCGTGCGCGGTACAGCGTGTTCGCGTAGCCGAGGCTGCCGCCGCCGACGCCCGCCCCGCTGATGATCGTCACGTCCTTGAAGAGCGACAGCCGGAAGATCCCGCGCAGGCCCAGCCGCGGCGCGAAGAAGTAGCGCCGCAGGTCCCAGGTGGAGTTCGGGAACTCGTGGTCGGCGAAGCGCCGGCCGGACTCGAACATGCCGACGCGGTAGCCCTTCTCGGTCAGGCGCAGGGCGCTGACGCTGCCGCCGAACCCCGATCCCACCACGATCCAATCGAAGTCGTGCGTACGGGCAGGCCGTGCCATGAACGCCAGCGTACCCTAAACATGACGGGGGCGTCACAATTGACGCGCGGGTCGGTCATCCGTCTAGCGAGTGGCCTCGAGCAGGGCCGGCGGGTTGCCGTCCAGGCCGGCCCCGACCGCGGCCGGCACGACCGGCTGCGGGGCGCTCGCGCGCAGGCGCAGGACCGTGAACGTCGTCGCCTCCGTGCGCCCGGCGAGAACGAATCCCGGAACGGGGACCGGTGCCGTCGGTGGCCGTGGCGGACGTGCGCGCTCGCCTGGTCGCCGCTCGCCGATCGCGAGGTAGTCGATCTCCTGCGCCACCGCGCCGGACGCCGCCAGCGGCCGCGCGTGCGGCAGGTAGTACCCGAGCGCGACGGCCCCCGACGCCGGCGAGGCGATGACGACGCGCAAGCCCGGCGCGTGCCCGAGCGCGCGGACGGCGCCGCGCCAGTCGTCGCGCCGGCTGCCCGGGTCGGCGTCCACGCCGATGACCGCGACGAGCCCGAGCACGCAGCCGGCTGCGATCGCCGGGCGCCCGAGCCCCGGCCGCCGCGCGGCGACGGCGGCGAGGCCGGCACCGGCGAGCGCGCAGCCGAGCGGCGCCACGGCGAGCACGTTGCGGGTGATGAGGTGATCCTCCCCGGCGAGCGCGGCGAGCGCGGGCAGCGCCAGCGCGGAGGCGGCGACGGCGGTCAGCAGTCGCGCGTCGGTGCGCGCGCGACGAGCGTCTCCTCGGCAGCCACGTCGTCGGCGCCGCCCCGCGGGGCCTCGGCATCCAAGCCCCCGGCACGGCCCCGCGCGTCCACGGCGGGCATGCCCTCGGCACCGCCCCGCGCGTCCCGCACGCTCTCGCAGGCGCCGGGCGCGCCCGCGGCGCCCGCCGCGACCGGCGAGCCACCGCGGGCAAGCCGCCAGACCCCGACCAGCGCGACGACGAGCACGACCGCCGACAGCACGGCGAGCGGCGTCTCGGCGGGGGCGTCGTAGCCGACGAGCAGCTGCTTGGGCACCTGCGCGAGCCGGGTCGCGAGGCCGAGCTTCCCGATGAAGTCCGCGCTGTCGTTGGCGCGCTGGCCGAGCGCGAGCGGCGCGAGCGCCGCGCCCGCCACCGCCAGCGGCCCGAGCGCGGCTGCGCGCGCGCGCCAATCGGGCACACCGACGAGCAGCCACAGGGCCTGCGGCGCGATCAGGAAGATCGCGTAGTAGTGCGTGGCGAGCGCGAGCGCGGCGACGAGCGCCCAGCCCGCGGCTCGTGCTGTAGACGGACGTTCCAGCATCCGCAGCCACAACAACGCCGACAGCGCCGCGAGCAGCGCGAGCAGCGCGTAGGCGCGCGCCTCCTGGCTGAACCACACGAGCATCGGGTTGACGGCCAGCAGCGCGGCGGCGACGAGGCCCGCGCGATCGCCGCCGAGCCGCCGCCCGAGCGCCCAGACGACGGGGATCGTCGCGCTGCCGAGCAGCGCCGACAGCGACCGCATGCCGACCTCGCCCGTGCCGGCGAGCTGCGTCCACAGCCACGCGAGCACGTAGTACAGCGGCGGTGAGGACTCGCTGTCGGGGATCGCGTGCCACATCCCCGCGAGGTCCAGGCGCAGCAGGTGCGCCGTGACCGCCTCGTCGTACCACAGGCTCTGCACGTCGAGCGTCGCGAAGCGCAGCGCCGCGCCGGCGAAGCAGATCAGCGCCAGCGCGAGCGGGATGCGGCCGGGGCTCGGTGCGCGACGCCTCAAGCGACCTAGACTAGGCATGTTTCGCCGTCCAAGCCGAGGTCACTGTGTCCGTCAGCGAGCGCGCCGAACCCAACCGCGAAGGGACGATCGCCCGCGTATCGCGATCGCGGGCGCCGGCAACGGTTCCCCTGCACGGCGCCGTGACCCCGCGTCACGTGCGCGAGCTTCAACGCACGATCGGCAACCGGGCGGTCGGGCAGCTCCTGGGAGCGCGACCGCCATGGGGCGACGTCGGTCATACCGGGCACGCGGTCCTCCAGCGGCTGAAGAAGGGCGACTTCGCGGACCTCGACACGTTCGGCTTCGATGTCGGAACGTGGATCGAGTTCGCGGACGCGGTCAAGAAGGTGGACCACTACGGGCTGACGCTGGCGCTCAGGCTGCTCGATCGCAGGGACGGGACGCGCCTGGACACCATCAGGGCCCAACTGCTCATCGAGAGGCAACGCCACCGGCTGCGCAAGCCTCCGCGCTCACGCATGCTCGACCTCTTCGAGCCGACGACGTCAAGGTCGGAGTCCGTCGGCGAGGAGCTGTCGAGCGTGGAGACCCTGGTCAGCGAGCAGTCGACGGCGCAGTCCGTCGTCAAGGAGTCGGCCACCGAGCTCCTCGTCGAGGAGGAGCCGAAGGCGCCGAGCATCAGGATCGGCGACGGCGTCGCCGAGACCACGGACATCCGATCGGCCTCGGACCTGCTGGTGTGGCTCGTCAGCCACCCGACCGGCCAGGCCAAGACGCCGAAGGACTTCGCGAGCTCGGACACGCTGCGAAGGGTCCTCGGCGTGCTGGAAGCGCGCGAGCGACTCATCGATCCCCCCGAGGTCTGGGATGTCGTGCGTGACGTCGTGGGGATCGGGAGCATCAAGCCGCTGAACCTCGCCGAGCGAGCCTGGCCGATGGGGGAATGGGGCAAGAAGGACAAGAAGGAGCTGGGCTCGCTGGAGTGGGATGACGTCGAGGTACCGCTGGAGTTCAGGCGCCTGATCTCCAAGGAGGAGTACGAGCTGAGGGTGAAGGCGCTGCGACGACGCCTTGCCAAGCACACGCTGGTCGGACTGCATGCCACGACGGCGGAGAACCTGGGCCCGCTGATGGCGGAGGGCGTCTCGGACCGTCGAGTGAACAGCGGCCACGGCGTGGGCAAGGGCCGCGGCTTCTACATCATCCCCGTCGCAACGATCAAGGGCGTGCCCCGGGCAGAGAAGTCCGCGAAGGGCTGGGATCCCTTCGTCGTCGCCGTATACCTGCCGCGCGAATGCGAAGCGAGGACGGCCGGGAAGCTCGACAACGTGCAGACCCTGGAGAAGGAGAAGCAGGAGGGCGAGAGCTACTACTACACGTTCGGCGACGACGAGGCCGTGATTCCCCCGTCGCTGTTCGATCAGATCGTGCTCGTGCGCGACCCGGCCGACCTCACCACCGCGGATCCCGGATTGCCTTCGCTCGTGGTGACGACGAGCGCGATGGGATTCCTCGCGAAGCTCCTCTGAGGACCCGCCCTACAGCGGGATGTTGCCGTGCTTGCGCTTCGGCGGCTGCGAGCGCTTGGTTTGCAGCGCGTGCAGGGCGGCGATGACCTTCGGGCGCGTCTCGTGCGGGACGATGACGTCGTCGACGTAGCCGCGCTCGGCGGCCGAGTACGGGTTGGCGAAGCGGGCGCGGTAGTCGTCCTCGAGCTTCTCGCGCCGCGCCTCCGGCGTCGGCGAGCGGGCGATGTCGCGCTTGTAGATGATCCCGACGGCGCCCTCGGGGCCCATGACCGCGACCTCCGCCGTCGGCCACGCGAGGTTGAAGTCGGCGCCGAGGTGCTTGGAGGACATGACGTCGTAGGCGCCGCCGTAGGCCTTGCGCGTGATGACCGTGATCTTCGGGACCGTCGCCTCGGCGAACGCGTACAGCAGCTTCGCCCCGTGGCGGATGATGCCGCCCCACTCCTGCGTCGTGCCCGGCAGGAAGCCCGGCACGTCGACGAACGTCAGCAGCGGGACGTTGAACGCGTCGCACGTGCGCACGAAGCGCGCCGCCTTGACGCTCGCGTCGATGTCGAGCACCCCGGCCATGCTGGCCGGCTGGTTGCCGACGACGCCGATCGCGAAGCCGTCGAGGCGGCTGAAGCCGCAGACGATGTTTCTCGCGTAGTGCTCGTGGACCTCGTAGAACTCGCCGTCGTCGACGATGTGGCGAACGACGTCGCGCATGTCATACGGCTTGTTCGGGTGTGCCGGCACGACGTGGTCGAGGTCTTCGTCGCAGCGCAGCGGGTCGTCGGTCGGGATCACGCGCGGCGCCGTCTCGAGGTTGTTGGAGGGCAGGAAGCTCAGCAGGTAGCGCGTGTCCGCCAGGCACTGGTCCTCGTCCTCGCAGGCGAAGTGCGCGACGCCCGAGGCGCTGTTGTGCGACATCGCGCCGCCGAGCTCCTCGAAGCCCACCTCCTCGCCGGTGACGGTGCGGATGACGTCGGGCCCCGTGATGAACATGTGCGAGCTGTCCTTCACCATCGAGATGAAGTCGGTGATCGCGGGCGAGTAGACGGCGCCGCCCGCACACGGCCCCATGATCAGGCTGATCTGCGGGATGACGCCCGAGCAGTTGACGTTGCGCATGAAGACCTCGCCGTAGGCGCCGAGCGAGACGACGCCCTCCTGGATGCGCGCGCCGCCGGAGTCGTTGATGCCGATGACGGGGCAGCCGATCTTCGCCGCCAGGTCCATGATCTTGCACATCTTCTCGGCCATGACCTCGCCGAGCGAGCCGCCGAAGATCGTGAAGTCCTGACTGAACACGCACACGCGGCGGCCGTCGATCGTGCCGTGCCCCGTGACGACGGCGTCGCCCCACGGCCGGCGCCGGTCCATCTCGAAGTCCGTCGTGCGGTGGCGCGTGAACGTGTCGAGCTCCTGGAAGCTGCCGGGATCCAGCAGCTTCTCGACCCGCTCGCGCGCGGTGTAGCGGCCGCGGTCGTGCTGCTTGCGCTCGGTCTCGCCGGTGATGCGCCCCGCCGCGGCACGCAGCTCGGTGAGCTGGGCGCGCTTCTGCTCGGCGGTCTCGGGGGGCTTGGAGCGCTTGGACACTGGTGACCGATCTCGTGACGATCCGTCACGAGACGGACCACGGCCCGATCTTAGGCCGTGGGGCTGCTCACGCCCGCCGCGGCGGTTGCGTGTCGCCGAGCACGTCGAGCACGTCCGTGAGGATCGCGACCGTGTCCGCCGGGCTGCGCGCGGCCGGCGGCGACGCTTGCGCCGCCGGCGTGGCCGTCAGGATCACCTTCGTCCCGAGCCCGGTCCGTGCGAGCTCCACCGTGCCGCTGACGCGGTCGCCCTCCCAGGCAACGGTGGTCTCCGGTGTCACGCGAGTGATGCGGATCTCGCCGAAATCGGCGAGGTGGCGAGCCAGCGAGGGCTCGCTGCTGATCTCCGCCCACAGCTCGGGCGCGGACTTCACGAGTCGGCGCGCGGCCGAGGAACGCTCCATGGCTCCGGGGTTCGCCCATCCCCCGAGGAGTCCTGCCGACGGGTTGCGCCGCCCGCGGTTGGCGCGGGCACGCGATCGGCCTCGGCTACGCTTGGCACATGGAGACTCAAGTGCAGACGATCCGGGTCCTGCATTGCAACTCGCACGACGACGGATGGACCGCCGACAGCCCCGACCTGGCGGGCTGGAACACCACCGCGTCGTCCTACGGCGAGTCCAAGCAGCGCGCGGTCGCGGCGATCCTCACGACGCTCGGCGACGGGGCCGCCGAGCCGCGGATCTCGCACCACATCGCCTGCTCGCGCTGAGCGAACCCGCCGCCTGAACGGGGGCCCGCTGCCGGCGCGGCACAGCGGGCACAGCGCCGGCACCGCCGGCGAGCACGAGCCCGCCGACGGCGCCACGGCGCTGACCGAGTGCGGCTACGGGCTGGTGGCCGCCGCGTAGTGAGCGGCGACGCGGGCCGCCGTCAGCACGCCGCCGTAGAACGCGAACTCGTCGTAGTTGGACGCCGCGCTGGCCGACGATCCCATCGTGATCGGGAACGTCGTGTTCTGGATCGCCTGGACCGCCGAGTCCTGCGCGCTGTGCAGCACGCCGTCGACGTAGATCTTCGCCGTGCCCGCCCCGTCCATCGTCGCGACGATGTGGTGGTAGTGACCATCGGCCGGGACCGGGACGGTCGAGTGGGCGATCGTCGCCACACCCGCTCGCCGTAGCCAGACCTGGTTGCCCGAGCCCGCGGACATGACGATGAGCTGGATCCCGTTGGCGCCCTTGTTGAAGAGCTCCTGGGACTTGGAGGTCGTCGTGCGCTTGATCCAGGCCTCGGCGCTGAACGAGCCGCCGACGTTCAGCGACGCCGACTGCGGCACGCGCGCGGAGTCGTTGACGCCGTCGAACCTCGCCGCCGTGTTCCCGGTGGTCATGCCGAGCTGACCCAGCGCGACCCCGTTGAGGTAGGTGCCGTTGTTGAGGTGCGCCGCCGACGAGTCGACCATCGTCGTCCCGGACGCCTCACCCATCCGCCAGTAGCCGGCCGGGTTGTCGGCGAGCACCGCCGCGGGATACGCGGACGGCGGCGGCGGCGGGGGTGTCCCGGTCACGCCGAGGTGCCCCATCGCCGAGGTCATGAGCTGCGTGCGCTTGGCGTCGCTCGTGACGCCCTCGAACCCGAAGCCCCAGTAGACCGAGCGCGGCGTCTGCACGCCCGGGCCGTCCTTGTAGCCGAGCGTCGTGCGCGAGGTCCACATCTGCTGCGTGCCGCCCTCGGACCCGGGCGGCGGCGGGCCGGCGGTGAAGCCGCCGAGGTCGCTCTCGAACGAGGTCGAGTCCGTGACGACGCCGTCCTTCGTGATCGCCGCGTCGTCGACGAACACGCCGAGGCCGCCGGCGCCGAAGTCCTGCGCGTACGTGATCGACAGCTCGACCTGCGAGCCCGCGTAGGCGCTGAGGTCGATCTTCCAGCTCTGGTAGCCGCCGGAGTTGCCGGTGGCCGCGTTCCAGTCGCCGGTCGTGCCGCCGGGCGTACAGTCCTCGTCGCCGGGGATCTGGCTCTTGTTCGTGTTCGTCTGGTAGTGCGCGAGGAACGGGTGCAGCGTGTCCCAGTTGATGTCGCACGACAGGCCGACGTCGTCGGAGGTGTGGCCGTTCGCGTCGGGCAGCGTCGTCCAGTCGTCCTGGCCGACGTGGTGGGCCTCGACGAAGACGTAGTCGTAGTCGGGCTCGGTGTCGAAGGACATCTTGAACGACAGGTCGGCGCTGGTCTTGCCGGTCAGGTCGATCGTCCGGCGCAGGCGCTGCCAGCCATTGTCGTCGTTCGTCGCCACCGCGTAGTGCGTGCCCGTCACCGGGTCGAATGCCGGCGGGCGGTCCAGCGTGACCTCGGTCTCGGAGTCGAACTGCGGGAACTGCGCCACCGGCAGCACGCTCGAGGTCGTGACGAGCGAGTACGTGTGCTCCTGGTTGTCGGCCGAGTCCCCGCCGTTGAGCGTGAACGCGTCGACCGGCGCCGGGCCGAGGAACGGCAGCGCCGACACGTCGGCCTTCTCGGCCGCCAGGTCGATGTGCTTGAAGGCGCCGAGCCAGTACTGCAGGAAGTCGTCGGACAGCGCGATGCAGTCCGGCGTGTTGCCCGGGTTCGCCGCGTCGCAGTACGGCGGCTCGCCGAGCTCGTTGAACGGGAACGCGTTGACCTGCCCGAAGGCGGCGTTCTGGCCCGTGTAGAGCAGCTTGCCGCCGTCGTTGAGGTAGTCGCGTACCGCGAGGATCTCGTCGTTGGCGAGCTTGCCCGTGCCGGTGCCGCCGGGGACGCCGACGGCGCGGATCAGCACGTCGTTGCCGGTGTACCAGACGATCGCGGCGTAGTGCGACAGCACGCCCATCGGATCGGGCGCCGTGCGGTTCTCGGCATCGACGTCGTAGACGTCGTAGCTGATGCCCGCGGCCGTCAGGGCGTTCTTGTAGTAGTCGACGTAGTTGGGCGCCGTGCGGCTGGGGTAGGCCGGGAACTCGACAGCGTCGCCGGGCTTTCCGGAGTAGTCCTCGGCGGCCATGATCAGCACCTTGGCGCCCGTGTTCGAGCGCACGTGGTAGCCGAAGGACTGCGACGTCTTGCCGCCGGCGGTGAACCACACCGTGACGTCGTCGCCGGGCGCCGTGCCCGTGACCATGCCGCGCATCTCGCGGTAGTAGATGTCGAGCTTGCCGCCGTAGCGCACGCCGCCGCCGTACTGCGTCGTCGTGGCGGTCTGCTCGGCGCCCGAGTTGATCTTCCAGTGCAGCGTCACCGCGCCGAGCTCGCGCTTGACGTTGACGCGCACCTTCTGCGGGTTGCCGAAGGAGACGGTGAACGGGAACAGCTCGAACGCCGCCGCCTCGCGGCCGAGGTGCGAGACCGGGTTGGCCGGATCGGCCGCCGACTTCGCGACGTCGAGCGCGAACGGGATGTTCTTCTCGAACGCCTGCTCGAGGTCGGCGTTGGAGTCCTGGAAGTCGAACACCGAGTCGCCGCCCCCGCGGGCCGGATCGGCGACGTCCATCTCCGGCGTGAACGCGAGCGTGTTGCGTAGCGAGTGCGCCGTCTCGTCCGTGTCGCCGTTGGTCGTGTAGAGCAGCGACGAGACCTCGGAGTGATACGGGTCGGGGGCGCCGGGCGGGTTGCCGGCGATCGCCGGATCGGCGAGCGTGCCCGCGAGCGCGATGTAGATCGGGTCGTCCTCGGCGCGGGTCTGCACCTGGAAGCCGGTGCCGTACAGCAGCAGCTCGGCGGCCGAGTGGTAGTTGATGAGGAACTCGAAGCCGACGCGCTTCATCAGGCCGTCGTAGGCCAGCGTCTCGGGCTCGGACGACGGGCCGGTGCCGCGGTACGTCTCCGCCGACGGGTCGGCCGACGAGCCCTCGTTGTCGAAGCCCCAGTGCGACGGGTAGTTGCGGTTCGGGTCGACGCCGTCGACGGCCGTGATCTGGCCGTCGTTGTTGTTGTCGTGCAGGTTCTTGCGCCACTCGCGGTTGCCGGGGGTGAACGTGAAGTCGTAGCCGTCCGGGTTGGCGATCGGCAGGATCCAGAGCTCGCGCGTGTTGACGAGCGCCGTGATCTCGGCGGCGGTCAGGCCCGCGATGGCGTTGCCCTGCGTGTCCTTCGCCGCGCCGGCCTGGCCGTAGTTGTCGACGAACAGGTGTGCCAGGCGCCGCGTCTGCTCGGCCGTGATCCACTCACGGGCGTGCTGGGTGGACGCGTACAGGACGGCAGGCCGGGAGCCGTCGGGGTTGGAGGCGATGCGCGCGTCGCGCGTGATCCGCAGCGCGATGATCGGCTTGCCGTTGATCGAGCTGCCGATCTGCTCGAACTTCACGATGCTCGGGTGCGCGGCGGCGAGCGCCTGGTACTCCTCGTAGAGCGTCTGGCGCGGCGTCCCGCCGGGGACGTTGCCGACGGTCCCGACGTACGTGTGATCGAAGTAGGGGCGGTAGTTGTCGTAGCTGCCGTCGCTGTTGATCTGCGCCGTGAAGTCGTTGCCGGACTCGAGCTGCGGGTCGAAGCCGAACTTGCGCAGGCCGTTGGCCTTGCCCTCGGTGGCGACGATCTGCAGGCGCCCGGCCTTGCCGACCTCCGACAGGTCGAAGCCCTGTTGCGCGAGCATCCGCCGCGCCTTGCCGTTGGGAGCATCGACGCTGTAGACCTTGAGCCCCGTGGGCTTCGTCGCCTTGGCGGGCTTGGCCTGCGCCGAGCCGGCGAGCGCGGCGACGCCCAGCGTCGCGATCAGAGCGGCGTGGACAGTGCGCGCAACGAGACCCGTCATGTGAAACCCCCCTCGGAACCTGACCGGACCCCTAGCCCGGGCGCGCCCTGCCAGGCGCAGTTAAACGATCCCACCCTCGTCAACCCGGGTCGCTTCGCCGGGCGCGACGGACCTCCGGGATCGGCGCAGTCGTGGCGGCCTTGCGCCGGTGGCATCGCGCGCCGTGTGGCCAGACGGCGCGGCCGCGATCTCAAGCCCGCGCGCCGCGATGCCGATGGTCGGGGGTGCCCCGCCGCGCTCTCATCGTCGCCCTGCTCGCGACCGCGGCGGCCTGCGTCGCCGCGCCGTCGGCTGCGCTTGCGGGCACCTGCACCCTGCTGATCTTCTGCCCCGCGCCCGCACCGGCGCCCGCTCCGCCGGCGCCGCCGCTGCCGCAGCCGGCGCCGATCCCCGATCCCGCGGTGGCGGTGGGGGCGCGGCTGCTGCCTCCGACCGTCACGCCGGGGCACGACGTCGCGCTCGCCAACCCGCCCGCGCAGCCGCTGGCGCTGTCGCGGCTGCGCCACAAGCGCGGTGGGCCGGGCGCCGATTCGCTGATCGGCCGTGCCGGCGGCGACCTCATCGAGGGTGGCGGCGGCGCCGACCGGTTGCTCGGCCGCGGCGGCGCGGACGAGCTGTTCGGCAACACCGGGCCGGATCGCCTCGTCGGCGAATCCGGCGCCGACTGGCTCGACGGGGCCTCCGGCGACGACACGCTGCTCGGCGGCACCGGCGCCGACGTCCTCGTGGGCGGCTTCGGCCACGACCGCCTCTACGGCTCGACCGGCGACGACCTGCTCTATGGCCAGGCCGCGCAGGACCGCCTCGTCGGCGGGCCCGGCGACGACGTCCTGCACGGCGGCTCGGGCACGGACACGCTGCTCGGCGGATCCGGCGATGACCTGCTGTATGCCGACTCCGGGCCCGATCGCCTCTTCGGCGGGGCGGGCGACGACACGATCTACGCCAACGACGGCGGCCGCCAGGACCTCGTCGACTGCGGACCGGGCAACGACACGGTCGTGCTCGACCCGCGCAATCGCAAGGGCGGCATCTCCGATTCGCAGATGCTCCGCCGCGGGCGCGTCATCGGCTGCGAGACGATCCGCTACGCGCCCGCCCCGCACGGCGACCCCGATCGCGGCATCACCTGGCTCGGCCCGAAGGCCGGCGCGACCAAGCGCGGTACGAGCCGCAACGACACGCTGCTCGGCAGCACCGGCCCGGACCTCATCTACGGCCGCGGTGGCGCCGACGTCATCTGGGGCAACCAGCTGCATCACGACCTCAGCCACGCGCTCGACCGCCTCTTCGGCGGGGCGGGCGCGGACATCATCTACGGCAGCCCCGGCCGCAACACGATCCGCGGCGACGACGGCGACGACTTCCTCCAGGGCGGCTCCGGGCGCAACGCGATCTACGGCGGCAACGGCGACGACACGATCCGCCTGCGCGGCAAGGGACCCAATCACGTCGACGCCGGTCCCGGCAACGACACGATCTACGCCTACGCCAGCGGCGCGACGTCGATCGACTGCGGCCCCGGCTTCGACACCGTCGAGGTCGACAAGGACGACTCGATCGCCAACTGCGAGCGCGTGAACCGGCGCTGAGGCGGCACGCGCCACGTCCACGGTGCCCCGCGGCTCTCCGGCGCGCCAACCTCGACGGCGACTTCCCGAGCGCTTCGCGGCAGCGCGCGATGGTCGTCGCCCATTCGCCGATCTCACCGGATGATGCGGTGATGCGTTAGCATCGACGCATGCGAACCACGCTGGAGATCGACGACGATGTCGTCGGCGCGGCGCGCGAGCTGGCCGCGCTCGAGCGCCGTTCGCTGGGCTCGGTGATCTCCGAGCTGGCACGGCGCGGGCTGACGCCCGCCCAGGTCGCGGTCGACGGTGGGCTGCCTGTGATCCGGCTGCCCGCGGGCAGCGCGCCGATCACGCCCGAGATGGTGCGGCGCGCGCTCGACGAGGACTGACCGCGGCGTGGCGCTGCTCGACGTGAACGCGCTCGTCGCGCTGGCTTGGGACGCCCACGTCCATCACGCGGCGGTCCGGGCGTGGTTCGAGCAGTCCGCGGCCGATGGCTGGGCAACGTGTCCGCTGACCGAGAGCGGGTTCGTTCGCGTGTCGTCGAACCCGCGCGTCCTCCCGCATCCGATCAGCGTCGAGCAGGCCCGCGGGGTGCTGCGCGCGCTGCGCGCGCACGAGGCGCATCGTTTCCTCGCCGACGACGTCTCGATCAGCGATCCCGAGATCGCGCCGCTCGTGGGCTACCGCCACGTGACGGACGCACACCTCGTTGCGCTCGCGCGCCGACACGACACGCGGCTCGTGACCTTCGACACGGCAGCGCTGAAGCTGGCCCGCCGCGACGAGGTGCAGGTCCTCAGCGCGCTCGGCTGAGCACACCGCGCGCCGGCTCAGCCGCGCGGCTTGTAGCGCCCGAAGACGTCGCGCATCGCGCCGCAGACCTCGCCCATCGAGCAGCGGTCCTTGAGCGCGGAGCGGATGTGCTCGACGAGGTTGTCGGTTCCGCGGCAGGCCGCGCGCAGCTCGTCCAACCGCTTCGCGACGAGGTCGTGGTCGCGGTCGGCCTTGAACGCCGCCAGGCGCTCGAGCTGGTCGCGCTCGGACTCGGGGTCGACGCGCAGGATGTCCTCGATCTCGATCGAGTCCTCCTCGTACTTGTTCACGCCCACGACGATGTCCTGCTTGAGCCGGTAGCGCTCCTGATAGCCCCACGCGGACTCGTCGATCTCGTTCGTGATGAACTCGATCGCGTTGACCGATCCGCCGAGCTCGTCGACCTTCGCGATCAGCTCGTAGGCGCGCGACTCGATCTCGTTCGTCAGCGCCTCGACGTAGTAGGAGCCCGCGAACGGGTCGACGGTGTCCGTCGCGCCCGACTCGTGCGCGATGACCTGCTGCGTGCGCAGCGCGATCTTCGCCGCGCGCTCGCTCGGCAGCGCGAGCGCCTCGTCGTAGCCGTTGGTGTGCAGCGACTGCGTCCCGCCGCAGACCGCCGCGAAGCCCTGCAGCGCGACCCGCACGACGTTGTTCTGCGGCTGCTGCGCGGTCAGCGTCACGCCGCCGGTCTGCGTGTGGAAGCGCAGCTTCAGCGAGCGCGGGTCCTTGGCGCCGAAGCGGTCGCGCATGATGTGCGCCCACATCCGCCGGGCGGCGCGGAACTTCGCGACCTCCTGGAAGACGTTGTTGTGGCCGTTGAAGAAGAACGCCAGCCGCGGCGCGAACTCGTCGACCTCGAGCCCCGCCTGCAGCGCGGCCTCGACGTAGGCGATCGCGTCGCACAGCGTGAAGGCGATCTCCTGCACCGCCGAGCAGCCCTTCTCGCGGAAGTGATAGCCGGAGATCGAGATCGTGTTCCACTTCGGCACGTGCTGCTTGCAGTACGCGAACAGATCCGTCGTCAGGCGCATCGAGCCCTCGGGCGGATAGATGAAGTTCCCGCGCGCGATGTACTCCTTGAGGATGTCGTTCTGCGTCGTGCCGCGCAGCTGCGACGTCGGCACGCCCTGCTCCTCGCCGACGAGCGCGTACATCGACAGCAGCACGGTCGCCGGCGCATTGATCGTCATCGACGTCGAGACCTCGTCGAGCGGGATGCCGTCGAAGCACATCCGCATGTCGTCGATCGTGTCGATCGCGACGCCGGTGCGGCCGACCTCGCCGAGGCAGCGCTGGTCGTCGGAGTCGAGGCCGAGCTGGGTCGGCAGGTCGAACGCCATCGACAGGCCGGTCGAGCCGTTCTTGAGCAGGTACTTGTAGCGCTCGTTCGTCTCGCGCGCGGACGCGTAGCCGGCGTACTGGCGCATCGTCCAGTTGCGCGAGCGGTACATCTCCTCGTGCACGCCACGGATGTAGGGGAAGTCGCCGGGCTCGCCGAGCTCGAGGTCGTCCGGGAGGTCGCCGGCGGAGTACAGACGCTCGACCTCGATGCCCGAGTCGGTGAAGCGGCGCGGATCGTCCGGGCCGACGATCGGGGCGACGGTCAAGCGTTCTTCGGTGGCCATGCGCCCTAGCGTATCGGCGCCAGGGCCCCCGATCGGCGCGCGCTCTCGCGTTTTTCTTACGCTCGCCAGAGGGACGCTTCAGCGCGAGTCGATGTAGTGACGACCATGGTCACCGCTAACCGCCGCTCACACTTCCTCGCCGGACTGCTCGGCGCCCTGGTCATCGCGCTGCCGCTCATGGGCCTCGCGATCGGCGGTGCGTTCACGACCTCCGGCAACGACTCAGCAACCGCCACCCCGGCGCCGGCGGCCCCGACCGTCACGACGTCGACGGGCAACGTCACCGCTCCGGCGCGCAACGTCACCGACGTCTCGGACCTCTACGCGCGGGTCAGCCCCGGCGTCGTCTCGATCGACGTGACGAGCGCCCAGGGCTCCGGCACCGGCTCGGGCTTCGTCCTCGACCGCAACGGCTACATCCTCACCAACGATCACGTCGTCGACGGCGCGCAGACCGTGCGCGTGCACTTCGGCGAGGGCCCGGCGGTCAGCGCGCAGGTCGTCGGCGTCGACCCGTCGACCGACCTCGCGCTCGTCAAGATCGACCCGTCCGGGCGCAACCTCACCCCGGTGGTGCTGGGCGACTCCAAGGGCCTCAAGGTCGGCCAGCCCGCGATCGCGATCGGCAGCCCGTTCCGGCTCGAGGGCACGCTGACGACGGGCGTCATCTCCGCGCTCGGCCGCTCGATCACGGCGCCCAACAACTTCCCGATCGACGGCGTCATCCAGACGGACGCCGCGATCAACCCCGGCAACTCCGGCGGCCCGCTGCTCGACGCGAGCGGCAAGGTCATCGGCATCAACGCCCAGATCGCGACCTCGACGCAGTCCAACAGCGGCGTCGGCTTCGCGATCCCGATCGACACCGCCAAGAGCGTGCTGACGCAGCTCAAGGCCGGCCAGACGATCAGGCGCGCCTACCTCGGCGTGTCGACCGGCCCCGCGGTCACCGGCACGGGCGCGATCGTCTCGTCCGTCGTCGCGGGCGGCCCGGCCGACGACGCGGGCCTGCGGGCAGGCGACCGGCTGCTGTCGGTCGGCTCCACCAAGGTGACGGGCCCCGACGACGTCGCCGCGGCCGTCCTCAAGGCCAAGCCGGGCGACGAGGTCAAGGTCGGCGTGCAGCGCTCCGGCGACTCGCGGACGCTGACCGTGAAGCTTGGGACGCGACCGTCCCAGATCGGCGGCTGAGCTCCCGGCGGTGGGCTGCCACCCACCGCCACGGACTCGAGCTGCCGCAGCGCACACGACCCCGCGGCGGACCACCCCCTCCCCGCCGCGGGGTCGCCGTGCAGGCGCGAGATCTGCGCCACGCGTACAAGGGAGGTCCGTCGCCGTCCCCGATAGCGTGGGCGCGGCGATGGTTCCCTTCCTCGACCTCCCCGCCGCCTACGACGAGCTGCGCGACGAGCTCGACGCCGCGTGGCACCGCGTCGCGAGCACCGGCCGCGCCGTGCTCGGCCCCGAGCTCGAGTCCTTCGAGCACGAGTTCGCGGCGTTCTGCGGCGCCGGCCACGCCGTCGGCGTCGCGAGCGGCCTGGATGCGCTGCACCTGCTGCTGCGCGGGCACGGCATCGGCCCGGGCGACGAGGTCATCGTGCCCGGTCACACGTTCATCGCGACGTGGGTCGGCGTATCGCACACCGGCGCGAGGCCGGTGGCGGTCGACGTCGACCTCGCGACCGCGAACCTCGACCCCGCGCTTGTCGAGGCCGCGATCACGTCGCGTACGCGGGCGATCGTCGCCGTGCACCTCTACGGCCAGCCGGCCGACATGGACGCCCTGCGCGCGATCGCCGGGCGCCACGACCTCAAGCTGCTCGAGGACGCGGCGCAGGCCCACGGCTCGCGCCTGCACGGCCGCGCCGCCGGCTCGCTCGGCGACGGCGCGGCGTTCTCGTTCTATCCCGGCAAGAACCTCGGCGCGCTCGGCGACGGCGGGATCGTCGTCACCGACGACGGCGAGCTCGCCGCCCGCATCCGGCTGCTGCGCAACTACGGCTCGCGCGTGAAGTACGAGCACGAGCTCGTCGGCTTCAACTCGCGCCTGGACGAGCTGCAGGCCGCGATCCTGCGGATCAAGCTGCGCCGCCTGCACGACTGGAACGGGCGCCGCGTCGCGGCGGCCGAGCGCTACCTCGCCGGGCTCGCCGGGCTCGACGGGCTGACGCTCCCCACGGTCGCGGCCGGCGCCGACCACGTCTGGCATCTCTTCGTCGTGCGCCACACCGAGCGCGACTGGCTGCACGCCGCACTCGCCGAGCATGGGGTGCAGACGATCAGCCACTACCCGATCGCCGTGCACCGCACGGGCGCCTACGCGTCGAGTCACGGCGACGCCGTCCTGCCGAATACCGAGCGGCTCGCCGACGAGGTGCTGTCGCTGCCGATCGGGCCGCACATCACCGCGGCCCAGCAGGACGAGGTCATCGCCGCGATGTCCGCCGTGCTCGCGCCGTCGCCGGCGTCCGCGCCGCGGATATGATCGACGACGTGATGCCCGCGACCATCGTCGCGATTCCCGCTCGCCTGCAGTCCTCGCGCCTGCCGCGCAAGGTGCTCGCGGACATCGCCGGCCGCACGATGCTGCACCGCACGCACGACGTCGCGGTCGCCGCGGGCGTGGGCCGGGTCGTCGTGCTCGCCGACGACGAGGAGGTCGCCGACGAGGTGCGCGGCTTCGGCGGCGAGGTGCTGATGACCGACGCCGCGCTGGAGTCCGGCACGGCGCGCATCGCGTCCGTCGCCGAGCGGCTCGGCGCCGACGTCGTGGTCAACCTGCAGGGCGACGCGCCGCTGACGGACCCGGCGATCGTCGCCGCCTGCGCGCGTGAGCTCGTCGCCAGCGGCGCCGACGTCGCGTTGCCGGCCTACCGGATGACGCGCCCCGAGGACGTCGGGGACCCGAGCGTCGTGAAGGTCGTCCGCGCCCACGACGGCAGGGTCCTGTACTGCTCGCGCAGCCCGGTCCCGTACGTGCGCGACGTGGCCGCCGAGCACTGGCCGAGCGTCGCCAGCTTCTGGGGCCACGTCGGGCTGTACGCCTACGGCTCCGGCTTCCTGCGCGCCTTCGCCGGCCTGCCGCCGAGCCCGCTCGAGGACACCGAGCGCCTCGAGCAGCTGCGCTGGCTCGAGGCCGGCCTGCACCTGCACTCCTTCGAGGTCGCGCCGCAGGGCCCGTCGGTCGACACCCCCGGCCAGCTCGAGCGCGTGCGCGCGACGTTCCTCGAACGGATCCCGGCGTGAGCGGCGCGACGGCGCGCGACGGCGCCGCAAGCGCGGCGGGCGGCGGGTCGGCGCGCGACGACGCGCCCGGCGTCCCGACGGCGCGCCGCGGCTTGCACCGCGACGTCGGACGGCGCACGATCGCAGACGAGATCGCCGCGCTGCACCGCCTCCACGACAGCCTCGGCGACGCGTTCGAGGCGGCCGTCGAGGCGCTCGCGAGCACGGAGGGCAAGATCCTCGCGCTCGGCGTCGGCAAGTCCGGGCACATCGCCCAGAAGGTGGCCGCGACGCTGCGCTCGGCCGGCCTGCCCGCGCTGTACCTCAGCGCCTCGGACTCCCTGCACGGCGACCTCGGCGTCGTCAGCACGTCGGACACGGCGCTGCTGTTCTCCAAGAGCGGCGCCTCGAGCGAGCTCATGACCCTGCTGCCGCACCTGCGCTCGCGCGGGGCCTGCCTGATCGCGATCGTCGGCGTCCCCGGCTCGCCGATCGCGCGCGAGGCGGACATCGCGCTGGATGTCTCGGTCGAGCGCGAGGGCTGCCCGCTCGACGCCGCGCCGATGGCGAGCGCGCTGGCCGCGTCGGCGATCGGCGACGCGCTCGCCGCGGCGGTCATGCGGGCGAGCGGGTTCACCGCCGACGACTTCGCGCGCCTGCATCCGGCCGGTGCGCTCGGCGCGCGCCTCAGCCTCAGCGTCGGCGATGTCATGTGCCAGGGCACGGACCTGCCGAGCGTCGGCCCGCTCGCGACGCTCAAGGACGCGATCCTCGAGATCACGCGCACCGGCTACGGCGCGGTCTGCGTCGTCGACGACGACGGCGGCCTGGCGGGCTTCCTCACCGACGGCGACGTGCGCCGCCTGCTGATCGGGGTCGACAACATCGCCGAGGTGCCCGTCGCCGCGGTCATGACGACGAGCCCGCTGACGCTGTCGCCCGAGCTGCCGCTCTCGCAGGCGCTGCTGGCGCTCGAGACGCGGCCGAAGGCGTTCATCTCCGCGCCGGTCGTCGTCGACGGCGGGCGCTGTGTCGGCCTGCTGCGCCTGCACGACGCGGTCCGCGCGCACCTGCCTTCGTGACCGTGCCCGCGCCCGTCGAGATCGCGCCCGGCGTGGCGCCGGGGGACGGCCGCCTGACGCTGATCGCCGGGCCCTGCCTGCTCGAGAGCCGCGAGCTCGCGCTGTCGGTCGCGACGCGCCTGCGCGATCTCTGCGCCGAGCTGTCCGTGCCGCTGGTGTTCAAGGGCAGCTTCGACAAGGCGAACCGGACGTCGGCGACGTCGTTTCGCTCGATCGGGATGGACGCGGCGCTCGCGATCCTCGCCGAGGTCCGCGACACGCTCGGCCTGCCGGTCACGACCGATGTCCACGACGCGTCGCAGGTCGACCGCGTCGCCGAGGTCGTCGACGTCCTGCAGATCCCGGCGTTCCTGTGCCGCCAGACCGACCTGCTCGTCGCCGCGGGTGCCTCGGGCAAGGTCGTGAACGTCAAGAAGGGCCAGTTCCTCGCGCCCGGCGACATGCGCTACGCCGTCGACAAGGTCGCCGCCGGGGGTGGCGATCGCGTGCTGCTGACGGAGCGTGGCACGACGTTCGGCTACCACGACCTCGTCGTCGACTACCGCGGCCTCGTCGCGATGCGCGCGTTCGCGCCGGTCATCTTCGACGCGACGCACAGCGTCCAGTCGCCCGGCGGCGCGGGCGGCTCGTCGGGCGGCCGGCGCGACCTCATCGCCCCGCTCGCGCGCGCCGCGGTCGCCTGCGGCGTCGACGCGCTCTTCATCGAGACGCACCCCGATCCCGACAGCGCGCCGAGCGACGGCCCGAGCATGCTGCCGCTCGACGAGCTCGCGCCGCTGCTGCGCCGCTGCCTCGCGCTGCACGCGGCGACCGACGGCTGATCGGGGCGGCCGCGGCTACGATCGCGGTCCCAGGTTTCGATCCAAAGGACCACCCCGAGATGAGCTCACCGCATCGCGTCTTCATCGGCTACGACCCGTCGCAGCACATCTCCTTCGAGGTGCTGCGCTACTCGCTGCAGAAGCACACGACGCAGGAGCTGGACATCCGGGCGATCGACGCGGAGCAGATCCCCGACTGGGGTCGTGAGATCGATCCGCTCGCCTCGACGCCGTTCACGTACACGCGCTTCCTCGTGCCGTGGCTGTGCGACTACGAGGGCATCGCGCTGTTCATGGACGGCGACATGCTCGCCCTCGGGGATGTCAGCGAGCTGTTCGCGCTGCCGATGGACGACCTCGCGCTGCGCGTGCGCCAGCACGACTACAACCCCGAGGCGACGGTGAAGATGGGCGGCAAGGTCCAGACGCAGTACCCGCGCAAGAACTGGTCGAGCCTGATGCTCATGAACTGCGCGAAGCTCGGCGCGTGGACGAAGGAGGCCGTCGAGACGCAGACCGGCGCCTGGCTGCACCGCTTCGAGGCGATACCCGACGAGCAGATCGGCGACATCTCCGAGGAGTGGAACGTGCTCGACCACATGACCGGCCCGACGAAGCTCCTGCACTACACCTCCGGCGGGCCGTGGCTGGCGGGCTGCGAGGACGCCGACCACGCCGACCTCTGGCACGAGTACCGCGAGGAGTACGAGGCCGCGCAGGCCGCGTAGCGCCATGCCGTGAAGCGGCGGGGACCCAGATGACCGCGACGCGTCGGGTGCTGGCGCCGGCAGCCGCGCTGATGGCGCTGTCGCTGGTCCTCGTGCCCGCCGGCTCCAGGGCCGACGACCTCGGCACGATGGCCGCGCTCGGCGACTCGCTGACGGTCGCCCTACATTCCTGCCCCGCGACCGACTGCCGCGCGAACTCGTGGTCGACGGGCACGAGCGCCGCCGTCGACAGCCACCTCCTGCGCCTGCGCGACGGCCGGCCCGGGCTCACCGCGACCAACTACGCGACCTCCGGGCGCAAGGTCGCCGACCTCGATCGCCAGGCCGCGCTGGCCGTCGCGCAGGGCGCGCGGTACGTGACGATCCTGATCGGGACCAACGACGTCTGCCGCGAGAGCCTCGCGGCGATGACGCCCGTCGCGACGTTCCGCGCGCAGTTCGCCCAGGCGATGACGCGGCTGAGCTCGGGACTGCCGGCGGCGCAGATCTTCGTCGCGAGCATCCCGGACCCCGAGCGCCTGCGCGAGGCCTTCGCCGCCGACGCGACCGCGAAGGCCGTCTGGGCGGCCGACGGTCCGCAGGGCACGTGCGGCGTCTTCCTGCGGGATCCGACGTCCGCGGCGCCGGCCGTGACGCAACGCCGCGCCGTCGCGCATCAGCGCCTCGCCGACCTCGACGGCCAGCTCGCGGAGGTCTGCGCGCTGCACGCACGCTGCATCTACGACGGCGGGGCCGTGACCGCGTGGCCGCTCGCCGCCGGCGATGTCTCGACGATCGACTACTTCCACTTCTCGGCCACTGGTCAGGCCGCGCTGGCGGCGCTGACGTACCCGCTCGCGTTCCCCGCGCCCGGCGACGACGGCGGCGGACCACCGCCGTCACCGGCGCAGACGCCGCCGGCGGCGGTCGTGGCGCCGCCTGCCGTGGCGCCGGTGCGGCGGCTGCCGGCGAAGCTCAAGATCGAGCGCGCCGAGATCCGCGACGGGCGCCTCGAGGTCCTGCTCGGCATCACGGGTCGCGCGACGGGGCGCCTGCGCATCGCGTTCGACGCCGCGGGCCGGCGGACGACGTTCACGGTCGGGGCCGGGGCAGCCCGCCACACGGAGAAGCGGTTGAGGATCTCGCGGCGCCTGCCGGCGGCGCAGCGTCGTCGTCGCACGGGCTCGCTCGCCATCACCTACGGCGGCGACGCGCGCGTGCTGTCCGACGGCCTGCGTGCGCGCGCGGCCGACGCGCCCAGCCGGCTGCGGCTGTCCGCGGTCTCGCTGAGCGGCACGCGTCTGCGCGTCTCCGGCACCCTCGATCGGCACGTCGACGGCAGCGTGCGCCTGCGCCTGAGCTATGCGCGTGAGGGCAAGGCCGTCCCGTCGTGGCGCTCGTCGGCGCGCGTGAAGCGCGGACGCTGGAGCGTCGACGAGCTCCTGCCGGCGGCGGCGATCGCCGACCCCGAGGCGTACCTCAGCGTCCAGTTCACCGGCGACCGCGACGCCCGCGGTGGCCCATACCGCGGCGAGCAGGACGGGCGGCTGCTCGCCGGCCTGCGCAGCGGCTGACCCGGCACCGGCAAGGCCGCCATCAGGGGTGGTCGCCGCGGTCGCTGCGCGCCGCGGCCGTGAGCGGACGGGGCGGGGGCGCCAACCGCTGCGCGCCAACAGGCGTCCGTCACGTCCCCGAGCCGCAGCCTCCCCCGCGCAGGCGCGGCGCGACGGCGTCCGCGAGCTGGTCGGAGAACTTCGTCGATCCGGTCGGGCTCATGTGGTCGCCGTCGGCGAAGTCGCCGACGCCGTAGCCGGCCTGCACCCGCGGGGCGATGTCGAGCAGGCCCACCGTCGGGTGTGCGCGAACGAACGCCCGCAGCACGCGCTCGAACTCGCGCTGCACCTCGATCGTGCCGAGCTCCTCGCGGTCGTAGAGGACCGGCAGCGTGAACAGCGTCAGGCAGCCGCCCTTGGAGCGCACGTCGCGATCCAGGCGCACGATCGCGGCGAGCTGCGAGGCGCCGACACGCAGCCGGATCGAGCCGCTGCGGTTCGCCAGCCGCCGTGCGTTCGCCGCCAGCTCGGCCTTCGGCAGCACGAGGCTCGGGTCGAAGACCGCCCAGCCGCGGTCGCCGCGCGGGCGGAAGCCGGGGCGGTCGAGCTTGTCGCCGCGCAGCAGCGCCTTCGGGCCGGCGTGGCGGATCTCGTTGCCGCGCCCGCGCATCGAGTAGAGGTCGGCGAGGCCCTCCTCGGCATCCCTCCAGACGCGCGTGCGGTTGCGGTTCTCGAAGCCGGGGCTGGCGAGGAACGCGGCCTCCTGCACGACGGCGACCGGATTGCGGACGTCGATGTCGCGCGGCATGATCCCGAGCAGGACGTTGCGCGGTGGGCGGCGATCGTAGAAGCGCTCGAAGAACGGCGGCCAGAAGCGCGTGTCGACCGTCGGCTGGGCGAGGTTGAAGGACGCGACGGGGCGGTCGCGCTCGGACAGGCGATGGTCGAAGACGGCCGGGTTGACCGCCGCGTACGTGCGCGAGTTGCCGAGCACGAGCGTGTCGAGGTAGACCTTCGTCGTGTCGAGCGCGTGCAGCTTGACGCCGACCGACGGCTCGTTGAACGAGCGGTACGCGGGGACGAGACGGCCGGGGTCCTTGTAGAGGCGCTGCGCGAGCACGCGGTCGGCGGCCACCGTGACCGCGAGGATCGCGAGGACGTAGGCGACGATCTTGAGTCCGGTCGGCATCCGCGGTCAGAACTTGAAGTAGACGAAGGGGGTCAGGCTCGACGGCGCGAGCGCGAGCGCGGTGAGCCACAGGACCGCGGTGACCGTGCCGAACGCGGCGGTGCGGGCGCCCGGACCGGCCGCCAGCAGCCGCCGCGCCGGTCCCTCCAGGCGCGGGATCCAGCGGTTGGCGACCACGAACGCGACGACGCCGACGGCGCCCGCCAGCAGCTGCGGGGCCGTCACCGCGCCCGGGAGGTCGGCGAGCCGGCCGAGGACGTCGAACGCCTCGCCGAGCGAGGTGGCGCGGAAGAAGATCCAGGCGAAGAAGACCGCCGTGATCGTGATGACGCCGCCGAGCACGTGCAGGGCCTCGGAGGGGCGCCCGAAGCGCCCGCGCAGCAGGTGCGAGATCGTCAGGAAGACGCCGTGCACGAAGCCCCACACGAGGAACTGCCAGCCCGCGCCGTGCCACAGCCCGCCGATGGTCATCGTGAGCATGAGGTTGCGGTACGTGTTGAAGCGACCGCCGCGGTTGCCGCCGAGCGGGATGTAGAGGTAGTCGCGCAGCCAGCGCGACAGCGTGATGTGCCAGCGTGTCCAGAACTCCGACGGGCTGCTCGAGCCGTACGGGAAGCGGAAGTTCACCGGCAGTTCGATGCCGAGCATCCGCGAGACGCCGCGCGCCATGTCGCTGTAGGCGGAGAAGTCGAAGTAGATCTGCAGCCCGAACGCGACGACGCCGACCGCGGCCTGCTGCGGCGTGTGGCCGCCGACGTCGGCGAAGAACTTGTTCGCCGGGACGGCGAGGTTGTCGGCGATCGCGAGCTTCTTCGCGAGCCCGAGCGTGAACAGCGCGAGCCCCGACTGGAAGCGCTCGAACGACAGCGCGGGGAGGGCGTGCAGCTGCGGGGCGAACTCGCGGAAGCGCGTGATCGGGCCGGCGATGAGCTTCGGGAAGTACGCCTTGTACG
The DNA here is from genome assembly GCA_963851015.1 of uncultured Actinomycetes bacterium. Classification (GTDB taxonomy): domain Bacteria; phylum Actinomycetota; class Thermoleophilia; order Solirubrobacterales; family Solirubrobacteraceae; genus CADCVQ01. Next base: position 154,632 of record CAWKNG010000008.1, read on the forward strand.
TCGCGAAGTGCAGGAAGCCTCCGACGCGCACGTCGCCGCGGTAGACGTCGACGAGCACGCTGATCATCTCGAACGTGAAGAAGCTGATCGCGAGCGGCAGCAGGATGTGCAGGCCGTCGTAGGACGAGCCGCCGCTGTCGAGGCCGAGCCAGTCCAGCAGGTCGGTGGCGGAGCTCGTGAAGAAGCCCGCGTACTTGAACGTCGCCAGCACGCCCAGGTTCGCGACGACGCCGATCGTCAGCAGCGCCTTCGGTCGCGCCGAGTCGGGGATCGCGCGCGCGATCGCGAAGTTCACGACGGTGCTGCCGGCGAGCAGCAGCCCGTAGACCGGGTTCCAGCTGAGGTAGAAGACGTAGCTCGCGACGAGCAGGATCGGCACCCGCGCGCGCATCGGCGCCAACCAGTACACGACCAGCGTCGCCGGCAGGAACAACAGCAGGAAGACGGCGGCCGAGAAGAGCAACGCGGGGGAAGATTAGGCCGTCGGCGGACGGCGCGGGCGCAATGGCGGTGCGGACCGATCGTCGCGCGGGCGGGCCCGCGCCGGCGGTCCGGGACGGGGCACTAGAGGGTGCGACCGAGCGTCGGCTTCTGCTCGACGCCGGCGTTCAGCGCGACGACCTCGGGATGCGCGCGCAGCCACGCGATGACGGCGCCGATCGCCAGCGGCGCCGCGTCCGGCTCGTGCAGCGCGTCGAACACGGCCCGCAGCAGGGCGAGGTCCTGCGCGGTGTCGAGCGACAGCCGCAGCTGCGGCCACGTCTCGGCCGGCGGCGCGAGGACGTTCGCGAGCCTGTAGCGATCGGGGTGGGTGCGGACATGGAACGTCACGTGCTCGCGGTCCTCGGGGCGGTGCGCGTCGCGCGCGCAGCGCTCGAGCAGCTCGCGCGAGAGCACCTCGCAGTCCAGGCCGCGCGGCCACGAGCGCTCGCCGTTGTTGCTGGCGTAGTCGCAGTCGCCGCGCAGGTAGCGGCGCACGACGGCGCCGGTGACGGCCGGATCCTGGAGCGGGTTGTCGGCCGTCAGCCGCACGACGACGTCGCCGTCATGGCCGTCGAGGGCGCCGACGAAGCGCCCGAGCACGTCGTCCTCGCTGCCGCGATGGACGCGCACCCCGAGCTCGTCGCGGGCGAACGCCGCCAGCGCGTCGTCCTCGGAGCGGGTCGTCGTCGCGAGCACGACCTCGGCGATCTCCGGCGTCGCGCGGGCCGCGCGCAGCACATGCTCGACGACCGGCCGGCCCGCGAGCGGCGCCATGACCTTCCCGGGAAGGCGCTCGGACGTGCAGCGCGCCTGGACGAGGGCGACGACCGTCGTCACGACGGGCGTGGTGCTTGAGAAGCCGGACGGCTCATACCCGCCCCAAGCGTAGACGCATCGGTCCGGCGCACTCGGGGTCCGGCGCGTCCGGGAGGATGGTGGCGTGACAGCAGTCGCAGAGGACGCGCCGCGAGCCGAGGCCGAGCGGGCGCCCGCGCGCGAGCACTTCGTCCTGGGCGATCCCCTGCGGGCGGTCGCCGCGCTCGGCGTCTTCGCCAACCACATCGTCAACGTGTCCCAGATCCACACGGGGGCGTCCCTGCGCGAGAGCTTCGGGCTGATCGGGGGTCGCGTGCTCGGCAACCTCGCCATCGGCCTGTACGTCTTCTTCGCCCTGTCGGGCTATCTCATCGGACGCCCGTTCGTGGCGGCGTGGCTGGCCCACGAGCCCGGGCCGCAGCTCAAGCCCTACCTGGCGCGGCGCCTGCTGCGCATCGTGCCGGCGTTCTGGCTGTTCCTGACGCTCGCGGTCGTGCTGCTGGGCGCGCGGGTCTCGAGTGCGCGCGAGGCGGTCGCGGTGTACGGCTTCGCGCAGGACTTCGACCCGAGCGAGCTCAGCGAGGACTTCCTGCAGGCGTGGTCGATGCACTCCGAGCTCGTCTTCTACCTGCTCCTCCCCGCGGTCTTCGGCGCCGCGGCGCTCGTCGCGCGCCGCGGACGCCTCGCCTGGCTGCTGGGTGGGCTCGCCGTCGCCTGGGGCGCCAGCCTGGTCGCCATCCATGCCGACCTCGACATCGGCGTCTGGGGGCGCTTCCCGGCGACGCTGTACGCCTTCGTGCCGGGCCTGCTGCTGGCGGCGATCGCCCCGTTCGCCCGCGCGCGCCTGCGGGCCGGCCCGCCCCCGCCCCGGCTCGTGGCGGCGCTGCGGCTCTCGATCGCGGGCGGGGTGCTGTTGCTCGTGCTGTACGCCGCGGTGCCCGAGACCCACGCCGCGCCGCGCGCGGCGATCGTCTCGATCGCCGTCTTCGCCCTCGTCGGGGCCGCGCTGTGTCGCGAATGGGCCGGCATGCGGCCATGGCGCGCGCTCGACAACCGCGTCCTGCACTGGCTCGGCGAGCGCTCGTACGGCATCTACGTCGTGCACTTCGTCGTCATCCTCCAGGTCTGCGAGCACGTCGACGCGACGGCGCCGGCGGCCCGTCTGCTGATCGCCACGGCGATCTCCGTGCCGATCGCGATCGCGCTCGCGGCGCTGAGCTGGCGCTTCGTCGAGCACCCGATCCTCGAGCAGCGCCGCCGCTTCCCGCTTCGCGCCAGCGCACCGTAGGATCGACGAGCCGATGCCCGCGCCCGCCCCGTTGCTCGCGATCGTGCCCGCCCGCGGCGACAGCCGCGGCGTGCCGAACAAGAACCTGCGCTCGCTCGGGGGTCGGCCGCTCGTCGCGCACACGCTCGAGGCGGTGGTCGCGTCGGGAACCGCCGCTCGCATGCTGCTGTCCTCAGAGCACGAGCCGATGCTGCGCTGGGCGATGCTGCACGGCTACGAGGTCCACGAGCGGCCCTCGCGGCTCGCGGGCGACGGCGTCGCGCTGTCGGCCGTCGCCGCGCACCTCGCCGACGAGCTCGACTGGACCGGCGACATCGCGGTCTTCCCGCCGAGCGCGCCGTTTCGCAGCGCCGCGTCGATCCGTGACGCCGTCGCCGCGTTCGCCGCCGCGCCGGACGCCGACTCGCTCGCGACGGCCGTCCGCGAGCGCCACCCGTTCTGGCTCGACGAGCACGACGACCTCGCCCGCGCGCGGCCGCTGCCCGGGGTGCTGCGCGAGACCGGCTCGATCCAGCTCGTGCGCGCCCGCGCGCTGCGGGCCGGGCGTGAGCTCATCACGCCCAGCCACGTCCTGTTCGAGAGCGCGCCCGACGAGGGGCTGACGATCGAGTCCAACGACGACCTCGTGCTCGCGCGCCGGCGCGTCGAGCGCGGAACGGTCGTCTTCCGACTGCGCGCGAACGCCCGCGTCGGCTCGGGCCACGTCCACCACTGCCTGCAGCTCGCCGACGAGCTCGCCGACCAGCGGCTGTGCTTCCTGCTCGTCGACTGCGATCCGTTCGTCGCGACGCTCATCGACGAGCACGGCTACGCGCATCGCACGGAGACCGACCTCGCCGCCGACCTTGCCGAGCTCGGCGGCGACGGGCCGCGGCTGGTCGTCAACGACGTCCTCGACACGACGGAGCGCGAGGTGCTCGTCCAGCGCGCGGCCGGCTTTCGCGTCGTCAACGTCGAGGATCTCGGGCCGGGGGCGCGGCTCGCCGACTGGGTCGTCAACGCGCTCTACGCCCCCGACGAGGGCACTGGCGCGCACGTCTCGTCCGGCCCGGCCTACGCGACGCTGCGCACCGAGTTCCTGCACCTGCCTCCCAAGGAGATCCGCGAGCTCCCGCGGCGCGTGCTGATCAGCTTCGGCGGGACCGATCCCGGCCGCCTCGGCCCGCGCTGCGCGCGCCTGCTGCAGGGCCGCCTCGAGGACGTCCAGATCCGCGTCGTGGTCGGGCACGGCGCGGCCGACGAGGACTTCCCGGCCGGCATCGAGGTCGCCCGCCACGTGCGCAGCATGGCCGCCGAGATGATCGAGGCCGACCTCGTCCTGACCTCCGCCGGGCGCACCGTCTACGAGGCGGCCGCGACCGGCACGCCGGTCGCCGTGCTCGCGCAGGGCGCCCGCGACGCGACGCACGCGCACCTCAGCTACACGAGCGGCGTCGTCTTCCTCGGCATCGGCCCGCTCGTCGACGACGCGCACGTCATCGGCGTCGTCGAGCGGCTGCTCGCCGACCACGTCCTGCGCCGGGAGCTGAGCGAGCGCCTGCGCGACTCGATCGACGAGCGCGGCGCGCTGCGCATCGGCCATCGCATCCGCGGACTGCTGCGGGGGCTCGACACATGACCGCGATCCGCATCGAAGGCCACGAGCCGCTGCGAAACGGCGCCTGCCGCGTCATCGCCGAGGCGGGCGCGAACCACAACAACTCCGTCGAGCGGGCGATCGAGATGGCGCGCGCCGCGGCGGCCGCCGGCGCCTGGGCGATCAAGTTCCAGCTCTACAAGGCCGACTCGCTGACGATCCCCGCCTCCCCGAAGTACTGGACCGACCCGTTCGGCACCGCCACGCAGTTCGAGGCCTTCCAGCTCTCCGACCAGCTCGACTACGACGCCTGGGGCCCGGTCGCAGACGCCTGCCGGGGGCTCGGGATCATCTTCTTCGCGACGCCGTTCGACGTCCCGGCGCTCGACGCGCTCGAACGGGTGCGCACGCCGATCTACAAGATGGCGAGCGCCGACATCACCCACCGCCCGCTGCTGGAGGCCGTCGCGTCCACCGGCAAGCCGATGCTCCTGGCGACGGGCGCGGCGACCGTGGAGGAGATCCGCGCCGCGATCGCATGGACGGGCCTTGGCCCCGACAAGCTCGCGCTGCTCGTGTGCACGCTGACCTACCCGACGCCGGATCCCGACGGCCACTTCGCCCGCATCGACAGCTTCCGCCGTGAGTTCGACCCGTACCTGATCGGCTCGTCCGATCACACGCACGGCGTCGCGGGCGCGTGGATGACCGCCGCGCTCGGCGGGGTCTGCATCGAGAAGCACTACACGATCGACAGGAAGCTGCCCGACGTGCCGGACCATGCGATGAGCGTCGAGCCCGGCGAGCTCGCGGAGATGGTCGCGGCCTGCGACCGCGCCAGCGTCCTGCGCGGGGAGGACTGGATCGGCGTGCGCGAGTCCGAGCGCCCGGCGCGCGCCAACGCGCGCCGCTCGATCGTGCTCGAGCGCGACGTCGATGGCGGCGTCGCGCTGACCGCGGCCGACCTCGCCTTCAAGCGGCCCGGCACCGGCATCGCCCCGAGCGAGCTTCACTGCGTGCTCGGCCGCAGCCTGCGGGCGGCGCGACCGCGTGGCTCGCTGCTGACCGACGAGGATCTCGCCGACTGATCGGGGCCGGGCGAGCAAGCGGTGCATGCGTCGGCGGGCTCGCGTAGTGTCCGAGCCAGCATGCGCCGCCCGTCGTCCGCCATCGGCCTCGTGCTCGCCTTCGTCGTCGGTGTCGGCATCGTGCTGGCGCTGAACAGCGGCGGCGACGACAAGCCCACGGCCGGCGCGACGGCCACGACCGCGCCCGCGCCGCTCGCCCCGACGACGGCGCAGACGACAGCGACGACCGCGACGACGAAGACGACGGCGTCCACGCCCGCGAAGGGCAAGGCGACGACGACGACCGCGTCCCCGACGCGCACGCAGGCCACGCCGCCGCAGCTCGAGACATCGCCGCAGGAGCTCGCCAAGCGCGCCAAGCAGGCCGCCACGAAGGCCAAGCAGGCGGGCGCGACCGCGTGCCCGGACCTCTCAAAGCCCGCCGAGGCCAAGAACATCACGGTCCTGCACGTGAGCTGCAAGACCGCGAAGCTCGTGATCTTCGCCTCGACGCCGAAGGAGAAGCGCGGCTTCGTCTGCGACATCGTCAACGAGTCGTTCTCCGCCGTGCCGGCCGTCGAGTACGCGTGTAACCGCAAGGCCGACAAGGCCAAGCTCGGTTACACGGCCGTCGGCTAGTGGGCCTCCCGCAAGCGTTGCACGCGAAACAACGCTCACGGGAGACCCGCGCGTGATCGACGCCGCCGACATCGCCGGGGCGCTCGCGGACCTGGGCGTCGGTCCGCGCGACACGCTGTTCGTGCACTCGGGGCTCAAGGGCGCGCTGCGCCTCGCCGGCGCCACGCGCGAGGAGAAGCTCGCGACGCTCGCCGGCGGCCTGCGCGACGGCGTGCCCGACGGGCTGCTGATCCTGCCCGCCTTCACGTACAGCTTCACCGGCGAGAGCGAGCCGTTCGATCTCGCGACGAGCCCGTCGACGGTCGGCGTCCTGAGCGAGTACTTCCGGACGCTGCCGGGCGTGCGCCGCACGGCCGATCCGCTGTTCTCCTGCGGCGTGCTCGGCGAGCTGCCCGAGCCCTGGGCGCGGCGCCTGTACAGCGTCGGCGACGTGGACTGCTTCGGCGAGCACAGCATCTTCGCGATGCTGGCCGAGCTCGACGCGAAGATCCTCTTCATCGGCGTCGACTTCGAGTTCTGCACGTACGTCTTCCGCGTCGAGCAGGAGCTGCGGGTGCCCTACCGCTACTTCAAGGACTTCCAGGGCACGGTCGTCGACGGCGGGGAAGCGGCCGTGGTGACGGCGCGCTACTACGTCCGCGACCTCGATTCCGACGTCGTCAACACGTTCACGCCGCTGGCGCGCGACCTGCTCGCGGCCGGCGACGCCGGCAGCGCCCGCCTCGATCGCGGACCCGAGCTGTTCGTCACCGGCGCGCGCGCCGTCAGCGCGGCCGCGCGGCGAGGCATCGCCACCAACCCCGACTACCTCCTGCGCCGGGGCCACGCGGACGCGGGCTGAGCGCGCGCGTCAGCTCGCGACGGGGCGCAGCAGGTCGTGCTCGCGCAGCAGCGCGGCCGTCTGCGCGAGCTCGGCGATCGGCCGCCCGCTCGCCTCGGCCGCCGCCAGCAGGTCGCGCGTTCCGTCGCAGAAGTTCAGCAGGAACATCATGTCGCGCTGGCGGCCCGCGCCGAGCGCAGCGCTCGGCCCGCCGGTGCTCGGGTACAGCCCGCGACGCCCGAGCTGCGGCTCGCCGAACAGCACGGTCCCGATCAGCGTCTCGTTGGCCTCCAGGGCGTCGATGATCTGCACGTAGGCGCCGAGCGTCTCGCCGAGCGCCCGCGGCGTGATGAACGCGAGGTCGTCCAGCGACGTGTGGTACTCGGGGTAGACGCCGTACATCGTGCGCATCAGCGAGCCGACCGGCAGGTCGTAGCCGGGCGAGCAGAACTGGCGCTCGTCGCTGCCGACCGCGACGAAGTCGAGCACGCCATGGGGCGCGTCGATGTGCGCCAGCACGTGCTCGGCGACGCGGTCGGCGAGGCTGTCGCCGCGCCGCGAGCGCTTGTACGTGAACGGCCCCGGGTCGCCGAGGCAGGTGAGGACATAGCCCGCGACGAGCCGCTCGGCCAACCGCTCGCCGAAGCGGGCGAGGTAGGCGATCGCCCCGATCGTCTCCGGTCCGAAGACGATCCGGTACGTGTGCCGCGGCGGCGCGTCGCGCTCGCGCAGCAGCGCGGCGAGGTGCGCCGCGACGACCGGTCCGGACAGCTCGTTGTTGGCCATCGACGGGTGGCAGCAGTACGTCCACAGGAGCACGTCGCCGCCCCCCGAGCCCTCGATGACGACCTCGCCGAGCTCGACCGCCCCCGGTCCCAGATCCGCGTCGACGAGCACCTCGTACTCGCCCTCGGGAAGCGCGCGGCGCTGCTCGTCGGTCAGGCAGAAGCCCCAGCCGTCCGTGTAGTACGACGTCCGGTACGGGATCGCGGCGGGCTGCTCGGGCAGCGAGTGCAGGTGCTCCTGGAGCTCGCCGAGGCTCATCCGCGCGTGCACCGGCGCGCTGTAGCCGACGACGTGCAGGTTGCAATCTGCCAGCGCCACGACGGTCGCGCCGTCCGGGCCCTTGATCCACGCGTCGCGCAGCGTCCACTCGCGCGGGATCTCCCAGTCGTGCACGCGCTCGCCGGTCGCGAAGACGTGGCGCCGCATCGGGCCGGTGACGCGCTCGAGCAGCTCGAGCGTGCGGCGGTAGCCGGGCCCGGTCAGGCTGCGGGTGATCGGGAACAGCTCCGTCGCGAGGTCGTGCATCGCCTGGCCGCGGGCCACGGGGCCGGGCACGGTCAGGCGGCGTGCGGCGTCACGCGCCGGCGCTCCAGCGCACGAGCGTGGACGAGTTGCTCGGGTTCAGCCCGACGAGGTCCAGCGCGATCTCGTCGATGCTCAGGCCCCCCGCGGCCTCCTCGGCGCGCAGGACCGAGAGCAGGTCGCGGTTGTAGTCGTGCTGCTCCGCGTAGGCCCGCGACGAGCCGCCGCTGTCCTCGGACGCCTGCCAGCCGACGGGCTCGAAGTGCAGGCAGCGAACGCGGTCGGCGAGGCCCGCGATCGCGCGCGGGACGTCCGCCGACAGGTGCGGGATCTGCTCGACGCTGTGGACGCTGAAGACGACGGCGTCGCGGAAGCCGCCGAGCGACCCGAGCGCGGCGAAGGGGTCGTTGTAGTCGAACGCGAGCGCCTGGAAGCGCAGCTCCGGGTCGAGCTCGGCGAGGCTCTGCGTCGCCCCGCGGCCGGCCGCCGTGTACTCGGCGCCGACGTAGAGCGCGTCGCGCGGGCCGCCGGCGAGCCACGAGCCGATGATGTGCCAGCCCCAGCCGCAGCCGAGCTCGATGACGAGGCCCGTGTCCTCGCTGCACGCGTCGACGACCGCGTCGGAGATCAGCCGCGACTGCCCGCCCCAGGCCAGGCTCGACAGCATCGGCTGGCGGCGCCCCGCCACGAACACGTCGCGCTCCGTCATCGGCGCATCGCGATAGGCGTAGTCGCGCACGACGGCGCGGTGCACGCGCGCGAGCGTTGCCGCGCCGGCGGGCTCGCGGGCGGCATGGCTCGCGATCGAGCGGGCGACGCTCGGCCACTTCTCGGTTCCGTACTCGCGCTCGACATGAGCGTGGTCGCGAACGCGGTTGGCGGACGGGCTCGGCATGGCGTCGGGCATCGGCGCGCATCCTAGTCGGCCCTACGCGCGCTTTCGGCGACCCCATTGCCTATCCTCTGGCCCCAGTGGCGCTATCTGAGGACCGAGCCGGGGGCGAGGCACCGTTCTACGCGGTGGTACGCATCCTCCGTCAGCGTTGGTGGGTCATCGCGCTGTGCGCGTTGCTTGCCCCGACCGTGGCCTATCTCGTCACGTCGCAGAAGCCGGACGAGTTCAAGACGGCCGCGAAGGTCCTGCTGACCAGCGGCGGTCTTCAGGAGAGCGTCGTCAAGGACACCGGCGGTGCGGGTGCCGCGGGCAGCGGCGGCGCGGAGTCGACGAACCTCGACCTCGCCTCGCTGCGGGCCGTCGCCGAGCGCGCCGCGACGAAGCTCGGCGGGACGGTCTCGGCCGACAGCATCTCCGGCCGCGTCGAGATCGTGCCCAACTCGGACTCCGACGTCATCGGCGTCGAGGCGACCGGCCCGACGGCGCGCGGCGTCGCACCGCTGGCCAACGCCTACGCCCAGGCGTTCATCGAGTTCCGTCGCGACGAGGCGCGTAAGGAGATCAACGCCGCCGCCGACGTCCTCCAGGCGCAGATCGACCGCGCGCTCGACAAGAGCTCGGATGCTCGCGGCATCTCCGTCAAGGATCTGCGCGGGCGTGTCGAGGAGCTGCGCCTGCTGTCGAGCCTGCAGAAGGGCAACGCCCAGCTCGTCGAGCGCGCGACCCCGCCGCTGGCGCGCTTCGCGCCCAAGCCGCGGCGCGCGGCGATCATCGCGCTGGGCTTCGGGATCGTGCTCGGCATCGGCCTGGCGCTGCTGTTCGAGTTCCTCAGCCGCCGCCTCAACGATCCCGCCGAGATCGAGGACCTCTACTCCGAGCCGCTGCTGGGGACGATCCCCGAGAGCCGCTCGGTCGCCGAGGCGGGCTTCGGCCTGCACGCGCTGAACGCCGCCGAACACGCCGCGTTCCAGCGCGTCCGCGGCAACCTGCGCTACTACAACGACTACAACATCGGCTCGGTGCTCGTCATCTCGGCGCTGCCGGGCGAGGGCAAGAGCACGGTCGCCCGCCACCTGGCGGCCGCAGCCGCCGAGGCCGGCACGAGCGTCATCCTGCTGGAGGCCGACCTGCGCCTGCCGACCCTCGTCAAGCGCCTCGGCCTGCCGCCGACCGCCGGCCTGACCGGCATCCTGCGCGACGGCATCGACCCCGCCGACATCATCCAGCGGGTGCCGCTCGGCGGGGCCACCAACGGCGGCAGCCCGAGCCCGACGATGGACGTCATCTCCGCCGGGCCGGCGCAGGCGAACCCGACCTACCTCATCGAATCGGACGCGATGGAGCGGCTGATCCTCGACCTCGAGGAGCGCTACGACCTCGTCATCATCGACACGCCGGCCGCGACGCTCGTGCCCGACGGCCTCGCGCTCGTCGACAAGGTCTCGGGCGTCATCGTCGTCAGCCGCGTGCGCAAGAACACCCGCGCCGCGGCGCGATCGCTGCGCGGCCAGCTCTCGAACGTGCGCGCGAACGTGCTCGGCGTCGTCGTCAACGGCGTCGGCCGCGCCGATGGCATGCCGAACTACGGCTACGGATACGGCCCGACGACGAACGCCGACGAGCTCACCCCCACAACCCGGAGATGACCGTGGACGAACGGATCGGCGTGGGTGTGGTGGGGCTCGGCTACTGGGGCCCGAACCTGCTGCGCGTGCTGATGGAGATGACCGGGGTGAAGGTCCACGCGATCTGCGACCTCGACGCCGAGCGGCTCGCGCGCTTCGCGCAGCGCTACCCGACCGTGAGCCCGACCCAGGACCTCGACGAGCTGCTCGAGAACCCCGAGATCGACGCGATCGTCGTCGCGACGCCGGTCTTCTCGCACTACGAGATGGCGGGCCGCTGCCTCGACGCCGGCAAGCACACGTTCGTCGAGAAGCCGCTCGCGGCGTCCGGCGACCACGCCCGGGATCTCGTCACGCGCGCCGAGGCGCGCGACCTGCGGCTCATGTGCGGGCACGTCTTCCTCTACAGCCCGCCGGTGCGCGCGATCCACGACCTGCTCGCGAGCGGCGAGCTCGGCGACGTCTACTTCATCTCCTCCAGCCGCGTCAACCTCGGCCTGCACCAGCGCGACGTCAGCGTCGTCTGGGACCTCGGCCCGCACGACTTCTCGATCCTGCTGTCGTGGCTCGGCGAGTCGCCGACGTCGGTGCGTGCGATCGGCCGCGACTCGATCGTGCCCGGGCTGCCGGACGTCGCGTTCATCGACCTCGCGTTCGCGTCGGGCGTCATCGCCCACGTCGAGCTGAGCTGGCTGTCGCCGAGCAAGCTGCGCCGCACGGTCGTCGTCGGCAGCGAGCGGATGGTCGTCTACGAGGACGGTGGCATCGAGCCGCTGCGGATCTTCGACCACGGCGTCGTCTACCGCGACCCCGAGACGTTCGGCGAGTACCACCTCTCCTACCGCACGGGCAACATCGTCTCACCGAAGCTCGACACGGCCGAGCCGATCGCGCTCGAGCTCGAGGACTTCCTCTCGACGATCCGTGCCGGCGCGTCGCGCACCGACCACCTCGCGCTCGCGTGCGACGTCGTCGGTCTCATCGAGGCGACCGAGCTGTCGCTCGAGCGCGACGGTGAGCGGGTGCCGTTCGAGGGCGCCTACGGCGGCGTCGCGCGCCCCTTCGGCGACTACTCCGCGTCAGGTTCGTGAGCGGAAGGGGACGGTCTCCCCTTCGGCGAGCTTCCAGTCGTCCGCCACGCAGGTGACGCAGAGGGCGACGTCGCCCTCGACCCGCCAGCCCGCCTCGACCAGCTCCGAGGCATCGCGCGTCTTGCCCGGGCGTCCGCAGACCGCGCAGACGAAGGGCGGCCTGCGGCGCAGGCGCTCGCCGCGCCCGCGGCTCGCGCGCCGGCCCGACTTGCGATCGCCGCGACGCTCCGCCGGCGGCTGCGAGGCGCCATCCGCGGGCTCGAAGAACTGCCCGGCGACGTGGTCGTGCGGCGCGTGATCGTGCTCGGGCTCGGTTTGATCGTGGTCGCGGGTGGCGTGGTCGTGATCGTGACCGGGGTCATCCTGGTCGTGATCGTCGCGGCCATGATCGTGCGGCTCGAGACGGTCGTCATCGGCGGCCGGGAGCTCGGGAGCCGGCGCGTCGTCGTCGTCCTCGTCGACGACGTCCTCCATCGTGAACGGCTCCAGCTGCTGCTCGTGCTCGGCGAACGTCACGACGGGCTCGTCGTCGGCGCTCTCGGTCAGCGCCTCGCGGACGTCGGCGGCCGTCTGCTGCACCTGCCCGTGCACGTCGCTCAGGGTCTCGCGGGTCTGGGCGATCGCGGCCGTCGTGACGCGGACGGTCTGCGTGAGGTTCGACAGCTCCGTGCGCTGGGACTCCAGCAGCCCGCGGGCCGTGCGCTCCGCGGCGGCGAGCGCCTGCAGCCGCGCGGCCGCCTCGCGGCGCTCGATGTGCATCCGGCGCTCGAGCTCGTCGCGCTCGTCGCGCGCGCGTGCCGTCGACTCGCGCTCGGCGACGAGCTCGCGCTCGAGGCCGGCGATCCGCTCCGCGGCCGCGGCGGCGGCCCGATCGTAGGCCGTGCGCACGCGCCGCTCGGCCTCGACCGCGGCGCGCACGAGAACGGACTGCTCCATGTCGTCACGCGCGACCTCGGCGCCGTGCTGCGGCGCCGCGGGCCGATCGTAGGAGGGCTGCTGGGGGCGCGGCTGCTCGTAGGCGGGCGCGGCCTCCGGCGTGGGCTGGGGCGCGCGCTCGAAGGCCCGTTCGGGGGTGCGCTCGAGCGGCTGGGCCGGCGGCGGTGAGAACGGTCGCTCGCTGAGGAGCTGGGGCTCGGCGGCGACGGGTGCGCCAGCCGCCGACAACAGCTCGAGCATGATCACCTGATCGGCGGTGGCGTTGCGCAGCGCCGGTCGCACCTGTAGCCCGACCTCCGCCAGGCGTGCCTCGATGGCCTCGCCGACCCCGGGCTCCAGACGCACGTAGCCGAACTCCTTGAGCAGTCGGCCGACCTTCAGCTTGAGCGGTCGCCCGCGCTGATCGACCGTCCGCCGCCAGCGCTCCTCGGGGCCGTGGACCGGGATGGTGCTCATGCTGGCCTAGCGTAGTCGACGGGCAAGACCCTTCGTGCAGCGTTCGAACCAACTACCCTGCGCGCATGGGCACGGGCACGCTGGGGGTGTGGAGCCGGCGACCGAGACATCGACGATGACACCGGACCCCTGGTACGGCCGCGAGCTCGGCGGCTATCGCGTCGGTGACGAGCTCGGCACGGCGCTCGGTGGCGAGCTGTACGCCGCTCACCAGATCGCCCGCGGGCGACCGGTCGTCCTGAAGATCGTCGACCCGACCGTCGCCGCCGCCGCGGGCTTTCGCGCGCGCTTCGAACGCGACGTCGCGCTGCTCGGGTCCTTCTTTCACCCGCACGTCGTGACCCTGTACGGCGCGGGCACCGTCGAGGGCACGTCGTTTCTCGCGATGCGCCCCGATGACGACCCGACGCTCGAGGAGCTGATCGCGCAGGTCGGCGCGCTCGACACGCCGCGTGCCACCGCGATCGTCGCGCAGATCGCCACGGCGCTCGATGCCGTGCACCAGCGCGGCCTCGTGCATCGCGGCCTGTCGCCGGCGAGCATCCTCGTCCGTACGGCCGATGCCGGCGAGCAGGCGGCGATCACGGACTTCGCCGTCGCCGACGACACCGCCGGCTACGGCGGCCTGTTCACGCCGCCACTGGGAACCGCGCCGCCGCCGGTCGACTACGCGGCCCCCGAGCAGGTCCGCGGCGATCCGACGACGCCGGCGTCGGACGTCTACGCGCTCGGCGCGATCCTGTTCGAGGCCCTGACCGGCTTGGCGCCGTTCTCCGACCTGCCGCGGGGCGCGACGCTCGAGGCGCACCTGCACGAGCCGGTCCCGCGCGCGACGGCGCTGATCTTCGACCTCGCGCCGAGCTTCGACGATCTCTTCGCGCGCGCTCTCGCGAAGGACCCGGCGGACCGCTTCGCGTCCGCGGGCGAGCTCGTGGCGGCGATCCCGGCCGCCGAGCGAGTCGCGCGGCGCCGCGGAGCCGCGACGGTCGTCGCGCGCAGACGCGGCGCGCCCGGAGGCGAGCCGACCGCGCCGCATGGGGAGCCGGCGAGCGCGCAGGCCGGCGCTGCGGCGCCGCATGGGGAGCCGGCGAGCGCGCAGGCCGGCGCCGCGGCGCCGCGTGGGGAGCCGGCGAGCGCGCAGGCCGGCGCCGCGCCGCCGCATGGGGAGCCGGCGAGCGCGCAGGCCGAACCGGCCGCGTCGCGTGGGGAGCCGGCGAGCGCGCGGGCCGAACCGGCCGCGCCGCGTGAGACGTCGGCGAGCGAGCAGGCCGAACCGGCCGCGCCGCCCGCGGCGATCGCGAGCGCGTCAGCCGGGTCGCCCCCCGCGCCGGCCGCCGACCCGGCGCCGGCGTTTCACTTCCTCCACGAGGATGGCTACGACGCTCGCGCCGGATCGGCGAACTACGGTCCCGAGGAGTCCGGCGTCGATGCCCCGGGGGGCGAGGGACCCGACCCGGCCTCGACCGCGGCGTTCGACGCGGCGCTCGCGGACGCCGTCGACATCGACGACGACCTCGGAGAGGAGGATCCCGAGCCCGAGCCCGAGCCCGAGCCCGGTCCTGGCGCGCCGGCCGATCCGGAGCTCGACGCGCTCGTCGCCACGGCCGCCGCGTCCGACGAGCCGGCGCCGGCGCACCGCGCCAGGCGCGGACTGCGCGCGGCGCGCAAGCGCCGCCCGCCCGACATCGAGCCGATCGCGGGCATCGTCAGCGCGCCGCGCCGGCGCCGCCGGCGCCGCCGCCGGCCGGGCGTCGCGCTCATCGTCGCGGGCCTGCTGCTGCTGACGGCCGGCGTCTGCGTGCTCCTCGCCAGCGGCCTGTTCGACGACGACGGCGACAAGCCGACGACGACGACGACCGCCGCCGCCGACAAGCGCAGCGAGGCCGACGCGCTCGCCGATCTGCGCGGCTCGGGGACGCCACCGCCGGCAGCCGAGCCGACGACGACGACGGCGACGCCGTCCGGCGACCGCACCCCGCCGCCGGCGTCCGCCGACGACGGCGCGTCGGCGGCCGTGTCGGGCTGGCCGGCGGGACACCGCGGCTACACCGCCGTCGTCTTCACCTCGCCGACCGACCGCGCGACGGCGCGCGATCGGGCGCGCAGGGCGTCCGAGCTCGGCCTGGCGTCGGGCGTCCTGCGCTCGGACGACTTCAAGAACCTCGAGCCCGGCGTCTGGGTCACCTTCGCCGGCATCTCGGAGACCCAGGCCGGCGCCGAGCGGGTCCTGAGCGAGATCCGTGAGGGCGGCCTCGCCAGCGCGCCATACGTGCGCCTGATCGACCCCCGCTGAACGGGCCGTCAGGACTGATTGGCCTCCGCGGCGACGAACTGCGAGAACGGCCCGACGGCGGTCAGCTGGTCGGGGTCGAGCTCCTCGAAGTCGATCTCGAGAGCGAAGTGCGCCTCGACCGCGGCGATGATCTCGAGCATGCCGAACGAGTCGATGACGTGCGCGTCGATGAGGTCGAGGTCGTCGCCGACGTCCGCCGCCTCCAGGCCGACCTCGCGCAGCTCGGACTCCAGCTCGGCGAGCACGAAGGCGCGTACGTCGGCGGCGGAGATCATTCGCCCTCCAGCAGCTTGACGAGCGCCGCGCGGTCGATCTTGCCGTTGGCGTTCAGCGGCATCTGCCCGAGCGCGCGCACGCGGCGAGGCACCATGTGCACCGGCAGTCGCTTGGCGAGCGCGGCACGGATCGCCACGACGTCGACGTCGTCGGAGCCGACGAACGCCTCGACCGCGTCCGCGCCGACGAGCGTCGTCGGCCAGCCGAGCGCGGCCACGGCGTCGACGCCGGACGCGTCGCGCAGCGCGCTCTCGATCTCGCCGAGCTCGATCCGCACGCCGCGGATCTTGACCTGCTGGTCGCGCCGGCCCATGAAGGCGATCGGACCGTCGGCGCGGCTCGGGCGCCGGACGAGGTCGCCGGTCCGGTAGTGCACGACCTCGCGGCCGGGCGGCACGACGAACGCGGCCGCGGTCTTCTCGGCGTCGCGCCAGTAGCCGAGCGTCACCTGCGGCCCCGACACGAGCAGCTCACCCTGCTCGCCCGGACGCACCTCGTGCAGTTGCTCGTCGACGATCAGCATCCCGAGGTTCTCGAGCGGCCGGCCGATCGGCAGCAGCCCGCGCTCGCACTCGTCGGGGGACGTGAGCGGATCCCAGCTGTAGAGCGCGCAGACGACCGTCGCCTCGGTCGGGCCGTAGAGGTTCTCGACGATCGATGCCGGCGCGGCCCGCTCCCACGCACGGACGACCTCGACGGGCAGCGGCTCGCCGGCGAACAGGCTCCAGCGCAGGTCGGGGTAGCTGTCGGGCTTGAGGCTGCCGAGCCGGCGCATGAACATCGCCACCGACGGGACCGAGAACCACACCGACAGGCGCGCGTCGCGAACATAGCGGCCCGGGTTGAGCATCGTGCGCTGGCCCGGGCAGCAGACGCAGGCGCCGCGGTCCCACGTCACGAACAGATCGAAGACCGAGACGTCGAACGTGAGGTCGTGCGTCTGCGAGACGCGGTCGTGCTCGTCGATGTCGTAGCGGTCGACCATCGCGTCGACGTAGTGCACGACGTTCGAGTGCGACACCATGACGCCCTTCGGCGTGCCGGTGCTGCCGGACGTGAACAGCAGGTAGGCGATCGACGAGGGGTCGACGCCGACCGGCCGCCACGACGAGGCGGGCTCGAGATCGCCGGCGCCGAGCACCACATGGGCCGCGAGGGCGGCGCGCAGCTCGGCGACGTCCTTCATCTCGGGCACGAGCACGACGACCGGGTACGGCGCGTCGTCGAGCAGCTCCGGCAGCTGCTTGGCGGACTCCGCGTCCGCGACGACCGCCTGGCATTCCGCGCGCTCGAACATCGTGCGCGTGCGCGCGACCGGAAGCGTGCGGTTCAGCGGCACGTAGCCGTGGCCGCGCATGAGCGTCCCGAGCACGCCCGCGAAGGCCGTGCTCGTGCGGTGGGCGAAGACCGCCGTCAGCGGCGGGTCGGACTCGGGTGCCTCGCGCTGGAGCGTCGCCGCGATCCGTGCCGCGCGCTCGTGCAGGTCGGCGTACTCGATCGTCTCGCCCGCCACCTCGAGCGCCGGGCGCTTGGGGAACATCTTGGCCGCGCGCTCGAAGCCGGACAGCATCGTGCGGTCCGCCGCTGGCGGCCCGCTCTGCGAGCCGCGCGCGGGCACCGCCGCCGGGGGCTGCGGGCGGCTCGTGGCGGGTTGGCGGGGCTGCGTCTCGGTGCCCCGGCGCGCTCGCGCCGGGGCACGTGGGCCAGATGACGGCGCCCTCGAATCGTCCGAGGCCTCGGGCTTCGGCACGCCGGGCGCGTCGAGCCGGCGCAGCGCGACGCCGAGGCCGCTTGCGATCTCCGTCATCCGTCGCTCGACGCGCGTCAGCTGCAGGCGGTGCGAGCGGGCCGTGCGGCGCTCGAGCTCGCGCTCGGCGAGAAACGCTCGCTCGGCCTCGTCGCGAGCGGTCATGCGGGCCTCGAGCACCCGGCGGGCCGTCTCGATGCGGTCGCGATCGGCCGACACGGACTGCAGCGCCCGCTCGACGACCTCGTTTCCGTCCTCGGTCTCCGACAGCGAGCGCTCGAGCTCGGCGACGCGCCGCAGCGCCGTGTCGCGCTCCAGCGTGAGCTCGCGATCGCGCGCGACGAGCGCCGCCTCCGCCTTCGTGAGCTGCTCGCGCAGCGCGTCCAGCTCGCCCCACGAGTGCTCCCACCCGGTGCGCGCCTCTTCGAGCGCGGGCTCGAGCTCGGCGATCCGCGTCTGCGCCGCGGCCACCTCCTGGGCGCGCGCCTGCTCGAGCGCCTGGTGCTCCTCGGCGAGCTCGGCGTGGCGCGCCTCGACGGTCGTGCGCGCCTCGCGCTCGGCGTCGAGCTCGGCCTGGACCTCGGCGAGCTTGCGCGCGGCGCGCGGCTTGAGCTCCTCGCGCGCGGCGCGTGCCTGCTCTACGAGCGACTCGGCGTGCTTCGCGGCCTGCGCGAGCTCCTCCTTGAGGCGCAGCTCGAGCTCGGCGATCCGCTCGGCGAGCCGCGCGTGTACGGCGTCCTGCTCGGCGCGCTCGGCCTCGCGCTCCTGCGTCTGACGTTCGAGCAGCTCGGCGAGCGCCCCGAGCCGGTGCTCGGTCGCGGCCATCGCCTCGTCGTGCGCCTGCTGTGCGGCGGCGAGCTCGATCGGCAGGCGTGCTTCGAGCGCATCGCGCTCGGACTCGGCGCGGGCGCGGACGGCCTCGGTGCCGGTGAGGATGCCCTCCAGCTCGGCGACCCGTCCCTCGGCGGCGGCGTGCGCCTCGAAGACCTCGCGTGACGCGTCGAGCTCATGCTCGACGCGGGCCTGCAGCGCCGCGCGCTCGGCCTCCACGTCGGCGAGGCGCTCTTGCAGCACCTCGACGGTGGCGGGCTCGTCGGCTACCGGCGGATCGTCATCGCCGGCGGTCGACTCTGCCTCGTCCATCCTGTCGGTGCCGAGAACTCAGGCGCTGCGCTCGACCGCACCCGCCACGCGGCGCGTGACAAGGCCGACACCGGTCAGCAGGAGGCCTGCACCGATGAGGAGCGCGATCGTGAACCCGGTCCGCGGCAGCGACAGGAGGCTGTGGCCGGGCGTGGTGGCGACGGGGGTCTTGTAGACCGGCGGCTCGCCGGTGGGCGGCAGCCCGCCACCGGGAGGCGGAGGGCTGACGGCGGGCGGAGGCGTCACGGACGGTGGCGTCACGGACGGCGGCGGCGTGACGGTGCCGCCGGGCGGCGTGATCGGACCTGCCTCGTGCTCGATGTTGCCACCGGCTCCACCATACGCGCGCACCGAAGCCTGTCCTGCCCATGCGGCAGGCGCGAGGACCAGCGCAGCGACGATCGCCGTGACGATGGCGATGGGCGTGCGACGGATGGCTCGGGGAGAGGACATGCGGGAAACGGTGACATGCGGTGCGGCGGCTGGCAAGGAAGTCGCCTCCTGCTTGCAGGTAGCTGTGGACTCGGGCCGTCAACAGACCCCAGCGCTTGGCACGCGGGAGCATACGCGATTTATCAGCATGGTTCGGATCTCTTCCGGCACAGGACGACGATTCGCTCGAACCTCCTTCAACACGAGCCGCGTGGTTTCCTCCAGCGGGTTGAGCGTCCGCGCGCGCTCCAGCTGGGTCAGCGCCTCGCGATGGTTGCCGGCGAGCGCCTCCTCGATGCCGAGCTGCTGGCGGCCGTACCAGTTGCTCGGCGCGCGCCGCACGGCCCGCGCGAAGGCGCGACGGGCCCGCGTGCGCTGCCCGAGGCGGCTGGCGATGACCCCCGCCAGCAGGTCGGCGTTGTCGCCGAGCGGGTTCAGGCCGTGGGCGCGCGCCAGCAGGTCGAACGCGGCCGACGGGTCCGTGCGCCACGTCGCGGCCGCCTCGTCGACTGCGCTCGCGGCCAGCCACGGCGGCACGGTGGTGGCGAGCATCGCGATCGTGCAGGCGCACAGGAGCCCGATCATCACGCGCGGCGACAGGCGAGCTCGGAGACGGGACGTGTGGGGACGCGCCTTCGCGCGTGGCCCCGGGGGCGGCGGGTCCGACCGCGACGCCTCCGCCGCGAGCGCGACCTTCGACCCCGGGTGCGGCGCCGCGCCGAGCGCGACGGCCATTCCGAGCCACGCGAAGGCCGGGCCGGCGACCGCCGGGATCGCGAACAGCCAGTCCGCGGCGCTGTGCACGAACCAGTACACGAAGCCCGTGAACGCGGCGGCCGCGACCGCCCGCCGCAGCACGTCAGGGTGGCGGCGCACCCGCCACAGCGCGGCCATGGCCGCCGCGAGGAAGCCGAGGAACAGCGCCGCGCCGACGATCCCCGTCTGGGAGAGGACCCGTACCGGCAGGCTGTGCGGGTCGACGGGCTCCTCCAGCCCCCTGCGGTGGCGGCTGTAGGCGACGGCGAAGTTCCCCGCGCCCATGCCACCCACCGGTCGGCGCTCGAACTCGCGCAGCGCGACGCTCCAGAACTCGTCGCGCGAGCGGCCGTCGAGGCTCGCGGTCAGGCGCGTCCCGGGCGTGCGGTCGGTCAGCGGCTTGGAGTCCTTGAAGGCATCCCAGCGTCCCTGGGCGTAGCTCACCGGGTTGCCGATCTTGGCGACGACGACGACGACGCCCGCGAGCGCTGCGGCGATCGCGACCGCGGCCACGACCTGCCCGACGCGCTCGACCATGCGCTCGGGGATCTCGGCGTAGCGCTCGACGAGGCCCGCGGACGCGCCGAGCCCGAACAGCGCCACGAAGCTCAGCGTCGCGGCGTCGCCGGCGGACCCCAGCGCCTGGCCGAGGTCGCCGCCGGCGCTCGCGACGTCGTAGACGTGCAGCAGCTCGGGGACCGACAGCAGCGTCACCGCTCCGAGGGTGGCGAGCGCGACGAGCACGCGCACACGGCCCGGCGCGACCGCGACGCAGACCGCGAGCAGGACCGAGCCCGCGAGCAGCGAGCCGCGGCTCTGGCTGAGCAGCGCGACGTCGACGAGCACGCCCGCCGACCCGAGCAGCAGGCCGCGCGCCGCCCACGGCGTCTCGCGGCGCGCCGCGAGCAGGACGATCGGGAACATCGCGCCGAGGAACAGGGCCGCGTTGCCGTTCGGGTAGCCGACCGGCTCGGAGAAACGCTGCTTGATGAGGTACGCCGTCGGGTCGAAGGCCCCGGCGGCGTGCGAGAGCTCGTTCCAGCCGATCGCCGCGAGCGCCACGCCGAACGACCCGAGCACGATCATCGCCGCGCGCGGCGACCACGGCCAGACGGCGAACAGCGTGAACGTCGCGAAGTACAGCAGCGTCATGTCGGCGGCGTCCCAGGCGACGCCGCGGTCGTCGGCCCAGGCGATCGACACCAGGCTCCAGACGACGAACGCGCCGAACAGGGCGATCGCGATGCGGGCGCTGCGCGGCAGCAGCGCCAGCGCTCGCCCGCTGCCCGCGACGACGACGGTCAGCAGCAGGATCACGAACACGGCCGCCGGATACCAGTCGACCTCGCGCACGCCGCCGTCGGAGCTCGCCAGCAGCGAAAACACGCCGGCGATCAGCAGCCCGGGGACGGTCAGCAACACGTCCCCGGAGCGGAGGGGCAGGTCGATCCTGGGCCATCGGCGGGGTGCGTGCATCGCGGATCCCGCGCGCGGCGGCGCGGGGCCTGCACGGTAACGCTCCCGCCGGGCAGCGGGTCCCGCCGCCGACGGCGGCGTGCTCGCAGGTCAGCCCGCGGGCTCGGCGAGCAGCGCGATCGCCAGCATCACGGCGGCGAGGGCGCCATAGCCGCCGCGCCGCCACGGAGATTCGCTGGTCCGCATGGCGACGACGCACTGCAACGCGTAGTAGGCCGCGAACGCTCGCGAGGCGACGACGATGATCGTGCTCGTGGCGAGCGTCGCGGCGAGCGCCGCCGCGACGAGACCGACGAGCGTGTATCGCCGTCGGCCGCGCAGCGGCCGCCACGCGATCACGTCGAGGTTGCCGACGCTGGCCTCCGTGTCCGCCGTCGCCGCGCTGAACTGGCTGAGCACGGCGCACAGGACGAGCGGCAGGGCGAGCAGCGGCGCGACGCGCTGCACGAGCTCCAGCAGCTGGCCGTCGGCGCCCGACGGGGTTCCGAGGCCCATGAGCGGGGTCGCGAGCGCGACGAGCAGCACGTACACGAGCGATGCCGTGATCTGCGACAGCCTGCAGGCCGCGATCCGCGTCGCACGGTCGATGTGCTGCACGTAGCGGACCGTCTCGAAGCCCTGCACGGTGATGACGATGCCTCCGAGCACGAGCAGCACCGAGCCCACCGACGAGCCCGGCGACGGCGGCAGATGCAGCCCGCCGCTCGCGAGCCGCGAGGCGTCGTCGGCGGCGAACGTCGCGCCGATCACCACCACGAGCAGCAGGACCGCGCTCAGCGCCACGCGCTCGAGCAGCTCCAGGCCCGACAGGCCGCGGACGAGTCCGACGGCGCTGATGAGCACGATCACCGCGACGCCGACCACCCGCTCTGCCTGTCCGGACCCGGCCGACGCGTACTGCACGACGAACTGCGCGAGGATCCGGACATAGAGCGCGACGGAGATGACGTACGCGACGACGATGACGAGGTCCGAGGCACGCTCGATCCGCGCCGTCGTCGCGTCCAGGCGACCGGCACCGCTCAGCGGCTCGACGACCCCGACGTTGTGACGGATCGCGCTGCCGACGATCCACGCGACCGCGCAGACCCCGGCCATCCCCAGCGCGGCCAACGCGCCCAGCTCCCGCTCGAGGATCGGCACGATGATGAGCAACCCCGATCCGAAGATCGACGCGAGCGGGGTGACCGTCGCCAACACGACGGACCTGGAAGGCACCGCTGAAGCCTCCCGGTCGATCGGCGGGCCCGGGCGGTTGTCGCGCTCAGCCGGCGCCGAAGCCGCTGTGCGCGGCGATCTCGGCCGCGTCGAGCGCCGCCGAGTAGACGGCGACGTCGTCGATCGCGCCCTTCGTCGGGTACGACGGGCCGATGCGCCCGATCGAGCCGGTCAGCGTCGCCGCGGTGCTCGCCGGCAGGTCCGTGCGCTCGGCGGCCTTGACGCCGTTGCGGTACACGGCCAGCGTCGATCCGCTGCGTACGAGCGCCCAGTGCACCCAGATGCCGGTGTTGGCGACGCCGGCGCCCTGCAGGATGTACTCGGTCCCGCCGAGGTAGACGCCGGCGTAGAAGCCCGCGGCCCGCGGCATGAAGCGCATCGTCCCCGTGCCGCCGTAGAGCGCGTTGTTGCCCGTCGTCGTGGTCGACAGCCGCGTCCAGCCCTCGACCGTGAAGTTCACGCTCGACGGCAGCGCGGGCAGCGTGATCTGGTCGTTGACGCCGTCGAAGGTCGCCGCGGTGTTCGGGTCGCTGCGGATCGCCCCGGCGGTGCCGAGGGTCACGCCGTTGACGTAGGTTCCGTCGCGGTCGCCCTTGGCATCGGCGGCGACCGTGCCAGAGCCCTCCCCGAGCCGCCAGTACGCCAGCAGGCCCGGCAGCGCGAGGATGCGCGTCGGGTAGCTGCCGCTGGGCGGCGGTGCGCCGTCGCCGGCGAACTCGAGCGCGCCGCGGTCGTAGTACGGCTTCGATCCGCCGCCGCTGTTCGGCACGCCCGAGGAGTCCACTCGCGCGGCGCCCGTCTGATCGTGGTCAGGCGTGCCGTCGCTCGTCCCGGCGTCGATGCCGCGGCTGCCGTTCGCCAGTCGGTAGTCGAGCCCGGTGACGTTGACGAACGTCGGCGCCAAGCTGCTGTCGTGCGCGCCGAGCGTCGGCCCGCTGGCGATGATGTTGTAGTCCT
Organism: uncultured Actinomycetes bacterium; assembly: GCA_963851015.1. GTDB lineage: Bacteria > Actinomycetota > Thermoleophilia > Solirubrobacterales > Solirubrobacteraceae > CADCVQ01. Next base: position 177,930 of record CAWKNG010000008.1, read on the forward strand.
CCAGCGTGAACGCCCCGGCGGGTGCGGCGAGGACGTCGATGATGTTGTTCAGCGCCGTCGCGGAGGTCTTCTCGGCGATCGCGGGCAGGTCGCCGATGACGACGCCCGTACGGGCGTCCCAGACCGTGTTGTTGAGGAGCTTCAGCCGCGGCGCGTTGTAGATCTTCAGGCCCCAGTCGGTCTGCTTGACGAGCAGGTTGTTCTCGATGTCGAGGTCGCGCTGGGGCAGTGTCGCGCCCGGATCGCCCAGCAGCGGCCCGCGGGTGTCGTGGAACGCGTTGCCGCGGATCGTGAGGTGGTCGGAGCCGGAGTAGAACTGGATCGAGTCGGAGTGCTCGTTGGGGTCGACGAACGGCGTGATGTCGTCGAAGACGTTGTTCTCGATGAGGACGTTCGTCGCGTAGCCGGACTGGATGCCGTCCGCGGGGATGTGGCGGAACGTGTTGCCGCGGATCGTCAGGTTGTTGGCGGCGCTGACACGCACGCCGTAGCCGCAGCGCGGCGGCAGGCACCTGCCGTCGGACGGGTTCTGGTCCATCGTCAGGTCGTGGATCGTGTTGTCCTCGATGAGCAGGTCGCTACCCGACACGATGCGGATGTCGTGCGGCGAGATGTCGTTGCCGACGATCTGCACGATCGTCGCCTGGCTGAGGTCGGTGACGTCGGTGATCGAGAAGCCCTGGAAGCGCAGGTTGCTCGAGTTCGAGATGGTCAGGCCGTCGAGCACGGGATGCTCGCCGGCGTACGGCTTGAACGTCAGCAGCCCGCCGTGGATGGCGCCGTCGATCGCCGACATCGGATGCGTCGCCGCGCGCACGTAGATCGTGGAGCCGTCGGTGGCCTCGGCCGCGGCGCGCGGGATGCTGCACCACGGGGTCGATGTCGACGTCGCCTGGGCCGCGGTGCGCGCGTCGCTGCACGCGCCACCCGTCGAGTTGCGGTCGACGTAGTACGGGCCGGTCGGTGGTGGCGGCGGCGGTGGCGGGCCGCCCGTCGGGGCGACGTCGCGCGCCGCGAAGTCGCCGGCGATGTCGCTCGCGGTCGCCGCCGCGGTGGAGACCGAGACGTCGTCGATCGTGGCCTTCGCGGGGTAGGCGGACACGAGCCGGCCGATCTGGCCGCTGAGGTCGGTCGGCGTCGCCGCGGGCAGATCCGAGCGGGTCGCGACCTGGACGCCGTTGCGGTACGCCGTCAACGTCGCGCCGGAGCGCACGAGCGCCCAGTGCACCCAGACGCCGACGTTCGTCGCCGTCGCGCCCTGCAGGATGAAGCGCTGACCGGCGACCGTGTCGAGGTAGTAGCCCGCCGGGCGCGGCATGACACGCGGGCCGGAGACGCCGCCGTAGAGCGTGTTGTTGGCGCCCGTCGCGTCCGTGAGCTTCTGCCAGCCCTCGATCGTGAAGCTCGTCGACATCGGCAGCGTCGGCAGCGCCACCATGTCGTTGACGCCGTCGAAGCGGGCGGCCTTGTCGGGGTCGGCGCTGAGCGCCCCGGCCTGGTTCAGCGTGACGCCGTTGACGTAGGTCCCGTTGCGCCCGCTCTTCTCGTCGACCGCCACCGTGCCCGTGGTCTCGCCGAGGCGCCAGTAGGACAGCAGCCCCGGCCGGTCCATGATGCGCTCCGAGTAGGAGGCGGCGGAGGCGCTCTGCGCTCCCGCCAGAGATGCCATCACGAGCGTGAACGCAAGCGTCGCGAGCACCGCCCACGGGCGGGCCGACATCGGACTGCGGCTTGATATCACGTCCCGGTCCCTCCCTCGATCGCTGCATTCACGCGTCGCAACCTCCTCGTCGCATCGACACCGATCCCCACCGGCTTGAGCATCCGCCGTGAGGCTGGACGCTTCGGGACGAATCGTTACAGCTCTGGCGCGCGAAGTGGTGAGCATCGCGCCGATCGTCGGCTACAGTCGCCGCGGTATGAGCGCGGCCGGCGAGGACGACGATAGTCCCCGGGTGACGATCGCGATCCCGCTGCACAACGGCTTGCAGTACCTCGAGCAGGCCGTCGAGTCGGTTCGCGCGCAGACGTTCGGAGCCTGGGAGGCCGTGCTCGTCGACGACGCCTCGACGGACGCCACGGCCGACCTCGCGCGCGCGCTCGCGGCCCGCGACCCCGCGCGCATCCGCGTCGTCGCGCTGGAGCGCAACGTCGGCGTCGCCGGCGCTCGCGCGGCCGCGATCGCCGCCGCGCGACCGGCGCCGCTGATCGCCCTGCTCGACCAGGACGACGTGCTCGCAGAGGACTTCCTCGAGCGCTGCGTCGCGCTCTACGACGAGCAGGTCCTGGGTCGCCGCCGGGTCGGGATCGTCGCCTGCAACCCGTGGATCGTCGACGCGGACGGCCGCCGTAGCGGCACGTTCGCCGAGCGCTACGGCTGGACGGACCAGATCGACTACGACGCGATGATCCAGCGCAACTGCATCTGCGCGCGGGCCCTGTTCTCGCGCGACGCCTACGAGCGCGCGGGCGGCTTCGTCACCGAGACGCAGCCGTGCGACGACTACGACCTGTGGCTGCGGATGCTCGAGCTCGGCTACGAGGTCGTCGCGACCCGGGAGCCGCTCGCGAGCTATCGCCTGCACGCCGGGGCGGCCTCGCGCGACGTCGGCCGCATGGCGGAGACGATCGTGCTCGTGCACGAGCGCGCGCTGCGTCGCGGGACGGTCACGCGCCGTCAGCGCCGCGCCCTGCGCGAGCGGATGCGCCACCACCGCGCACTCGTCGCGCGGGCGGCGCTGCGCCGCGCGCTCGCGACACGCCGCCCGTCGGCTGTGGCGCGCGCCGCGGCGCGCGCCATCCCGCTCGGCGCGATCGCCTTCCTGCAGCGCCCGTCGCGCTGGCCGGAGTGGGCGCGCGACGTCCTACGCCGGCGGTAGGAAGCGGCCCGGCTCGGCGATGAAGTCCTCGATCGCGGCCTCGTAGTCGTCGCGGTTGCCGATGTCGCGCCAGTAGGCGTCGTGCGCGTACGTGCGTACCTCGTGGCCGCGCTGCATGGCCCGCAGCAGCAGGTCGGGGAAGTCGACGCGCTCGCCCGGCGCGATGAGGTCGATGATGTCCGGCTCCATCGCGTAGATGCCCATGCTGACGGTGAAGCACAGCCGCGGCTTCTCCTCGAGGCGCTCGATGCGCCCCTCGCCGTCGGTGTGGACGACGCCGTACTGGACGTCGACCGAGCGCTCCTTGACGGCCATCGTCGCGAGCGCGCCTGTGGCCGAGTGCGCCGCCAGCAGCTCGCCGAAGCCCAGCGTCGTCAGGACGTCGCCGTTGAGCGCGAGGAACGGCTGCGTCGGGCGCTCGATGTTCGCCAGCGCCCCGGCGGTGCCGAGCGGCGTGTCCTCGTAGGCGAAGGCGATCGGCACGCCATAGGACGGCTGGTGGCGCACCCATGCCTCGATCAGGCCGCTGAGGTGACCGACGGAGATCGAGACCCGCTCCGCGCCCGCCGCGACGAGCTGGCGCAGCAGGACGTCGAGGATCGGCCGGTCGTCGAGCGGCATCAGCGGCTTCGGCAGGACCGTCGTGTACGGGGCGAGCCGGCTGCCGCGGCCGCCGGCCATGATCACGGCGTCCACGGCGCTAGGTCGCGTAGGCGCCGGTGCGGCGCCGGGCATCGATCGACGACATCCAGTCGATGACGTTCGCCAGGCCGTCGCGCAGCGTCGTCGCGGGCGCCCAGCCGGTCGCCTCGGTCAGCTTCGTCGCGTCGCCGAGCAGTTGATGGACCTCGCTGGCGGGCGGGCGCATGCGCTCGGACTGAGCTCCGGCCACGATCAGCTCGCGGCCCAGCAGCTCGCCGACGATCCGCACGACGTCGCCGACGGAGACGTCGACGCCGGTGGCGATGTTGTACGTGGCGCCGCTCGTCGCGGGCTCGGCGACGAGCGCGATGAGCGCGGCGACCGTGTCGCGCACGTAGACGAAGTCGCGCGTCGGCGTCAGCGCGCCGAGCCGCAGGTCGCCGCCCGCGAGCGCCTGAGCGACGACGGTCGGGATGACCGCGCGCTGGGACTGGCGCGGGCCGAACGTGTTGAACGGCCGCGCGATGACGACGGGCAGGTCGTAGCTCATGAAGAACGTCTCGGCGAGCTTGTCGCAGGCGACCTTGCTGGCCGCGTACGGGCTCTGGGCGCCGAGCGGGTGCCGCTCGGAGATCGGCGTCGCCTGCGCCGTCCCGTAGGTCTCGCTGGAGCTCATCTGCAGCATCCGCCCGACGCCGGCGCCGCGCGCGGCCTGGAGCACGTTCAGCGTCCCCTCGACGTTCGTCATGACGACCTCGCGCGGCGCCTCGAACGAGTACGGCACGGAGATCGAGGCGGCGAGGTGGAAGACGTCGTCGGCGCCGGTCAGCAGCTTGGCGACGAAATCGCCGTCGCGGACGTCGCCGAAGCGCACGTCGATCGCATCGCGCAGCGCGGGGTCGAGCGCGGCGAGGTCGCCGATGTCGCGCCGCGACGTGTAGCGGCACAGCGCGCGGACGTTCGCGCCCTGCCCGGCGAGCACCTCGCAGAGATGGCTGCCGATGAAGCCGCCGGCGCCGGTGACGACGATCTGCCGGGCGCTCACGTCGGCTGTCCCGCCTTCGGCGCCGCCTGCGCCCTGCCGTTGGCCCGCGAGCGCGTGCGAGCGACGAGCGCCGCCCGGCACTCGTCGAGCAGCTCGCCGACGCTCGCGGCGAGCTCGACGCAGGGCGCCCAGCCGGTCAGCCCGCGCAGGCGCCCGGGGTCGCCGACGACGACCGGCGGGTCGACGCGGCGTTCCAGCGCCGGGTCGCGCTCGAGCTCGATCGCGACCGTCGCGAGCTCGGCGACGAGCCCGGCCAGCAGCGACAGCGGGGTCGGCTCGCCGGAGCAGACGTTGACGGCCCCCTCCGCGGGCGAGCGCACGAGCGCGAGGTAGGCGTCGGCCACGTCGCGGACGTCGAGGAAGTCGCGGACGACGTCGAGCGCGCCGGTGCGCAGCGTCCCGCCGCCCGCGAGCTCGGCCTCGGCGACCTGCCGCGCCCACTGCGCCACGGGGGCGTCGGGGCCCTGGCCGGGACCGACGTGGTTGAAGCTGCGCGCCCAGATGACCCGCACCCCGCGGTTCAGGGCCGCCTCGGTGCAGGCGCGCTCGAGCACGCACTTCGCCGCGCCGTAGGGCGACAGCGGCGCGAGCGCGTCGCTCTCGCGGAGCGGGCCGGGGAGGCCCATGCCGTACTGCGCGGCCGATCCGGCGAACAGGACGGGCGCCTCGGGGGCGTGCTCGGCGACGGCGTGAAGGACCGCGCCGGCCATCGCGAGATCCTCGGCGAGCGTGTGCCATGGGCTGACGCCCGGCAGCCGCGGGCTCGCGGCGAGGTGCACGACGGCGGCGGGCGAGGCCACCGCGACGAGCTCGGCGACGGCCGCGCCGGCCCGCAGGTCGCAGGCGGCGGACTCCACGTTCAGGCCCTGGTCGAGCCCGCGCGCGACGACGTGGCGACCGACGAAGCCCTGAGCACCGGTAACCAGCAGATCGCAGCGCGCCATGGGCCGCAGGTTACGCGACGGCGCCCGGACCGCGGCCGCGATCCGCCCGCACCGCGGCCGCGTTGGTTGGCACGCGCGCCGTACAGTGACGGCCGTGACCGCGACGACGTCCTCGCAGCTACGGGTCCTGTTCATCACGAACGCCTGGCCGTATCCCGGCAACCCCTCGCACGGCACGCATGCCGCGCGCGAGGTCGCGGCGATGCGCGCGGCCGGCGTCGAGATCGACGTCGTGCCGATCCACGGCCACGCGAGCCGCTGGGCCTACGCCGCCGCGGCGGCCGACATCGCGCGTCGCAACGCCCGCGGCGGCTACGACGTCGTGCACGGCTTCCTCGGCCATGCCGGCGCGGTCTCGCGCCTGTACCTGCGCGCCCCGCTCGTCGTGACCTACACCGGCTCGGACCTGCTCGGCGACCGCCGCGGCGACGGGCCGCCGACGCGCAAGAGCGCGATCGAGGCGCGGACCTTCCGGCAGCTCGCCCGCCTCGCGACCGCGACGATCACGCAGTCCGAGCAGATGGAGTCCGTCCTGCCGGCGGCCGCCCGCGCCCGCAACCACGTCGTGCCGACCGGGATCCCGCTCGACCAGTTCCGCCCGATGCCGCGCGACGAGGCGCGCCGCAGGCTCGGCTGGCCGCTGGACGAGCGCGTCGTCCTGTGGGCGGCGAACCCGGCCCGCGGCGTGAAGAACTACCCGCTCGCCGTCGCGACGCACCGCGCGCTGCAGGCCTCGCAGCCCGACGTGACGCTGCGCGTCGCCTGGAGTGACGTCAAGGACGAGCTGCCGCTCGATCAGCTGCCGCTGTGGATGTGCGCGTCGGACGTGCTGCTGCTCACGTCGCGCTCGGAGGGCTCGCCGAACGTCGTCAAGGAGGCGCTCGCGACCGAGCTGCCGGTCGTCTCGACGCCCGTCGGCGACGTCGCCAAGCTCGTCCGTGACGTGCCGGGCTCGCACGTGCGCCCCGCCGACCCGCAGGCGCTCGCCGACGCGCTCGCCGACGCGCTGGCGAAGGGCCGCTCGCCGAAGGCCCGCGAGGCCGTGGCGGGGCTCGATCCGGCGGACGTCGCCCAGCGCGTGATCGGGGTCTACGAGCACGTGTGCAACGGCGGCGGCCGTCGCCGCCGCGCTCGATGAGCGCCGCCCCGAACGCCACCAAGTCCGCGACCGCCGCCGCCGCGCGCCGCGGCCGCCGGCGATGAGCCGCGCCTCGCGCTCCGATCCGCCGCCCGCGCACGCGGTCGGTCGCGAGCGGATCGCGATGCTGCTCGAGAACAACCCGTACCCGCAGGACATCCGCGTGCGCCGCGAGGCCGAGGCGCTCGTCCACGCAGGCCATGCGGTCGTGGTGATCGCGCCGCGCGACCCCGGGCAGCCGCGCCGCGAGACGGTCGCCGGCGTTCGCGTGCGCCGCTTCCGCGCGCCGGCGGGCGACGGCGGCGCCGCGTCGCTGGCGCTCGAGTTCGCGGTCGCGGGGCTGCGCCTGCACCTCGCCGCGGTCGCGCAGCTCGCGCGCGGGGCGACCGTGCTGCACCTGCACAACCCGCCCGACCTGCTCGCCCCCGCGGGCCTGCTCGCGCGGCTGCTGCGCCGCCGCGTCGTCTTCGATCACCACGACCTGTTCCCGGAGCTCGTCGCGGAGAAGTCGCCGGGCCGCGCGCTCGCGGCCGTCGCGAGCCTGGGCGAGCGCACGACGTTCGCCGTCGCGAGCCTCGTCCTGAGCACGAACGAGTCGATGGCCGCGATCGCCCGCGCTCGCGGGCGCGTGCGCGCCGACCGCGTCGTCGTCGTGCGCAACGGGCCGCCGCAGGCGTGGATCGGGCAGGCGCGGCCGGGGCGCGAGGGCGCGCTCGACGACCCGCGGCTCGTCTACGTCGGGGCGATCTCCAGCCAGGACGGCGTCCGCGACGTCGCGGCGCTGCTGCGTTCGCTGGCGCGCGAGCACGGCCTGCCGGGAGCGCGGCTGACGATCGTCGGCGAGGGCGACGCCCGCGCCGACGTCGAGCGCGAGCTGCGCGCGGCGGGCGTCGCGTCGCAGGTCGCATGGGCGGGGTGGGTCCCCGTCGAGCACATCCCCGAGCTGCTCGCCGCGGCCGACATCTGCATCGACCCGGCGCCGGCGTCGGAGCTCAACCAGCGCTCGACGATGATCAAGATCGCCGAGTACCTGACCGCTGGTCGGCCCGTCGTCGCGTACGACCTCGTCGAGACGGCACGCACGCTCGGCGGCGCCGGCGTCGTCGTGGCCGCGAACGACGCCGCCGCGCCTGGCCGCGGCCGTCGCGCGCCTGGCACGCGACGGCGACGCCCGCGCGGCCCTGTCGGCGGCGGCGCTGACCCGGGCCGCCGACCTCACCTGGGAGCACTCCGAGCGCGCCCTGATCGCGGCCTACGACGGCCTCGGGCCGCGCGATCGACCATCTAGCATGGCCGCCGTGCCAACCGTCACCGAGCGCGCCCTCGGATCGGTGCTACGGCGGTTCTGCATCGACCGCTTCGAGCTCGCGCCCGACCACGACGAGAACTACTTCCGCGAGGGCTTCGCCGACACGCAGCGCTACCAGCAGCGCTTCGACGGCCACCTCCAGGTCGCCGGGCGCTCGGTGCTCGACGTCGGCTGCGGCTACGGCTCGTCGTGCTTCGAGTTCGCGCGCCAGGGCGCGCGCCGCGTGCTGGGCATCGACATCGACGCGCAGTTCATCGCGTTCGCCCAGGAGCAGCTCGCGCGGGAGCCCGAGCTCGCCGAGCGGCTCGAATTCCGCCACGTCGACGCGCAGGGCGCCGAGCTCGGCGAGACCTTCGACGTCGCGATCTCCAAGGACAGCTTCGAGCACATCGCCGACCCGGAGGCCTACCTCGCCGAGCTCAAGCACTACGTCGGGCCCGGCGGGGAGATCGCGATCGGCTTCGGGCCGCTGTGGAACTCGCCGTACGGCGCCCACCAGCTGCAGATGTCGCGGCTGCCGTGGGCGCACCTGATCTTCCCCGAGCGCGTCGTGATGGCGCAGTGGCAGCGGATCGGCTTCCCGGGCGGGGCGCGGACCTACTCCGAGATCGCGGGCGGCCTGAACAAGATGACGCTCGCGCGCTTCGAGCGGGTGCTCGAGGATCCCGAGCTCGAGCTCACGTTCCTCGCATGCAACCAGACGACGGCGCGCTCGGGCCGCCTGCTCAAGACGCTCGCCCGCGTGCCCGGCGCCCGCGAGCTGTGCACGTTCAACGTGTACGCGCTGTGTCGCTACCGGCCGCGCTGACGCGGTCCGGCGCTCACGCGGCCGGGCCGGCCGCGACCCTCGGCGGCTCCCTGCTCTCGCGGTGCAGCATGCGCCGGTGCGCGCCCTCGATGGCGCCCGTCAGGCCGAGCAGGGCGTAGACGAGCGCCGTCGCGTCGAGCAGGTCGTCGGTCGACATCGCGACGATGAGCATCGCGACCCACGCCGCCGCGGCGAGGCGGGCGTGCAGGCGCAGCGGCGTACCGGGCGTGCGCGCGATCCGCCACAGCGACGAGATCATCGCGACGAACAGCGCGATGACCGCGGCGAGCAGCAGCGGGCCGCCCTCCACGAGCGCCCGCACGGCCGCGTTGTGGGCTTGGAAGCCGCCGGCGCTGAGCCGCTGCGAGCCAAGCGGGCGCCGCGGGTTGACGTACACCGTCGCCTCCAGGCCCCAGCCCGTGAGCGGCTTCTTGTCGTACTCGCCGAGCAGGCCGCGCCAGTTCGCCAGGCGCCAGTCGTAGGAGGCGAACGTGCTGCCCTCCGTGCGCGCGGGGTCGTTCGTCGGCAGCACCCGCGCCTGGACGCCCGGCACGAGCAGCACGAGGCCCGCGCACGTGACGGCGATGCCGGCGATGACGCGCCGGCGCTCGCGCCAGTTCAGCAGCACGAGGGCGACCAGCAGCAGGACCCAGCCCTCACGGCCGTAGCTCGCGACGAGCGCGGCGATCATGACGCCCTGCGCCGGCCAGCGGATCCGCCGCGACAGCTCCTCGCGCGGCAGCATGACGAGGATCAGGATGCAGAGCGCGAGATACGAGCTCAGCGCCACCGGGTTGACGAACGTGCCGCTGACGCGCACGAGGTCGAGCTGGGCGATCTTCTTCGGGTCGTTGAGCAGCTCGGAGAGGGCGGCCAGCGCCGGGATCACGCCGCTCAGGCCGACGACGAGGAACACCTTGCGGGCGGCGTCGGCGGTCGTGACGACCTGCGCGGCCAGCAGGTACATCGCGAACAGGGCCGACAGCCGCACGAGCTCGGTCAGCGGCTTGAGCCCCATCTCGTCGCCGAAGTCCATGTAGGCCGGCAGGGCCGACAGGGCGCTGACGAGCAGCAGGGCGCTGAACGCCATGACCGCCCGTGGCCGCACGAGCTGCGGCCGGGTCGCGAAGACGAGCGCGCAGATGCCGATCAGCAGGACGCCGGTGAGCTGGGTCGGGTTGCCGGGGTAGCCGTCCATCAGCGGCCGGATCGCGAGCAGCACCGTCACGAACAGCGCGGGGCGCAGGAGACCGAGCGCGGTGAAGGCGGCGGCGGCGACGAGGCCGACGGCGACCTTCCACTCGTCGGTCGCGGCGATGACCACGCCGCCGACGGCGCTCAGCGCGAGCGCGCAGCCGACCTGGATGAGGATCTCGTTGCGGTTGGCGTTGCCCGGTGACGGACCCGCCCTCCGTAGGCGTGGCTCCGGCGACAGGCGCGCGGGGTGCAGCGGGCTAGTTCGCGCCACGCTGGCGAACCACCGCGGGCAGCGTGCGGATCAAGAGGCGCACGTCGTACCAGAGCGACCAGTTCGTCGTGTAGACGTAGTCGAGCTTGACCATCTCCTCGAACGGGATCGAGGTTCGCCCGAGCACCTGCCACAGGCCGGTCAGGCCGGGCGTCAGATCGAGGCGCCGCAGACCCCAGCCGGAGATGTGGTCGTGCACGTCGGGCGACATCGGCCGCGGACCGACGAGGCTCATGTCGCCCTTGAGGATGTTCCACAGCTGCGGCAGCTCGTCGAGGCTCGCGTTGCGAAGGAAGCCGCCGACGCGCGTGATGCGCGGATCCTTCTCGAGCAGCAGCCAGGCCGGGTGCGCGCTGAGCGCCTTGAGCTCCTCCGTGCGCGCGTCGGCGTCCGGCACCATCGTGCGGAACTTGTAGAGCCGGAAGCGCGAGCCGTCGCGGCCGACGCGCTGCTGGGAGTAGAAGATCGGGCCCTTCGAGCCGAGCTTGATCGCGATCGCGACCACGATCAGGACCGGCAGCGACAGGAGCGCCACCGGGGCGGCGATGGCGATGTCCATCGCGCGCTTGACCGCTCGCGAGGAGCGTGTCAGCGCCGGCGGGTTGATGCCGAGCACCGTGATCCCCTCGATGTCGTCGATCTCGACCGACGGACCGAGCGCGTCGACGAAGTCGGGCACGACGCTGACGCGGATCTTCAGCGTTCGCATGCGCCGGATCAGCTCGGCGAGCTCGGCGTGGTTGACGGCCGGGGCGACGGCGAGCACCCGCTCGACGTCGCGCTTGGCACAGACGCGCTCGACCTCGTGGACGAGGCCGTCGGCGTCGTCGGAGCCGTCGCGCTCGCGCGTGTCGCCCTCGCCGATCGCGACGTAGCCGATCGGATCGAGGCCGTACTCGGGGTGCGCGCGGATCTTGCGCATGAGCAGGCGCGACATGTCCTCGTCGCCGACGATGACGATCCGCTCGGGCGGCGTCAGCCGCGCCGCGAGCCCGCGCACGGCGCCGCGGATGAGCAGCACCGACGTGAAGCCGGCGCCGAAGCAGGCCAGCGACTGGCGCAGGATCAGGCGCTCGCCCGGGACCCCGACCTTGTAGAAGAGCCACAGCCCGAGCGTCCCCATGACGAGCGCGTGGAAGACGTAGGGGACGTCGTCGAGCGTCGAGTGGCTGACGCGCTTGCCGTCGCGGTCATAGAGCCCGTAGACCTTGAACAGCGGGATCCACAGCGGCACGGTCGCGAGCGCCAGCCAGCTCTGTGCGCCGCGCTCGGAGCCGAAGATCGTCAGCGCGGCCGTGATCGCGATCGTGACGGCGATCGCGTCGCCGAGGCACAGCAGGCGGCGCAGTCCCCATCCGGGCCAGCGCGTGCGAGAGCTGGCGTGGGTCGCGGCATCTGCCACGACGACCGCGCGGTCCAGCTCTCGAATCCGTCCAAATTCTTGAGTCGCCATTGGCTTTTGCTCCTGCCGAGCACGCCCCCTTCCCGGCCCCCGGCCCAGTCCCTATCCTGATTCCAGGGGAAGGCCGACAGAGTACCCTGCCGTGCCAATGGAACTCCAGCATGCTCGATGAATCGCCTCCGCCAGACCGGCCGTGAGGCGATTCTCGCCGCGCTGTTCGGGGTGCTGGCGATCGCGGGTGTCCTGTTCCTGGTGTTCGGTGCCGGCGACGATTCCCCTGGTCCAACGGGGCCCGTAGCCCCCGCGGTCGTCGCGGGGGAGCTCATCATCCGCGACGCCGTCCTGTCCAGCGGCGGGTACAACGCCTTCACGGGCGCGTTCCTCATGCCAGACGGGGCCGTCGCGACGGCGTTCGTCAACGTCACCGGGGCGGCGGCGCCGCCGTGCCGGCGCCCCGACGACCCGCCGCGCTGCGACGACCGCGGCTTCCGCGGCGCCAAGCACGAGTTCGTCGTCGTCGCGTCCAAGGACCAGGGGCGCACCTGGACGAAGCCCTTCCCCCCGGAGACGGTCGTGTCGGCCATGCCCCACGCCTACACGGGCCAGCCCGTCATCGCGCTCAAGGGAACCGACGGCACGCCGGCCGGGACGCTCCTGCGGCGCGTCAACGGCGAGGACATCAGCCTCTACCCGGAGTTCGCGGGCGTCCCGGGAACCGCCTTCCTGCAGCGCCGCGCGCCGAACGCGAAGGTCTGGTCGGGCCGCCAGATCCTGCTCGATCCGGCCCGCTTCACCTACAACCTCAGCCGCATCAGGCGCCTGCGCGACGGCAAGACGCTGGTCGCGCTCGGCGCGTTCTGGGACGTCGCGGCGGGCACGCGCCTGACGACGCATCTGCAGGCGGCGGGCCAGTGGCTGCTCATGAAGTCCACCGACGAGGGCAAGACGTGGCACAACGCGATGGAGGTGCCGGCGGCCGCCGTCGCCGCCGCCCGCGCCAACGAGTGGGACATCGCCGAGCTCTACGACGGCAACCTGCTGGCCGTCATGCGCACGGGCGAGCGCGGCAAGCCCGTGCGCAAGCAGGTCATCCTCGAGAAGACCGACGACACGATCACGACGAACACCGGGACCAGGAGCGACGGCGGCTGGAGGATGCAGACGCCGGTCCTGACGCCGCCGAGCTTCGCCCAGACCGCGGGGCCCCAGCACCCCGACCTCGTGAACATCGAGTACGGCCCGGCGCGCGGCGGGATCCTGCACATCGCCGACGAGGGCATCCACTACACGGCGGACGGCGGCCAGACGTGGGCGAAGCTCGCGTTCTCGCGCGACTGGACGCCGCACTACTACCCCAACGCCGTGCAGGCGCCCGGCGGCAACATCTACATCTTCAGCCACGCGGGCTCGGACGAGAAGTACACGACCAACGCGAACAAGCCGGTCTACGTCGACGTCATCCGTCTGCAGCCCGACCGCGACGTGCTGCCGTGAGCACGACGAGCGCCGCCGCGCCGCAGGCCCCCGCGCCGATCCCCGCCGACGAGGCCGTCGAGGCGACGGGCCTCGCGGGCTCGCTGGAGCGCAACGAGCGCTCCGCCACGAGCGACGCGTCCGTCATCGCCGGCGCGGCGTACATCGCGCAGGTCCTGAACTTCCTCGCCGGGCTCGTGCAGAAGGGCCTGCTCGGCCCGATCGGAACCGGCTTCTGGGCGCTCATGCAGTCGCTGTGGCAGCTGACGAAGGTCGTCCAGCTCGGCGCCTTCGACGGGACGACCCGCCAGATCCCGTTTCACCGCGGGCGCCGCGACTACGCCGCCGCCGCGGCTGCCGCCGACACCGGCTACTCGTTCGCGCTGTACGCGATGGCGGCGCTCGGCGTGCTGCTCGCGACGTTCTCGCTCGCGTTCGGCGCCGGGTGGGCGCCGGAGCTGCAGTACGGCCTCGTCCTGCTCGGCGTCACCGGGCCGCTGCGCCTGCTCGCCGACGCGCACCTCGAGCTGCTGTACGCGACGCGGCGCTTCCGGCCCGCCTCGATGGCGACGATCCTGCAGGCCGCGACCGGCCTGACGCTGCAGACGCTGTTCGTCTACCTGTGGGGCTTCTACGGCATGTTCGCCGGCGCGGTCATCTCCTCCGCCGGCGCGCTCGCCCTCTACGCGCGCGCGGGCCTGACGAGCTTCAAGCGGCCGGCGTTTGCCTGCCGCATCGAGCGCGGGCGGCTGCGCGAGCTCATCGCCTACGGGCTGCCGTTCATGGTCTTCGGCCAGATCTGGCTGCTGTTCATGGGGATCGACAACCTCATCGTCGCCGGCTTCCTGTCGATCAAGGAGCTCGGCTACTACGCGCTCGCGATCTCCGTCACCAACTACATCCTGCAGCTGCCGCGCAGCATCGGCCAGGCGCTGTTCCCGCGGATGGCCGAGCGCTTCGGCGAAACGGGCGAGGTGGCGTCGTTCGCGGCGTACGCGACCGAGGCGCAGCGACTGCTCGCCTACATGATCGTGCCGGTCTTCGTGGCGGGCGCCTACTACGCGTTCCCCGTCCTCATCCGCCACGCGCTGCCGGAGTTCAAGCCGGCGATCGCCGTCGTGCACATCATGGTCGCGGGCAGCTTCGTCATGGCGCTGTGCAACCTGCCGATCAAGGCGATGCTCACCGCCGGCAAGCGGCTCGCGCTGATCCTGCTCGTCGGTGGCTGCCTCGCCGTCAACGCGACCGCCAACTACGTCGCGGTCGCCGTGCTCGACCAGGGCATCGAGGGCGCCGCGGTCGCGACGGTGTTCAGCTACTTCGTCGTCTTCGTCGCGACCAGCGGATACGCGCTGAACATGATGATGGGCGCCCGCCGGACGATCGCGCACGTCGCCGAGCTCGTGTTCGTCGCGGCATATGTGGCGGCGGCGGTGTGGGCGATCGAGGGTCTCGTCGGATCGGGCGCGGGCCCGCTCGTCGGCGACGCCCTCACCGCGGTCGCCAAGCTCGCGCTGTTTCTCGTCGCGCTGACGCCGTGGCTCGTGCTCGCGCAGAGGCGCGTGCAGGGACTCACCCGCCTGCGCTCGATGGCGATGAAGGTCGTGCGGATCGTCAGGCGCTGAGCGCGGAGCCTACGCCGGGTCGGCCGGGTCCGCGGCCGGACCGAAGCGCTCGACGAACGCCTCGACGTCGTAGAACGCGCCGAGGCGCTCGCGGATCTCCTCGTCGCTCCACGACGGCCAGTCGATCGCCGCGAGCCGGGCCGCCCGCTGCTCGTCGAAGCGCCGGCGGATGACCCGCGCCGGAACGCCGGCGACGATCTCGTAGGGGCCCACGTCCCGGGTGACGACGGCCCCGGCCGCGACGACGGCGCCGCGGCCGACACGGCAGCCGGGCAGCACGACGGCGTTGGAGCCGAGCCACACGTCGTCCTCGATGACGACCGGGGCGTTGCCCTCGGCGAGCAGCTCGTCGTCGTTGCGATCGACGAAGCCGCGATTGGCGAGGTAGAGGAACGGGTGCGTCGACACGTACCCGAGCGGATGGTTCGTGCCCCCGATCCGCACGCCCCCGGCGATGCTGCAGAACGAGCCGATGCGCGTGCCCTCGACGATGCTGCCGTCGATCTGGTAGCCGCCGTAGGTGTAGCGACCGATCTCGATGTCGAACTGCTTCTTGAAGAACTCCCGCGTGAACGTGTCGTGGCGGTCGTCGGCGCGTCGGATCCCGCGAAAGATCGTCTGCCTGCTCCCGGGGTCCACGGTCCGGGCATACAGGCGCTCGAGCCGGGCGAGCACCGCCGGGCGAGCGCGATCGCGGATGCGGGTCCTAGCCATCGAACCGGATGTCGCGTCGCCACATGCGGAGGCGATGCTAACTATCGTGCGCGCCAGCGTGCCCGATCCGCAAGACGTCACCGCGTCACCGCTCGTCGCGCGCCGCGCCGCCCTGCCCTCGCTGACGGCCCTGCGCGCCGTCGCGGCCGCGGGTGTCTTCATCTCGCACTCGACGTTCTTCGTCGGACGCACGGACGTGACGCGTTCCTTCATGGACGGTGGCGGCGCGGGCGGCGTGACGTTCTTCTTCGTGCTGAGCGGGGCGATCCTCGCCTACAACTACTCCGGCGCGTTCTCGATCGGGCGCTTCTACCGCAAGCGCTTCGCTCGCATCTACCCGGTCTACCTGCTCGCGTTCGCGCTCGGAGCGCTCGTCGTCGCGGGTCGCACGGGCGGGCTGGACTTTGCCTCACCCGGGCTCGTGGCGAAGAACCTGCTGATGGTCCAGGGCTGGTTCGAGGACGGCCAGTCCGTGCCCGCGACGGCGTGGACGCTGAGCTGCGAGATGTTCTTCTACGCGAGCTTCCCGTTGCTCATCGCCGCGCTGCGGCGGGTGCCGGCCCGCGCCGTGTGGCCGATGGCCGCCGCGATGGTGGCGCTCGCGCTCGTCAGCGCGAACCTCCTCGTCGACAACCTGCCGGGCGAGGGGTTCTTCCTCAGCCCGCTCGGTCGCGTCCCGGAGTTCGCGGTCGGCGTCCTGCTCGGGCTGCACCTGCCGCGGCTCGTCGCGGACGCCTCGAGCGTGCTGCGCCGCCACTGCACGCGGATCCTCCTCGGCTGCGCCGTCGCGGCGGTCGCCTCGCCGATCGTCGGCAACGAGCTCATCCACCCGCTGCGCGAGCAGATCAACCTCTACGTCCCGATCTGCGCGCTCGCGATCGCCGCGGCCGCCGCCGCCGACCTCGAGGGTCCGCATTGGCTCAGCGACCACCGGCTCGTGCTCGCGGGCCTGTGGTCCTACGCCTTCTACTCGATCCACGAAAGCCTCGTGCTGTCGGTCGACGCCGTCTGGGGCGCGCCGCCCGTGCTGCCCGTCGGGATCGTCCTCGGGCTGCTCACGTTCCTCGGCACGGGCGTGCTGTCGTGGCTCGTCTTCAGCCGCTGGGAGGAGCCGCAGCGCGAGCGGCTCTCGGGCAGCCGCCCGAAGGAGGTCGTCGCCGCCGGCGCGTCGTGAGCGCGCCGGCCGTCTGAGAGTTGTTGCGTCGCGGTGCAAGCGGGTACTCATCACAGGGTGCCCACGGACTACAGGACCGGCGTCGACGAGCGGCGCTCGGCGATCCCGGAGAGCGTTGCGCCGATGCGCCACGCGGTCGTCGCCTTCGCGATGGCGAACGGCGCATCGGACTGGGAGCTCGAGGGCATCGCCCTGGCGGTCTGCGAGGCGCTGACGAACGTCGTCGTGCATGCGTACGTCGGCCGTGCCGCGCCGGGCGCCATGACGGCGCGGGCGTGGATGGACGGCGAATGCCTGCACGTCGTCGTCGGCGACGAGGGCATCGGGATGCGGCGGCGGACCGACAGCCCCGGGCTGGGTCACGGGTTGCCCGTCATCTATCGCATCGCCGACGGCGTCGAGATCGAGGACGGCGCGCCGGGAGTGCGCCTCGAGATGACGTTCGCGATCGCCGTCGCCGGGCCGTTGCACGCCTGATCGCCGCAGGACTCCGAACGCGCCCGCGTACGTTGCACGGAAGGGTCCGCCGTGCCTACAATCGCGGCGGCCCGGGCGCTTGGATCAGGCGTTCGGGACGGACATGCTCTTCGCGAGCACGTCGTCTGCTCGAGCGGCGGGCAGGGGCCAGGACTCGCGGGACGCCGATGAGGAGTGCGAGATGTCTCAGAATGGCGTTCACCATGGATCGCCAGCAACCGTGCAACTGATCGAGAGCCGGCCCGGGGAGCTCATCGTCAGCTCCAGGCGCGACGGCGACGTGCATACGATCGCGCTGGCCGGCGAGCTCGACCTCGCCACCGCCGGGCGCGTCGAGCAGGAGATCAAACGCGTCGAGGCGACCGACGCGCGATCGATCGTCGTCGACCTCTCCGGTCTCGCGTTCATGGACTCGACGGGCATCCGGGTCCTCGTCGGCGCGGATGCTCGCTCACGCGCGCACTCCGAGCGCCTGGCGCTGCGACGCGGTCCCGCGGCTGTGCAACGGGTCATCGAGCTGACCGGGCTCACCGACCTGTTGCCGTTCCTGGACTGAAGGCGCCCGCGCGGCTACGTCCCGCCGGCGCGATCGAGGATCGCGAGCATGCGGTCGGTCGGATCGTCGCCGTCGGGGCGTGCACCGAGAGCGGCCAGCAGGTCGGCGCGACCGGGCAGCGGCGGGCCGGCGAGCCAACGCTCCAGGCATGTCGCGAGCTCGTCCTCGTCGCGCGCGACGGCAACCGCCGTCTCGCCCCCGAGCGGGAACGACCACTCGAAGCCCATGAGGTTCAGCGCGATCACCGGGGTTCCGACGAGCGCGGCCTGGAGCGTCGCCGTCGTGACCGTGCCGATGCAGAGGTCGCAGCTCGCGAGTGCGTCGAGGATCGTCGAGGCCCGGTCGATCTCGAACGTCACGTCGGGATGCAGCTCCGCGATCGCGTGCTCGGCTTCGAGGCCCGCCGACGGATGCGGTCGCAGCACGATCTGCGCCGCGGGACGCTGTCGTCGCAGCGCGCCGACGGCGGTCGCGTACTGGCGCATCGCGATGCGCGGGTTCGTGAGGCCCATGCCGGGCAGCATCGGCTGGGCGAGGACCAGCACCCGGGGGCGGGGGCCGGCGGGCGCGGGCCGGGTCGGCGGCGCCGCGGGGCGCGGATCGGGGTAGCCGACGACGTGGATCGGGCGGTCGAGGTTGCGCATCGGCGGGGCCACGGCGTGCGACCACAGCAACGGCTCGTCGCACTCGTCGAGGTCGGTGAGGGTCTGCGGCAGCAGGAAGGCGCCGTGCGCGAGCGCGAGCGTGCGGATGCCGGCCGCTCGGGCGGCGCGCGTCACGAGGCGCGCGAGCGGCTCGACGTCCCAGGCGCTGACGATCGCCGCCGGCCGTGCGCCACGGAAGGCGCGCTCGAGCGTGCCGGCCATCGCGAGGTCGCCCTCGGCGCGGTCGCGGGCGATCGCGACGACCTCGGCCTGCGCGGCCGCGCCGAGATCCAGCCCGAACGCCTCGACGCGCGGCGCGGGCGCCCGCTCGGCCGCGGCGATCGCGCCCGCGGCGGCGCGCCGCGCGGCGCGCCGCGCCGCAGGTCCGGCCGAGCCGATCCAGCCGCCGCGGGCGGCCGCCCGCAGCGAGCGGCGCGGATCGGCCGGCAGGCGCTGGGTCACGACCGCGGGACGCCGGGCTGGGTCGGCGAGCATGCGGTCCAGCAGCGCCATGAGCGGCCAGTAGGAGACGAACACGACGCTGCCGCGACGCAGGCGGGTGGGGACGCCGAGTCCGACGGCGCCGTTCACGACACGCCGCCGCGCGGAGCCGAGCGCTGCCGCGGCGCGTGCCGCCGCCGCCCGGCCCGTCGCGGGCGCGCCCGCCGCGCTCGGCCCGGGGCTCGCGGCCGCCGAGGACCGCGCCCCCGGGCCCGCGCCGACAGGCCCTGCGGCGGGCCGGGCCGGCTCCTCGCGCAGCCGGATGCCCGTCGCCGTCGCGACCGCGGCCGCGGCGTTGCGCACGCGGTCGTCGGGGCCGACGAGCACGAGCTCGGTCACCTCGAAGCGCTGCACGGCGCGGCGCAACGACTCGGCGTGACAGATGAGCGCGACGAGAGCGCGCTCCAGCGGCAGCTCCCACAGCCAGGGCAGGCACAGTCCGTCGACGGTCAGCGCTTCGTCGAGCGTCTCGCGGCAGCGCGCGATCGCCGGCACGCCCGAGGCGTGCAGTTCGCGGCGCACCGCGGTGTCGAGCAGATCCTCGGCCAGGACGCCGTCGGCCAGCGCGAGGCCGTGGGCGGGCGCGATCGCGAGCACGAGGTCGCGACCAGGCGTCAGCCGGGCCGGCTCCAGGCCCCGCGACGTCATGTGCACGCGCATCAGCAGCGCAGGGCCCACAGCTCGCCGAGGCCCGGCGAGCGCTCGACGTACGGCTCGATCGTGTAGCCGGCCTGCTCGAGCAGGCGCAGCACCTCCGCCGTGGCGTCCGCCGCGGGGCACCCGTAGGGGTGGTACTCGAGCGCGATCACCGGGATCTCGAGCGCGGCGAACCGCGGATCGGCCAGGATCTCCCACTCGCCGCCCTCGACGTCCATCTTCAGCCAGTCCGTGGCGTCGAGGTGGTCGAAGACGTCGATCATCTCGATCTGGAGGGCGCCCGGGTCACCGGGCTCGGCGACGCGCGACTCCATGTGCAGGCCCGCCTGGAAGGCGACCTTGCGCGGCGCGGCCCCGACGCATGCCTCGACGAGGGTCCAGTCCCCGGCCCGCGCATTGGCGCGGCGGGTGAGCTCGAGCACGCGCGCGTTGTCGGGGTCGGGCTCGAACGACAGCACGCTGGCCGCGCCGAAGCGGGCGAACACCGACAACGGGAACAGGCCGATGTTCGCGCCGAGGTCGACGATCCGCAGCGGGTGGTCGCGGGCGAGGGCCTCGAGCGCGGCGGCGACGCGCGGCGGCGGGTCGTAGTTGCCGTTGAGGAAGATCTCCTGCAGGCCGGCGATGTCGCCGCTGTCGTGGCGCACGTGCACGGGCAGGCCCGATCCGCGCAGCCGGTAGCCCGCCGTTCCCGGACGGCGCGCGAGCTCGCGCAGCAGGAAGCGCGCGCGCGGCGCGACGACGGCGGAGCGGCGGATCGCCTCGCTCCAGCGGAAGCGCTCGTTCGCCACCGAACGGACGAGCCCGCTCACGATCGCTGCTGCCCCGTCGCCATCTCGCGCACCCGCCGGTAGTAGAGCTCCGGCACGTCGAACGGATCGCGCGACCCGTACACCGCCTCGCGCAGCAGCCTGTCGCGCACGCTCGCCGCCAGCACGTGCGGTGCGCCCGCGACGTGGCGCTCGAGGTAGGCGACGACCTCGTCCGCGTCCGCCGCGGTCACGGCGGCGCCGGGCAGCGAGTCGAACAGCGTCTCGAGCTCGTGCACGTAGGCCGGGTTGACGAGGACCTTGCCCTGGAAGACGACCTCGAGGCCGATCGACGAGCCGATGTCGATGACGACGTCGGCCTCGCGGATGACCGACACGGAGTTGTGCCCGGTCAGGTCGTGGATGCGCTCCCACGCGATGTCCGGGGCGGCGCGCAGCGGATCGCTGTCGTCGCCACGCGAGCGGGGGTGGCCCTGGACCGCGAGCGAGATCCCCTCGACCGCCTGCAGGCGCCGGAGGAGCTCGATCGCGGCGGGCGCATGGACCCGGTTGCGCCACTTCGGGACCATGAAGACCACGCGCACGAGACCGTCGGGGCCCTGCGGCCACGTGAACGGCGGGGCGAGGCGGCGGTTGACCTCGAACCATTCCGGTGCCCAGCGCAGCGAGCCCCACGTCTGCATGACCTCGGGGTCGCCATGGGCCATGTCGATGTGCATCCGGCGGTGGTGCTCGGAGTCCAGGACATAGGCCGAGAAGCGGTTGCGATCCGAGAAGTCCAGCGTGCCGGCCGCGAACATCTCGGTGAGCTCCTCGCTGGAGATCGGGTCGAGCTTGATGTTCAGCCCGTGCGGCAGGCACACGGTCGGGACGCCGAGCAGCCGCGCCGCCACGATGAAGCTCGCGCGCGGCTGCTGCGGCTCGTGCCCGCGCACGAGCGAGCCGGCGAGGCTGCGCAGGACGGCGACCACCCCGGCGAATGAGCGCAGGCGGTCATAGGCGGGCGGCAGGCCGTAGCCCCATTCGACCGCGACGAGCCGCACGCGGTGGCGGCGCAGCATCCACAGCGCGTACGGCACGGTCGCGCGGGCGCGGGCGAGAATCCCACGGGCTTGAACATGCGTCGTGCTCGCGGGCGCCAGCTCGTGGAGGTGAAAGGCCGGGAACTCGCGCAGCAGCCGCAGGCGGTGATCGCCGTCGACGTCGTAGGCGACGGACATCACCGCATGGACGGTCTCGCCCTCCTCCAGGAGCTTCCAGGCGAACGGGGACATGTGGTCGACGTCGGGCGACGTCCGAAAGACGATGAGGTAGGACAAGACCGTGGGTAGTCATACAACATCCCCAGGTGCCACCATCGGGGCGATCCGCTCGTCCGCCCTCATGATCAGCGCCCATCCGCCCGGCGGCGGGACGGGTTCCGCCGTCCGCGGGTCCGCCTCGCTGGCCGCGCTGCGCACCGAATTCGAGCGCGTCGACGTCGTCGCGCTCGCCTTCCCCGGCGAGCAGGCCTTCGCCGATCCGGCCGCGCGGCTCGTCGAGCGCCCGCCGCGCCCGGGCGCGGCGCGGCGCCTGGCGATGCTCGCCCAGGGCGGTGCGTACTACGCCGACGAGCGCGGCGCGCGGGTCGCGCAGCGGTTGCGCCGCCTCGTCGCGGAGGGCGAGCTGCTCGCGCGCTATGACCTCGTCTGGTGCCACGCGCTGCTGCTCGCGCGCGCGGCACACGTCGTCGGGGCGGCGGCGCGCGTGCTGGACATCGACAACGTGCCGAGCGCGGACCTGCGCACGCTCGGCGCCGGCAGCGCGCCACGGCGCGCCTACGGCCATGTGCTCGGCGCCGCGTTTCGCCGCGAGGAGCACCGCCGCGCCGCCCGCTACGACGTCGTGACCGTGACGACGCAGCTCGAGCGCGAGCGGCTCGGGGCGGTGCGCCCGCCCGTTCTCGTGCTGCCGAACACCGTGCCGGAGGTCGCGCCCGCGCCGGTCGGCGACAGCGCCCCGCTGGTGCTGTTCGTCGGCAGCATGGCGTACGGGCCGAACGTCGACGCGGTCCGCTGGATGGCACAGGAGATCGTCCCGCGGCTGCGCGCCCTCACGCCGGATGCGGCGGTTCGCGTCGTCGGCCGCGGGCCGGGCGAGGACGTCCGCGCGTGGTGTACGCAGGCCGGCATCGAGCTCGTCGCCGACGCGCCGTCGCTGGAGCCTCACCACCACGCGGCGCGCGTCGTGCTGGCGCCGCTTCGATCCGGCGGCGGCACGCGGATCAAGATCCTCGAGTCGCTCGCCTACGGGGTGCCGGTGGTGGCGACGCCGCTGGCGATCGACGGGCTGGGCCTCACGCCCGGAGGCGACGTCGCGGTCGCCGAGGACGCGGACGGGCTCGCCGGGCAGGTCGCCGCCCTGCTGCGCGATCGCTCGCAGGCCGTGCGCATGGGAGCTGCGGGGCGCGAGCTGTGGGCGCGCCGGCACGGCCCCGCGGGCACGCGACGCATCGTCGGGCAGATCGTCGCCGACCTGATTCCGCTGTGACACCGGGTAGCGTTGGCGCAAGCAGCTCCCGTCTTCACTCTTGAGCTCTCCCCGCCCCCAGCTGAAGCTGCACCGCTTCGAGCGAGTCGACGCGACGACGAGCAACGCCCTGCTGCGCGTCACCGGCGCGTGGCTCGCACAGACGCCTGAGCAGCTCGCGGCGCCGACCCTGCTCGTCGACGACGGCGAGAGCACGCATCGCGTCAAGCAGCTCCTGGGTCCGGGCGATGCCGCCCCGTCCGCCGGCCCCGACGGACCGCTGTGGCGCGGGGCGTTCCCGGTCGCGAGGGCGCTCGTCGACAGCTCGGAGGTGGCGTTCGCGCTCGACACGGGCCACGGCATCATCGTCCTGCCCGACCCGCAGTCCAAGGCCCGCGCCGCGGCCCCGGCTGCCATGTTCGTGGCACCCGAGCCGGTCGAGCCGGAGGTGGATGTCGCGCAGGAGATCCGCCTGTCGGAGGAGCAGCTGCGCGGGATCTCCGCCGAGATGCAGCGGTCGGCCGCCGAGATCGCGCGGCTGTGGGAGTCCGCGCGCGGGCTCGGGGAGCAGGTCTCCGGGCTCGGCGCCCTGACGGCCGGCGCACGCCAGGACGTCGACGCGGTCCTCGGGCAGGCCGCCCGTGCGAGCGCGCGCCGCGCCGAGCACGCGGCCGCCGAGCAGCAGGTGCGCGAACGCCTGCAGGACGCCGTCGAGGAGCGCCAGCGCGAGCTCGTGCAGCAGCGCGAGCAGGCGCAGGCCCGGCTCGCGGAGCTGGAGCGCCGCCTCACGGACGTGCGCGCCGGCGAGCTCGTGCGCACCGGCGAGCTCGAGGCGGAGCGCGACGCGGCGCTGGCGCGCATCGCCGAGCTCGAGGCCGAGCACCACGCGCACGTTGCCGAGCGTGCCGAGCTGCGGCGCGAGCTCGACGACGCGGCGGCGAAGCTCTCCGAGCTGCAGGAGTCGCTGCACAGCGAGCGCGAGGCCGCCGAGGCTCGCGCCGCGGACGTCAAGGCCGAGCTCGAGGCTGCCGACGTCCAGCTTGCGGGGCTCCGTGCGCAGCACGAAGGCGAACGCGAGGCCGCTGCGGCCCGCGCCGGCGTGCTCGAGGCCGCGCTGGAGCGCGAGCGGGAGGCCGCGGAGGCGCGCGTCGCGGAGATCGAGACGCAGCTCGAAGGCGAGCGCGATGCCGCGGAGGCGCGCGTCGCGGAGATCGAGACGCAGCTCGAAGGCGAGCGCGATGCCACGGCGGCGCGCATCGCCGCGATCGAGACGCGCCACGAGGCCGAGCGCGACGAGGCGGCCGCCGCGCTGGCCGAGCTCGGCGACGAGCTGCGGCGCGAGCGCGATGGCGCGACCGCGCGTGTCGCCGAGCTCGAGCGCGAGCGCGACGAGCTCGCGCTCCGCCTCGATCGGCTGAGCTGCGCGCGCGAGGACCTCGGCGCCCGCCTCGCCGAGATGGAGGCCGAGCGCGACGAGGCCGCCGCGGCGACGAGCGCGGCGGAGCGCGGACGGGAGGACGTCACGGCGAGGCTCGGCCTGCTCGAGGACGAGCACGGCGCCCTCATCGGCCGCTTCCACGCGCTCGAGGCCGAGCGCGCGCGGGCGGTGGCCCGCATCGCCGAGCTCGAGCGTGAGCGCGACGAGGCGAGCGAGCGCTTCGCGGCGATCGCGGCCGAGCGCGACGAGGCCGGCGTGCGGATCGCGGGGGTCGAGGAGCAGCACGCCGCCGCCATCGCACGGATCGGCGCGCTCGAGCGCGAGCGCGGCGACATGGCCGCGCGCGTGTGGGAGATCGAGCGCGCTCGCGAGACCGCCGTCGTGCGGATCGGCGACCTCGAGGCCGAGCGCGTGGAGACCGCCGAGCGGATCGCCGAGCTCGAGGCGCAGGGCGACGACGCGACGGCCCGCATCGCCGACCTCGAGCGCGAGCGCGACGACGCGATCGCTCGCATCGGCGAGCTCGAGAGCGAGGGCGGCGACGTCACCGTTCGCATCTCGGAGCTCGTGCACGAGCGCGACGTCGCCGCGGCGCGCATCGACGAGCTCCTGGCCGAGCAGGAGCACGCCGCCGGGAGCCTCAGCGAGGCGCTCGAAGAGCGCAACGCGATGGCGGCACGCGTCGCCACCGTCGAGGGCGAGCGCGAGATCGCCACCGAACGCGTCGCCCAGCTGCAGGCGCGCATCGGCGACGCCGAGGAGGAGTACGGCAAGCTCATCGGGCGCTACCACGCGCTGCAGATCGAGAGCGTCCGAGCGACGACCCGCATCTCCGAGCTCGAGCGCAACCGCGAGGACACGACGAAGCACATCGGCGATCTCGTGGCGGAGCGCGACCGCGCGGTCGCGCGGATCGCCGAGCTCGAGGGCGAGCGTGACGCGGCCGCCGCGCGGATCGACATCCTCACGGGGGAGCGCAACCAGGCGGGCCTGCGGATCGCCGAGCTGGATGAGGAGGGTCAGCGCGCGGCGACGAGCCTCGCCGCGCTCGAGGGCCTGCGCGAGGAGGACGGCGAGCGGATCGCGGCGCTCGAGCTCCGGACCAGGGAGCTGACCGCCGCGCTCGAGCTCCGGGGTCAGGAGCTCGCCCGCGAGCGCGACGCGCTGACCGGCACGATCAACGACCTTCGGGGCCAGCTGCGCGCCATCGCGCAGCGCGGCACCGAGCTGGAGGGTGACGTCGCCGAGGCGCGCGGCCGGGCGGAGGCCGTCCAGCGTGCGGCCGCCGAGGCGCAGGAGCTCGCGGCGGCGACGGCGGCGAAGCAGGCCAAGGTCGCCACGGATGAGATCGCGGCGCTCGAGCTCGCGCTCGAACGGACGCGCGCGGACGCCACGCGGGAGCGCGAGCGCCACGAGCAGCGCGTCGCCGAGCTCGAGCGCGAGCGGGCGTCGACCCTTGAGCAACTGCAGGACGCGGGCGAGCTCGCCGAGGAGCACGCGGGCGAGCTCGACGCCCGCGACGCCCAGCTGCGGGCCGCCGCGGCACGCGCACGCGAGCTCGAGGCGCTGGCCGAGCAGCTCCGCGAGCGCCTGCAGGCGTCCGATGCGGCGATCGCCGCGGCCCGTGCCGGCGAGCAATCGAGCCGCGACGAGCTGGCCGCGCTGACCGAGACGCATGCGACCGCGACCGTCGAGGCCGAGCGCGGCCGCGCCGAGCTGGCCGAGCGGGCGGACGCCGTGGCCGGGCTGCGAGCCGAGCTCGAGCGCGAGACGATGTCGCACCGCGCGGCCGCGGAGCAGCTCCAGCGCACCCGCGGCGAGCTCGAGCGGCGCACGCTGGAGCACGCCGCCGCGACCGCCGAGCTCAGCGCGCGCCTGGAGGAGGTCAGCGGCGCGCGTGCCGAGCTCGAGGAGCGCCTGCGCCTCGCGACGGGCGACGCGGCGACGGTGCGGGCCCAGTTGGCTGACGACGTGCGCCAGGCGCGCTCCGAGCAGCGCGAGCTGGTCGCCGAGCTCGAGCTCGCGCGCTCCGAGCGCGACGCGGTGCTCGCGCAGCTCGACCCGCTGCGCGTCGAGCGCGCCGGCGCGATGGAGGAGCTGCGCAGGACGAGCGCGGAGCGCAAGCGCCAGCACTCGGAGCTGCTCGAGGTGCTCGAGGCGCGTCAGGCGGACGCGCGGCGGCTCGACGAGCTCGCGGCCGAGCGCGACGCCGCGCAGGCGGAGCTCACGCGCCTGCACGATCAGCTCGCCGCGAAGGTCCTCGCGATCGAGCTCGAGCGCGACGAGGCGCGTGCCGAGGCGACGCTCGCAAGCGCCGACGGCCAGAGCGCCGAGCAGGTGCGCGCCGACCTCGAGCAGCGGCTCGCGAGCGCGCTGCGTGAGCGCGACGACCACGCCCACCGCGCCAGCGAGGCGGAGAACGAGGCCGAGCGCTCGGCGCGGGAGCGCGCCGCGGCCGAGGACGCCGTCGCACGCCTGCAGCGCCGCATCGCCGAGCTCGAGCTTGCCGAGGTCCGCGCCGCCGAGCTCGAGGGCGAGGATCGCGGCGCGCGCTCGGTCCACGGCCCGGCGTAGCTGCGCCCGGCACGGCCGGCGAGTGGGCCCCGATTGGGGCCCACTCGCGGATTCGGTCCGTCTGCCCGGGGGTCAGTGGGCGGCTCCGGCCTCCGGTGCAGCCTGCATCCCGTGCGCCTCGTCGCCGCCGGCCAGCATCGCGGCGGGCGCGCCTCGCAGTCGCGTCGCGCCGATCACCGCCGCCGCCGCGGCGAACAGCGCACCGACGACGAACGCGAGGTGGTAGCCGCCCGTGAGCGCGTCGAGCGGTCCCGCGCCGCCGCCGGCGAGGTGGTCCTTGCGCGAGTCGGCGAGGCTTGCGAGCACGGCGAGGCCGAGCGCGCCGCCCATCATGAAGGCCGTGTTCACGAGCCCCGAGGCGAGGCCGGCGTCCTGCGGCTCGACGTCGCTCATCGCGGCCAGCAGCATCGGGTTGAACGCGACGCCGGCGCCGATGCCGAGCAGCAGCATCGGCGGCAGGACGTCGACGACGAAGCTGCCGTCGACCGGCGCGCGCGCGAACAGCAGCAGGCCGCAGGCAGCGAGCCCGAGGCCGCCGGCAAGCGGTGCCCGGAAGCCGAAGCGCATGACGAGCTTGGCCGACAGGCCGACCGAGAACGCGGCCATGATGAGGTTCGCCGGCAGGAACGCGAGGCCGACCTCGAGCGGGCTGTAGCCGAGCACGAGCTGCAGGTACAGCGCCGACAGGAAGAACCAGGCGAACATGCCCGCCGACCACAGGATGCCGACGATGTTCGACGTCGCGACGTTGCGCAGCCGGAACATCGCCAGCGGGATCAGCGGCGAGCGCGTGCGCGACTCGACGGCGAGGAAGATCCCGAGCAGCACGATCGCGGCGGCGAGCATGCCGAGCGTCTGGCCCGAGGTCCAGCCCTGGTCGTTGCCGTTGACGATCGCGTAGACCGCGAGCATCAGCGCGGTCGTGACGGTGACCGCGCCGGTGATGTCGAGCTGCTGGTCGCCGGCCGGTCCGCGGCCACCGGGCAGCAGGCGCAGGCTGAGGGCGATGACGATCGCGCCGATGGGGAGGTTCACGAGGAAGATCCAGTGCCAGTCGAGCGCGTCGGTCAGCACGCCGCCGAGCAGGACGCCGAGGCTGCCGCCGCCGGCGGCGACGAAGCCGATGACGCCCATCGCCTTGGCGCGCTCGTCGTGCTCGGTGAACAGCGCCATGACGAGCGACAGCGCGACGACGGCGACGATCGCGCCGCCGAGCCCCTGCACGGCGCGCGCGGCGATCAGGAACTCCTGCGAGCCGGCGGTGCCGCAGGCCAGCGAGGCGACCGTGAAGGAGCCGACGCCGATGAGGAACAGCTTGCGGTGCCCGAAGAGGTCGCCGAGCCGGCCGCCGAGCAGCAGGAAGCCGCCGAACGTCAGCAGGTACGCGTTGACGACCCACGCGAGCGACGTCTGGCTGAAACCAAGGTCCTCGCGGATCGACGGCAGCGCGACGTTCACGATCGTCGTGTCGAGCACGATCATCACGTCGCCCAGGCACAGGACGATCAGGGCGATCCAGCGGCTGCGGTCGGACATCCTGGCGGTGGTCACGGTCTTCCCCCTTGCGGTGTCGCGTCGTTCGGTCTTGGCGGTTCAGACCGCCCCGCCGTCGCAAAGTCATCGGTTCGCGCGCCGATGAGTTCCGGGCACGCGGACGGTCTATTCCCAACATGGCCGCTTCCGCGCGACAGGTCCTCGACTTCGCGATCACGGGCCCGATCGCCCGCTCGGACCTCCCCGGGCTCTGCGATCGCGTCTGTGCGCTGCTGCGCCGGGAGTGTCCCACCGTCGCGATGTGCGACGTGACCGGAGTCGAACCCGACGCGGTCTGCGTCGACGCGCTCGCCCGCCTGCAGCTCGCCGCGCGGCGCCACGGCTGCACCGTCCGCCTGCGTCACGCGGCGCCCGAGCTGCTCGAGCTCGTGGCGTTCATGGGCCTCACGGACGTCCTGCCCGACTGAGTCGGCGTCACGACGCCGCCGCCGCGACCCCGGAGGGCCCGGCTACGCGTCGAGGTGCAGCGGCAGCCCGAACAGCGGGAAGACATGATCGGTGTCGAGGAAGAACGTGAACTCCTTGACGCGGCCGTCCTCGATCTCCAGCACCTGCAGCGCCCACGGGTCGAAGCCGTCACCGTTCTCGGCGGGCTTGTACTGGCCGAAGGCGGGCGCGCCGTTTGCGGCGCGCGTCGGGATCACGCGCGACCCGCGGCAGCCGGCCCCGTGGCCGACCCAGAACGCGAGGATGTCCTCGCGGCCGGTCAGCCACAGCTCGAACGGCGGCATCGACTGCTGCGCGTCCTCGTGGATGAGCGCGGTCAACGCGTCCATGTCGTAGTCCTCGAAGGCGGCGACGTAGCGTTCGAGCATCGCCTCGTCGGCCGCGTCGACCGTCGGCGTCGTGTCGGCGGCGCTGACGTCCGAGGCCTCGAGTGTCGCCCGCGCGCGCTGCAGCGCGCTGTTGACCGATGCGACGCTCGTGTCGAGCAGCTCGGCGACCTCGGCGGCCTTCCAGCGCAGCACCTCGCGCAGGATCAGCACCGCGCGCTGGCGCGGCGGCAGGTGCTGCAGCGCGGCGACGAACGCGAGACGGATCGTCTCGCGCGCCATCGCGACCTCGGCCGGGTCGCCGTCGGCGGGAACGGCCATGCCGTCGGGTATCGGCTCGATCCACGTCACCTCGGGAAGCTGCCCGCCGAGCGGCCCCTCGGGGTCGCGTGCCGGGCCCATGTCCATCGGGCGCGCGCGGCGCTTGCGGCCGTCGAGCATGTCGAAGCAGACGTTCGTCGCGATCCGATACAGCCACGAGCGCAGCGCCGCGCGGCCCTCGAAGCGGTCGATCGCCTTCCAGGCGCGGACCATCGTGTCCTGGACGGCGTCCTCGGCCTCGAACGGCGAACCGAGCATCCGGTAGCAGTGGGCGGTGAGCTCCACCCGGTGACGTTCGAGGCGCGACTCGATGTCCGTGGCTGCGATCGACCCAACCTCCATGCAACGCATGCTAATAGGACCGGGCCGGCGTGCGGAACTGATCGGTGGACGACGCGCGACCTGAGAACGGTGCGGATCGCGTCCTGACGGATGCCCGCTTGGGTCAGCGCCCGATCAGGGCCGCGCGCAGCGCATCGACCGCCCACGCGGCCCCCCCGGCGTCGGCCGCGATCGCCCGGATCGAGGTCGCGTGGTAGCCGCGCTCCGCGAACAGTCGCCCGGCCGCCTCGACGATCGCGCGGTGCGTCTCGTCCGCGGCGATCCGCCGGCGCGTCTTGACCTCGCCCGTCGCATTGCGCCTCGACGTCCACGAGATCCTCTGCGAGGGCACCGTCGTCGCGTGCCGCTCGACGATGACCGGCACCCATGAGGCGCCGCTGACGATCGGCCCGATGGCCGCGCCGGCGATCACGGGCGCGCGCATCGAGGTCGCGCACATGCACTTCTTGCGCTACGACGACGACGGCCGCGTGACGGACCTGTCGCACGTGTGGAACACGCTCATGCGCGTCGGCGCCCGTGGCTAGCGCGCGACGACCGTCACGTGAAACGGCGTGCGGTGCTCCTCGACGACGTCGAAGCCGGTCAGCTTCAGCATCGTGCGCAGCGCCGACGGCGAGATGCCCCAGTACCACGGCCCGAAGCCCTGTCCGGCGCCGGTCGCGGGCTCGGCGTTCGGATGCTCGGTGGCCCCCGGCGCGATGACGCACGTCCCGGCGCGGCCGGGCGTCTCGGCCACCGTCTCCGTCGCGAGCAGCAGCGTGCCGGCGGTCAGCTCGCGCAGGCGCTCGAGGGTCAGCAGCGGGTGCGGCGCGTGGTACAGGACGCCCGAGCACCAGACGACGTCGTGACGGCCGATCTCCGCGACCGTCTCGGGCAGGTGCAGGTCACCGCGCACGAAGCGCACGCGCGAGCCGCGGCGCTCGCGCTCGGCGACGAACTCCGCCGAGGGGGCCATGACGTCGACGCCGGTGACGCTGGCCGCGCCCGCGTCCTCGGCGGCGAAGCACAGCGCGCCGTGGATCGTCCACATGCAGCCGACGTCGACGAACGAGCGGCCCGCGACGTGCTCGGCGATGAGCTCCTCGCGCGGCGGCGTCGCCTTGCCGACGCGCGCGCGCAGCTTCGCGGCGGCGTAGAGCGAGCGGCCGATCATGTCGCTCGCGTCCGCGTCCGGACGGGGGCTACAGCGGGCCGCCGGCCACGGGCGGCGCGGTCGGATCGGCGGCCTCGCCGCCGGCGCCGATGCCTTCGCGCGCCAGGTACTCCTCGGCCAGCAGCGGGTTGTCTCGCGCGCGCTCGACGACCTTCAGCAGGTCGTTCATCGAGGAGACCTCCTCGACCTGCTCCTTGATGAACCACTGCACGAACTGCTCGCTGGTGTAGTCGCCCTCCTCGCGGGCGATCGCGGCGAGCCCGTTGATCTGCTCGGAGACGCGGCGCTCCTGGTCGAGCGCGAGCGCGACGGGTGCGACGACGTCGCCGAAGTCGTTGCGCGGCGCCTCGATCCCGGGGATCGGCGCCTCGACGCCGGCGTCGAGCAGGTACTGGACCATCATCAGCGCGTGGTTGCGCTCCTCGAGTGCCTGCTGATAGAAGAACGCGGCCAGTCGCGGCAGCGTGTCGTCGTCGTAGTAGGCGGCGATCGCGAGGTACTGCTGCGAGGCCGCGAACTCGTGGCCGATCTGCTCATTGAGTCGTTCGACGAAGGCTGTGGCAGGCATATGGCGCAACTTTACCTTGACGTGACGTGCCCAGGCGTTAGGCTGCCCTAATGAAACGGGAGTTCAAGCCGAAGCGCGGATGTTGCAGGAGCAATCCACGGTGCAAGCGCTGCCCCGTCGTGGCGAAGCGGCTCGTCGTACGCGGCCTCGCGAAGCGCCGCAAGAGCGGGCTCGTCGTCATCTCGCCCGCGGCGACCAAGAAGCAGCTCAAGGCCGCGCGCTCGCGGTAGTGACACACCCGCGCTAGCCTCAGGCGATGGCCACCTGCCTCGTCACCGGTGGCGCAGGCTTCCTCGGTTCGCATCTGTGCGACGAGCTCCTGCGCCGCGGACATAGCGTCGTCTGCGTCGACAACCTCGAGACGGGCTCGCTGAAGAACATCGAGCACATCCGCTCGCCCGCCTTCGTGTTCCTGATGAAGGACATCGTCGAGCCGTACTTCGTCGAGCGTCAGATCGACTTCGTCTATCACCTCGCCTCGCCTGCCTCGCCGATCGACTACCTGCGCCTGCCGCTGCACACGCTGAAGGTCGGCTCGTACGGCACGCACCACACGCTCGGCCTCGCGAAGAAGCACCGCGCGCGCTTCCTGCTCGCATCGACGAGCGAGGTCTACGGCGACCCGCAGGTGCATCCGCAGCAGGAGACCTACTGGGGCCACGTCAACCCGATCGGCCCGCGCGGCGTCTACGACGAGGCCAAGCGCTACGCCGAGGCGCTGACGATGGCCTACCACCGCCAGCAGGGCGTGGACACGGCGATCATCCGCATCTTCAACACGTACGGCAGCAGGATGCGGCCCCATGACGGCCGCGCGATCCCGACGTTCATGCGCCAGGCGCTGCAGAACCGGCCGATCACGGTCTTCGGCGACGGCAGCCAGACGCGCTCGTTCTGCTACGTCGACGACCTCATCCGCGGCATGATCGCGCTCGCCGAGTCCGGCGAGGTGGGGCCGATCAACGTCGGCAACCCGAACGAGTTCACGCTGCTGCAGCTCGCCGAGACGATCATCGACGTCACCGGCTCGAGCTCGGAGATCGTCTTCGAGGCGCTGCCGACCGACGACCCGCAGGTGCGCCAGCCCGACATCGGCCTGGCCCGCACGCTGCTCGGCTGGGAGCCCGAGGTCGAGTTGCGCGAGGGCCTGGAGCGGACGATCGAGCAGTCGGGGACCGACGTCCTCATCGGCGCGAGCGGAAGTTGAGGGGTCCCGCGCACGCGCGCGGAACATCTGCCATCGTGTCGCGTTAGGAGCAGGGAGATGCCCACGACGCAGCAGCAGCCACTGGAAGGCACGGGCAAGGCGCCGGAGATCACGTCCGCGCCCGGCTTTGCGCTGTCCGATCGCGACGTGCGGCGCAAGCGCCCGCCCGCGCTGGCCTTCGTGCTCAAGCTCGACACGGTGCGCAAGGTGTTGCGCCTCTGCGCGCTGCTGACGATCGACTACTTCGGCGTCTACATGGCGATCCTGACCGCGCTATGGCTGAAGGCGGGCCTGACGACGGGCGACTGGGGCCCGCGTCACCAGGACAAGCTCGTCGGCGACCTGTTCCCGTTCGCGCTGCTCGTCACGATCCTGCTGTTCGCGCGCTCGGGCCTGTACGGCTCGCGCGGCGAGCGCCCGGGGATGACGCGGATCGTCTCGTCGCTGTTCCAGGTCGCGGTCGTCGCGTTCGTGTTCGCGATCGCGAGCAACAGCAACCAGTTCAGCTCGTACTACATCTTCTACGGCTCGCTGTTCTTCGCGGTGATCTACATCTCGCTCGGACGGCTGAGCTACGAGAAGTTCGCCGGGCTGCTGCTGCGCCTTGCCGGCTACCAGCGCCGCGCGGTGCTCGTCGGCAGCGGCCAGCACATCGAGGCGGTCGGGCACGCGCTACGCGACGCCGTGCAGTCGACGGTCCGCGTCGTCGGCTTCATCTCGCTGACGCCACGCCCGAACAACGGTCTCGTCTCGCTCGGCACGCTCGACGAGCTGGCGCCGATCATCGACCGCCATCGGATCGACGAGGTCATCATCGCCGACCCCGACTTCCCCCAGCAGCAGGCCGTCGAGCTCGTCGACGTCTGCCACAACCACGGCGTGCGCGTGCGGATCGCGCCGTCGACGATGGAGCTGCTCGTGCACCGCGCGGAGTTCGTACCGGGCGAGGCCGTGCCGCTGTTCGAGCTCAAGCCGCCGGTCTTCGAGGGCTTCGACTTCGTCGTCAAGCGCACGTTCGACATCGGCGTCTCGTCGCTGCTGCTGCTCATGATGAGCCCGCTGCTGGCGGCGGCCGCGCTCGCCGTGCGCCTCAGCTCGCGCGGCCCGGTCGTCTATCGGTCGATGCGCCCCGGGATCGGCGGCGTGCCGTTCGCGTGCCTGAAGTTCCGCACGATGTACCGCGACGCCGACCAGCGCCAAGCCGATCTGGAGTCGCTCAACGAGGCCTCCGGCGCGCTCTTCAAGATGCGCGACGACCCCCGCATGACGCCGGTCGGGCGGTGGCTGCGCAAGTACTCGATCGACGAGCTGCCGCAGCTGTTCAACGTCCTGCGCGGCGAGATGTCGCTCGTCGGCCCGCGCCCGCTGCCCGAGCGCGACTTCCAGAAGCTCGAGGAGTGGCACAAGAAGCGCTACCTCGTCACGCCGGGTATCACGGGCCTGTGGCAGGTCTCCGGCCGCTCCGAGCTGGACTTCGACGACCTCGTGCGGCTGGACTTCCTGTACCTCGAGCGCTGGTCGGTCTTCCTGGACCTCAGCATCCTCGTCAAGACCGTGCCCGCGGTGTTCATGCGGCGCGGCGCGTTCTAGAAGCACCCGCGTGAAGCCGCGCAACGTCGCCATCGCGGCGATGTTCGTCCTGGTCGTCGTGGTCGCGGCGACGGTCACGCGCCAGGGCGGCCCCGCCGAGCCGCTGCCCGGCCACACGCTGCGCTACCTCGGCGACGAGCGCTCCGTCGCGATCGGGACGGCGGTGCGCGGCGACGTGCTGAAGACCAACCGCGCGTATCGCGAGCTCATCGCCAAGCAGTTCGCGTCGCTGACGCCCGAGAACGAGATGAAGTGGGAGACCACCGAGCCCTCGCGGGGCCGCTTCGACTTCGGCCCGGGCGACGACATCGTCGACGCGGCGCGCGGCGCCGGCCAGGCCGTGCGCGGCCACGCGCTCGTCTGGCACGCGCAGTACCCCGGCTGGCTGGCGGACCTCTCGTCGAAGGAGCTCGCCGCCGCGACGCGCGAGCACATCCGGCGGATGATGGCGCACTACGCCGGGCGCGTCGGCGTGTGGGACGTCGTCAACGAGCCGATCACCGACCGCGGCGGGTTGCGCGAGTCGCTGTTCGAGCGCCGCCTCGGCCCCGGCTACATCGCGAGGGCGTTCATCGCCGCCCGCAAGGCCGACCCGAAGGCGAAGCTCTACATCAACGAGATCGGGGCCGAGAGCATCGGCCCGAAGTCCAATCGCCTGCTGGAGGTCGTGCGCGGCCTGAAGACCGCGGGCGTCCCGATCGACGGCGTCGGCTTCCAGGTGCACTCCAACCTGCGCGGCGTGCCGGACGACTTCGTGCGCAACGCCCAGCGCTTCAAGGCCCTCGGGCTGGACGTGGCCATCACCGAGGCGGATGTCGGGCTCCGGCTCCCGGCGAGCGAATCCGACCTCCAGCGCCAGGCGACGGTCTACCGGACCATCGTGCGCGACTGCCTCGCGATCGGATGCGCGTCGCTGACGTTCTGGGGCTTCACCGACGGTCGCTCCTGGATCCCCGAGACCCAGCCCGGCATGGGCGCCGCGACGCTGCTCGACGAGCAGCTGCGGCCCAAGCCGGCGTTCCGGGCGGTGCAGAAGGCGCTGGCGGGCGGCTAGTGCCTCACGTCGGCTCGACCGTCGATCCCCGGGGCCGTCGCATCCCGCTACAGGCCGGGCGGGTGGCGCACGACGTAGCCCGAGGTGGTGCCGGGGACCGTCTGCCAGCGCGAGCCGGTCTGTTCGCGGCCGGTCGTGTCGAAGCGGCGGCCGGCGACGACCATGTACGCGTGGCTCGGCTTGGCGTAGACGGTGATCCAGCGGCCCGGCCCCGGATCGCCCCAGCTCATGAGCTGACCCGAGTCCAGCGCGACGTCGAGCAGTCCGCCGCCGTGCAGCGCATACGACACGGAGCCCGAGCAGTCGTAGCCGCCGTCCTCGAAGCTGCCGTGCCCGCCGCCGTAGCGGTAGGGCAGCCGCGCGATGCGCTTGCCGGCGGCGATCACGCGTCGCACGGTCACGGGCAGTCCGTACGCCCAGCCCTCCCGCGCCCTGCGTGCGGCGATGCGGTGCTCCAGCAGGTCCTCTCGGGCCGCGACCCGTGCAAGGAGCCCGTGCAGCGGCGTCGCGGCGCGCGTGGCTGACCCCGCGGCGGCGGGCGCGCCCGCGAGGCCGGCCCCGGCGTCGGCCGGCGAGCCGCCCGCGAACGCCTGCGGCAGCACGAACAGGCAGGCGGCCACCGCCGCCCCGACCAGCATCGGCGGTCGCGCGATCGCGCGTACGCGCCAGCGGCTCGATCTCATCTCTCCCCCGTCTTCGTGTGATGCGATGCGGCCTACGAGGTGAGCTGACGGGCTCGCGCACGTATGCGCTACGCCGCGGACGACGCCGACGATTCGCCCCTTGTGGACCCGATCCCCGGGTCCCTCCCCTGTGGTTCCCCCGCTCGCGCGCCCCGGAGGGCCCGCGACTCGGCCGCTGCGAGCATCGTTCTACCAGCGGAAAGTCCTGCAATCTGCACGATTGCCTGCAAGCTGGTTGCGCATCGTGGCAGCGTGTCGGCGGATGCCGCGGCGTCCGCCGACGGCCCTGGAGGCCATAATCGCCACGTGGCCCATCGCTACCTCTTCGAGCAGCTCGTCCGCCGCGAGCTGCGCCAGAAGTACAAGGGCTCGGCGCTCGGTGTCCTGTGGTACCTCGTCAACCCGCTCGTCCTGATGGGCGCCTACTACCTCATGTTCGGCGTCATCTTCAAGCAGGCGTCCGAGCCGGACTACCCGCTGTTCCTGCTCGTGGGCCTCGTCGTCTGGGTGTTCTTCAACCAGGCGGTGATGAGCTCGGCGCCGGCGCTGCTCGACCAGGGTGCGCTCGTGCGCAAGGCGCGCTTCCCGCGCGAGATCATCCCGGCCTCGATCGTCGTCGTGCAGCTCGTCACCTTCCTCGCCCTGCTCGTCCTGATCGTGCCGATCACGATCGCGATCCGCGGCACGCTCGACCCGGCGCTGCTGCTGCTGCCGCTCGTGCTGGCGTGCCTGTTCGCGTTCGTGCTCGGCCTCGCGTTCGCGGTCAGCATCCTGCACGCGTACTTCCGTGACGTCGCGCCGATCCTGTCGGCCGCGCTGCTGCCGTGGTTCTTCTTGTCGCCGATCTTCTTCGAGCCGTCGCACCTCGACCGCTTCAGCGACAACACCGCGGCGCTGTTCGTGCTCGAGTGGGTCAACCCGGTCGCGCCGTTCATCGTCGCGACACGCGACGTCATCTACGGCGGGACGGTGCCCGAGGGCAACGTGCTCGTCTACATCGCCGTGGTCGGCGCCGTCTCGCTGCTCGGCGGGCTGACCCTCTTTCGTCGGATGCAGGGCGAGCTGGCGGTGGTCGTGTGAGGGCTCGCCGCGCCGCCCTCGACGAGGGCGTCGAGCCCGGCGAGATCGTCCTCGAGCACGCCTCGCGCGCGTTCAGCGTCAAGGCCGACCGCGGGCGCACGCTCAAGGAGATGCTCATCGGCCGTGCGCGCGCCGGGGGCCCGCCGCCCGTCGAGGCGCTGAAGGACGTCTCGCTGCGCATCCAGCCGGGCGAGACGGTCGGCATCGTCGGGCGCAACGGCGCCGGCAAGTCGAGCACGCTGCGCGTGCTGAGCGGGATCGTCCCGCTGAACTCGGGCCGCGTGGCGTGCGGCGGCCAGGTCGTCGCCCAGCTCGAGCTCGGCGCCGGCTTCGGGCGCGACTTCTCCGGGCGCGAGAACATCTTCCTCAACGGCGCCCTGCACGGGCTGACGAAGGAGCAGATCGAGGCGCGGATGGAGGCGATCGTCGCGTTCTCCGAGCTCGGCGACTTCATCGACGCGCCGGTCGCGACGTACTCCTCGGGCATGTTCCTGCGCCTCGGCTTCGCGATCGCCGCGCACCTCGATGCCGACGTGCTGCTCATCGACGAGGTCCTGGCCGTCGGCGACGAGGCCTTCCAGCGCAAGTGCGAGGCCCGGATCGCGGAGCAGATCGCGGCCGGCGCGACGCTCGTGCTGGTCTCCCACGACGCGGCGCTCATCGAGCGCACGTGCGAGCGCGTCATCGTGCTCGACGGCGGGCGCAAGATCTTCGACGGCCCGGTCGGCGACGGGATGCCGTTCTATCACCGGCTGATGGGCACCTCCGACGACGCGGCGCCGGCGCCCGCCGAGTCGCCGGGCGAGCGGGTATGAAGCCGCAGGACGCGCTGGCGGCGGCGCGCGCCGCGGCGGCCGATCGCGACGACGAGCTCGAGCCCGGACGGACGATCGAGCCGACCGAGCGCGTCTCGATCGAGCAGCTCATGGAGTGGGCCGCGATCGAGCCCGACATCGAGCTCATGGTCTCGACGCGCAAGCTCGGCGCGCCGATCACGTGGTTCAAGCGCAAGGTCATCCACTTCCTGCGCCAGTACTTCCGCGAGCTGAACTCCCAGCAGACGCGCTTCAACCTCAACGTGCTGATCCGGCTCGCCGAGCTCGAGGATCGGGTGGGACGGCTCGAGCAACGTGCCGAGGCCACGCCCGCGCCGCCGCCGGCGCCGCTGACGCTGGACGGCGACCCCAAGTCGTGAGGGTCCATCAGGTCCTCAGCGGCGCCGGTCCCTACGACGCGGTCACGACGCAGGCGTTCGCGTTCCGCGCGCTGTTCTCCTCGTGGGGGTGGGACGGCCGCGACGTCGCCGTCGAGATCGACCCGCGCGTCGGCTCGCGGATCGCGCCGCTGCGCGCGCTCGACGCGCGGCCGGGCGACGTCCTGCTGATCCACTACTCCGCGTACGCGCCCAAGCTGCGAGCCGTGCTCGAGCTCCCCAACCGCAAGCTGCTGCTGTCGCACAACATCACGCCGGCGCGCTGGTTCTGGGACCACGACCCGCAGGCCGCGGTCGTCTGCGCGCTCGGACGCAAGCAGCTGCCGGAGTTCGCCGCCGCCGCCGATCTCGTCGCCGGGGTGTCGCTCTACAACGCGCTCGAGATGGGCTCCGAGACGGTCATCCCGATCCTCTTCGACCCCAGCGGCCTCGGCTCGCCACGCGCCGCCGCCGAGGAGCGGGCGGGCGGCTCCGAGTCCCGCGGGTCCGAATCGCCGGTCATCCTCTTCGTCGGCCGCCTCGCGCCGCACAAGCGCCAGGACGCGATCATGCGCGCCTTCGAGCTCTACCGCCGCCGCCACGCGCCCGGCGCGAGGCTCGTGCTCGTCGGCGCGCCCGTGAACTGGGGCTACGACGCGGCGATGCGGGAGTTGGCGCAGGAGCTGTCGCCGGGCGCGATCACGATCGAGTCGGGCCTGGAGCGCGAGCAGCTCGCCGACCGCTACCGCTCGGCGGACGCGTTCCTCTGCCTGTCCGAGCACGAGGGCTTCTGCATCCCGCTGCTCGAGGCGTTTCACTTCGGCGTGCCGGTCATCGCGCGGCCGGTCGGCGGCGTGCCCGAGGTCGCCGGCGACGCCGCACTGCTGCTCGACGAAGACGACGGCGAGAGCGTCATCGCGGAGCTGCTCGCGATCGCGGTCACGGACGTCGAGCTGCGAGCGACGCTGCGTGAACGGGCCGCCGTGCGCGTCGCCGCCTACGCGCCCGAGCCGACGTCGCGCGCGCTGCGCGCCGCGGTCGAGTCGCTCGCTGCCTGACGCTGCGAGGCGACGTGTAGGTCTTGTCGGGCGTGGACCGACAAGACCTACACGCGCCCGGCCGAAACGGGTCGTGAACCCACTCCAGAAGTGCCGGCCCGCTGCCGATACAGGTCCGGCGATGGATTCTCCCGCGGCCTCACCGGCAACTCGAACTGACGCACCGCGCTCTCGCGCGTGGGAGGGACGCGTCGCCCGCGGCTTCCGGCTCGCGCGCGTGGCGCTGGAGGTCGTAGCAAGCGACCGCCGGCTGCTGATCCTGCCGGCGATGGCCACCCTGCTCTCGCTGCTCGCGCTCGCCGGCACCGCGCTCCTGGCGCAGCGGCTGCATGGCAGCGCCGACGCGGTCCGCGTCGTCGCGCCCGTGTGGGTCGCCGCCTACGCGATCTCGTTCGTCACGATCTTCTTCAACGTCGCGCTCGTCCACGTCGTCGCGGCGCGTTGGCGCGGGGAGAGCGCTTCTGTGCGCGACGGCCTCGTCGCCGCCCGCCGCCGGTTGGGCGCGATCGCCGGCTGGGCCGTGCTGACGACGACGGTCGGGCTGGCGCTACAGCTCGTCGAGCGCGTCACGCTCGGCATCAGCCAGCTCGTCGTCGGGCTCGTGGCCGACGTCGCCTGGTCGATCGCGAGCTTCTTCGTCGTGCCGGTGCTCGTCGTCGAGCAGCGCGGGCCGGTGCGCTCGCTGCGGCGCTCCGCCTCGGTCGTCCGCGGCCGCTGGGTCGAGGGCCTCGCCGGCGCGACCCCGATCGCCGTCGCGACGGCGATGCTCATGATCCCGCTGGCCGGCCTCGCCTTCGTCGGCTTCGTGCTGTTCGTCCTCGGCCTGAGGATCCCGGGCTTGCTGGCGATCGTCGCCGGCGGTGTCGGCGCTCTGGCGGTGTCCGTCATCAGCAGCGCGCTGACGCAGGTCTTCACCCTCGCGGTCTACCAGCACGCGACCGGGGGCCTGCGCTTCGAGGGCTTCCCCACGGCCGACCTCGAGCGCCCGCGCGATGGCAACCCCCTGCGCCTGCTGCGCCTGCTGCGCCCCCGCCGCGCCGCTGGCTCCCGGCAGCCCGGCGCCCAGAAGTGACGGCCGGCTCGCGTGATGATCCGATGACTGTGTTCGGTCGCACGCATCAATACACACCTTCTGCGCTCTTATTCAGTACATGCCCTCCTCGAACCCCCTCAAGCCATGACGACACCGCGTGTCATCGAGCTGCCGCGGCGCCTCGAGGCGACCTCACAGGACACGTTCCTCGGCCTGCTTCGCTCCGACTCCGCGCCGTTGGCGCCGGTCGTGGCCTTGCGACCCCGCGAGCGGCGCCTGCGGGTCGTCGCGCCGCTCAGCAGCGACGCGACGTCTCCCTACGACGACGCCGCCTGACCTCGCGCGGGCTCAGCCCGCGGCTGAGCGAGCGCGTGGATCGGCCCGGCGACCGCGACCGCGGCCGGCCCGTCGAGGTTCGTCGCGACGTAGCCGAGCTCGTCCATGAGCGCGAGGAACGCGTCGTTCGTGTCGTGCAGCTCGCAGACGATCGCCGGGCGGTGCTCCGCGATCGTCGCCCGCGCACCCTCGATCGCCTGGAGCTCGGCGCCCTCCGTGTCGATCTTCATGACGTCCGGCGGCGGGATCGTCCCGGCCGCGACGAGGCTGTCGAGCGACACGACGTCGACGTCGATCTCGTCACGGACGTCGGCGTGGCGGCCCGTCGACTCGAGGTGCGACCAGCTCGCCTCGCCGACGACGAGCAGCCGCGCGCGGCCGTCCGCGCCGCCGACCGCCTCGGCGCGGATCGAGGCATGGTCGAAGCCGTTGAGCTCGATGTTGCGCCCGACGGCCCGCGCGCACCAGGGCACCGGCTCGAAGGCGACGACGCGGCCGGTCGGGCCGACGAGCCGCGCGCCCAGCAGCGTGAAGAAGCCGACGTTGGCGCCGATGTCGTAGAACACGTCGCCCGGGGCCAGCAGCCGGCGCAGCGCCTCCTGCACCGGCGGCTCGAGCGTGCCGCGCACGATCAGCCCGGCGTGTGCGTGGTCGAGCGGCAGGTCCGCCGTCGAGACGAACAGCAGGTGCCCGATGCCACCGGCGATCGGGACGGGCGCTCGTCCGTACCAACTCGATGCCGTGCCGAGTAGCGCGCGTGATGCGGGGTTGGAGCGCGCCCGCCGGGCCAGCTCGCCGCGGCGGTCCTCCGGCAGGCCGGTGATGACGTGCGTCGCGCCGTTGCGCAGCCGGCCGGTCAGCTCCTGGCGCAGCTGGCG
Organism: uncultured Actinomycetes bacterium; assembly: GCA_963851015.1. Classification (GTDB taxonomy): domain Bacteria; phylum Actinomycetota; class Thermoleophilia; order Solirubrobacterales; family Solirubrobacteraceae; genus CADCVQ01. Next base: position 219,501 of record CAWKNG010000008.1, read on the forward strand.
GAGGGGTCGGCGAGCCACGATCCGATCATCGCAGCACGGACAACTTGGCAGGGTGCCGGCACGGCTGGATTACGCTGCACGGATGTCGGTCTCGGTTCGCCTCGCTGGTGCCCCTCGAGCCCGTACGCCGGCGCTGACGGCGCAACGCGACGTCCGTGCTCACGCGCTCGTCGGCGTCGCGTTCGTGCTCGCCGCCACGCTGCTGGCGATCGTCGGGACGGGCCGGCCCGTCGACATCGCCGACGTGCTGCTGTTCGTGCTCGCCGGCGCGCTCGTCTGCCGGCTCGGGTTCGAGACGGCGGCCGGCCCGATGATCCCGATGCAGCTCATCTTCGTGCCGATGCTGTTCGTGCTGGACCCCGCGATCGTCCCGCTCGTCGTCGCGGCCGCGCTGCTGCTCGACCGGCTCGCGGCCGTGCTCAAGGGCCGGCTGCCGGGGCGGGCGGGATTGCTGTTCGGCGTCTGTGGCGAGGCGTGGTTCGCGCTCGGCCCGGCGTTCGTCTTCGTCCTCGCCGGCATCGGGGGACCGCACTGGGGCGACTGGCCGGTCTGGCTGCTCGCGCTCGGCACCCAGTTCGGGGGCGAGCTGCTGGCGGTCGCCGCCCGCGACCGGCTCGGCACCCTCACGGCGGCGCGCCAGCGCCTCGACGTCCTGCGCGAGGTCTGGCTCGTCGATCTGCTGCTCGCGCCGATCGGCCTGCTCGCGGCCTTCGTCAGCGGCACGCACCACTACGCGTTCGGCCTCGTGCTCGCGCTCGCGCTGCTGCTGGCGGTCTTCGCGCGCGAGCGGCGCGGGCGGATCGGCACCGAGGTCGAGCTCAGCGAGACCTATCGCGGCACCGCGCTGCTGCTCGGCGAGGTCATCTCGCGCGACGGCGAGCTCGCCGTCAGCCACGGCCAGGAGGTCGTCACGCTGGCGCTCGCGATCGCCGACGCGCTGCACCTCGACGATCGCGAGCGGCGGCTCGTCGAGTTCGCCGCGATGCTGCACGACATCGGCAAGATCGAGACGCCCGCCGAGATCCTGCGCAAGCCGGGCCCGCTGACGGCGCAGGAGTGGGAGACGATGCGCGCCTACACCGTCGCCGGCCAGCGCATGCTCGATCACGTCGGCGGGACGCTGCACGACGTCGGCCTCGTCGTGCGCTCGTCGTGCGAGCGCTACGCGGGCGACGGCTACCCCGACGCGCTCGCCGGCCAGCAGATCCCGCTGGCGGCGCGCGTGCTCGCCGTCGCCGCCTCGTACATCGCGATGACGGCGAGCCGTCCGTACCGCCAGGCCCGGTCGCCGAGCGCCGCGATCGGCGAGCTGCGCGCCAACGCCGGCAGCCAGTTCGACCCGCGGATCGTGGAGGCCGCCTGCGTCGTGCTCGCACGCGGCGTGCCCGAGTCACCCCCGCAGGGCGTCCCCGATCCGATCTGATGGTTGGCTATGAGACAGATCGGTTCTCGCATGCCAAGTGCGCCAAGTGCCCGCGTAGACTTCCGCCGCGCGGCCACGGCATGCACGGCGCGGCGACGTAAGGACAACGGCGATAACCCCGAGGAGCTGCTGGCATGACTGTGAGAGAGGCGCGCCTGGCGGCCCTGACGAGGATGCGCGAGCGTCGGGCGGCACCCGGCCCGATCGCATCGGCGATGCCGATCGACCCGTGGCGGCTCGTGTCACGGCGCTTCTCGAACGAGACCCACGCCGAGGCCGAGACGATGTTCGCCGTCGCCAACGGCTACATGGGCATGCGCGGGACCCACGACGAGGGCGTCCCCTCGCACGACCCGGCGTTCTTCGTCAACGGCTTCCACGAGACGTGGCCGATCCCCTACGGGGAGTCCGCGTTCGGGTTCGCGACGACCGGCCAGACGATCGTGTCGGCGCCCGACGGCTCGGTCATGCGGCTGTACGTCGACGAGGAGCCGCTCGAGCTCGCGGAGTCCAAGCTGCTGTCCTACGAGCGCGTGCTCGACATGCGCGCCGGCACCCTGCAGCGCTCGGTGCGCTTTCGCACGGCGCGCGGCGCGATCGTCTCACTGAAGTCCGAGCGGCTCGTGTCGCTGCACTGGCGCCACCTCGCGGCGATCTCCTACGAGGTCACGCTCGTCTCCGGCGCGGCCGAGCTCGCGATCGCGTCGGAGCTCATCACCCACCTGCCGCGTCCGAAGGGCGGCGACGACCCGCGCGTCGGCGTGCGCATGACCGACTCGGCGCTGGAGCCGATCGCGCAGTCCTGCGACGACACGCGCGTCGTGCTCGAGCTGCGCACGCGCTCGAGCGGGATGGGGCTGGCGTGCGGCATGGAGCACAGGATCGACACGCACCTGCGCCACAGCGTCGAGTCGTCCGTCGAGGCCGACGAGGGCCGCGTCGTGTTCTTCCTCGACGCCGAGCCGGGGATACCGGCGCGCGTCACGAAGCTGCTCGGCTACCACCATGCCGAGCAGGCGCCGTCCGGCGACCTCTTTCGCAGGGTGAACCGCACGCTCGACCGTGCCGCCAACGACGGCTTCGAGCGCATCGCGGAGGTCCAGCGCGAGCGCCTCGACGCGTTCTGGGAGCACTCGGACATCGCGATCGAGGGCCCCGGCGACATCCAGCAGGCCGTCCGCTTCAACCTGTTCCAGCTGCGCCAGGCGTCGGCGCGCGTCGAGGGTCATGGGATCGCGGCGAAGGGACTGACCGGGCGCGGCTACGAGGGCCAGTACTTCTGGGACACGGAGATCTACGTCCTGCCGTGCCTGACGTACACGCAACCGCACGTCGCGCGCCGCCTGCTGCATTTCCGCTACGAGATGCTCGGCGCCGCACGCCGCCGCGCGGAGCAGCTCGGCCACCGCGGGGCGCTGTTCCCGTGGCGGACGATCTCCGGCGAGGAGGCGTCGGCGTACTACGCCGCCGGCACCGCGCAGTACCACATCAACGCCGCGATCTCCTACGCCGTCAACCAGTTCGTGCGGGTCACCGGCGACCAGGAGTTCCTCGCCCGCGAGGGCGTCGAGATCCTCGTCGAGACGGCGCGCTTCTGGGCCGATCTCGGCTTCTTCTCGGTCCGCCGCGACGGCCAGTTCTGCATCCAGGGCGTCACCGGGCCCGACGAGTACTCGGCGGTCGTCGACAACAACGCCTACACGAACCTCATGGCGCGCGAGAACCTCGCGGCCGCCGCCGAGTGCCTGAAGCTCCTGCACGACACCGATCCCGACGCGCACGCGAGGCTCGTCGCGCGACTGAAGATCGAGGACCACGAGCCGGGGGAGTGGGTGCGTGCGGCCGAGAAGATGTTCGTCCCCTACGACGAGCGCGCCGGGGTGCTGCTGCAGGACGAGCACTTCCTCAACCGCAAGCCGTGGGACTTCGAGGGCACGCCGGTCGAGAAGTACCCGCTGCTGCTGCACTACCACCCGCTGAACATCTACCGCCACCAGGTCATCAAGCAGACCGACGTCGTGCTCGCGACCTTCCTCGCGGGCGACCACTTCACGCTCGACGAGAAGAAGCGCGTGTTCGAGTACTACGACCCGCTCACGACGGCCGACTCGTCGCTGTCGTCGTGCGTGCAGAGCGTCATGGCGTCCGAGGTCGGCGACGTGCAGGCGGCCTATGACTACTTCCTCATCTCGGCCGCGATCGACCTCGCGAACCTCGCCGGCAACGTCGGTGACGGCATCCACGTCGCGTCCTGCGGCGGCGTCTGGATGGCGCTCGTCAACGGCTTCGCGGGCCTGCGCGACATCGAGGGGCACGACCTGCGCTTCACGCCGCGCCTGCCCGTCGACTGGTCGAGCATGAGCTTCCGGTTGATCGTGCGCGGCAGCCGGCTCGAGGTGGAGATGACGGCCGACGCGACGACGTTCCGGCTCCTGGACGGCGCGCCGCTGTCGCTGATCTCCGACGGCGAGCCGTTCACGGTGTCGATCGAGTCGCCGGTCACCGTGCCCGTCGCCGCCGCCTCGCCCGCCTGAGCGGCGCGCCGCGCGGCGCTTCTTCACTGCTTCTTCGGTTCGGCTTCACGCACGCTTCGGCGGGTCCGGTGTTCTACGGGGCGGCGCCTACCGCGCGCCGGCCCTGCCGTCTCGAGCCGAAGAGAGCCCCCGTGCCCGCATCGCGTCCGTCCATGCCGCCCGCGGCTCCGCCGCCACGCCGTGCGCTTGTCGTGCTCCCCGCGGCCGCGACGCTGCTCGCGCTGGTCCTCGTGCTGGCCGCCTGCGGCGACGACTCGGGATCCGCGTCGAAGGCCGCGTCGGCCCAGCGGCCCGGTCCCGGGCGCGGCCTCTTCGCGCAGACCCCGGAGGTTCGCGCGTGTCTGCAGAAGCAGGGCATCACGCTGCCCGATGGCGCTGGGCGGAGGTTCCGCGATGGCGCCGGTCCTCGCCCGGGTGCAGCGCCCCCGACCGGCACGAGCACGGTGCCGCGCAGCGGCGCGGCCGGTGCGCCGCCGACCGGCACGAACGCGGTGCCGCCGGCGGGCGCGGGCGGACGGCCGGGGTTCGCGCGCCGCGACCCGGCGCAGCTCGCCAAGTTGCGTGCGGCGATGAGGAAGTGCGGCGTGACGTCGCCGGCAGGAGGGCAGGGCGGCCCGCGTCAGGCGCCGACCACCACGACGCCCGGCACGTCTTCGGCGAGCTGAGCGGGCGATGCGTCTCCGACCGATACCCGGCCGCACCGCGGTCCCGCTCGCGCTCGTCGCCGTCACCGGGGCGATCGTCGCGGTCGCCGTCGCGAGCGTCGGCTCGAGCGCCGAGCCCGTCAGCTCCGAGCGGACCGTGACCGTGAGCCGCGGCGTCGTGCAGTCGACCGTGTCCGGCAGCGGGAACCTGTCACCCGCCAACCAGGTCGATCTCAGCTTCGGTGCGTCGGGCGAGGTCGAGAAGATCTACGTCAAGGCGGGGCAGCACGTCAGCGCGGGCCAGCTGCTCGCGAAGATCGACCCGAGCTCTGCGCAGGTCGACCTCGCCGAGGCGAAGGCGACCCTGCAATCCGCCGAGGACGCGCTGACCGCCGCGCAGTCCGCCGGCTCGGCCTCGACCGTGAGCGCGCCGGCCGCCGCGGCGAGCACGATCTTCGCCTCGCTCCCGGCGGACGCGTCGGGCGCGAGCACGATGACCGCGAAGGCCGCGAGCGGAGCGCGGGTCGCAGTGACGCTCGCGAGCGCGGCGGCGGACGCGCCCCCGGCGACGTCGCCGACGACGGCTCCCACCACCACGAGCCCGGCCCCCGCGGCGACGACGCCGGCACCGACGAGCACGACGCCGAAGACGAGCACGACGCCGAAGACGACCACGACACCGAAGACGACGGCCGCGCCGAAGTCCGGCTCGGCGTCGAAGAAGCCGGCGACGTCCTCGAGCGGATCGTCGTCGGCGGGGTCGGGCGGGCGCTCGTCGTCTGGCACGGCGCGCCCCGCCGCGGCCAGCGCCGGCGCGAGCGGCGGTAGCGCCAACTCCGGCGGCTCGGGCGGCGCGACCTCCGTCGCTTCGGCCACGGCCGCCCTCGAGAGCGCGAAGCTCAGCGTCGCGAAGGCCGAGAAGGCGCTCGCCGCGACGAAGCTGCGCGCGCCGCTCCCGGCCACGGTCGCCGCGATCAACGGAGCGGTCGGCGACACCGTCTCGAGCGGCTCGGGATCGGGCTCGGGGTCCGGCTCCGGCAGCACGGGCAGCGGGGCCTCGGTCGCCGGCGGCCTCGGTGGCGGCGGCTCGTCGTCGTCCGGCTCGGGATCTGGTGGCACGAGCTCGGGCTTCGTCACGCTCGCGCAGGTCAGCCGCTTTCAGATGCAGGTCTCGCTCAGCGAGTCGGACATCGGCAAGGTCAAGGTCGGCCAGCAGGCGACCGTGACCGTCAACGCGGCCTCGGGCGCGCAGTTCTCCGCGCGGGTGCAGAGCGTCGGCGTGCTGGCGTCGTCGAGCTCGGGCTCGAGCGCGGTCAGCTACCCGGTCACGCTCAAGCTGCTGCAGGCCGGCTCCAAGCTCAAGGCGGGGATGAGCGCGACGGCCGACGTCGTCGTCGCCGAGGCGTCGGGCCTCGTCGTGCCCAGCCAGGCGATCCGGGGCTCGACGGTGACCGTCGTGCGCGCCGGCAAGCAGGTGACGCAGCGCGTGCAGACCGGCGTCGCCGGCGACTCCTCGACGCAGATCCTCAGCGGCGTGGCCGCAGGCGACGAGGTCGTCGTGCGCTCCGCCAGCGCGGCGGCGGGCGCGAATGCCGGTGTCGGCGGCGCGGGCGGTGCGCAGAACGGCGCGGGCGCGGCGCTGCCCGGTGGCGGCGGCTTCGGCGGCGGCGGAGGATTTCGCCGCGGCGCCGGCGGCGGCGGACCGAACCTCGTTCAACGGGCTGGGCCGTGAAGCCGGGACGCGCCCCTTGCGCACGCCGCGCCGCGCCGCGGGTCGCGCGATGACCACCGCGTCCGCGCCGGCGCGCCGCGGTCGCCGCCCACCGGTCATCGACGTGCGCGACGTCGAGCGCCACTACGGGGTGTCCGAGGGCGTCGTCGTGCGCGCGCTCGACGGCATCTCGCTGCGCATCCAGCGCGGCGAGTTCGTCGCGATCATGGGCAGCTCGGGCAGCGGCAAGTCGACGCTGATGAACATCCTCGGCTGTCTCGACGTGCCGACGGCCGGGCGCTACGAGCTCGACGGCGTCGACGTGCGCGAGATCCGCGACGACGACCTCGCCGATCTGCGCAATCGCAAGATCGGCTTCGTCTTTCAGAGCTTCAACCTCGTGGCGCGCACGAGCGCCCTGGCCAATGTCGCGCTCCCGCTGTCCTACGCGGGCATCGGGCGCGCCGAGCGCCGCCGCCGCGCGACCGCCGCGCTCGATGCCGTCGGCCTCGCGGATCGCGCCGACCACGAGCCGTCCGAGTTGTCCGGCGGCCAGCAGCAGCGCGCGGCGGTCGCGCGGGCGATCGTCACGAACCCGTCGCTGATCCTCGCCGACGAGCCGACCGGCAACCTCGACTCGCGATCGACCTCCGACGTCCTCGACATCTTCGAGCGGCTGCACGGCGACGGGCGGACGGTCGTGCTCATCACCCACGAGCCCGACGTCGCCGCCCGGGCGCAGCGCGTCGTCCGCCTCGCGGACGGCCGCGTCGTCGAGGACCGTCGCGTCGGGGCGCAGGCCGCATGACGCCGGCCGAGACGCTGCGCATCGCGCTCGCGGGGATCACGGCCAACAAGCTGCGCTCCGGCCTGACGATCCTCGGCATGACGATCGGCGTCGCGGCGGTGATCGTGCTCGTCGCGGTCGGCAACGGCTCCCGACAACAGGTCCAGGCGGGCATCGACGCGCTCGGCTCGAACGTGCTCATCGTGCAGTCGCAGTTCGGCGCCGGCGGCCCGGGCGGCTTTCGCGCCGGCGGCGGCGGGGGCGTCGAGCTCACGTCGAAGGACGCCACCGCCTTGCAGAACACGTTCGACGCGCCCGACGTCAGGAGCGCCTCGCCCGTCGTGAACGCGAGCGGGACGACGCTCGTCGCGGGCTCGTCGAGCTACTCGCCGTCGGCGTTCGTCGGCACGACGCCCTCCTATGCGCGGGCGCGCGACTACGACATCGCCTCGGGCGCGATGTTCACCGCGCAGGACGTCGCCAAGCACCGCCGCGTCGCCGTCGTCGGGCCGACGGTCGTCACGAACCTCTTCGGCGGCCAGGACCCGGTCGGCCAGTCGCTGCGCGTCGACGGCGCGAGCTTCACCGTCGTCGGCGTCACGAAGGCGAAGGGCTCCAACGGCGTGACCGACCAGGACGACATCGTCGCCGCCCCGCTGACCGCGGTGCAGGACACGATCTCGGGCTACGGTGCGCTGAGCTCGATCACGGTGCAGGCGACGTCCGCCAAGAGCCTCGATGCCGCGCAGGCCGAGGTCACGAACATCCTCAGCACGCGCCACGACGTGACGGACCCGTCGAATCCCGGATTTCAGGTCACCAACCAGGGCGCGGTCCGCGAGGCCTCCGACAAGAGCACCCAGGTCTTCACGACGCTGCTCGGCGCGGTCGCCGCGATCTCGCTGCTCGTCGGCGGGATCGGGGTCATGAACATCATGCTCGTGAGCGTCACCGAGCGCACGCGCGAGATCGGGATCCGCAAGGCGATCGGCGCGCGCCGCGCCGACATCCTCACGCAGTTCCTGACGGAGGCCGTGCTCGTGTCGCTGTTCGGCGGCCTCGCGGGCGTCGCGATCGGGGTGATCGGCAGCCAGTTCCAGATCGCCGGCGTGGCCCCCGACATCGCGCTGTACTCCGTCTTCCTCGCGTTCGGCTCGGCGTTGCTGTGCGGCCTGTTCTTCGGCACGTACCCGGCCGCCCGCGCCGCCCGACTGCGCCCGATCGACGCCCTGCGCTTCGAATGACCTCCCGACCCCCTGGAGCCCACATGGACGACCTCGCCACAGACGACGCGCGCGATCGGGAGCCCGCGATCGACGACGATCCGCCCCCCGCACGCCCGCGCCGCAAGCTCGTGACGCCGCTGACGGCCGGGCTCTGCGGCGTGCTCGTCGCCGCCGCCGGCTTCGTCGCCGGCGTGCAGGTCCAGAAGGGCACCGAGAGCGGGGCCGCGAGCGGCGCGACAGCCGCACGCGGCGGCTTGGCGGGTGCCGGCGGAGGCGGTGCCGGGGGCGCGGCCGGCGCGCGCGGGGGCGCGACGGCCGACGCGGCCGGCGGCGCCCAGCAGGACGTCCCGACGTTCGGCACGGTCGCCAACAAGAAGGGCGCCACGCTCTACGTCAAGGACGCCGACGGCACGACGGTCCGCGTCAAGACGAACGCGCAGTCGAAGGTCACGCGCAACGCCGCGGCGAGCCCGAAGGGGATCTACCCCGGCGACAGCGTCGTCGTGCAGGGCACGAAGGACCGCAGCGGCAACCTCGTCGCGACCCAGATCACGGCAACCTCGAAGACCGCCGCGGCCGCCGGCGGCGGCGCCTTCGCCGGCGGCGGCGGCCTGCGCCGCCAGTTCGGGAACCCACCCGGAGGTTGACCTCACCCCATGTGGTGATGCGCGCTGACGATCGTCCGTCGAGCTGCCGTCCTGTACGAGGGCGAGGTGGCGCCGCGCTCTTGGCCCCGGGGGGCGGATGGGCGCCGCGCTCGGCGGACGGTCAGCGCGCCGCGGGCTGGGAGGCCGGCTCGGGCTCGGGACCCGGCGCGCCCGACTCCAGCCGGGCCAGCGTCAACACGAAGCGCGAACCGCCGCCGGCACCCTCCTCGACGCGCACGCTGCCGCCGTGCGTCTCGGCGACCTGGCGCACGATCGCCAGTCCCAGGCCCGAGCCCGGCCGCCCGCGGGCCGTCGCGCCGCGGTAGAAGCGGTCGAAGACGTGGGGGCGGTCGTCGGCCGCGATCCCCGGGCCGTGGTCGCGCACGCTGAGCTCGCCGCCCTGCAGCGCCACCTCGACGGTCGTCCCCTCCGGGCTGTACTTGCCGGCGTTGTCGAGCAGGTTGTCGACCGCACGGCCGAGGCGGTCCGGCAGCCCCGCGACGACGGTCGGCTCCAGACGCTCGTCGAACGTCACGTTCGGCCGGCGCCGCTTCGCCCGCGCGACCGCCTCCGTCACGAGCGCGTCGAGCTGGACCTCCTCGACGCCCGACAGCGGCTCGTCGCCGCGCGCGAGCTCGATGACGTCGGTGATGAGGGCGCTGAGCTCCTCGGTCTCGGCACGCACGTCCTCGAGCAGGCGGCGGCGGTCGTCGTCGGGCAGCTCGCCGCCCGCGAGCAGCACCTCGATGTTCGTGCGCAGCGACGTCACCGGCGTGCGCAGCTCGTGCGACGCGTCGGCGACGAGCTGGCGCTGCGCGTGGACGGAGTCGTCGAGCGCGCGGCGCGAGCCCTCGAGCGTGTCGAGCATCGTGTTGAAGCGCGCGGCCATGCGGCCGACCTCGTCGTCGCCGGGGACCTCGATGCGGCGACCGAGGTCCTCGGTCTGCGCGATGTGCTCGGCCGCGGCGGTGAGGTCGGTGACCGGCTGGATGACCTGGCGGCCGAAGAGGCGCCCGAACAGCGCGGCGAGCAGCGTGCCGGCGAAGCACAGCAGCGCCAGGAGGACCTTGAGCCGCGACAGCGTGCTGTCGACGTTGCGCAGGCTGCGGACGAACTGGATCGCGCCGCCGCCGGGCACCGCGACGGTGAGCACGCGCAGGTGCACGCCGCCGGCGCCCGTGTCGCGTAGCAGCGTCCCGCGACGACCGGCCGCGACGGCTCGGTCTCCGCCGTCGACCGGCACGAGGAGGTCGCCCTGCGCGCGGAAGAAGACGTCGCCTGTGGACGTGAGCACCTGGATCGGACCGGACGGCCCGCCGTTGCGCGAGGGCGGTGCCGGGAAGTCCATCCCCGGACGCATGATGAGGCGCCCCGTCTCGCGCACCTGCTGCAGCTGCGCGCTGAGCGCGTCGTCGACCTGCCCGCGCAGCTCGCTGCGCAGCGCGACGTAGGCGACGATCGAGATCAGCACGACCGTGATCCCGACCGTGCCGGCGGCCATGAACGTCAGCCGGTGGCGCAGCGCCATCATGGCTCGCGCAGGACGTAGCCGATGCCGCGCACGGTGTGCAACAGGCGCCGCTCGCCACCGGACTCGGTCTTGCGCCGCAGGTAGCCGATGTAGACGCCGAGCGCGTTCGAGGTCGCGCCGAAGTCATAGCCCCAAACGCGCTCGAACAGGGTCGAGCGCGTCAGCACCTGGCGCGGGTGCTCGAGGAACAGCTCCAGCAGCGAGAACTCCGTCCGCGACAGCTCGATCTTGCGCGCGCCACGGTGCACCTCGTGCGCGGAGCTGTCGAGCACGAGGTCGCCGAAGGCCAGGGTGGGGCCGCCGGGTTCCACGCGCCGCAGCAGCGCGCGCAGGCGTGCGTTGAGCTCGCGCAGCGCGAACGGCTTGACGAGGTAGTCGTCTGCGCCGGCGTCGAGGCCTTCGACGCGGTCGTCGATCGCGTCGCGCGCCGTCAGCATGAGCACCGGCGTGCGGTCGCCCGCGGCACGCAGCCGGCGGCAGACCTCGAGCCCGTCGATCCGCGGCATCGAGACGTCGAGGACGATCGCATCGACGACGCCCTCGGCGAGCACGTCGAGGGCCTGCTGGCCGTCATCGGCGAGCGTGACGTCGTAGCGCTCGAGCGCGAGCGCGCGCTGCAGCGCGGAGCGCACGCTCGGCTCGTCGTCGACCACCAGGACCTTCACGCTCGCACTCCTGTCCGGCCCCGCCGCGGCTGGGGCATGCAGCACAGCTCATCGCATCCGCGTAAGAGCCTACGAAGTCGCGCGATCGACCGGAGGCGGCCGCGTCTCGCCGCCCCCTACGTGGCGGCGAGGTCGGCGAGCGCGATCACGGGGATCCCGTGCTCGATCGCCGTCGCCTCGTCCCCGGGATCGCCGCAGCCCCACGATGCCCAGCCGGTGGCGAAGCCGGCGGCCTGTGCCGCCAGGCAGTTCTGGATCGCATCGTCGAGCAGGAACACGTCGGCCGGGGAGACCGACTCCCGCGCCGCGATCTCCGCGAGCGCCGCCGTCTTCTCGCCGAGCTCGTCGTAGATCCGCCCGGGGTCGGCGTGGACACCGTGCGCGGCGAGGATCTCCATCACCGACGCGCGGTCGCGTGCGGTCGCGACGTACGCCTGCTCGACGAGCCGCGAGACCTGCGGCCACACCTCGTGCAGCGCCAGCCACTGCTCGCGACGCTCGCTGCGCACGAGCGCCCGATACGCGCGAGCCGCGGCCGCGAAGGCCTCGACCTGCGCCGTCGGGATCGTTGCGAAGCGCGCCGCGAACGCGGCGCGGTCGGCCGGAGCGAGCCCGCCGAGCAGCGGCACGAGGAAATGTCCCATGTGGGACATGAACGGTCGCGTGCTCCAGTAGCGCGCGGCGACGTCGTCCTCGATCGGGTCGAGGAAGGCCGCCGCCGGAGCGCCCGCGTGGGCGCGCACGACGATGTGGAGGCACTCCAGCGCGGAGTCGCACAGGACCCCGTCGAAGTCCAGGACGAGCCGGCTCCCGTGCGGGATCGTGACGGTCATGAGCGGAGGATCATCCCCCTCGGCTCGTGGCGGGCCGGCCACGGTCGTGCCCGACGCGGCCACGTACGCTCCGAAGGGACCCCGGCTCAAGCGGCGCGACGCGCCCCGTACAGTCGCTGCACGACGCTCGGGAACGCGCCGTGACGCGCGAGGCGATCGCGCTGGCGGCCGATGATCTGCGTGATCGTGTTCGCCTCGAGGCCCTTCGTCATCGACCCGGCGAACTCGCGGTTGACGATGCGGGCGATGGCATGGTGAGCCAGCTCGCCGGACAGCGCGAGCTCGACGATGCGCACGTGACGCGGCTGCACGCGCGCCGCGCGCAGGTATGCGAGCGCGGCGCCATGCTCGTCGGCGAGGCCCTGCAGGCGCTCGCGCAGCTCGACGACGTCCTCCGTCGTAGCCTGGCGACCCGCGGTCAGCTCGCCGAGCGTGCGGACGGCGGCGGGCGCGACGGGCGCATCCAGGCGCTCGTAGCCGCGACGGCGCTGGTAGCGCAGCTCGTTGATCCAGCGGCGCTCGGTCACGAGGCTGATCCAGCCGCTGACGTCCTCGCCGCGGGCGACGATCTGCGCCTCGCGCTTGACGAAGTCCTCGAGCGCCTGCCCCGCGGCGCCGTAGGGGTCGCCGCTCGGATCGAGGCGGTCGAGGATCGCCGCCTTGCGAAGCGCGGCGTCGACCGCGTTGCGGTGGGTGAGCGCGCGGGCGCCGTCACGCCCGCGCGGGATCGGCAGAACGCTGACGTTGCTCGGCATGCTCGGAGTCCCCGTTCCGTAGACCATCAGAAGATATGGGCACCGTAACAAACGTTCCCGAGGGCGTGGGCAAACGTTCAACCCCTCGTGGCCGCGCACGAGGGCAGCGGATCACGGCATCTCAGGGCTCGACGTCCTTGCCGCCCGCGTACAGCTTCTTCACCGTCAGGACCATCTTGCGCGAGCAGCGGTCGCGTCCCAGGCCCGGCTTCAGGTGGTAGACGGTGTAGCGCTCGAGGTCGATGACCGGGGGGCCGACCGCATCGAACGGCTTGCGCCAGTCCTTGTCGACGAGCACGTAGTCGGCGGCGCGAGAGATCGGCACGTGCGGGTAGCTCGTGTTCAGCAGCGGGCGCTGGGAGCACAGCCGCAGGTCGGAGAGCATGTTGCCCGCCCACAGCTGGCGCCCGTCCGCCGGCGTGTCGAGGCGCACGGACGCGTTGCGCGGCAGGTCCTTGTCGACGGTCTTCAGCGCGAGGATGCTCTTCGGAAGCTGGTCGAACGTCTGGCCGAGCTCGTGCGCGGCGCCGTTGCGCGTGATGCCGATGACGAGCAGCAGCGCGAAGGCCGCGATCCACGGCCGGCGCAGGCGCGCCAGCCCGACGGCGCCCACCGTGACGACGAGCGGCCCGACGAACGCGAGCGCCTTGAAGTGGAAGTACCAGCCGTACTCGCGCGGGCGGAAGAACAGCGCGGCGAGGACGCCGAAGATGACGACCGCGCCGAGCCCCCAGCGGATCTCGGGCGCCGCGCGCCTGAAGGCGAGGAACAGCCCGATCGACAGCAGCACGACGACCACGGTCGCACCGGTCGCCTCGTCGGCGCCGAGGAAGTAGCGCTCGGGGAAGAAGTGCGTCAGGTCCCCGCCCCAGTTGACGAGCGAGTAGCCGGGCGTCAGCACGCGCAGCGACGCGACGGTCTTCTCGAGCACGCCCTGCAACGGGACGATGAGCAGGAGGAACAGCGGCACGATCCACAGCAGCTGGCGGCGGTTGCGCAGCCGCGGGATCCGCAGCAGCGACAGCCCGCGGCGGCGGCGCTCGAAGCCGGCGAAGACGATCGCCGGCAGCAGAGGCACGGGCAGCGCGAGCGGGTAGGCGAACGTCAGCACGCCGAGGAACGCGGCGAACAGCATCACCCCGCCCAGCGTTCGGTGGCGTACGACGTACCACGCGAGCACGATCGCGAACGCCGTCGCCATGTACCCCCACGTCTGGTTGAAGTACGGGTGCAGGCCGGTGAACAGCTCGATTCGGTTCATCCCCACGAGGCCCATCGCGGCCGCGGCCCCCCACGGACCGGCGCCGAGCAGCTCGCGCGCCAACAGCCAGAAGCCGAGCGCCGCGAACGCCAGCAGCGCCGCCGACAGCGTCGCGATGACCGCGTAGGGCTCCATCCCCGCGAGCCGCGCGACGGCCCCGAACGCGAGGTAGATCGGCGGCTTGGAGCGCCACACGAGCGGCACGCGGTCGACGGCCTCGCTCGCGTCGACCCCGGTCGGGTGGTTGTTCTGCAGGAACTGGGCGGTACCGACGGCGAGGTGCGCGTCCGACCCGTTGCCGATGACCGTGACGAAGCCACCGCGGAACATCGGCAGCAGCGCGATCGCCCCGATCAGCACCGCGAGCACGAGCGGCACCGCGATCATCCGCCACGAGGCGGCGTCCGCGGGCGCCGAGCGCGCGCGCAGGCCGGGATCGCGCTTCCACGCCCACGCGCCCAGCGCGACGCCGCCGGCGAGCACGATCGCGAGCGCGAAGTCGAAGGGAACGAAGGCGTAGGCGAGCAGCGCGAGCTCGAGCGCCGACGCGACCGCGCCGACCGGCAGGATCCACAGGGCCTCGTGGCGGCGCAGGCCCGGCGGCAGCAGCAGCCGCGTCGGGCCGAAGCCGACGATCGCGAACAGCACGACGATCGCGACGCTCACGTGCAGCGCTCCCGCGAGGCCGCCGCGACCCACGACGCCGACGTACTGCGCGAGGCCGAGCGCGATCGCGCCCGCTCCGGCCAGGGCGGCCCACGCGAGGCGTCGTTCGAGCTTCGGTGTGGCGATGACCGAGCCCTCGGAAGGCGCGGTCAGCTCGTTCGCGGCGACGTCGCCGTCGTCCGCGGGGTGCTCGTCGCCCGGCTCGCGCTCGTCGGCGTCGGCTCGATCGCCGGTCTGCGGATCCATCGCGCCATTGTCGGCCATCGCGGCAGCGACGACGTCAGCGGTGGCGGTGCTTGCGGGCCAGCGTCACGACCCGGCTCAGGAACACCGGGTTGCCCACGAGGTAGCGGCGCCACATCCGCTGCGGCTCGATCGCGAGCCGGAAGATCCACTCCAGCCCGTTGTCGGCCATCGTGGCGGGCGCCCGCGGGACGCGGCCGGAGACGAAGTCGAACAGGGCCCCGACGGTCCACAGCACCGAGCAGTCGAGCCTGCCGACGGTGCGCTGCGCCCACAGCTCCTGCTTCGGCGTGCCCATGCCGACGAGCACGATGTCCGGGCTGCAGCGGTTGATGTCCTCGACGACGCGGGCGTCGTGCCCGGAGCCGATCTCGAAGTAGCCGTGGTGGGAGCCGACGACGCGCAGCTTGGGGTGCGTGCGGCGCAGGCGCAGCCCGGCCTGGCGCGCGACCCCGGGCTCGCAGCCGAGCAGGTAGACCGAGGTGTCGCGGTCCTCGCAGAGGGTCGCCAGATCCCAGATCCAGTCGGCCCCGGTCATGCGGTGCGGGATCTCGGTGTTGAGCGCCTTGGCGGCCAGGCGCACGCCGTATCCGTCGCAGTAGACGAGGTCGGCCTCCTCGAGCGCCATCCGCAGCGCGGCGTCCTCGCGCGACTGGTTGATGACGTGGGCGTTGACGTACATGACCCGCCGCGTCGGCCCGCCCTCGCCCACCCAGCCGATGATCCGCTCGAGCAGCGCCTCGGGCGGATCGAGCTCGATCGGCAGCTCGAAGATCCGCGACTGCCGCGTCACGTCCGGTGTGTCGTCCTTGACCTCTTGCACGCCGGTCGCATCGTAGCCGCGCGCGCCGGCGGGCGCGGCCGTCAGGCCGGCTTGCGCCAGACGAACAGGTGCCCGCGAGCCTCGCCGGTCAGGCCGAGCTCGCGGATCGCGTCGCTGACGCCGGGGTAGGCGTCGTCGGCGTAGTCGTGGAAGCCGACGATGCCGCCGGCGCTCAGCGCGGGCTCCCACGTTCGGAACGTCGCGACGGTCTCCTCCAGCTCGTGCGAGGAGTCGATGAAGACGGCGTCGACGGGCGGCGGGTCGGCGGGGCCGAGGCCGCCGGGGCGGTCGTGCAGGTGCACGCGGGCGCGGTCCGACGGCGCCAGCAGCGCGAGGTAGCGCTCGCGCTCGGGGTGCGCCTCGACGTCCCAGCTTGAGACCTCGCGATCGGGCCGGGCGAGCGCTAGGCACGAGGTCGTCCAGGCGGCGGCCGTGCCGACCTCGGCGACGCGGCGGGCGGGCGCGAGCACGTCGAGCAGCACGCGAAGCTCGGCGGGGCGGCAGGCGACGTCGATGCTCCACGTGTCGTGCTCGGCCTGCGCGCGGCGCAGCGCGCGCCACCAGAAGGTCGCGACCGGGCGCGGCAGCTTCGCGAGGCTCGTCGCCTGCAGCGCGAGCCGCTTGGCGCGCTCGACGGCCGAGCGCTCGTCGTCGGATCGGAACAGGCCCAGGTTGCCGCGGCTCATCGACGCTGGAACCTACCGAGAACGGGTTTCGGACCACGAGCGTGACGAACGCCCCCCGCGCACGTTGTAGTCGCGGAAGCATCAAGATCGCCGACCCAGAGGAGCAGCATGAGATCCCCGACCATCGCCGCGGTGAGCGCCGCGATCGCCCTCGCGCTCGTCCCCGCCGCGGCCCGCGCCGCCGACGCCCCGGCGACGCTCGCCATCGACGGCACCGGCGTCGCGCTCGTGACGCCCGACGTCGCCACGATGTCGATCGAGGTCCGCTCCTCGGCGTCGACGCGCCAGCGCGCGCGCCTGCATGCCAACCAGCGCACGCGCCACGTCCTGTCCGCGCTCGCCGCCCGCGGCATCCCGCGCGCCAAGATCACGACGACCGGCGTCAGCATGAGCCGGACGAAGAACCGCAAGCACAAGACGGTCTACAACGCGCGCAACGCGATCGACGTGCGCATCCTGGACGTGGCGAAGGTCGGCCCGATCGTCGACGCGGTGACGCGCGCCGGGGCGGACGGGATCGACGGGCCGTACTTCTCGTTCTCCGATCCGTCGGCCGGCCGCACGCAGGCCACCCGTCTCGCGCTCGCCGACGCCCGTCGCCGCGCCGACGACGCCGCGGCCGCGGTCGGTCATCGCGTCACCGGCATCCGCTCGATCGTCGTCGACCCCGCCGAGCCGCCGGCGTCGGCGTCCGGCGGGCTGGCGAAGTCATCGGCACCGGCGTACACCGACGCACAGCCGACGCAGGTGTCGCCGGGTCGCCAGGAGGTCTCCGCGACGGTCGAGGTCGTCTACACGATCGCCCCCGTCTGACCCAGCCTGCCATCCTCAGCCGCGTGCCGACCGTCGCCATCGATGCCCGCGATGCGTTCGCGCCACAGTTGCGCGGCTGGGGGCGCTACGCGAAGGAGCTGATCGCGGCGCTGCCCGAGCACCCCGGGCTGGACTACCGCTTGATCTCCCACGGCGGCCCCGGGCCCGAGCTGTTCTTCGAGCAGTTCGGGCTGCCGGCGCGCCTGCGCCGGCTGGGCGCGGACCTCATCCACACGCCGAACTGCTTCCTGCCGCTGGCGCGGCCGTGCATGGGTGTCGTGACGATCCACGACCTCGCCTTCGAGGTCTTCCCGGAGGACTTCAGCGCCCGCACGGGCTGGAAGTACCGCACCTTCACGCCGCGCGCCGCGCGCTCGGCGCAGCGCGTGATCTGCGTCTCCGGCTACACCGCGAACGACGTGGTGCGCCGCTACGACGTCGACGAGGCGCGCGTGCGGATCATCCCCAACGCACCGTCGCTGCCGATCGGCGACACGCCCGTGCCCGATCCCGACGCCGGTCCATACCTGCTCGCCGTCGGCGACCTGCGGCCCAAGAAGAACCTGCTGCGCCTCGTCGAGGCGTTCCGGCGGTTGCGGGGTGAGGGGCTCGAGCACCGGCT
Source organism: uncultured Actinomycetes bacterium (assembly GCA_963851015.1). Classification (GTDB taxonomy): domain Bacteria; phylum Actinomycetota; class Thermoleophilia; order Solirubrobacterales; family Solirubrobacteraceae; genus CADCVQ01. Next base: position 237,371 of record CAWKNG010000008.1, read on the forward strand.
CGTGCTGGCCGGCGTCGACGGCGGCGAGGGCGAGCGCGTGCGCGAGGCGGCGGGCGGCGAGCCCGTCACGCTCACCGGCTACCTGCCCGACGCCGAGATGGACGCGCTCATGCGCGGCGCCGACGCGCTCGTGCACCCGTCGCTGTACGAGGGCTTCGGGCTTGTGCTCGTCGAGGCGATGGCGCGCGGCGTGCCGGTGCTCGCGGCGCGCGCGACGGCCCTGCCCGAGACCGGCGGCGACGCCTGCGACTACTTCGACCCGCTCGACGTCGGCGACATGGCGGGCGCGATCCGGCGCGTCGTCGACGATCGCTCGCACCATGCATCGCTCGCGGCCCGCGGCGCGGCGCGCGCGGCCACGCTGTCGTGGGCGAGCAGCGCGGCGCTGACGGTGGCGGTGTACGAAGAGATGCTGTGAGCCACCAGACGACGATCCTCGTGCTGAGCGTCGACGAGGCACCCCTGCTCGAACACTCGCTGCCGCCGGCGGTCGGCCAGCCCGGCGCCGACGTCCTCGTCATCGACAACGCCTGCACCGACGCGACGCGGACGGTCGCCGAGTCCTGCGGCGCCCGCGTGCTGTCGCTGCGCTCGCGCCTCACCTATGCGGCCGCGATCAACGCCGGCATCGTCGCGACCGAGGGCGACGCCGTGCTGCTGCTGAACGCCGACTGCGTCCTCGACGAGGGCTTCCTCGACGCGGCGCGCCCGCGGTTGGACATGCGCGGCGTCGGCTCCGTCGCGCCGCGGCTCGTGCGCGCGACCGGGATGCTCGAGGCCGATCGCCTCGACGTGCTCGACGCCGCGGGCATGGTGGTCGACCGGCGGCGCAAGAACGGCCTCGTCGGCCACAACGAGCCCGTCGCGAACTACACGCACGCGGCCGAGGTCTTCGGCGGTGACGGCGCCTGCGTGCTGTATCGCCGCGAGGTGCTCGACGCCTGTGCCGTCGGCGGCGAGGTCTTCGACGAGGACCTCGAGCTGTGGGCATCCGACGTCGACCTCGCGTGGCGCGCGCGCCTGCTGGGCTGGCGCTGCATGTACGAGCCGCGCGCGACGGCGTGGCACATGCGCTTCTACTCGCCGTCCACGCGCGCGGGCCTGCCGGAGGCCCATCGCCGGCTGCAGTTTCGCAACCGCCTGCTGATGATCGCCAAGAACGACGCCTGGCCGGACCTGCGCCGCGACCTGCACCGGATCGCGTTCTACGAGCTGCTGGCGATCGGGCACGTCGTCCTGCGCGAGCGTCACCTGCTGCGCGCCTACGGTCAGGCCGTGCGCGCGCTGCCCGCCGCGCGCCGTCGCCGGCGCGTCGTGCAGGCCAAGCGCCCGGCCGGCGTGCGCCCGCCGTTCGGCCTGCGCGCGCCGCGCTGACGCCGGCTCCGGCCCCGACGCCGGCTTCAGCGCGGGGGGCGGGCGGCGGCGAACAGCGCCGCGACCTCGTCGTCGAGGTAGTAGTCGGTGCCGCCGTCGTCGCGGCCCTCGGTCGAGATCGGCAGCTCGCGGCCGAGCTTGCGGCTGTAGCGCCCCGGCCAGGCGAGGATGCCCGCGACGCCGTGGGCGCCCTTCTCGAGCTTGAGGCGAGCGGCGATCTCGTTGCCGGAGAAGCGCCGGCCCGGCTGCTCGATGAGGAGCTCGAGCAGCTCGCGTGCGGGCGGCGCGAGCTTGCCGTACAGCCACGCCGCCTGCTCGGCGTCGTTCGCCGACCATGCCTCGGCCTCGTGCTCGAAGCGCATGCCGGGGCCGAAGCCCGGTCCGCGGCCGCGGCCGCGTCCGCGCGCGCCGCCCCATGGGGGGGCGCCTCGCGGCGAGCCGCCGCGCCCGGCCCACGGCTGGTCGCCGGGGTCGGCCGCGAGGAACGACGCGAACCAGAGATAGAACTCCGGAACGCGCTCCTCGGGCACGGCGACGGTGACCTGCTTGTCCGCCATCAGGCGATCGTCTCGGGCCCTGGGCCCGCGGTCTGCTCGGGCTCGACGGGGGCGGACTCGTCGCCGCGCTCGTGCTCGCCGTGCGGCCCGCAACGGTGACCGTGGCGGCCGTGGCCGGGTCCGTGTCCGCGCTGGTGGGGCCCGACGCGGCGCCGGCGCGAGCCGGCGAGGAAGTGTCCGAAGAACGCGTAGAACTCGGCCACGCGCTCCTCCGGCACCTCGATGGTGATCTGCTTGTCCTTCGTGGTGGTCTCGACGGTCATGTCGAAGTCCTTTCCTTGCTTACGCCAGGAAGCATACACGAAGTAAATACTTAAGTAAAGAAGAAGAGGATCACGACCAGGCCGAGGGCGGTCACGAGCACCGCGGCGGCCAGGCGACCCGGTCCCGGACGCGTGGGCGGGGCCGCCGTCGCCGGGTCGGGCACGACCCACTTCGGGTGATGCGACGCCGCGTACGAAGCCGGCACGGTGCCGTGCAGGATGCCCCCCAGCGCCGGCAGCTTGTCGGTGCTCAGCGCCATCCAGACGTGACCGGCGACGAGCACCCCCGCGGCGAACATCGCCCAGTCGTGCAGCGCGATCGTGCCGGGCAGCCGGAAGGCGGTGTTGCGCTCGCCGGCAAACAGGAGGAGGCCGGACAGCGTCAGCAGCAGCGCCAGCGCCGCTTGGGCGATGGCGTGCGCCTTCTGGCCCGCGTTGAAGCGACCCTGCGGCGGCGCCGGCTTGGTCCGTCGCAGCCACAGCACGTCGTCGGCGTCGAAGCGCTCGAGCTCGCGGCGCGTGCGGCGCAGCGCGCGGCGATCGCCGAGGATCGCGACGAGCGCGAGCGCGGTCAGCCAGCCCGCCGCGGCGACGAGGTGGATCCCCTTCATGAGCGGGCGGTCGGAGAACAGCTGCGCGAACATCGGCAGGTACAGCACGAGGCCGCTTGCGAACATGACGACGAACGCCACGCCGTGGATCGTGTGCAGGTTGCGTTCGGTCGCGCCGAAGCGCAGCACGCCCGCGCCCTCGTGCCGGGTCGGCCGCGCGGCGGCGAGCGTCGGGCGCGCTGGCCGGGGAGGCGGGAACGCGGGCCGAGGCACCCCGTCGCGAGGCGAGCCGTCAGCGGCCATTGGAGCCGCCGATCCAGGCGTCGCGGTCGTAGCCGCGCTGCTGCCAGTAGCCGTCGGCGACGCGATCGGTGAGCGTGATCCGCCGCACCCACTTGACGCCCTTGTAGCCGTACATCTGCGGCATGACGACGCGGGCCGGGGCACCGTGCTTGCGCTCCAGCGGCCCGGAGTCCATCCCGTGGGCGAGCATCGCGTCCGGCGTCATCGCCTGCTGCATCGAGAGCGAGTCGACGTACGGCTCCTCGGCCGATTCGAAGCGCAGCGCGCGCGCGGTCGGCAGCGGCTTGGCCGCCGCGAGCAGGTCGGCGAAGCGCACGCCCTTCCACCGCACGTCGTCGACCGACCAGCCGGTCACACAGACGAAGTCCGACGTCTGCTGCGCCTGCGGCAGCGCGAGCAGCGCCTCGTAGGTCAGGGTCTGCGGGTGCTCGACGAGACCGTCGATCCGCAGCCGCCAGCGTGCCTGGTCGAACGTCGGATACGGCGGGTTGACGGCATAGATGCGCCAGCCCTTGCCGAACGGCACGACCGCCCGCAGCTGCTCGGGCAGCAGGCGCGTCGACTGGGCGACGAGGTCCGCGGCGGCGCCGCCCCACGCCAGCGACGTCAGCCCGAAGCCGACGACGCCGAGGAACGCGCGGCGGCCGATCGGCCGTCCGGGCGGGTCGAGCTCGTCTTCGGTGCCGTCCACGACCAACGAGGGTCGCACGGCGAGGTGAACCCGGGCTTACGTCGCGAACGCGCCGCGCCCGTCAACGACGACCGGCCACCGCGGGGGCGGTGGCCGGACGAAGCTGCGGGGGCAGTCTTGGGGCCTGGATCCCAGGCCTGAGAGGGGACTAGCTGGTGAGCGATGCGTCCTTGGGCGCCTCCTGGGCGTCCTCGGGCGAGCTCTCGTTGGCCTTCGGGGCCTTGCGCTTGACGACCTCGCACGAGCCCTTGGGGTTCTGCGCGGTCGCGTCGGTGATGACGTCGACCTCGTCGAGCAGCGCGCGGTCCTTGCCGGGGCCGCAGGTGATGCGGTCGACCTCGCCGTCGCGGGTGCGGATCGTGTCGTTGCCGTTGCCGCCGGACACGGTGTCGCCGACCTGGTCGACGCCCGGGCCGGGGGCCACGTCGGCGCGCGCGAGCGCCCACAGCGTGTCGTTGCCGTCGCCGCCGGCGATCGTGTCGATGCCGCGGTTGGCGAAGATCGTGTCGTTGCCGGCGCCGCCGTCGAGGACGTCGTCACCCGTGCCGCCGGACATCCGGTCGCGCCCGTTCTCGCCGTAGACGAGGTCGTTGCCGCTGCCGCCGCCCATCCGGTCGGCGGAGTCGCCGCCCCTGAGGGTGTCGTTGCCCGAGCCGCCGTAGACGCGATCGAAGGACGTCCGGTCGCCGGTGTTGTTCGCGTCGCCGGTGACGGTGTCGTCGCCCGGACCACCGTTGAGGTAGTCGTTGCCCTGGACGCCGGTGATCGTGTCGTTGCCGAGCCCGCCGAAGATGCGGTCGTTGCCGAGCCCGCCGATGAGGCGGTCGTTGCCGCCGCGGCCGAGGATGCGGTCGTTGCCACCGTTGCCGTCGATGAGGTCGGCGCTGTTCGTGCCGCGCAGGTGCTCGCTGCGCGGACCACCCTGGATCGTCGCCGCCAGGGCGGTCGCCGGGACGATGAGGCCGAGTGCGACGACGGTGCCTGCGAGCTTCGTCCTCGTAATGCTCATGCTGTTGCCTCCTGGATTCGGGTTGCGACCGGGCCTGACGGCTACTTTGCGCGCTGCGCCACCCCCGCTCACGCCGCTCTCACGGACTCCTCAGCCACGGTGAGAAGTCCGTGAGACTCGGGCGTGGGGTAGCGCCCGGCGCCCGACCTGCGTCATGGTGTGAGCCATGACCCGCCGCATGCTCGCCCTCGCCCTCGTGCTCCTGCTCGCCGGTGCGGCGGGCGCCGGCGCACGCGGAACGCTGCAGGGCACGCGCGGGCCCGACCACCTCGTCGGCACGTCCGGTCCGGATCGCATCAACGGCAAGGGCGGCGACGACGTCATCGAGGGCGGCGGCGGCCGCGACGTCCTGCGCGGCTCGGCGGGCAACGACAAGCTCTACGGCGGTCCCGGCAACGACTCGCTGGCCGGCGGCGCCGGCGACGACACGCTCACGGGCGACGCCGGCAACGACGTCCTCGCGGGCGGCGCCGGCAACGACACGCTGCTCGGCGGCGCGGGCAACGACCGCATCGACGGCGGGCCCGGCAGCGACGTCATCATCGCCGGAGCGGGCAAGGACGTCATCCGGGCGCGTGACGGCGTCCGCGACCGCATCACGTGCGGATCCGGGCGCGACAAGGTCATCGCCGACGCCGTCGACACCGTCGCTCGCGACTGCGAGAGCGTCAAGCGTGGATGACGACGTGCCCGCGGGACCCGTCGTCCTGCTCGTCGACGACGACGCCGCGATCCGTCGCGCGGTCGGCGCCGGCCTCGAGCTCGAGGGCTTCCGCGTCGTGCGCGCCTCGGGCGGGCGCGCGGCGCTCGCCGCCAACGAGTCCGTTCGCCCGGCCGTGATCCTGCTCGACCTCGGCATGCCCGACCTCGACGGGCTCGAGGTCCTCGCGCAGCTGCGGGGCGCCGGCGACGACGTGCCCGTCTGCGTGCTGTCGGCACGCGACGAGGTCGACGACCGCGTGCGCGGGCTGCAGGCCGGCGCCGACGACTACGTCGTCAAGCCGTTCGCGATCGAGGAGGTCACGGCACGCCTGCACGCGCTGCTGCGCCGCCGGCCCGCCTCGTCCGACGCCGCGCTGACGGTCGGCGACATCGCGATCGACCCGCGCTCGCACGTCGCCCTGCGCGGCGCCCGCGACCTCGGCCTGACGCGGCGCGAGTTCGACCTCCTGCATCTGTTCCTGCGCAACCCCGGCGAGGTCATCGAGCGCGCGCGCCTGCACGAGGACGTATGGGGCTACACATTCGACCCCGGGACGAACATCGCCGACGTCTTCGTCGGCTACCTGCGCCGCAAGCTCGAGGCCGGCGGCGAGCCGCGGGTGCTGCAGACGGTGCGCGGCGTCGGGTTCATCCTGCAACCGTAGGGCGATCGTGCACAGCCTCCGCGGCCGTCTCACGCTCGCCGTCACGCTCGTGCTCGCGGTGGTGCTCGCGGGCGCGGGGGTCATGGTCTCGCGCTACGTCGATCGCTCCGAGCGATCGGGGCTCGACGACAGCCTCATGCGCACCGCGGAGCTGTCGCGCGACACGTCGATCGACGCGCTCCAGAGCGAGGTGCCGCCGAGCGACCCGCGCCTCAACAACGTCCTGTCGGCGGCCGGCACGACCCTGCGGCTGATCGTCGGCAGCACGGTGATCCGGGAGTCCGGGCGGCCCGCGCCGGCGCGGGCGATCCCGCGCGCGGACGGCTTGCGCACGTTCAGCGCCGGCGGGCGCCACTTTCGCTCGTACATCACGAGCGTGCCCGTCTCCGGGCTCGGCGGGCTCGCCCGCTTCGAGGTCACGCGGACGCTCGGACCGGTCGAGCACAAGCTCACCGCGCTCAACCGGCGGCTCGTCGCGTTCGGCGCGGCCGCGCTGCTGCTCGGCGGGCTCGCGTCCTGGTTGCTGGCGAGCCTGCTGCTGCGCCCGCTGCGGCGGCTGCGTGCGGCGACGTCGCGGATCGCCGGGACCGAGGACCTCGACCAGCGCGTGGGCGGCGACGACGGCCCGAGCGAGCTGCGATCGCTTGCGGCGAGCTTCAACGACATGCTCGCGCGGCTCGGGCGCTCGGCCGCCGACCGCGAGCGCGCGCTCGCCGCGACCCGCCGCTTCACGGCCGACGCGGGGCACGAGCTGCGCACGCCGCTGACGAGCGTGCAGGCGACGCTGTCGGCGCTGAGCCGCCATCCCGACATCCCGGTCGGGCAGCGCACGGAGCTCGTCAACGACGCGCTGTCCGAGCACCGCCGGCTCGTGAAGCTGCTCGACGGGCTGCAGGCGATGGCGCGCGGCGATCTCGCGCCGGGCGCGGTGGGCGACGTCGACCTCGCCGAGGTCGTGTCGGCGTCGCTGGACCAGGCATCCTCGCGCCACCCCGCGGTGAGCTGGTCGTCGTCGCTGCCGGACGAGCCGGTCTGGGTGCACGGCTGGGAGCCGGGGCTGCGGCTCATCGCCGACAACCTGCTCGAGAACGCGGCGCGCCACGGGCGCGCCGGTGGCACGGTGCGGGCGGTCGTCCGCGCGCGGGGTCCGGCGCTCGTCGTCGAGGACGACGGGCCGGGCATCGCCGAGGACGAGCGCGAGCGGATCTTCGAGCCGTTCGCGCGGGTCGGCGACGGCGAGGTCCCGGGATCCGGGCTCGGCCTCGCGCTCGTCGCCCAGCAGGCGCGCGCGCACGGCGCGGTGGTGGAGGTGGGGTCCTCGGAGCTCGGCGGGGCGCGCTTCGATGTGTCCTTCGCCGCGAGGCGCGGATCGTCATCGGCCTGACAGGTCGTGCCGGACGGGGCAGGATTCGGGCTATAACCCGCAATGGTGGCCGGCTTGGGCCCCGATGGGGGGTGACCCCCATCGCATTCGCGGGCGCGCGGGGCAGAGTCCGAGCATGCAATTCTCCCGCCCAGACCTCATTCGCGTCTTCGCGCACGACCCGGATCTCCTGCAGGACGTTCCCGAGCCCGCGGCCGCGACCCTGCGCGCGCGGCTGCTGACCCCTCGCGTCCGTCTCGAGCGCGGCCCCTGGCAACCGCCGGCGGATGGCTCGGACACGGCTGGTCATCTCGGGCTGCTCGTCGTGGATGGCCTGCTCGTGCGGACGATGCGCCTCGTCGGGCGGGAATGCTCGGAGATCGTCGGACCCGGCGACCTCCTGCGCCCGTGGGACGGCGAGGATCTCGGGGAGTCCGTCCACGCGCACTGCCGCTGGCGGGTGCTGGCGCCGACGACGCTGGCATCGCTGGACGCCCAGTTCGCCGCTCGCACGGCCCGCTGGCCGACGATCGCGGCGGCGCTCCTGGCGCGCAGCGGGCGGCGCTGCCGATCGCTCGTCCACCAGGCGACGATCGCGCACGTGCGCAACGCCGACGCGCGCGTGCTGCTCGTGCTCTGGCACCTCGCCGATCGCTGGGGCCGGGTGACCCCACGCGGGATCGTCCTGCCGGTCTCGCTGACCCATCAGCTGCTCGCGCAGCTGACCTGCCTGCAGCGCCCGACGGTCAGCTCGGCGCTGGGGCAGCTCGCGCAGCAGGGTCAGCTGACGCGGCTCGACGGAGGCGGATGGATCCTTCACGGCGAACCGCCCGCGGCCGGGGTCCCCCGGCTCGACGAGAGCGTCGCCGCATGACGCACGCAGTACCGTCGCCGGATGGAGATCGGATATGTGCCGCTGTTCTGGCGGCTGTTCCTCCCGAACGTGACGGTGCTGGCCGTGGCATGCGTCGTCCTGACGGTCGAGCCCGCGAACGGACGGGTGCCCGCGCTCGTCGGCGGGCTGCTGATCATGCTGGCGGTGGACTTCGCGCTCATCACCCGCGCCGTACGGCCGGTCGCGCGCCTGACGTCGCTCATGCAGTCGGTCGATCCGCTGATCCCCGGGGAGCGGATCCCGATCCCGCGTCAGCGCTCCGAGGTCACCGTCCTCGCTGAGGCGTTCAACGACATGATCGACCGCCTCGAACGCGAGCGCCGCGACAGCGGGCTGCGGGCGCTCAGCGAGCGCGAGAGCGAGCGGCGGCGGGTGGCCGACGAGCTGCACGACCAGATCGGACAGACGATGACCGCCATCGCCCTGCAGCTCGATCGCATCCAGGGCCGTGCCGCCGGCGACCTGCGCGACGAGTGTCGCAGCGCCCGCGACGGGCTGCTGGCGGGTGTGGAGGACGTGCGGCGCCTCGCGCGCGACCTGCGCCCCGACGCGCTCGACGCGCTCGGTCTCGTGCCGGCGCTGACGAGTCTCGCCGACGCCATGGCGCAGCGCACCGGCATCCCGGTGGAGCGGTCGCTGCAGCGCGAGCTGCCGAAGCTCAGCGAGGACGAGCAGCTCGTCATCTACCGCGTCGCGCAGGAGGGCCTCACGAACGCCGTCCGCCATGCGCGACCGACGCGGCTCGAGCTCGCCTTGCGGACCGCCGGCGGGGCGATCGTCCTGACCGTCGCCGACGACGGCATCGGGCTCGGCCATGCGCCCACGAGCCCCGGAGGCGGCGTGCGCACGATGCGCGAGCGAGCACTCTCGATCGGGGCCCGGCTGCGGATCGACTCCGCGTCCGGTGGGGGAACGGTCGTGCGCCTCGAGGTTCCCGGCGATCGCACGGGCGGCGCGCCGGCATGACACGCGTCCTGCTGGCCGACGATCACGCGCTCGTGCGCCACGGGCTGCGACTGATCCTCGATGCCGAGGCCGACTTCGAGGTCGTCGCGGAGGCCAGCGACGGCCAGCAGGCGGTGGCTGCCGGCCTGGCCGAGGAGATCGACCTGGCCGTGCTCGACGTCGCGATGCCGCGTCTCACGGGCATCCAGGCAGCGCGGCAACTGACCGGGCACCGTCCGGACCTGCGCGTGCTGATCCTCTCGATGCACGACAACGAGCAGTTCCTCTTCGAGGCGCTGCGCGCGGGAGCCTGCGGCTACATCCTGAAGTCCGCCGCCCACGAGGACCTCATCCGAGCGTGCCGGTCGGCGATGCGCGGCGAGCCGTTCGTCTACCCGCGCGGCCTCGCCGCGCTCGTCCGCGACCACCTCGACCGTGGTAGCGCGGTGGCGCCCGAGGATCCGCTGTCGTTTCGCGAGTCGGAGGTGCTCAAGCTCATCGCGGAGGGCATGACGAGCCGCGAGATCGCCGCCGTGCTGCACATCAGCGACAAGACGGTCGAGCGCCATCGCAGCAACATCCTCGACAAGCTCGGTCTGCGCGATCGCGTCGCGCTCACCCGCTACGCGATTCGCCGCGGCCTCGTCGAGCCCTGAACGCGCCGCGTCACCCGGCTGACGGCGCCCGTCTGGACCCGCTCGCGGGGGTTAGGCCAGGGGCACCTGTAACGACTGAGGGAGCTCGCACATGCAGACACGTACCAAGGTGCTCGCCGGCACGACGCTGATCGTCCTGATGAGCTCCTCGCTTGCGCTCGGCGCCGGCGAGGGCGGACCGCTCAACGGCGGCACCCGCAACCCGTCGTCCAATGCCAGCGTCGAGTACACGAGAGAGACGCAGATCATCGCCAACAGCTCCACGTACGGGACCCGGCAGTCCAACAAGTCCAACAACGGCGGCGGCGCGATCTACGGCTGCCGCTCCCTGCCCGGTGGCACGCCCTCGCACAACGAGCCCTGCATCCGCTCGAACAACCTCAGCACGGGCCTGGCCTTCGAGCTCGAGACCAACGGCACGATCGGCGGCACGATCAGGACCAAGCCCGGCGACGGCAGCCGGCCGTTCGTCACGAACGCGACGGGCGTCGCGACGGGCCTCAACGCCGATCGCGTCGACGGCAAGAACGCATCGGAGCTGATCAAGGCCGCCGCGACCGCGATGCAGACGCTGAGGCCGCTTGCGCTCGTCAAGTCCGACGGCACGGCCGTCAGCACGCGCGGCGTCGAGACCAACGGGGTGTCGCGCAGCGCGGCCGGCGTCTACGCCGTCAAGCTCACCGGCGACCTCACGACCTGCGCCATGTCGGCGACGGGCACCGGCACCGCTCCCGCGCTCGTCACGGTGACGCCCACCGTCGCCGCGGACAAGAAGACGACGACGGTCGACGTGCGTACCTTCGACGGCTTGGGTGGCGCCGCCGATCGCGGGTTCCATCTGCACGCGATCTGCTGAGCTGCGACGACCGACCGGCCCGCACGACGGCGGTGGCGGCGGCGACGGCGACGGCAACTATGCTCGCTCGGCAATGGCCGCCAGTCCGAGCGCTCCCGACGGCCGCGGGGCCGATCGCACGCCGCTGAGCCGGCAGCTCATCGTCGACACCGCGATCGCGATGCTCGAGCGCGACGGGTCGAGCGCGCTGAGCATGCGCCGGCTGGGTGCCGAGCTCGGGTTCGAGGCGATGGCGCTCTATCACCACGTCGGCAACCGCGCCGACCTGCTGCGGGCGATCACCGAGCGGACGCTCCAGCCCCTGCAGGACGTCGCGATGGACGAGAGCTGGCGCGCGGCCTGCCACGGGTACGCGACCGCGCTGCGGGCGATCGCGGTCGCGCGGCCGGCCACCTTCCGCCTGATCGGCATGCAGCCGTTCGACACGCCCGGCTCGCTGAGGACGGTCGAGCGGCTGCTGCGGGTGCTCGTTGACGAGGGCTTCGCGGCCGTCGACGCCCTCGGCGTGTACCGCGCGGTCGCGGCGTATGCCCGCGGCTACGCGCTTGCCGAGGCGACCGGCTTCACGGTCGATGCGGCCGGACCGCGCGGTCGCGAGCATCTCGAGGCCCTGGCGGGGGAGGACTTCGCGATCCTGAGCGGCCGTGCCGAGGAGCTCGCCGGCCTCGATGCCGACAGCGGGTTCGAGCGTGGCCTGCGCGCGCTGCTCGAGGGGCTTGCGGCGACCGGCTGAGGACCCGGATCGCGGCACGGCGACCGACGGCCATGCGTACAGCGCGAGGTTTACGCTGTAAGGTCGTTGCCTCACGGCGACCATGCCCAGGAGGATGACGACACCCGCCCGTCTCACACGCACGGCTGCCGTCCTCGGCGCGCCATGGCGTCGACGCGCGGCGGGGCGGCCCCGAGCGTGGCCGCTCGGCGATGGGGGACTCGTCGCGCTGGCGCTCGTGGTCGGGGTCGGCGCCGGGCTCGGCGCGGTCGGCTTTCGGTACCTGATCGTCGGGCTCACCGAGCTGTTCTCGGGGCACCGCGACTACAGCGCGCTGGGGCACGTGCCGAACCCGCACGTGCCCGGTCTGGGCATCTGGTTCGTCGTCGTCGCGCCGGTGGTCGGAGGGCTGCTGTACGGGCCGCTCGTGTCGCGCTTCGCGCCCGAGGCCCGCGGACACGGCGTCCCCGAGGTCATGCTTGCCGTCGCCGAGCACGGCGGCCGGATCCGTCCGCAGGTCGCGGTCGTCAAGTCCCTGGCGTCCGCGCTGTGCATCGGGTCGGGTGGCTCGGTCGGGCGCGAGGGACCCATCGTCCAGATCGGCGCGGCGCTCGGCTCGGTCGTGGGGCAGTTCGCGCGCGTCTCGACGACGCACCTGCGCCTGCTCGTCGCGTGCGGCGCGGCGGGCGGCATCTCGGCGACCTTCAACGCACCGATCGCCGGCGTCTTCTTCGCCCTCGAGGTCATCCTCGGCGACTTCCAGGTACGCGCGTTCGGCGTCGTCGTGCTGAGCTCGATCACGTCCGCGGCGATCGCGCACGGCTTCTTCGGGGACGCCGTGTTCCTGAAGCTGCCGACCTTCACGCTGTCGTCGCCGCCGGAGCTCCTGCTGTACGCGGCGCTCGGCGCGGCGGCGGGGGCGGTCGGGGTGCTCTTCATCCGCGTGCTGTACGGGATCGAGGACATCGCCGACCGGCTGTGGACGGGGCCGGCGTGGGCCCGGCCGGCGGCGGGCGGCGCGGTCCTCGGCCTGCTGCTGCTCGCGGTGCCGCAGATGTACGGGGTCGGCTACCCCGTGTTGACGAACGCCGTCCAGGGCGAGTACGCGATCGCGTTCGTGCTGGTGCTGCTCGGCGCGAAGATCGTCGCGACGAGCCTGACGATCGCCATCGGGGGCTCAGGCGGCGTGTTCGCGCCGTCGCTGTTCATCGGGGCGATGCTCGGCTCGGGCTTCGGTCAGGCGGCCCACGCCATCGCACCGGGCCTCAGCACCCACCCGGGCGCGTACGCGCTGGTCGGGATGGGAGCCGTCTTCGCCGGCGCGGCGCGCGCACCGATCACCGCGCTCATCATCCTGTTCGAGCTCACCGGCGAGTACTCGATCATCCTGCCGCTCATGATCGCCATCGTGGTCGCGACGGCTGTCAGCGAGCTGCTGTCGCAGGACACGATCTACACGCTCAAGCTGCGCCGGCGCGGGATCGACATCACCCGCCCACGCGAACCCAACGTCATGCGCACGGTCTCGATCGCCGGGGCCATGACACCGCTCCCGAACGGGGTCGACGCCCGCGAGCCGCTCGATGCCGTCGCCGCTCGGCTCGGCGAACAGCCCCACCTGACGCTCCCGGTCATCGACGACGACGCCGGCTTCGTCGGCGTCATCGGTGCACTCGACGTCGAGGAGCACCTCGGGCGGGGGTCGCACGCCGTGGCCGGTGAGGTCGCTCGCACGCCGGCATCGTTGCATGCCGGCGACACGCTCGATCAGGCGATCCGCGCCCTCGCCCGCGGTGCCGACAGCGGTCTTCCGGTGCGTGCGGCGGACGACGGGGACATCGTCGGATGGGTCACGCACCGCGACATCCTTCATGCCTACCACGAGGAACGCGAGCGCCTGACCCCCGACGGCGACGGCCGACCGGCCGCGCCCGAGCCGGGGCCGCCGGCCGGCGGAGACGCTAGTCGCGCACCGTCCACTTGATCGTCTTCGTGTCGCAGGTGTCGACCTGCTGGCCGGCGGCGTCGCGAATCGAGACGCTGACCTTGAACGTGCCGGTCGCTCGCGTGCGGCTGCGGAACTTGCCCTTCAAGCTGACCTTGAACACGGCCTTCGTGCCGTTGCCGAGGTCCTGCGTCGAGGTCGTCGCGTTGCTGAAGGCCCCGGTCTTGGACAGCTTGCGCTTGCGGGTCACGGACAGGCCGCCGATCCTGCCGCGCCCGGTGGGCGATGCGCACTTGGACGTCCACTGGATGTCCACGCGCGAGACGCTCTTGCCGTTCTTGGCGACCCGCACGGCCACCGGGAGGCTCAGCGGCCCGGCCTTCTGCGAGGTGACCCCCTGAAAGCCGGCGTCCTTGCGCGGCGTCGCTGCCCAGGCCAGGCCGGGACTCACCGCGCCGGCCAGCAGGGTCGCGCCGGCCGCGAGGGCCAGGCCGCGGGACGGACGGCGCGGCCTGCGGCACACCCCGGATGGATCGCTCGACGGCAGCGACGCTGACGCTGCCCGATCGGGGTGCGCAGCCAGTCGATCTGGGACGTGTTCAGGCACTGCCGGCCTCCTTCGGTGGGGATGGTCATGCATCACAACCCCGCAGGACGAACTTCATCGCTGTCAGCCCGATGACGCCGCCGGCCGTGCTCCGCGCGTCCCCTTCTGGTAACCGGGCCGGCCGCGCGAGCGGCCGACCCGGGCGTCGCGATCAGCCGAGGTCGAAGCGGTCCAGGTTCATGACCTTGACCCATGCCGCGGCGAAGTCGTGCACGAACGTCTCGCGCATGTCGTCGCTCGCGTAGACCTCGGCGAGGGCGCGCAGCTCGGAGTTCGAGCCGAACACGAGGTCGACGCGGCTGCCGGTCCACTTGAGCTCGCCGGTGGCGGCGTCGCGGCCCTCGTACTCGTCCCCGGAGGCCGTCCACGTCGTGCCCAGGTCGAGCAGGTTGACGAAGAAGTCGCTGGTCAGCGACCCCGGCGTCGAGGTCAGGACTCCGAGGGCGGACTGCCCCGCGTTCGCGTCGAGGACGCGGAGGCCGCCCACGAGCACGGTCATCTCGGGGGCGCTCAGCGTCAGCAGGTTCGCGCGGTCCAGCAGGAGGTACTCGGCCGGCAGCCGCTGCCCCTTGCGCAGGTAGTTGCGAAAGCCGTCCGCGGTCGGCTCGAGCGCGTCGAAGGAGTCCGCGTCGGTCTGATCGGCGGACGCGTCCCCGCGACCCGGCGTGAACGGGACCTCGACGTCGACGCCGCCGGCCTTCGCCGCCTGCTCCACCGCCGCGCAGCCGCCGAGCACGATCAGGTCGGCCAGCGAAACGGGCTTGCCGAACGACTCCTGGATGCCCTCCAGCGTCCGCAGGACCTTGCCGAGCTCGTCGGGATCGTTGACCTCCCAGCCGTTCTGCGGCGCGAGCCGGATGCGCGCCCCGTTGGCGCCGCCGCGCTTGTCGCTGCCGCGGAACGTCGAGGCGGACGCCCACGCGGCCTTGACCAGCTCGGACACGGACAGGCCGGAGCCGAGGATCAGCGCCTTGAGCGCCGCGACGTCCTCCGCGCTCAGCTGGCCGGGCGCCTCGGGGATCGGGTCCTGCCAGATCAGCGTCTCGGCCGGCACTTCCGGGCCGAGGTAGCGCTGGATCGGGCCCATGTCGCGGTGCGTGAGCTTGAACCAGGCCCGCGCGAACGCGTCGGCGAGCTCGTCGGGGTGCTCGTGGAAGCGCCGCGAGATCGGCTCGTAGTCGGGGTCGAAGCGCAGCGCGAGGTCCGTCGTCAGCATCGTCGGGGGACGCATCGCCGAGCCCGCGTCGGGACCGGGCACGGTGCCGGCGCCGGCGCCGTCCTTGGGCTGCCACTGGTGCGCGCCGGCCGGGCTCTTCGTCAGCTCCCACTCGAAGCCGAAGAGGTTGTCGAAGAAGTTGCTGGACCACTGCGTGGGGGTGGTCGTCCAGGTCACCTCGAGGCCGCTCGTGATCGCGTCGGCGCCCTTGCCGGTGCCGTAGCTGTTGCGCCAACCGAGGCCCTGCTCCTCGAGCGGGGCGCCCTCCGGCTCGGAGCCGACGTACTGGTCCGGATCGGCCGCGCCGTGCGTCTTGCCGAACGTGTGCCCGCCGGCGATCAGGGCGATCGTCTCCTCGTCGTTCATCGCCATCCGAGCGAACGTCTCGCGGATGTCACGGGCCGCCGCGAGCGGATCAGGGTTGCCGTTCGGCCCCTCCGGGTTGACGTAGATGAGCCCCATCTGGACGGCGCCCAGCGGCTCCTCGAGCTCGCGGTCGCCGGTGTAGCGCTCGTCCTCGAGCCACTCCGTCTCGGGACCCCAGTAGACGTCCTCGTCGGGCTCCCAGACGTCCGCGCGGCCACCAGCGAAGCCGAAGGTCTCAAAGCCCATCGACTCGAGCGCGACGTTGCCGGTGAGGACCATGAGATCCGCCCACGACAGCGCCTGGCCGTACTTCCTCTTGACCGGCCACAGCAGCCGGCGCGCCTTGTCGAGGTTGCCGTTGTCCGGCCAGCTGTTGAGCGGTGCGAAGCGCTGCTGGCCGGCGCCGGCGCCGCCGCGACCGTCGCTGATGCGGTACGTGCCGGCGCTGTGCCACGCCATCCGGATCATGAACGGGCCGTAGTGGCCGAAGTCCGCCGGCCACCAGTCCTGCGAGGTCGTCAGCACGTCCTCGATGTCCTGCTTGACGGCAGGGAGGTCGAGTGTCTGAAACGCCGCGGCGTAGTCGAACTGCTCGCCGAGCGGGTTCGCCACCGCGGGGTTCTTGGCGAGGATCTTCAGGTTGAGGCGATCCGGCCACCAGCCTCGGTTGCCGCCGCCCTGGGTCGGGTGGGGGGCGCGGCCGTGCGCGACCGGGCAGCCGGTCGTGGCGACCTGCGCGTCATCGTTCATCTCTCCAACAACGGCATCGGGACTATCGGACAAGGGGAACCCTTTCAGGGATCAGAAGATGGATGTCAACAACTGCGGTCGGTCGAGCATCCGGGGCACAGGCCCCAGTAGATGACCTCGGCCTCGTCGATCGCGTAGCCGTGGTCGTCGGCGGCGGTCAAGCACGGTCCGCTACCGACGGCGCAATCGACGTCGGCGATCGAGCCGCACGACCGGCATACGAGGTGGTGATGGTTGTCCCCGACGCGCGACTCGTAGCGCGCCACGGAGCCCGGCGGGTGGATGCGCCGCACGAGACCCGCCGTGGTCAGCGCTCCCAGCACGTCGTAGACGGCCTGCTGGGACACCGCACCGAGGTTCTCGCGAACGAGACCGATGATCGAGCTCGTATCGGCATGCGGATGGTCGTGCACCGCCGCCAGCACCGCGACCCGCGGACGCGTGACGTGCAGGGAGGCCCCGCGCAGCATGCGCTCGAGTTCGGCGGTTACCGGCATGGCGCGAAGTGTGCCACAGATTTCTGGAATCACTCCGGATTCGTCGGCGCTACCCCGCCGGCATCAGGGCTCGCGGACGTGCTTGCAGCGCATCGCGGAGGCACCCGACTGCCAGGTACTTCGAGAAGCGGGAGCGACGGGACTCGAACCCGCGACCTCCGGCGTGACAGGCCGGCGCTCTAACCAACTGAGCTACGCCCCCATGCGTGGGGAGCGGCAAGTATGCCAACACCCGGACCGTAGGGCGGCGCGGCACCGGCGATCTGGCCGCGCCGCGGGGTCGGCGGCCGTAGATTGCGGCGCGTGAGCGTTCGCCCGGCCGTCGACGTCGTTCTTCCGTTCCGCGGCTCCGACGAGCAGCTCGCGGCGGTCGTGCAGCGGTTGGGCTCGCTCGTGCTGCGCCCCGGCGACACCGTGACGATCGCCGACAACCGGCGCGGGGCCGTCGACGCGCGGCGGGGAGACGTGCGGATCGTGGGCGCGGGCGAGCGGCAGACCTCCTACTTCGCGCGCAATCGCGGGGTCGCGGGCGGCGCGGCACCGTGGCTCGTGTTCCTCGACGCCGACGTGCACCCGCCCGCCGACCTGCTCGACCGCTACTTCGAGGCCGCCCCGCGCGACGAGGTCGGCATCCTCGCGGGAGCGGTCGTCGACGAGGCCCCGCGCGAGGACGAAGCCGCCACGGCGGCCCAGCGCTACGCCTACTTGAAGTCCTCGATGAGCCAGGAGGTCACGCTCGCCGACTCCGACTGGGCGTTCGCGCAGACCGCGAACGCCGCCGTCAGGCGCGCCGCCTTCGACCGCGTCGGGGGATTCGAGGAGCGCGTTCGCTCGGGCGGCGACGCCGACCTCTGCTTCCGCGTCCGTGCCGCCGGGTGGGGGCTCGAACGCCGCGAGCAGGCCGCGGTCGTGCATCGCAACCGGGCGACGATCCCGCGCATGCTCGCCCAGCGCGCCCGCCATGGCGCGGGGGCCGCGTGGCTCGCCGGGCGCTGGCCGGGCGCGCTGCCGCGCCGGCACTGGCCCGGCCTCGCGTGGTGGAGCGCGAAGCGCGCGGCGCAGGGCGTCGCCGCCGCCGCCCGCGGGCGCCGCGACGAGGCGCTGCTCGGTCTGCTCGACGGCCCGACCGTGTGGGCGTTCGAGCTCGGGCGCCTGATCCCGAACCGCCCCCGCCCGCGCCTGCGCCTGCGCCTGCGCAAGGGCTGATCGCGCCGGCGGCCGCGGCCGATGGTCCGCGTCCGGCTCAGCCGCGGTAGGGGTCGCGCTTGGGCAGCAGCGACCGCAGCCCGCCGCGCGTGGATGACCGCAGGGCCGCCGCGTCGGCGGCGAGGGCCCGCGCCCGCACCTCGGGCGCCACCAACGCACCGTGCGCGCGGTGCAGCTCGAGCTGACAGCGCGCCAGTCCGGCGACGTCGGCGGTCAACCCGCCCGGATGACGGCGGTAGCGCACGACGGCCCGCGGCTCGCACACGAAGCCGACCCCGCAGGCGGCGAGTCGCAGCCACAGGTCCCAGTCCTCGGCCACCCGCACCGCGGACTCGAAGCCGCCCGCCCGCTCGAGCGCGGCCCGGCGCAGGACGACGCTCGAGGTCGGCAGCGGGTTGGACTCGTACAACCGCGCGGCCCACGCGGGACCGGCGTGCAGGCCCGCCGGCAACGAAGTCCACGTCTCGCCGGTGGCCCGCCCGTCCGATCCCACGACGACGGCGCGGCCGAAGCACGCGCCCGCATCCGGGAAGCGCTCGAGCGCATCGAGCTGTGCGGCGAGCTTGCCGGCCTGCCACGCGTCGTCCGCGTCGCACAGCGCGAGCACCGAGACGTCCGCGCCGAGCGCGGCCAGGCCGGCGGCGCGCGCGGCCGCCGGGCCCCCGCACGCAGAACGCCGCACCAGCGAGCACGCGCTCGCGTGATCGGGGTGCAGCACGATCGGATCGGGCGACGCGTCGTCGACGACGACGACCGCGCCCGGGGCCGGGGACTGCCCCAGCACGCAGTCCAGCGTCTCCGCCAGGTAGCCGGCAAACCCGTGCACGGGAACGATGACGCCGACCACGGCGGCAGCGTATGCCAGCGAGCTTGCAGGCGAAGGCCACCCCGCATGACGCGTGGAAGCTGTCGTTCGGGTGGAGGCTCTCGTGACGCGCAATCGACTGCGGCTGGCCGTGCTGGTCCGCAAGGTTCTGCTGCCCCCCGTGCTCGCGGGGGTGGCGATCGCCTGCCTGCTCGGCGCGCTCGCGCTGACGGCGGCCAACGGCTCGCTCGCCAGCGGCCGCGACCGGCTCGCGCTGATCAAGAAGCAGACCGCCGAGCACGAGCGCTTCGCCGCCGCGCTGTCGCTCGACCTCGAGGGAACTCCGGCCCCGAGCGACGTGCGCAGCGTCCGCCGTCCGCTGCCCGAGCGCCTGCGCCTGCTCGCCAAGCACCCCTTCTTCGACCTCTACCTGCGCGCGCAGCGCCGCTACGACGTCTCGTGGGAGCTCGTCGCCTCCGTCCACTACCAGGAGACCGGCTTCGCCAAGGCGAAGTCGCAGCCGGCCGCGGCGAGCCGCATCGATGCGATCGCGGCGCAACTGGCCCGCAACCGCGCCGAGACGGACCTCGGTCGCGCCGCCGTGCGCGCCGTCGGCAAGCGCTACGGCCCCAAGCCGACGGGCCAGCTCTCCACCGCGATGGTCATCGAGCGCGCCCGCGCATGGCACCTGCTCGGCACGATCCCGCAACCCGGCAGCGGCGAGCTGCTGCGACCCACGATCGGCACGGTCGGCGGCTGCGGCTACTTCGGCTGCCCGCGCCCGGGCCATCTGCACAACGGCGTCGACTTCCTCGCGCCGGCGGGCACCCCGATCCACGCCGCCGACTCCGGCCGCATCGCGCTGCTCGAGACGCCGGGCGAGTCCGGCGGCTACGGCAACTTCGTCTGCATCCAGCACCGCCCGCACCTGTCGTCCTGCTACGCGCATCTCAGCATCGTCGAGGCGGGCATCGCCGACGGCGTGCACGTGCGCCGCGGCCAGCTGATCGGGCGTGTCGGCTCGACCGGCTCGAGCACCGCGCCGCACCTGCACTTCGAGGTCCGCCGCGGCCCCGCGGCCTGCCAGTCGTGCGCCGTCGATCCGTTGTCGCTGCTGTCGGGCGAGGTGCCGCAACGCACGGTCGCGAAGATGCTCGGGCTGGCGGTGCTCAGCGCGAACGCCCCCGCTCAGCCCGCCGTCGCGAGGTCGTCGGGCCCGGCGGTCGGGGTCCCCGTCGTCGCACCGAGCGCTCCCGCCCGCCCGATCGCGCCCACGGCGACCGCCCCCACGGCGACCGCCCCGGCGGTGACGACGCCGGGCGCGAGCGCGCCGGTCGCCGTCCCCGGCGGCGCGACGCCGGCGGCGACGGTCACCCCGAAGGCGCCGGCGACCGAGCCGCACGTGCAGCCCGCACCGAGCCGGCCCGCCGCGCCGACGGCGCCGCCGGCCGCGACAACCGGTTCGTCCGAGCCCACCGGGGGCGCCAGCGCGCCTGCCGGCGGCGGCGGAGCCGCCGGCCCCGCCGCGAGCCCGTCCGCGGCGGCGACCACCGCCCCCGCCGGCTGACCGCGGCCCCGGGGCTCCACGGCCTCGGAGGCCCGACCGCCGCCGACGGCCGATCGCCCCGCTCAGCGTCCCCAATACGTCCGCAGCCCGCTCAGCCGGCCGCCGTGGATGACGGCGCGATCGATCGCGGCGAACCACGACTCGTCGTGCACGAGCGAGTCCAGCGGTCCGATCCGCGCCGCGGCCAGGTCGGTGGCGGGCGGGCCTCCCGCGCCGGGCGTATCCCACGGCTTGTCGGGGACCATCCGCAGGTGGGCGTCCGGTCCTCCGGCCCGCGCGACGGCCGCCTCCTGGGCGCCGACGGCATCCGTGCGTACGTGCTCGAGCGCCGCGAGCACCTCCGGCCAGCTCATGTCGGCGTCCTCGATGCGCTCGTCGCGCAGCGAGATCACGCGCTCCAGCCCCGGTCCGACCTGGATCGGCTCCGGGCTGACCGCCGCTGCCGCCGCCATCAGCTCACCCACGCCGTACATCGGGTAGCCGTTGATCGCCACGAGCAGCACGTCCTGCTCGAGCGCCCGCAGCAGGTTGCGATAGACGTCGTCCTCACGGCGCGCGAGGACGACGAGGTCCCCGCGGCAGCCGGCGCGCAGACGCCCCAGCCGGTCCTCCCAGCCGAGCGCGTCCGCCGGGTTGCACGTGACCATCCGGCAGATCTCCTCATCGGACAGCAGCCCGCCCAGCGTCGAGCGGTTGTGGAGATCGGCGACCTTCAGCTCCCCGAGCAGGTTCTTGGACCCAGACGGCGACCAGTCCGAGCCCAGGCAGATCCGCATCCCGCGCGCGCGCGCCGCGGCGATGTCCGTCGTGGCGCCGTACAGCCAGAGGTTCGAGAACGGCGACCACACGATCGAGCCGCCGCGCGGATGCCAGTCGGCGAACTGCGCGTCGCCGAGCGCCGTGCAGTGGATCCCGACGAAGCGCGGCGCGAGGCAGTCGCGCGAGCCGATCGCGTCGTAGTCGGCACGCAGCCGCGGATCGGTCCCCTCGGACAGGTGATAGACGAACGCGTCGCCGGCGTCGAGCTGGCGGCGCAGCTTGCGAAACTCGCGCTCCTCCGTCAGCGGGAAGACCGCCTGGCGCACGCGCACGACGCCGGTCCCGAACGTCTCGTACTCGACGTTGCGCACCATCCAGCCCTCGAACGGGCGCCCGACCTTCGACGATCCCTGGATCGCCGTCACGCCGCCGACGACGGCCTTGCACTCCACGTACTTCAGCACCGCCTTGCCGTTCGCCGCGCACAGCGCGTTGACGGGCAGCGTGATCGACGGCGGGTAGTCGGGATCCAGCGGCCACTGGTCGCGCGCGGTCCACGGCTGCGTGCGATCCGGCGCGACCCACAGCGACAGGCAGTTGTAGGCGATGTGGTTGTGCAGGTCGATGAGGCCCGGGTACACGATCGCGTCCGCACCCGCATCGACGCGGTTGGCCGCCTCGAAGCCGGGCGGCGGCGGGTCGGCGGCCGCCGACACGGCCACGATGATCCCGTCACGATCGATGTACAGCGCGCCGTCTGGGATCTGCGCGCGCGCGTCGTCGAACGTCACGAGGTGTCCGGTGACGACGAGCGGGGCCGCCAGCAGCGGCTCGGGCGTCGGCGGCGTACTGCTCACGACCGCCGACGCTACCCGGCGAACCGGGCCGTCGCCAGCACCGAGCGCAGGCGCCGTTGCGCGGACGAGACGCGCGCCCGGTGCCGCGCTCGCGGCTAGCGCCTGACGATGCGGAAGGTGCGCTTGGCGGCGACGACCTTCGCGCCGGTCTCGTCGAAGCCGACGACGCGCCACTTGTGACGACCGGAGCGCGAGACCTTCCTCGAGACCTTCCGCGAGACGCTGCCCTGCTTGACGCGGATCCTGCGGATGACCCTGCCGTCGAGCGAGACGCGCCAGGTGCGGACCGTGGCGGCGCCCGTCGCACGCCAGCGGACGGCGATTCTCGTGCCGGCGCGGGCCTTGCGCCTCGCCGTGAGCCGCAGCTTCGGGACGATCGCCGCCGTGCTCGCGCCGCTGCGCCACGACGAGGGGCTGATGATGTTGTGCATCGCGGCGCCGACGTCGAGGCGCCCACCGCTGCCAAGCAGCGTGGACAGCAGGTTCGAGCGACGCGTCGTCGCGATGATCGCGTTGCGCAGGTCGCTCATCGGCTGCTGCGGGCCGGCCGCGGACAGCAGGGCGAGCGCGGCTGAGACGAAGGGCGCGGCGGCCGAGGTGCCGGTGCGCGACTGGTAGCCCGATCCGAGGGCCGTCGAGAGCGATATGATCGCCGGGGGCCGCGAGGTCGACGGACGTCGTGCCGCTGTTCGAGATCCGCTCCAGAGGATGTTGCTCTCGGACGAGGCGGCGACGCTGATGATCGCCGGGTCCGCCAGCGCGGCGGGATAGGACGGCAGCAGGTCGATGTTGCGGCCGTTGTTGCCGGCGGAGGCGACGACGACGGCGCCGTGCTCGCCGGCGTAGCGCACGGCGTCGGTGACGTCGGGCGTCTGCGTGTCGCTGTTGACGGAGACGTTGAGGATCTTCGCGCCGGCGTCGACGGCGTAGCGGATGCCGCGGGCGAGATCGTCGGTCGTCCCGGTCATGTTCTGGTCGAGCACCTTGACCGGCATGATCGTCGCGGCGGGTGCGAGCCCCGTGCCGCCGATGCCGTTGTCCTGGCGCGCGGCGATGATCCCGGCGACGTGCGTGCCGTGGCCGTTGTCGTCGTTGACGTTCGGGCTGTTGTCGAACATGTTCGCGCCGTGGATGTCGTCGATGACGCCGTTGTGGTCGTCGTCCTTGCCGTTGCCGGGGATCTCGTGGGGGTTCGTCCAGATGGCGCCGTCGAGGTCCGGGTGGTTGAGCTGGACGCCGGTGTCGAGCACCGCGACGACGACGCCGGCGCCGTCGGACTGCGTCCAGGCCACGTCGGCGCCGACCTGGGCGGGGTTCGAGAGCGCCCACTGCTGGTCGAGCATCGGATCGGGGGCGGCCGCCGCGACGGCCGGCACGGCGAGCAGCACGACCAGCGCAACAATTAGCTTTTGCTGCAGAACTCTCTGAGACATCCGTCCATGCTTCTCAGATCGGCTGGTACGACGGAAAACCTGAGCGGGATTAGGCAAAGAGGCGCAAATGCGCTAAACGCTCATGACGACGCGCAAGCGCGCCGATAGGTCGAGATCGGGGTCGTCGCGGGCCGATCCTCTGGGGACCGCGATGCGCGCGGCCGGATTCGAACCGGCGACCCTCGCCTTGTAAGGGCGATGCTCTAGCCGCTGAGCTACGCGCGCCGGGGCAGGCTACCCAACCGACGCGGGCCCCGCCGCGGACCGGCCCTAGAATGCCGCAGGCGCGCGCCCCCATGGTGTAACGGTTAGCACGTGAGCCTTTCAAGCTCGAGGAGTGGGGTTCAACTCCCCCTGGGGGTATTCGGGCGTCCGGGACGGCACTCCGCGGCGCCGGGGCCAGCCCGCGGGCCGTTAGCTCAATTGGCAGAGCGAGAGGCTTTTAACCTCGAGGTTCTGGGTTCGAGTCCCAGACGGCCCAGTCAGCCCGCGGCGCGCCGCCGGCTGCGAGCCGGTCGAGCTCGGCGTTGAGCAGCTCGATCGGCTCTCGAGCTGCTCGATCGTCGCCTCGCCGACGCTGCCCACGCCGCTCAGGCGGTTGACCCACGTGTTGATCTCGCGATGTGAGCTGCCCTTGAAGCCCGCGAGCGTCTTGACGAGGCCGTGGCGCTTGTCGCGCAGGCGCGCGCGCTGCTTGAACGCGGGCACCGGGGCGCTCGGGCTCCGCGCCGCGGCTCGGCGACGGCCGGCGGCCCCGCGAACGCGACCGGCTTGACGACCGGCGGCGGCGGGCCGCCGCCGAACAGCGCGAGCTGCGGCGCGACGTCGGCGGCGAGCGGGACGAACGCCTCCGGCGCGTCGGGCTCCGTGCGGCGGCGCTCGGCGAGCTCGTCGAGCTCGCCCTCGTCGGGCTCCGACGGCGGCTTGAGCACGTGCCGCAGCTCCTCCTCGACCTCGGCGGCGTGCATGCGCAGCAGCCGGTCGGCGGGCAGGAAGAGGTAGCTCAGATCGGCCGGGCGCCCGGCGAGCGTGCGCACGAAGCGCCCGACGATCTGGCGGAAGATGAGCGGCGTCTTGGCGGCGGTCGCGTAGACGCCGACGCGCAGGCGCGGGATGTCGACGCCCTCGGAGACCATGTTCACCGCGACGATCCAGCGCTCGCGGCCGTTGCCGAACGCGCGCAGCTTCTGCGCGGCGCGCGCGTCGGTGTGGACGACGACGACGGGCGACTTGCCGGTGATCTCCTTGAGCGTCGCGGCGACGCGCCGCGCGTGGCCGCTGTCGGCGGTGATGACGAGCCCGCCCGCGTCGCGGTGCCCGCCGCCGCGGACCTCCTCGAGGCTTCTCGTGCGCGGCGCGCAGGATCCGCGGCAGCCCGTCGGCGAGCTCGGTCGAGATCGCGGTGCGGTAGCGGCGGCTCGCCTCGCGCGTCGTCAGCACGTCGTCGAAGGAGGACTCGATGACGTCGTCGCCGGACTGCCACGACAGCGTGCCGTCGTAGGGGATGAACGCGACCGGGCGGCAGATGCCGTCGCGCACGGCCTCGGCGTAGCTGTAGCTGACGTCCGGCACGGCGACGCCGTCGTCGTACCGCACGCCGGCGATCGCGCACTGGTCGGAGCGAAACGGCGTGCCCGACAGCAGCAGCCAGCGCGTCGGTGGCCGCGAACGCGCGCGTGAAGCCCTCGCCCCACGCGAGCTCGTCGCCCATGTGGTGGCACTCGTCGGCGATGACGAGCGTGCGCTCGCCGCACTGCGACGCCCAGCGCTTCGCCGACGGCGCGACGCGCGCGTACGTCGCGACGATGCCGTCGAAGTCGCGCGGCGGGTGCAGCTCGTCGGCGTCGGGCGCGAGCTGGACGCCGAGGCGCCCCGCGGCCTCGGCCCACTGGCGCGTCAGCGGCGTCGTCGGGCAGACGACGTGGACGCGCGTCACGATCCCCGCCTTCAGCAGCGCGCGGGCGTAGACGAGGGACGGGATCGTCTTGCCCGCGCCGGGTGCCGCGGACAGCAGGAACGGCCCTTCGTGCCAGTCCGCCATCTGCTCGAGCGCGGCCGTCTGCCATGCGCGCAGGGTGAGGCTTCGGGACGGTCACGAGCGGCGCAGTGTGGGCTACGAGCCGGACGGACCGATGTACGCCACGGCCTCGATCTCGACGAGCATCCGCGGGTCCAGCAGCGCCGCCACCTCGACCATCGTCGACACGGGCGGGTTCGCGCCGAAGCGCTCGCCGTGGGCGCGGCCGATCTCGTCGGCGCGGCTGATGTCGGTGACGAACATGCGCGTCTGGACGACCTGATCGAGGCGTGCGCCGGCCTGCGCGAGCGCCCGCTCGATCGCGTCGAGGACGGCGTGCACCTGCCCGCCGGCGTCGCCGAGCGCGAGCACGACGCCGTCCTCCGTGACCGCGGTCGTCCCGGCGACGAGCACGAGGTCGCCGCAGCGCACGGCGCGCGAGTAGCCGAAGGCCGACTCCCACGGCCCGCCCGAGCCGAAGCGCTCGATCGGCCCGAGCTAATGACGGAAGTGCCGGCGGCTCGTGAAGACCATCGCGATGCCGGCCTCGTCGGCGGCGTCGCGGACCTGCGGGGTCGTTGCGCGACCCGCCCGGCTGGATGATCGCGGTGATGCCCGCGCCGATCGCGATCTCCGGCCCGTCGCTGAACGGGAAGAACGCGTCGGACGCGAGCACGGCACCCTGCAGCGACTCGAGGCGCGACTTGTCGACGGCCAGGCGCACGGAGTCGACGCGGCTCATCTGGCCGGCGCCGATGCCCGGCCGTCGTCTGGTCGCGGGCGAGCACGATCGCGTTGGAGCGCACGTGCTTGCAGATCTGCCAGGCGAACAGCAGGTCGCGCCACTCGGCGTCGGTCGGCACGCGCTTGGTGGCGACCTCCATCTCGGTGCGGTCGGCGAACTCGATGTCGCGGTCCTGGACGAGCAGCCCGCCCATGACCTGCTTGAAGTCGGGCTCGGCGACCATCGCGGTGCGCCGCTCGTTGTCCTCGAGGATGCGGATCGACGGCTTGCGGGAGAGGATCTCGATGCGCCTCGTCGTCGTAGCCGGGCGCGAACAGGACCTCGACGAACTGCTGCGGACAGCAGCTCGGCGGTCGCCGCGTCGACGGGCCGGTTGAAGGCGATGACGCCGCCGAAGGCGCTCAGCGGGTCGGTCGCCAGCGCGCGCTCGTAGGCCGACCAGGCCGCTCTCGCCGAGCGCGGCGCCGCAGGGTTGTCGTGCTTGACGATGACGCAGGCGGGCTCGGAGAAGTCGGCGACGATCTTGCGCACGCCGTCGAGGTCGAGCAGGTTGTTGAACGACAGCTCCTTGCCGTGGTGCTGCTGGACCTGCGACAGCAGGTGCGTGCGCGAGCCGACCTGCGAGTAGTACGCGGCGCGCTGGTGCGGGTTCTCGCCGTAGCGCAGGTCGGTGACCTTCTCGTAGGCGCGCACGAACAGCGGCGGGAAGTCCTCGGACTTCTCGGCGAACCAGCGGGTGATCGCCGTGTCGTAGCGGGCCGTGTAGGCGAACGCCTCGGCGGCGAGCGACGCGCGCGTCGGCATCGACAGCAGGCCGTCGGTGCCGCGCAGCTCGTCGAGGATCGCGTCGTAGGACTCCGGGCTCGTGACGACGGCGGCGTAGGCGTGGTTCTTGGCCGCCGCGCGGATCATCGTCGGTCCGCCGATGTCGATGTTCTCGATGATCTCCGCCTCGGTCGACGTCGCGGCGCGCGGCGGTCGATTCGAACGGGTAGAGGTTGACGCAGACGAGGTCGACCTCCTCGATCTCGTGCTCGGCGAGCGAGGCGACGTGGCCGGCGTCGCTGCGCACCGCGAGCAGGCCCGCGTACAGGCGCGGATGCAGCGTCTTCACGCGCCCGTCCATGATCTCGGGGAAGCCCGTGAAGTCCTCGATCGAGCGCACCTCGAGGCCCGCGCCGGCGAGCGCCTTGGCGGTTCCGCCGGTCGAGACGAGCTGCACGCCGAGCTCGGCGAGGCCCCGTGCGAACTCGACGATTCCGCGCTTGTCGGAGACCGACAGCAGGGCGCGCCGGACCTTCGTGGAGCCCGGCGTCACGCCGGTTTCGGGAGTCCTGCTGGCGTCGATGTCGGCTGTGTCAGCGATGCTTCGAGCATATCGCAGCCCGTCGGCGCTCAGCGGAAGTGCTCGCAGTTCGTCGCGATGTCCGACTTGTCCTTGAGGACCGTGTCGTCGCCGGGCCCGCAGTCGATCGTGTCCTTGCCGCCGGCGACGCGCCGTGATCCGATCGTTGCCGCTGCCGCCGGACAGCAGGTCGTTGCCGAAGCCGCCGTTGAGGCGGTCGTTGCCGGGTCCGGCGTCGAGCAGGTCATCGCCGCGGCCGCCCTCGAGCGTGTCGTTGCCGGTGCCGCCGGACAGCACGTCATCGCCGCCGCGGCCGTAGAGGCCGTCGTTGCCCGATCCGCCGAACAGCCGGTCCGGTCCGCTGCCGCCCTCGAGGCGGTCGTTGCCGGCGAGGCCGTAGAGGCCGCCGTCGCTGGCGAGGCCTCTGGCGACCGACAGCGAGTCGTTGCCCGAGGTCGCCTGGCCGTAGCGCGGCGACGGCTGGTCGGAGTTGTTGTTGTTGACGAAGGCGACGGCGCCCGCGCCGGGCAGGCCCGCCTGCTGCAGGCCGGCGTTCGTCTCGATGCCCTCCTCCTTCGTCGGGTCGAGGTACTGCGGGTTCGGCCGCTCGGGCGAGAGGCCGAGATCGCGCACGGTGGCGGGAATCAGCACCTCGCAGTTGGCGAACGTGAGCGGCTGGCGCACGAGCGGGTCCTGGACCTGCTCCGGCGTGCCCCGCTCGAAGCTTGCCCATCCGGATGTTGTCGCCGTAGACGATGTCGAAGCCGTCGCCGCAGTCGATCTCGCCGGCGTTGTAGCCGCTCCAGATGCGGTCGTCGCCGTCGCCGCCGTGGATGATGTTCGCGCCGCCGCCGCCAAGGATCTTGTCGTTGCCGCCCTCGCCGTCGAGGATGTCGTTGCCGCGACCGCCCTCGATCACGTCGTCGCCGGCGCCGCCGTTGAGGTTGTCGTTGCCGTTGCCGCCGATGAGGATGTCGTTGCCGTCGCGCCCGTAGACGGCCTTGTCGTCGCCGCGGTTGGTGTTGATGTAGTCGTCGCCGGCGCCGCCGTCGACGAGGATCTCGTTGCCGAAGCCCTTCTCGAGGATGAAGTCGTTGCCGTCGCCGCCGAAGATCGTGTCGTCGCCGTCGCCGCCGTCGAGGCGGTCGTCGCCGGGGCCGCCGTCGACCTTGTCGTTGCCGCTGCCGCCGTCGATCTGGTCGACGCCGCTGCCGCCGATGAGCTTGTCGTTGCCGGAGTCGCCCTCGAGACGGTCGTTGCCGCCGTCGCCGAAGAGCTTGTCGTTGCCGAAGTCGCCGAGCAGCACGTCGGGGCCGCCGCGTCCGCGCAGGACGTCCGAGCCCATGCCGCCGCGCAGCAGATCGCGGACGTTCGTGCCGGTGAGGTGGTCGGAGCGGCTCGTGCCGTCGCGCACGACGGCCTGCGCGGCCGGGACCGCAACCAAGGCGGCGAGCAGGAGGGCGCCCAGCAGCGCTCGCGGCGTCCGACGGTGACCCTTCTCGGCTCCTCCCACGCCCCTCATCATGGCGTTCCGCCGCTCCGGCGACAACATCGAACAAACGTCCAGGGCTCGCGCCGGCTGTGCTCGCTCGTAGGATCACGCTGCTCATGGTGAGACCACGGACAGCCGCCGGCAGGGCCCGCGAGGCGCACGCGCGGCTGGCCGGCGAGTACTCCGGCAGCGCGGCCGAGCTGTGCGAGCTCGATCACCGCAACCCCTACGAGCTGCTCGTCGCGACGATCCTGTCGGCGCAGAGCACCGACAAGATGATCAACACCGTCACGCCGGTCCTGTTCGAGCGCTTCCCCGACGCCGAGGCGCTCGCGGGCGCCGACGAGGTCGAGCTCCAGCAGCTGATCCGCCCGACGGGCTTCTTCAACGCGAAGTCGCGCAGCCTGCTCGGGATGGCGCGCGCGGTGATGGAGCGCCACGACGGCGAGATCCCCGATCGCATGGCCGACCTCGTGAAGCTGCCGGGCGTCGGCCGCAAGACCGCGAACGTCGTGCTGAGCGTCGCGTTCGCCAAGCCCGGCCTGCCGGTCGACACGCACGTGCTGCGGCTGTCCAAGCGCCTCGGGCTGACCGAGCAGGAGGATCCGGTGAAGGTCGAGCGCGAGCTCAGCCCGATGCTGCCGGCCGCCGAGCGCGGCGTGTTCTCGTCGCGGTTGATCCTCCACGGCCGGCGGGTCTGCGGCGCGAGGA
Organism: uncultured Actinomycetes bacterium; assembly: GCA_963851015.1. Classification (GTDB taxonomy): domain Bacteria; phylum Actinomycetota; class Thermoleophilia; order Solirubrobacterales; family Solirubrobacteraceae; genus CADCVQ01. The sequence goes on from CAWKNG010000008.1 coordinate 267,231, forward strand.
AGCCGCGCTGCGAGGCCTGCGTGCTGGCCGACTTCTGCCCGTCCTCGCAGCTGCCGGTGGCCAAAGGGAGCCGCCGCGCGCCGGCTACTGCGCCGCGATGACCATCCGCCGCGGGTTGGCGGGGTCGCGCGTCACCGCGCCGCGCGCGATCAGCCGCACGGCCTCGGGCACGAGCGCATGCTCGAGCGGGCGCAGCAGCTCGTGGATCTCGTCGGGGTCGCTTGCGGTCGGCAGCTCGATGGCGCGCTGCGCGATGATCGGCCCGGTGTCCACGCCGCCGTCGTCCTCGACGAAGTGCACCGTCACGCCGAAGACCTTGACGCCATAGTCGAGCGCCTGCTCGATCGCGCGGATCCCCGGGAACGCCGGCAGCAACGAGGGGTGGACGTTGACGACCGCCCCCGGGAACCGGCTCAGGAACGGGCTGGTGAGGATCGCCATGTAGCCGGCCAGCACGATCAGCTCGACATCGCGCTCGGCCATCCAGTCGGCGATCGCCCCGTCGCGCGCCGGCCGGTCGGCGTACTCGGCGAGGCGGAACACCGCCGTCTCGATCCCGAGTGCCTGCGCACGCTCGAGCGCCCGCGCGTCGTGGCCGATCGGCCGCCACCCCGACGACGACGGCCTCCTGCCCGTGCACGGTGTCCAGCAGCGCCTGCAGGTTCGTCCCCGAGCCCGAGGCGAGCACCCCGACGCGCAGCGGTCCACTCGGCATGCGGCTGAGCGTATCGGTGCTCAAGCACGAAGCGCCCCACCCTCGCGTCGCAGGCGCCCCACGTCGATGAGCTCGTCCACGCGGGCGAACAGCGCGGGCGCGCCGATGTGGTCGAACGTCGCGTACTGCGCGAGCCCGTCGTAGCCCCGCGCGGCGAGATCCCTGGCGCGCGCCCCGCGCAGGATCTGAACCACGGCCTCGCGCCCGACCGGCGGACGAGCCGCCGCGACGAGCCGGACGATCGCCGCGTCGAGGTCGTGCGCCTCGGCCAGCACGACGGTCGCACCTTCCGCGGCGCTCGTCGCCGCACCCACGGCCGCGCCTCGGGCCGCGCCCGGCCGAGATCGGCCCGCTGCCGGCGCAGGCGCCGCGGGGACCCAGCTCGCGTCACACACGTCGCAACACGGCACGCCGACCTGTGCCACGGGCGCCCGGCGGTCGCCGAAGTGACGCAGGATCGTCCGCCGCCGGCACACGCCGCCCTCGACGAAGGACCACACGGCGCGGTATTGCTGCCAGCGCGCGCGCCGCAGATCCGCCGCCGACGACCGGCCGCCGATCGCCCCGCGGTCGGACTCGGCCGGCTCGCCACGGCGGATGAAGAACACGTGCAGGCGCTTGTCGTGCTGCTCGGCGAACAACAGCGCGCGCGCCGGGCGCCCGTCGCGTCCCGCGCGTCCCGCCTCCTGGTAGTAGGCCTCGATCGAGCCCGGCACGGTCGCGTGGCACACCGTTCGCACGTCGGAGCGGTCGATCCCCATGCCGAACGCGTTGGTCGCGACGACGACCGGCAGCGCGCCGTCCATGAACCGGCGCTGGACCGCCGCGCGCCGCTCTCTCCCGAGCCCCGCGTGGTAGACGCCCACGTCGTCGTCGAGCGCTCGCGACAGCATGGCGGCGAGCCGCTCCGCGCCGGCCCGCGTCCCGGTGTAGACGATCGCGGGCCGCGCGCGCGGCTGCGCCAGCGCCGCCGCGATCTGCCGGTGCTTGAGGTCCGCCGTCGCACATGCGATGACCGCGAACGACAGGTTGGGGCGATCGAAGCCCGTCGACACGCGCACGGGATCGCGCAGCCCGAGGCGCTCCTCGATGTCGCACGCAACCCGCGGCGTCGCGGTCGCCGTCGAAGCGATGATCGCGTCGGCGCCCAGCCGCCGCGCCGCGCCGCCGAGACGGAAGTAGTCGGGGCGAAAGTCGTGACCCCACTGCGACACGCAGTGCGCCTCGTCGACGACGAACAGCCCGACCCGCGTCCGTGCCATGGCGTCGACGAACGGCGCCGACGAGAAGCGCTCGGGGGCGACGTACAGCAGCCGCAGCTCGCCGGCCGCCGCGCGCGAGACCGCGGCCCGGTTCTCCGCCGCGTCGCACTGCGCGTTCACGACACCCACGCGGCCGGGCGCCACGCGCGCCAACGCGTCGACCTGGTCCTGCATGAGCGACACGAGCGGCGAGACGACGAGCGTCAGGTCGTCGCGCAGCAGCGCTGGGAGCTGGTAGCACAGCGACTTGCCGGCGCCGGTCGGCATGACGACGAGCACGTCGCGCGGCGGCGGGCCGATCGCCGCGCGCACGGCGTCGCCCTGACCGGGCCGGAAGGCGTCGAAGCCGAAGTGCTCGCGCAGGGCGACAGCGGGATCCATGACGCACGCGACGTTAGATGCCGACTGCGCGAAACCGCCTGCCTGCGCAGACTTGTCACAGTCGCTGCGCAGTGTTGTTACAGACCGCAGCACAGAAGTCGGGTTGACGTGGCCCGAACCAGGGGTACAGTCGAAGCACACCGATGCCGGTACATCTCGTCTTCCGCTGTCAATACTGCGATCGCAAACCCGATCCGCTGACGCAGCTGAGCCTGGAGAAGACGATCGGTGAGGTCGTGTGGGGCGCGTACCTCGACGCGATGCCCGAGCGGTGGCTCGTCTGGCACGGCAAGGGTCTGTACGGGCCGACCCGCTACGCCTGCCCCGATCATCGCGGCGACCTCACCCAGTACCTGCGCCACCACTACGGCACGATCGGCTTTCACCCGTGGAAGAGCCCGCCGTATCCGACGTCGCTACGCAGTGCCGACACCGAGCGCGCGGTCGCCAACGGCGCCCGCTCGGCGATGCCGAAGTGGGGCTACGGCCCGCAGGTCAAGTAGCGCGTTCCTGCAGGATCTTCGCGACGCCGTTGAGCACGAGCGCGCGTGCGAGCGTGGTCGGGCGCAACCCGACGAACGCGGCTGCCTGCGCCAGGCGTGCGTGATCGTCACGTCGTAGGCGCATGTTGACCTGCGCGGTCGATTGCCTCACGGGATGAGTGTGAGTCGGCACCGGCAGCGGAGCCGCCGTGCGACGAGCGCGAGTCCCGGTCTCGAACCGCTCGTCGGCGACTCTCACCGCTTCGAGGTCCATCTCGAGCGCCAGCGACAGGGCCTGCTCGCGAAGGCGTTGGTCGGTGACCTGGGTGGCGGCGAAATAGCGTTGCTGACGGCGGTACGGAGCTAGCGCCTGTTCCCAGAGGCGACGCGGGATCTTGTCGAGCTCGAGTTGCGTGTAGCTGATTTCGCCGGCGTCGTCGCCCGCGTCAGCGTGGATGGGGAGGTCGCGATCGGGCACGAGTAGCGTGCGCTATCAGGGGTGATAGCGGCTGCTACTCATCGTCGGGCACGGACACCGCGCTGCCCGCCGCTGCCACAGATTCGTAACGGCGTCGCGTGCGGTTCTGCGCAGATCGCGAGTCGGTTGCCGCATTCAGGCCGCGGGCCGGCTGTCAGCCGTCGACGAACTCGCCCGCCAGCAGGTCCATGAACAGCCCGTCGCGCCACTCGCCGTCGCGGCGTTCGTAGGCCCGCAGCACGCCGACCGGCTTGAACCCCAGCCCCGCGTACGTGCGGATCGCGCGCGCGTTGTCGGCCGACGGGTCGATCGTGAAGCGGTGATGGCCGCGGCCGATGAAGTGGCGGATCGCGACGCGCAGCGCCTCACTTCCGTAGCCACGCCCGTGCAGCGCCGTCGCCAGCGCGATGTCGAAGCCGACATAGCGGTACTGCCACCACTCCTCCGCCTCGTAGAGCAGCCAGCCCGCGACCTCGCCGGCGACCTCGATGACGAAGCTCGAGCCGATCTCGTCGAACGCCGTGTCGGGATCGAACGGCCCCCACCAGCGCGACACGTCGGGCTCGGACAGGATCGCGCCGAGCGCGTCGCGGTCCTCGTCGCGCGCACGTCGCAGCGACAGCCGCTCGCCGTGCAGCACGACGTCGGCGGGATCGGGATGGGCGGGATCGGGATGGGCGGGATCGACCGCGGACATCAGCGCGTGCAGGCCTCCGGCAGCGACACGATCACCCCGGTGGCCGACGCACGATCGCCGGGCGGCGCGTTCATCTTGCACCACGCGTAGCGCCCGTCGGCCAGCGAGCCGCTGACGAGAAACGGATGGAGCCCGCGACACCAACCGGAAGCGTCCAGGCACCCAGTCGGGCTCCGAGGGACTCCCAGCGCGTCGCCCGAGGCCTGTCCGCTGGTCCGGCCATGTCCATCATGCCCGCAGCCGGCGGCGCGCGCAAACCTCCAGCTCGCTACACGCGCACGAGCGGCAGCTCGAGCGCGTACTTGCCGTTCGCGTCGGCGGTGCCCTCGAGCGGGTACGAGCCGCTGAAGCAGGCGTCGCAGTGCTTGTCGGACGAACCGCGCACGGCCTCGTAGACGCCTTCCAGCGACAGGTAGGCGAGCGAGTCGGCATGCAGCTCGGCCGCGATCTCGTCGACCGTGCGGCCGTGGGCGATCATCTCCTCGCGCGTGGACATGTCGACCCCGTAATGGCACGGGTGCTTGATCGGCGGGGCCGAGATCCGCAGGTGGACCTCGCGCGCCCCCGCCTCGCGCAGCATCTGCACGAGGTGGCGCGTCGTGTTGCCGCGCACGATCGAGTCGTCGACGACGACGATCGACTTGCCGCCGACGATCTCCGGCAGCGGGTTGAACTTCAGTCGCAGGCCGTGCTTGCGCAGCTCCTGGCCGGGCTCGATGAACGTGCGCCCGACGTAGCGGTTCTTGATCAGGCCGTCGTCCTGCGGCAGGCCGGACGCCCGTGCGAAGCCGCGCGCGGCGGGGGCGCCGGAGTCGGGCACGGGGATGACGAGCTCGGCGCCGATCGCCGGGGCCTCGCGTGCCAGGATCTCGCCCATGCGGCCGCGCATCGCCTGCAGGACGTCGCCGTTCATCCGCGAGTCGGGGCGCGAGAAGTAGATGTACTCGAAGACGCAGAACGCCTCGCGCGCACCGGACACGAGCTGGCGGTACTGCAGGCCGTGCTCGTTGATCCAGACCATCTCGCCGGGCTTGACGTCGCGAATGCGGGTCGCGCCGATGATGTCCAGGGCGCAGGACTCGCTCGCGACGCAGTAGCGCTCGCCGAGCTTGCCGAGCACGAGCGGACGCAGGCCCGCGGGGTCGCGGAAGGCGATCAGCGTGTCCTTCGTCATGAGCACGGTCGAGAACGCGCCCTGCAGGCGCGGCACGACGTCGGCGACGGCGTCCTCGATGCGCTCGGCCTCATGCGAGGCGAGCAGCGCGGCGATGATCTCCGAGTCCGAGGTCGAGCGGAAGGTCACGCCGGCCTCGCGCAGCTCGGAGTGCAGCTCGACGGCGTTGATGAGGTTGCCGTTGTGGCCCAGCGCGAGCTCGCGGCGGTCGGAGCGGTGCACGGGCTGCGCGTTGTCCCAGCCGTTGGATCCGGTCGTCGAGTAGCGCACGTGCCCGACCGCCACCTGACCACCGAGCGCGCGCAGCTTCTGCTCGTCGAAGACCTGGTTGACGAGCCCCAGGTCGCGCAGGGTCATGATGTGGCCGCCGATGTCTGCGGCAGCGATGCCCGCGGACTCCTGCCCGCGGTGCTGTAGTGCGTACAGCGCGAAGTAAGCCAGACGCGATACGTCGTGGCCGGGCGCGTAGATCCCGAACACTCCGCACTCGTCACGCGGCCCCTCGCGGCCATCGAGCGTCGTCACTCCGCAGAGGATAGCCCGGGGTCCGGCGCGAGCCGCTGGACGCGATGTCATAGTGCGCGCTCGGCGCGCTCGCAGAGAGGCCGCACCTTTCGATGATGTCCATGACACCGACGCAACCCGCGCGCAGGTCGCCCATCCGGCGCGCCCCAGCCGCCGGCGCCGTGGCGGCGGTCGCCGCCGTGCTCGGGGCGCCCGCCGCCGCCGAGGCCGCGCGGGTGACACGCGGCGCGCCGATCGCGCCGAAGCAGAAGGTCGTCTCGCTGCTGGATGTCAAACGGGTCTCCGCGCGCCCGCGGAGCGCCGGCCGGACGCTCGCCGCCGTCGCCGAGGTGCGACCCATCACCTTGACGCGCACGACCCTGCCGGTGCTCGCCACGACGAAGGACGCATCCGGCAACGCATGGCTGAAGGTGCGCCTCCCCGGCCGCGTCTTCAATCGCCGCGTGCCGCCGCGGTCCGGATGGATCACCGCCGTGAGCACTCGGCGATCGACGCTGCGCTGGCACCTCGTGGTCGATGTCGCAGCGCGCCGCGTGCTGGCCTACCGCGACGGGCGCCTGCTGCGCAGCTTCAGGGCGGTGGTCGGCAAGTCCTCGACGCCCACGCCGCGCGGCGAGTACTTCGTCGAGGAGCGGTTGCGCATGCCCGTCGGGCTCCCCGGCGGCCCGTTCGCCCTGGCCACCAGCGCCCGCTCGCACGTGCTTCAGGAGTTCGAGGGCGGTCCCGGCCAGATCGCCCTGCACGGGGTGAACGGCTTGGGTGGGCGGGTCGGCACGGCCGTGTCACACGGCTGCGTGCGCCTGACGACACGGGCCATCTCGTGGCTCGCCCAGTACGTCAAGGCCGGCGTGCCGCTGTCGATCCGCTAGCGCGCGCCGGCGGCGCGCGCGGCCGCGCCGCGTGGAACATCCGTCCGTTCGCTACAGCGCCACCGCAACTTGCCGATGACGCGAGCAGACATGCTCCTCTTCATCGTCATCGCACTCGCGATCCTGTGGGTCACCGGCACGGTCCTCGGGCTCGCCCTCGGAGCGATGCTCGCCCGTGCGGACGGACGCCGGCCGGAGCACCCGGCCCGCCCCGACCGCACCCGTGCCCGCACGCTGCGCCACGAGCTCGACCGCCTGGCGCCAAGCGATCGCGTGCTGCCGACCGCCTGACGCGCGCTCAGCGCACGACCTGGACGGCGGCCATCATGCCGCGGTCCTCGTGGTTGGCGACGTGGCAATGGATGACGAACTTGCCGGTGAAGTCCGTCGGTTGCATGCGGATGACGACGGTCGACTGCGGCGGCAGCGCGACGTTGTCCTCGTAGTCGACCTGGGCCGTGCGCTCGCCCCGGACGCTGATGACCTGGAACGGGTTCACATGGATGTGGAACGTGTGCCATTCCGTGTTGGCGTTGACGAGCCTCCACTCCTCGACGGAGTTGAGCTTCATCGTCACGGCGACGTGCGCCGGGTCGAACGTCATCCCGTTGATCAGGAAGTCCGTCGGCGGCCCGGTCTTGTCCTCGGGCGGCGTCTCGCAGCTCGCGTCGCCCGCGGCCACGGACATCGACGCCATCGCGTGATGCGACATGCCCGCCATCGCCGGCGCGCCGTGCGCCATGCCGGCGATCGGGATCATCTCGCGCTCGTTGAAGCAGATCGTGCGGTAGCGGTCGGGGGTCGTGCGGCGCAGGTCGACCGGCGCCGCGTACGGCCCGGGCGGGACGCGATCGTCCGCCGGCCGGCCCGACGAGACGACCGTCAGCACGGTCTGGCCGGGCGTCGGGCCGCCGTTCTTCGAGGTCGTGTCGGCCTTGTCGCCGCCCGGGAACTGCGCGAACGGCAGCGCGGTCATCTTGTAGCGGCCTGGGGCGCCGCCGCGCACGAGCAGCTCGCGCCGCGACCCCGGGCCGATCATGAGGTTCCTCGTCGGCTTCATCCAGCGCAGCGTGTTGCCGTCCTCCGCGAGCACCTGGAGGTTGTGCCCGCGCAGGTTGAGCACGACGATGCGGTTGTTGTTGGCGTTGAAGATCCGCCAGCGCTGGAGCTGGCCGGGGCGGATCTTCACGGTCGGGTTGATCGCCCCGTTGACGAGCAGCGGGGTGAAGCGCTCGTTGGTCTCCGCGTTCGGGATCAGGCTGCCGGGATAGTCACACGCCTCCGTGCCGCTGCCCTTCGGGTCCGTCGTCGGGAACGCGACCGAGCGCCCGTGCGTGTCGCACAGCTCGGTGCTCTGGATCATCATCAGCCGCTGCGGGATCTTGGCCATGATCCGGTCGAGGCCGCCGCGCACGACGATCGCGCCGGACAGGCCCGCGAAGATCTGCTTGGCCACGAACATGTGGTGATGCGGGTGATACCAGTACGCGCCGGGCTCGTGATCGGTCGGCAGCGTGTAGCGGTAGGTCTGGCTGCGACCGGGGCTGAGGTGGCGGTAGACGTTGTCGTGGTCGGCGCGCGGTGAGACGTGCAGGCCGTGGACGTGGAGGTTCGTCACCTGACCGGCCTGCAGGCGGTTGACGAGCTTGACGCGGAGCCGGTCGCCGGGGCAGACGACGAGCGTCGGCCCGGGGAACGTCCCCTCGTAGGTCTGCGCGTGCTTGTAGGCGTGGCCGTCGATCTTCGCCGTGGCGTAGCTCATGCGCAGCCGCGTGTCGAGCCGGCCGTCGCGTGAGAAGCGCATCGGGGGCTCGGGGAAGCCGTCGCGGATGACCGTCGGGAACTTCCCGCCGCAGTGCGACCGCGTGGCCGCGCCCGCGCTCTTCGCGTCAGAGGACGACAGCGAGATCCCGCTCAGCGCGAGGCTCGCGAGCAGGAGTGTGACGGACCCGGCGGTGATCGTGAGCTTCGGCGCGCGCCGCATGATGTGCGCGAGCATAGACCGCACTCACATCTCGTGAGAAATCCTATTTCTTGTGAAATCAGGGAAACAGCGGCGCGAGCGCGGCGTGAGCCTCGCGCAGCTCGTCGAGCGTCGCGACGATCCGGGCGTCGCCGGCGCTGACGTCGAGCGCGTCGCCCCCGACGGTGCCGAGCACGTGCATCGGGACGTGCTCTGCGAGATGCGTCAGCGCCTCGACGCAACCGGACACGACGAAGCCCGAGCCCGGCGACTCGCCGAAGAGATCGCGCTCGAGGTCGTCGCCGGGGGGGCCGAGGTCGAGCTTCACGCCGAGCCCGCCCGCGAGGCAGCACTCGGCGATCGCCACGAGCAGGCCGCCCTCGGCGGCGTCGTGCGCGCTCGCGAGGTCGCCCGCGCGCACGGCGTCGCGGATCGCCTCCTGCGCCGCCCGCAGCGACGCGATGTCGATCGCCGGCAGCCCGTCGGGCAACGGCTCGCCGCGCAGCTTCGCGAGCTCCGAGCCGGGCAGCGCCGGGACGAACGGCCCGGCGAAGCCGACCACATCGCCGGCACGCGCGAACCCGCTGCGACCGGCGGCCGCCGCCGACGGCAGCTCGCCGACCATGCCGACGACCGGCGTCGGGTAGATCGGCCCGCCGCCGCTCTCGTTGTAGAGCGACACGTTGCCGCCGACGACCGGCACGTCCAGGGCGCGGCAGGCATCGGCGAGGCCGCGGATCGACTCCGTCAGCTGCCACGCGATGTGCGGCTTCTCGGGGTTGCCGAAGTTCAGGCAGTTCGTCAGGCCGAGCGGCTCGGCGCCCGTGCAGGCGAGGTTCGCCGTGCATTCGAGCACCGCCTCGATCGTGCCCGTGTACGGGTCGCACGCGACGCGGCGCCCCGAGCCGTCGATCGACACGGCGATGGCGCCGCCGCCCGGCATGGCGAGCACCGCGGCGTCGGCCTGCTCGGGCCGGCGCACCGTGCGCGACTGCACGATGCAGTCGTACTGCTCGAACAGCGGATGGCGCGAGGCGATGTTCGGCGACGCGAGCAGCGCGAGCAGCGTGATGCCCGGGTCGCTGACGTCCGCGGCGAGCGTCGCGACCGGCGGCGGGTACAGGGGCTCGGTCGGCCGCGCGGGCGAGAGGTCATACAGCGGGCAGTCGTCGACGAGCGCCTCGACCGGCATCTCGCCGACGACGTTGCCGGGGCCGTCGAGCACGCGCAGGACCCGGTCCTCGGTCACCGACCCGATGACGACGCCGTGCACCTCCCACTTCTCGCAGACCTCGATGACGATCTCGGCACGCTCGGGCGTCGTCACGCACAGCATCCGCTCCTGGGACTCGGAGATCATGATCTCCCACGGCTCCATCCCGGCCTCGCGCAACGGCACGCGCGAGACGTCGATGTCCAACCCGACCTCGCCCTTGGACGCCATCTCGGCGGACGACGACGACAGCCCGGCCGCGCCGAGGTCCTGCAGGGCGACGAGCAGCCCGCGCGAGAGCAGCTCGAGCGAGCACTCCATGACCTTCTTCTCCGCGAACGGGTCGCCGACCTGGACCGTCGGGCGCTTGGACGCGTCCTCCTCGCCGAGCTCCGCCGACGCCAGCACCGACGCGCCGCCGATCCCGTCGCGCCCCGTCGAAGCGCCGAACAGGATCAGCGCGTTGCCGACGCCCGTCGCCGCGCTGCGGATCAGTCCGTCGGCGCGCGCCAATCCCAAAGCCATCGCGTTCACCAGGCAGTTCTGCTCGTACGGGCCCTCGAAGTAGACCTCGCCGCCGATCGTCGGCACGCCGATCGAGTTGCCGTAGTGGCCGATCCCGCCGACCGCGTGGTCGAGCAGATAGCGCGTCCGGGCGGACGAGGGCTCGCCGAAGCGCAGCGAATCGAGCACGGCGATCGGCCGCGCGCCGATCGCGAAGATGTCGCGCAGGATGCCGCCGACGCCGGTCGCGGCGCCCTGAAACGGCTCGACGGCCGACGGGTGGTTGTGCGACTCGACCTTGAACGCGAGCACGTAGCCGTCGCCGACCGTCACGGCGCCGGCGTTCTCGCCCGGGCCCATCGCCAATCGGGGGCCCTCAGACGGCAACGCGCGCAGCAGCTTCTTCGAGTGCTTGTACGCGCAGTGCTCGCTCCACATCAGCGAGAAGACCGCGAGCTCGACCTCGTTGGGCTCGCGGCCGATCTTCTCGCAGATCAGTGAGAACTCGGCCTCGGTCAGCCCGAGCGCGAGCGCGCGATCAACCGTGCGCATGGGCCATCGAGAGGAAGATCTTGAGGCCGTCGACCGAGCCGGTCAGCGGATCGACGGCATGCTCGGGGTGGGGCATGAGCCCGAAGACGTTGCCGGCGGCGTTGCGCACGCCGGCGATGTCGCCGAGCGAGCCGTTGGGGTTGTGCCCGGGCGCGTAGCGCAGGACGATCTGCCCATGTGCGTCGAGGGACTCCAACTGGTCTGGTGGCGCGTAGTAGCGGCCGGTCGTGTGCTTGACCGGGATCGACAGCCGCTCACCCGGCGCGCAGTCGCTCGTGAACGGCATGCTCGCGTTGACGACGTCGAGGTCGACCTGCAGGCAGCGGAAGCGCAGGCCCTCGTTGGGCAGCAGCGCGCCGGGCAGCAGGCCCGCCTCGCACAGGACCTGGAAGCCGTTGCAGATGCCGAGCACGAGCCCGCCCTCGCGTGCAAATGAGATCACGGACTCCATGACCGGCGAGAAGCGCGCGATCGCGCCGACGCGCAGGTAGTCGCCGTAGGAGAAGCCGCCCGGCACGACGACGGCCTCGACGCCCTGCAGGTCGCGGTCGCCGTGCCACAGGATCGTGGCCGAGGAGCCCGGCACGCGCTCGCACGCGAGCACGGCATCGGTCTCGTCGCACGAGCCCGGAAAGCGGATGACCCCGAACTTCATCGTGGCTCAGCTCCGGCTCGGCACGATGAAATCGATGGATGGGAAGCGCGCGAAGTCGCGATCGAGAGAGACCACGACCGCGCCGTGCTCCAGCGCGATCGCGGCGATGACGGCGTCGGGGATGAGGTCCGCAGTGGCGTTCGCCTCCATGCAGATACGTCGTAGGAGCTGGAGGTGGGTCGGCCCGGGATGCAGCAGCCGGTGGTGCGGTTGGGCACATGTTCCCTCGAGAAACGCGAACGCGTCCGCGAGCGGTGTCGGCGGATCGAAGATGCGTCGATTCGTGACGAGTCGTAAGAACGACGCCCAAACGACGAGCGGCACCGCAAACGGTGCCGTCCCGGCCAGAACGTCTAGGAACCAGTTCCCGGCCACCGCGTAGTGCACATGATCGCTGCGGTGCGCGGCCAGTACGACGTTGACGTCGAGCAGCAGTGTGCTCAACGCAGCTTCTCGAGCGGTACCCCTTCGTCGAGCAACTCGTAGAGCGCGCGGTTCGAGGTGATGTCGACGCCCGGCCGGAGACCGTTGCCGCCCCGGAAGATGGGGACCGGCGGCCGCTCCGCCGCATCGTCGTTCAGCGATAGCTCGCGTCGCAGCCCGTCCTCGACGAGCTGCCCCAGTGTCTGGCCGCGCTCCTTCGCACGAATCTTGGCGGACTTGAGCAACTCGTCGTGGATCGAGATGGTGGTGCGCATGATGCACAGGCTAACGCATCACGTGCATCACTCAAGCGTCTTCGAGGATCTCGTAGTCCTCGATCAGCGGATTCACAAGCAGCTTCTGGCACATCGCCTCGAGCTGCGACGGGTCCTCGACGTCGAGCTCGATGAGCCGCCCGACGTGGACGTTCGCGACGCCCTCGAAGCCGAGCGCCGGCAGCGCGCGCTCGACGGCGACGCCCTGCGGGTCGAGGATCCCGGCCTTCGGACGGACGAGCACGCGCGCCCTCACGGTGCCACCAGCGCGAGCCAGGCGTCGAAGGACTGGCCCGTGATCTTCTCGTAGGCCTCGATGTACTTCGCGCGCGTGCCCGCGACGACGTCGTCGGGGATCGCCGGCGCCGGCGGCGTCTTGTCCCAGCCGGTGCCGGTCGCCCAGTCGCGCACGAACTGCTTGTCGAAGGACGGCTGCGAGCGCCCGACCTCATAGCCGTCGGCGGGCCAGAAGCGCGACGAGTCCGGCGTCAGCACCTCGTCGCCGACGCGCAGTACGCCGTCGGCGTCGTGCCCGAACTCGAACTTCGTGTCGGCGAGGATGACCCCGCGCGAGGCGGCGTGGTCGGCGGCGAACGTGTACAGCGCGATCGAGAGGTCGCGGAGCTGCTCCATCAGCGCGACCGAGCCCACGATCGACGCCGCGCGATCGAAGTCGATCGTCTCGTCGTGGCCGACGTCGGCCTTCGTCGAGGGCGTGAAGATCGGCTCGGGCAGCTTCTCGGAGTCCCGAAGCCCCTCGGGCAGCGCGATCCCGGCGACGGAGCCCGTGGCGCAGTAGTCCTTCCAGCCCGACCCGGTCAGGTAGCCGCGCACGACGCACTCGACGGGCACCATCTCGAGCTTGCGGACCGCGAGCGCGCGCCCGCGGACCTCGTCGGGCACCTCGTCGGTGGCGGACACGAGGTGGTTGGGCACGACGTCGCCGGATTGCGCAAACCAGAACACCGACAGCGCGGTGAGCACCTTGCCCTTGTCGGGGATCGGCGTCGGATGCGTCACGTCATACGTCGAGATGCGGTCCGAGGCGACCATCAGCAGGCGGTCGCCGAGGTCGTACATGTCGCGGACCTTGCCGGTCGCGAGATGGGGGAGCGAGTCGAGCGTCGTCACCCGCCGCAGGCTACCAACGGCCCCGGCCGCCCTCCCTCGCCGACGTGCGGCCCCCGCAACGCTGCGGCGGGGTCTGTGTTGCGAGAGCAAACGGCCTGGCGCCGGCACCCGCACGAAGACCGAGGAGAACCATGTCCCGCACGTCGAAGATCATCGCCATCACCACCGTGGCGATGCTGTCCGCCCCGCTTGCGATCGCTGCTACGAGAGACACGATCCGAGAGGGGATCCGAAACCCCGTCGCCGGCGACGCCACGCAGGAGACGCAGATCATCGCCCGCAGCGCCAAGGACACCTATGGCACGCGTCAATCGAACCTCGGCGAGGGCGGGGGCGCGATCTACGGCTGCCGCTCGTCGCTGGACAAGCAGGCCCCGGCGGACCCGAAGCGCAGCACCCCGTGCCTGCGCGTGAACAACCTGCGCAGCGGCAAGGCGTTCGACTTCCAGTCCGGCACGAGCCCGATCATCGGCCTCATCCAGGCGGGCAGCAACATCCGCACGCCGCGGCCGGACGCGGCGCCGTTCGTCACGAACGCGACCGCGATCGCCGCCGGCCTGAACGCCGACCGCGTCGACAGCCTGCACGCCAACGAGATCGTCAGCCAGGCGGCGACGGCCGCCGTGCAGGCGATCAGCGGCGGCGGCGGAGCGGGCGCGGCGGTCTGCCCGGTGGGCACGACGCTCGCCGGCGGCGGCTGCATCGAGACGTCGCCGCGGTCGGCGAAGTCCTACACCGACGCGGCCGCCGAGTGCGGGGCCGCCGGCCGCCGGCTCGTGCCGCCGGACGTCCTGCTCGGGGCGCGCGGCCTGGGCGCCATCAACCTCGGCAGCGGCGAGATGAGCGCGAACATCACGGCCGCGACGCTGGCCCTGCTGCAGGGCTACGCGACGGTCAGCGACGCGGGCACGATCGGCGTCCAGGTGCTCGCCACCGCGTCGCCGTTCCGCTGCATCACGACCTGATCCGCAGCGCGCGCGGCGCGAGAACGAGCAACGGCGCCGCCCGATGCAGGGCGGCGCCGCCTCGCGACCTTGTCCGAGCCTGCGCTCAGACCTTGAGCTTCAGCGACTTCGAGTTCCTCGCGCCGACGAGGTTGTTGCCGAGGAAGCGCGACACGACGGACACCTTGCCGTGCTTCTTGATCTTCTTGGCGTTCATCCGGATCTTCGCGGAGTAGGTGCAGTCGGACTTCAGCTTCACGGTGCCGCGGGCGAGCGTCGTGAGCGCGCGCTTGATCGTGATGCGCACCTTGCCGCTACAGACGTCGCCGGCCGTCGCGGGCGCGCAGTAGGCGAGGTTCGTCACACCGGCCGCGCACTTCACGACGGCGGCGGTGGGCGCCATCTTGCCGGTGACCTTGAAGATTCGTGGACCCTTGAGATCGGCCTTCGGGGTCGACTTGGCGGACAGCGTGGACTTGACGAGCTGCTGGACGGTTGCGCCGGTGGCCAACGGCACGGACACGGCAAAGGCCGCGAGGCACGGCACGACGAGGATGAGGACACGCTTCACAGGGGGCTCCTTCGGGGCGAGGTCAAGGTCCTATCGGCATCTGACGCTCGAACAGGACCCGATATCCGTCCACGTCGACGTCGGTTCGCGACGCCCGCTCGTCTAGCCGGCGCGCCAGACGCGGCTGCGCTCGGCGCCCACGCGTGCCCGCAGGCTGCCCGGCGAGACGCGCGCCGGGACGCGCACGAGGAACGTGCCGTGGCGGCGCACGGTGACGCCGCGGACGGCGATCCAGCGGCCCCCGCGGCGGCGTTCGATCGTCACGCGGCCCGCGATCGGGCTGCGTCCCCAGGCCTCGAGCAGGCGCCTGTGGCCCGGGACGCGCGCGACGACGAACGGGAAGCGGAACGCGCGCACGGCCGGCTTGGCGCGGCCGTCGAGGCGATACAGGCCCGACTGGTTCGTCTCGCCGTAGCTCGGCACGGGCGCCTCGTCGACGATCCGAAACCAGGCGACCGTGTCGACGCCGGCGCGCCACAGCAGGTACAGCGTCTCGTCGAGGAAGCGGGCGTGGCGGGCGGTCGGGATGCCGTTGGGATCGGGCGGGTTGGAGTCGTAGGAGACCTCCGTGACCCACACCCGGTGGCGCTTGCGCGGCAGCGCGCGGCCGCTGCGCTCGGCGGCGCGCAGGATCCGCGTCAGCTTCGCCATGCCGTTGATCGAGACGTCGTCGGCGTAGTACTCCTTCCAGCGCGGCACGCCGCTCGGGTAGGGGTGGTGTGCGAGGACGTCGAAGTGCGCGGGGTTCGCGCACTTCGACGGCTTGAGCTTGCCGCCCTGCTTCAGCTGGCACAGCGCGCTGCGCCAGAACAGAGCCGGCGCGGTCCGCCGGCTGTTGCGTCCGATCCGGCCGAAGGGCGCGGTGCCGGCGGTGACGACGAGCGCGCGCGACGTCACGGACTTCACGCCCGCGTAGAAGGCGTTCAGCATCCGCCGGTAGAACGCGGGGGCGACGAGCCGGCCGCTCTTGCGCTGCGGCGTGAGATAGGCGGCCAGGTTGGGTTCGTTCCAGACCTGAAACGCCCTGACGCGCGGCAGCGTCGAGCCGGGGGCGCCGAGCGGATCGGGGTAGCGGCCCGAGTAGCGCGCCGCCAGGGCGGCGCCGTAGTCACCGATCGCGGCAGGCTTCGGGCGCCAGGTGCCCGCCGCGACGTTCGCGGGGCGTCCGGAGCCTTCCGCCCACGCCGGCGCCCCGGAGAAGATGAGCAGGATCTGGAGCCCTTGCGCGCTTGCGGCGCGCACCGCTGCGTCGGTCGTGCGGAAGTCGTACGCCCGGTCGGCCGGGTTGCGCGGCCGAGCGGGGCGCGTCGCCGCGGGCCAGCCGGCGTCGATCTTCACGATGTCCGCCCCGGCGTCGACCGTGCGCGCCAGCCAGGGCGCTGACGCCGCGCGGTAGACCGGGTCGTAGAAGCCGAGCGTCAGCGGGGCTGTCGCCTCCGCGCCGGTGGCCGTGACGGCCAATCCGGCCATGGCGACGAGTACGGCGAGGAGGATGCGCATCACGCTCTTGATCGGCGCGAGACCGCTGCGGCATGAGCCGCAGCGGCGCGTCGTGGCGAACTCGGCGCGGTCGCGCGCTACGGCGCGGCCCGGATGCGGGACGGGCTAGCCGGCGCGGACGTGCTTCGTGCTCGCGTTGCGGGGCTGCAGGACCTGGTTGCCCTGGAAGCGCGCGCGCACGCTCAGGATGCCGACGCGCGTGGGCAGCCGGGTGTGGAACGTCACCCGGCTGCGATACGTGCAGTCCGACCGCACCGTGACGTTGCGCGACGAGATCGTCGTGCCGCGCTTCTGGTAGCGCACGTTGACCTGGCCTGAGCAGATGACGGCGCGCGAGGGCAGCGCGCAGTAGCGGATGTCGGTCGCGCCCGGCGGGCAGATGACCGGCACGCAGTTCCCGGCGCCCGGGGTCGGGTTCGTGTTCGCCGCGCAGTAGCGACCCGGCGGGACGATCCGGCCGGTCGTCGTGAACGTGTACGGCCGCGTGCGGTCGCGCTTGGGCGTCGTCGACGAGGTGATCGACACCGAACCGCGAACGAGGGTCGGCGTCTGCGCGGTGCCGGGCGAGGTGAACAGCAGCACGACGAGGAGCGACAGCGCTCCGGTCAGGACCAGCGAGCGTTTCAACGTAACTCCTCGAGGAAGTGTGTGGACACGAGTTGCCGCTACATACGGTGGGACGCGCGTGAAGCTGACGCGCCGTCCCCACGGCGGCGCGCGGCGGCTCAGCGGACAGGCCAGGACAGGCTCGTCCGGCCGCCGACGCGGGCGCGCAGCGTCGTGCGCCCGCGGGCGGGGATGCGCACGAGGAACGTCCGGTGGCGGCGCGCGCGCACGACCTTGACGAGCTTCCAGCCGGCGCCGGCGCGGCGCTCGATCCGCAGCATCCCGGCGACGGGCGCGCGTCCCCAGACGCGCAGCGTCGCGCGCCCCGCGCGCTCCGCGACGAGCGGGAAGCGAAAGGCGGTCCGCGCCGGCTTCGCGCGACCGTCGGCGAAGTAGATCCCGGACTGGTTGGACGCGGCGTAGCTGGGCAGCGGGAGGCTGTCGCGGATCTGAAACCACGTGATCGTGTCGACGCCCTGGCGCCACAGGAGGTAGAACGCCTGCTCGAGGTAGCGCGCGTGGGTGGCGAGCGGCACGCCCCGCGGGTCGGGCGGGGATGAGTCGTAGGAGACCTCCGTGACCCACATGCGATGGCGCTTGCGCGGTAGCGCGCGGTGCGTGCGCTCGGCGGCGCGCAGGATCTTCGTGAGCTTGCCGATGTCGGGGATCGACACGTCGTCGGCGTTCAGCGCGTGACGCGTCGGCGCGCCGACGGAGTACGGGTGGTGGGCGAGCACGTCGAAGCGCGGGCGCTGCGGGCACTTCGTCGCGCGCAGCCTGCCCTTGACCGTGCGCTGGCAGAGCAGCTCGCGGACGAAGCGCGCGGGCATGATGCGGTGGCCGTTGGGGAACGGGTCGCCGAACGGCGCGGTGCCGGCGGTCACGACGAGCGCGGCCCGGCGCACGGACTTCACGCCGAGGTAGAAGGCGGTCAGCATGCGGCGGTAGTGCGCGGGCGCGAACGTGCGGCCGGCGCTCCACTGCGGGCTGAGGTACTTGTCGAGGTTGGGCTCGTTCCAGACCTGGAAGGCGTACACGCGCGGCAGCGTGCGGCCGGGGCGCGCGGGGTCCGGGAACGTGCCGGAGTAGCGCCGTGCGAGCGCGGCGCCGTAGTCGCGCAGCGCCGCGGGATCGGGCTTCCAGCTGCCCTGGGACGCGTCCGCCGGCCGGTCGGCGCCCTCGGCCCAGCGCGGCGCGCCCGTGAACGAGGCCAGCACGCGCAGGCCGCGCGCGGTCGCCGCGACGACGGACGCGTCGGCACGGGTGAAGTCGTAGGCCGGCGAGGCGGGGTCGCGGGCGTCGAAGTCCGGGGGGCGGGTCGGTCCGCTCGCGACGGGCCAGCCGACGTCGATGCGCAGGATGTCCGAGCCCGAGTCGGCGGCGCGCTCGAGCCAGGGGTCGCGCAGCGGCGCGTCGGCGGTGAAGACGCCGTCGAGGAAGCCGATCGCGAGGCCGCGCGACTGCGCCGCGGAGGCGCTCGCCGGTGCGGCGACGGTGACGGTCGCGGTGACGCCGGCCAGCGCGAGTCCGAGCAGCAGCGCGATCCGGCGCGGTCCTATCACGCGGCCGGCGATGCTCAGGACGCCGAGCGGCGGCGTATCACGGCGAGCGCGATGAAGCCGAGGACGCTGACGAGCAGGATCGCGGGCAGCAGCACGCCCATGCCGCCGCCGCCGTCACGGCCCGCGGCGGCGTCGAAGACCTCGGCGATCGGCGAGCGTCCCTCACCGGCTGACACGGACCCGGACGCGGCGCTGGGCGTGCCGGCGCCCGTGCGGCGCTCGGGCGAGGTCGCGTCGATCGCGTCGGCGAGCGTCCTGCCGTCCGGGCCGAGCTTCTCCAGGCGCGCCCGCTCGGTGGCGGTCAGCGAGCTCGACGAGCCGCCGCCCGCAGTGGGTGGCCGCGGCCGAGCGTTGCCACTGGCGGCCGGAACCGTCTCGAGGTACTCGTCGATGGCGGAATTGCCGGGGGGAGCGTTCGTCTTCTGGGTCTGCGCGGTCGCGGCGGCCGGTGCGGCGATCAGCGCCAGCGCGACGAGCGCGGCAAGCAGGCGGGGCATATGAGCAATGTACGCATGTGACGTGCCGGCGCTGACACGTGATCGCTCTGCCGACCTGACGTCGCGGGGCTACAGCCCGCGCCGCGACATCACGTACGGCACGGTGCGCAGGAGGATCTTCACGTCGCCCCACAGCGTCCAGTTGGACACGTAGAGGTGGTCGAGCTTGACCATGTCCTCGAGCGGGATGCGCGAGGAGCCGGCGATCTGCCATTGGCCGGTCATGCCCGGCGTCAGCCGCAGGCGCCCGCGGCGCGCGCCGAAGATGCGACCGTCCTCGTCGGAGACCAGCGGTCGCGGACCGACGAGGCTCATCTGGCCGAGCAGGACGTTGAAGACCTGCGGCAGCTCGTCGAGCGACGTGCGCCGCAGCGTGTGGCCGATGCTCGTGATCCGCGGGTCGTCGCCGATCTTGAACAGGCCGTCGGCCTCGTTGAGGTCGCGCAGCTCGTGCTTGAGGCTGTCGGCGTTGTCGACCATCGTGCGGAACTTGAAGATCCGAAACGGCTCACCGCCGCGCCCGACGCGGATCTGGCGGAACAGCACGGGGCCTGGCGAGCCGAGCTTGATCGCGACCGCGATGACCGCCATCACCGGCGCGGTCAGGATCAGGACGATCCCCGCACCGGCGAGATCGAACGTCCGCTTGACCAGCTTCGAGGAGCGGCTCAGATGGGAGTGACGGACGCCGAGCAGCGTGACGCCGAAGAGGTCGTCGAAGTCGACCGACGAGCCGACGACCTCGAGCATGTCGGGCAGCAGCGAGACGCGCGTGCCGGCCTGGCGGGCGGCCTCGAGCAGCTCGAACGTCATGTTGTTGTTGAAGCTGTGCGGGCCGATGATGAGTCGGTGCGCCTCGTTGCGGGCGATGACGGCGAGCAGCTCCTGGGCCTCGTGGCGGACGTCCGCGTCCTCGAGCATGGCGCGCTCGACGGGAACGCGGCCCACGAGCTCGGAGGACAGGTCGTGGCGGCCGAAGATCGTGCGCAGACGCAGGTAGGAGCGCTCGTCGCCGGCGAACAGGCAGCGCTCCTTCGCGTGCGAGCGGTTTGCGAGCTTGCGTGCGGTGCGCCGTCCCAGCAAGGCCGCGACGACGAACACGAGGCCGAGCAGCAGCGCCTGACCCTTGCCGACCTCGTTGCCGATCAGCGGCCAGTCCGCGAGCCAGACGGCGAGCACGAGCAGCGCTCCGAGCTGCACGAGCTGCGGGAGCTCGTCGACCGTCGTCTTGCGGATGCGCTGGTCATCGCTCTCGTAGAGGCCGAGCGTCTTGGCCGTCGCGATGAGCGCGGGGGCGAGCAGCAGCGCGACCGGGTGCAGCGCGTCGCCCGACAAGCCGTACACGGCGACGAGCAGCGAAGCCGCGAGCGCGGCAGCGTCGGCGAGCGACAGCGCGCGGCGCAGGCGGCGCTCGCGGACACTGCTCTCCTCGGACAGGCGCTTGGCGATCTCGCGCCACGAGGGATCCGCGCTCTCGACGAGCGCGGGTCTTGGGGTGGGGGGCGAAGCGAGGGCGCGCACCGCCGGAGGGGCCGACGATCGATCGCGCACCCGTTCGTGGGTTCGGTGAAGGTTCATAGGTCTTGTCTGCTACCTCGCCGCGCCAAGTCAAGACCTGACACGACACCACCTCTGTGCGTCAGCCCTGACGCGCCCGATGTCGACGAAGGTAACACATGAGCCCCGCCAATTTGGGCCAAGGCCGTTCGACATTTGGGCCAGTCGCCGCAGGAAAACCACCGTTCGTCCAGGGAATCCGTCGATGCACGTCAACGCACCAAATATGCGCGCGCTACCCATTTCCACGGGTTTCCAAACCGCCGAGATCGTCGGCGGCGCGAGCGCGACCGACCGTGGCGGCGTCGTCCATCGCGGCTCGCATGCGACGCAGCGAGCGCGACAGGATCTGCTGCACGTTGGCCAGGCTCAGCCCGGTCGCCTCCGCGATCTCGGGGCCGGTCAGCTCACCGCCGAAGCGCAGCGCGACGATCTCGCGATCGCGTGGGGCGAGGCTCGCCAGCGCCTGCTCGAGATCCGGTGCGAGCCCGAGATCCGGGGGATCTGCGGACGCGACGAGCGCCATGTGCCCGCCGTCGAGCTCGTGGAGGGGCTGCTGGCGCGCGCTGCGGTCGGCGCGATGGTGGTCGACGAGCAGGTTGCGCGCGATGACGAGCAGCCAGGTGGCCACGGCCGCTCGCGAGGGGTCGTAGCGCGACCACGACCGCAGCGCGCGCTCGAAGGTCTGCTGGGTCAGATCCTCGGCGTCTGCGCGGCTGCGCATGCGGTAGGCGAAGAAGCCGTAGACCCGCCAGACATGCTCGTCGTAAACGGCTGAGAAGTCGCGGTCCGGGATCAGCTTTGCTCCAATATGCAGGCGAGCCACAGTATGCGCCTGTGCGGCCGAGCGCATGTGTCAGACCCGCGACGGGCGGTGTCACCAAATTTCTGACAGAGCGCGCGCCGCACCGGATGAACGCCTGCGTTCAGCGCCCCGAGATTCGATCGGTGGGCGTCAGCCTGCGGATCGCGCGCACGTATGGGTGTCCGATGGAGCTCACCGCCTCCGCGACACAAGCCGCGCGCGCGCGCTCGCGCCGGCAGTCCGTACGCATCGATCCGCCCGCGATCGCGGCTTGGACGCTGGCGTTCGCCGTCGTCGCGTACCTCGCGCTGAGCAACGGCGGCTACGGCACGATCGTGCGCAGCGAGGTCGGCGTGGCGGTCTGGTGGATCGTTCTGCTCGGCGCCCTAGCCGGCGTGCTGCCGCGCGACATCCCGCGCGTCGGATGGGTCGCCATCGGCCTGCTGGCCGCCTTCGCCGTGTGGACCGGACTTGCGGCGACGTGGTCGGAGAGCGCGGAGCGCAGCACGATCGAGCTCGGGCGGGTCGCCGCATACCTCGGCGTGCTCGTGCTGGCGATCGCGCTGCAGGGCCGAACCGCGGCCCGGCACACGATCAACGGCGTCGCCTGCGCGATCGGCTTCGTGACGCTGCTGGCCGTCCTGTCGCGCCTGCATCCGCAGTGGTTTCCCGCCAACGACCACCGCGAGTTCCTCGATGCGATCGCGGCCCGCAAGCTCAGCTATCCCCTGAACTACTGGAACGCGCTCGCGGCGTTCGCGGCGATGGGCGTGCCGCTGCTGCTCGGCGTCGCGCTCGGGGCACGCACGCTCGCGGGCCAGGCTGTCGCGGCCGCGACGCTGCCGCTGTCGGCCCTGTGCATCTATCTGACGATCTCGCGCGGCGGAGCCGTCGCGCTCGTTGTCGGCATCTGCGTCTTCCTGGCGTTCGTCCCGCGGCGCGCGGACGCGATCGGCACGCTCGTCGTCGCGGGCCTCGGCTCGGCGATCCTGCTGTCCGCGGCGTCGCAGCGCGACGCGCTCCAGGACGCGAGCGCCAGCCTGGATGCGCTGCACGAGGGCACGGAGCTGCTGGGGATGGCGATGATCGTCTGTCTCGGCGTCCTGCTGCTGCAGGTGGCGATGAGCCTGGCCGCGCGACACGTCGCGCGGCCCGCGCGGCTGGCGCCCGACCGGCGCACGACGCTGCTGCGAACGCTCGTGCTCGCCGAGGTCATCGTCGTCGCCGCGATCTTCGCGGGCGCCCCCGGGTATCTGAGCGATCGCATCCAGGAGTTCAAGGCCCCGACGATCTCGGTCGTCGCGGGCGGGGCGGACAACGTGTTCAGTCGCCTGCAGGGTGTCAACGGCAACGGTCGCTACCAGTACTGGCAGGCGGCCGTCGACGCGAACGCGAGCGCGCCCTGGAAGGGGACGGGGCCCGGGACCTTCGAGTTCTGGTGGGCGCGGCACGCGACGACGCCGGGATTCGTTCGCGATGCGCACTCGCTGTACTTCGAGACGCTCGCCGAGACCGGGATCCCAGGCTTCGCGCTGATCGTCGGCCTGCTGGCGCTCCTGCTCGGCGTCGCGGCCGTGCGGGCTCTGCGCGGCCCGCCGGGTATGCGGATCTGGATCGCGGCCGCGGTCGGGGGCCTGGCGGCGTTCATGACGTCCGCCGCCTTCGAGTGGGTCTGGGAGATGGGCGCGATCGCCTGCGCGGCGATGGTGCTCGGCGCCGTCATCGTGGCGGGGCGCGACGCGCCGGCGGTCGACGACGAGGCGCCGACGCCCGCGCCTCGTTCGCGGCAATGGCCCGCGCGCGCCGGGGTCGGCCTCCTGGCGGCCGTGGCGATCGTCGCGATCTCCATTCCGCTGGCCACGGCCCTCGCGACCCGCGACAGCCAGCAAGCCGCCGCCGAGGGGCGCGTCGCCGCGGCGCTCCAGCACGGTCGCACGGCGCAGCGCGTGCAGCCCTACGCCGCGACGCCACGACTGCAACAGGCGCTCGTGCTCGAGCAGGCCGGCGCGCTGCCGGCCGCGCTCGTGGCCGCCGAGGCGGCGACGAAGGACGAGCCGACGAACTGGCGCACGTGGTTCACGGCGGCGCGGATCAACGCGCGTCTCGGCCATGCGAAGGCAGCGCTCGCCGACCTGCGCAAGGCCCGGCGACTGAACCCCCGATCCCCATTGCTGGGAGCACGATGACCCCCGCACGCGACCTCAGCGACGATCTCGAAGCCGGTTCCCCGGAGGAGCTGATTCAGTTGGCCGAACGTCTTGAATACGAGCGACCGGTGCCGACGGCCGCGTTTCGCGGCACGCTGCGCCGCGCGCTGCTACATGGCGAGCTGCCTCGCTCGCGTCCCGCGGCACTGCGGCTGCTGATCACGGGCTACGTCAGCGCGGGCTCCGCGCTGCTGGTCGTCGCCGCGCTGAGCGTGGAGGGCGTCGGCCCGCTCGCGATGTAGGCACCGCCACCTCGACGCCGGGCGACGGGTAGGCGAACATCTCCAGCGCGTCGGCACGGCCGCGCAGCCGGCGGTGCGCAGCGATCTGGCCGCGGACGGACGGTGCCAGCCACGCGACCACCTGCATGTCGCGGTCGGCCAGGGCGCGCGCGGCGCGCAGCAGCCCGGGGGTCTCGCGGTCGCCCACGAGCAGCCCGTAGCCGAGACGGCGGCCGCTCAGCTCCGGCCGCTGGGTCCCGATGCAGACGACGAGATTGAACGCGGCGTTCTGTACCGCGCGGGCAGATCGCGACCCGCGGCCGTCCTCGTCGAAGCGCGGCGCGGGCGGGTGGTCGACGAGCAGCGCGGGGTCGTAGACGAGCCGCCAGCCGGCGCCGGTCGCCCACAGCGACGTGGCGACCTCGAAATGGACCTGCGCGCCCTCGCCGCGCAGGCCGTCGGGTAGCGCGAGCGCCGCCCTGCGGAACACCATGTTCGCCGCCTTGAGCACGTCGACGTCGCGCGGGGGCCCAACTCCGAGATGGTGGTTTCCGATCAGCTTGCCGACGGCGCTGACGCGTCCGACCGTCGGCGCGCGCGAGCGCTCGGGCCGCGCGCCGACGATGTCTCGCCCGCCGACGCCGCCGACCGCCGGGTCGTCGAGGTGGCGCATGACGCCTTCGAGCCACCGCGCGTGCGCCTCGGCGTCGTCGTCGACGAACCCGATGAGCTCGCCGGATGCCGCACGGGCACCGGCCCGCATCGCGGCGAGCGCGCCGCCCGCGCCCACGTCGATGCGCCGCACGGCGGGGAACTCGGCCACCGCCGCGTGCGTTGCGCTGTCCTCGCGTCTGCAGGCCACGAGGATCTCGCCGACGGGATGGGTCTGCGCGAGCAGGGCGCCCAGGCAGCGCGCGAGGCGATCCGGCCGCCGGTAGCTCGGCACCACGATCGACACGCGACCGGTCATGGCGTCACGACGGCCTGGCTGTTGCGGCTCGCATCCGGCACAAGGGTAGGTGCCGTCATGCGGAGCGCCGGCGTCGATTGCGTCCGCTAGCGTGAGCGGGGGCCATGGGCACTGAGCGTCCTTCGCGTCTCGCGCGCGCGGCCCGGATCGCTCGCCTCGTGGGTGGCGTGCTGTCGGCGCAGGCGCTCGCGCAGCTGCTGATGCTCGTCTCGGGATTCCTGCTGCTGCGCTGGCTGTCGGTCGAGCAGTACGCCCAGTACACGATCGCCTTCGCGTTCGTCGCGACGCTGACGACGCTGATCGACCTGGGGTTCGCCGGCGCGATCATGCCGCTCGTCGCCAACCGTGCCCGCGATGCGCGGCTGTTCGGCGCCTACGTGCGTGCCGCGCTGCGTCTGCGGACGTCTCTGGCAGCCGTCGTGCTCCCACCCAGCGCGGTGGTGTTCTTCCTGCTCACGTCGCAGCGGGGGTGGGGCGTCGGCGTCCAGGCGGGGCTGTTCGCGACCGTCGCGCTCGGACTGCTGGCGCGCACGCTTGTCGACATCTACTCCCTCCCGCTGCTCATGAACGATGCCTATCGCAGGTTCTACGCGCCGCAGATGTCGACGGCGATCCTGCGGGTCGCGTCGCACGCGCTGCTCCAGGTCACGCGCCAGCTGACGAGCGTCAGCGCGTCCCTGGTCAACAGCCTCGCCGCGCTCGCCAACGGCCTCGCGTATCGCCGCGCTTCGCGCGATCGCATCGAGCTGCCGAGCCGGGCCGATCCGGAGCGCACCCGTGAGATCCGGCGCATGGCGGCTCCCTCGATGCCAGGACTGGTGTTCTTCGCCTTCCAGGGTCAGATCACGATCCTGCTCGTAGCCGTGTTCGGGCGCACCGAGTCGATCGCCGACGTCGGCGCGCTGAGCCGGCTCGGCGCGATGTTCATGATCCTCGCGGGCGTCAACCAGGTCCTGATCGCGCCGCGCTTCCCGCAGGTGCGGCGGGCGCTGCTCGCCCGCCGCGTCACCGAGGTGCTCCTCGCCGTCTCGGCGCTCGCGCTGACGCTGACCGTGGCTGCGTTCCTGCTGCCGGGCCCGCTGCTGTTCCTGCTGGGGCCGGAGTACGACGACCTGCGCCTCGAGGTGGGCTGGTATGTCCTCGGTGCGAGCCTGACGTTCGTCGCAGGCGTGATCTACGCGATGAACCTCGCGCGACGCTTCATCTGGTGGTGGTCCTCGGCGCTCGGTCTCGCGACGATCCTGGTGACCCAGCTCGTCGCCGCGGCATCGCTCGATCTCGGCAGCCCGCTGGAGCTGCAGTACTTCGCGGCGGCGACCGGCGCGGCCGCCTGCGTCGCGCAGTGCCTTCCGCTGCGACACGGGCTGCGGCACGGACCGCGGGTCGTCTGATGCCTGTGTCACAGCGCAAGCCGACCGACTGCGTGAGCGAACGGACGCCCGCCTCGTGCTGAGCGCCGCCGCCAAGCGCGTCGCGCGGGCGCTCCTGCCGGCGCCGATCTACCGGCTGTACCGCCAGCGGCGCGTGGCGTGGGGCGTCGCGCGCTTCGAACGCCGCGAGGTCGTGCACACGTACGGCTCGACGACGCTGACGATCGAGCTGGCCGACGCGCTCGCGGAGGGCTGGTATGACCGCGACTGGGCTGCCCTGCCCGAGCTCGAGCGGCTGCGCCAGCACGGCCTCGTCGCGGGCGCGCGCGTCTTCGACATCGGCGCGCACCAGGGCATCGTCGCGCTCATGCTGGCCGACGCGGTGGGACCGTCGGGGCATGTGCTGGCCGTCGAGGCCGAGCCCCACAACGCTCGCGTCGCCGAGCGCAACCGCGCTCGCAACGGCGCTGACAACGTCGAGGTGCTGCACGCCGCGGGCGCGTCGTCGCCGGGGACCGTGCTGTTCGCCGAGAGCCTCAACGGTCGCGTCGACGAGCGCGGCGGTCGCCTGGGGACGGTCGAGGTCGTGGCCGTGACCGTCGACGAGCTCGCGAGCCGCTACGGGGCGCCGGACATCGTCCTCGTCGATGTCGAGGGCTTCGAATGGCACGTGCTCACCGGCGCGTCGCGGACGATCGCCGAGCGGCGTACGACGTTCCTCGTCGAGGTCCACGTCGGGCACGGACTCGATCGACCGCCGGAGGACATCGTCGCGCTCCTGTCCCCGGGCTATGAGCTCATGGTGGCACCGGCGTGGGGCGAGACCGACCGTTTCGTGGCGATCGAGGACGCCCACGGCGCGCTCGCCGATCGCTTCTTCCTGCTCGCGGCGCCGCGCGGTTAGCGCGAGCCGCGTCCGGCGGCCGCGATCCAGCGGTTGTGCTCGGTGGGCCGGTAGTCGCCGAACGTCCGGCGATTCTCGACGATGACCGGCTCGTAGCCGGCCTCGCGCAGCCACGCGAGGCAGGCCCGCTCGAGTGTCAGGGAGTGCGTCTCCAGCACGACGTGCGGGCGAGCCTGTGCGAGCAGCGAGCGACGCGCCCTCCAGGACTTCGAGCTCGCCGCCGTCGACGTCGATGAGCAGCAGCCCCGGCGCGTCGAGCGCCGACCGTGCGGCGAAGTCGTCGAGCGTCGTCTCGCCGGCCGCGCTGTCGCGTCCGACGCGCGCTCGGACGACCTCGACCGGGCCGACGCGGTCGCGATTGAGCTCGAAGTGACGCTCGATCTGCGCGGCGCCGTCAGCGTTCGGCTCGAAGGCGACAACGGTTGCGCGGGTCAGCCGCGCGATGACGAGCGCCTGATAGCCGACGTCGGCGCCGACGTCGTAGGCCACCGTCCCGGGCGTGGCGAAGCGCCGCAGCCAGGGCGTGAGCTCCGATTCGTAGAGACCGAGGAAGAAGCGAAGGTGCCGATCGAAGTCGACCGTGAAGCGAAGTCCGCGCGCGAGACCGAGCGGGATCCTGCGAACGCGAGGACCGGACGGGAGCGGCGCCTTCAGCGCAGCGGGCAGATGCAGGGAACGCGGCATCGCTGGGCTACGGTGGGCCGCCGACGCCCGGCAGCGCTAGGAGATGCGCGCATGCCACCGACCGAGCGCAGAGCTGCGCCGAGCGACGTCGCCGAGAGCGCGGTTCGTTGATCGCCCGGACCGCAGCGATCTTGTCGATCGCCCGGCAACGCAGGCCGTCGCTCGCGCAACGCTGCACGTATGCCGTCCAGGAGACGGCTTTCGGCTTCCTCGACATCGACCATGGCGGACTTCGGCGGGGGCAGAATGAGCGAGTCGCTGCGGCCCGCGGTCGCGACAAACCCACCAGGCGGTGATGCGCTCGATGACACCGCGCTCGCCCTTCTCCGTCTGCGCGTCGCCGTCACTGTCCGAGAGCAGAAGTAGCTGGATCGTCGCGCTACGAAATCCGCGCGCTTTCAGGTTGAAGCGCAGCACCGCGATGTTCGCCGGATCCGGCTTGAAGCAATGCACTGTCCACGGGGGACCGACATGGTGGCAGCCGAGGGCCGAGACGGAACCCCCGTGCGCACGCGACCACCGTCGAGCGCGTCAGCCGCGCGATGACGAGCGCCTGGTAGCCGACATCGGCGCCGACGTCGTAGGCCACGACGCCGGGGGTGGCGAAGCGCCGAAGCCAGGGCGTGAGCTCCGGACTCGTAGAGACCGAGGAAGAAGCGAAGGTGACGGTCGAAGTCGACCGTGAAGCGCAGCCCTCGGGCGAGGCCGAGCGGCGATCCTGCGAACCCGAGGGCCGGACGGAGAGCGGCGACCTTGAGCGCGGCGGGCAGATGCAGGGAGCGCGGCATTTCCGGAACGCTAGCGCTGGTACCCTTGGCCTCTCGTCACCGCCTCACTCCGCGCCTATCGAAAGAACCCGTATCCCCGTAGCCATCGTCACAGGATCAGGCGGACTCATCGGCTCGGAGTCCGTCCGCCATCTCGTCGAGTCCGGCTATGACGTCATCGGGCTCGAGAACGACATGCGAGCGAGGTTCTTCGGGCCGTCGGCGTCGACGGCGCCCACGACGCGACGTCTGCTCGACGACTATCCGGGCCAGTTTCGGTCACTGGCGCTGGACATCCGTGACGCCGACGGAGTGACGCGCGTGGTGCGCGAGCATGCCGAGCGACCTCGCGCTGCTCATCCACGCAGCCGCGCAACCGTCGCACGACTGGGCCGCGTCCGACGCGCAGATGGATTTCAGCGTCAACGCCAACGGCACGATGAACCTGCTCGAGGCCGTTCGCCACCACAAGCCGGACGCGACGTTCATCTTCATGTCGACGAACAAGGTCTACGGCGACCATCCGAACCGCCTGCCGCTGTACGAGACCGAGACCCGGCTCGAGCTGCCCGCAGACCACGAGTACCACGGCGGGATCGACACGACGATGTCGATCGACCACTGCACGCACTCGCTGTTCGGCGTGTCGAAGGTGGCAGCGGATCTCATGGTGCAGGAATACGGCAAGTACTTCGGCATGCCGACGGTCTGCTTTCGCGGTGGCTGCCTGACCGGTCCGGCGCACGCCGGCGCGAAGCTGCACGGCTTCCTCAGCTATCTCATGAAATGCACCGTCACGGGCGATCCGTACACGATCTTCGGCTACGACGGCAAGCAGGTGCGCGACAACATCCACTCCGCCGACGTCGTCAAGGCCTTCGACGCCTTTCACCGCAATCCGAAGGCGGCCGCGGTCTACAACCTCGGCGGCGGCCGCGACGAGCAACGTCTCGATGCTCGAGGCGATCGCGATGTGCCAGCGGATCGCCGGCCGCGAGCTCGACTACACGCTGTCCGACCAGGCCCGCATCGGCGACCACCGCTGGTACATCTCGGACTTCTCGGACTTCGAGCGCGATTACCCGGAGTTCAAGCTCGAGTACGGCATCGAGGCGGTCCTCAACGAGATCCACGATGTCAACGTCGAGCAGTGGACAGCCGCGGCGGCCGCATAGCCTGTCGGTCTCGATGCGCATCCAGCTGTGGAGCTACAACTACGACCCTGAGCCGTCCGGCATCGCGCCGCTGAGCGGGGTCTGGGCGCGCGCGATGCAGGCCCGCGGCCACGACGTCCAGGTCATCGCGGCGCATCCGCACTACCCCGAGCCGCAGTGGGGTCGCCGGCTCAAGCCGTACCGCGAGTTGCGCGACGGCATCCCGGTGCTGCGCCTCCCGCTGTGGGTCGGCCGCGGCTCCGCGCTGCAGCGCATGCGCCAGGAGGCGACCTTCACGACCGCGATGTCGCTCGCCGCTCCGACGCTCAAGACGCCGGACGTCATCGTCGCGGTGTCGCCGAGCTTCCCCGCGCTCGTGCCGGCGATGGCCAATGCGCGCGCCCGCCGGATCCCGTGGGTGCTGTGGCTGCAGGACATCCTGCCCGACGGCGCGACGATGACGGGGATCCTCGAGGAGGGGCGCGTCGTGCGGCTCGCCCGCCGGCTCGAGCGCGCGGCATACCCGTCGGCGCCAAGATCGTCGTCATCTCCGACAGCTTCAAGGACAACCTTCGCGGCAAGGGCGTCGACGAGGCCAAGCTCGTGCGCAGCTACAACCCCGCGAGCCGGCCGATCCTCGACGCCATGCGCGAGCGCCGAGCGGGATCGATCCCGCCGGTGCTGACGATGGGCAACATCGGCCACTCGCAGAACCTCGTCAACGTCGTGCGCTCGTTCGAGGACTCGGCCGAGCTCGCGAAGCTCGGCGCCCGCTTCGTGCTGGCCGGCGACGGTGAGCCGGGCCGCGAGGTGCGTGCCACGATTCGCACCGATCGCGTACACGTGACGGGCATTGTCGCAGCGAGCCGCTGGAGCGCGAGCTGCGCGCGCGGCGCGGTCGCGGTCGTCAGCCAGGGCTACGAGGGCATCGACTTCAACGTGCCGTCGAAGCTCATGAACTTCATGGCCTACGGCATCCCCACCGTCGCGTCGGTGCGGGCCGACTCCGAGGTCGCCCGGATCATCAGGCGTCCGGCGGCGGATGGGTGACGGACAGCGCGGACACGAGCCAGCTCGCGTCCAAGCTCGCCGAGGTGCTGCAGGACGGGCGGCACGCGAGCGCGCGGCGCGGCCGCCCTGGCGTTCGCGCAGCAGCAGTTCTCGCCCGAGCAGTCGGCCGAGCGATTTCAGGACACGCTGCAAGCGGTCGTGGGCCGCAATGGCCGATGAGCGTCCGAGCCTGTGCCGGATTCGCCGGCGGCGGTCACCACCGCGGCTCGCGCCGCGGGCGCGCGACGCTCGTGTGCCCGGTTGCCACGGCGTGCTTGAGAGGTCCGGACGACGACCTCGTCTGCGCCGTTTGCGGTACCGCGTACCGGTCGTCGACGGCGTCCCCGTCATGTCCGCCCTCGCCGAGGAGGCGCCCGGGACCGATTACAAGCTCCGTCAGATGGAGTTCTTCGACGGCGAGTCCGCCGAGTTCGAGATCTACCGACCGCACGGTCAGCCGCGGCTCTACGGCTGGCTCATGACCGAGAAGTTCCGACGCAGCGTGCGCGGCGTCGAAGTCGCGGCTGCCAGGCGCTACGCTGCTGACGGTCTGCGGCGGCTCGGGGATGGACGCGGAGTTCCTCGCGCGCCAAGGGGCGTCGGTCATCGCGTCGGATCTGTCGATCGGCGCCGCGCAGCGGGCGGTCGAGCGCGGACGCCGTGGCGGACTGCCAATCGAGGCGATCGTCGCCGACGCCGAGCACCTGCCATTCGCCGACCGCTCGGTCGACATCGTCTTCGTGCACGACGGGCTGCATCACCTCAGCGATCCGATGGTCGGCCTCGCGGGAGATGTGACGCGTCGCCCGCGCCTGCGTCCTCGTCACCGAACCATCGCGGCCGTCGTGACGTCGATCGCCGTTCGGCTCGGCATCGCGCTCAGCGAGGAGGAGGCCGGCAACCGCGTCGAGCGCGTCACCGGCCGACCAGATCACGGCGTACCTTCGTAGACGCACGGACTCGATGTCGTCGGCGTCGATCGCTACGCGATGTACTACCAGCACGAGCCCGGATGGGCGATGCGGTTCTTCTCGCGCCGGCGGAGCTTTCCGCTGGCCCGGGGCACGATCACGAGCTTCAACGGGGTCCTCGGCTCGGTCGGGCAACAAGCTGTCGGTACGTACGGTGCGGTTCACTTCGTGACACGACGAAGCGATGCGCAGCGCTCAGCTGCGAGTGGAGGCTGTCCCGGCAAGCAGCTCCGCCTCACGGGGGGCACTCGCTACGCACCTCGCGATGCCAGATACCCTCCGTGGGGCCCGAGAGAGTTCGTCCCGACAATCGTAAGCTACGGAAGCGAATCCCAGTGATGCCCAACAGGCTGACGGACGCGGCGGCTGCATCTGAACGATCACCGGCCGCGGCCAAGGCCGACGAGCTGCTGCACATCCTGCAGCGCCGCTGGCGGACGGTCCTCGCGGTCGTTGTCTTCGTCGCAGCTGTGTCATATGGGTACTCGGCCTCGCAAAAGCCGCGTTATGCAGCATCCGCGGATGTGCTCCTGTCGCGCCAGAATCTGGCCGCCAGCGTGAACAACATCACCGACACCGGCGTCGTGGGCGGCGATTTCAACCGCATCGCCCAAACCGAAGCAAATCTCGCAACGGCTCCGGCTGTGATCAGCCTCACGCTGAGGAGCCTTGGCCTTCCTCAATCAGACGCCGACGAGCTACAGGCCAACGCCACAGTCACCGCGAAGCCCACCGCTGACATCCTGACATTCCGTGTGCTTGACGGCGATGCCGCCAAGGCCGTGCGGTTGGCCGCGGCATATGCCCGCAGTTACACCGTCTACCGCCGCACCCTCGACAGCACCGGAGTCGATCACGCTCTGAAGGGAGTTCGTGCGCGTCTTGCCACCGCGCGCGCGGCGCGCCCGCGGAGCAACACGCTGATCACGAGTCTGCGCACCAACGAGGATCGGTTGAGCACGCTGTCTGCGTTCCAGGGCGCCAGAGCCTTTGTTATTCGGTCGCCTCGGGAAGCGGTCAAGGCAAGTCCGAAGCCGCGGCTTGCGTTGATCCTCGGTCTGTTCTTCGGTGCGCTCATCGGCGTCGCCGCCGTGCTGGTCCGAAACCGACTCGATACCCGGGTACGGGATCCGGATGAGGTGGCGGAGCAACTCGGGTTGCCATTGCTCGCGACTATTCCAGACCTGTCGAGGAAACTCCGTCAATCCCGCGAACTGGTCATGCTATCCCAGCCTGACGGTATGTCAGCGGAGGCATTTCGCATGTTGCGCACCAACGTCGAGTTTGCCAGCATCGACGGCGACACGAAAACGGTCATGGTTTCAAGTGCGCTGCAGGCTGAGGGCAAATCGACCACCGTCGCCAATCTTGCGATTGCCTTCGCGCGCGGAGGCAAACGGGTCATCTTGGTGGATCTGGACCTCCGGCGCCCATATCTCGCCAAGTTCTTCGGGCTTGAAGACCGACCTGGTATCTCGGAGGTGGCACTCCGAAGAGTCGCGATCAGCGACGCGCTTTGTGAGATCGACCTCTCGACTCCGGGAGCGGCTCCGACTGCGGCGTCCGCGTCGAACGGCACGGCGTCGTCGACCGCGAGGAAACGGTACGCCCGAGCTGGACTTCGCGTCCTGACCAGTGGTCCAATGCCTCCCGACACGGGGGAATTCGTCGCGAGCGATCGAATAAAGGCCATTCTGGCGGACCTCGAGCTCGACGCTGACATCGTGCTGATCGACGCACCCCCGATGCTCACCGTCAACGACGCGCTTGCGCTTAGCCATCTCACCGGCGGGCTGTTCCTGGTCGCTCGGCTCGGCATCGTTCGCAGGCCGATGTTCAAGCATCTTCGGCGAATACTTGAGCGCTGCCCCGCGCGAGTTCTTGGGTGTGTCGTCACAGGCGCGCCGACAAGCGTCGCGTACGGCTACCAATACGGCTACGGTTATTCGTCGACGAACAAAGCGCTGGAGCCCGCGAAGACCGAGGCGCCCACGGGGAAGCAGCGGCTACCCACGCCTTGAAACTCGCCCCTCGCATTCCGTTACCGCAGCGCTCGCCGACGGCCGACGGCGTAGCAATTAGTGGGATCGCGATTGCCGTACTTCTCGCGACCGTGGGGGCAGCGATCATCGCCTCGGGACTTGCCGTCTCCGGGACATTATCCTTGACTCTTGGGGTATTCGTCCTGAGCGCCAACGCGATTGGCGTGCTGGTAATATCACACCGCAGGGAACACGATGCGTTCTCTCCTCTCGGGCTGATATGTCTCTTTAATGTGGCGACGTTCGGCGTAGGTGCGTTGTACTACTACAACGAGCCGTGGCCCGGGGGACTTCCGCCGTATGTGCAGAGCGACATCGCTCCATCGGTCTGGCTAGGTGTAATCGGACTCGCCATGCTGACCCTCGGGTATTGGATAAACCCGTTTCGGGTCGTGATACGACGGCTTCCCAAGTTCGCGTCGGACGTTGCGTCTCGAAAGAGTGCCATCGTGATTTCGACGCTCCTCGTCGTCGGTTGGGGGGCACGCGCTTACGCATTCGCCACTGGCAGGTACTTCTACGGCGATGCAGCGGCGACTCCGATAAACGGTGGCTCGTGGTTGGTATCCGCAGCCACGGACTTGCCCCTACTAGCTGCGGCCTACTGTGGAGCACGCTACTACTTCGCCCGGCGCGCGGGTCTGAGCTATGGGTCGACGCGTGCGTGGTATTACTTGTTGTTGCTGGTTGAAGTCGCGTATTATGCACCAACGGCGCGCCGCACGTCGCTCTTGGCGATCCTCATGATGATTTTGGTGCTTCGTTACTATGCGCTTCAAGTGCGCCCGAGTCTCGTAAGTCTGCTGGTCATGATCACGCTGGCCGTAGTCGTCGTGTTCCCGGTATTGGACGCTTACCGAAACCCCAAGACCGGGACTGCGTATCAGAACAACCTCGGAGAAAACATGCTTCGCGCAACGCAGTCGCTAGCAAGCAGCTCGCCGCGCGAATCAGTCGACCTGGGGCTTAGCTCGACCTTTCAACGGTTTTCGGGTGTCACCTCTGTCGCAGCATTCCGGCATTACGGACCAGACGCTCTCGGACGGAGACGGGGCGAAACGTTGTCCTGGCTGTACACGGGGTTGCTTCCTCGGGCAATTGCGCCGAACAAGCCGAATCCAGGCGCTTTCGGCAACGAAATAGCATTGAAGTTTGCGATCGCAAACCCTGGGCCGGTACGGACGTCTGTCACGGTGACACCGGTGGGCGAAATGTACCTGAACTATCGGGTTCCTGGCATCATCATCGGACTGTTTGTGCTCGGCGGAATGTACAGAATCATCTCGGCGGTTCTTGCGGGCAGAGCAAAGGAGCCGTTGGTGCTGGCCTTATATGCGAGCGTGGCATGGACCCTGATCAATGCCCAGGAGGCCATCGTGGCAGGGGGCGTCCTTGGCACGATCAAGGAGATTGGAGTCCTAGGTGTCGCGCTGGCGGGCGCCGCGAGGCTACAGGCTCTGTGGTCCCGGTAACCGCACGATGGCGAGCACCCTGCAGCCGAGGAATGTACGCTAAGGCCGTCCGAGGGACTAGCATGGGCGGGACGTGGAGCGCGGCTGTGAAGACTTCCATGTACGTGTCCGACCGGCTGTGATGTGGACCTCGCGCCGCGTCACGGCACCAACGTGAAAGGTGGCAAGGCCAACGGCAGCCGGCGGTCGGGCGGACCGGCGCCGAAGCAGGTGCCAGTCCTGCGGAAGGAAGTTGTTTCTGTGCCGGCGTCTCGCTTGAGGAGAACAACTGCGGCGCGTCCAGGGCCGTTCTCGACCTCGACGGTCCCCGCGGCGATGGAAGCCTCGACCGACGGCCCGTTTGCGCTCGATGCCCCGTCGGCGGCTCTCGGGCTGAGTGAGTCGTGACGCCCCATGGCGGGCTCGGGCGGTCTGCGGCTCGCGGGTTGGTAGTGGCCAGCGGCGGAAATTTCGCGACTTATGTCTTGTCGTTCGGGGCTATGATGGTATTGGCGCGAATCCTGACGCCGACGGATTTCGGCCAAGTGGCATTGGCCGTGACGGTCGCCGACCTTCTGTTCATTGCCATCGGGTTGAGCCTGCCGACCGCCCTCCTGCGTGAAGGCGCGGCCAATGTCGAGCTAGCCTTCCGAACAAGCATGACGATGATGGCTATCGCGAGCGGCGCGGCTATAGCAGTCGCAGCAGGCATTGCGATCGCGCTGTCCGCGCTGGTATCGGCTACCGTAGCTGAGCTATTCGCGATTGTCGCTCTCTCGCGCATGCCATCCTTGTTTGGGCTGTGTCTTGCCGCCGATATTCAGCGTCGCAATGCCTATGGACACTTCTCGACCGTCATGTACGGTAGCCAAGCGGTGTCCTTGGTGGTGGCGGTGACATTGGCACTGCTCGGTGTCGGCGTGTGGGCGCTGGTGGCTCGCGAAGCCGTGGGCGGTCTGGTGCTATTTGGGCTCGCCTGGAGGCTCTCGGAATGGAAGATTCGCTTTGGCTGGGATCGCACGAAGAGTCGCGAATTGCTTCGCTTCGGCGCGTTGATGCTCGGATCGCGCGCGGGCGACATCATGTTCCACAAGTACGACAATCTGGCCGTCGCAGGAATCGCCGGTACGCGACAACTCGGCCTGTATAACCAGGCATATGTTCTGGCAGAGCTGAGCACCCGGGTGTACGCGCCCGTAATACTGACGGTCCCCATGAATATGTACGCGCAGCTGCAGGGGGACCGTGTCCGGACATCGCGCATGTATCAGCTCACCATGTTCGCCGTTGTGAGATCGGTGCTTCCGCTGGGAGTAGTCATGTTCGTATTCCCAAGCGAGGTCCTCGCCGTCGCGTTCGGGTCGCAATGGACGGCTGGCGCTGACATGCTTCGGGCTCTGGGCGTGTACGCGCTGCTGATACCAGTGTTCGAGCACGCGCGAGCGTTGATGATTGCGAACGGTCGGGTCGCGGTGACGTTGCGGGCTCGCGCGGTTCAGCTGATGGTTCTCATTCCCGCGGCGCCCGCGTTGACGTGGGTACTGGGAGGAGCGGGCGCAGGACTTGCGGTCGCAGCAGCGATGATTGTCGGTACTGGGTGGATCTTGCGCGACGCCAGAGCTCTCGTGGACCAGCGATTCAAGGACTACGTTGCTCCAGTGGTAGCTGGGGTTGCCGGCGGCGGCACCGGCTTCGCCGTCGCCAGCGAGCTCGGTTCCGACTTTGGCCGTCTGGTCGCCGGCGCAGGAGCGATGCTCTGCGTGTACGCGCTCGCACTCGTGGCTCTTGAGGGCCGACAGCTCGCGACGAACGCGCGGCTGCTGTGGTCGTATCTCCGGCACCCGCCGGTCGCGGAACCTAGCCGCCGTCCCGCGTCCTGATGTTCGGGGAGGACGCCTCGGCCGGCTAGATCTGGCGTCGGTGGCGCGCCATGTCAGGCGCGACGCCCGCCGACAACCCTCATCGGCCGGGTGCCACGTAGCGCTCGGGTTGCCGCCTCCCTGCGCTGCTACGGTGCGGCAATGTCGGCGATTGCCACAGCCGCGGCGCCGAAGCATGAAAACGCTGCGATGAATGTTGTCCGGGCCGCGGCCGCAATGCTCGTTGCCGTCGGCCATCTGCGCGTGCTGTTCTTTCAGGACTACGGCGACACGGCGCAATCCCCAATCAGGGCAGCAATCTATGCGCCGCTGAGCCTAGGGCACGAGGCGGTTATCGTGTTCTTCGTTCTCAGCGGATATTGGGTTGGCGGCGGTGCGCTTGCGTCGATACGCGAAGGACGGTTTACGTGGACGGGCTACGGCACCAGTCGATTGACGAGGCTGTGGCTGGTGCTTATTCCGGCTCTCTGCCTGACGTTGGTGCTGGATAGTGTCGGGGGTTGGCTGATGCCGGGCGCCAGCATCTATAGCGATCCGGGGACGTACGCCGTGCTGCCTGACTCACC
This sequence comes from uncultured Actinomycetes bacterium, assembly GCA_963851015.1. Lineage (GTDB taxonomy): Bacteria > Actinomycetota > Thermoleophilia > Solirubrobacterales > Solirubrobacteraceae > CADCVQ01. The sequence goes on from CAWKNG010000008.1 coordinate 304,809, forward strand.
GGACTACTCGTTCGCGACGTTTCTCGGTAACGTCGGTTTCATTCAGGGGCTCCACATGCCCGTATTCGGGCTGAACGGTCCGCTCTGGTCTCTTGCGTATGAGTTCTGGTATTACATACTGTTTCCCTCCGCGCTCCTTGCCTGTCGATATGGCGCCACGACTCGCGTACGCGTCGTCAGCGGGCTGGGACTAGCCGTCGCGATCTCGGTCGGTGGTGGCCCCGCTTTGCAGCTCTTCAGCGCCTGGCTACTCGGCGTAGCTGTCGCATGGAAAGCCAGCCGCATCATCGAGTGTCTCCGGAAGCTAGGCCCCCGTAGCCTCGGAGCAGCCCAGTTCCTGGCAGTGAGTACGACGCTCGCTGCAATGGTCCTCGTGCATCAGGTCGGCGCACCGAACTGGGCTGAGGCGATCATCATCGGCATCCCTGCCGCTGGTCTCCTGGGAGTTCTGGCGACGGGCACGGTTTGGGCGGGCTGGCCCGCTCGCGCCTTGGACCAATCGGCACGTTTGGCGCACTCGTCCTTCTCGCTGTATGCAGTCCATGTCCCAGTCCTGGCGCTGATTGCCGCCGCAGTGGTTCCGGACGCGGATGATCGGTGGACCATGGACCCGCTGCACGCCCTCGCCGGACTCGTGCTACTCATCATGGTCGTAGGATTGGGCGTCGCATTCGCCTACTTCACGGAGATGCGCACAGATGCCGTGCGGCGGTGGCTGCGTGCGCGACGGCCACTGAGGCGGCGGCCGCCAGTCGCGAGCAAGTCACCGTCGCGGCCCGGTGACCTCGGCGTCGACTGAGGGAGCGTCCATCGGTTGGTTGATGGGCCAATGGTGTAGTGCCATTCTGGATGGACTGTTGCAGCGATGTTGACGGCCGCGGGACTCGAGCAGTCCCTTGCACCGTGTCCTCCGCCAGTCCACACGCCCTCGCCGCGACCGCCGCGAGCGATCCCGCCGTAGCCGAACGTCCGCGCCTCCGGCGCCGCGAACGCGCCCCTTGACACCCAATCAGTTGCGGCCCTCAACAGCCGGTAGCCGGTAGCGCTCTGCAGTCGCCGGCCGACCATCACGCATGCACCAAGGTCTAGTCCTCAACCGCCGCTCATACGCGCAATGTTGGACGCTCCCTAAGCTCAGTAGACCTTGCCCGATGGGGGGAAAGGCGTGGTGTCCGACAATGCGGCCTCAGATGCACCAGCCTCGGCGCGCAGCGGGCGCCCCCTCAAACGCCTCTGCATCGGCAGCTCGACTCCATGGTGAAGCGCCATCGCGGCGATGAGAGACGCCAGGAGGCAGATAATCGCGCCCACGGGACCGGACAGATCCACCTCGCTGATCAAATTCACGATGACGAGGTGATGTACTAGGTAGAAAGCGAACGAAATCTCTCCGGCGTAGATGAGCCAGCGGCTCGTTAGCCAGCTCGAAGGACCGGAGAGGTCGCTGGCGGCGGCGGCCACAACAACCGCTACAAACGGTCCTGCCAGTACGGTGTTGGGTAGCTGGCCTGGGAGGTCCGTCACGCTCGCAATAGTATATATCGTGATTGTGACAACCGCGGCTGAGGCTAGACTCCACTTCGGCCGCCAGCCATCCTTGACGGCTAAGGCGGCGACTACACCTAGGGTGAACTCCGACGACCGCAGGATTGGGTTCGCGGCGACAATCTGTTCCCCTTGATGGATCCCGGCAGAAACCACGGTTATTAGCGCCGTCGCAGCGAACCAGAGGAACGCGATCCGCCATCGTGTGGCCTGGCTCGAGTGGAGCAGCCATGCGAGAACAAATGGAAAGCAAGCGTAGAAGCCGGCTTCGCAGCTCAGCGACCACGACACGGAGTTCATCCCGAACGCGAGATCGTGGTCCGGTACTAGCCATGCCTGGCTAAGGCTCAACGATGCTACTCCGGACGCCACGTCTCTGTGGCCCGCGACCGGGACCACGGCAGCGACACACAGCATCACGAAGTGCGCCGGATAGACGCGCGCGAAGCGGCGACGATAGAAACGCCAAGCTGTGTCGATCGCTGGATGCGCCCAGACCAACACGAAGCCCGAAAGGACGAAGAAGAAGCCTACGCCAACGTAACCATCGTTTGCGATTCCAAGAGGATTCCAGACTTTTTGTCGCCCGAGGTGATATGCGAGGACCCCAAACGCGGCAAAGGCGCGGAGCGACGTCAGTCGGTTGAGCGTCGGCTTCAAGGAGATTGCACTGTACTTGCTCATCGTCACTGACGGCGGCCATGGCCCGGGCGTCGGGTGCCGGCGTGAGAAGAATGTCGGAGCACTGGATGCGTTCGACCTAGGTCGTAGGTTCGAGACGGTCCAAGCAGGGCCTCTGGGAGAAGCGGTGCGGCACGCCGTGATGTTCCTATGCGCGGCGAGCCCGCTGGCACGAGTGGCCGCCGCTGCTCCTGGCCCGGTGCGCTGCGAGCGCGAATCCCAAGGTGTCGTTCCGCCCCTGGTCCCTCGTGCCCGCCGCTGAACTCGCGGATGGCGCCACTGGTGCCTTCCGCGCCGACACGGCGCACCGCAGCCCGGCGCTATCCCGACGATCGCGGTCGCGCGCAGCTCGCCGTGCTCGCGTGGCAGGCCCTCATGTGCGCCAGCCGCCCTGGAGCATCGCGACATCGCAGATGTGGGCGGATCTCCGAGCCTACTGTGCCAGCCGGAGATAAACTTCGGACATGACAGACACCGCGAAGGCCTACTACGAGGCATACTGGTCGCGTAGCGGCTACCAGCCAACGGACCAAACCGTCAAGGGCAAGGTCTTAGATCTGTTTGCGCGGTACGTGCAGCCAGACCATGACGCCCTTGATGTCGGCTGCGGGGACGGGAAGAGCGCGACCTGGCTTGGTCAGCATGCCGCAAGTTATCGCGGGGTCGACATCTCCGCGTCCAGCGTGGAACTCGTCCGAAGCCGGGGGTATGACGCTGACGTTATTGCCGACGCGGCGGTGTTACCGTTCGACGACTCGTCGTTCGACATCGTGGTCTGCACGGAGGTTCTCGAGCATCTGATGTTCCCCCTCGATGCGGCACACGAGATCAAGCGGGTCTTGAGACCGGGCGGGCATGTCGTGGTGACTGTGCCGAATATTGCGTACTGGCGGACGCGTGCGGACCTCGCTCTCCTCGGCCGGTGGAATCCGCTGGGAGACGACCGCGGAGTCAGTGAGCCGTGGCGGGATCCGCACATCCGGTTTTTTAATGTCGGGACAATGCGGGCGTTTCTGAGGGCGGCGAACCTCACGCCGGTTGAGGTCGGGGGCCGTGCTGAAAGTCCTATGCTGATGGCTGTGCCGCTCGGCCGGCGGTTAGTCGCTGGGAAGGACGCGGGGGAGGCTACGCGCCGCCTCGCGAAGCGTTTCCCAATATTCGCCTCTCACCTCTTCGCGGTTGGGCGGGCGTAGCCGGCACACACGCCTTCCGGCAGTCGCAGGCCACGATCGCGTGCCCCGGGATTGACGCACGCGATCACCGAGCTGGGCGAAGTTCCGCATGACGCAGGCGAGGCCGCGCTGCTCGCCGAGCGCAACAGTTCCGCCCGGCTCCCCGCAAGGCCGCCACAGGGGCTGCCCGGCGGCGCGCCGCCACCGCCCTGCTGACTGTCGACAATCGGTGACCCGTGGCGCTGACGTGCGAGACGCCGAACGCCACGAGCCGCGCGGCCGGAGGTATCTCGGGATCCATCCGTCGTCGGGATTGCACGCCAGACGCGGCGCTTGAGTGAGACCTCTGAACGCGGCTGCGCTGCGCTACATCCGGCACCCAGCGCGCGTCCAGGTGGATCAGGTTGGGAGCACCATTTGTCAAAGGCCATCGGTTTCTCCCGAGGTACGGCCATCGGATCTGCCAGCGGCGGTCACGTTCTCTCCCCGGCGGTGGCCATCGGTTCCTCCCAGCGCTGTGCGTTCATCGGGTGAGTGGCGTCACCCCGTACCGGCGGTCGCTTGTGCAGGCGGTAAGGAGTCGGTGCCATCAGTCAGCGCGTAGGTCGGCGCGCCACCGAACGCACGCAACGCCCGGTCCAGCGCCATCAAGACCGACGCCATCGCGTGGTCGGCCAGCGCAGCGACCGCCCTCTCTGTCAACGTCCGGTGAGACGCGCACCATCGAGGAATCAATGACCTTGAGGGCGAGAACGGAGTCTGCTGGACGTGTTGGAGATGAGCACGAACGGAGATGGTGCTGGGGCTTCTGTTGAGGCTGCTGCGGCCGGCGCGCGCGCCGCGTCGGGGGGTCGGGTCGTGCGCGACCCCGAGCTGGTCGAGCAGGCCAAGCGCCGCACGTTCACCGCCGGGTTCAAGGCGCGGATCCTGGCGGAGGCCGATGCGTGCACGGCGCCGGGCGAGGTCGGTGAGCTGCTGCGTCGTGAGGGGCTGTATACGTCGCATCTGACGTACTGGCGTAAGCAGCGCAAGGACGGGGCGCTGAGGAGCTCGGCAAGCCGCGCGGGCGTAAGCCGGTCGACCGGCGCGATGCGCAGATCGTGGCGCTGGAGCGCAAGCTCGAGCGCGCGGAGGGCGAGCTGGCGAAGATGAAGCGGGTTGTGGAGATCCAGGGAAACGTCTCAGCGCTGTTGGAGGAGATGCTCGGTACCGAGAGCGCGCGCAGGAGCACCGAGCGATGATCGCCGCCACAGTCGAGGAGCTGACCCCGCTGATCGGGACCCGGCCGGCGTGCCGGGCGCTCGGCGCGTCGCCCGCGAGCGTCTACCGCCGGCGACGGCCACCCGAGCCGCCGCGGCCGCCGCGGCCGCGCCCGACGCCCGAGCGGGCGCTCACGAAGCCCGAGCGCGCGCAGGTGCTGGAGGTCCTCGCCTCCGAGCGGTTCGTTGACGTCTCCCCGCAGGAGACCTGGGCGACGCTGCTAGACGAGGGCACGTACCTGTGCTCAACCCGCACGATGTACCGGATCCTGAAGGACGAGTACGGCGAGGTCCGCGACAGGCGTGACCAGCTGACCCACCCGCCGCACGCGGCGCCGGAGCTGCTCGCCGAGCACCCCAACGAGCTGTGGCCCTGGGACATCAGCAAGCTCAAGGGTCCGGTGCGGGGGACGTGGTTCTACCTGTGCGTGATTCTCGACGTGTTCAGCCGCTACATCGTCGGCTGGACCGTCCAGCACCACGAGAACGCCGAGCTGGCGACCGCGCTGATCGAGCAGGCGACCGAGCAGCAGCAGATCACCCCGAAGATCCTCACGCTGCACGCCGATCGCGGCGCGCCGATGCGCGCCAAACTGCTCGCGCAACTGCTCGAAGATCTCGGCGTCACGAAAACGCATTCGCGGCCGTACACCTCCAGCGACAACCCCTACAGCGAGGCGAACTTCAAGACGCTGAAGTACCGGCCCGCGTTCCCCGCCCGCTTCCAGGACATCGAGCACGCCCGCAAGCACTGCCGCGCGTTCGTCGACTGGTACCACCACGCGCACCGCCACTCCGGGATCGGACTGATGACCCCCGCCGCCGTCCACCACGGCCACGCCCCCCAGCTGCACGCCGCCCGCGCCCTGGTGCTCGACGCCGCCTACGCCCGGCACCCCGAGCGGTTCGTCCGCAAGCCGCCCGCCCCGCCCAAGCTGCCGACCGCCGTCTGGATCAACCAGCCCAAGGAAGCCGCAGCTCACTAAATTCGAACACGATGCGTCTCATCGGGCTTGGCAGGCTCCGGACGACGCGAAAGCGCGACCTCGCAGGCCACGCGCAGAACAACACCGTCTCACGTCCTCGACGATCGGTCGGTCGCCGTAGTCCCATTGCATCCCCAGCCCCGGCTCAACGACCCACGGCCGCGTCCTGCGCCCATGCTCGGCGCGCCAGCGTCGCTTCGCCTCCGCCACCGCCCGCCTGGTCGTGCGCCGCACCATGTACCCATCGCGATCAACCGCTGATGGGCGACGTCCGCGCGGGCCTTCCCGCGCGACCGGTCAACGCGCTCGTCGATCCTCGGGGCGAACGCGTCCACCCGCGGCCGCGGCCGAGTAGCGACGGGCAGCCCGCCACCGGCCTCGTCGCGTGCGCGCACCCAGTGACCACCGGTCTTGCTGTTCACAGCACGCCAGCTGCGCTGGCGTGCCCGTCAGGTCAACGCTTCCAAGATCTCCATCGGTTTCTCCGATCTCTTCACGGGCCCGCCTTCCCGCGCGCGTCGACAACAAGCCGCGGCGGTGAGTAACGGCCCGTCAGGACACGATCGTGGGGAGCACCGATGGCTACGGGCGGGGAGATCCGACGACCCCCAGCGGGGAGATCCGATGGCCGCCTACGGGGAGATTCCCATGGCCGCCTACGGGAGATTCCCATGGCCGCCTACGGGGAGATTCCCATGGCCGCCATACCATGCGGGTCTGGGCCGGGTCTGGGCGTGAGCCGGTCGGTCGGCAGGCGCAGTTGCCAGCAGGCACAGATGCACGAGTCGCTATTGCGACCTGACGTTGCGCGCGCAGGCGGCGCGCGCGGGCCGCTTTATCCCGATTTCTTGCTAAACACAAACCCGAGGCCATGCGCGGTTAGCGAATGCGGGAGCGGCACCTCCAGCGCCCGCACCAACCAGCGCTTCCAGAGGGTTCGCGGGAGCGTACGTACGAAGACCTGGTGCGTCGGCACGAAGCCCAGCCTGTCGGCCTCGCGATTCAACACATTGCGCGCCGCTGCGAACGAGATCAGCCATTGGTGCTTGTGGCCTGGAGATGCATCGAGCAGGTCAAGGCCGTGAGCAAAGGTCTGCTTGCCGAGCAGAAACCGAACTCGAGCCTCGATATTCATTTCGTTCGGTAGTGATACAAAAACATAATGTTGCGCTCGGTCGGCGCCATCCTGAAAGAGGGTAGTGAAGTCGGCGGTATGCTCAAGGACATCGAATATGGTGACGACGTCGACCACGGGATGCTCTTTGATCGCTGTCCGCAACGCGACAAGGTCCTCGATATACGTCACACGCATAGTCCGGCGATAGATGTCGGCACCAATGTCAATGCCGGTGTAGTCAACGCTGGGTGGCAGAGACGCTGCCGCGATGCCATCGCCTGCCCCGATGTCCAACACTGTGGCAAATGGTGATAGGATCCGAACGGCCCAGTCCATGTACAACGCAGCTTGACGTGCGCCCCCCCACGTATTGATAACGGATGTGGCTGTCACATCACCAGTGTGTGCGATCGCTCGGAAGTGCACCGGTCCACCAGTGTGAACCCCAGACCGGCCGACCCGCGACCGGCATCCTGCACCAAGCTGGCGGTAGTTACGCATAGGCACGCCCCCACCCCGGTGCATGCATCGGATCGCCAACGACGGCCATCACGGGTCGGCAACTGGTCGCGGGTGCATCGGCGTGGTCCGCGAGCACTCGCTACTAGCCACGAGGTCGAACGACGGCTTCAGCAGGAACTTCGCGATCTGTGCGAGGATCTCCGGCGCCAACACGAGGCTGTGCCGCGCAACGCCTCACCCCTCATTCGATGCGGTGTATTGAGAAAGGTCATGTGCAAAGGATCGTAGGCTGCAGGAACCGGCAGCCTCCGATCGAGCCCCGCTACTGCATGCTACGGACCGAAGGATGCGCGCTACTCCGTCGGCGCTTGTCCGGGTGTACTCGCGCCATTGAGCTAGGTCCCGAGACTCCCAGCGGGGCGACTCGTCAGGCCACACGTCGCCGCAATGCGTTCCATACGCTAACGCGGCGGGTCGATACTACTGCTGCTGGGATAGGATCGCTGGAATGGCCTCCAACCACATCTTGCGAGCGCGCAGTCGGAGCCTCGGCAAGATGACGGGGGTTGGCCATCGATGACTCTGGATCGGGACGCTCTGGCGGCGATGACCGAGCGGGGCTCAATCTACCCGAGCGTCGTCGTGGTGTCCCGATGCATGACACTGACGACCGCGAGATCAGCGAGGCGGCCAGAAGGACGATGTTGGAGATGACTGACTCTCCAGCGGAGATCCAGCGGAGCTACTACGCTCGGACCGCGGCGGCCTACGACGACATGCACGGCTCCATAGACGGCGGGCACGCGTGGGCCATCGACCACCTCGTGGACCTAATCGGGCGCACTGACAGCAGAAGTGTTCTGGACGTGGGGACTGGAACAGGGCGGGCACTAAAGGCGATCATCGAACGATGCCCCAGTGTCGAAGTCCGTGGTGTCGAGCCCGTCCAGGAGTTGATCCAGCTCGCCGTCGAGTGCCACGGAATTCCACTCGATGCGATCAGCTTGGGGTCCGGGGCCGCGCTTGCTTTCCCGGACAGAAGTTTTGACGTGGTGTGTGAACTCGGAGTGCTCCACCATGTGGCTGATCCGGCGGCGGTCGTCGCAGAGATGCTTCGCGTGGCCCGCAAGGGGATCGTCATCTCAGATCACAATCGCTTTGGCAATGGAAGGCCCGTGGCGCGCTGGATCAAGTTGGGTCTAGCACGGGCGGGGCTCTGGCAACTCGTCTACCGGGCGCTGCACAAGGGGAAGCCGTACCATCTCAGCGACGGCGATGGGCTTGTGTATAGCTACAGCGTATACGACAACCTCGCGCAGATTGCGGCCTGGGCCGACGACGTGCAGCTGCTGGCACCTGGCCGAGCGACTGGCAGCTGCCTTCACCCTTTGCTCACGAACGCCCACGTTGTGCTTGTCGCCCACCTGAAGCAGGGCTCCGAGCCACGTCGGTCTTCAACGAGGAGGTAGGCGCCAGGTGACCGCTAGAACGCCCCTTGGACGACGACACGTCGGTCCGCGGGACCTCGCCAATCTCGCCGTCATTCATCCCGTGGACGCCGCCGTACTTCCCTGCCTCCGGACGGGCGACAAAGCGTTCTTGATCGAGAAACTCGCCGACGACGACCGCGACTGGCCGCGCCGAGGAACGGTTCTCGAACGCCGTGGACAGCCCTGTGCTGCGGCAAGGATCAACTGCGGCTGCCGGGCTTCCACCGGAGAGACATCGAGAATTGACGACGCAGGGAGAGAGATGTCGCGTTGCGCCAATGGGGACAGAGCGATGGCTACGGGCGATCCGGCCTGCTCCGCCCTGTGCGTGGGGATGCAGCGGTCGGAATGAGGGTTACCATCGCGACGGCTGGCCGATTTCCACCGGCCTTTCTGTGGGCTGCATATCTCAAGGCTCGCGGGCAGCTTGAACGAATAGTATCGCCTATGCCGTACTGGAAGATCACTGATTTCGGTGTATCAAAGAGCGGCACCACGTCACTTGTCCCGTTCGCGGC
>CAWKNG010000009.1:0-22733 GCA_963851015.1 uncultured Actinomycetes bacterium
TCGCTCGTCTGCAGACGCGCGCTGCGGATTTGAGCTACTTGTCGGTTGGTGCCAGCTTCCTTAACGGAACCCCGACTTCATCGCCGACAGGGTGCCGCTCGAGGCGCTCAACGTCGAAGAGCGCGATCTACGCCAGACGATCACGCGGCGCAGCCACATTCGCCTCGGCGGGGGCGAATACGGGCAGGCTGTCGGGCTTCTGAGCCGACGGTGGTGGGTCGTCAGCGGCACTCGCCAACCTTCGCCCGCAACGTGAGGTAGTCGGCTACGGCGGCGGGATCACCAGCGTTGCGACGTGCTTGCCGCCGGCCTCGACGCACAGCCGCGTTGACGGGCACGAGACCGCCTCGAGGTCAGATCCCGCCGGAAAGACCTTCCATCCAGACGGTCCGGCTGTGGGGGTGGTCGTGATGTAGGACTGCGTCTTCGGATGGCCGCCACTAATGCCGACGACGCCGATCGCGACGCAGAAGGACGGCGAGCCACAGGACACGTCCTCGACCCCGAGGCCGAACGCGGTGCGCTTCCAACTCTTTGCGCCATCGGTCGTGGTGTACATCGTGCGGGTAGCCGAGTCGCTGGCCGCGGGCGCGTAGAAGGTGATGCAGAACGAGACCGTCGGGCACGACAGACCCTCGGGAACGGATGCTCCGCCGCGTAGCTTGGAGACCTTCCAAGTCGATCCTGCCCGAGTCGGGTGACGAAGCACGCCCACCCAGCCTCGCGAGCCGACTCCCACGCACAGCGAGATCGAGGGACACGTGACGTTGCTGAAGCTCCCGTTGTGGAGAGGCAGACGCGGAAAGTAGCTGACCTTCCAGTCACTGGACCCGCCAGTCGGCTTCGTCGTTCGCCACATCGGTGCGAAAACAGCACTGTTGTAGCCAAGCGCCACGCAAAACTTGTTCGAGACGCACGCGATAGGGCCCGCGCCGCCCAGCGACTTCGCCGAGCCCTTGGACCCGTGGGGAAGGTTGACCAGTCGCCACGAGGCGTTATCGGCGCCTGCGTTGGACGAGATCGCTACGGCCGGGCCTCGACGGTTGCTTCCCGCGGCGACACACAGCTTGGACAACGGACACGAAATGCTGCTAACCCCCCGCAGGCTGCTAGCCCTGCCCAGGATGCCACGCACGGGCCCGCGCCAAGCCGAGGCGAAACCGTCAGCGCTCGTTGTGGGGTTCGACGGATCGGTGCTCACCAATACAGGGCTCTCGTGGGGGCCTTGCCCGGTCACGAAGCACAGCTGCTCGCTCGGACAGGAGACGTGCGTGAGGTAGTCGCCCAGGCCTTGGTTGCCTCCCGGCGCATCTGGCAGCACCTGCAGCGGCTCGGAGAACGGTGTGGCCGGCAACGCCGCGGCCTGTACGGCCGAGGGCGTCGAGCGCACGTCCGACGCCGGGCTCGACGTCGGAATCGCGATCGCGCACAGGGCCAGACCGATCAGCACTGACCATCTGAAGGAGAGCATCCTCGGCACGCTACCGGCCAGCGTTGATCGTGATCACGTTCACCCGCTCACCGCTGACGCCCTGCGGGCCATCGACACGCTCGCGGCCTGCTCGACGAGCTCCAGCGAATCCGGCTGGTCGTGTGCGTGACGGCCGCCGAGAACTACGCGCTGCAGCGGCTCGAGCGTGCCTAAGTGTTCACGGACCAACGCCGTCACCTTGGTGTCGACGACCGCTCCGACGATGGCCACCGCAGTGAGGCGATCGCCTGCTTCGACGTCGACGAGCACGCGGTCCCCGGCGTCCTGTGCGTATGTGCGTAGACCGCGCCGAGATCGAGGCGCTACGCACCGCGCAGGGCGTCGCGCCGGCACGACTCCCGGTTCGCGAGGGCGCCAGCGACGCCTCGCTGCGCGCGCGGCTGCGTGCCGCGCTGGATGACGACCGGCGCCAGCGCGAACAGATCGCCAGTCTGCGCGACGAGCTTGCGAAGGCCCACGGCCGCGTCCGCGAGATCGAGCTTGACCGCAGGGCCCGGCGATGAGCGCCTGGCCCGCGCCGCCTACGAGCGCGGCCCTGCAATCCTCGTCGGCCCGTCGGGCAAGGGCCGCAAGGGCTCGTCATGGGATCACGTCGACGCGCTGCTCACAGAGATCGACCGCGACTTCAGCGAACGCTGCGTGTCCCCGGGCCTGTCCTCCCCCGAAGGGCTGATCTGGGAAGTCTGTGACCCCGACAGCGGCGCAGGCGACCCGGCCGCCGGGCCGCGACAACCGCCGACTCGTGCTCGAGTCCGAGTTCCGCGCAGGTCCTCAAGGTCCTCGCGCGCGAAGGCAACACGCTCTCGCCGGTCATCCGCAACGCCGGGGACGGCAAGACCCTGCAGACGATTGCCAAGAACACGCCCGTCCGCGCGCGCGACGCGCACATCGCGATCATCGGGCACATCATCACCCAAGACGAACTGCTGCGCTTCATCACCGCCACCGAGCTCGCCAGCGGGCACCAAGAACAACGCGGCGTCATCGGGCGACACCAACATCGTCGCGCATTTCATCCGCCCGCGGATGGCCGAAGGCCACGACCGCTAACGGGCAACCGACACGTCCGCGAGGATCCACCGAGCAGTTGCGACGGACCGCGTGGCCGGTACGCTGCGAGGATGCCAACGTTGGTTCTCGGTCCCCCTCCACCGGAGCTTGAGGCGCTGCTCGAGCGCCGCCGCCAGGCGGGCGTCGACCGCCTAGACGAGGTATGGCAGGGTGTCCACCACCTGGTCCCCGGCCCCAGCTTCGAGCATGCGCATATCGCCCAGCAGCTCGGCGAGCTCTTGGGGCCGCTTGCGCGCGCCGCTGGCCTTGTGCCCACGATGCACGAGTTCAACATCGCGAAGGCGAGCACGACTTTCGCGTTCCCGACGGGGGACTACATCGCCCCGGAGTAGCCGGCATCTGGCACGCCACAGCCGCGATGGTCGTCGAGATCCCCTCGCCCGGCGACGAGACCTGGCACAAGCTGCCGTTCTACGCCGCCCACGACGTCGACGAGGTCCTGATCGTCGACCCCGCCGAGCAGACCGTCACCTGGCTGGGCCTGCGCGAGGGGAATATGAGCCTGTCGGGCAAAGCGGACTGATCGAACTCGGGCCGACCGAGCTCGCCGTACAACTCCACTGGCCCTAGCCAGCACACACCCCCCCCCCCGACCGGTCGGGACCGCGATCCGCCGGGGGCGAGCGTCAGCGGGACAGCCCTCGTTCCGGTTCTCCGCGAGCTCCGGTTCGCGGCCTGCTTTGCCCCTCATGACAGCTTCGTCAACGGCACCCCTAGTAGCCGGTGCTGCAGCGTTCCTCTGCTCATCAGCCTGGGCAGGGTCTTGCGTGCGGGTCGCGCAGCGCGTCCCGTACGACGCCGGCGTGTCCCGTTGCGTGACCGGCGTACTCGATCGCTTCGGAGAGCGCGCCGGTGTCGAGCGTGAGCGTGGCCCAGCCGACGACGCGCTGGGCGTGGCTCGGCAGCTGCGGGAAGGTGTTGTGGTCGGGTCGCCAGCGCTTGATGCGCTCGGCCAGATCGCTCCACCGCTTCCGGGGTTGCGTCCAGCTTCCTCCCAGGACGCTGACCACGACGCAGCCCGTCGCCACGGGGGTCGCCAGGCCCGGTGCGCCGTCGTCGCTGGGTAGGAGCCCGACGGTCACGTTCGAGCGGGTGCTCGGGAAGGCGCTGACGTCCGGACCCGTGACGAGTGCGCGAGCCTGCGCAGCAGCGGCGTGCGCGCCGGCGATGGTCGTCGCGCGCGCCCAGTGGCGGACAGCGCCAGCGATGGCGTCCGCGCGGCTCAGCGCGTCTCGCTGAGCCGGCGTCGGCGTCGGCGTCGTGGCCGTCGGCTTGGCCGCGGTGGTTGCACCGCATCCGGCGAGCCACGTGATCGCGAGGATCACCAGCGCGCCGGTGATCGATGCTGCCGCGCGCCCCCGAGATTCGCTTCTCGTCATGGCACTCACGATCGGAGCTCGCCGTGCCGGGCGTCAGTGACCGGGCTGGCCGAGCTCGACGGGCATGGCGATCATGCTCCCCCACTCCGTCCAGCTGCCGTCGTAGTTGCGGACGTCGTCGAGTCCGAGCAGCTCGTGCAGGACGAACCAGGTGTGGGCGCTACGTTCGCCGATGCGGCAGTACGTCACGATCGGTCGACCCGGCGCGACCGCGTGGGTGTCGTACAGCGCCCGCAGGGCGTCGGTCCCGAGGAACGTGCCGTCCGGGTTGGTCGCGAGGTTCCAGGGAGCGCTGCGGGCCCCCGGGATGTGCCCGGCGCGCTGCGCCGCCTCCTCGGGGTAGCCGGGCTCGGTCAGCAGCTCGCCGGTGTATTCGGCGTGGGTGCGCACGTCGAGCAGCACCGTGTCGGGGGTCGCGTCGAGCACGTCGCGCCAGGTCGCGCGCGACGTCGCGTCGAGCACGGGCACGGGCGTGCGATCCGACGCGCTGCGATCGGGAATCGCGGTGTCGGTCGGCCTGCCGTCGTTGAGCCATCGCTGGCGGCCGCCGTCCAGCAGCGCGAGGCGCTCGAGGCCGTAGAGCGCGAACAGCCAGTAGGCGAAGCAGGCGTACCAGTTGTTCTTGTCACCGTAGAGGACGACGGTGCAGTCGGTGTCGATGCCGAGGGCCTGCCAGAGCTCACGGATGGCTTCGGGGCCCGGGATGTCGCGCGTGCGGTGATCCTGCAGATCGCGGCGCCATTCGACGTTGCGTGCCCCCGGGATGTGACCGACGCCGTAGATCAGCGGTTGCTCGTCGACCTCGAGCACGACGACGGCGGGGTCTTCGAGGTGCTCCTGCAGCCAGGCGGTGGACACGAGCGGCCCAAGGGCGGTGGTCGTCATCGCTGGAGCTGACGGAGGTGGGCTTCGAGGAGGCGGCTGCCCTCCGGGGTCAGGACGATGCGGCCCTCGCTGCGGCGCAGCGCCGCGCGCGCGCCGGTGAAGAACCCGTTGAGGCCGCGGCGCTGGTAGCCGTGGGCCTTGGCGAGCTCCGCGAGCGCATCGTCGTCGATGCCGTGGACGCCGTGCTCGTAGACGCCGACGATCACCTCGTAGAAGCGCGCCGGCCGAGCGCGATCGGTGTTGCGCCGCTGGCGCTCGAGGCGTTGCAGCTCGCTGTCGATGCGGTCCAGGCCTTCGCGCATCCGGGCGACCTGGCCGCGGATCGCGGCGATCGCCGAGGCATCGGGCTCATCGGTGGCGGCACGCCGCATGTCGGGCATCGTCCGATCGTGGCACACGGACTCGACGTCGGGCGCGACGGTGACGGTGGCCGTCATCCGTGCGGGGGGCCGTTGAGCAGCACGGTGTCGACGAGCAGGAAGAGGCCCAGCAGACCGACGACGACGGCGAAGCCACGGCCGAGAGCGGCTTGCGGGACGCGCTGAGCGAGGATCGAGCCGACGAGCGCCCCGACCGCGGTCGACACCGACAGCGCAACGGTGATCGAGACGTCGATGTCGGCCCCGACGGCGAGATGGCTTGCGAGTGCGGCGAGCCCTGTGAGCGTCAGGATCACGAGGGAGGTGGCAACGGCACGGCGGAACGTGAAGCCGAGCCAGAGCGTCAGGACGGGAACGATCATGAAACCGCCTCCCACCCCGAAGAAGCCGGTGAGCGCGCCGACGCCGAGGCCGCCGAGCGCGGTCGGCCAGAAGCGCGCGTTCGGGCAGATTCCGGTCTCGTCGTCGGTGGTTCTGGTCGCGCGCTGCCACGTGGCATACGACGCGGCGAGCATGACGGGCACGAACGCGAGGATCAGGACCTTCGCGCTGACGGCGTGGTTGCCGAACGTGCCGAGCAGCGTGCCGGCGGCGGCCGGCACGGTGAAGATCATCGCGATGCGCCAGCAGACGTGGCCGCGCAACGCGAGCGCGCCCCCGCCGACGCCGGCGGCGATCGCGACGACGATCAGCGACGCCGTCGATGCGGGTCCGACGGGCTGGCTGAGGATGTAGACGAGGACGGGTAGCCCGAGGACGCCGCCGCCGCCGCCCACGGCGCCGACGACGAGCCCGATGACGATGCCCATCGGGATCGCGAGCACGACGGGATCCATGTCAGCCTTCGATCGCCGCGGGACGTCGACGTGGCGACGGGCGGCGCTCGCCGCGTGGCCGGCTCCTCGGGGTCGTGGGGCTCGATCGCGGCGGCGCCGGCTTACGCCGCGGCATGCGTGCCCGCGCTCTCGAGCTTCACGCCGAGGCTCCCGAGCTTTGGGACGCCGCCATCGACGACGTGCAGGACCTCGCCGGCGCCGTGGCGGCGTACGAGGCTCGCGCCGGTCGCGGCGCGCTGGCCCGAGCCGCAGATGACGGCGATCGGCTTGCCGGCGTCCAGGCCCGCGGGCAGCGCGGTGATGTCGTGCCAGGTCGTGTGCGTCGAGCCGGGGAGGTGGCCCTTGTCCCATTCGGCCTGGTCGCGGACGTCGAGGACCTGCAAGTCGTCGTCGGCATCCAGGCGGCCGGGAAGGTCGCGCGCGTCGACGCGTTCGGTGACGTCGGTCGGCCGGCGCTCCTGGCGCCAGCTGGTCATGCCGCCGCCGAGGAAGCCGGCGAGGCGGCGCATCCCGATCGCGACGGCGAGCCGGCCGGCGTGGCGGCCGTCCTCGTCGTCGCGGCCGACGAGCACGATGTCGTGCTCGTGATCGCCGATCCACGCGAGCTTGGAGCCGAAGCCGGCGTTGTGGATCGGGATGCAGACGGAGCCGGGGATGTGCGCCTCGTCGAACTGCAGGTCGGTGCGCACATCGACGATCAGCGCGCCGGCGGAGCGCTGCTGCTCCACCTGGCGCGGCGACAGGGGCAGCAGCTCGACGCCGCTCGTCAGCAGCGGCCCGGTGTTGAGGTCGACGATCACCTGGAAGTTCGGCGGCTGCGGACCGAGCTTCGCCAGCGCCTGCTCGACGAACTCGTCCTCGTCGCCGATCCGCAGGACCGAGTTCGAGGCGCGCTCATAGCCGATCGTCGAGCTGATCTTCATGTCCATCCCCGGGCCGCCGCACATCGAGCCGCCGAGGTGCCCGGGCCAGACCTCGGTGCTGTCGGGCAGCGTCAGCAGCTTCCCATGCAGCGATCGGAAGATGCCGCGCGCGCCCTCGGACTTCTCGATCGCGAGATCCGGCCGCGCGACGTCACCGACGAACAGCGTGTCCCCCGTCAGGACCGCCCACGGCTCGCTGCTGCGGGCCGTGTCGATCAGCGCGAAGGAGGTGTGCTCGGGCCGGTGTCCCGGGGTATGCAGCGCGCGGATGCGCACGCTGCCCAACTCGAGCTCCCAGCCGTCCTCGAACGGCTCGTGGTCATACCCGGGCTCGGCCTCGCGGTGCACGTGGATCGTCGCCCCCGTGGCGGCGGCCAGACGGCCGTGTCCCGAGACGTGATCGGCGTGGTTGTGGGTCTCGAGGATGTGCTCGATCTGCACGCCCATGTAGCGCGCCAGCTCGAGGTACTCGTCGATCTCAAAGCGCGGATCGACGACCGCGCCAACGCCGGCGTGCTCGTCGCCGACGAGGTAGGAGGCACAGCCGAGGTCGTCGTGGATGAGCTGACGGAAGATCATCAGGCGATGCCCTTGAGCATGCCGCGCCAGTACAGCTCGGGCAGGCCGTAGCGCTTGAACTGGTACATCGACCAGCGCTCCTTCGTCGTGTCGAACGGGAACGACGGTGCCGGGTTGAGGTCATAGTCGAACTCGGCGAGGACGAGCTTGCCGTAGCCGGTCGTCAGCGGGCACGACGCGTAGCCGTCGTAGCTCGCAAACGCCGACTCGTCCTTGCCGTCGCGGACGGCGAGCAGGTTGTTGACGAGCACCGGCGCCTCCTTGCGGATCGCGGCACCGGTCTTGGAGGTCGGCAGGCTCGAGACGTCGCCGAGCGAGAACACGTTGGGGAAGCCGGGGTGACGCAGCGTGTGCTTGTCGACGTTCACCCAGCCGGCCTCGTTGGCCAGCGGGCTTGCCTTGATGACGTCGGGCGGTCCCTGCGGCGGCGTGAGGTGCAGCAGGTCGTAGTGCTGGACGACCTCCTCCCCGGTCTCGAGGTTGCGGAACACGGCCTCGTGAGCGTCGGGGCGCACGGCGATCAGGTTGTGCTTGTAGTGCGTCTCGATCTCCTTGCGCGCGATGACCTCGTTGAGGGTCTTCGCGAACGCCTTCACGGAGAAGATGCCGGGCGTGCCGGAGTAGTAGTGCACCCGCGACTTGTCACGCACGCCGAGCAGGCGGAACTGGTCGTCGGCGAGGTACATGATCTTCTGCGGCGCGCCCGCGCACTTGATCGGCGGCGGCGGCATCGTGAAGATCGCGTCGCCGCCCTTGAAGGAGCGCACGGCCTCCCAGGTTCGCTCGCACTGCTCATAGCCGTAGTTGCTGACGATCCCGTCATGGCCGAGATGGCCCTCGAGGCCGTCGATCGCCGACCAGTCGATCTGCAGCCCGATCGCGACGATCAGGTAGCGGTAGCTGACCCGCTCGCCGCTCGCGAGCGTGACGGTGTTCTGCGAGGGGTCGAAGCCGGCGACGCTGTCGCGGATCCACGTCGCGCCGTCCGGGATGACGTCCTGCTGGCGCTTGCGGCTGGCCTCCTTGGACACGACGCCGGCGCCGACCAGGGTCCAGAACGGCTGGTAGTAGTGATCCTCGGACGGTTCGACGATCGCGACGTCCGCGCCCGTGACCTTGCGACACAGGCGCGCGGCGACCGTGACCCCGCCGGTACCGCCGCCGAGGATCAGGAACTCGTGGTGGCGTGTCGCCGCGGGCGCGGCGTCGTCGCCTGTGGACGGGTCGATCGAACTCACGGTGCTCACGGCGGTACCTCCGATGACTGAGTGGGTTGCCCCGCCGCGCTGCCTCCTCAAGGCCACGCCACCGGGTGTCTGCTGCGACTATACCAACTCGCTTATGCATAAGCGAGTTGGTATGCGCGAGGCGATGCTCAGGCGTGGCCGAAGCGCACGCGCGGCAGCAGCCGACCGAGCGGCTTGGGCAGCCACCAGGCCCAGCGGCCCATGAGCCGCAGCAGCACGGGGACGAGCAGCAGCCGGACGAGCGCGGCGTCCAGGAGGACCGCGACGCCGAGGATGACGCCCATCTCCTTCGGCGGCAGCGGCCCGGAGAGCGCGAACGTGAAGAAGACGGCGACCATGACGCCGGCGGCGGCGAACACGACGCGGCCGGAGTGTGCGACGCCGCCGATCATCGCCTCCTTCGGATCGTGGGTGCGGTCCCAGTGCTCCTTGGCGCTGGACAGCAGGAACACGGTGTAGTCCATCGAGATCGCGAACACCATCGCGAAGAAGAAGACCGGCGCCCATGCGTCCAGGAATCCCTGCGGCTCGAAGCCGAGCAGGCCGGCGAGGTGACCGTCCTGGAAGATCAGCTTGGCGATACCGAACGCGGCGGCGGTCGCGAGGAGGTTCGTCAGCACGCCGACCGCGGCGAGCAGCGGTGCCTGCAGCGCGACGAGCAGCAGCAGGAACCCGAGGGCAAGCACGACGCCGATGACAAGCGGGGTCTTCGCCGACAGCGCGGCCTCGAGGTCGTGATTCTCGGCGACCGCGCCCCCGACGAGGGCGCCCGTCGGCAGCGTCGCGCGGATGCGGTCGATCGTCTCGCCGAGCGGCTTGCCGGATGGGTCACCGGTCGGGATCGCCTGGATGATGCTCCACCCCTGACCGCCGGCCGATGGCGCCATGACCTGCGCGATCCCGCGCTCGCCCGTCAGCTTCGCCGCGACCGCCCAGGGATTCGTGGTGGCGGGCGTGATGATCTGCAGCGTGCCGGGGGCACCGGTGCCGAAGGCCTGCTGGACCTGGTCATAGCCGGTGCGCGAGCTGTCGCCGTTGGGAACGACCTTGATCGAGGGCATTCCGGTGTGCAACCCGAGGACCGGTACCGCCAGGGCGAGCAGGATGACGACCGCGAGGGCCCCGTAGGCCAGCGGCCGGCGCCACAGCCGCTCGCCCCAGGCGGCGAACCGCTTGGAGCGGTGCTCGCCCGAGCGTGCCCACGGCAGCGCGCCCTTGTCGACGCGGGCACCGAGCTTGGCGAGGACGGCGGGCAGCAGCGTGAGCGTCGCGGCGAGGATGAAGACGACCGCGAGCATGATGCCCAGCGCCATCGAGCGGAACGCCGGGCTGGGAACGAGCATGACCGCCGTCAGCGAGATGAGCACCGTCACGCCGGAGAACAGCACGGCCTTGCCGGCGGTGTCCATCGTCTCGCCGACGGCGTCGACGGCGGACAGCTCGCTGCCGAAGTACGCGGCGCGGAAGCGCATCACCATGAACAGCGCGTAGTCGATGCCGAGGGCGAGGGCGAACATGAGCGCGAAGTTCATCGCCCAGATCGAGACGTCGAGGACCTGCGTCGCCAGGAACAGGGAGCCCGCGGATGCCAGCAGGCCGAGGATCGTGAGCATGAGCGGCAGGCCGGCGGCGACGAGCGAGCCGAACGCGAGCACGAGGATGATCATCGTCACGGGCCACGAGATGACCTCGCTCTTGAGCATCGCCGAGCGGTTGGCCTCGTTGAAGTCCGACCACATCCCCGACGCCCCGGTCAGCGACAGCTCGACGCCGTCGGCGCCGTGCAGCTTGCCCTTGAGATCGTCCGCCGCCCGCACCATCTCGTTGGCGTTGCGCGCAGCGCCTGCCTGGATGACGGCGGTGTGGCCGTCGCGGGAGATCGACTGCCCTGGCTGCGGCGCGACGATCGCCGAGATCCGTGCATCGCGTCGCAGCACGCCCTGGGCGGACGCGATCGCGCGTCGGAACGCCGGGTCGGCGACCGTCTTCGTGTCGGAGTGCACGACGACCTGCAGGGCGCTCGAGGACAGCCCGTCGAAGTTCTTGTCGATCAGCGTGCGGGCTTGGACGGACTGCGACCCGGTCGCCTCCCAGCCGGCTCCGGAGAGGGCGGTCTCCACGCGCGGCGCGAAGAACCCCAGAACCGCGACCACGAGCAGCCAGACGATCGCGACGGTGCGCACGTGTGTGGCGGTATAGCGGCCGAGACGGCCGATCGGTCCGAGGTCGCTCATCGAGGCGCTCCGTTCGTCGTGGTCACGCGGTGATCGCTGCGGGCCGCGGTCGGGATCATGCGTCGGTGCGTTCGTGCAGCAGCTCGTCGAGCTCGGCGAGCTGGCGGCGCAGCCCGCCGCAGACCTGCTCGCAGAGATCGAAGACGCCCTGGTCGGCGATCTCGTAGCGCACGAACGTGCCGTCCTTGCGCCGACGCAGCAGCCCGGCGTCGTAGAGCACGCCGAGGTGCTTGGAGACGTTCTGCTGCGACGAGGCCGTCGCTGCCTGCAGCTCGCCGACGGACGCGGGCCCGTCGCGGAGCTGGTCGAGCAGCTTGATGCGCATCGGCTCGCCGAGCACGCGAAAGCGCCGCGCGACGAGCTCGATCAGGTCATCCGGCAGCGCCTGGCGCAGTGGGTCCGCATCGCTCATGGCTCCACCCTAACACAACAGTACAGTTGTGTTCTGGCGTCATGGAGCGGTGCCTCCTGCTCAGGCGGGTGGTCGCCGGGCGACCACGCGGACCCCGGCGCTCAGCGCTCGCGGCGGGCGCGAAGCACGGCCTGGGCGGCGCCGCGACCCGGGGATCCGGCGATGCCGCCGGCCGGCGCGGTCCCCGCGCCGCTGATGTACATCCCGTCGATGGGCGTGCGATGCGACGCGAGCGTCGCCGTCGGACGCAGCAGGCCGAGCTGGTCGAGCGTGACGTCGAGGACCATCGGGTGCGCGCCGGGCCAGCGCAGCTCGTCGGCCATGAGCTGCGGCGTGCGCACGCAGACGCCCTGGATCGTGTCCTGAAATCCCGGCGCGCGCTGCTCGACCTGGTCGAGCATGCTCTGCACCACCGCGGGCGCGGCCCGCTCCCATCCGTCGCGGACGTCGAACGGGGCCGCGGGGCAGGCAAGGTAGACCGTGTGATGGCCTGGGGGTGCGAGCCCGCCGTCCAGCGCCGACGTCGTGAAGGTGTATGCGGGCGCGGGCAGATGCACGCGGCGGTCCTCGGCTGCCCTGAACGCGGCGGTGAGCTCGTCGAGCTCGTCGACGTAGCTCTGCAGGCCGTGGTGATCGCCTGGCAGTGCGCCCGTGTAGGCGGGCAGCCGGTCGACGGCGACGTGGACCACCATCTGCACGCTGTTTGACCGGTGGGTCGCGGCGAGCTCGGCGCCGGGAGCCCCGTCCAGCGGCGGGTCGAGCAGCTCGAGCAGCGCGACGCGAGGATCCAGCGCGGACACGACCGTGTCCGCCGCGAGGCGCTCGCCGCTCTCGAGCTCGACGGCGCGGACGCGACCGCCGGCGGCGTCGATCCGCGCGACCGCGGCATCGCAGCGCACCCCTCCGCCGAGCTGCGCCAGGCGCCGCAGGAGCGCGTCGGTGAGGCCCCGCGCCCCGCCGACGGCATGCCACTGGCCATAGCGGTGATACGCGGCCTGCCAGAAGCCGAACATCGCACCGCCAGGCTGCTCGGGACCGGCGTTGGCGTGCGCCGCGAACGCGCTCACCGGCCCGCGCGTGAGATCGGAGCCCAGGCGGCTTCGCAGCAGCCGGCCGTAGGAGCCCAGCAGCTCGCTCGTCACCCGCCTCGCACCGCCACCGCGGACCAGGCGCCCCGCCTGCGGCAGGCGCCGCAGGACGCGGCCGGCCATCTCGCGGCCGCCGCTCCCGGCCTGCAGCGACAACGTCAGGAGGTCGACGAGCGGCATGGCGTCGTCCATGAACGCTTCGTAGGCGCGGGCCTCGGCGCGGTCGATCTGCGCGATCGACGCGACCGTGTCGGCGACAGAGCGGTGAAAGCGCACGCGCCGCCCGTCGGCGAACACCGCGACGGCGAACGGGTCCATCTCGCGGTACTCGAGTCCCGCGGCGCCCAGGCCGAGTTCGCGCGGGATCGACGTCATGTTGATGATGTTGTGCGCGACCGAATGCGTGTCGAAGCGATAGCCCGGAACCGTCTCCTCGGTCCTGGACCCGCCGCCGGCCTTGTCGGACTGCTCGAGCACCAGGACATCGATGCCGGCGCGAGCGAGATAGCAGGCGCACACGAGGCCGTTGTGACCGGCGCCGACGACGATCGTCGTCACGGCTGGCGGTCGAGCGTGCGGTCGTCGCGCCGGGAGGCGACGGTGGCCGCGGGGATCATCGCGCCGGCGCGTTCGCGCCTGGTACGCGCGTCGGCGACAGCCCGTCAGCCCGATCGCTCATCCCCATACCGTAGACCCCCGGCGGCAACACAACGCACGGTCCCTCGACGACGTTCGCCGCGACGCCGGAGTCGAGCGCCCGGTTCGCCGCCACCTCGGTGTGGTTTGCTCCACGGGCGCGGTGGTCTCCCGACATCACCGCTGCGGCCCTTGACGACAGACCTCCGTGAACTGGACAAGTGTGATGCGCGACAACGAACTCGAGGAGCTGCTGATCGCCGAGGCGCCACGCCTGCTCGGGCTCGCCCGGCGCCTCGCGCCGAGCGGCATCGACGCGGCGGACCTCGTGCAGGACACCGCCGAGCGCGCCTGGGCGGCACGCGCCCAGATCACCGACCGAGCGCAGGCGCCGGCGTGGCTGCGACGGATCCTCGTCAACCGTCTGCGCGACCTCGGTCGCCGTCGTGCGCTGATCGCGTTCTCCTCGTTGGAGAGCGCCGGCGATCCACCGGACATCACCGTCCAGGACCCGCTCGCCGTCCTGCAGACCGTCGAGCGTGACGGGCAGTTGCGCGCCGCCCTGCGCACGCTGCCCGGCGATGAGCTGCTCGCAGTCGTTCTGCATGACAGCGAAGGCTGGGGCGCATCGGATGTCGCGGCGATCTGCGGCTGCTCCACGGCGGCCGCGCATAAGCGGCTGCAGCGCGGACGCATGCGCCTGACCGGCGCGCTCGCAGCCGCGGCGGGCTCCAAGCCCGACACCGTCGATGACAGCTGCCAGTCCGCGCGCGAGCTCGCATCGGGATATCTCGACGGACACCTCGACGAGGATCAGATTCAGCGGGTCGACGAGCATCTCGCAACCTGCGTCTGCTGCCCGCCCGTGCTGCAGGCCCTACAGGGCGTCGTCGCCGCGCTCGCCGGCGAGTCGCAGACGGCGCCGGTCGCGGGGCTGCTGGATGCGTTGCGCGCCGAGATCGCACAGGCCCGCCTCGCCGGCGCCTGAACCGATCTCGACGAGTTTGTCCAGTTGCCCGGCGTCGTTCGTCCTGACTGTCAGACGAGCGCTCGGAAGGGTGCTGCGACCACGACGCAGGGAGAGAGACACCATGGACTTCATCAACGACTTCGCGGTCCCACGGCCCATCGACCAGGTCTGGGACACGATGACCAATCTCGAGCGCGTCCTTCCGCTCGTGCCCTACACCACCGTGCTCGAGGGCAGCGGCTCCAGCGTCACGGCACAGATCAACGTCCGCTTCGGCTCGGTCTCCATGACGTACCTCGGCAGCGCTGAGATCATCGAGCGCGACGACCTCAACCACCGTGCCGTGATGAGCGCCACCGCCCGCCAGACCGGCGGCCGCAGCTGCGTCAACGCCCGCGTCGAGATCCAGCTCACCGCGTCCGGTGGCCACACCACCGGCAGGATCGTGTCGATGATCAACGTTCCCGCTCTCGGCGGGCAGACCGGGATGGCCACCATCAACAGGACGACCGAGGCCATGATCGCCGCGTTCGCGCAGAATCTCGCCACGATGCGGGCCCCGCTGATGGCCGCGTAACCGGATCGGTCGCACGACCAGGAGCCGCGCCAATCAACGCGACGCGGCCCGACGGTCGGTCGATCAGTCCCCGCGGTCGCGCTCGAGGATCGTCTTCAGCAGCCGCAGGTCCTTGGCGTTGGCACGGCGCATCGCCGCGCCCATCATCGGTGCGGCGAGCTTGCCGAACCCGGCGGGCTCACCGCTGTTGCGCAGGGTCATTCGCGTGCCCCCGGCCGCGGTGTCCTGCCAGCTGTAGGTCGTCTGCATCGGAAACGGTCCCTGCGCCGTTCGCATCACGAAGCGCTCGCCCGCAACGAGCTCGATCACCTCGTAGGTGTACTCCAGGCGGCGTCCGAGAAACTGCGCGACGAACGCCAACCGCGATCCGACGGCAAGCGGCGGGGCCGACTTCCACTCGACGGCCCTGATGTTCTCGTACCAGGCGGTGGCATTGTCCGGATCGCACGCGAACGCGGCGACCTCGGCGCGCGGACGCGCGATCTCGATCTCGCTCGATATGTCGACGGGCACGATCGTGAAGGTACCGGCACGAGCGCCTCACGTCATGGGGCGCCGACGTTCATCGGCGCGCGCCGGGCGTCCCGGCTACGAGGCCGGGTGCGCCGACCCGAAGGACAGCGTCCGGATCACCGGCTCCCCGGCCGCATCCGACGCGCGGAGGTCGACCGTCGCGACGATCGCGAAGTCGTGGTTGGCGTCGGGGTCCTCGATGATCTGGCGCACCGTCCAGGCATCCGCCCCGACCCCGGGATCGGCGGCCGGATCGCGGTCGATCATGAGCAGCTCCGGCGATCGCGCGTCGGGCCCGGACCCGATCGACTCGTACTCGTCCCAGTAGGCGTCCAGCGCGGCCTCCCACGCGTCCGTGCCCATCGCGACCCGCCCCGGCGGGTCGGTGAGCGCGGCGGCCGCCGCCTCGAGCCGTGCGAGCCCGCCGGCGTCGTCGCGTGCCGCGAGCTGCACCTTCTGGAACATGGCGTTGCGGACCATGACGTTGAACGCGCGGGTGTTCGCCGTGATCGGCCGTGGCGGCGGAGCTGCCTCGCCCGCTGCCATCGCCGCCGCCACGCGGGCGACCGACTCCGGGTCCGTGAGCGCCTCCCACTCGTCGAGCAGGCTCGAGTCGGTCTGGCGCACCGTCTCCCCCAGCCACTCGATGATCTCGTCGAGCTCGTCGGTCTTGACGTCCTCGGGCACCGTGTGACGCAGCGCCCGGTAGGCGCTGCTCAGGTAGCGCAGCACGAGGCCCTCCGAGCGGGCGAGCCCGTAGAACGAGACGAGCTCGGTGAACGTGCGCCCGCCCTCGTACATGTCGCGCACGACCGACTTCGCGGACAGGTCGGAGTCGCGCACCCACGGATGCGTCTCGCGGTACACCCGCAGCGCGTCGAGCAGCCCCTCCCCCAGCGGCTTCGGGTACGAGACCTCCTCGAGCAGCTCCATGCGCTCGTCGTACTCGATGCCCTGGGCCTTCATCTCGGCGACCGCCTCGCCGCGCGCCTTGTGCGCCTGCGCCATCAGCACCGGGAACGGATCGTCGAGGATCGCCTCGACGACCGACAGCACGTCCAGGCTGTAGCTGTCGGACTCCGGGTCCAGCAGCCCGAACGCCTCGAGGGCGAACGACGCGAGCGGCTGGTTGAGCGCGAAGTCGGCCTGCAGCTCCACGGCCAGCCGCAGCGTGCGGCCGTCCGGGTCGGGCGCGGGGAGCCACACGAGCACGCCGGCGCCCACGAGCTCGTCTCCGAGAGCCTGCGCCTGGTCGTACAGGCGCCGGCGACCACGCTCGTCCTCGTGGTTGTCCTCCATCAGCGCCCGCATGATCTCGACGGGGTCCGCCGGCTGGTTGACGACGTTGAGGATCATCGCGTGGTCGACGCGCATCCGCGACACGAGCGGCTCGGGCACGGCGCCCTTGAGCTTCTCGAACGTCTCCTCGGTCCAGCTCACCTCGCCGTCGGCCGGCTTGCGGGTCTGGACCTTGCGGCGCTTCTTCGGATCGTCGCCCGCCTTGGCCAGCGCGCGGGTGCGCTCGATCACGTGCTCGGGCGCCTGCACGACGACGTAGCCACGGGTGTCGAACCCGGCGCGCCCGGCACGCCCGGCGATCTGATGGAACTCGCGCGCCTTCAGCATCCGGTGACGTGTGCCGTCGAACTTCGCCAGGCTCGTGAAGACCACGGTGCGGATCGGGACGTTGATCCCAACGCCAAGGGTGTCGGTGCCGCAGATCACCTTCAGCAGGCCGGTCTGCGCGAGCTGCTCGATCAGGCGCCGGTAGCGCGGCAGCATCCCCGCGTGGTGCACCCCGACGCCGCCCCGCACGAGCTTGGACAGCGTGCGCCCGAAGCCGGCCGTGAAGCGAAACGCGCCGAGCATGTCCGCGATCGCGTCGCGCTCCTCGCGCGTGCACAGCTTCGCCGACAGCAGCGACTGGGCACGCTCCATGGCGGACGCCTGCGTGAAGTGCACGACGTAGATCGGCGCCTGGTCGGCCGCGACGAGCTCCTCCAGGAGCTCGTGCATCGGCTGCACCGACCAGGCGTAGGTAAGCGGCACGGGCCGCTCCGCGTCGTCGATGACGACCGTCTCTCGACCCGTCCTGCGGGTCAGGTCGTCCGCGATCTCGCTGACGTCACCGAGCGTGGCCGACATCAGCAGGAACTGCGCGTCGGGCAGCGTCAGCAGCGGCACCTGCCACGCCCAGCCGCGCTGGCCGTCGGCGTAGTAGTGAAACTCGTCCATCACGACCTGGCCGACGTCGGCGCCGGCGCCCTCGCGCAGCGCGATGTTCGCGAGCACCTCCGCCGTGCAGCAGATGATCGGCGCGTCGGAGTTCACCGACGCGTCCCCGGTCAGCATCCCGACGTTCTGCGCCCCGAAGATCGTGCACAGCGCGAAGAACTTCTCGGACACGAGCGCCTTGATCGGCGCCGTGTAGAACGTGATCCTGCGATCGGCGAGCGCCGCGAAGTGCGCCGCCACCGCGACGAGCGACTTGCCCGAGCCGGTCGGCGTGGCGAGCACGACGTTGCTGGCGGAGAAGAGCTCGATGGCCGCCTCCTCCTGGTGGGGGTAGAGGCTCAGCCCCTGCCCGGCCGTCCAGTCCATGAACGCGTCATACAGCGAATCGGCGTTGGGGTCGCTGGGGATGGCATCGACCAGGGTCACGCGCCCCGGTCACGGTAGCTGGGCCTAGCATCTCCCGCTCGTGCCCCTGCTGAGCGAGATCGCCGGTCGCGCGCTGCGCCTACCGCGACCGGCGTCGCGGGAGGTCCTGTTCGAGCCCGGCCTGCGGGTGACGATGGACGATGGCGTCGTCCTGGTCGCCGACCGCTACGCGCCGCCGGGCACGCGACGTGCGCCGACCGTCCTCGTGCGCTCGCCGTACGGCCGCGCCGGGGCGTTCGGCTTTCTCTTCGGGCGCCTGCTCGCCGAGCGCGGGCTGCAGGTCGTCGTGCAGAGCGTCCGCGGGACGTTCGCCTCCGGGGGAACCTTCGACCCGTTCCACGAGCGCGACGACGGCCGCGCGACGCTGCGCTGGCTGCGGGCGCAGCCGTGGCACGAGGGTGCGGTCGGGATGCTGGGGCCGTCCTATCTCGGGATCGCGCAGTGGGCGATCGCCGACGAGCTCGACGCGATGGCGCCGTCGGCGACCGCGTCGCAGTTTCGCGGGATGGCCTACGGCAACGGCGCCATCTCGCTCGACACGGCGCTGTCGTGGATGCTGATCCTCGAGTTGCAGGAGCGCCGCCACGCCCTGGCGCTCCTGCTCAACGGCCTGCTGCGCACGCTGCCCGGCACGATCCGCCACCTCCCGATCGCGGACATGGACGAGCGCACGTTCGGCGCCCCGGTGGCGTACTTCCGCGAGTGGATCGAGGAGCTGGCGCCCGACAGCCCCTACTGGGCGGCGCGCGACTTCTCGTCGTCGGTCGGCGCCGTCGAGGCCGAGGTGCAGCTCACCGGCGGCTGGCACGACATCTTCCTGCCGTGGATGATCGCGGACTTCCGGGCGCTGCGGGAGTCCGGGCGGCGGCCGCAGCTCATCATCGGGCCGTGGTCGCACACGTCGGCCGGCCTGCTCGGCGTCAGCCTGCGCGAGGGGATCGCGTGGCTGCGCGCCCACCTGCTCGGCGATCGGGGGATGCTGCGCGACACGCCCGTGCGCGTGTACGTGACCGGTGGCCCCGGCTGGCGCGACCTCCCCGACTGGCCGCCGCCCGGCACGCGCGACCTGACGCTCTACCTACAGCCGCGAGGTGGGCTCGGAGCGTCGCCGCCGCCTGCCGGCTCGGCGCCGAGCCGCTATCGCTACGACCCGGCCGACCCGACGCCGGCGCTCGGCGGCGCGATGCTGCTCGAGCAGCGGCCGGTCCGCGACAACCGCCCGCTCGAGTCGCGCAGCGACGTGCTGACGTTCACGAGCGATCCGCTGGATGCCGGCCTGGATGCGATCGGGCCGGTCCACGCCGACATCCGCCTGCGATCGAGCCTCCCCGACACGGACGTCTTCGTGCGCGTCTGCGACGTGCAGCCCGGCGGCGCGTCGCTGAACGTCTGCGACGCGCTGGTGCGACTCACGCCCGAGGAGCCGCCGCGCGACGACGACGGCGTCGCCGCCGTGCTCCTGGGGCTGTGGCCCACGGCACACCGCTTCGGGCGCGGCCATCGCATCCGCGTGCAGGTCTCCAGCGGCGCGCACCCGCGCTACGCCCGCAACCCCGGGACCGGCGAGGACCCCGTCCGCGCGACCCGGCTCGTCGCCGCGGACCAGGAGATCCACCACGACGCACGGCGGCCGTCCTGCGTCACGCTGACCGTGCTCGACGCGTCGCGTGCCGGTCTCGCCGCCGGGCCGTCCGAGCCGTCGCGCTGACGGCCGCACGGCGTGCGCGGCCTCGTCTGAGCGCGAGCGCGACCTCAGGCAATCGGATGGGCGGGCGCGGCCTGCTCGCGCCGGGCGCACCGGCGCAGCGCCCCCGCGAGATCGTCGGACGTCGCGGGCTTGGCGACGAAGTCGTCCATGCCGGCCTCGCGCGCCTCGCTACGCGCCTCCTCCAGCACGTCGGCGGTCATCGCGACGAGCCATGGGCACGCGCCGCCGAGGCGGCGGCGCAGCTCGCGGGCCGTCGCGAGGCCGTCGAGCACGCGGATCGCCTCGATGCCGGTCGGTGTCTCGGCCACGGTGTCGTGACGCGCCTGCGCGGCCGCGGCCACACCGACTCGCGCCGTGAAGCGGAAGGTGGCGCCGGCACCGGGCGTGCTCGACACGCCGATCGCACCGCCCATCGCCGCCACCAGGCGCTTGGCGATCGACAGGCCCAGGCCGGTGCCGCCCGCCTTCGCCTCATGACCCTGCGTGAACGCATCGAACAGCCGCTCCTGCTCGCCGGCATCGATGCCGGGCCCGTCGTCGGACACGCGGACCGCGAGCTCCCAGCCGCCTTCCAGCTCGTGCGCCGCGCAGGCGAGCGTCACCTCGCCCACGGCGTAGCGCACCGCGTTCGCGAGCAGGTTCAGCAGCACCTGGCGCAATCGGCTGACGTCACCGCTGGCCCACTGCGGAACCGCGGCCGCGACCTCGATCCGCACCTCGACGTCGCGCGCGTCGGCACCGGCACGCACGAGCTCGACGGCCGACGCGAGGCACGCCGGCAGATCGAACGGCGCGCGCTCCAGCTCGACGCGCCCGGACTCCAGCTTGGAGAAGTCGAGGATCTCGTTGATGACGTGCAGCAGGTGCTCGCCGCTGGCGCGGATCACCTCGGCGCGCTGTCGCTGCTCGCGCCGCAGCGGCGCCCGCACCGACCGGCTCTACGAGCTCGGAGCGCGCGCGCTGGCCGACCTCGCCGCCGATGAACGCGGTGGACCCGCTCGTCGACGAGCTCCAGCGCTCGCCTCGCCAGCGCGACCGACCGTTCGGGATCGCCGCACAGATTCTCGGCCTCCGCCGCCCGCCGGATCACGTCGAGCAGATCGAGCGGCGAGTCCGCGGCCGGCGCCCGATCCCAGATCTCCAGCGCTCGGTCGTAGTGCGTCAGCGCCTCCGCCAGCGCGTGCACCGACTCGGCGTGCAGGCCGGCCCGCACCGCGGCGGGGAGCGCCTCGGCGAACTCACGGGCCGCGTACCAGTGGTGGGCGATCTCCGCGGGCGCCGCGCCGGGCGATGCGAGCTGCGGCCGGGCCGTCAGGGACTCGGCGAGCCTGACGTGCAGCGCGCGCCGGCGCCCGGGCAGCAGATCGGCATACACCGCCTCGCGCAGCAGCGCGTGCCGGAACGCGTAGCCGACGGCGCCCGGGCCGTGGACGAGGATCTGACCGTCCACCGCCTCGCCGAGCGCGTCGGCGAGCTCGCTTGCGGGCAGCTCGCTGACGCCCGACAGCAGCGCGTCGTCGACGTGCGCCCCGCGACCGCGGCGACGCCCAGCGCCGATTGCGCGCCGGCCGAGAGTCGCTCGACGCGCAGCAGCAGCGCGTCGCGCAGCGACTGGGGAAGCGCGGCGCTCGACGACCCGGCCGCCGCGACGAGCTCCTCGACGAAGAACGGGTTGCCGTCCGAGCGCTCCTGCAACCGCTGCACGAGGGTCGGGTCCGGCGGCGCGCCGAGGATTTCCGTGATCTGCTGCACGAGCTCGTCGCGGGCGAACGGCCGGAGCGTCACCAGATCCGCTCGGCCACTGCGCTGCAGCTCGATCGCGACCGGCCCCAGCGGGTGGCGGCGATCCAGCTCCTCGCTGCGGTAGCTGGCCAGCAGCACGAGTCGCTCGCGCCGCGCGTTGCGCACGAGAAACGACACGAAGTCGCCCGTCGAGCGGTCCGCCCAGTGCAGGTCCTCGAGGATCAGCACGGTCGGCGCCCGGCGAGCGAGCGCCGAGATCGTGTCCAGGAGCCGCTCGAAGAGGCGTGCCTGAGCGCCGGGTGCGGGGGTCGTCGCGGCCTGCCACCGGGCACCGGAGCCGAGGTCCGCGAGGAGTGCTTCCAGGCGCTCGCGCTCCGCGTCCTGCGCAGGCTTCACCACGTCGCCCGTGGCGCCGCGAAGCAGTCCACGAAGCGCCGCGACGATCGCCGCGTAGGGAAGCTCGCCCTCGGTCAGCTGCAGGCACTCCCCCACGAGCACGCTGGCGCCGCGCGCGCGAGCGCCGGCACTGAACTCGGCGATCAGGCGGCTCTTGCCGATCCCGGATTCGCCGGCGATCAAGACGACGGCTCCCTCGCCGGCTTCGGCACGGGCGAGTGCGCCGTCGAGCGCCGCGAGCTCGGCGTCACGACCGATGAACCGCGGACTCGATACGGGCCCCGACATCCGCCCATTATCACCGCCGTCCCAGGGCCCGTCCGAGTCCCCGACGTAAGCGAACGGCGGGGGAACGTAAGGCGAAGGATGAGGCGATCTGCCGATGCGGGTCGGTCGGCTTACTCATAGCTTCGCGGGCCATGGATCACTCGCAACCCGAGGAGCCGACGATGAACCCGCAGCTCAGTCAGATCGCAGCCCAGGAGCACAGCGACGACCTCCGCCGCGCCGCTGAGCGCTCGCGCCGCGCTCATCCATCGCCGCCGGCGGGCAGGCGCCGCCTCTTCGAAGTCCTGCTGCGGCGCCACCGGCGGTCGCGCCGCCCGCCGCCGGCTCGAGCTCGGCTTACGATCGGGAAATGACCGCTCCTCGCAGCGATGGACTTCGGGTGGCCGACGAGGGATCGCCACTCGGTTTCCGCTTTGACGACCTGCTGCGCTACGCCGGTCCGGGCAGCCCGGCAAGCCTGGCGATGGCCTACCAGGCGATGCGGCTGTCCTTCCCCCTCCTCGGTGCTGGCAAGCCGCTCGTGCGCCGGGAGATCGAGATCGAGACGGCCTACCGCGGACCGGGCGCCCGCGACGGCTTCGAGCTCGTGACCCGAGCCGTGACCGAGGGCCGCTACCTGGTCACCCCGACGCTCGAGCACCCCGAGCGCGGCATCACCCTGTGCAAGTTCGTCTTCCGCGTCGCCTATCACGGGGTTTCGACCACAAGTTCGCGT